>NZ_JAVXZZ010000008.1:0-1230 GCF_032337135.1 Curvibacter sp. APW13 | reverse complement strand
CGGCGGATTCAACCGGTCGATGCAACACATTCGCTGAACATTTCAGCGGGGGTATGGAAGCCGAGCGTCTTGCGCGGCCTCTCATTCAATTGTCTCGCAATTGCATTGAGTTGAGTCTGGGTGAATCCTGAGAGGTTCATCCCTTTGGGCATGTACTGCCTGAGCAGCCCATTAGTGTTCTCATTGCTCCCGCGTTGCCACGGACTTTGTGGGTCGCAGAAGTAGACCTGAATATCAGTGGCTACCGTGAACTGCTTGTGCGCATGCATCTCTGTACCTCTGTCCCAGGTCAGCGACTTGTAGAGCTCTTGCGGCAGCTTGCTGGCATTCTTGATGAGTGCATTGACCACCGTCTGCGAGTCTTTGCCATTGAGCTTCACCAACATCACGTAGCGTGTCTGGCGCTCCACCAGCGTGGCGATCTGGCTGTTGCCGCTGCCAAAGACAAGATCCCCCTCCCAGTGACCAGGCACCGCCCGGTCTTCAATGCTGGCGGGGCGCTCACTTATGGAGATGGCATCAGCGATCTTTCCATGAATTGCCGTCTTCTGCGTGTAGTGACGGGATCGACGCATCCCGCGAGTGCGCCTGAGGTGCGCCAGCAGCTCCTTCTTCAAGGCGCCACGCGCTTGGATGAACAGACTGCGGTAGATGGTCTCGTGTGACACGTGGTGGCTTTCGTCGCCCGGATAAGTATGCTTGAGCCAGCCTGATATCTGCTCGGGCGACCAGAGCATGCGCAGCTTGTCAGCGACGATGCGGGCCAATTCGCGGTTCTTACGCAGCTTGCAAGGCTTGGGGCGTTGCGCACGAGCCCAGGTCGCTTCGTCGGCCTGATTGGCGCGATAACCAACGTATCCACCATTGCGTTTGATTTCCCGGCTGATCGTCGATGGCGCTCGTCCTAGCCTGGCGGCAATTGATCGCATTGATTCGCCGGTGACCAGTGCCCTGGAAATCTCTTCACGTTCTACCAACGTCAGCGCAGTCGCAGCCCGCGATCGCTGCGCCGGCCGTATACCGCCTGTCGGTGCAAATATTTGATGGATTGAAGTGTGTGGTCGATCGAAGAGCTTGCCGATTTCATGCAGCGTCCAGCCTTGCTTCCAGCGCTCCCACATCAGCGCTTTCTGGCTATCCGTGTAGTAGATCCTGGGTCGCCGCTTCATCTGCAACACTCCTTCCGCCTATGCGGTGGTTAGTGTGTTGCATCGACCGGTTGAATCCGCC
>NZ_JAVXZZ010000007.1:0-120918 GCF_032337135.1 Curvibacter sp. APW13 | reverse complement strand
ACAACGTCTCCATCACCGTCAAGCTGATCGCTCCGATCGCCATGGAAGAAGGCCTGCGCTTCGCTATCCGCGAAGGTGGTCGTACCGTCGGCGCCGGCGTCGTGGCAAAAATCATCGCTTAAGCGGACAAGAAAACCAAAGAAACGGCCGCAAGGCCGTTTCGCTTGTCAAGAACTTGTAGGGGTATAGCTCAATTGGCAGAGCGTCGGTCTCCAAAACCGAAGGTTGTAGGTTCGATTCCTACTGCCCCTGCCACCGAAAGGTGAAAACAAGGCCCGCTACGGTGTAGCGGGCTTCAGTGTCTTGGGGATCGCAAGATTCGAAAAGACCAAACGGATCGCAAACATGTCGACAACACAGGTTCAGACTGTCGCTTCTGGCGCAGACAAGGCAAAACTGGCGGCAGCCGTTGTGGCAACGATTGCTGCAGTGGCTGCCTTTTATCTGCTACGTGCCCAGGGTGCCTGGGTACAATGGCTGGTTTTGCTGTTGGGTCTGGCGTTTGCGGCAGGCGTCTTTCTGACTACAGAGGCCGGCAAGGCGCTCATTGGCTTTGGTCGCGATGCGGTGCGTGAGGTCAAAAAGGTGGTCTGGCCGTCGCGCAAGGAGGCCATCCAGACCACGGCCTACGTATTCGGGTTTGTGTTGCTGATGGCAATTTTCCTGTGGTTGACCGATAAGACCCTGGAGTGGGTGTTGTATGACCTGCTGCTGGGATGGAAGAAATAATGACTGACACCGTCGAGCACACTGCCGCTCCCGCGGCCAATGCCAATCCAGACCTGCGCTGGTATGTGGTGCATGCCTATTCGGGCATGGAAAAAGCTGTCGAGCGCAATCTCCATGAGCGCATCGCCCGCGAGGGGATGCAGCACCTGTTCGGTCGCATCATGGTCCCCATGGAAGAGGTGGTGGAAGTTCGTAATGGCCAAAAGCGCACCACAGAGCGCAAGTTCTTCCCGGGCTACGTCCTGGTGGAAATGGTCATGAACGACGAAACCTGGCACTTGGTGAAGCACACCAACAAAGTCACTGGGTTTGTGGGTGGTGCCAAGAATCGTCCGGCGCCCATTTCTGAATCTGAAGTCATGAAGATCGTGAACCAGATGCAGGAGGGTACCGACAAGCCGCGCCACAAGATCGAGTTTCTGGTGGGCGAGTATGTCCGTGTCAAGGAAGGTCCCTTTGCGGACTTCAATGGCACTGTGGAAGAGGTCAATTACGACAAGAACAAGGTGCGCGTTTCCGTCACCATCTTCGGTCGTGCGACACCGGTTGAGCTTGAGTTCTCTCAAATCGAGAAGACCTGATTTTTTGTTTCGCTGCTTTCCGACTCGGTGGCGAAGCTTTATTTTTGAGTCGCAATGAAGGGGAGCTGCTGAGCCTCAGGTGAGGCAGCGCTAATACCCACAAGGAGTAAACATGGCGAAGAAAATCGTCGGTTTTATCAAGCTGCAAGTGCCAGCTGGCAAAGCCAATCCATCCCCACCGATCGGTCCCGCATTGGGTCAACGTGGTCTGAACATCATGGAATTCTGCAAGGCGTTCAACGCCCAGACTCAAGGTGTTGAGCCCGGACTGCCTCTGCCGGTGGTCATCACTGCATTTGCTGACAAGAGCTTCACCTTTGTCATCAAGACCCCGCCTGCTACGGTCCTGATCAAGAAGGCCATCAAGCTGGACAAGGGTTCTTCGCGTCCGCACATGGACAAGGTAGGCAAGATCACCCGCGCTCAGCTGGAAGAAATCGCCAAGACCAAGATGAAGGACATGACCGCTGCCGACTTGGACGCCGCTGTGCGTACCATCGCTGGTTCGGCTCGTTCCATGGGTGTGAATGTGGAGGGCGTGTGAGATGGCCAAGCTGACCAAGAAACAAAAAGCCCTGCAAGGCAAAGTCGACAGCAACAAGCTGTACGCCCTGGGTGATGCCCTGAGTATCGTCAAGGAATGTGCCACTGCCAAGTTTGACGAGTCCATTGATGTGGCCGTTCAACTGGGCGTGGATGCCAAGAAGTCTGACCAGGTGGTGCGTGGCGCCGTCGTGCTGCCCAATGGCACCGGCAAGACCAAGCGCGTGGCTGTGTTCGCTCAAGGCGCCAAGGCTGAAGAAGCCAAGGCCGCCGGCGCCGACGTGGTCGGCATGGACGATCTGGCCGCCCAAGTCAAGGCTGGTGACATGCCTTTTGACGTGGTGATTGCTGCCCCTGACGCCATGCGTGTCGTCGGTACCCTGGGTCAGATCCTGGGTCCGCGCGGTTTGATGCCTAACCCCAAGGTCGGCACTGTGACCCCCGATGTTGCCACGGCTGTGAAGAACGCCAAGGCAGGTCAGGTGCAGTTCCGTGTCGACAAGGCTGGTATTGTTCACAGCACCATCGGTCGTCGTTCGTTCGATGCCGACAAGCTGCAGGGCAACCTCGCTGCGCTGATCGATGCACTGAACAAAGCCAAGCCTGCTTCCAGCAAGGGTGTGTACCTGCGCAAGGTGGCAGTGTCCTCGACCATGGGCGTGGGCGTTCGCGTCGACGTTCAGTCGATCGCTGCTTGATGAAATTGCCGCATCGCGCAAGCGGTGCGGTGTGGTGGGCTGCGGTGGCGAAAGTTGTCGCAGGTCATCCAAGACCGTTGGCGTGCTGCGCAGCAATGCAAGGCACTTAATGACAGGCCAACGCAGATGGCGATCCCGCTGAAATGGATTTTTTCCACAACAGTTGGTCGCTGCAATGTGGCGCACCTGCGGCAACAGCCAAGGGTGCATTTTGAAGGAGTAGACCTTGAGTCTGAATCGCAGTGAGAAAGAAGCGGTCATTACCGAAGTGACCAGCCTCGCCGCTAAAGCTCAAACGCTCGTGATGGCGGAATACCGTGGCATCACGGTCGCTGACATGACCAAACTGCGCAACACCGCGCGCAGCGCTGGCGTGACCCTGAGTGTTCTGAAGAACACCCTGGCACGCCGTGCTGTTGCCGGTAGCGGTTTTGAGTCGGTTGCCGACCAGATGACCGGTCCGTTGATCTACGGCTTTTCCGAAGACGCAGTGGCTGCCGCTAAAGTGGTGGCCGATTTCGCCAAGACCAACGACAAGCTGGTCATCCGTGGCGGTGCGTACGGCGGCAAGGCCCTGGACGTGAACGGCGTGAAGCAATTGGCAAGCATCCCCTCGAAGGAAGTGCTGCTGGCGCAATTGCTGGGCTTGATGCAGTCCCCCATTTCCCGTACCGCCCGCGTGCTCGCGGCTGTGGCCGAGAAAAAAGGTGGCGGCGCAGCGGAAGCGGCTGCAGCCTGAGTGGCAGCAACCCTTTTAGAAACCAATATTGTTAGGAAATAAAAATGGCATTTGATAAAGACGCATTTTTGACCGCTCTGGACAGCATGTCGGTCATGGAACTCAACGACCTGGTGAAAGCCATCGAAGAGAAGTTTGGTGTGAGCGCTGCCGCTATGGCTGCTCCCGCTGCTGGTGGCGCCGCTGCCGGTGGTGCTGCCGCTGCTGAAGAGAAGACCGAGTTCAACGTGGTGCTGACCGATGCTGGCGCGAACAAGGTTTCCGTCATCAAGGCAGTGCGTGAAATCACCGGCCTGGGTTTGAAAGAAGCCAAGGACCTGGTGGACGGCGCTCCCAAGAACGTCAAGGAAGGCATCTCCAAGGCTGACGCTGATGCAGCCAAGAAGAAGCTGGAAGAAGCTGGCGCCAAGGTCGAACTCAAGTAATCGACTTTGCACCGAAGGCTGGGTAGGCCCTAAAAGGCCCCCAGCCTTTTGCCGTTGTAAGACGGCACCGATGAGTGTTCCAACAAGAGCATTCATCCGTGTCTTCTGACCCCGACTGCAGAAGATGCCTTGGTTCGGGCCGCGCGCAATGTGCGGCCGTCCGCCAATGATTGGTAGAGGCCAATCACCAAGTTTTGCCCGCCAGTCGCCTAGGACCCCGAGGATTCCTCAGCCTTTGCCCGGAGATCTAATGGCTTACTCATTCACTGAACGCAAGCGTATTCGTAAAAACTTTGGCACGCGCGACAGCGTGTTGGAAATTCCCTACCTGCTCCAGATGCAGAAGGATGCCTACACCGCGTTCCTGCAAGCGGATGTCGCACCCAAGAAGCGGACGTCCGAAGGTCTGCAAGCCGCTTTCGAAGCCGCGTTCCCGATCGTGTCGCACAACGGATTCGTCGAGATGAAGTACCTGGAGTACAACCTCGCCAAGCCTGCGTTCGATGTGCGTGAGTGCCAGACCCGTGGTCTGACCTATGCCTCCGCTGTGCGTGCCAAGGTTCAATTGATCATCTACGACCGCGAATCCTCGACCGCACAGAACAAGGTCGTCAAGGAAGTGAAGGAGCAAGAGGTCTACATGGGTGAAGTGCCCCTGATGACCACCAAGGGTTCTTTCATCATCAACGGCACAGAGCGCGTCATTGTGTCGCAGTTGCACCGCTCACCGGGCGTGTTCTTCGAACACGACAAGGGCAAGACCCACAGCTCGGGCAAGCTGCTGTTCTCGGCACGCATCATTCCCTACCGCGGTTCATGGCTTGACTTCGAGTTCGATCCCAAGGATCTGCTGTACTTCCGTGTCGACCGCCGCCGCAAGATGCCGGTCACCATCCTGCTCAAGGCCATCGGCCTGAACAACGAGTCCATCCTGGCGAACTTCTTCGTCAACGACAATTTCCGTCTCATGGACAGCGGAGCCCAGATGGAATACGTGGCCGAACGCCTGCGCGGCGAAGTGGCCCGTTTTGACATCACCGACAAGAGCGGCAAAGTCATTGTGGCCAAGGATAAGCGCGTCACTGCCCGCCATACCCGCGAGCTCGAGCAGTCCGGCACGACCCACATCAGCGTGCCGGAAGATTTCCTGCTCGGTCGCGTCATCGCCCGCAACATCGTGGATGCGGACACTGGCGAGATCGTCGCCAAAGCCAATGAAGAGCTGACCGAAGCACTGCTGAAGAAATTGCGTGCTGCCGCCATCCAGGAAATCGCGTGTATCTACACCAACGACCTGGACCAAGGGGCCTTCATTTCGCAAACCCTGCGCACGGACGAAACCGCCGACGAATTCGCTGCGCGCGTGGCCATCTACCGCATGATGCGCCCTGGCGAACCCCCGACCGAAGATGCCGTGCAGGCCCTGTTCCAGCGCCTGTTCTACAACGCAGACACCTACGATCTGTCGCGCGTCGGCCGCATGAAGTTCAATGCCAAGTTGGGTCGTTCGGAAGCCGAAGGCCCCATGGTGCTGACCAATGAGGACATCCTGTCGGTGGTCAAGATCCTGGTGGACCTGCGCAATGGCCGCGGCGAAGTCGACGACATCGATCACCTGGGCAACCGCCGTGTGCGTTGCGTGGGTGAGTTGGCTGAGAACCAGTACCGCACCGGTCTGGCACGTATCGAGAAGGCCGTGAAGGAGCGTCTGGGCCAGGCCGAGCAAGAGCCGCTGATGCCGCACGACCTGATCAACAGCAAGCCGATTTCGGCCGCGCTGAAAGAGTTCTTCGGTGCATCGCAGCTGTCCCAGTTCATGGACCAGACCAACCCGCTGGCCGAAATCACCCACAAGCGCCGCGTGTCGGCCCTGGGCCCGGGCGGTCTGACCCGCGAACGTGCCGGTTTCGAAGTGCGCGACGTGCACGTGACCCACTACGGCCGCGTATGCCCGATCGAAACGCCTGAAGGTCCGAACATCGGCCTGATCAACTCGCTGGCGCTGTATGCCCGTCTGAACGAATACGGCTTCATCGAAACCCCCTACCGCCGCGTGGTGGATGGTAAGGTCACGGCAGAAATCGACTATCTGTCGGCGATCGAAGAAGGTAAGTTCATCATTGCCCAGGCCAATGCGGCTTTGGACAAGGATGGTCGTCTGACCGGCGAACTGATTTCCGCCCGTGAAGCGGGTGAATCGGTGCTGGTGGGCCCGGACCGCATCCAGTACATGGACGTGTCTCCGTCGCAGATCGTATCGGTGGCGGCCTCGCTGGTTCCGTTCCTCGAGCACGATGACGCCAACCGCGCCTTGATGGGTGCGAACATGTCGCGTCAGGCTGTGCCTGTGTTGCGCCCCGAGAAGCCCATGGTGGGTACCGGCATCGAGCGCGTAGCAGCGGTGGACTCCGGAACCGTCGTGACCGTAAACCGTGGCGGTGTGGTGGACTACGTGGACGCTACCCGTGTGGTGGTGCGCGTGAACGACAACGAAGCGCAAGCTGGCGAAGTCGGTGTGGACATCTACAACCTGATCAAGTACCAGCGTTCGAACCAGAACACCAATATCCACCAGCGCCCCATCGTCAAGAAGGGTGACAAGCTGGTCAAGGGTGACGTGATCGCTGACGGCGCCTCCACCGACCTGGGCGAAATCGCCATCGGCCAAAACATGCTGGTGGCCTTCATGCCCTGGAACGGCTACAACTTCGAAGACTCGATCCTGATTTCCGAGCGCGTGGTCGCCGAAGACCGCTACACCTCGATCCACATCGAGGAACTGGTTGTGATGGCCCGTGACACCAAGCTGGGCGCCGAGGAAATTACCCGCGACATCCCGAACCTGAGCGAGCACCAGCTGAATCGCCTGGACGAGTCCGGCATCATCTATGTGGGTGCCGAAGTGCAACCAGGGGACACGCTGGTCGGCAAGGTGACCCCCAAGGGTGAAACCACGCTGACACCCGAAGAGAAGCTGCTGCGCGCCATCTTCGGCGAAAAGGCCTCCGACGTGAAGGACACCTCGCTGCGCGTGGATCAGGGTTCCCAAGGTACCGTGATCGACGTTCAGGTCTTCACCCGTGAAGGCATCCAGCGTGACCGCCGCGCCCAGCAGATCATCGACGACGAGCTCAAGCGTTTCCGCTTGGACCTGAACGATCAGCTGCGCATTGTGGAAGCTGATGCGTTCGCCCGTATCGAGAAGCTGCTGGTCGGTCGTGTGGCCAATGGCGGCCCACAGAAGCTGGCCAAGGGTACCAAGATCGACGCCGCTTACCTGGCTTCCATCGACAAGTTCCATTGGTTTGATATCCGTCCCGCAGAAGACGAAGTGGCTACTCAGCTCGAGAGCATCAAGAATGCCTTGGAGCAAACCCGCCACAGCTTTGACTTGGCTTTCGAAGAAAAGCGCAAGAAGCTCACGCAAGGCGACGAGCTGCCTGCGGGCGTGCTCAAGATGGTCAAGGTCTACATCGCTGTCAAGCGCCGCCTGCAGCCTGGTGACAAGATGGCCGGCCGCCACGGTAACAAGGGCGTGGTCTCCAAGATCACGCCGGTGGAAGACATGCCCTACATGGCCGACGGTACGCCTGTCGACATCGTGCTGAACCCGTTGGGCGTGCCTTCGCGTATGAACATCGGACAGGTGCTGGAAGTGCATCTGGGTTGGGCCGGCAAGGGCCTGGGCCAGCGCATCGGCGACATGTTGCAACGCGAAGCTGCTGCCTCTGAGATCCGATCCTTCATGGACAAGATCTACAACGGCACCGGTCGCAAGGAAGACCTGGCGCAGTTGTCCGACAGCGAAGTGCTGAGCATGGCCAAGGAGCTGACCAATGGCGTGCCATTTGCGTCGCCGGTGTTCGACGGCGCGACGGAAGCCGAAATCGGCGACATGCTGCAGCTGGCGTACCCGGACGAAGTGGCCAAGGCCAAGGGCCTGACCGCCTCGCGTACGCAAGCTCAACTCTACGACGGCCGCACCGGTGATGCGTTCGCCCGTACCACGACCATCGGCTACATGCACTACCTGAAGCTGCACCATCTGGTGGACGACAAGATGCACGCCCGTTCGACCGGTCCCTACAGCTTGGTCACGCAGCAGCCCCTTGGTGGTAAAGCCCAGTTCGGTGGTCAGCGTTTCGGTGAGATGGAAGTGTGGGCACTGGAAGCCTACGGTGCTTCCTACACCCTGCAGGAAATGCTTACCGTCAAGTCCGACGACGTGCAAGGTCGTACCAAGGTGTACGAGAACATCGTCAAGGGTGAGCACTCCATCGAAGCCGGCATGCCGGAGTCCTTCAATGTGCTGGTCAAGGAAATCCGTTCCTTGGGCCTGGACATCGAACTCGAACGTAATTAATTGAAAGGGCAAGAGTCACATGAAATCCCTACTCGACCTGTTCAAGCAGTTCACGCCGGATGAGCACTTCGAAGCCATCAAGATCGGCATGGCTTCGCCCGAGAAGATCCGTTCCTGGTCTTTCGGTGAGGTGAAGAAGCCGGAAACCATCAACTACCGTACCTTCAAGCCCGAGCGCGACGGTCTGTTCTGCGCCAAGATCTTCGGCCCCATCAAGGACTACGAGTGCCTGTGCGGGAAGTACAAGCGCCTGAAGCACCGTGGCGTGATCTGCGAAAAGTGCGGCGTGGAAGTGACCCAGACCAAGGTGCGCCGCGAGCGCATGGGCCACATTGACCTGGCCGCTCCCTGCGCGCACATCTGGTTCCTGAAGTCCCTGCCGAGCCGTCTTGGTCTGGTGCTGGACATGACCCTGCGCGACATCGAGCGCGTTCTGTACTTTGAAGCATATGTGGTGACCGACCCCGGCATGACTCCGCTGAAGAAGTACAGCATCATGTCCGAGGACGACTTCGACGCGAAGTTCAAGGAATATGGTGATGAGTTCCAGGCCAAGATGGGTGCGGAAGGCATCAAGGACCTGCTGCAGAACCTCGATATCGATACCGAAATCGAGAAGCTGCGCAACGACCCCAGCGGTTCCGAGCTTAAGATCAAGAAGAACACCAAGCGTCTGAAGCTCCTGGAGGCGTTCAAGAAGTCTGGCATCAAGCCCGAGTGGATGATTCTGGACGTGCTGCCCGTGTTGCCGCCGGACCTGCGTCCGCTGGTTCCTCTGGACGGCGGTCGCTTTGCCACTTCCGACCTGAACGACCTGTACCGGCGCGTCATCAACCGCAACAGCCGCCTGCGCCGTTTGCTGGAACTCAAGGCCCCCGAGATCATCGCGCGCAACGAAAAGCGCATGCTGCAGGAAGCCGTCGACAGCCTGCTGGACAACGGCCGTCGTGGCAAGGCCATGACCGGTGCCAACAAGCGCGCTCTCAAGTCCCTGGCCGACATGATCAAGGGCAAGAGCGGTCGATTCCGTCAGAACCTGCTGGGTAAGCGCGTGGACTACTCTGGTCGCTCCGTGATTACCGTGGGCCCGACCCTCAAACTGCACCAGTGCGGTCTGCCGAAACTGATGGCCTTGGAACTGTTCAAGCCCTTCATCTTCGCGCGCCTGGAAGCGATGGGCATTGCCACCACCATCAAGGCGGCCAAGAAGGAAGTCGAATCCGGCACCCCGGTGGTGTGGGATATCCTCGAAGAGGTCATCAAGGAGCACCCGGTTCTGCTGAACCGTGCACCTACGCTGCACCGCCTGGGTATCCAGGCCTTCGAGCCGATCCTGATCGAAGGCAAGGCCATTCAATTGCACCCGCTCGTGTGCTCGGCGTTCAACGCCGACTTCGACGGTGACCAGATGGCCGTTCACGTGCCGTTGTCGGTCGAAGCGCAGATGGAAGCCCGCACCCTGATGCTGGCGTCCAACAACGTGCTGTTCCCCTCCAACGGCGAACCCTCCATCGTTCCCTCGCAGGACGTGGTGCTGGGCCTGTACTACGCCACCCGCGACAAGATCAACGGCAAGGGTGAAGGTCTGGTGTTCTCCGACACCGCCGAAGTGCAGCGCGCGCTGGATGCCGGTGAAGTCGAGCTCAACACGCGCATCAACGTGCGTCTGACCGAGTACACCAAGAACAAGGAAACCAAGGAATTCGAGGCCTCGACCAAGCTGTGGGAAACCACTGTGGGCCGTGCGCTGCTGTCCGAGATCCTGCCTAAGGGACTGCCCTTCTCCAACCTGAACAAGGCGCTGAAGAAGAAGGAAATCTCCAAGCTGATCAACGTGTCCTTCCGCAAGTGCGGCCTGAAGGAAACCGTGGTGTTTGCCGACAAGCTGCTGCAGAATGGCTTCCGTCTTGCGACCAAGGCTGGTATCTCCATCTGTATCGACGACATGCTGGTGCCAACCGAAAAGCGCGGCATCATCGAACGCGCAGAAGCCGAAGTGAAGGAAATCGCCCAGCAGTACACCTCCGGTCTGGTGACTGCCGGTGAGCGCTACAACAAGGTGGTGGACATCTGGGGCAAGGCCGGCGACGAAGTCTCCAAGGTGATGATGGCCCAGCTGTCCAAGCAGAAGGTGCTGGACCGCAACGGCAAGGAAGTGGACCAGGAGTCCTTCAACTCCATCTACATGATGGCCGACTCCGGTGCCCGCGGCTCTGCTGCCCAGATCCGTCAGGTGGCCGGTATGCGTGGCCTGATGGCCAAGCCGGACGGCTCCATCATCGAGACGCCGATTACCGCGAACTTCCGCGAAGGTCTGAACGTGCTGGAGTACTTCATCTCCACCCACGGTGCCCGTAAGGGTCTGGCCGACACCGCTTTGAAGACTGCGAACTCCGGTTACCTGACCCGCCGTCTGGTGGATGTGACCCAGGATCTGGTGGTGACCGAAGACGACTGCGGTACCCACAATGGCTACCTGATGCGCGCCATCGTCGAAGGCGGTGAAGTCATTGAATCGCTGCGTGACCGCGTGCTGGGCCGCACTACTGCTGACGAAGTGGTGCACCCTGAGACCCGCGCCGTGCTGGTCAAGCCTGGCCAGATCCTGGACGAAGACACCATCGAAGAGCTGGAAGCTGCCGGTGTGGACGAGGTCAAGGTGCGCACTGCGCTGACCTGCGAAACCCGCTTCGGCCTGTGCGCCCGCTGCTATGGCCGCGACCTCGGCCGCGGTGGTCTGGTGAACATCGGTGAGTCGGTTGGCGTGATCGCCGCTCAGTCCATCGGTGAACCCGGTACCCAGCTGACCATGCGTACCTTCCACATCGGTGGTGCGGCTTCGCGTGCAGCCATCGCGTCCAGCGTGGAAGCCAAGTCCAACGGTATCGTGGGCTTCAACTCCACGATGCGTTACGTGACCAACAGCAAGGGCGAGTCGGTGGTGATTTCCCGTTCCGGTGAAATCATCATCCACGACGAGCACGGTCGTGAGCGCGAGCGCCACAAGGTGCCGTACGGTGCGGTGTTGACCATTAAGGCCGATCAGCAGATCAAGTCGGGCACCATCTTGGCCAACTGGGATCCGCTGACACGCCCCATCATTACCGAGTTCGCCGGTCAGATCAAATTCGAGAACGTTGAAGAAGGCCTGACCGTGGCCAAGCAGGTGGACGAAGTCACCGGCTTGTCAACTCTGGTCGTCATCGACCCCAAGCGCCGCGGCTCTGCCAAGGTGGTGCGTCCGCAGGTGAAGCTGATCGATGCCAACGGCAACGAGGTCAAGATCCCCGGCACCGACCACTCTGTGACTATCGGCTTCCCCGTGGGCGCGCTGGTTCAGGTGCGTGACGGTCAGGACGTGGGCTCCGGCGAAGTGTTGGCCCGCATCCCGATCGAAGGCCAGAAGACCCGCGACATTACCGGCGGTCTGCCCCGCGTGGCCGAACTGTTCGAAGCCCGTACTCCTAAGGACAAGGGTGTTCTGGCCGAAGTCACCGGCACGATCTCGTTCGGCAAGGAAACCAAGGGCAAGGTGCGCTTGCAGATCACCGATCCGGACGGCAAGGTCTGGGAAGAGCTGATCCCCAAGGAAAAGAACATCTTGGTGCACGAAGGCCAGGTGGTCAACAAGGGCGAAGTGGTGGTGGACGGCCCCGCCGACCCGCAAGACATCCTGCGCCTGCTGGGCTCCGAAGAGCTGGCCCGCTACATCGTGGACGAAGTGCAGGACGTGTACCGCTTGCAGGGCGTGAAGATCAACGACAAGCATATCGAAGTGATTGTTCGCCAGATGCTGCGCCGCGTGGTGGTCGAGAATCCGGGCGACTCCAGCTACATTGCTGGCGAGCAGGTGGAGCGTTCCGAGATGCTCAATACCAATGATGCGCTGCGTGGTGAGGGCAAGGTTCCCGCAACCTATACCAACCTGCTGCTGGGTATTACCAAGGCGTCGCTGTCCACCGACAGCTTCATCTCGGCAGCCTCGTTCCAGGAAACCACCCGCGTGCTGACCGAAGCTGCCATCATGGGCAAGCGCGACGAGCTGCGTGGCCTGAAGGAGAACGTCATCGTCGGTCGTCTGATCCCTGCAGGGTCAGGTCTGGCCTATCACGAAGCCCGCAAGGCGCGTGAAATGATGGACGAGGCCGAGCGCCGAGCGATCGCCGAGGCCGATGCCGCGGAACTGGCTGCCGCCGGTATCCACACGGAAGACGCCGAAGAGGGGCCAGCCGCTGAGTAAGCGTTGCTCCTGAAATAGAAGCGCCACACGCCCGTTTCAACTGGGCTGTGGCGTTTTTTTTGAGTTTTTTCGCATGGCGGTCAATCTTTCGCTCTGGGTTTGGGTCGGACTGGCTGTAGTGGCGGCTTGGGCCGTGGGTGCCTACAGCCGACTGCTGCGGCTGCGCCATGGTGCAGAACAGGCCCGCAGTTCACTGCGCAAGTACCTGTTGCGGTGCCGTGATATTGCTGGCAGTCTGGACGACAGCACTGCTGCCTCCGTCTGGGCTGACATGCGACACGTGTCGGAAATGGCGGAGCTGTGGGGGCGCGACCCGAAGCGGGAGGGGGTGCCGCCCGGGCTAGGCGTAGCCATTGACCGAGTCGAACACAGGATGGCCCAATTGCGGCAGCAGCCGGAGGACCTTGCGGGAGCGGTGCTGCCGCAGGAGCTGATGACCGCATGGGATTCGCTGGTGGCAGACATTGCGGCGCGGCGCACGCGCTACAACGTTCATGTCTCGGAACTCAACGAGGCCTTGCTGCAAATGCCGGCCAGTGTGCTGGCCCGCAGCGTCGGCATGCGAACCTGGGAGCGTCTGTGAAGACCATGGCGACACCGCCCTTGTGGCAGCAGCTTCAAGCAACGATTGACGTATTGGCTCAGGTGGAACAGGGGCAATCGGCAGCGACGTCCTTGAATTCGGTCAATGCGCAATTGCGCCCTGCGGCGCAGGCGCTGACCTTTGCGGTCTGGCGCCAAATGGGCTATGCGCGCCATGTGGCCGTGCGTCTGGCCGCCAAGCCACCGAAGATCTGGGTGCAAGCGGCATTGTGGTGCGGGCTGGCCCTGCTGGCACCAGCGAATGCGTCGTTGTACGATGAATTCACATTGGTGGACCAACTGGTGGAGGCGGTGAAGCGCTGTCGCAAGGAGTCGCGCCAAGCAGCATTCGTCAACGCCTGTTTGCGCCGGTTTTTGCGTGAACGTCAGGCGCTGGAGGCTAGCGTACGAGATGTCCCCGAAGCGCGCTGGAACTTTCCGGCGTGGTGGATTCGCCGAGTTCAGAGTGACCACCCTGAACAATGGGAACAAGTCCTGCAGGCTTCGAATCAAGCGGCCCCTATGACCCTGCGGGTCAATCGGCGCCAAACTAATCCTGAGCTCTACGTGGAGCGCCTGGTTGGGCAGGGGTTTGCCGCGAAATGGCAAGGTGGGCAGGCGGTCGTGCTGGAGCAGCCAGTACCGGTCGGCCGACTACCTGACTTTGTCTCTGGCCATGTCTCCGTGCAGGATGCAGGTGCGCAGCAAGCCGCCGAATTGTTGCTGAAGGGATATGCCAGCACAGCTGCGACCCGCATCCTGGACGCCTGCGCGGCTCCCGGCGGCAAGACGGGACATTTGCTCGAATTGAGCGATGCCCAGGTACATGCGGTCGAAGTGGATCCGGTGCGGGCTGAGCGCATTGGTGAGAATTTGCAGCGCCTCGGCCTGCAGGCTCAGGTGCACTGTGCCAGTCTTACTGATCTGGCAGCTTGGTGGGATGGTCAGCCCTTCGATCTCGTTCTGCTCGATGCGCCATGCACTGCTTCCGGCATCGTGCGACGCCATCCTGACGTGCGTTGGCAAAGAAGGGAAAGCGATATTGAGGCCCTGGCGCAGACGCAAAGGCTCATGCTGGAATGCATGTGGCCGCTCGTGCGACCTGGCGGGCGTTTGTTGTTCTGCACCTGTTCCATATTCGCTTCGGAAGGGCGTGCACAGCAAGCAGCGTTTCTTGCACACAACAAGGACGCACAATTGTTGCCATCACCTGGCCATTTGCTCCCCACAAATGCCCTGCAAACCGCAGCAGTCGCCCACAATGTCGGTAACGACCATGACGGATTTTTTTACGCACTTTTTGAAAAGGTTGCTGCCTGAGGCATGGCTCGGAATCGGGCTGTTGCTTTGGGGTTCTCTGTGTTCCCAGGCGTGGGGACAGGCCACGGGCGAGATACAGCAGCTGCGTATCGAGCGGCTGGATGATGAGGTCGTATTGTCTGCCCAATTGCAGTTTGACCTACCAGCCACCATCGAAGATGTACTTGCCAAAGGAATTCCGCTGACGTTCACGGCCGAGGCGGAGGTCTATCGCGAGCGCTGGTACTGGTTCGACAAGCGCGTCTCACTTGCCCAGCGCAGCTACCGGTTGGGCTACCAACCGCTGTCGCGTCGATGGCGCGTTGTGGTCCTTGGGCCACAGGGGGAGGGGGCAAGTCTGTCGATGAGCCAAAGCTACGAATCATTGACCGAAGCGATGAATGCCATCAAGCGCATTGCCCGCTGGCGTATTGCCGAGGCAGCGCAGCTCGATCCGACGGTTTCTCATCGGGTGGAATTCCGTTACCGCCTTGACGTGAACCAGCTGGCCGTACCTTTGCAGATTGGTACCCTCGGGCAGTCCGACTGGAACGTCACTCTCACTGCCACCGCGGCGTTGCCTGCCGGTAGTTCGAAATGAAGCCGTTCCCCATCCCCAGGGAATTCAGACCGAGCTCACGGGCCTTGAGCCGATTTGTTGCTGCGGGCTCCGGAGCGATGCTGCTGGTGGGTTTGGCATTGCTCTACCTGCTGGCTCAGGCCACCAGTGACAGGGAACTCTTTGAACGGAACTACGCGCGGCTGTTCGTGGCCAACGTGGCAGTGGCCAGCGCCATTCTGTTGGCCGTTTGCTGGGTCGGGTGGAAGCTCTACCAACGAATACGCCAACGTCGGTTTGGAAGCCAGTTGCTGCTCAAGTTGGCGGTGACCTTTGGGTTGGTAGGCTTTGCCCCAGGCCTGCTGATCTACGGTGTTTCCTATCAGTTTGTCTCCCGGTCGATCGAATCGTGGTTTGATGCGCGGGTGCAATCCGCACTCGATGCAGGGCTGAGCCTAGGTCGGGTGTCGCTCGATGCCATCGGCGCAGACCTCATGCGCAAGACCCGCAATGCGGCCGACCAGTTGGGATTGGTAAACGCGGGCGCCAGTGAGTTGCAACTGGGCCGTATTGCGGAACTGTTGGGGGCGGATGAAGTTACCCTGTGGACCGCGTCAGGACATCTGCTGGCCAGTGCCGGAAACGTACAGCTACGCCTTGCACCGGAAGGGCCCAGCGCGACCCAGGTGCGACTAGCCAAACTGGATCGCAGCACAGTCTGGTTCGAAGGCCTGGATGAGCGCGCAACAGCCTCGGGCATTGCAGCCCAGGTCAAGGTGTTGGCGCTGGTGGAGGGCCTGGGCCTGGGCCTAAACACCGAGCCGCGCTATCTGTTGGTAGCCCATGCCCTGCCCACTTCCTTGGTGTCCAATGCCATGGCGGTCGAAAACGTCTCCCGCGAGTACCAGGAGCGCGCACTGTCGCAAGCCGGACTCAAGCGCATGTATATCGGAACGCTTACGCTGGGATTGTTCCTCGCGGTGTTTGGCGCACTGCTGTTGGCATTGACGTTGGGAAACCAGATAGCGCAACCACTTCTGCTGCTGGCCGAAGGCGTGGAGCAGGTTGCTGCCGGCGACCTGACACCCAAGCTGATCTGGCAAGGGCGTGATGAGCTCGGGGGACTGACGCGGGCATTCGCGGATATGACCGAACAGCTAGCGGATGCCCGTATGACGGCACAGCACAGCCTAGCCGAAGCCGAAACGGCGCGGGCGCAACTGCAGACTGTATTGGATAACCTCACTACGGGTGTGTTGGTGCTTCAAGCCGATGGGGGAATCGTCATCGCGAACCCGGGTGCTCAGGCCATGCTGGGTACTTCCGTTGCAGCCTTGGTTGGGGCCAACTTCTTTGCGCTGCAGTCAGGTGCACCGCTTGTCCCGGTGGTTCGACAGCAGTTCTCGCATCTGCTTGAGGCCTCGCCCCACGCACAATCCTATTGGCAACAGACGGTGGACTTTGGTCAGGATGGAAAGGAAGTGGACGGCAACCCGTTCTCTCGCACCCGTACCATGATTGCCCGCGGCGCCCTGTTGCCCAGTGGTCAGTGGCTTTTGGTTCTGGACGACATTACCGAGGTGGTGTCCGCTCAGCGCGCCCAGGCCTGGGGTGAAGTGGCGCGGCGCTTGGCCCACGAAATCAAGAACCCGCTCACACCGATCCAGCTGTCAGCCGAACGTCTGGAACATCGCTTGTCTGCGCGATTGGAAGGTTCGGACCAGGCCTTGCTGTCCAAGTCCGTGCGGGTCATTGTTGAACAGGTCGACGCGATGAAGCGTCTCGTGAATGAATTCCGAGATTTTGCCCGGCTGCCTCGTGCCGAATTGAAACCGGCGGACCTCAACGCCCTGGTGACGTCTGTCATCACCTTGTACGAAATTGGAACGGCCGAACGCATAGACTTGGAGCTAGACGAACGTTGTCCAACGATTGCGGCAGACTCCCAACAACTCAGGCAAGTGCTGCATAACCTGATCCAAAACGGATTGGAGGCGCAGGAGACAGCGAGCACACCATTGACAGGTCGCGTCAAGATCATCACTCAGTGGGTCTCCAGTGCGTCGCGTGTACGCTTAACTATTCAGGACAACGGTCCTGGATTTACAGAGGCCGTACTGCAACGGGCATTTGAGCCCTATGTCACTACCAAGCAAAAGGGAACCGGACTGGGCTTGGCAGTGGTCAAAAAGATTGCCGACGAGCATCGGGCGCGCATTGAGATTGGAAACCGCCTGATCGGAGACAAGGTAGTCGGTGCACAAGTATCGTTATCATTTGAAGCCGCGACCGCAACGGCGGCGATCTAGGGACATCATCAGAACATGGCAAACATCTTGGTAGTGGACGACGAGCACGGCATTCGGGACTTGCTGTGGGAGATCCTCAATGACGAGGGTCATAACGTCGAGTTGGCCGAAAACGCCGCGCAAGCCCGGGCCTTCCGCGCCAAGGAGCAGCCCGACCTGGTCTTGCTGGATATCTGGATGCCCGATACCGATGGCATCACCTTGCTCAAGGAATGGGCAATGGCCGGGGCGCTCACGATGCCGGTGATCATGATGAGCGGACATGCCACCATCGATACAGCAGTCGAAGCTACCAAAATCGGTGCGTTGTCATTCCTGGAAAAGCCCATCACCCTGCAAAAATTGCTCAAGGCGGTGGAGCAAGGGCTGACCCGCAATGCCACTGCCAAGGGAGCGCCTAGTACGTCGCCGATACGGGTGCACCAAGAAGACCGAGGCGCCGATGTGGTTGCGGTGTCACCGGTGGTGCAAGTGGCCGAACAAACTTTTTCATTGGATAAGCCATTGCGGGAGGCGCGCGACGAATTTGAGAAGGCCTACTTCGAATTCCATCTGGGTAAGGAAAATGGCTCCATGACCAGGGTCGCTGAGAAGACTGGTCTTGAACGGACTCACCTGTATCGAAAGCTCAAGCAACTTGGAGTTGATCTCACGCGCGGCAAAAAGCCAGCTTGACTAGGACTGTTTGAGAAGGTTTGGATTTCTGTGTTATACTGCGAGGCTCTGGCCCGGTAGCTCAGTCGGTAGAGCAGAGGATTGAAAATCCTTGTGTCGGTGGTTCGATTCCGCCCCAGGCCACCAGTTCAATGCGGGATTAGCTCAGTTGGTAGAGCGATACCTTGCCAAGGTATAGGTCGAGAGTTCGAGCCTCTTATCCCGCTCCAAAAACAAAACGCCCGTCCGATGTGATGGGCGTTTTGCTTTGGTGGGCTGCTGGGGGCGTTTGCCAACATGGGTGTGGCAGAATGCGATTCCAACCCTCTATTCACTGTGCATTGAAAGTTCTGGGCGCTGCATGCAACAAATTCTGGGCGCGTGAGTAGAGTTTTGTGCGTTCTCCAGCACCTCTCTCGGAAACAGTTGCGTCCGATCTTGTTTTTATTCACATGATTCCATACGGTAAGCAGTCAATTTCTGACGAGGACATCAATGCAGTGGTTGAGGTTCTGCGTTCAGATTTTCTTACCCAAGGGCCTTGCGTGCCTGAATTTGAGCGGGCTGTTGCGAGCTACTGTGGTGCCAATTATGCAGTCGCTGTCAATAGTGCAACTAGTGCGCTTCATGTAGCGTGCCTTGCGTTGGGTGTGGGGGCTGGCGACCTTGTTTGGACATCGCCCATCACGTTTGTCGCCAGTGCCAATTGCGCTTTGTACTGTGGCGCTGAAGTTGATTTTGTTGACATCGATCCGTCCACTTACAACATGTGTGTTTCCAGCTTGGCTGAAAAGCTTGAGCATGCACAGAACAATGGGCGATTGCCCAAGGTTGTTATTCCAGTGCATTTGTCTGGACAGTCATGTGAAATGGCTGAGATTCACGCATTGTCCGTTAAATACGGGTTCCGAACCATTGAAGACGCGTCTCATGCCATCGGGGGGAGTTACCAAGGGGCGAAGATTGGTAGTTGTCGTTTCAGTGACATTACCGTTTTCAGTTTCCATCCCGTCAAGATAATTACCACCGGTGAAGGGGGGATGGCCGTAACCAATGATCCAGAATTGGTAAAACGAATGGCTCGTTTGCGTAGTCATGGCATTACGCGCTACCCATCCGAGATGACCCGCCCACCTGATGGTTCTTGGTATTACGAGCAAATTGAGCTTGGTTTCAACTACCGTATGACCGATATTCAGGCTGCGCTCGGTCTAAGTCAAATGCAAAGGCTCGATCAATTTGTCATTCAGAGAAAGGCAATTGCGCAGCGATATGACGAATTGTTGAGGGATACAGCAATTGTCCGACCCTTTCAGTACCCAAACGTTTATTCGGCTTTGCATTTGTATATTGTGAGACTACCTAGTGGCGTCCTTAAAACCAGTCATAGGGAAGTTTTCGAGCGAATGCGTGCTGATGGCATTGGTGTGAATCTTCATTACATTCCGGTTTACCGGCAGCCATATTACGAGCGCATGGGTTTTAAGCCGGAAAACTTTCCGCAGGCAGAGCGCTACTATGCGGAAGCAATTACGTTGCCCATTTATCCAGGTCTGACGTCGGAACAGCAGGACTTGGTGGTGCGTCGACTATTGACTCCATCTGGATATCAGACGATCTTTTAATTGATTTGGCTCCGACCTGAATCCGTCAAATAAATGAAAATTACTGTTGTCGGAACCGGCTATGTAGGATTGGTAACCGGTACCTGTCTGGCAGAGCTTGGCAATAACGTGCTATGTCTTGACCTAGACCCCGCGAAGATTGCCATACTCAATTCGGGGGGAGTTCCTATCCATGAGCCTGGCCTCAAGGAACTGGTCGATCGCAATCGTGCAGCTGGTCGGTTGGCCTTTACCACCGACGTTGCATCCAGTGTGGTCCATGGTGACATCCAGTTCATCGCCGTGGGAACCCCTCCCGACGAAGACGGCAGCGCCGACCTTCAGTACGTGCTGGCGGCCGCCCGCAACATCGGCCGCTACATGAACGACTTCAAGGTGGTCGTGGATAAATCCACCGTGCCGGTGGGCACCGCCGACAGGGTGCAGGCCGCCATTGCTGAGGAACTGGCGGCAAGAAAGCTGTCGGCCGGGGCGGCTGGCTACGCTGTGGTGTCCAACCCCGAGTTCCTCAAGGAAGGCGCCGCGGTGGAGGACTTCATGCGGCCCGACCGCATCGTCATCGGCGCCGATGAAGCCACGCCCGAAGGCCGGCGTGCGCGCGAACTCATGGTGCGCCTGTACCACCCGTTCACGCGCAACCACGACCGCATTTTCACCATGGACGTGCGCAGCGCCGAGTTCACCAAGTACGCTGCCAACGCCATGCTGGCCACGCGCATCAGCTTCATGAACGAACTGGCCAACCTGGCCGACCGCGTGGGCGTGGACATCGAGCAGGTGCGCAAGGGCATCGGCTCCGACCCGCGCATCGGCTACAGTTTCCTTTATGCCGGGACGGGCTATGGCGGCAGCTGTTTTCCCAAGGACGTGCAGGCATTGGTGCGCACCGCGGGCGAGCATGGGCAGGCACTAGAGATCCTGCAGGCCGTGGAGTCGGTCAACAACCGGCAGAAGCACGTGCTGGTGGACAAGATTTTGGCGCGTTACGGGCAGAACCTGCAGGAGCGCACTTTTGCGCTCTGGGGCCTGGCCTTCAAGCCCAATACCGACGACATGCGGGCCGCACCCAGCCGCGCGATCGTGGCCGAACTGGTGCGCCGCGGTGCCCGTGTCCAGGCCAATGATCCCGTGGCCATGGACGAGGCCCGGCGCTGCCTGGCGCTCGACCTGCCTGCCGAGCAACTTGCGGCGGTCACCTTCCATGAGCAACCCATGCAGGCGCTGCAGGGCGCCGATGCGCTGGTGATCGCCACCGAATGGAAGGCCTACCGCAGCCCCGACTTCGCCGCCATGAAAGCGACCTTGCTTGAGCCGGTCATTTTTGACGGACGCAATCTCTATGAGCCGGCCGAAGTGCGGGAGGCGGGCTTTCACTACGAAGGCATAGGCCGTCGGGCATGAAAGCGAAACCATGTCGCATTTTCCAGTCCTGAAACTGCCCACCCACACCGATCCGCGCGGCTCGCTCACGGTGCTCGAGGGGGCGCTGCCCTTTGCCGTCGTGCGCAGCTACTGGATCTATGGTGCCGATGGGCAGACCCGTGGCGGGCACCGGCATCGGCACACCCGTCAGGCCCTGGTGGCGGTGAGCGGAACCGTCACCGTCTACATGAACGACGGCGTTGCTACTGACAACGTGGTGCTGGCCCACCCCGGGCAGTGCCTGCTGGTGGAGCCCAAGGACTGGCACACTATGACCTTCGGTCCGGGGGCAGTCCTGCTGGTCATGTCCTCGCATCCCTACGACCGCAGTGAATACATCGACGAACCCTATGCCTGAGCCGCAGATCATCGAATACGAAAGCCTGGCGCGTTCCAACCAGGCCTATATGGCGGAGCTGGAAGCGGCGGCTGCGCGCGTTATCCGCAGCGGCTGGTACGTGTTGGGCCAGGAGGTCAGCGCTTTCGAGGCTGAATTCGCCAGCTATGTCGGTGCCAAGCATTGCATAGGGGTGGCCAACGGGCTGGACGCGCTCATTCTGTCCATCGAGGCGCTGGACCTGCCGCGCGGCAGCGACATCCTGGTGGCCTCCAACACCTACATCGCCACCATCCTCGCCATCGTGCGTGCCGGGCACAAACCGGTATTGGTGGAGCCCGAGCTGGCCACCTTCAACATGGATCCGGCCCGCCTGCCGCAGGCCCTGAGCGGCAACTCACGCGCCATCTGCGTCACCCACCTGCTTGGCAAGACCTGCCGAATGGACGCCATCGGCGCCTTTGCGCGCGAGCACGGCCTGAAGGTGGTGGAGGATTGTGCCCAGTCGCACGGCGCCCGCCTGGGGACGCAGATGACGGGCACTTTTGGCGATGCCGGCTGCTTCAGCTTCTACCCGACAAAAAACCTGGGCGCCATGGGCGATGCGGGCGCCATCGTCACCAATGACGATGCCTTGGCCGACCGACTGCGCCACACACGCAACTACGGCTCCAAGCAGAAGTATGTAAACCGCTATGTCGGCGTGAACTCCCGCCTGGACGAGTTGCAGGCCGCGCTGCTGCGCGTCAAGCTGCGCCATCTTGATGAAATGACTGCGCACAAACGGGCATTGGCCGAGGTCTATTTTGCGAATCTGCCGGCATGGGTGGCAAAGCCGGTGCGGCGGCCCGATGAATACGATGTGTTTCACATCTACGGCATCCGTCATCGGCGCCGCGACGCCCTGCGCCAGCATCTGCTGGACCATGGCGTCAAGACGGAGATCCACTATCCCCTCCCTCCGCACCGGCAGGAAGCCATGCGGGGGATCCTGGCAGGCGCCTATCCCGTTGCCGAGGAACTGCATGCCACGGAGCTTAGCTTGCCCATATCCGCTGGCCACACGACTGACGACATTTGCCGCGTAGCGGCGCTGATCGGCGAGTTTGCCCATAAGGATGCCGCGTCATGAGGCTGGCCGTCATACCCGCGCGCGGCGGCAGCAAGCGTATTCCGCGCAAGAACATCAAGCCCTTTTGTGGCAAGCCCATGATTGCGTGGTCGATTGAGGCGGCTTTGCAGAGCGGATGCTTCGACGAGGTGATCGTGTCCACCGATGACGCCGAGATTGCGGATGTCGCCAGGCAGTGGGGGGCGGGCGTGCCGTTTATGCGGCCTGCGGCGCTCGCCGATGACCACACAGGGACAATTCCCGTCGTACGTCATGCTGTTGAGTGGTTTCAGCAGGTGGGCAGGCAACCGTCACAGGTTTGCTGCATATACGCCACTGCGCCATTTGTCCAAGGCGATGATTTGCGCCGGGGGTTGGACTTGCTGCTAGCCAACGTCTGTAGCTATGCGTTCTCGGTCACCAGTTACCCGTTCCCTATTCAGCGGGCTATCCGTATCACAGAGCTGGGGCGCGTTGAAATGTTTTATCCCGGACATTTCAGTACTCGCTCGCAAGACCTGGAAGAGGCGTGGCACGATGCGGGTCAGTTTTATTGGGGAAAGTCGAAAGCCTGGTTGGAAGACCCAGCCTTCTTTACGCCATCTTCTATTCCTGTTCGATTGCCGCGCCATCGTGTGCAGGATATCGACACGCCTGAAGACTGGCTGCGCGCCGAGTGGTTGTTCAAAGCCATGCAGAGCGAGGCGAGGCTGATGTGAAGGTCGTTTTTCGGACAGATGCTTCCCGGCAAATTGGGACCGGGCATGTGGTCCGCTGTCTTGCCCTGGCTGGCGAACTTCGAGCCAGGGGGCTAGAGTCATATTTCGTTTGTCGCATGCACCCTGGCAACATGATTACCGCGATACGGCAGCGAGGTTACGACGTGATGGAGTTGCCGGCTGGTCCGGCACCCTTACAGCCAGCACCTGCAGCGGGCGGCTCTCAGTCTGCGCATGCTGGCTGGCTGGGTTGCGATTGGCGCAGCGACGCTGAGCAGACGCTACGTGCGATGTCGGCTATCAAGCCGGATATGCTGGTGATTGATCACTACGCAATCGACATCCGTTGGGAAGAGGTTCTCCGGCCACATGTGCGCCGGATGGTGGTCATCGACGATCTGGCTGACCGCAGGCATGAATGCGATTTCTTGTTGGACCAGAACTGGTTTGGCGATGATATGTCTCGCCGCTACCAGGGGATGATCCCGGATCACTGCGTCACCATGCTGGGCCCGCGATATGCGTTGTTGAAGCCAGAATATGCAACGCTCCGTGCCCACATGCCCCCGCGCGATGGTGAGGTCGGGCGAGTGCTCGTGTTCATGGGGGGCAGCGATCTGACAAATGAAACGGGTAAGGTCATGGATGCACTCGCGCAACCCAGACTGGCGCATTTGCTTGTAGATGTGGTGGTTGGCGTCAATCACCCGGACCCGCAAGGCATAACCCATAAGGCGGCTGCGCGACCCGCGATACATGTGTACAGCGGCCTGCCCTCTCTGGCGGGATGGATGGCCCGGGCAGACCTGATGATCAGCGCCGGCGGGTCTACGAGCTGGGAGCGTATGTGTCTTGGTTTGCCGGCCGTTGTCATCAGCATTGCTGCCAACCAGACGGCGACTAACGTTGCAATGCAGGCGGCAGGCTATATCGATTTTCTCGGGGAAAGCACGCAGGTCAGTGCTCAAATCATTGCCGATGCCATCGGTCGATGTCTCCAGGATCCGGAGAGACTGAGGCAAATGAGCCGGAGGTGTCAGGATCTGGTGCCAGGGACAGGGGCGGAACGCGTGTGCGACTTTGTGCTGGGCTAAACACAGGATAGATGATGGCCTTCAATCCCTTGAATCCGACGCAGATACCGCTCGTTCTCGCCTGGTGCAGTACGTCTTGTCGGGGCGGCGCCTTGTTGCATCGGCAGGTCATTGGCGGCCGTGAAATCGATGCCTGGCTTCAGCTGGATGCAAGGGATGCAAATACCCGAATCTATCTTTATGAAGATGAGATCGGTGGAGTGCAAGGAGCCATCTTCCTGGGTCGACAGCATGCTGGGAGTCATGAAGTACAGGTCGGCTGGGTGGTGGCGGGAGACGTTACGCGTACTACGCTGAGGCGCATGATGTTTGAAGGATTGGACTTGGCATTTTCCGAATCTGACGTGCAGAGGGTGACCTGGGACCTGATGGAGGACGGGTGTCTTCAGGTCGATCCGTACCGAAAATTTGGTTTTTCCATTGAAGGTAGATTTCGGCAGTCTTTCCAGGATGGAGACGCCCGTCGGGATGTGGTCAGGCTGGGCTTGTTGCGCAGTGCCTGGCTGGCGGCGCGGGAGGGGTTGAAGTCCCGTCTCGTTCATGCCGGCCTGCAAAAGAGCGACGGCGTGCGGTACGTGATCCAGGTGCTGACGGATGCAGGCTCCTGGATTTCCCCCTACGTCGATGAGCTGGCAGAAGAGTGGGTGTTGGCCGGGCACACGGTCCGGATTGCGCACAGGGTAGAACAAGCTCTTCCCGCCGACTTCTGCTTCTGCCTGAGTTTCAGTCGCATCGTTTCGGCAGAGGTTCGCAAGCAGTACAGGCACACGCTGGTAGTTCATGAGAGCGAGCTTCCTGATGGCCGGGGCTGGGCGCCCATGACGTGGCAGATTCTGGAGGGGAAAAACCGCATTCCCGTGACGCTGATCGAGGCTGTCGATGCCGTTGACGCCGGCCCTATCTACCTTCAGGAGTGGATTACGCTCAATGGAACCGAGCTCAATCCTGAGTGGAGGTTGCTCCAGGCCCAGGCCACGCTAGATTTGTGTATGCAATGGGTGAAGGCATACCCAGCGATCGTCGACAGGGCGCGCCCGCAGACAGGGGCGGGAAGTGTCTATGCACGCCGCAGGCCGACAGACAGTAGGCTGGACCCATCCAAGACCCTGGCCGAGCAGTTCAATCTGCTTAGGGTTGTGGACAATGATCAGTACCCCGCGTATTTTGAAATGGCTGGCGTGCGGTACAAGATTTCAATTAAAAAATGGGGCGAGAAAGTGAGTTAACGGGTGCAAACGAGGTCTACATGGAAATTAATCCGATAGTATTTTTCGGTTCGTACCTTCCGGTGCTAAAGACATTTACCTGCTCGATGCGAGTTGAATTGGTGGTGCTTGAAGCGAGGCGCAATGAGGGAAAAACCAAGGACTTCTGTAAAGCCAACAATATCAGGTGGATAGAAATAAATGGACTTGATGAACTGGATGGGGTGCTTGATCCAGCATTGAGGCCGGTTGGCGTAGTAGCAAGTTTTGGGCTGTTATTCAAGAAGAGACACATCGATTGGTTCAAATCGCTCTTCAATTTCCATCCAGGCTGCATCTATACGAATCGAGGGCGTCATCCGTTGCCAAATGCAATTCTCAATGGATTCAAATCTATGTCATTAAGCGTGCATCAAATTACGGACGAAAGAATCGATGCTGGACGATTCGTCAGCAGAATCGAGTTCTCTATAGATTACGCAAGCGACTACCCTCAAAACTATTCTCGGTTGCTGACGGCGTTGGAGTTCCTTGCGAAAGATTTGTGCGATGGTCTTGGGCGGGGGGAAGTTCCTGCCTTTGATCTGAGTCCCCAAAGCGGAACCTATTTTGGTCCGCTAGCTGCTGACGATCTGAAAAAGATTACGGAAGCGAGTAGTCTGAAGGAGTGGTGTCGTTGAACGTGGTTATTTCTCAACCGAGATATCTTCCAGCGCTGAACTATCTCCAGAGATTATATTTTGCTGATAAGTTCGTGGTCTTGGACGTTGTGCAGCGGCAAGCCAGAGGATGGGAGAATCGCAATAAACTATTATTGCCTTTGCCAGCTTGGTTGACAATTCCGGTTGCCTCGTCGAGTCGGTCTTTAATCGTAAACGCGGAAATAAACGGCCGTACTTGGATGGATGAGCACAAGGATAGGATATCGCAGCATTATGGTAAGGCGCCTTACTTTAATGAGGAATTGCTTGATCGTGTATATAAGATAGATGAGGTTTCAAACCGTTATGCAAATGTTTTAATCGAATTGTTGAAAAACACATGCCAGCTGTTGTCATTTGAGCCTTGCTTTGTACTCGCCAGCAATGTGCTCACGCCAGAAGAGACCGCGAGGGGGGGGGTCGAAGTTCTTCGCCTGCTTAGTCAACGTGTCAACGCTGATTGCTACGTGTCTGGACCAAACGGGCGCAATTATGGCGTTTCGGAGGGGTTCCTGGGGTCTGGGATAGAGGTTAGGTTTCATGAGTTTCATCACCCGATATATGACCAAGGGGGTAGACCGTTTGTTCCATATATGGGGTACTTGGATGCGCTGTTTTACTGTGGGGTAGAGTGGTTGTTTGACTTTGTAAGGTCTACACCTGATTTGAGAGGTTGAAATGATAGAAATACAAGGCAAAAGAATGGGTGCTGGAGCGCCTGTTTTCATCGTTGCTGAAATGTCAGCTAATCACTTGCATAGTTTAGACAAGGCGTTAGAGCTCGTTGATCAAGCGGCCGCAGCTGGAGCTGATGGCTTCAAGATTCAGACTCTTACCCCTGAAGCGATGACAATTGATTGTGATAATGAATATTTTGTCATCAACAGTGGGACGCCGTGGGATGGAAAAAAGCTGATCGATCTTTACAGCGAGACCCCGTTTCCATACGAATGGCATGCGCCAATATTTGAACGTTGTAGTCATAAAGGCCTGATTTGTTTTTCTACGCCATATGACATTAGTGCCGCAGATTTTTTGCGTCAATTTGACCCGCCGATGTACAAAATCGCGTCTTTCGAAATATTTGACACGCCCCTGATTCGCCATGTGGCCTCATTTGGGAAGCCGATGGTGATATCGACTGGTATGGCTGAGTATGACGATATCAAGGCTGCGGTTCATGCCTGTAGAAGTGTCGGCAACGAGAATGTCCTATTGTTAAAATGTACTTCCGCTTATCCCGCTCCATTGGAGGAAATCAACTTGCTGACTATGGCGCATATGCAAAAGGAGTTTGGCGTCATGGTAGGGGTTTCGGATCACACTCTTGGACACGAAGTATCACTAGCCTCTGTGACTCTGGGAGGCTGTTTCATTGAAAAACACTTTACCCTAGACAGGGCTCTTGGAGGGCCGGATGCCTCCTTTTCAATCGAGCCTGGCGAGCTGACCGAATTGGTAGACCTCGTCAGAAATACAGAAAGACTGCTGGGAAAGATCGACTACTCTGTGACCGAAAAGGCAAAGGCAAACAAGATCTTTGCGAGATCGCTGTTTTTTGTGAATGGCATTAAGGCGGGGGAGCGAGTCACGCCCCACCACATCCGGAGCATTAGACCGGGATTTGGCCTAAAGCCGTCAGAAATAGACCAAGTACTGGGCAAGCGAGTCAAGAGAGATATCGCTAGGGGTACTCCAACGAGTTGGGATCAGTTTGATGAGTAAGGCGATCCTCATAGTGGCCGCGCATGCAGACGACGAGGCCCTCGGCTGCGGCGGAACCATTGCCAAGCACGTTGCCGCGGGCGACAAAGTTCATGTCGTCTTTGTGGCCGACGGGGTTACGTCAAGGGGCGGCGCTGGACAAGAGGATTTGGTGCACCGCCAGCGGGCGACAGAGAACGCGCGAAACATCCTCGGCATCAGCACCATGGCGTTTCTGGACTTGCCGGACAACCGGCTCGACAGCCTGCCTCTGCTGGATATCATCCAGCCGCTGGAGGCGCTAATCGGCAAGCTCGCGCCGGAAATCATCTATACGCATCATTGCGGGGACCTGAATGTCGATCACCGGCTGGTCCACCAAGCAGTCATGACGGCTTGCCGACCTCTCCCAAACAGCACTGTCCGGGAAATACTTGCCTTTGAGGTGATGTCCAGTACCGAATGGAGCAGTACGGGGCTGGCCCCCTTCCTTCCTAATCTGTTTGTCGACATCAGTGCCCACATGGAAACCAAAATGCGGGCGCTGGAAGCCTACGCGTTGGAGATGCGTGCGCCACCCCATTCACGCAGCATGGAGCACATGCGGAGCCTGGCGAAGCACCGTGGATACTGCGTGGGGGTTGATGCCGCTGAGGCATTCATGGTCATGAGGGTTCTCAGGTAATGGTGAACGTAATCAAGTCACTCGCCAAACGTTTGCTGCGAGGAAAATATTTCAGCCTGAATCAGCTCGATTACAAGCTGGAAAAATACGTCGACTATGACAACAGTTATTTTGTTGAGCTCGGCGCTAATGACGGGGTGACCCAGTCCAACAGTCTGTATTTCGAGAAATACCGCAACTGGCGTGGCCTGCTGGTCGAGCCCGCGCCGCAGAACTTTCTGAAATGCCGGCAAAACCGCTCAGCACGCGACAGCATCTACTGCGCGGCCTAGGTGTCCTTCGATTACGATTAGGATTTGGAGCGCATGCAAAGGTTTGCGACCATTTGCGGGGAGGGGGGGCGAACCCGAGTTCGAATTCGTTGCGATGGCCCGAACCCACAACTCATTGCCGCAGCGTACTCGTACTCAAAACCCAATTGGTTTTCTTCATCTCGATGTGGAATGGACGGAATTGGCATTGCTGAAGGGGTGAAATACCAGACATTCTGCTTCAGTCTCTCTCCATCTGATGTTGCGCCTTTTCATGTTGGATGTCTATTTGGACAAACAGTAAGGCTGTATTGACAAAAAACTTACTGTTGAGGCTCACCTGTTTGCCGGTGTTGAGCTGGAGGATTCGGATCGTGATGAATAAGGTGTCGGTCATGTTGAAGAAGATGAGCCTGCTGTTATCGAGGTACCCACAGGAACCCGGTCTAAGGCCTCAGTCTTTTTCGGGTATGCGTAAAAACCCCTTGAGAGGAGTCGCCCGTTCTTTGTTGTCGTTCCAATCAGTCCGGGATAAGTTCTATTTTCTTTTGTTTGGAGCCATTCGTGCGAACCTTGAAGCCCATGGCGCTGTCATTTCTGAAGTGGTTATTGTTCAATCCATTAACGGTGCAGTCGGCACAGGTTGGAAAGCCGCAATCAAGCGGAGTGCGCCGGTAGCCTGGCTCTGGACCAACCCTTGGGTGCGCGCCTATGACGAGCTGATTGATGGCGTGGCTTACCGCTGTGCCTCGTGGGCACATCCGCTCAATGATCTCGCAGACTGGTTTCGCTCAGGACCGCTCTGGCGGCAACTGCAACAACAGGGGGAGGACTTATCACTAAAGATTGATGGTATAGAAGTCGCCGACCTGCTGGTGGATTCTTACCTGCGCTTCAAGCCGTCACCTGAGTTCGATGTGAAGGATCCCTTCGTTCGGCGCCTTGTGTGGCAGGCGCTGCGCGATGTCAGGCAGGCGCATGCCTATTTCGGTCGACGCAAACCGCGCTGGTATCTGACTTCCTACACAACCTACCTCGAACATGGCATACCAGCACGCGTGGCGCTGCGTCACGGTGTAGCAGTCTGGTCGTTTGGAAGTCTGAATGGATTTGCCAAGCGGCTGACGCAAGCTGACAGCTTCCACACTCAGAACTTCGATGGTTACAAAAGTGGGTTCGATGCACTGGATCGACAGGACGAGCGGTTGCAGCAGGCACGCGATCAGCTGGAAAACCGTTTGTCAGGCGGCATAGACGCGGCGACGAGCTACATGCGGCAATCAGCCTATGCCCAATCCGGCGTGGAGCTGCCTGCCGGGCTGGATGGGGCGGTGGTGGTCTTCCTGCATGACTTCTACGACAGTCCGCACGTCTACCCTGAGCTGGTTTTCCATGACTTCTGGCGCTGGATCTGCTGCACGGTCGACGTGTTGCAAAAATCGGGTGCACGCTTCTTCCTCAAACCACATCCCAACCAGATCGCCTTGAGCGACGAGGCCCTGTCGCGGTTGCGACAGAAATACCCCGATCTCCAATGGTTGCCGGCCAGTGTAAGCAATGTGCAATTAGCCCAGGCCGGCATCTCCTGCGGCGTCACGGTCTATGGTACGGTTGCGCATGAACTGGCGTATCTGGGCGTGCCCAGCATCACCAGTGCACGCCACCCGCATTACACCTTTGACTTTTGCCGTACCGCCCGCACACGGGAAGAGTACAAGGGCATGCTGGAAAGCCATGGGTTGATGCCTCTACCCAGGGAGGAAATGCAGCGCCAGGCACTGGCCTTCTACTACATGCATAACCTATATGGAGAAGAAGACCAACAAACCTTGAGACGGGCTTTCGTGGATTTTTGGAAGGCGTGCAATGTGGGTGAGATCACCGAGGAGTCTGTGATGCAGGGTTTCCGTGGCTTGGTGAGACTGCCAGCATTCAAGCGTTTTATCGACGCAATGGCGAAGTCTGATGCAGCTGTAGGATAAGTGTGACTTGATCTGGGGAATAATACTTATTTGCGTCGGGCGGATCCTGGCGGATGCGTTTTCTAAAGGCTTGTGGCGATATCTGATGGTGGTGCTGGACATGTATTACGGGCTGTTGCATTCGAATAAATGGCCGACAAGGAACTGGTCAAAATGCAAGTGTTGAAACCTTTGATGGAGATCGGCTACCGGGACCACCCAGCTTTCGGGTTTCATGTCCCAAGCTGGAGCGTGCCAGATGATCAGTTGGCGACTTTCAATGCAACCTACGCGGCTGTGCGGCAAATAGGAGCCTCGCTCAATGGCAATAGCCTCACAGCGTTGAGGAGGGAGTGTCGGCATTCCTTGGCGGGGATTTTTTCGCACATGTTGGCGCAGGCTAAAGAGGAACCAGAAAAATCTTTCCTCACTGAACTTCAGGGCGAATGTGTCAGATTGCTTGAGGAGGAACTGGTTTGGTACGCAAGGCAGCCCTGCCTACATTCCGTGAGTTTGGAGCATGAATCCACGCGACAAGCCGCCATACACATGCAGGCCTACCGGCACTTCTTTGGTCGACTCCCGGGCAGCGCAGTGGAAGAACTGCGCGGCCTGGCTATGAAGGAAATGGGTCAGTTCCGCACCAATGCCACCTCCGGACGATTGAAGCGCGAAGACCTGTCTGTCAATACAGGAAGAACGGTTCGTGCCATCCGCGGCGTGTTGAATCGCGAGTTCAAGGCGTTGGGGGTGCTGGATACGGTCAGCGCCTACACGGGGCGCAAGACCAGCGTGATTGGCGTGTCGCTGGAGCTGAGTGTGCCGCAGGCCACCTGGTGGAAAAACGCCATCACGGGCCTGGAGCGCCCGCCCCGGACGCTTTATGCTCACCTGGACGAAACCATTTCCTGCCCCAAGTCCATCGTCTATCTCTCCGATGTGACGGAGCGAAATGGTCCAACGGGGTGCTACCCAGGCGCCTACGAGGCCATGCAATTGAACCCGTTGCAGGAAATGATAGGCCGGGTAGTGGGCATAGTTGGCAACCGTGCTGATTCGCCGCTAAAGGACTACTACGCTAAACAGTACCACCAATCAGTAAATTCGGAGAACTTCAGGCGGCATTTCATGCGCCTTCCTGAGTGCCTGCGCTTCAATTCGCACATGGGCTGGGACGTACTGCCCGGCAGCGAACTGGAAAGCCAGTTGGCCGCCAGTGAGCGCAGGATGATCGGGCCTGCCGGAACCTTTATTGCGTTCGACGGTGCTCGTCTGCTGCACCGCGGTGGGCTGATGCAGGAAGGCGAGCGCCTAGCGCTGCAGGTGATTTTTTCGGATCTGACGTATACGGAGCGTGCCATGGGCAAGGTGAAAAGGATGTTGTCATGAGTCTGGGCCTGGCCGCGCGCCGTCTGATCCCGCAGTCAGCGAAGAATTTCTTGCGCCAGCGCACCCTGCCCTGGCGTGTTTCCATACTGCTGAGCCCCTACCTGCCGATATCGATTTGCGTGGACGTCGGCGCTTCTTATTACCCCCATGGTAAATGGCTGGCGTTTCTGAACGCACCCAGAACGCAATGGCTGGCCGTGGAGCCGAACGAAGCCAACATCGGCTACGTCAAGTCCTGGCGTTGGCCCTGCCAAGTGGCGGCTTGCACCACCGGCCTGAGCCGCGAAGGCGGCACGCAAACCCTGTACGTGACGAATGTGGACACCGGTTCCAGTCTCCTGCCGCCGGAAATAACACCGTCCATGAAGCACCGTGTGTCCAGCCTGGGCTATTTTTTTCCGGTGACCGAACGCAGGATCGAGACCCTCACCCTGGTACAGGCGCTGGCGGGGCTGTCAGCCACCGCGCCGGTCTTCGTCAAACTCGATACGCAGGGTACGGAGCTGTCCATCCTTCAGGGTGCGCAGCCTTTGTTTGATGAGAGGCGCATCGTCGGTATCGAGATGGAATCCACCCTTCTGGCACAGCCGGTGATGAAGGGCTCGGGAAAGTTCTGGCAAGCCTGTGAATACATGGAGCAGCAGGGTTTTGAATTGCTGCACATCAAGCCGATTGCTGCAGTGGCGCGTTCCGGGCGTGTGCGATCCGGCCGCAACACCTATCTCAATGAGTGCGATGCTGTGTTTGCGCTGCGCCCGGACGTGGCCGCCACGTTGGCGGTGGAGTACCGCGTCAGCCTGCTGGCGTTCTACCTGACCAACCTGTTTTACGAAGAAGCCATGTCGTTGCTGGAGCATGATGCAGAGGTTGTGAGTTTCCTGAGCATACAGGGTTGCAGCGTGGACGCACTGGTGGCTATCCTCAAAGCAGCAGTCTGATGGACTACGTCCTTGCTTCGATCGCCGCAATCGCGGGGCAGATCGTTCGCTATACCGTCTTTGTGGCGAGGAATTTTCGTGCCTTTTATGCCGTGGCAGCACTGACCCTGCTGGTGCTGGTGCTGGAATACCTGGCCACTAGTTTGATGATTCCCATGGCGCCGGGGCAGACGGCCGCCAATTCACCGGTCACACAGGTCTGGAGCAAAGTTGCCGCGCAACTGGGGCTGGAAGCGGTTTCCAGAACCTGGTTGTGGCTGTTCTTCATTGTCATGATGGTCCGGTTGCTCTTGGGCTATTTTCTTGCCGTGCTGACAACTTGGCTGGGCAAGCGGGTGCATGAGACGTTGAGTGGCAAGGTCTTTGGCCACATCCTGCTGCTGGAGCCCATGGGGCGGGTATACACGCGCTCGGTGGGGCACTACATCACCATGGCGGGAGACGACACGTTTAAGAGCGGCACCATCGTCAGCAGCCTACTGCAGACAGCGGTTGGTTTTTCTACCGCATTGGTCGGTATGGTGGTGCTGTACCAGTTTTCCCCGCAGGTGTTCGCGGGTGTCGTGCTGTTCCTGGTGGCCAGCCTAGCCGTGATCGCCTTCCTGCTGCGGCGCGTGGTACGCGTGAACAATCGTGCGGTCAATCTGTCTCGGGAACTCGGTACGACCTTCGTGGAGGCGCTGAACAGCCTGCGCTCCATCCGTTCGCTGCATGGCGAACGGTTCGTAATGTCCACCTACGCCGCGCAGATTCACGCCTATATCCGCATGCTGGTCGAACTGGACGCCATCAAAACGGGGGTTAAGGCCTTTCCGGCCATAGTGCTGTTGCTACTGGCAGCTATTGTCTTGCGGCCTGGCGCCTCAGTGGGCATGACGGACGCGGCCCTGTTCGCCGGGACCATCATCATCATCCGGGTGTTTGCCTCACTTGGGCAGATGGTGGCGGCCGGCTCGCAGCTCCTGACGGACATCCGCGCTGTCAAGGACATTGGCGCGCTGGTTGAGTTGGCGAGGGAGGAGCCGCGTGTAACGGAAGTCGTAGCGGCGGTGCCGGTGCGCGCCATGAACCTGCACCGGGTGTCGTTCAGTTATGGCGATCGCGGGCGTGTGCTCGATAACGTGAGCTTTCACTTCGAGGCGGGGCATACCTACGCCGTCGTTGGCCCCTCGGGGGCCGGCAAGTCCACCCTGGCAGATATCTTGTTGGGTTTGAGCGTGCCCGACAGTGGCGCGGTGACTGTCAACGAGGGCGGCCTGCCGCTGCACGCGGCACGCGCGCGTTTCATGCTGGTGGAGCAACAGCCCAAGATTTTTTCTACCACGGTTAAGGACAACCTGCTATTGGGCGCTCAAGCGAGCGACGATGCGATCTATGCCGCATTGGAAACCGTGAACCTCGAAGGCATGGTCCGTTTGCTGGAGCAAGGGCTGAATACCCGCCTGACCTATCTGGGAGAGAACTTCTCCGGCGGCCAGCGCCAGCGCCTGGGTATTGCGCGCGCCTTGATACGCCAGCCCGACGTTCTGATCCTCGATGAGGCGACGAGCGCACTCGATCCGGATACGCGTGTTGAGGTGGTGGCCAAGCTGCGTGCCCGCATGCGCGACGGCATCATCATTTTCATCACCCACGATCCGGAGATCGCAGCCTTGGCTGACGAAGTGCTGCCCATAGGCTCGCCACGGACGGAAGCAGAAGCGGCTGCGGCAGCAGGCCAGGCGGATTGATACCTACATGCGCATCGCCCTACTCGATACCTACTACCCCCGCTTCTTGGCGGCCCACTATGATGTGCACCCCGCGCTGGCCGGCGAGGCCTATACGAACCAGCGACAAAAACTGCTTGAACAGGTGTTTGGCACCTCCGATTTCTACTCGCGCCACTTGCAGGCCATGGGGCACGATGCCCAGGACCTGATCGTCAACTGCACGCCCCTGCAGAAAACCTGGGCGCAGGAACAGGGCGTGCGCTACAGCCCGCTGGCCCTGAAGCTGCCGCAGCGCCTGTTGCGACTGCCGGTGCTCGGGCCCTGGTTGTCGGCGTTGCCGGGGTTGGTGGAGATTGCGGTGGAGCAAATCAAGGCGACTCGACCTGATGTGTTGTACTGCCAAGACCTGTGGTTTCTCACGCCCCAGAAGCTGGCCGAGGTTCGACCGTACGTGAAGCTTATCGTCGGCCAGATTGCCAGCCCGATGCCGCCGGAGGCGTATCTGAAGGGCTATGACCTGATCATGACGTCCTTTCCCCACTTCGTGCCTCGCTTGCGGGCCATGGGGGTGGCGTCGGAATACTTCCGCATCGGCTTCGACACGCGCGTGCTGGAGCTGCTGGGGAGCGTGGAAAAGGACATCGACGCGAGCTTCGTGGGCGGCATCAGCCGCCACCACGGCAAGGCGCTGCCCATGCTGGAATACCTAGCGGGCAGCACGCCAATCGAGTTCTTTGGCTATGGCGCGGACAGCCTGAGCCGGTCCTCTCCCATTGTGGCCCGCCATCACGGCGAAGTGTGGGGCCTGGACATGTACCGCGCGCTGGCGCGCAGCCGGGTCACGCTGAATCGCCACATCAACGTGGCCGAAAACAACGCCAACAACATGCGCCTATACGAGGCCACTGGTGTTGGGGCGCTGTTGATTACCGACCGCAAGGACAACTTGGGTGAGTTGTTCGAAGTGGGCAAGGAGGTGGTAGCCTACTCCAGCCCGGAAGAGGCGGCCGAGCTGATTCGTTACTACATTGCCCATCCCGATGAGGCGCGCGCCATTGCCCGGGCTGGTCAGGCCCGTACGCTGCGCGAGCATACCTACCAGTGGCGCATGGAGGAACTGGTCCGGGTGCTGGAGCGCTATCTGGCGGGAGGTGTTCGATGAAGGCTCAATTGCGTGTGCTGCTCAACCGCTTCCCGCGTCTGAAGAGCCTGCTCAAGCGTTGCTTGCACCTGGTGATGCCGGGGCGAGGCGTGTCGACCCACTACGTGGAGATGGCCGGGGATGAGGTAGGCCGCGAATCCGTTCGCTTGCGCACCGCCTGGAAAGACGATGATCTGCCTGTCAGGCAGCGTGAGCTGGTGGATCGGCAGCTAGCTGAGTACCGCCACGGAGCGGCGATCGCCGTGTTCGACGTCATGGTCAAGAGCCTGCGCGGTTTGCAGGGTAGCGCAGGAAGAATGCGTGTGCTGGAAGTGGGCTGCTCCAGTGGCTACTACTCAGAGGTCTTCAAGATCGCCGGGCTGAATGTGGACTACGCTGGTTGCGACTACTCAGAGGCCTTTGTTGCGTTGGCTCGGCAGCGTTATCCTGAGCTGCATTTTGATGTGCAGGACGCGACCTCGCTCAGATACGCGGACAATGCTTACGATGCCGTGATCTCAGGCTGCTGTCTGCTTCACATCCCGGAGTACCAGGCCGCCGTGGCCGAGACCGCCCGGGTCGCCAGCCGCTACGCGATCTTCCATCGTACACCCGTGGTGCTGGGTCAGCCGAACAAGTATTACCGCAAGAAAGCCTATGGTGTGGAAACGGTCGAGATCCACTTCAACGAACCGCAGTTCCTGCAGTTGCTGGCTGACAGCGGGCTGGATCTGCTGGCCACCTACACGCTGGACGAAACCGTGAGTCATGGAGCTGGCTGTGCCACCCGGACTTACGTCTGCCGCAAGAACGCCGCCTGAACATGCGCCATTTCTGTACCCTGTTTGATAGCAACTACCTGCTCAAGGGCGTGGCGATGCTACGCACCCTGAAGCAGCACTGCCCCGATGCATACGTACATGTGCTGTGTATGGACGGGCAGACGCGCGAGATTCTGGAGCAGCTAGGTCTTGCGCATGTGACGTGCCTGTCGCTGCCGGAGGTCGAAGATCAGGCACTGTTGGCGGTAAAGCCCGACCGCAGCGTGGCGGAATACTGCTGGACCCTGTCACCCTGCTTGCCCTGGTATGTGCTGCAGCACAACCCGGAAATCGATGCCATTACCTACCTCGACGCTGATCTGTTGTTTTATTCGCCGTTGCAGCCGTTGTTCGACGAGATCGGAGATGCTTCGATCGTCATCATTGAGCATCGCTTTCCGCCTGCGCTCAAGCACCTAGAGGTGAACGGTCGGTTCTGCGTGGAATGGGTAGGTTTTCGTCGAGATGCTCACGGAATGGCTTGCCTTGCTCGCTGGCGTGAGCAGTGCATTGAGTGGTGCTTTCATCGCTTGGAAGGCGATCGAATGGGTGACCAGAAATATCTCGATCAGTGGCCCGCTAGTTTCGACGGCGTTCATGTCATCCAACACGTGGGGGCTGGGTTGGCTCCGTGGAATTATGCGCAATACAGTTTTGCGGAAGATAACCACAAGAAAATATTCGTGGATGGCGAGCCCTTGATTTTTTACCACTTTCACCAGTTTCAGCTCTTGTCGGATGGTAGCTTTGACCGTCTTTCAGCCGCTTACCGAGCCATGGGCCGAGAGCCAGAGACAGTTTATCGCGCGTATGAACAGTCTCTGATCGGCATATTGAGTGAAGTGCGTTCAATACGACCGGGGTTTTCCGGCGGTGTCAAACCTTTCCTCAGGATCAAATCACAGCGACTGGTGCAGTGGCTGGTGCCGCAGGAAGTAAAGCAATGGTTAAAGAAATTCATCAAGGCAGTCTGAACATGCAAGATTTTGACGGCAAGACCGTATTGATAACCGGGGGGACTGGCTCTTTCGGTAGTGCGGTGCTAAAGCGGTTTTTGGCGTCCGACGTCCGAGAAATCCGCGTATTCAGTCGCGACGAAAAGAAGCAGGATGACATGCGTAAGCGGTTTGCGCATCACAAGGTGAAATTCTTTCTGGGAGATGTGCGGGATCCGGCAAGTCTGACGACTGCCATGCGAGGTGTGGACTACGTGTTTCACGCTGCCGCGCTCAAGCAAGTTCCGTCATGTGAATTCCATCCCATGGAGGCAGTCAAGACCAATGTGCTGGGTACTGACAATGTGCTGCGTGCCGCCATTGATGCCGGCGTGAGGCGCGTCGTGTGTCTGAGCACCGACAAGGCGGTTTATCCCATCAATGCGATGGGCATCAGCAAGGCGATGATGGAGAAAGTCATGGTCGCCGCCAGCCGTGGACTAGACGGAACCTCAACGGTCATCTGTGGCACGCGTTATGGGAACGTCATGGCCTCCAGGGGGTCGGTGATTCCACTTTTTGTGGATCAGGTTCTTGCCGGGCAGCCCATCACCATCACTGACCCAGGCATGACCAGATTCATGATGACTCTTGATGATGCTGTGGATTTGGTCCTCTACGCATTCATGCATGGCCAAAACGGAGACATCTTTGTCCAGAAAGCCCCAGCAGCAACGGTAAGGGTGCTGGCTCAGGCGATTCTCGAAATGATGGGGCGCCCTGATCATCCAGTACTTGAAATAGGAACTCGGCACGGCGAGAAGCTGTATGAGGCGTTGTTGGGCCGAGAGGAGCTTGCATACGCTATTGACCTGGGGGCTTACTATCGTGTACCTATGGACAGCAGGGATTTGAACTACGCCAAGTACGTGGAACAAGGTGAGCGTAGGTTGACGCAGAGCAACCACGACGATGACTACAACTCTCACAACACGTTACGGTTGGATGTGCAAGGTATGAAAGAGCTCCTGATGAAACTCGAATTCATGCGCCGTATCGTTCGCGGCGAGTCCGCTGTTGTCGAGGATTGAGCTGTGCGGGTGTTGATTACCGGCGCGGATGGTTTCATTGGCCGTAACCTGCGGCTACGTCTGACAGAAGCCGGTTATGACGATGTGCAGTGTGTGACCCGGGCGACGTCGCAGGATGAATTGCGCAGCTATCTCGGGGAGGCAGATTTTGTTTTCCATTTGGCAGGAGTTAATCGTCCCCAGGATCCTAGCGAATTCATGCAAGGCAATGCAGACTTGACACAAAGGATTTGCAGTGCCTTGGAGTCAGCAAAGCGGCCCGCGACCATCGTTCTTGCCTCATCGATGCAGGCGACCGCTGACAATGCCTATGGTCACAGCAAACGGATGGCAGAACAGATAGTTTGGAGCCATGGTGCGAAAACCGGTGGGCGAGTTCACGTGTTCCGGTTGCCCAATGTCTTTGGGAAGTGGGCTCGACCAAACTACAACTCGGTTGTTGCCACGTTTTGTCACAACGTCGCACGAGGTTTGCCGGTACAGGTTCACGACGGGCAAGCAAAGTTGACCTTGACCTACATCGATGATGTTCTGGATCGGTTTCTGGCATTGTTGCATGGGGCTGATCCAGCGCCAGATGCGCATGGCTGTGAAGTCGTTACGCCTCAGTACTCGACCACTGTTGCTGGCTTGCTATCGCAGATCGAAGCGTTCCGGGATGCCCGCGATAGTCTCATGATGCCGCCTGTCGGACGCGGTCTTGTGCGCGCTTTGTATTCCACCTACGTCAGTTATTTGCCATCAGATCGATTCTCTTACTTGCTACCATGCCACGAAGATGCGAGAGGCGTGTTCGTCGAGATGCTAAAGACGCCAGATTGCGGACAGTTCTCCTACTTGACTGCCCATCCAGGAGTTACCCGCGGCGGGCACTACCACCATAGCAAGACGGAAAAATTCCTCGTGATCAAGGGGCAGGCAAGATTCAGGTTTCGGCACATGCAGACAGGGCAAATGCACGAGCTAGAGACCCGCGGTGAGAAGCCGATGGTTGTCGAAACAGTGCCGGGTTGGACGCATGACATCACCAACATTGGTACCGACGAAATGATAGTGATGCTGTGGGCGAATGAAGTGTTTGATCGCGACCGGCCGGATACCATCAGTTGCCCAGTCTGAGTCAACGTACCCATGAAAAAGCTCAAAGTCATGACCGTGGTCGGAACCCGACCCGAAATCATCCGTCTGTCGCGTGTGCTGGCAGCTTTGGATGCACATTGCGATCACGTTCTGGTCCACACTGGACAAAACTATGACTACGAACTCAACCAGGTCTTCTTCGAGGACTTGGATATCCGTAAGCCGGATCACTTTCTCGACTGCGCCGCGCATTCGACGGGTGCGGCCAACACAATTGGTAATCTGATCACTGCAGTTGACTGCGTACTGGCGGATGAATTGCCGGACGCCATGCTGGTGCTGGGGGATACCAACAGTTGCCTGGCGGTCATTCCGGCCAAACGGCGAAAGGTGCCCGTATTCCACATGGAAGCGGGGAACCGTTGTTTCGATCAACGGGTGCCAGAGGAAATAAACCGTCGAATCGTCGACCATACGGCGGATATCAACCTCACCTACAGTTCGTTGGCGAGGGAGTACCTGTTGCGTGAAGGCCTTCCTCCAGACCAGGTGATCAAGACTGGAAGTCCCATGTACGAAGTGCTGCAGCACTACATGCCACGCATTGAGGCATCGAATGTTCTGGATCGCATGGGAATGAGCCAGGGGAAATACTTCGTGGTCAGTGCCCACCGCGAGGAGAACATCGAATCGGACAACGCGTTTTTCAAGCTGGTGAAAGTGCTCAACACGGTTGCGCAGGAGTATGGGCTTCCAGTCGTGGTTTCCACACACCCGCGAACCCAGAAACGCATCAATACAACCGGTTCAGAATTCCACCCCTTGGTTCAGTTGATGAAGCCAATGGGCTTTCATGACTATGTGCGTTTGCAGATGCATGCGCAAGCGGTCTTGTCGGACAGTGGAACCATCAACGAAGAATCGTCCATCCTGAATTTCCCTGCGCTCAATCTTCGCGAGGCGCACGAGCGCCCGGAAGGTATGGAAGAGGCGGCCGTCATGATGGTCGGGCTCGAGGCGGATCGTGTCCGGCAAGGGTTGGCGATATTGCAGCAGCAACAGCGGGGGAGCGACCGCACCTTGCGTTTGGTGGCCGATTACAGCATGCCCAACGTCAGTGACAAGGTCGTCCGGATCATCCACAGTTACACCGACTACGTGAACCGCGTGGTGTGGAAGAAGTACTGAGGTACCTTTGCGGATTCTCGTTGTCAGCCAGTATTTCTGGCCGGAAAACTTCCGTATCAACGATCTTGTCAGAGACTGGGGGCATCGTGGGCACGAAGTGACGGTTCTGACGGGCGTACCGAACTATCCGGAAGGAAGCGTGTTCGACCGATACCGAATCCGACCGGATGACTTCATGCAGTATGAGGGCGCCCAAGTGCTTCGAGTCCCGATGTTGCCGCGTGGGAGCGGGAGTGTCCGCCTGGTGTTGAACTACCTCTCGTTTGTGCTGGGAGGGTTGCTCTGGGGCCCGGTCTTGCTGTGGGGCCAGCGATTTGACGTCATCTTTGTCTTCGAACCCTCTCCAGTAACGGTGGGACTACCGGCTGTGCTGTTGGGGAAGCTAAAGAAAGCACCGGTGGTGTTTTGGGTGCTGGACCTATGGCCAGAAACATTGGCTGCCATTGGTGTGGTCCGGTCTCCTGCCATTCTGCGCTGGGTGGGCCACATGGTCCGTTTTATCTACAACCGGTGCGCCCTGGTGCTGGGACAGTCCCGTGCATTCATGGGTAGCATTGCGAAATACTGCAATGAACCTACCAAGATCCGCTATTTTCCCAACTGGTCGGAAGAGGTGTTTGCCGATCGGCAGGCCGAACCGGCACCGGAGATCCCAGTTCAGGACAACGTATTCACCGTCCTGTTTGCTGGCAACATCGGTGAAGCGCAGGATATGCCGGCGGTACTGGAAGCAGCCCAACTTCTGCGTGACAATCCCGGGATCCGCTGGGTCATCGTCGGCGATGGACGCCAGTCGGAATGGGTCCGGAACGAGGTGCTGCGGCGCGGGCTTCAGGAACGAGTCATTCTGTCCGGACGGTTCCCTTTGGAGCGAATGCCGTCCTTCTATGCCCATGCGGACGCTTTGCTTGTTTCTTTGAAGCGTGATCCGGTGTTCAGCATGACCATTCCCGGCAAGGTGCAGTCCTATTTGATGGCGGGCGTCCCGATTCTTGGAATGCTGGATGGCGAGGGCGCGTCGGTGATTCGGGATGCACAGGCTGGTTTCACTTGCGGCGCAGGAGACAGCGCAGGGCTCGCGCACGCGGTGACCGCACTGGCGGCGCTTCCGCCCGAGACAAGGGCCCAGATGGGTAGGAATGGGCGCAGCTATGCCGAAAGCGAGTTCGGGCGTAGCGCACTGATGGCTCGGTTGGACACCCTGTTGCATGAGGCAGCAGCCCTTGGCGCGAAGCGCCTCTCGGGGAGTACCTGAATTGATTTTGGTAACGGGGGCCAACGGATTCGTAGGAAGCGCATTGGTAAAGCGCTTGGCTCAAGACCACCCTGAAGGTGGTGTGATGGCAGCTGTCAGGGGGAAGGGGTGGACCCCTTCAATGACTTGCGAGGTAGTGGAAGTCGGTGGAATCGATGGGTCCACATGCTGGAAACGCGCTTTGCAGGGCATGGAGGTCGTTGTGCATTGTGCGGCCAGGGTGCATGTCATGCATGAGCGATCTGTGAATCCCCTGGCAGAATTTCGCAAGGTCAACGTGGAGGGGACCGCCAACCTTGCACGCCAAGCGGCGGCTGCTGGCGTCAGGCGATTCGTTTACCTGAGCTCGGTCAAGGTAAACGGGGAGTCCACGCTGCCAGGGCAGCCATTCACGGCGGAGGACCCGCCGGAACCGCAGGATGCTTATGCCATATCCAAGCATGAGGCAGAGCAGGAACTGCACCGGATCGCCAAATCTGCGGGGATGGAGTTGGTCATCATACGCCCGCCCCTTGTTTATGGAGCGGGCGTGAAGGCAAACTTCGCGGCGATGATGCGTGGGGTGGCGCGCGGTGTGCCACTGCCATTGGGTGCCGTTACATTCAATCGGCGCAGCATGGTGGCCTTGGATAATCTGGTCGACCTGATCGTCGTTTGTCTCAAGCACCCGCTAGCGGCAAATCAGACCTTTCTCGTCAGTGACGGTGAGGACCTGTCCACGTGCGAGTTGATTCAGCGCATGGCCAGGGCGTTGGGCACCCCTGCCCGGCTGGTGTACCTGCCAACGGGGATTCTCCGATTGGGGGCAGCGGCGCTCAACCGAGGCAGTGTGTATGCGCGGCTATGTGGCTCCTTGCAAGTGGACATATCCAAGACATGCACTCGCCTGGGGTGGGCGCCACCCATAACGGTTGATGCAGGATTGTTGCAAGTAGCGCTAGGGATGAAACGATGAAGCGGTGGTTTGATCTGTGCGTGGCATTGTTGGCCGCGATGTTGTTGCTGGTACCCGTCTCGATCGTGGCAATCGCCGTTCGCTTGACGTCGCCAGGTCCGGCGCTGTACTGGAGTGACCGCGTGGGACGGTATAACCGCATATTCAAAATGCCGAAGTTTCGTAGCATGCGCATCGACACACCCGCGGTGGCGACGCATCTGTTGGAGAACCCCGGCCAATGGTTGACGCCCATAGGATCTTTCCTGCGCAAATCCAGTCTGGACGAGCTTCCGCAGCTGTGGAGTATCCTCAAGGGCGACATGAGCTTTGTCGGACCGCGCCCGGCCCTATTCAACCAGGACGACCTGATTGCCCTGCGTACCGAAAGGGGCGTGCACGAGTTGATGCCGGGTCTGACGGGGTGGGCGCAGGTCAATGGTCGCGATGAGCTTCCCATACCGCAGAAGGTGCAGTTGGACGTGGAGTATCTTCAGCGCCGCTCCTTCTGGTTTGACCTCAAGATTCTCGTGCTCACTGCCCGAAAAGTAATTGCAAGAGATGGAGTGTCCCATTGACCGTGCGCGCCCACAGATTCTGGCCACGCGATGGGGGGACAACTTGAGCCTTCCTCTGAAGCCATTGGCCTCGCCAATGCTGGCATTGCCGCGCGCTGCCAAGCGCTTGATTGCCGTATCGGTGGACATGGGACTGTGTGTGCTCACGGTCTGGTTGGCGTACTACCTGCGCCTGGGCGAATTCGTGGCATTGTCTGGTCGCGCACTGTGGGCTGCAGGTGCCTCCATTGCGCTGGCACTGCCGGTCTTCATCGTCTCGGGTCTGTACCGCGCCATTTTCCGTTACAACGGGTGGCCGGCGCTGCTGGCGGTTGCCCGTGCCATCGGGATCTACGGCTTGCTGTACTTCGCGATATTCACTGCGGTGGGCGTTGCCGAGGTCCCGCGCACGGTAGGGATCATCCAGCCCATCCTGCTACTGTTGTTCGTCGGGGCTTCCCGGGCCTTCGTACGTGTGTGGCTCGGGGATCAATACCAGTTCATCCTGAAGCAGGCCAAGCGGCCCAAGGCGCTTATCTATGGTGCCGGGGCCACAGGACGCGAACTGGTGGCAGCCCTGGCCAACGGAAACCAGATGCTGGTTGCGGGGTTCCTGGACGACGATGAGCGTCTTCATGGTCACGTCCTGAACGGCTTGCCTGTCTACAACCCGCGGGATTTGACAGGCTTGGTCGAGACGCTGCATATCCGGGACATCCTGTTGGCAATGCCGAGCATCAACCGCAAGCGTCGCAACGAGATCCTTGCACTCATGCGTGGCGCCCATGTGGCGGTCAGAACCTTGCCCAGGATGGCGGACCTGGTGCAGGGCAAGGTCAGCATCTCCGACCTCCGGGAGCTGGATATCGACGACTTGCTGGGGCGCGATCCGGTAGATCCGGATCCGCAGCTGTTTGGATTGAACATCCAGGGCAAGGTCGTCATGGTCACCGGCGCGGGGGGGTCGATCGGAAGCGAGTTGTGCCGCCAGATTCTCGCAGTCGGACCATGCACCTTGCTGTTGGTCGAGCTCAGCGAGTTCGCCCTCTATGCAATCCACCAGGAGTTGGAAGAAAAGCTCGCGGGGCGCAGCATTCGCCTTGTCCCCTTGCTCGCCTCGGTGCAGGATCGCGTGCGCATCGACGAGCTGATGTCGACCTGGCGTCCGGATACGGTGTACCACGCCGCAGCCTACAAGCACGTGCCGCTGGTGGAACACAACCCTGCACAAGGCGTCAAGAACAATGTGCTGGGCACGCTGTGCACGGCTCAGGCCGCTGTGGCTGCGGGTGTTTCCGATTTCGTGCTGGTCAGTACCGACAAGGCGGTGCGGCCGACCAACATCATGGGGGCAAGCAAGCGTTTGGCGGAGATGGTGCTCCAGGCCTTGGCGGCCACCGAGCCGGCAACGCGCTTCAGCATGGTCCGCTTTGGAAATGTGCTGGGCTCGTCCGGTTCGGTCGTGCCTCGATTTCGGCAGCAGATCCGGGACGGTGGGCCCATCACGCTCACCCACCCTGACATCAACCGCTATTTCATGACGATCCCCGAGGCGTCACAGCTGGTCATACAGGCCGGAGCCATGGCCAAAGGCGGGGATGTGTTCGTGCTGGACATGGGACAGCCCGTGCGCATCATCGATCTGGCCCGGCGCATGGTCGAGCTGTCGGGCCTGACGGTGCGGGATGAGACCGATCCCGATGGCGACATCGCGATCGAGATCACAGGGTTGCGTCCGGGCGAGAAGCTGTACGAGGAATTGCTCATCGGCGACAACCCGAAGCCGACACCGCATGCGCGCATCATGAAGGCGCATGAGGAGTTCTTGCCCTGGCAGGAACTGGCCGTCCGGATCGAGGCACTGGAGCAAGCCCTGAATTGCAACGATGTGCCGGCGATCCGCCAACTGCTGCAACAGCTCGTGGCCGGGTTTACGCCCGCGGAAGAAATCGTGGATTGGGTCTATTTGGCACGTGGAAACGGCGCTGCTCTCCAGGAGCGGTCAGGAACGGGCTGAAGCGCACTTTCCAACCCGGTCGCGCACGGCAGTTGGCACGTAGCCATGCAGGAATTCTTGGAGTACCATGGTGCAACTTCAGGAGTTTCGTATGTTCGAACGCTTCCGATCCAACAAAGACAAACCTGCCGCGCAAGACAGTAAGCTCAACTCCCAGCTCCCGCGGGGCATGGAGGTTGAAGAGGTGAGTGACCCCGAGACCGGCTGGGGCATGTGGGACGAGGCCACAGCGTCGGCCGAACTGCGCCTGGGGAGTGGTGCGCCGTTGCCAGCGGATACCCCACCAGCCGGGCCCACGCCCATGCCGAGCCTTGGGTTTCCCCATGAGCCGGGTTCGGATACCCAGCCCATGCCCTTGAGCGAGAAGTCACTCGCCCAGCAGGCGGAAGAAGCGCTCGGCATCATCGAACTGCACCACGCACGCATTGCCAAGACCATACGCATGATGTGGGGCTACAAGGAGTGCAGCGCCTACATCGACAAGCTGCTGATGACCGGCTACGACGATACCGGTCATGCCCGCCAAGGCTTTCACCAGGAGGCGGTCAACGCCATGATGACCCTCGGTGAGACGCACGACAAGCTGTTCGGCATCGAGCACTCGGTCGGCTTGGGTGGTTTCGATGGCCAACTCAATGCGCGGGATCACCGCTCAAACCGCTGAAGCCCGTACTGTCCGCTACCAGTCCAGCAGGGTCAGCCCAAAATTGAGCGCTGTGCGGCGGTGGTTGTAGTCCACCAGTGAATCGCCATAGCCGCTGAACAGTTCGGTGTGGAAGCGCAGGCTGGAGCGCGGGTTGGTGCTCTGTCCGATGCGGTGCCACCAGGTCAGGCGCACCGAGCCTGCATCTCCCGATCCGAAGACCGGTCGCACCGTGAGCCCGACACTGTTGTCATTGCTGGCGTTCCACAGCACGCTCACCTCGCCACGCCCTACCTTGTCCACGATGTCCGGGTTGTCATCGTCTTCCGCCGCTTCGGGCAGGCGCTGCCAGGCGCGCACATTGACCGTCCAGCGCTGGCCCAGCTCGAAGCCAGCCATCGCAATCACGCGGTTCCAGCTGCGCGACAGCGGCAGGCTCTGGCCGTTCGACTGGTGGTTGGCACTCACGCCCGCATAGGCCCAGCGCCACCCGCCTGGCAACTCGGCCTGCAGCGGCAGGATGTAGATCAGTTCCGGCTCGTGGTCGGTGGCGCGGAAGGGGCGCGAGAGCTCGCTGTTGAACAGCTGCCAGTAGGACTGCTGGCTGTAGGCAAACCAGACCGAATCGAGCAGCTCATCGCTTCCACCCGTGAGCAGGCCCTGTGCCACCTTGGTCCGTACCGACAGCTGGATGCGGGTCTCGTTGTTGGTGTAGGCCTGGGTCGTGCCGGTGTGCCCAGCGGTGGGGCTGGTGGGGGTGCCGTTCACGCCGTCGGCCACCGTGGCACCCAGGCTGATGGGGCGGTAGCCGCGCAAGCCGAAGGTGCCGCAGTTGGCGGCGCCGCGCAGTTCCCAGAAGCGCTCGAGCGGCGTGAGGTGCGGGTCGTGGCAGGGTTGCACAGGAATCGAAGCCGGGGCCAGCTGCTCCACCGTGGCTGGGGTGTCAATTTGAGCGCTTGCCGGCGTAGATATTGTGCATGCAGCTATGAAAGTAATAGCGATTGAAGGAAATCGTTTCATGCACTCCCTCCGGGTTTGGCATTGAGCGCCTCCTTGGCGTCCTGCGCTTTGCGGGCAAACTCGGCGCGCAGGGCTTTGAGCTTCTCGCGCGGGTCTTCCTTGGCCGTCTGGGCGTCGAGCGCCATCTCGGCGATGAAGCGGCTGGGCAGGGCCTGCACCGTGTCCCGGCCCTTCTTGCGTCGCCGGGTCCAGCTCACGGCCAGGCTACGCTGGGCTCGCGTGATGCCCACGTACATGAGGCGCCGCTCTTCCTGCAGCCGCAGCCCCAAGGCCAGTTCGTCGCCATCGGCATCGTCGTCGAGCTTGAAGGGCAGCATGCCTTCGGTCACTCCAGCCAATATGACGTGAGGCCACTCCAGCCCCTTGCTGGCGTGCAGGGTCGAGAGCGTGACCACGTTCTGCTCCTGCTCGCGCTCGGAAATGGTGGACAGCAGCGCAATGGTCTGCGCCACTTCCAGCAGTGACTTTGTCTCGTGGGGCGCCTCCGGGTCGGGTTCGCAGCGCTGCGCCATCCACTCGCAGAACTCCTGCACATTGCCCCACTTGGCGGTGGCCACGGCCTCGCTGTCCTCGTGGTCGAACAGGTGCTGCTCGTAGGCGATGTCCTTGAGCCACTGCTGCATGAAGGCCAGCGCGGCCTCCTTGCCCTGGGTCTGGCGGGCGCGGAACTCCAGGTCGTTCACGAAGCGGCCGAACTCGTGCAGGCTGCCTACTGCCTTGGCGCTCAGTACCGAGCCGAGTGACGAGGCGAACAGCGCCTCGAACAGGCTGACCTTGTACTGCGTGGCAAAGGTGCCCAGGCTGGCCAGGGTCTGGTGGCCGATGCCGCGCTTGGGCGTGGTGATGGCGCGCACGAAGGCCGGGTCGTCGTCGTTGTTGCTCCACAGCCGGAACCACGCGCACAGGTCACGGATCTCGGCGCGGTCAAAGAAACTGGTACCGCCCGACACCTTGTAGGGAATGTTGGCCTTGCGCAGCGCCTTCTCGAAGGGCTTGGCCTGGTGGTTGGCGCGGTACAGCACGGCAAAGTCACGCCATTCCTTGAACTGCGTGCCGCCCCCGGCACCCTGCGCGCGGATGCTGAGGATGCGCGCTGCCGCCCGCTCGGCCTCGTGCTCCTCGTTGTCGGCTTCCACCACCCGCACCGGCTCGCCTTCGCCCAGCTCCGAGAACAGTGTCTTGGGGAACAGCTTGGGGTTGGGGCCGATCACGTTGTTCGCGGCCCGCAGGATGGCGCTGGTGGAGCGGTAGTTCTGCTCCAGCTTGATGACCTTGAGGTTCGGGAACTCGACCGGCAATTTCTTCAGGTTGTCCAGCGTGGCGCCGCGCCAGCCGTAGATGCTTTGGTCGTCGTCTCCCACGGCCGTAAAGCGCGCGCGCTCGGGGCCGCCCACCAGCAGCTTGAGCAGCTCGTACTGGGTGGCATTGGTGTCCTGGTATTCGTCCACCAGCACATGGCCCAGCAGGGTCTGCCAGCGCTGGCGCACTGCTTCATGGTCGCGCAGGAGCTTGAGCGGCAGGCTGATCAGGTCGTCAAAGTCCACGCTCTGGTAGGCCGTCAATCGCTCCTGGTAGCGCTCCATCACCACGGCGGCCACGCGCTCGTCCTCGTTCCTGGCAGCGGCCAGCGCTTCCTGCGCGCTCAGGCCCGCACTTTTCCAGGCGCTGATGGTCCACTGCCATCCGCGCGCGGTGTTGGCGTCGGTCGTGCCGCCCGCGTCCTTGAGCAGGCTGGTCACGTCGTCGGTGTCGATGATGGAAAACGCGCTCTTGAGCCCCAGCACGCCGCCGTCCTCGCGCAGCATGCGCACCCCCAGCGAGTGGAAGGTGCAGATCAGCACGTCCTTCGCCGCCTTGCCGATCAGGCCCTTGGCGCGCTCGCGCATCTCGGCCGCGGCCTTGTTGGTGAAGGTGATGGCGGCAATCCGCTTCGGGGGCATCTCCATCTGGATCAGCCGCGCAATCTTCTGGGTGATGACGCGCGTCTTGCCCGAACCCGCCCCGGCCAGCACCAGGCACGGTCCATGCAGGTAGTTCACCGCCTCCTGCTGGGCGGGATTCATGCCCATGGGGGCTTTGGTGGCGTGGGAAGACATGCGGTGGAACGGGGCGACCGCCACGCCGCGCGGGCGTGGCACAGCAATAGGGCCAGGAAAAGGGGCCAAGTGTAGCGGCGTCGTGTGAAGCTGCTGGCCCCAAGGGCCTGTCAGCCGAGGTACAGGCACCGGCCTGCCGCGGCGGCACAATGGGGCTGTGCTGAACATCCTCTCCGTCACCTTCCCGTTTTTCGCCTTGGTGCTGTGCGGCTTTGTCGCGGCGCGCCGGGGCCTGCTGCCCCTGGCGGCCATCCCAGGCATGAACAGCTTCGTGCTGTTCTTCGCGTTGCCGTGCATGCTGTACCGCTTTGGTGCCAGCACCCCCATCGCCCAGCTGTTCGACCCCAGCGTGGCGCTCACCTACCTGCTGTGCGGGCTGGTGGTGGTGGGGTTCGTCATGGTCATCACCCTCCATGGCCGCATTGGGTGGAATGATGCAGCCTTCGGCGCCCTGGTCGGTGCCTTCCCCAATACCGGCTTCATGGGCGTGCCGCTGCTGGTGGCCCTGCTGGGCCAAAGTGCGGCCGGTACCGCCATCGTCACCATTCTGGTGGACATGGTCATCACCTCCAGCCTGTGCATCGCCCTGTCCCGGCTCGATGCGGCCCACCTGCCGGCCGGCATGGGCGGCGGCGCGGCTGCAGCCCAGGCCGTGCGCAATGCGCTCAAGGGCGTCGCCACCAACCCCATGCCCTGGTCCATCCTGCTCGGCGCCGTGGTGTCGGCCTTTGCCATCGAGTTGCCCGCCCCAGTGGCCAAGACCATCGGTCTGCTGGCCGACGCCGCTTCACCCGTGGCCCTGTTCACCATCGGCGCGGTGCTGGCGCGCTCCCAGATCCTGGCCGAGCAGGACGCCGCCCACGCCGTGCCCTGGGACGAGGTGGTGCCCGTGGCCCTGACCAAGCTGTTCCTGCACCCCCTGCTCGTGCTGCTCGTCGGCGTGAGTGCCATCAGCCTGGGCGTGCCGCTGGACAAGCCGGCGCTGACCGTGCTGGTGCTGCTGGCCGCGCTGCCCAGCGCCAGTAATGTGTCATTGCTGGCCGAGCGCTTCGGCGCCGACAACGGCCGCATCGCCCGCATCATCCTGGTCTCGACCGCTGCGGCCTTCATCACCTTCTCGGGGGCGGTGGCGGTGATGGTGGGGCGCAGTTAAGCACGTAACCAGGCGCCAAGCACTAATTTGGTGCAATTTCGCGCAGTTGCTGGGTGAGTAGCTACCAAATTAGTAGCAAATATTGTCCCCTGGGCCCCAAAATCCATTGGCAGCACGGAGTCAAAGCGCTACAGTGACAGCGCCTGGCCGAGAAGGATGGGGCGAATGCAGCTGCCAGGCCCCCGCTGTTCGCAGGAGGCAACAATGAACAATTTCCAGATTTCCACCCGCATTACCATGTTGTGCGGGGTGCTGATCCTGGTCATCCTCGGTGTCGGCTACCTGGGCCTGAGCGGCATGCGCATGTCCAACGAGTCCTTGCGCACCGTGTACGAGGACCGCACGGTGGCTCTGGGGCAGCTGGCCACCGTTCAGCGCCTGGTGACGCGCAACCAGTACCTGCTGTCCATGGCCTTGCACCAGACCAGCACGGAGGCGGCGAACAAAGCGCTTGAAGAGTTTCCAGGTAATGTCGAGCAGATCACCAAAACCTACGATGCCTACCTGGCCACCTACCTGACGCCGGAAGAGACGGTGCTGGCCAAAGACTGGAAGGAAAAACGTGCGGCCTACAAGGACAAAGGCTTGCTGCCCACGGTGGCGGCCATCAAGGCCGGTAACAAGGACGAAGGCCTGCGCCTGCTCAGCGAGGTGGTGACCCCGCTGTACGACAGCCAGCATGCCGTTATGCTCAAGCTGGTCCAGCTGCAGATTGACGAGGCCGACAAAGAATACAAGGCCGCCACGGCCGAGCAATCGCAGCGCCGCATGCTGTCCTGGACCTTCTTCGCAGTCGGTGTCGGCCTGGCCGTGTGGCTGGGCTGGATGCTGGTGGGCTCCATTCGGGCCTCGCTTCAACGCGCCATCGAAGCTTCTGGGGCCATCGCCCAGGGCGACCTCACCCACCCGATTGTGGTGCAGGGCAAGGACGAGGTGGCACAGCTGATGGGTTCCATGGCCTCCATGCAGAACCACCTGACCGATCTGGTGTCGCGGGTGCGCGAAGGCGCCGAAGGCCTGTCGACCGCCAGTGCCGAAATTGCGCAGGGCAACAATGACCTCTCCATGCGCACCGAGCAGCAGGCCAGCGCGCTCGAAGAAACTGCAGCCAGCATGGAAGAGTTGAGCTCCACCGTGAAACAAAATGCCGACGCAGCGCGCCAAGCCAACCAGCTTGCGGCCAACGCGTCCCAAGTGGCGACCCGGGGCGGCGAGGTGGTGGGTCAGGTGGTGGAGACCATGCGCGGCATCAATGAGTCCAGCCGCAAGATCAGCGACATCATCAGCGTCATCGACGGCATCGCTTTCCAGACCAACATCCTGGCACTCAACGCCGCAGTGGAAGCCGCGCGTGCGGGCGAGCAGGGGCGAGGCTTTGCCGTGGTGGCCAGCGAGGTGCGCAGCCTGGCCGGCCGCAGCGCCGAAGCGGCCAAGGAGATCAAGAGCCTCATCAACGCCAGCGTCGAGCGCGTGGAGCAAGGCACGGTACTGGTGGACCAGGCCGGCGAGACCATGACCGAAGTGGTGGGCAGCATCCGCCGCGTCACCGAAATCATGGCTGAGATCAATGCTGCCAGCAGCGAGCAGTCCACCGGCATCTCACAAATCGAGGAGGCGGTAGTCAGCATGGACCAGGTCACGCAGCAAAACGCCGCCCTAGTGGAACAGATGGCCGCGGCGGCGTCGAGCCTCAAGAGCCAGGCCCAGGAGCAGGTCCAGATCGTGGCGGCTTTCAAGTTGCATTGATGGGTGGTTGGGGCTTTTGGCCCTCTCCCTTATTGCGCGAGTAGCTACTCAATTGATAGCAAATTGGAGCGAAATGGAGCCATGAGGCAATGGTTCAGTTCGGAGAATTTGCCTTGCAGGCGGCTTCCTCAATTTCCCCACTCACCCCCCGCCCTCTCGCCCCGCCGGGCGAGAGGGAGCCCAACAGCCACATTTGGCCGCGTGTTTAAACAAGGGAAGTGCACGCGCTACTGCTAGTGATGGCTTTGTTGGTGTCTGCGGCAGGGTCAGAGGTATAGTGCACCGCGGTGTACTGACACCTCATTCAACCCATATGACTCTTTGTCCTCATTGCGCCAGCGCAGAGATAACGACACAGGCCAAGCGCAGCTCCAGCCGAGAACGCCCAGCGCAGTGCCCGCACTGCGGAGGGCTGTCACACGTAGTGGCAAGCACCGCCTCGGGGATACCGATGGCGACCGTTGCGATCGTCGTGTTGGCCTTTCCAGTTGCCTCCCTAGCAGGGGCATCTTTGTGGCTTGGTGTGTTCGGCATTCCACTGGCGATTGCCTACAACCGGTGGGCATGGAACAGTGCAGCGGTATTTCCGATTTCACCGGACAGCGCAAATGCATCGCGACGTGCCAATTGGGTGGTCAACATGCTCGCAATCCTGGGAATTTTCTGGAGCTGAGCTATTTCCTCCCGGAAGTGCAACAGCACGCTGGAACCGGGATAGTCAACGCCAATGAGCGCGTGCACTTCCCTTGTTTAAACACGCGGCCACATGGGGCTGTTAGCTCCCTCTTTCGCCCGGCGGGGCGAGAGAGGGCGGGGGGAGTGAGGGGGGCGTGAGGAAGCCGCCTGCCAAGGCAAATTCTCCGAACCGAAGCATTGCCTCATGGTTCCCTGAAAAAACAAACCCCAAGGCATAGATCCGCCCGTAGCCCGCGAATAGATTGCGCAATAAGCTACGAAATAAGTAGCAAGAGGAAAGATCAAATCCCCAGCGGATCCACATCCACCGCCCAGCGGATGACCCCCTTGCACTCCGGTCGCTCCCGGCACTGCGCCAGCACATCGCCCCAGGCCGAGAGAAACTGCTGCAGCGCCGCGCGCGAGTCGCTCTCCACCAGCATCTGGGCTCGTTCCACATTGGCCACGCGCTGGATTGCGCTGGGGATGGCGGGGTAGACGGTCACGCGCTCCAGCACCGGGGCCCAGCCGGGCCACTGCGGCATGTCGGTCAGCGCCACCTCGCGCGCGGCGTCCAGCAGGGCGCGGGCGGCTTCCTGGGTGCGGGCTTCCGCGCGCACCAGCGCCTGGGCGGTGAACGGTGGCATGCCCGCGCTTTCGCGCTCGCGCAGCTGGGTGTCGGCAAAGGCCGGGTAGTCGTGGGCGCGCAGGCTCACATACAGGTGGTGGCCGGGCTCGTAGGTCTGCACCCACACGTCGCTCGGGGTGCCCAGCGAGGTGTCGCGCCCGGCGCGGCCTGCGGCCTGCATCAGCAATGCGAACAGGCGCTCGGCGGCGCGGAAGTCGCTGGAGAACAGCGCGCCGTCGGGGTTGATGGCGGCCACCAGCGTGATGCGGCGGAAGTCGTGGCCCTTGGCGATCATCTGCGTGCCCACCAGCACATCCACGTCGCCCGCATGCACGGCCGCCAGCTGCTCTTCGAGCGAGCCCTTCAGGCGTGTGCTGTCGGCATCGATGCGGGCAATGCGCACGGCGCCGCCGTCCGGCCGCTTCACGTCCACCAGCAGTTCGCCCAGATGTTCTTCCAGCTGCTCGGTACCGCGGCCCATGGGCAATATGTCCACATTGCCGCAGTCCGGGCAGTGGCGTGGCACGCGGTCGGTAAAGCCGCAGTGGTGGCAGCGCAGCGTGCGGTCCACCTTGTGGAACACGCGGCAGGCGCTGCAATGCTTGCACTGGCTCTTCCAGCCGCAGGCCGAACAGTGCAGCACCGGGGCGTAGCCGCGCCGGTTCATGAAGATCAGGCTCTGCTCGCCACGGGCGATGCGCTCCTTGATGGCGTTGAGCAGAGGCTCCGAAAACACCACGCCGCGCGGCTGGTGGTTCATGTCCACGCGGCGCACGGTGGGCAAGCCGGTGTGGGGTGCGTCTCCTGCCTTGGCGCCGATGCGGCTGGGCATGGCCAGGCGCTGGTAGCGGCCGCCCTCGGCGGCGGGCCGGCTCAGGTACCAGCTCTCCAGCGAGGGCGTGGCGGAACCCAGCACCACCTTGGCGTTTTCCAATTTGCCCCGGTACACGGCCAGGTCACGGGCCGAGTAGCGCGCGCCCTCGCCACTCTTGTAGCTCGGGTCGTGCTCTTCATCCACCACGATCAGGCGCAAGTGCGGCAGCGACGCAAACACCGCCATGCGCGTGCCCAGCACGATGCGCGCCTGGCCGTGGTGCGCGGCGAGCCAGCTCTGCAGGCGCTGCGCCGGGGTCATGCCACTGTGCATGGACACCACCGACTGTGCGCCGAAACGCCCGGAAAAGCGCGCGGTGAAGCGGGCTTCGAGCTGGGGGGTGAGGTTGATCTCGGGCACCATGACCAGGGCTTGCGCGTACGGGTCGTCCAGCAGCAAGGCTTCGACGGCCTGCAGGTAGACCTCGGTCTTGCCACTGCCGGTGGTGCCGAACAGCAGGAAGGGGCCGCTCTGGCTGGCGATCTGCGCCAGCGCTGCCGCCTGCTCGGGGCTCAGCGCGGGTGCCGCGGTGGGCGCAGGTGCGTCCGGCTGGGCCAAGGCGGCCTTGGCATGGCGCTTGAGGCGGCGCTGCAACTGTTCGGCGTCAATCTCGCGCAACTGGGGCGGCAGCGCGGCCAGCGCCACTTCACCGGCCGAGCGCTGGTAGTAGCTGGCCGCAAACTGCAGCAGCGCACGCCAGGACGCACCCAGCGGCGCAATGCCTTCCAGAACTTCGGAGACGTCGCGCAGCTTGTCGGGCTCGGTCGGGGCGGCGGAGTTTGGTGCCGGGGCGTCCCACACCACCCCCAGGGTTTCGCGCGCCGCCAGCGGCACGCGCACCAGCGTACCGGCTGGCAGCGGCTCGGCGTGGCGGTAGCTCAGCACCGAGCCCAGCCGCGCGTGGGCGGGGGTGTGGACCAGGACGTGCAGGAGGGTGGAGGACATGGCGGGCAGACAGCAGGGCCGGTGCGCAATGCAGCGGCCCCCGAATATGCCTGAAATTCAGCCGCGTACCCGCCCGGGAGCGGGTGGAAATCAGCAATCCACCGCGATTCAGATATTCTGTGGATAACTTTGTTGGTAACTTGGTGGGGGATGCGCCAAAGCCTTGAAAATCAAGGCTTTGCACACATTGCCCAGAAATTCAGCAATTTTTCAGAATCCTTATAAATCAACAACTTACGCGCGCTACGGCTTTCATAGCGCGATCTGCAAGCGGGCCTAGGGTAAACACTAGGTGACGTTGATTTTTGTGTATAAGTGCAACAGCAGAGGCCGAATTCGGCCTTTTTTGTGCTAGCGCCGGGCACAAAAAAACCGGGCCGGGCCCGGTGGGTGGGTTGACGTGCGCGTCAGGCCGCCTGGCGCTGCCGGCGCGAATGGCTGTGCACCGCTTCCACCAGCGCGGCCACATGCTCGGGCGGGGTGTACTGGCTGATGCCGTGGCCCAGGTTGAAGATGTGCGTCGGGCCCGTACCGGTGCCGGTGTAGGGTGTGCCGAAGCTGTCGAGCACCTTGGCCACCTCGGTCTGGATGGCGGCAGGCGGGGCGAACAGCACGTTGGGGTCGATGTTCCCCTGCAGTGCCTTGCCGGGGCCGTTTTCGGCACCGCCCACCAGTGCGCGGGCGCGACCCAGGTTTACGGTCCAGTCCAGACCCAGCACATCGCAGTCCAGCGTGCCCATCTGCTCCAGCCACAGGCCGCCGCCTTTGGTGAACACGATGCGCGGAATGTAGTGGCCCTGGGCGTCGGTGCGCTTCAGCTGCGCCAGCACGCGCTTGGTGTAGGCCATGCTGAATTCCTGGAAGGCGCCGTCGGCCAGCACGCCGCCCCAGCTGTCGAACACCATCACGGCCTGCGCGCCGGCGTCGATCTGGGCGTTCAGGTAGGCGGCCACGGCGTCGGCATTCACCGCCAGCACACGGTGCATCAGGTCGGGGCGGCTGTACATCAGGGTCTTGACGTGGCGGTAGTCGTCGCTGCCGCCGCCTTCCACCATGTAGCAGGCCAGGGTCCAGGGGCTGCCGGAAAAACCGATCAGCGGCACGCGGCCCTTGCCGTCCACGGTCAGCGCCTTGCGGATGCTGGACACCGCATCGAACACGTACTGCAGCTTGGCCATGTCGGGCACTTCGAGGGCCGCCACAGCGGCTTCGTCGCGCACGTTCTTGGCAAAGCGCGGGCCTTCGCCCTGAGCAAACGAAAGCCCCAGCCCCATGGCGTCGGGCACGGTCAGGATGTCAGAGAACAGGATTGCCGCGTCGAGCGGGTAGCGGTCCAGCGGCTGCAGCGTGACTTCGGTGGCGTAGTCGCGGTTGGTGGCCAAGCCCATGAAGCTGCCGGCCTTGGCGCGCGTGGCGCAGTATTCGGGCAGGTAACGCCCGGCCTGGCGCATCAGCCACAGCGGGGTGTAGGCCGTGGCCTGGCGCGTGCAGGCACGCAGGAAGGTGTCGTTGTGCAGGGGGGCAAAGGTCGGGGTGCTCATCCCCCGATTGTCGCAGGCTGTGCGCCGCACTTGGCCGCAGCGTGCTTGACGCAGGTCAAGAATGGCGGGTGATTTCTATCTTGGTGCAGCGGTCCTGCACGGCGCGCAATCCGGCGGCGCGGGCGCGTCCGATGGCCGCGTCGTTGACCACGCCCAACTGCAGCCATACCGCTGGGGCTTGGACAGCAATCGCCTCATCGACCACCGCGCCCGCGTCCTCGCTGTTGCGGAACACATCCACCAGGTCGATGGCATGTTCCTTGGCTGCATCGGCCAGCGTGGCGTATACCATTTCACCGAGGATTTGACTGCCCTGCGCCGCCGGGTTCACGGGTAGCACGCGCCAGCCATGGGCCTGCAGCACGCGGGCTACCTGGTAGCTGTCGCGGTGCGGCTTGGGCGACAGGCCCACCACGGCACAGGTGCGGGTGGTCTGCAGGATGTGGCGGATATCGTCTTCCAGCGTCATGGGGCGGGTAATCAGAGTTTGGCGATGGCAGCACGCAACTCGGTGCTGTTCAGCACTTCGGACAGCACCTGCGGCGCCTGGCCCGGGGCCTGCAGTACATACACCGGCACGCCCGAACGCCCCAGTGCCTGCAGGGCCTGGGTGATGGCGGGGTCGCGCCGCGTCCAGTCGGCACGCAGCAGCTGCACGTCCTTGGACGCAAAGTCGGCCAGTACCGCCGGGTCGGACAGGGTGGTCTTCTTGTTGTACTGGCAGGTGATGCACCAGGCGGCGGTGAAGTCGATGAACACCGGGTGGCCGGCCGCGAGGTGGGCCTGCGCTGCCGCTGCCGACCAGGGCTGCCACTGCCCCACACCGGCCTTGGCACCGCTGGCGTCGGCAGTCTCCTGAGGCAACTCTCTGGTGACGTTCTGGCCGATAGCCCCCGCCAACAGGGCGAGAAGTGCTGCGGAAACAATAGCAAGCACGGTGCGCGAACGCCCTTGCTGGTTCAGCGCCCACACCAGCAGGGCCACGCCCAGCAGCAGCACCCCCAGGCTCATGGCGCCGTCCAGCCCGGTGATGTGCCCCAGCACCCACAGCAGCCAGGCCACCGTGCCCCACATGAAGAAGGCCAGGAAATGGCGCAACTGCGCCATCCAGGCACCGGGTTTCGGCAACCAGCGTGCCACCTGCGGCACCCAGCTGGCCAGCAGGTAAGGTAGGGCCAGCCCGAGGCCCAGCGCGCCGAACACCGCCAGCGCCTGCACCGCGGGCAGGCCGATGGCATAGCCCAGCGAGGCGCCCATGAACGGGGCGGTGCAGGGCGAGGCAATGGCCACGGCCAGCACCCCGGACAGGAAGGCGTCCACGGCAGGGTGGCGCGCCTCCAGCGCCGCCAGCCGCGAGGGCAGCAGGTTGCCGACCTCGAACACCCCCGCCAGGTTCAGGCCAATGAGGGTGAATAGCAGGGCCAAGGCGGCCAGCACCCCCGGGCTTTGCAGCTGGAAGCCCCAGCCCAGCTGCTCGCCCCCGGCGCGCAGGGCCAGCATCAGGCCCGCGAGGGCCAGCATGGAGCCCACTACGCCGGCGGTGTAGGCCAGGCCCTGCACATGGTGGTCGCGGCGTGCGCGCTCGTCGGCATTGGCAAAAGCCAGCACCTTGATGGCCAGCACCGGAAACACGCAGGGCATCAGGTTCAGGATCAGCCCGCCCAGCAGCGCAGCGGCCAGGGCCCAGGGCAGGCTGGCGGGTGTTTCCGAACCGCCTGCCGTTGCTGCCGGGGTGTGGGCCACTGGTGTGGCATCGGGCTTGGCCGGTTCGGGCCACGGGCCTTCCACCGTGGCGGTGAAGCTGACGCCTTGCGTGCCCAGGCCCAGCACCATGGGAATGTCGGTCGGCGTGGCACTGCGCAAGCTGAAGTAGGGCACCAGCGCACTCCAGCTGCCGTTGCGCCAGGACTGCGTGGTCGGCGTTGGCTCATCGCTGGTCGTCTTCTGGGTGCTGTCGGGGGTGGTGCGGGGCTCCAGCAGCTCGGGTGTTTCGGGCAACAGGGTGAGTGCCTTGCCAGCCCAGGCGGCTGGCAGGCCCGTCACTTCCAGGCGCAGACCCTGCGGCGTGGGGGTGGCCGTGGCCTTGCCGACCAGGGGCTGCGGCACAGCTTGCGCGTGGGTGGCAAACAGGTCCGCGTGGGCGGTGCTGGCGGTGGCCACCGGCAGCTGCAGCACGAACTTGCCGTCCTGCGGCACGCATTCCTTCTCGCACACCAGCCAGGAGGCCTCCAAGGCCACTTTCACGGTCTCGCCCTTGACGGCAGTCTTGGGCAGGGTCACGGGCACGGGCAGCAGCACGCTGCCCTCGTAGCCATAGTTGGCCAAGGTGCCTACCGGCAGCTTGGCCGGGGTAGGCCACAGGATGTCGCCCAGCGTCCAGCCCGCGGGCAGGGTCCAGTTGAGGTTGGTTGCCAGGCCCGAGTCGCCGGGGTTCTTCCAGTAGGTGTGCCAGTGCGGCTGGTGCTGCAGCCACAGGCCCAGCTGCAGCGGCTTGCCCGGCCCCAGGCCTTGCGGGGCATGGGCCACCAGTTCGGCACGCACCTGCTCGGTCTGCACCACGGCGCTGGGGGGCTGGGCGGTCAGGTCTACCGGACCGGCAGAGGAAGCGTTTTGTGGGCCAAATACGGCTTGGGCCGAGGCGGCATGGGTGCAGGTAGCTATTAAAAAGCTAGCGACTGCAGTGCGCCAGAGCGTAGCAAGGGGCAGGGGGAGAGGGTGGGAACGGGTGGTCATGGCTTCGGGCGTCGCCGACGGCGGATGCCGCAGGCGCCAGCGCTGCAAGTATCGCTGAAACAAAAAAACCCACCGAAGTGGGTCTTTCTGGTACAGCAAGGGGGGTCAGAACTTGTAGCCGATGCCTAGGGAGAAGACGGTGGACTTCAGAGTCGAACTGTTCTTTTCGTCGTACTTGTTGGAGTCGTAACCAACCTGCCAGAACGTGTTCTTGTCGACCATGCCACGTACGCCCAGACCATACCCGATGCCAGATACGTCGGTGTTCGTGCCACTGTCGACGGTCGCACTCAAAGAGGCGATCTTTCCGTAGATCAGAACGTCCTTAGAGACGGCGAAGCCCGGTGTGAATTCCAGGGCATAGCGATTCTTTGTGACCACATCGGTAGTGCCGGAAGTGCCCGCCTTGTTGCTGCCGGTTCCCATGTTGACGCCGACGCCCAGCACGAATTCCTGGCCCAGTGCCCAGTTGTATTGGGCATTCAGGTCCAGCCCAGTGCTGGTGCCATCAATGGATGCTGCGCCCGTGGTGTCGATGGTGGACTTGGCATTGGCCAGAGATGCACTCAGGCTCAAACCTTCAAAATTCTTGGCCTGCGCGAAGACCAGGGGGGTGGCCAGTGCGGTGCAGGCCAGGGCGAGAGCGATTTTTTTCATGGATGAACTCCTGTGTGAAACGCGGCTACGGCCAGCCGCCAGCGGTACGGAACCTCCGTTGGCCGCTATTGTCCACCCGTGGACGGGCGGAGGGAACAGGCTGGGGTAAAGTTTTGTAATGCTGGTGAAGGGTAAGGCCGTATAACCCGCATGCGCAGCATTGTTTCAACCCAGGGAGTCTCTTTCATGAATGCAATACGTCAACTGACCATCATCGCCGGCCTGGCCGCCCTCCTGCCTCTGGCCACACAGGCGGGTGAGAACGGTACCGCCTACACGCAACTCGGAACCAATGGGCTGGGGCTGGGCTATGCCGCCTCGGTCAGTCCCAACTGGGCCCTGCGCGGCCAACTGAACTACCTGCCCAAGCAGAAGTTCTCGGGGGATGTGGGGGACTTCGGCTCCGGTTCCAACCTCACTGTGGAGGTGGACTGGAACTCGGTGATGCTGGTGGGCGACTGGTACCCGCTGGGCGAGGGCTTTCGCGTGAGCGCCGGGGCGTTGGCCAACAACAACAAGATCACCGTGAGCGGAACCGGGCAGGTGAATGGAAAGACGGCGACCGTGAATGCCGAAGCCAAGATGAGCGATGGCATCACCCCCTACCTGGGCATCGGCTATGGCATCAAACCCAAGATGGACAAGGGCCTGGGCTTCAACATGGATTTCGGCGTCATGTTCCAGAATCCCAAGTCCACGCTCACCGCCACCGGAGCCGGTGTGACCCAGGCCGATGTCGATGCCCAGAACCAGAAGGTTCAGGACGCCATCAACAATCTCAAGTATTTCCCCTTGCTGTCGTTCGGCATCAGTTACTCGTTCTGACCTCTTTCCCATGGATCGCAGCTATGTGCTGCGTTCGTCCAACCCCAATGCCTGCGCCACCACCGCAGGCATTTTTTTGGGGGCCTTGATGCGCAGCTGCTTGTTCACGTTTTCCTGGCCGAAGACGACCTCGATGTCCTTCACCGCCACGCCGAACAGCGGTGCCAGGTAGCGCACCATGTGGTCGGTCGCCTTGCCGTCCTTGGGTTGGGCGGTGACGCTGATCTTGAGCTGCGTGCCCTTGGGCTTGCCGATGGCGTCCTTCGCTGCCGCCGGTTTGCCCAGCACATTGAGCACCAGCACATCGCCGTCCCAGGCGCAGAAGGAGTCTCCGGTGGTGTTGCGCGGGCGGGGGGCGGTCATGCTGCCGATAATAGCCCCATGACTTTCCGCATCGTGCTGGCCACGCTCAACGCCCGCTACATCCACGCCAGCTTGGGACTGCGCTGCCTGTTGGCCAACATGGCGCGCTACGGCGGAGACGACCTGCGCGCCGGAAGCTGCCTGCGCGAATACACCATCAACCGCCCCGTCGAAGAGACCGCCCAGGATCTGTTGCAGGCCGTGGACGGGGTCGAGCGTGCCATCCTCGGGCTGGGGGTCTACATCTGGAACGTGGCGCAGACGACGGAACTGGTGCGGGCGCTCAAAACCGCACGGCCCGACCTGGTCATCGTGCTGGGCGGCCCCGAGGTCAGCCACGAGCTCGATACCCAGCCCGTGGTCGCCTGGGCCGACCATGTCATCACCGGCTGGGGCGACGTGAGTTTCCCCAAGCTGTGCCGCGCCCTGGTGCATGGCCCGCAGCCGCTGATGAAGGTGATTGCCGGCGAGCAACCAGCGCTGGAGCAGCTGGACATGCCCTACGGCGAGTACACCGACGAGGATGTGGCCCACCGCGTCATCTACGTCGAGGCCTCGCGTGGCTGCCCCTTTCGCTGCGAGTTCTGCCTGAGTTCGCTGGACAAGACCGCCTGGAGCTTTCCGCAGGATGCCTTCATGCAGGCGCTGCAGACCTTGTGGCAGCGCGGGGTGCGGCACTTCAAGTTCGTGGACCGCACCTTCAACCTCAAGATCGACGCTTCGGCCCGCATCCTCGAATTCTTCCTCGCCAAGCTGCCCGCGCCCGGTGCAGGCGAACCCGATTTCATGGCGCACTTCGAGGTCATCCCCGACCACCTGCCGGACCGGCTCAAGGAACTGCTGGCGCGCTTTCCCGCCGGCACGCTGCAGCTCGAAGTGGGCATCCAGACCTTCAATGTGGAGGTGCAAAAGCGCATCTCGCGCAAGCAGGACAACGCGCGCACCCAGGCCAACCTGCGCTGGCTGGCGCGGCAGTCCACGGCGCACCTGCACGCCGACCTCATCTTTGGCCTGCCCGGCGAAACGCTGGAGAGCTTCGCGCAGGGCTTCGACACCTTGTGGGCGCTGGGCCCGCATGAAATCCAGGTCGGCATCCTCAAGCGCCTGCGCGGCACGCCCATTGCCCGCCACACCCAGGCGTGGGGCATGGTCTACGACCCGCAGCCGCCCTACACCGTGCAGGCCACGGCCGATGTACCTCTGGAGCAGATGCAGGCCTTCACCCGCTTTGCCCGCTACTGGGATCTGGTGGCCAACTCCGGCCGGTTTTCCCGCACCCTGCCGCTGCTGCTGGGGGCCGCGCCCTTCGCCCACTTCTGGGCCTTCTCCACCTGGCTGTGGGCGCAGCATGGCAAGACCATGGGGTGGACGCCCGATGCGCTGGTGGACGCCCTGTTTGCCCACCTGGTCACGGTGCGTGGGCTGGATGCCACACCGGTGCGTGCGGCGCTGCTGGCCGACTACGCCGCCAGCGGTGCCCACGTGCAGCCCGAGTCACTCAAGGGCTTGCTGCCGCCGGTGGACAAGTCGCGCAGCCGGCGCAGGGGCGCGGACCAGCGCCAGCAGATGCACGCCGGCAGTCACTGACTTGCGGTAGCATGCACTGTGGTGTATTGCCTGAGCAGGCAATTGCCACTACAGTGTCCGTAGACTGCACGCGCTGCTCCAGGCGGGCGTGCCTCCACAACCGACGATGACCCCACTTCTGCGCTGGCGCCCACTGAGAACCCTGTCCGTACGGCAAACGCTGGTGCTGGGGGCTGGTTTGAGCATCCTGCTGCCGGCCCTGGTGTTGGCCTATTTCCAGGTGACGAGTCGGTTGGAAAAGGAAGTGGAACTGCGCGTGACCCTGCCCATGCAGCAGTACGCCGATGTGCTGGCCCGCGGCGTGGCCGTAGCGATCTGGAACCTGGACCGTGGCGTGGCCACCGAGCTGGTGGATGCCGTCATGCGCAACCCCGACGTGGCGCGGGTCACGGTGTCGGACGAATACCGCGAAGTGTTCGTCAAGCGCCAGGTGGAAGGCCTGGTGGAGGGCGACATCCTGCGCGAAGAGCGCCCGGTCACCTACAGCGGCAAACGTGTGGGCCACCTCGTGGTCGAGATGAGTACCACCCGCATCAAGCGCGAATTTTTGGTGGACCTCGCCAAACTGGGCCTGGCCCTGCTCACGCAGGTTGTGATCTCCTTTGCCTTCATCCTCATGCTGCTGGAGCGGCGCATGATCCGCCCGCTGCGCGATCTGGAGTCGGGCACCACACGCATGGCCGCAGGCGACCTCTCGCGCCCCTTCCACTGGTTCCGGGCCGACGAGTTCGGCACCCTCTCTGGCGGGCTGGACCGCATGCGCCAGAACCTGGCGGCGCTGCTGAGCGAACGCGAGCAGAAAACCCGCGAGCTGGAGCACGAGCTGCAGGAGCGCCGCCGCACCGAGGCCGCCCTGGTGTTCAGCCAGGCCAAGTTCGCGGCCATCTTCGACGGTTCACCCGTGGCCATGACCGTGTCGCACCACGGCGGGGACTTCCGGGTGCGTGACCTCAATGGCGCCTGGGAGCGCATGTTCCACCGCAGTCGCTCCGAGATCGTCGACTCCAGTGGCACCTCCAACGGCGTCTGGCGCAACCAGACCGACCGCGAGGCCATGATTGCGCAGCTGTCGCAGACCGGGGCCATCGATGACACCGAGGTCTGGATGTGCCGCGGCGATGACCTCGCGGACATCCTGGTCTCCATCACCGGACGCACCATCACCCTCGAAGGGGAGTCGCTGCTGATCCTGGCCTTCGTCGACGTGACCGAGAAGCGCCGCATCGAGGGCGAGATTCGCGCACTCAATGCCACCCTGGAGCAGCGCGTCAACGAGCGCACCCAGGAGCTCACCGAAGCCATGGAACGCCTGCAGGCTACCCAGTCCGAACTCGTACGCAGCGAAAAGCTCTCGGCCCTGGGCTCACTGGTGGCGGGCGTGGCCCACGAGCTCAATACCCCCATCGGCAACAGCCTCACCGTGGCCAGCACCATGGCCGACCAGACGCGCGACTTCGGCGCGGCCATGGCTTCAGGCCTCACCCGCAGCCGCCTGGAGAACTATGTCGCCAACACGCGCGAAGGCACCGGCATCCTGCTGCGCAGCCTGCGCCATGCGGCCGACCTGGTGGCCAGTTTCAAGCAGGTGGCGGTGGACCAGACCAGCGTCAACCGCCGCCGCTTCAATCTGCACGATACGGTGGAGGAAATCCTGCTCACGCTCGGGCCCAGCATCCGCAAGACCTCGCACGAGGTGCGCACCGATATTCCGGCCACGCTGTCGCTCGAAAGTTACCCCGGCCCCTTGGGCCAGGTGCTCACCAACCTCATCAACAACGCCATGGTGCACGCCTTCGAGGGCATCGCGCACGGCGTGGTCAGCATTTCGGCCGAGGAGCAGGGAGACAGCCACGTCAAGCTCACCGTGCAGGACAACGGCGTCGGCATCCCGGCGGCGCACCTGGAGCGCGTGTTCGACCCCTTCTTCACCACCAAGCTCGGGCGCGGTGGCAGCGGGCTGGGCCTGAACATCGTCTACAACCTGGTGCGCGACGCCCTGGGCGGCACCATCATGGTGGCCAGCGCGCCCGGCCAAGGGGCCTGCTTTACCCTGGTGCTGCCCCTGCAGGCACCGGTGGTGGACCCCACTACCGCCTGACTGCTACCGCTGCCTGCCTTGCGTCTACCTGCATGACTTTCTCTTCCATTGAGCGCACGCACCGCTGGGCCGACTGCAGCACCGCCGACTTTGACCGCTGGCGCGCCGACGGCACCGTGGCCGACACCGTGGCCGTGCTGCCGCTCGGTGCCACCGAACAGCACGGGCCCCACCTGCCCCTGAACGTGGACACCACCCTGGTGGACGGCGTGGTGGCGGCCAGCCTGGCGCACCTCGACACCACCCAGCGCACCCTGTTCCTGCCCACCCAGGCCGTGGGCTTTTCGCCCGAACATGCGGCGTTTGGCGGCACGCTCACGCTCAAGGCCGAGACCGTGATTCGCTTGTGGACCGAGCTCGGCGAATGCGTGGCCGCCAGCGGCGTGAAGAAGCTGGTGCTGTTCAACGCCCATGGCGGCCAGGTGGGCTTGATGGACGTGGTGGGGCGCGACCTGCGCCAGCGCTTCGGCATGCTGGTCTACAGCGTCAACTGGTATGGCCTGCCGCTGCTGGATGCGCGGGGCGATGACGTGAACGCCCTGTTCGATGCCCATGAGCACCGCTTCGGTATCCACGCCGGGGACATCGAGACCAGCATGATGCTGGCGCTGTGCCCGCAGCAGGTGGACATGGCCCAGGCGCAGAACTTTGCGTCCACGTCGGAAGACCGCTCAAGGCAGTTTCCGGTGCTGGGCAATGGCCGCTCGGCCAAGCTGTCCTGGGCCATGCAGGACTACAACGCTGCCGGTGCTGTGGGGAATGCTTCGGTGGCTACTGCGGCGAAGGGAGTTGCCTTGGTGGAGGCGGCAGGAAGGGCGTTGGCTACGATGCTGGGGGAAGTGCATCGGTTGCCTTTGTCTACGCTTCAAAATTGGCTCTAGTCACCGTGGGTATTGCGTAAGCAGCTATTTATTTGGTAGCGAATGCGGTGCCGCTCGCACCTAAGTTTTTTGTGCTTGTTGCGCTGCAGGCCGGGTCTCGCCCCGGCGGGCGACATCCTTTTCTTGCTCGCCAAGAAAAGGATGCAAAAGAAGGCGACCCCGCTGTCTGCGTCCCTCCGCTGCGCTTCGGGCAACCTGCGGTGCTCGCAGCCGCTGGGGGGCGCGCAAACTCGCTTCGCTCAAACAGCGCGCGCCCCTTTTTCCAGCGTCTGCTGCGCTCCTCGGCGCAGCCAGAGGGGAAGGGGGCAGTCACGCGTCATCGCTGTGCTCGGCGCGGGTGGTATTGTTTGACTTTTGAAACTTCGCCTTTGGGCGAAAGCTGCCATTGGTAAGCGCAATTTGGATTCCAGTTTCATGCGGATGTCGAGGGCTACAAGTTGATTGGATTGATGTTCTTAGGCGCGGTCGTGTTGTGGCTGTTGCTAGCGATATACCTGACGGTCAACGTCCCGCGCTGGTTGGGATTGCAGCGGCCCAAAGCAAGGCTGCTGCGGTCGTTGCTTCTTCCTCTGTTGTTGGTGGGCCCGCTTGCCGACCACCTCATTGGCATGTGGCAGTTCGAAAAAATTTGTGCGGAGGACGGGCGGCTGGAAATCAGTCCCGCGGCGGCGAACACGAAGCGGGCACGCGAACTGGATGCGCAGTCTGAAACGCTGAAAGGCTATGCCATACCTATCGATCGGCAAGTTCGCCGGATTATCGATTTGGATACAGGCGAACAGATTGCACAGTACAAATACTTCAGCACATCTGGTGGAGTTGTAGGCAGCTTGCCCGAACTCGGTGGCAGGTTTACTTGCTCGGCGCACGGACGCTCACATATTGACAGCGAGAAATTTGACGCCCTCGCAGCCCAAACCAATTTGACTTACGGAGAGTCCAAATGAATGCCAGCCAAAGCCTGATTGACTGCTATCCAGCCTGAAGTTGATGCTCAAACGCTTTTGAATTTATAGCGACTTGCGCAATGCGTACGAGGGCTACCGCCAAATTCGCCCCCCCCCGCCCCCCCCCGATCCGCGCCGAGCGAAGCGATGGCGCGTGCGGTCCCCCGCCGTCATGCGGAGTCGAGTAGCGCAGGGTGGGGCGGATGAAGAGGCGCGCGCTGTTTGAGCCCGCAGGGCGAGTTTGCGCGCCTCCCGCCCCGCACGAGCAACGCAGTGAGCCCGAAGGGCCGACGCATCCGGCTCGCCTTTTCTTTGCTTCGTTTCTTTTGGCGAAGCAAAAGAAATGAAGGCGGCTGCCGGGGCGCGCCCCGGCCTACAGCGCAGCGCGCGTCAACAGATGGAGCTAGGACAAGCGCAGCCCGAACGAACTCAGGGCGCAGTGCTACAAACGCCAGGCTGCGTCTGCCCCCGCTCCCCACACGGACTGCTGGGAACGGAAGCAGGTGTCGAAATCCCCTCCATGTCAATCGCCGCCGTATGCGTGCGCCACGACGCCACCCCACTCCGGTCGAGATTCAGCTCCAGCACCCAGCCGATACGCTGGTTGGCGTTGTCGGTTTCCTTCATCACGAAGTTGCCCACGCTGTAGACCACGGGTTTGCCGTTGATGATCTCGATGTCCTGGCGCACATGGGGGTGGCCGCCGATCACGGCGTCGGCACCCGCGGCGACCATGGTGCGGGCCAGTTGGCGCTGGCGGGCGTTGGCCACCAGTTCGTTCTCCCAGCCCCAATGCATCACGGGGATGACGAGGTCGGCGCGGTGCACCGTGCGTGCCGCGCGAATGTCCGCCACCACCCGTTCGTCTTCGCTCCAGGCACTGCCGGGGGCGTTGTAGTCGGCCTCGAAGCTGCGTGGCATGAACTCGTTGTAGCCCAGCAGCGCAATGCGAATGCCTTTGCGCTCGATGATGAGCGGGGTATGGGCTTCGCGCAGGTTGTGCCCGCCGCCGAACTGGCCGATGCCCGCGTCCTTCAACAAGCCCAGCATTTCGGCAAAGGCCTCACGTCCGTAGTCGCCCGAGTGGTTGTTGGCCAGGGCCAGCGCGTCGAAGTGTTTCTTGAGCACCGGCAGCACGCGCGGGTGGGCGCGGAAGGTGTAGTTCTTGTCCCCGGCACTGCCGGTGGTGGCGATCACGCATTCCAGGTTGGCCAGGCGGATGTCGGCTTGGGCAAACAGCGGGGCGAAACCCTGGAACGGGTCGTCGCCGCGCGCGATCATGGCCCCGGCGGTGTCGTCCAGCACCACGTCGCCCGCGAACAGCAGTTTCACGGTTTCGGCGGCGTGGGCGCCGAAGGCGGCGCAGCAGAGCGCCAGTGCGCACAGCACAGCATGGCGCTTCATGGTTGCACCCCCTGCAGAAAGCACTGGTACTGCAGCTCGCGCTCCACCGGCCCGGCGTAGAGGAACTGCGTGCCCGTCAGGTTCACGGCTTCGCTGCCGCTGGCTGGCGCAGGAAAGGGCGGCAAGTAGCGCACGGCCTGGATCAGCAGCGGCCCCTTGCGCGTGTCGAGGTAGCTGTAGAGCTTGATGTACTCCACGCGTTGACCCTGCCCCACCATGACGGGCTTGAAGTGGAAGCGCCCGCCGATATCGACCGAGGGCACGGGGTAGGGGTCGGAAACCACATTGGCCTGCACGGTGTGGGTGGTTCCGGCGTAGGTGACCTCGCAGCGCAGCAGGGGGGCCGCATGCGCGCCAGTGGCCAGGAGCGCTGCGGCGCAGCACAGGGGGATTTTCTTCATCGGCGCATTGTAGGCAGCGCCTTCTGCCGCCCAGTCTTCGAGCCGCCCGTGTCCCGCTCAGGCGTAGGTGATCCAGTCGCGGTAGGGCGCGGTGTCCAGGTGCGGCAGGGTGTTGAAGGTGAACAGCTCGCAGCGCTTGGGGTTGAAGGCCATCTCGGTGACGGCGATGTTGCGGATGCGCAGGTTCAGCGTGATGCTGGTCTCGGGAGGCGCCCCGAGGATGTGGGTGACCGCGGTGGAGATGGGCCCGCCGCTGCTTACCAGCAGAACATTGCCGCTGCAGTTGGCGCGCACATGCGCCAGGGCCGACATCACGCCTTCCACGAAGGCGTCGTAGCTCGGCATGCCCTGCGGGCTCACCACCCCGGCCATCCACGCCGCCAGGCCGTCGCGCAGCAGGCGAAAGTGCTGCTTGGCGTCCTTCGGGTCGGTGGGGCGCTCCAGCGGGTGGGGGTGGATGGCGTGGATCAGCGCCTCGCTGTCGAACTCGTTCAGGCCAGGCCAGGCCAGCGGCTCCAGCGCCAGACCTGCACCCTGGGCGATGCCCGCAAACGTCTGCACGTGGCGCTGCAGGGTGCCGCACAGGGCTGCGTCAAAGGTGATGCCCTGCTGCGCAAAGTATTCGCCGAGGCGCACGCTCTGGCGCTCGCCCAAGGCACTGAGCTGGTCATAGTTGTCGGCACCAAACGAAGCCTGGGCGTGGCGTACCAAATAGAGTGTTCCCATGGCGCCAATGTAGGCGGGGCATGACATTTGTCATGTCAAGGCTGCGACAGCGCTCCTACACTGTGCAGCGGAATGGAGGGAGAAGTTGCCGATGTACCACGTTGTCCTGCTGGCGCACCTGTTGGCCGCCACGGTCTGGACCGGCGGGCACCTGGTGCTGGCCAGCACCGTATTGCCGCGCGCCCTGCGTGCGCGCGACCCGCGCATCCTGCTCGATTTCGAGCAGGGTTTCGAGAAGATCGGCATGCCCGCGCTGCTGCTGCAGGTGGCCAGCGGGCTGTGGCTGGCCAGCCAGCAGGCGCCGCAGTGGGCGCACTGGTTGGCACCCACCAACCCGGTGGAGGCGCTCGTTCGCCTGAAGCTGGTGCTGCTGGCAGCGACCGTGCTCACGGCGCTGGACGCCCGGCTGCGCATCATCCCCACCCTGCGCGCGGCCACGCTGCCGGCCATGGCGCGGCGCGTGGGCTTCGTCACCGTACTGTCGGTGGCCTTCGTGGTGGCGGGCTTGTCGTTTCGCAGCGGCTGGCTCGCCTGAAACTTTGCATTTTTAGCCCTTAGCCCCCGTGGATATTGCGTAGGTCGCTAGAAAATCAGTAGCAATTCAGTTTTGACCCGGCGCCGGCTTGGGCCCCAGCCGCGCCACGAGGTAGAACGCCGCGCCCATGGCCAGGCTGCCGAACACTACCGCGCCTGCTGCCTGGCCCCAGAGCACTTCCACAGCACCGTACTGGGCGCCCCACCAGGCAAAGGGGATGGTGCCCAGGGTGGCGCGGGCCCAGTTGAAGCCGGTGGACCACAGCGGCTTGCCCAGGTTGTTGAAGGCGGCGTTGGCCACGAACAGCGCGCCCATGAACAGGAAGCTGCCCGCGATCCAGCTGCAGAAGGCGTACACCATGGCGGCGGCCGTGCCTTCCAGGCCGAACAGGCGCACCAGCGGGCCCTGCAGCAGCGCCAGCGCCAGCCAGCCAGCCAGCACCGCCAGCACCATGAAGCCCAGGCTCGCACGCAGGCCCTGGCGCACGCGCTCGAACTGCTTGGCGCCCAGGTTCTGCCCCAGCACCGGCCCGACGGCACCGCTGAGCGAGTAGATCACGCCGAAGGCCACGGGCGTGAGGCGCTCGATGGTGGCCTGTCCGGCCACGGCCGAGGCACCGAAGGCAGCGATGCTGTGTGTGACGTAGGCCGCGCCCACGGGGGTGGCCAGGTTGGTCAGCACGGCCGGGCCGGTCACACTCCCCAGGGTGCGCGCGTCGGCCAGCAGGCGCGAAGGGTCGGGGCGGTGCAGCATGTGGTGCACCTTCCAGGCGCCATGCAGGCCTACCCCGGCGAGCACACAGCGCGCAATCAGCAGCACCAGTGCGGCACCGGTCAGCCCGAGATCGAAGACAAAGATGAACAGCGGGTCGAGCAAGGTGGTGGCGAGCGCTGGCAGCAGGGTCACGAGCATGGAGCGGCGCGCATCGCCCACCGAGCGCAGCACGGCGGTGCAAGCCATGCCCACACCGAGCAGCACGGTGGACGGCAGCACGATGACCAGCACGCCATGGGCCAGCTCCAGCGCCCGCCCTTGGGCTCCGAGCAGGCGCAGCAACGGGTCCAGGAACACCAGGTTCAGCACCGTCAGCGCCAGCGAAACGATGACGACCCAGGCCAGTGCTGAGCTCGCCAGCGCGCGGGCTTCGTCGTGCTGGCGGGCACCGATGCGCCGGGACAGCGTGGCCACCATGCCGATCATCACCCCGATGTACAGCGACAGATGAAAGAAGCCCACCACCCCGGCAAAGCCCACGGCCGCCGTGATGTCCTGGTCGCCCAGCAGCGAGAGGTAGAGCAGGTTGATCAGGTCCACCGCAAAGATGGCCACCAGCCCGATGGCGCCGGTGCCGGCCATGACGGCAATGTGACGCAACAGCGAGCCGGTGACGAAGCGCGGCGGCACGGCCGCGGCTGTGGCCGATGCGCTGGATGCGGGGGGAGTCTGTGCCTGGGGGGTGTCGCTCATGCCGACACGATACCCGAGATGCAGGTGACCGATTGGCCGCCCACCCAGACCTGCCCCTGCGCGTCGCGCTCGATGAACACGCGGCCCTCGCGGCCAATGCAGCGGCCCTGGGCGGCGGTGTAGCGGCTGGGCATGTGGCCATCGGCAATGAGCCACTGCGACAGGCTGGCGTTGAAGCTGCCGGTGATCGGGTCTTCGTTCACCACCAGGTCGTTGGCGAAGAAGCGCACCTCCAGGTCCACTCCGGTGCTGTCGGGTGCAGACGGCGTGCCGAAGGCCCGCGCCTCGCGGTTGGAGCGTTTGATCAGGGCGCTGCCCGAGTCCTGCACATAGGGTGCGGCAAAGCCCACGCCGGTGTTGCCGGTGGCCTGGCACCAGGCGCGCAGGGCCTCGCGGTCCGGCTCGATCGCGAGCACGGTCTGCGGGTCATCGAGCAGCAGACCGAAATGGCGCGGACCGTTGTTCAGCGCCTGCGCTGCCACGATCTGGTCGGTGGTGATGCCCAGCGCCTGCGCCAGCTGCGCCACCACGGCGGGCTCGGGCGTGCTGCGGCTGAGGGTCGGGGCCGCAAAGGCCAGGCGCTCGCCTCCTTGGCCTGCCGTGCGGCGGATGCGCACCAGGCCCACGGCGCATTCCTGCACGATGGTGTCGCCTGCCTTGGGCTGGCCACCGGCCTGCAGCCAGGCATGGCAGGAGCCCAGCGTGGGGTGGCCGGCAAAGGGCATCTCGTAGGCCGTGGTGAAGATGCGCACGCGGTAGTCGGCCCCGGCTGCCGCGCCTTCGGGGGTGGGTGGCAGCAGGAAGGTGGTTTCGGCCAGGTTGGTCCAGGCGGCAAAGCGCTGCAGATCGGCTTCCGACAGGTCGGTGCCGTCGTGCATCACGGCCAGCGCGTTGCCGTAGTAGGGGGTGTCGGTGAACACGTCGACCTGCGAAAGCGGCCGCTTGCGAAGGGTTTTGGTGGTCATTTTGGCCTCTGGCCCGCGTGGGAATTGCGCAGGCAGCTATGAAATGTGTAGCGACTGGCGGTCACGCCAGGGGAATGTCAAGCACGCCGCGGGTGGCGGGGCGCGTCGATACCTGCTGGTACCAGCGTTCCAGCGCCGGCAGGTGGGGAGTGGGCTGGGGCAGGTTCACCCAGCGGTGCACCTCACAGGCGATGGGAATGTCGGCCATGGTGAAGTGCTGGCCGGCCATGAAGGGCTGGCGCTGCAGGTGGGCATCCAACTGGCGCAAGAGCGGCACGGTGGCCGCCACCGAGGCCGCAATGGCGGCCATGTCGCGCTGTTCGGGCGCGGTGCGTATCCACTGGTAGAAGGCCTGGCCACCGGCGCGGTTGAGCGTGGTCTGCTGCCAGTCCATCCAGCGCTCGGCATCGAAGCGCGCAGCCAGGTCGGCGGGGTACAGCCCCTCGGCACCATATTTGGCGCAGAGGTAGCGCACGATGACGTTGCTCTCCCACAGCACCAGGTCGCCGTCCTGCAGCGTGGGCACCAGGGCGTTGGGGTTCAGGGCCTGGTAGGCCGGGGTGTCGACGATGCCGAACTGGCGCCCGGCGTCGGTGCGCTCGAACGGCACGCCGCACTCCTGCACCGCCCAGACCACCTTGCGTACGTTGATGGACGTGATGCGTCCCCACAGGTGCAGCATGGTGATGTCCTTGTCAGCGGCCGCGCTGTTCGGCAATCGCCTGGGCCAATGCCGCCACACCGCGCTGGATCTCTTCCACGCTGGGGGTCACGAACGAGAGGCGCATGGCACGGGCGTCGCCCTGGCCGGCGTAGAACGGTGCGCCGGGCACAAAGGCCACACCCTTGTCCACCGCGTGGGGCAGCAGGTCCACGGCGTTCATGCCGGCGGGCAGGCGGGCCCACAGGAACATGCCACCGGCCGGGGTGTTCCAGGTTAGGGTGTCGTCGGGGTTGCCCCCTTGCGGGAAGTGCTGCGCCAGGCTGGCCAGCATGGCGTCGCGCTGGCCCTTGTACAGGGCGCGGATGGTGGGCACGTGGCGGTCGAGGAAACCGTCCTGCATCACCTCGAAAATCAGGCGCTGGTTGAAGCTGGGGCTGTGCAGGTCGGCGGCCTGCTTGGCCTGCAGCAGCTTGGGGTACACCGCCTTGGGCGCCACGATGAAGCCCATGCGCAGGCCCGGGGCCAACACCTTGGAGAACGATCCGAGGTAGATGCCTCCCTCGGGGTTGCGTGCGGTCAGCGGTGCGGCAGGCGCCTGCTCGAACCACAGGTCGCCATAGGGGTTGTCTTCCATGATGGGCAGCCCCGTGGCCTGGGCATGGGCGGCCAGCGCGGCGCGGCGTGCTTCGTTCATGGTGCGGCCGGTGGGGTTCTGGAAGTTGGGTAGCACGTACAGGAAGCGCGCGTCTGGCGTTTTCGAAGCAAGGTCTGCCATGTCCAGGCCCTCGTCGTCGCTGGCCACGCTGACCACGGTGGGCTCCATGGGCGTGAAGGCCATCACGGCACCGAGGTAGGTGGGCGACTCGACCAGTACGCGGCTTCCCGCATCGATCAGGATCTTGGCCACCAGGTCCAGGCCCTGCTGCGAGCCGGTGGTGATGAGCACCTGCGCCGGGTCTACCTTCCAGGGCACGCCGGCGGCCGCGCTCTGGCGGCCCAGCTGCTCGGCCACCAGTTCGCGCAGCGGACCATAGCCCTCGCTGGCGGCGTACTGCAGGGCGCCGCTGGGGTCCTTGGACAGTACCTTGGCGCAGGCGGCTTCGAACTCGGCCACGGGGAAGGTCTTGCTCGAGGGCAGGCCACCGGCAAAGCTGATGATGCCGGGGCGCTCCGTCACTTTCAGGATCTCGCGGATCACGGAAGGGTTCATCTTGGCAGCGCGTTCGGCGAGGGTCCAGTGGGGTGTCATGCAGGGCTCCTGGGAAAACAAGGGTTGGGCAAAGGGTCAGTCAACGATGAACAGGGTCGCACCCTGGGGGGCCGTCGAGCGGTGCGGTTCGGCATTGTCCGCCACCTGGTAGCTCATGCCGGGGCGCAGCACGAACTGGCGGCCGTCTTCAAGTTCGGTGTGCAATTCTCCCTGCAGGCACAGCAGGATATGGCCCTTGACGCACCAGTGGTCGGACACGTAGCCCGGGGTGTATTCCACCATGCGCACCCGCACCTCGCCGAACTGGCGCGTGCGCCACAGGGCGCGGCCCGCCAGGGCCGACTTTTCTTCGACCGGTACCTCGGACCAATCGGTGGTGCCAAACGGAATGTCGCGCAGTTGCATGGTGTTTCAGGTGAACAGGGGGTAGAGCGAGGCCACCAGGGCCAGGGCCATGGCGATGTTGAAGATGCGCAGGCGCAGCGGGTCCTGCAGCCACTGGCGCATGGCGCTGCCGAAGCCGGCCCACACCAGCACGCAGGGCGAGCCCACCACGGTCTGCACCGCAGCCAGTTGCAGGGTGCCCAGCCACCCGGCGTCAGGCGGCAGGTAGGTGCTCATGGCCGTGACTGCCATGACCCAGGCCTTGGGGTTGACCCACTGGAAGGCGCTGGCACCGAGGAAGGTCATGGGCTTCTCGGTTTCGCCTGCCGCAGAGAGGCCGCCGGTGGAGGTGGCGAGCTGCCAGGCCAGGTAGAGCATCCAGGCCGCGCCGACCCAGCGCATGGCGGTCAGCACCGCCGGGTGGTCGTGCAGGAGCGTGTGCAGACCCAGGCCCACGGCTACCAGCATGAAGGCAAAGCCCAGGCAGATGCCCAGCAGGTGGGGAATGGAGCGGCGCAGGCCAAAGCGCACGCCCGAGCTCAGGATCATGGTGTTGTTGGGGCCCGGGGTGATGTAGCTGGCCAGCGCGAACAGGCTGGCTGCGATCAGGGTGTCGGTGTTCATCGGTACGTGGTTCCTATTGGGCCAGGCGCTTGCCCACCAGTACCGTGGCGACCACGGCCAGGGCAAACAGGATGGTGCTGGCCTCCAGTGCCTCACCCAGCAGCGGCACGGCGGCCAGCATGCTCACGAAGGGTTGCAGAAGCTGCAGCTGGCTCACGCGCAGCGTGCCGCCCCAGGCCAGGCCGCGGTACCAGGCAAAGAACCCGGCCCACATGGAAAACACGCCCACGTAGGCCAGCCCGAGCCAACTGATGGGTGCCACAGGCTGCTGTGGCCAGGTCAGCAAGGCCCCGGGCAAGGACACCGGCAGCGCCATCAGGCAGACCCAGCAGATGACGCGCTCGGCCCCCAGCGCCGGGGTCACCTTGGCGCCGAACACGTAGCCCACCGCGGCCGATAGCACCGCCCCTACCAGCAAGGCGTCGGCCCATTCCAGCGCAAAGCCGTGGCCCTGCTGCGCGGCCCGCCAGAGCGAAAAGCCCAGCACCAGCACCGCGCCCAGCACGGCACAGACCCAGAAGCCCCAGCGTGCGCGCTGGTGCAGTACCCAGGCCGCCAGTGCGGCGGTGGCCAGCGGCAGCAGCGCCGTGAACACGGCGGCGTGGCCCGAGGGCACGTGGCGCAGCGCCCAGCCCAGCAGGACGGGAAAGCCCAGGGCGTTGCCCAGCATGGCCAGGAACAGCGGGCCGCGCTCTTCGGGCTTGGGCCAGCGCGAGCGCGTGGCCAGCAGGAACACGGCCGACAGGCCGGCCGCAATGACGGCGCGGGCGAAGGTGATGAACCAGGGCGACAGCTGGGGCGCAGCCACGGTGCCGGTGGCGAGGCGGGTCATGGGCAGGGTGACGGCAAAGACACAGATGCCCAGCAGACCCAGCCACAGGCCCCACAGGCGCTGGCGGTCGTCGGGTGCGATGGCGCGGCTTGTCATAGGGCGGCCATCCACAGGGCAGTGAACAGCAGCAGTGCGGCCATGCTGCGGTTGAAGCCGCGCAGCCGGGCGTAGCTGGGCTGGCCCTGGCGCAGCGGGCCGCTGAGCCAGTGGCGCAGGCCGCTGCCCAGCAGGGCGTAGGCGAGGTTGCTGCTGAAGGCGTAGGCCAGCATGACCGGCAGCACGGCGGCAAAACGGGCGGCACTGTTCGGCTGCCCGGCCAGCCACTGGGCAACCAGGGTCAGCGCCAGGGTCCAGGCCTTGATGTTGAGGAACTGCAGCGCCACGCCCTGGCCGAAGCCTACTTGCAATCGCGCGCCATCGGCCTGGGCCAGGGTGCGGCTACGGGCCAGCGAGGAGGCCAGCCACAGCAGGTAGGCGATGCCACCCCACTGGATGGTGCTGCGCAGCAGCGGCTGCGCCTGCACCAGTGCACCCAGGCCGGCGTAGCACAGGGCCAGCATCAGGCCCCAGCCCACCGGCACCGCCAGCACGAAGGGCAGGGCGGCGCGCAGCCCACGGTTGGCCGCCAGGGCGGTCGACAGCGTGGTGTTGGGGCCGGGTGTGAAGCTGGTGGCCGTGGCCAGCACCAGCAGCGCACCCCACTCCTGGGAGGACAGGGCAGCAAAGCTCATGGCACACACTGTAGTGGTATTGGCAGCACAGTTGCAGTACAGTTCGTGGAGACATTTTTGAAACTGTATCGCTTATGCCGGTAGCACAGACCCCGCCCGAGACCCTGGCCGCGTTGCTCAAGACATCGACCCAGACGCTGACCGAGCAGCTGGCGGGGCGCTTTGCCCAGCGCATCCGCGACCGCCTGCTGGCGCCGGGGGCGCGCCTGCCTTCGGTGCGCCAGTGTGCGCGCCAGCAGGGCGTGAGCCCGTCCACCGTGGTGGGGGCCTACGACCAGCTGCTGGCCCAGGGCCTGGTGGAAGCGCGCAAGAATCGTGGCTTTTATGTGCGTGAATCGGGTGTGGCCCAGGTAGAACCTGCGCAGGCAGCTATGCATTCCATAGCGACTGGCGCGCCGGTGCGGGCGCCGAACCGCCCGCCGCTGAGTGCTACCGCCTTGATCCGGGGCATGTTCCATGGCGTCAGCGGCAAGCCGCAGCCGGGGCTGGGGGTGCTGCCGCAAGACTGGCTGGAGACCAGCTTCCTGTCCACCGCCGTGCGCCGCAGCTGCAGCGTGGAGGCGCTCAATGCGTTCTCGCTGCAGTACGGCGAACCCGCGGGCGACCTGGGCCTGCGCCGCGCACTGTCGACCAAGCTGGCGGCGCTGTCGGTGCAGGCAGCGCCGCAGCAGATCATCACCACCGTGGGTGCCACCCATGCGCTCGACGTGGTCAGCCGTACCCTGCTGCGCGCCGGCGACTACGTGATGGTGGAAGAACCCGGCTGGGCGGTGGAGTTCGCGCGACTGCAGGCCCTGGGCATGCGCATCCTGCCGGTGCCGCGGCGTGCCGACGGCCCCGACCTGGAGGTGATGGCGCGCTATGCCCAGGAACACGCCCCGAAGCTGTTCGTGAGCGTGAGCGTGCTGCACAACCCGACCGGCTACTGCCTGCAGCCCTCGAGCGCCTACCGCGTGCTGCAGCTGGCCCAGCAGTACGACTTCCACATCGTCGAGGACGACACCTACTGCCACTTCGCGCCGGACCATGCGCCGCGCCTGAGCGCGCTTGACGGCCTGCAGCGCACCATCTACGTCAGCGGCTTTGCCAAGATCCTGGCGCCGAACTGGCGCGTGGGCTACCTGGCCGCGCCCACCGCCCTGGTGGAGCGGCTGGTGGACACCAAGATGTTGTGCACGCTGACCACGCCCGCCCTGCTGGAAAAGTCACTGGCCTGGTGCATCGAACAGGGCCAGCTGCGCCGCCATTCCGAGCGCATCCGCGTGCGGCTGGATGCGGCCAGGCAACGCAGCGCCACGCTGGCCCGCAGCCACGGCTGCCAGTTCGTGGCCGAACCGGCCGGCCTGTTCGGCTGGGTCGAAACCGGGGTCGACACCGAAGCCTTGAGCCAGCGCATGCTCGACGAGGGCTACCTGCTGGCCCCCGGCGCGCTGTTCCATGCCCACCGCACACCCAGCAGCCTGATGCGCATCAACTTCGCCACCACCCAGGACGCACAGTTCTGGGACACGCTGGCGCGGCGACGGGACGAAATGTAGGTTGGGGGCAACAGTAGCGCTGGGAGTGGTCTCCGGCGTCGTTACACTGCCTGCGCCATCTGACGGCCTGATGCTGTCGGAGAGAGCCGGTGCACCGGCCGGAGCGGTCGCTGGAAAGGGGGGTTGAGGATGCTCAATCCGAGTGAACTTCAAACGGTCGGGACGTCCGACATCGATTCATATGAAAAAACTTCTTGCGGCCTTCTCCATGGCCGCCCTGTGTGTCAGTGCATTTGCGGCTGGTGCAGACGAACTGTTTCCGAACAACAAGTTCCGGGCTTACCAGACCTATGAGGCGCTGGGTCCCGCTGCCACCATCGGTGGGCGCGCCATCTACAAGGGTGGGCGTAACTGGCAGATTGCCGACCTGGCGGACTTCGTCAACAACATGAATGTGATGATCGGGCGAGTGATCCTCGTCAGCCCCCACAATGGCGAGTACTTCCTTGAAATGGCCATCACCTCGTCGATGTCCAGTGGTTCGGAGGATGGTTATTTCTCCGCCAACGTCTGCAATCCGGCCATCCCGCATGCGCTGCGGGTCAACAAGGTTTCCGGACATAACGACAACTGTCTCATCGTCAGCCACCAGACACGCAGCATCTACAACCAGCCGGTTCCCGGACTGCAGGTAATTGTCCGGAACTCCAAGTCCAACTGGCGGCTCTATGAAGTGCGTTTGTTTATCAACCTGGCTTTGGTGGGCTTCCCCAATTCAACCCCTGAAGAGTGGAACTCGGGTGGTGTCGAAAAGGACCCTGCACGGCGACAGTTCGTCGACAACATGGAAAAATGGGCCAGGGCTTTGCAGAGTGGCGTCGACAGTGCCATTGACTACAGCAAACCTGCCCAAGCGTTTGGCGCGGTTCCGGATATCGAGACGGTATTCAAGCCCCTGACAGCTCCGGTTGGCGTTGCCGCTGTGCGCTACGGCAAAACACCCAATACCTCGATCGACTACGTCTACTGCCCTGCCTTGGAGCGGATGATCGATTCGGCGCAGGAAACCTGCCGTTGAGTCAGGCCTGAAGCCTGCCCGTCGCGCACGTCAGTGCGCGGCTCCAGCCAGGGCCCGCAGCAAGGCCCGGTTGGCGGCTTCCAGGGCCACGTCGTGGGCGCGGCAGACCTCGCGGATCATGCCGGTGTGGCTGGATTCGAGTGCCGTGGCCACTTCGAGCCAAGGCGCGTAGGGCCCGGTCTGGCCCAGGATGGCGGATTCGACGCGGCCGCTGAGCGGCAAGCGGGCCATGGCGTTGCCCAGGGGTTCGCCCAGCAGCAGGTCCATCTGCGAGAACAGTCCGCACAGGAAGACCTCGCGGCGCAACTCTTCCTCGGCACCGGCTTCGCACAGGAATTCCATGGTGCGGGCACGCAGCACCATGGAAAAGCGCACCGGAACCAGGTTCGGGTCGCTGTTGGCGTGCGGCAGCTGGGCCAGCAGCCATTCGCGCAGGCGGCTCAGGCCCACGGCCATGAGACCCGGGCGCACGCTGTCGATGCCGCGTTGCAGGCCCATGGCGGCCGAGTTCATCCATCGCAGGAAGCGGTAGGTCAGCAGGGGTTCCTGCCCGAGCAGCTGCTCGATCCGTTCCAGCGAGGCATCGTCGTCCAGGGCCCGCATCAGGGCAAGGATGGCGTCCTGCGCGGGCAGGATCTGGCGGTAGCGGTACTGGTGCAGCACCTCTTCGGCGGGCCAGCCCACCACGGCGGCGGCGCCTTGCTGGTCCAGGGCGTGCTCCACCAGGGAGGGTGTGGCCAAGCCTTCGTAGACTACGCCACGCTGCAGCGGACTGCCTGCGCCGCCATCGGGAGCGAACCCGGGGTCGTGGTGCTGGCGCAGGGCACAACGCAAGGCCTGCAGCGATTCCTGGGGCGAAAGCGCCCGCAGCTCCTGGCTGAACCAAGACGCGTGCTGGGCGGGCATGCGGGCCCCGGGCTGGCCATGCCACACCAGTGCGGTGCCGCGTCCGTGGGCCGCGCGCACGCGGCCGGCCAGCAGCGCGTCGGCCAACAGTTCGGGGTGGATGATGAGTCCGATGCCGGGAACAGCCGCATGGTCGAGCAGTGACAGCAGCAGGGGCTCGTTGCGCACGTGAAGCCACAGCGGGCGTTGGCCACTGAAGGGGTAGTTGTCGCCCAGGGCCTGCAGCAGGTGGGTCGCGTCCACTGCGCTGTGCTGGGGGGCGTCGACCCAGAGCCGGTAGCCGCTGATGCGGCGCAGCCGGTTCCACTGGGGCTCGAACCCCAGGGTCACATTGCCCAGCACGGATGGCGTCGACGGCATGGTCTGCCCTGCGTTCTCAGCTCAGGAAGTTGAACAGCGAGAGCTTCTGCACCTGGGCATACGACTGCAGCGCCGCCTGGTAGCCGGTCTGCTGGTTCTGGAAGTCGGACACGCCCTTGATCATGTCCAGGTCCTCGGCACGCGAGCGGTCGGCTTCGAGCTGTACGCTGCGCAGCTCCTGGTTGCTGCCGATGCGGTCGGCGCGGTTGAGCAGGTCGCCAGCGATGCCGCGCACGGCGTTGATGCGGCCCATGCCGATGTCGATGTTGTTCAGCGCCTGGCCCACGGCCTGGGCAGCGGCATTGCCGTTGACGGCACCGCCGATGTCCCGGATGGCATCGTCGAGCACGCTGAAGATGCTGGGGCTGGTCTTGAGGGTGATGGTGTCGCCGACCAGCGGGGTACCTGTCACCGTCACGTCCAGGCTCATGCCGGGGATGTCGGTCACGGTGAAGGTCGCCGGCGACTTGGCCGTGGGGTAGCTGGCGGGGGTGGTGGCCAGCGGATTGCCCAGGCTGTCGGTGAGGCTGTAGTTCACGACGGTGGTGCCGGGGGTGGTGGTAGTGTCCACCGACTGCACCTGCAACGTGTAGCCTAGGCCGGTGAGCAGGCTGTTGTTGGTGACCGAGACCGGGCTGGTCTGCAGCGTGCGGCTGGGGTCGATGTAGCCCGCCGGCGAGTTGGTCACGGAGACGTTGTAGGCGCCGTCACGCTGGGTCTGCAGCATGAAGGCGCTTTCGCCATCGAGTGCAGCCGGAATGGCGGTCTCGCTCGAAGCCGGTGCGCCGGGCAAACCCTGGAATTGGTAGTCGGGCCCCGGTACGGTGGGTTGCGGGCCCGAGAAGGGGCTCTGCGCGCTGCCCAGGGCTGCAAACAAGGGTTGGCCGTTGTTGTCCTTGCGGTTGGCGTAGGACAGGATCTGTTCGCGCAGCCCGGTGAGTTCCACGGCGATGGTCTTGCGCTCCGAGGCCGTGAGGGTGGCACTGCCAGCGTTCACCGTCAGTTCACGGAAACGCTGCAGCGCATCGGTCACGTCACCGAGGGTGCTCTCGGCCACCGAGATGGTGTTCTTCTGGGCTTCGAGTGCACGCTGGTCGGCCGCGATGCGGGCCAGGCGCGTGAGCGAGCGTTCGGCTTGCGCCGCCGCGGTGGGGTCGTCGCTGGCCTTGAGCACGCGCTTGCCGGATGTCAGGTTTTCCTGCAGCGTGGCGAGCTGGCTCTGGCGCGTGGTGAGGGTGCGCACGACGTTGTCGTAGGCGTTGGAGAAGCCCATCCGGGCGTTGTTCACGGGCATGGTTCACCTCACTTTCAGCGTGTCATGCCTTGGATCAGGGTGTCGAAGATGTTCTGCGCGATCTGGATCACCTTGGCCGAAGCCTGGTAGGCCTGCTGGTACTGGATCAGCCGCGCGGCCTCTTCGTCCAGGTTCACACCCGAGACCGCGGTGCGTTCCTTTTCCACGTTGGCGGCAATGGAGCCCGATACCTGCGAGGCATAGGTGGCGCTCTGGGTGCGGATGCCGATCTGCGAGATCATGCTGGCGAAACCATCGGTCAACGGCGCCTGGTCGAACAGGGCCTTGTCGCGCAGGGCGGTGAGCGCCGTGGCGTTGCCGGCGTTGAGGCGGAAGTCCACGCCCTTGTTCTGCAGCGGGTCCTTGATGTCGATGATCTGGAAGGTGTCACCGGTCTGTGCCGCGCCCTGCAAGGTGAAGGTCCAGCCGGTGCCGGTGCCGTTGGCGTTGATCGCTTGGCCCGGCGTGTAGGTGTAGCTGGTGGCGCCGGTGTCGCTGCGGGTGTAGGTGGTGGCGCTGGTGAACGTGAAGGTGACCGGTGTGGGCAGCGACATCGGCGAAGTCAATGCCGTGAGGCTCACCAGCTTGAGGCTTCCCTTGTTGGTAGTGCCCATGAGTCCGGCCACGGGGCTGGCCACGGCCAGGTTGCGCGGCGTGGAGAACACGCTGTCGATGTTGCTGGCCGAGGTGGCAAACGGCTTGATCAGGAAGCGGTCGCCAGGTTGTGGCGTGGTGGGTGCCGTGGCTCCCGCCGAGACGAAGATGTCCAGTCCGTCGACATTGGCCAGCGCACCCGAGGCGGGCGCAGGCGATTGCGGGAAGGTGTAGACCTTGCCGTCCGACTTGCGCGTGATGGTGCCGTCGGTGGTGGAACTGAAGGTGACTTCGTAGTCGGATGCCGCGAACTGGGTCGGATCGGTGATGGCCAGCGTGAGCGAACCGGTGGTCTGGTTTCCCGCGGCGTTCAATACGTTCTGCGGCGTATTGATGTTGATCGGGGTGAACAGGTCGCCACCGAAATTGCCGTCGAGGTCCAGCCCCAGGCGGTGCTGGGCATTCATCTCGGTGCTGATCGCCAGGGTCAGGCGCCCGAGCAGGTTGCGGCCTTCGATCAGGTCGCTGTTCTGGAAGCGCAGCAGGCCCGAGACTTCGCCGCCACCGAGGGCATTCTCGTCCAGCGTGATGGTCTGGTTGCCCTGGGTGATGGCCAGCTTGCTCTTGAGGGTGTCGCCGAATTCGTCATCCACCAGCGATACCGGGGATGCCGTGTTGCCCAGCACCAAGGCCTGGCTGCCGGCCAGGAAGATGCCGACCGTGCCGTCGTCGGCGGCGATGGATGTGGTCTGCACGTACTGGTTGAGTTCGCGCACCAGCTGGTCGCGCCGGTCCAGCAGGTCATTGGGAGACTGGCCGGTGCCCAGGGCGCGGGCAATCTCGTCATTCACTTCGGCAATGCCCTGGGCCAGGGTGTTGACGGCATCCACCTTCTGGCTGAGCTCCTGCTTGACGGCGCTTTGCAGTTCGTCCAGGCTTTGCGCGGCCGAGCGCATGCGCGAGGCAGTCTCGTCAATGCGCGTCAGTGCCACGGTACGCGCCGTCAGGTCGGTCGGTGCGCTGGCCACGTCCGAGAAGGCATTGAGCATGTCGGTGATCGACGCGCCCAGCCCGTCCTTGCCGCCGGGAAAGATGCCTTCGAGCTGGGTCAGCTTGTCGGCGCGTGCCGTGTCGCCCGCGCTCACGGCGGTCGTCATGGCAGCCTGGCGGGTCAGGAAGGCGCTGAAATTGCGCTGGATGGTCTGGATGTCGACGCCCTTGCCGAGGTAGCCGCCGCCGGTGTACTGCCCTTCCACCTGGCGCATGACCACACTCTGGCGCGAGTAGCCGGGCGTGTTGACGTTGGCAATGTTGTTGCCGGTGGTCTGCAGCGCCACCTGGTTGGCCTGCAGTGCGCGGGTACCGATATTGAGGACGCTCATGGCCTACCCCGCTCAGGTCTGCACCCTGCGCAGGTGCAGGGTGGTGTTGATGGCACGGCTGAGCTTGGCCGCGTACTCGGGGTCGGTGGCGTAGCCGGCCTTCTGCAGACCCGAGGCGAAGGCCTGGGCTGTCTTGCCCTGGCTGCGCACCTTCTCGTAGCGAGGGCTTTCGGAAATGAGCTTGGCGTAGTCGGCAAAGGCTTCGTCATAGGAGCCGTAGGCACGGAACTTGGCAACCTTCTTCTGCGCCACGCCGTCCACATACTCGGTGGTCGTGACCTCGGCCACCTTGCCCTTCCAGCTGGCGCCGGCCTTGATGCCGAACAGGTTGTGCGCCGACTGGCCGTTCTTGAGCTTGATCTCGTGCTTGCCCCAGCCCGACTCGTGCCCGGCCTGGCCGATCATGAAGCTGGCGGGGATGCCGGTGGCGGCCTCGACCTTGTTGGCGATTTCGGAGTGCTTGCGCACGAAGTCGGCCTGGGTTTCGGTCGGCGCCTTCTTGAGCTTGGGCGCCACACCATCGAGTGCCGAGCTGAGCTTGCGTGCCTTGGCGGCGATGTCGCTGGCGTTGCGCTCCAGGCTGGAGAGGCTGTTGCTGGCACCCAGCGCCAGGGTGTCGGGAATGCCATCGGCACCCGCCGCATTCATGTCCACGCCCATCTGCTGCGCCAACTGCTTGGCGATCAGCTCGCCCAAGCCGCCCTTCTGGCCCGACATGGCGATGGACAGCTGCTGGTCGTACATGTCGGTGCCCAGCTTGGTGCCCTCGTTTTCCAGCATGCCGGTCTGCTGCGTGGCGTCGCGCATGCTCTTGATGAGCTCGCGCATGAACAGCGACTCGAACTGCTTGGCGGTTTCGCGGATCGACTCGGGCGTGGCCTTGCTGGCATCGGCCTTCAGGGCGCTGAGGTTGCGTCCATCGACAGCCAGACCACCATAGGTGCTGACCGTGGAGTTCATCGGACCGTAGATCGGATCGAGGGCCATGTCAGATTACCTCCAACTCGGCGTTCAGGGCGCCGGCCGACTTGATGGCCTGAAGGATTGCCAGCAGGTCCTGCGGGCTGGCCCCCAGTGCATTGAGCGCATTGACCACGTCGGTCAGCTGCGCGGCGGCGGGCAGCTGGATCAGCTTGCCCTTGTCCTGCTTGATGTCGATGGATGCCTTCTCACTCACCACGGTCTGGCCACCGGAAAGGGGCCCCGGCTGGCTGACGACCGGCGTGGACGAAATGCTGATCGACAGGTTGCCGTGGGCGACGGCGCACGGCCCCAGGGTTACGGCCTGGTTGAGCACGATGGAGCCGGTGCGCGAGTTGATGATGACCTTGGCGGCACCGATGGACGACTCCACCGGCAGCTCTTCCATCTCGGCGATGAAGGCCACGCGCTCGTTGGGGCTCATCGGCGCCTTGACTTCGACCGAACGGCCATCGAGCGCGCGCGCCAAGCCCGGACCGAACTTGCGGTTGATCGCTTCGGCCACGCGCCGGGCCATCTGGAAGTCCGAGGCATTGAGGCTCAGGTTGACGGTATTGCCTTCCTGCAGGGCGGTGGGCACCGATCGCTCAACCTGCGCCCCCTGCGGGATGCGGCCGACGCTGAGGTGGTTCACGGTGACCTTGCTGCCGCCAGCGGCAGCGCCGGCACCAGCCACGATCAGGTTGCCCTGGGCCAGCGCGTAGACCTCGCCATCGGCACCCTTGAGGGGCGTGGCGATGAGGGTGCCGCCCTTGAGCGACTTGGCATTGCCCATCGAGGAGACGTTCACGTCCAGGGTTTGCCCGGGGCGTGCAAAGGCCGGCAACTGGGTGGTGACCAGCACGGCTGCGACGTTCTTCATCTGCAACTGGCTCAGCGCCTGGGCCGAGAGGGTGATGCCCAGTTGCTGCAGGTAGTTGGCGAGGCCCTGGGAGGTGTAGGGCAGCTGGGTGGTCTGGTCCCCGGTGCCGTCCAGGCCGACCACCAGGCCAAAGCCGGTGAGCTGGTTGGAGCGCACGCCTTCAATGGCGGCGATTTCCTTGATGCGCGCGGCGTGGGCCGGTCCCGAGATGGCGGCAAAAACCGCCAACCCCAGCACCAGGGCCAGGGTCTTGGAGAAAGCGGTTCGAGTGTTCATGTGCAGAGTCGGTAGCGGGGCGGACCCGACCGGATCCTCTACCCCTCGGCACAATTCTGGAGAACTTTAGAACGGGTTAAAGCTCAAAAAGAAACGGGAAAGCCAGCCAACTGTCTGGGCCTCGTTCTGGGCACCCCGGCCTTTGGATTCGACGCGCACGTTGGCGACCTGGGTCGAGCTGATGACCGAACCCGGCTGCAGCTGGCGCGGGTCCACCGTGCCGGTGAAGCGCATCACGTCCACATTCTGGTTCACGCCGATCTGCTTCTCGCCGGCTACCAGCAGGTGTCCGTTGGGCAGCACTTCCATCACCGTGGCGGTGATCGAGCCGGTGAAGGTGTTGGTGGCGGCGGTGCCACCCTTGCCCGAGAAGTTGTTGTCGGTCTTGACCGCCATGTTCAGGTTGTTCAGGTCTGGCCCCAGGATGCCCGGCACCGGCGGCGTGGTGATGGTGTTGGCGGCCGAGGTGTTGCGGTTCACGGTGGAGCTGGTCACCTGGCTGGCGGTCACGGCCTCGACGATGTTGATGGTGACGGTGTCACCCACCAGCCGTGCGCGGCGGTCTTCGAAGGCCGGCCGGTAGGTGGCGTTGCTGTAGATGCTTCCGGTGGCCGGACGGGGCTGTGCGGCCACCGGTATCACCGGCTGGGGGCGCACTTCGGCGAAGTCGACCTTGGCCGGCGGCGGCATGGAGCTGCAGGCACCGAGCAATGCTGCGGCCGACAGAAAGAGGCCAAATCGGGCTGTAGCCCAGGTGGAATGTGCGTACATAGCTAGCGTTTCCATAGCGACACTCAGAGCTGGCCGAGTTTCTGCAGCATCTGGTCCGAAGTCTGTACGGCCTTGGAGTTCATCTCATAGGCGCGCTGGGTCTGGATCATGGACACCAGCTCCTGCACCACGTTGACGTTCGAGGTCTCCACATAGCCCTGCATCAGCATGCCCAGGCCGTTGCTGTTGGGTGTGCCCACGGTGGGCTGGCCGGAGGCAGCGCTTTCCTGGTAGATGTTCTGGCCCTTGGGCTCCAGACCGGCCGGGTTGATGAAGCTGGCCGTGGTGATGGTGCCGATGTTTTGTGGCGCCACAGTGCCCGGCACCTGGGCGGTGACGATGCCGTCCTGCCCGATGCTGATGCTGGTGGCGTTGGCCGGCACGGTGATGCCGCCGGCCACCACCAGACCGCTGTTGGTGACGATGCGGCCCTGGTTGTCGAGCTGGAACGAACCGTCACGCGTGTAGCCGATGGTGCCGTCGGGCATGGTGACCTGGAAGAAGCCGTTGCCCTGGATCGCCACGTCCAGCGTGCGGGTGGATTGCTGCACGTTGCCCTGGGAGAAGGTGCGGCTGGTGGCCACGGTGCGCACGCCCAGACCGATCTGCAGGCCTGTGGGCAGGGTGGATTGCTCGGTCACGGAGGAGCCGACCTGGCGCAGGTTCTGGTACATCAGGTCCTCGAACACCGCCTGCGAACGCTTGAAGCCGTTGGTCGAGACGTTGGCGAGGTTGTTCGAGATGACGTCCAGCTGCATCTGCTGGGCTTCCATGCCGGTCTTGGAGATCCACAGGGAATTGATCATGTCATGCCTCCTGGAGAGCCGCCTCAAGGGAGGCATGCGCCCCCTCGGGGGGCAGCGAATGGATATGAGCGTGGGGGTTCACAGCTGTTTCCTTTCAGGGTCAGCCTTGCAGGCCGAGCAGCTGCCCGGCGGAGCGGTCGTTGGATTCGGCGGTCTGCAGCAGGCGCATCTGCGCTTCGAACTGGCGCGCGGTCTGGATCATGCCCACCATCTGCTCGATGGCGTTCACGTTCGATCCTTCGAGCACGCCCACCTGGACGCGGGCGTTGTCATCGTTGACAGCGGGTTCGCCGGAGAGGGTGCGGAACAGCCCGTCGTCACCGCGGCGGAACGGATCTTCGGGGTCCTGCGTCACCAGCTTGAGCTTGCCGATCGGGTTGGCGGGCTGGTTGCCGACCTTCGCGGTCAGCACGCCATCCTGGCCGATCGAGATGGCGGCACCGGGGGGGGCGACCAGCGTGGCGCCGTCGCTGGAGAGTACCGGCAGGCCGTTGCCGGTGGTGATGGTGCCATCGGTGCTGACCTCGAAATGGCCGTTGCGCGTATAGGCCTCGTTGCCGTCGAGCCCTTGTACGCCGAACCAGGCATTGCCCATGGCCATGGCGTCCATGCTGCGGTCGGTGCGCATGGCCGCGCCAGGGCGGTCGCTGTAGCCGGAATTGGCTTCCAGCGCAAACACGCGGGTGGTGGCGCCCTCGCCGCGCAGCGGTACGGCGCGGTAGGTTGCCAGTTGCTGGCGAAAGCCGTTGGTCGAGACGTTGGCCAGGTTGTTGGCGATGACCGACTGGCGGTTGGCTGCCGCCGTGGCACCGGTCATTGCGGTGTAGATCAGTCGGTCCATTGCGGTCTCCTAGCGTCGATCAGCGCAGGTTCACCAGGGTCGACATCACCTGGTCCTGGGTCTTGATGGTCTGGGCGTTGGCCTGGTAGTTGCGTTGCGCGGTCATCATGTTGACCAGTTCGGCGGTCAGGTCCACATTGGAGTCTTCCAGGGCGCCGGAGCGGATGCCGCCCATGTTGCCGTTGCCGGGTTGGCCCGAGATCGCCATGCCGGAGGTGACGGTTTCGACCCAGCCATCGCCATCGGGCTGCAGACCCTGCACATTGCGGAAGTCGGCCAGCGCCACCATGCCCTTGGCCTGGCTTTCGCCGTTGGAGTAACGGGTGGTGATGACGCCCTTGTCGTTGATCGAGATACCGGTCAGGTTGCCGGCGGTGTAGCCGTCCTGGTCCAGCGACGACACCGCGAAGGAGGTGCCGTACTGGCTGACGTTGGAGACATCCAGCGTTGCAGCAAAGGTGCCGATGTTGGGGTTGGGCGAGGTCAGGTTGATGGTTGGCGACGTCAGCGGGCTGGTGAGCTTGCCGGTGGTGTCGAAGGTCATGCTGAAGGACGCACCGGAGGCCACCAGTGAAAGCGCGGGGCCGGCGTAGGCACCGGCACCGGCACTGGTCAGGGTGGGTTTCAGGTCACCGCCGGCGGTATTGGCCGGAATGGCATTCCAGGCCGCGTTAGCGACGCTGGTGGCGGTGGTGGCCGCGTTGGTGGTCAGCGCCGTGGTGCCGGCAGCGACGGTGTTGGAATCGAACACGTCCCAGGTGTCGGCGCCGGTCTTGACGAAATACAGGCTCACCGGAATACCCACGCCCTGCGAGTCGTAGGCCGTCAGTGCGGTGCCGTAGGTGGCAATGGGGGTCGGGGGTACGGTGCTGATCGCCGTCTGGGCGCGGGCATCGAGGTTGAGTTCGGCCGTGATGTTGGCGGTGGCCTGGGCCGGAATAGGTGCACCCGTGGGCAGGGTCAGCGGGACTGCCTGGGTCGAGGTGGGGTTGCCCAGTACGTCGGTGGGGTAGCCGCGCAACTTGGCGCCGGAGTTGGTGATGATGCCGCCGTTCGCGTCCAGCTTGAACTGGCCGTCGCGGGTGTAGGCAAACGTACCGTCTTTCTTTTCCAGCATGAAGAACCCGCCGCCGTTGACCGCCAGGTCCAGGGTATTGCCGGTGAGCGAGATGTTGCCCTGGGAGAACTGCTGCGATACGGCGGAAATGGCCACACCAATGCCGGAGCCCCCGGCCCCGCCACCGCCACTGGGGCCGATGGCCGAAGCCACCACGTCGGAGAATTCGGTGCGGGAGGCTTTCATGCCCACCGTGTTGGCATTGGCGATGTTGTGCCCGATCACGTCCAGGCTTTTGCCTGATGCATTGAGTCCAGAGAGTCCGGTTTGAAAGCTCATGGTGGTTTCCTTGGCGGGTCGTATTGATCAGAAGAAAGCTTTGATGGCGCTGTAGGGTACGGCTTGGCGGCCCTGGAGCTGCGCCAGCAAGGTACCGCTCGAATCCACGCCGATGGAGGCGATGGTGTCGCGGGCCAGGGCAGTGGCGTTGACCGCCAGCTTGCCCTGGGTTGCGGTGACCTTGAATGTGGGGCGGGTGATGCCGGGGTGTGCTGCGGCATTCCACTCGAAATTAACGCGGCCGGCGTTCTGGCTGCCCAGGGACAGGGTGTCGACCACCTGTCCGGCGCCGTCGAGAATCTGCACCGATACCTTCTCTGCACTGGATTCCAGGTCGATCGCGCCGCGGGCAACGCCGTTGTTGACCGACAAGGTGTTGGACTGCAGCAGCACGTCGTGGCCTACCAGGGGCGTCGCCTGCAGCACCTGCATGGAGGAGAACTGGGAGGCCATGCTGGTGATGGTGGTGTTGAGCTTCTCGATGCCGGCCACGGTGTTGATCTGTGCCATCTGGGTCGTCATCTGGGCATTGTCCATGGGGTTCATGGGGTCCTGGTTCTTGAGCTGCGCCACGAACAGCTTGAGGAACCGGTCCTGCGAGGCGGCAGCGTCGGATGCATTGGCCCCGGCGCTTCCCGTGGCGGTCTGGTTGTTGTTGACGGTAGCGGTGACGTTGCTCATGAACATGGTGGCGATCCCCTTGAATTTATTGGCCCATCTGCAGCGTCTTGAGCAGCAGCGACTTGGCCGTGTTCATCACCTCGACGTTGTTCTGGTACGAGCGCGATGCCGAGATCATGTTCACCATTTCCTCGACCGGGTTGACGTTGGACTGGGTGACATAGCCCGCCTCATCGGCCGCCGGGTGCGACGGGTTGTGCACGCGCTTGAAGGGTTCGTTGCTTTCGGTAATGCCGCTGACGCGTACACCGGCGGCGGACTCCGCCCCCATGAGGGTGGTTTCGAACACCACCTGGCGGGCCTTGTAGGCCTGTCCGTCCGGACCGGCCACCGCATCCACGTTGGCCAGGTTTGAGGCCACCACGTTGAGGCGCTGGGACTGCGAGCTGATCGCACTGCCCGACACGTTGAAGATGGAAAACATGGACATGGGGTGTTCCTTTCAGCGCCTATTGGCCCTGGATGGCGCTCAACATGGTGCGCGATGTCCCGTTGATGAAACGCAGTGTGGCTTCGTAGCGCACCGCGTTGTCGACAAAACTGGCGCGCTCGCGGTCCAGGTCCACACTGTTGCCATCCATCGCTGGCTGCGACTGGACGGTGTAGGCCAGGGTGGTGTCTGTGCTGCCCGTGCGGCTTTGCAGTGGCAGGTGGGCGGCATGGGTCTTGCCGCTGGTGTTGGCCGTTTCCGTCGGTGTGGGGCGGATGCCGCGGCCTTCGCCCAGCGCGTCGGCCATGGCGGCCTTGAAGTCAATGTCGTGCCCCTTGAATCCAGGGGTGTCAACGTTGGCGATATTGCTGGCGATCAGGCGCTGGCGTTCGGCGCGCACGACCAAGGCCTTCGACTGGAAGTCCAATCCCTGGGTGAGCTGAGCAAACATGTGGCACCTCGATTCGTGAGCGCTCCCTGTCTTCGGACGCGGGAGCAGGATGTTCGCCAATTATGGAAACCGCGCTGAATTTCTAAAGCGGGAATAGCCCGCCATTCCCCCTGCATTTCGTGCGCTGTACACCGGTGTGTTTTCCTATAGTGGATAGCAATTGCGCAAAGGTCAAATGGTTTCGGGGGTATCCATGCATTCATTCATTGCTGGTCTGGTGTGTCGTTCCGCCTTGGCGACCATGCTGGGCCTGGCCGCCAGTTCGGCTGTGGCCCAGGGCGCGGCCGACCTGCAGGGACAGGCCCTGCAGTGGCTGCAGTCGGCCGTACGAGAATCCGGCATGGCCCGTGATGGCGCGCTGCGGATGGAGGTCAGCGTTGGCGAGCTCGATGCGCGCCTGAAGCTGGCCCCGTGCGGCAATCTGGAGTTTTACCAGCCCCCCGGTGCGCGTTTGTGGGGGCGCACGCGTGTCGGTGTCCGTTGCGTGGATGGCATGGCGCGCTGGAATGTGTCGGTGCCGGCCACCGTTCGCGCCACGGGGCTGGCGTGGGTGCTGCGCAACCCGGTTTCAGTCGGCGCTCCGATTTCCGATAAGGATGTGGTGCAGGCCGAAGTGGATTGGGCGGCAGAGTCCGACCCGATCCTGGACCAGCGCAGCCAGTGGCTGGACCAGATAGCGTCCCGATCCCTGGTGGCGGGGCAGCCGCTGCGCCGGACCATGGTCAAGCCTGCCCAGGTGTTCCAGCCAGGGGCAGTGGTCCGGGTTGTGGCCCAGGGTGCGGGCTTCCAGGTTTCGGCCGAGGGGCAGGCGCTGACCGCCGGTGTCGTGGGACAAAATGCCCGGGTGCGCATGGACAATGGACGGGTGTCGTCCGGCGTCGTGGTGGACACCCGGACGGTACGGATTGATCTGTGATGCCGAATTCGTCGAAAATAGGCCTCAAGTTGTCGCTCAAGTGGTCGATACCTCTCGTACGAGGCCGCTCTGAAAGCGGTTTTGGAGAACGCGATGAAAATAGGTCAACCTTCCGAATTGCCTGCGCTGGTCACCCAGACGCAGACGTCTGGTGCCCAGAAAACGGGGGCGCAAGCCCCGTCGACGCCCAACGCCACGGCCACCAAGAGCGCCCGATCGGCGGGAGTGGCCGTGTCGGTGTCCACATTGGCGCGCACCCTCGACAAGGGCGAGGCGGGCGATGCTGCGGACGTGGATTCCGCCAAGGTGGAGGCGGTCAAGACCGCCATCCAGCAAGGCACATACACCGTGAACGCGGAAGCGATTGCGGACAAACTTCTTTCCAACGCGCAGGAAATGCTCAACCGCACCATGCGGTAGGTCGCGCCCCGTGCGCTGGCAACGGTGCAGAGGTGTGATCATGGAATTGGAAGAAAAACTCAGCCAGGTCGAGTGTTCGCTCGACCTGGCTTTTGGCGCTTTGTTGGCCGGTGACACCCAGGCCCTGCTCGCCCACACCGAAGCGGTGCTGGCTGGCAGCCAGTCGCTCGCAGCTGCGCAGGATACTGCTCCCAACCCGGCCTGGCGGGCTTGTGCACAACGTGTGCAAATACTGCGGGAGGCCCTGGCGCGCTGCCAGATTCAGAATGAAATGATGCTGCACCATTTGGTGCCGGCGTTCCAACAGCCCACGTACGGTGGAGCAGCCGTGGCAGGCGCACGCCCTGTGGTGTCCTTCAGTGGCGTTCCGCGCGCCTCCGGTCGAATGGAGCAGGTGCTGCGCGCCTGAGCGGGCCGAGCCTGCCCCTTCGCGCGGAGTGCTTTTTTCCTGTTGACAGTCGGGGGGCTTCCAGAGCGGAGTCGACCGCCGCGTGGGGTGTATTCAGTTCACGGGGAACGCGAACGCATTCCCCATTTTTGCCAACCGCGGATAGCCTCGTGAGCGGGTCCGCGGTTTCAGTGGGAACGCATCTTGGCGCGAAGTCTGGCGATGGACTGGCTGTGCAACTGGCATACACGGGATTCCGTGACGTCAAGTACCGCAGCAATTTCCTTCAGATTCATGTCCTGCTCGTAGTACATGCTCATGATGTACTGCTCACGTTCAGGCAGTTGCTTGATGGCATCCACCAGGGCCTGGCGCAGGCGCTGGTCGCGCAGCATGTGCAATGGGTCGGCGTCATTGTCGGCCACATGCCGATCCAGGTAGGAGTCGTCATCGTCATGGCTGCCAGACATGTCCTCCAGATACACCAACTGGGTGCCGCGCACCTTGCTCAGCAGGCTCTGGTATTCCGGCAGCGACATGCCCAGTTCGCTCGCGATCTCGGACTCCAGCGGGGTACGACCCAGTCGGTGTTCGAGTCGACGCAGCGCCTCCTCGATTTCCTTCTGGCTCTTGCGCGAACCACGCGACATCCAGTCGTTCTCGCGCAACTCGTCGAGCATGGCGCCCCGGATGCGTTGGGTGGCAAAGGTCTCGAACTGCACGCCTTGGGACGCCTCGTAGCGCGACAACGCCTCGGACAGCCCGATCAGGCCCACCTGGATCAGGTCGTCCACTTCGATGCTGGGCGGCAACTTCGCCATCATGTGGTGGGCCAGTCGGCGCACCAGTGGCTGGTACTGCTTGATCAGTGCCGTGCGGTCCAGCTGTCCCTTGGCGGTGTACATCGTCAATTCATCCTCGTGGCGAAATTGTGTGTTTCGCGCCCATGTCCGGGCCGGCCGTCGGTCCAGGATGGCTCTAGCGTAACCGATTCTTCCAACAGTGTCTGCACCAGTGCCTGGACGGCCAGATCCTGGCCGTTTCCAAGGTCAGAAATGCGTCGCACATGGACACTGAGCCCGAGGAAATGCCCTGCGCAATCGCTCAGGCTTCGGGAGATCGCATGGGCGTGCTCCAGGTCGACAACGCTGGTGTCGAGTCGCTGAACCACGGCGGGAACCACGCCCGCATGCAACCACAGGCGTTTGAGCGCCAGGTAGCTGGTCATCAGCGACGACTTGGCGGCCGACATGGCCAACAGGGGGCGAACGCCCGTGCTGGCTACCCAGGGTGCGAGTGTCTCCGCCGTCGCGTACACCAGCAGAACGCTGTCCGTGACGGCGAGCCGACACCATTGCAACTCCGACACGATGGTTTCAAAACTCTCGGTTGCGAGAGACTGCAGGCCCCAGCGCGCCGGGGCGACTTGCCAGGAGTGATGTGCCGCGCTGGACGGTTTTGGTAGCCAACCGTGCTCCAAAGCCTGGGCCAGGCCATGGTTTTCCGGTGTTTCAGCCTTGGTTCCGTCCAATACCGTGACGCCATAGTTTCTCTGTGCCAATGCATCGCACAGCTGCCACATCAGCGGCAATTCTGCGTCCGCATCCCCATGGCACACCATCGCCAGCAAGCGCGCTGGTCGACCACCACCGGCGTCCATCAGGCCAGCGGCCTGGCTGCTGCGAGCTTCAGGCATGGGCGGAACTCCGGTGGGCTGGAACAGCGCTGGGCGCTTGGTTGAAAAACAGCGGCAGGTCGCCGATCTTGGGGTCAAACGCCGAGCTTGGCGTGGTCCGCATGGACATGCGCACCAGTTGGTGGGCCTGGGCAGCTTCCCAGTCTTCGGGTACACGCTGACCCGTGGTGATGCCCCGAAGCCGCAATTGGTGACGAATGGATGCGTCGACTACGGGCCCCATCTTCACCGCCTCGTCCGTCTTGGACAGGATGGCATCCTGGCTGGCGGTGGTCTTGAAGCAACTGATGGCTTCGTCGAGGGTGTCACCGTGTCCGCCGGCATTCAGTACCAGGATGCGCTGCACGTCGGGAAGGTCCAGCAGCTCCAGCATCTCGCGCTTGCGCGGGTCGCGCGGTGCGATGCCCGTGGTGTCGATCAGCACCAGCTTTTTTCCTGCCAGCAGACCCAGCAGGTCCTGCAGGGCAGCCTTGTCGTGGGCCAGGTGGGCGACAACGCCCATCATCTTTCCGTAGGCACGCAGTTGTTCGTGCGCACCCACGCGGTAGGTGTCCAGGGTGATCAGCCCCACCGATGCGGGGCCATAGGCCTGCGCGCACAGGCCGGCGAGCTTGGCCGCCGTGGTGGTTTTGCCGACGCCCGTGGCGCCCACCAGCGCGTAAATGCCACCATGCTCATGGAGGGCGGGGTGGCCTGCGTCAGTGCGCAGGTTGCGCTCCAGCACATCCACAGTCCAGCGCAGGGCCTCTTGCGCATCCAGACCGGCTGGAAGGCGTTCGAGGATGGCGCGCGACAGCGCCGGTGAATAGCCGGCACGGATCATCTTCATCATCATGCCGGACTGCACCGGACTTTGTTTGGCCTGACCCAGCCAGGCCAGGGTGTTGAAGCGTTCCTCGATCATCTCCTTCATCGCCTGCAGCTCCTCGGCGATGGCGGGGCTGGCCTCCTGCGATTGCGCAGGCATGGGCGCCATTACCCTGCGAGGCGGGGCGGATGGTGTGGCGCGCACGGACTTGACGCTGTCCTCCAGTCGGATCGGATCGAGTGTCGCTGCCGGGCGGGGAGGGCGGCTGTCGGACTGCGTGCTGGCAGCGCGAGGTGCCACGGGGGTTGGCTTGCTGGCAGGAGCCTCTTCCTGGCGGCGCTTGGCCATGCGCTCGCGTACGTAGTCCTGGAACGACAGGGTGCTCATGGCCAGACGGTCCGCGTCCTCTTCCACCTGGGATGCGACTTCACGATAGTTGGGCGCCTCGGATGGGCGCTTCTTGCCGCCGGAGGCACCTCCTTCAAGGTCGGCCAATGACTCTTCGGCCGTGGCCATGACTTCCACGCCGTGCTCTGTCTGGCGGTTCGAGAGGATCAAGGTGCTTTCCCCAAAAACGGCCCGGGCCTTCGACAGCGCTTCCCGGGAGGTCGGCGCGGTAAAGCGTTGGATGTTCATGTCAATGCTCCTTGCAGGATCGGTCCGATCCGGATCGTATGGGTCTCAGGTATCTCGCTATGTGCCAACACTTGCAGGCGCGGCGCCACGCGCCGCACCAGGCGGGCGATGGACGAGCGAATGGGGTCCGGAACCAACAGGCAGGCCGGTATTCCCATTTCTTCCTGCTTCATGGCAGTGTCTGCAGCGGTGCGGCTGATCAGATCGGCCACACCAGGATCCAATGCCGGTCCTTGCGCACTGCCCAGGGCCTGGACAAGCAGGCGCTCGAGCGCGGGATCGATGGCGATCACGTTGAGTTCCTTGGTGGGGCCGTAGATCTGCTGGACGATGGCAGGAGCCAGGGCTACACGGATGCGCTTGGCCAGCTCGGTCGGGTCCGTGGTGCTGGTGGCATGTTCTGCAATCGATTCGATGATGGTGCGGATGTCGCGTATGTGCACAGACTCCTCCAACAGGAGTTGCAGTACTTTCTGGAATACGGCGATCGAAACCATTTTGGGTACTACTTCTTCAATCAACTTGGGCGCTTGGCGTGCCACATGCTCGACCAGCTGCTGGGTCTCTGTCCGGCTGAGCAATTTGGCCGCTTGTGTTTGCATCAAGTGTGACAAATGGGTGGCCATGACAGTCTCGGAATCAACCACCGTAAACCCGGCCATTTGCGCCGTTTCCTTCTGCTTGTCGTCAATCCAGTGGGCCGGCAGGCCAAAGGCCGGGTCCGTGGTCGGTGTGCCAATCAGCGGCGTGCTGATGCCGCCCGGATTAATGGCCAGGTGCATGCCCGGGAAGGCCTCGCCTTCGCCTACCACTACGCCACGCAGGGTGATTCGGTAGGCGCTGGGTTTGAGTTCGAGGTTGTCGCGCACATGCACGGCTGGGGGAAGGAATCCGACCTCCTGGGCAAACTTGCGCCGTACGCCCTTGATCCGGTTGAGCAGATCACCTTGGCGATTCTTGTCTACCAACGCGATCAAGCGATAGCCGAGTTCCAGGCCGAGTTGGTCAACCGGTTGCAGGTCGTCCCACGATGCTTCTCCATCCTGGGGCGTGGTTGGGGCCGCTGCCGCAGGCTCTGCCGGAGGAGGCCGGTTGGCCAGTACCCAGGCCGCATAGCCCAGTGCGCCGCCGATGCCGAGGAAAACCAGATGGGGCATGCCCGGAATGACACCCAGGGTGACCATGATGCCACCGGTGATCCCCAGCACCCGTGGCGACACGAACATCTGACCGACGATCTGCTTGCCGATGTCGCTTTCCTTGCCGACGCGGGAGACCACCATGGCCGCAGCGACGGAGATCAGCAGCCCCGGGATCTGTGCGACCAGCGCATCACCGACCGCCAAGAGAATGTAGGAGTTTGCTGCCTGCGAGGCCGAAAGATCGTGCTGCAGAACACCCACGGTGAAGCCGCCGAAGATGTTGATGAGGAGGATCAGAATACCTGCGATGGCGTCGCCGCGAACGAACTTCGAAGCACCGTCCATGGAGCCGAAGAACTCGGCTTCATCGCCAATCTCGGCGCGACGGCGCTTGGCCTCCTTTTCGTCGATCAGACCTGCGTTCAGATCCGCATCGACGGCCATCTGCTTGCCGGGCATGGCATCCAGGGTGAACCGGGCAGACACCTCGGCGATGCGCTCGGACCCCTTGGTGACCACGACAAAGTTGATCACCACCAGAATGGCGAACACGATCAGACCGACGGCGAAGTTGCCACCGATCAGGAAGTGACCGAATGCCTCGATGACCTTGCCTGCTGCCCCGGGGCCGGTATGGCCTTCGAGCAGCACCACGCGGGTAGAGGCGACGTTCAGCGACAGGCGCATCAGGGTGGTCAGCAGCAACACGCTCGGGAAGGCTGCAAAGTCGAGCGGCTTGATCATGTACGCTGCCACCATCATCACCATCAGCGCGACGGCGATGTTGATGGTGAAGAACGCGTCCAGCAGGAATGGGGGAAGCGGCAGAACCATCATGGCCAGGATGGCGACGACCAGCAGTGGCGCGGCCAAGCCTTGCAGCATGTGGCGGTTGGTTCCGAGCCAGCTTTGAAGCGGTTTCAGGTAGGCGTTCATGCGGTGGCTGCCTTCACGGTGTTGCTCAATGGATCCAGCTCAGGCGGGACGAAGGGTTGCGGGACTTCCTGTGGCATCGGGCCCATGCCCTTGAGCGCTGCGCGCAGGCGGTAGACATAGGCCAGCACCTGTGCCACTGCGGTGTACAGAGTGGCTGGAATGTCCTCATTGAGTTCGGCATTGGCATAGAGCGCACGGGCCAGCATGGGGGACTGCAATACCGGTACTGCGTTTTGCTTGGCCAGGTCGCGGATGCGCAAGGCCAGCAGGTCGGCGCCCTTGGAGATCACCTGAGGTGCCGCCATGGTTTTTTCGTCGTAGCGGATTGCCACGGCAAAGTGTGTCGGGTTCATCACGACAAAGTCGGCTTTCGGCACCGCGTTGACGCTGGCCTTCTGCGCCAATTCGCGCTGGCGCTGGCGAATCTTTCCCTTGAGTTGGGGGTTGCCGTCCGATTCCTTGCTCTCCTGCTTGACCTCCTGATGCGACATCTTCATCTGATCCTTGTGCAGGAAGCTCTGCAGGGGCACGTCAATCATGGCTGCGCCAAGCACCACCAGCAACATGAGACCGAGACCACCGGTCATCCACTGCACCAGGTAGCCGATCGAGTCGGGTGAGGGCTGCAGCAGCAGCATGGACAGTGGCACCAGGCCGCTCTTCAGGAACACCGCAGCAATGCTCAGGAGAATCAGCATCATGACCACGGTCTTGGAGACGGTCAGCATCTGCTTCTTGGAAAACAGGTTGCCAAACCCCGACAGCGGGTTGACGCGCGAGAAATCGGGTAGCAAAGGCTTCAGGCTCAGGACCCAGCCGCCGGCGGCGATGGATGCAACCACGACTGCCGCGCTCACCAGCACGCCGAATACGGCGCTGGCCGCCAGGCCCACCGCCGTGGCATTCTGCAGGCGCTCGAACACTACCAGGGGATAGCGGATGGCCGTGGCATCGAAGCGCAGCTGCTGCTGCATCGTGCGCTGCAGGTGCTCATACATGATGGGTGACAAGGTGAGCAGCACGAAGCAACCCACGCCCAGCAAGGCCAGGTGCGTCAGGTCCTGGGATCGGCTGACCTGACCGTCGTCCCGCGCCTTCTTGAGCTTTCGCTCCGAAGCCGGTAAATTGCGATCTTGACTTCCTGAATCCATGGTGACACTGCGGGGTAGTTGTCACCATTGTCGCGAGAGGCCTTGGGAACTAAAGTGCAAAAAGGCGGGAAATACCCGCCTTTTTGCAAATCGATTCAGCCGATCTCAGAAGCCGAGGCTGGCCAGCAGGTCGTCCACTTCGGACTGGTTGGTCACGACTTCCTTGTTAGCCTGTCCGTCCACCACCGGACCGGCAAGGGTGGGCTCATAGGGCGCATGGGGTGTAGGCGCCTTCACCACGGTATCGGGTGGCGCAGTCTTTACCAGCAGGAGGATCAGCTGTTCTTCGATGGTGGCCGCGAGATTCACGACCTTGGCGATGACTTGACCGGTCAGGTCATGGAAGTCTTGCGCCATCATGATTTCGGTCAGGTTCTGATCGATCTTGCGAGTCGACTCTTCGACGTCCTGTACGAAATTCATCACATGGCCCTTGGCGACGGCAGCCACCGGGTCCTGCACGATCAATTGTCCGATGCGGCGTGTTTCCTCGGCGATGTGGTCGTGGTGAGCCTTGGCCTGGTCGACCTGGTTGAGCACCTTTTCTGCGGCTTGCCCGGTCAGTTTGGCAATGTAGGACAGACGGCTTTTGGCGTCGGGCAGTTCTCCAGCCCAGTCCTTGACCTTGTCAGCCAGACCCAGGCCATTGAGCGAGTCGTGCAGTTGGCGGGTCAGGCTTCCAAGCTGTTGGTGGATTTCCAGGGCGGTGGCCAGGTCCGTGCTCAATGCAACCGGTGCAGATTTCTCGGGGGCACTCATTTCAGGCCGTTTTTGGTGAGGATGTGGTTGACCTTGTCTTCCAGTGTGGCCTTGGTGAAGGGCTTGACGATGTAACCAGCGGCACCCTGTTGGGCGGCCAGGACGATGTCTTCCTTGCGCGCTTCTGCCGTCACCATCAGCACCGGAATGTGCTTGAGCTTGTCGTCCTTCTTGATTTCCGCCAGCAACTGGAAGCCGTTCATGTTGGGCATGTTGATGTCGCTGACCACGAAATCAAAACTGCTTGTACGCAGTTTTTGCAGCGCTACCACGCCATCTTCAGCCTCGTCTGCCTCCGCATAACCGCTTTCCTTGAGCAGATTGCGCACGATGCGGCGCATGGTCGAGAAATCATCAACAACGAGAAAACGCAGTTCTTTGGACATGGGCGAACCCCTTCGAAGGGCGAATTTTTTACAGTAATTAGTATGACCGAATTTTTCCGGGTTTAGGGGCTGGGTTTAACCCCAGCTATGGCCGGTTTCGGGGGTGTTTCGGATTCTTCGCCGTCAAGCTCCGTTGACTTCTTGCCCAGCAGGCGCTCTTCCGCCTCGTGGGTCATCACCAGAATGCTGATACGGCGGTTGGCCGGGTTGTAGGGGTCTTCAGGTGTCAGGAGGAGGCTGGAGGCCATGCCAACCACACGGGCCAGCTTGCTTTCAGGCATGCCCGCCGCCTGGAGTTCTCGGCGGGATGCATTCGCGCGATCTGCCGACAACTCCCAATTGCTGTACCCGCGTGCCGCATTCGCATAGGAAGACTGGTCGGTGTGGCCGTCCAGGCTAATCTTGTTGTCAATTTCGGTCAGGGCCGCACCGATTTCCTGCAGGATGGCCCGCATGTAGGGCTTCACCTGGGCACTGCCGCTGTCAAACATGGGGCGGCGCTGGTCATCAACAATCTGGATGAGCAGACCGTCGGGCGTGATCTCCAACTTGATTTGCGACGCGAACTCGGCCATCTTGGCATTGTTAGAAATGGTCGCCGCGATTTTTGCGCTCAGTTCCGCCAAGGCCTGGGCATCCTTCTTGGCGACTTCGCCTTTCGGGTTGTCACCGGACATCCGTTTTGCGGTCTTGTCCTTGCCATCGCCACTCTTTACCTGTCCGGCGGTCTGGGTCAGGTCGCTCCCCCCTCCGGGCAAGATGCTATTGCTGGAACCTGAGCCCGCGCCTCCCTGCATGGCAACCTTCAACGGCGATTGGAAGTAGTCGGACAGGCCTTTCTTGTCGCCTTCTGTCGTGCTGCCCAGCAGCCACATCAGCAGGAAGAAGGCCATCATGGCGGTCACGAAGTCGGCGTAGGCGATCTTCCAGGCACCACCATGCGCTGCGTGCCCGCCTTTCTTGACACGCTTGATGATGATCGGCTGGAGTTTCTTTGCGTCTCCCGCCATGGTCAGCGACTCTTATTTCTTCTTGACATGCGCTTCGAGCTCCTGGAAGGTGGGGCGCTCGGTGGAATACAAGACCTTGCGACCGAACTCGATCGCAGTGGAGGGGTTGTAGCCTTGCATGCTGGCCAGCAGAGTGGTCTTGATGCACTGGAATTCCTTGGAGCCTTCTTCCACTTTCTGCTCCAGCAAACCCGCCAGCGGCTCGGCAAAAGCGTAGGCCAGCAAGATGCCCAAGAAGGTACCCACCAGGGCGGAACCGATCATGCCACCCAGCACGGCGGGTGGCTGCCCCACCGAGCCCATGGTGTTCACCACGCCCAGCACCGCCGCGACGATACCGAAAGCAGGCAAACCACCTGCCACCCGTTGCAGTGCTGCAACGGCAGCATGCTCTTCATGGTGGTGGGTCTCGATTTCACTGTCCATCAGCGATTCGATTTCGTGGGCATTGAGGTTGCCCGACACCATCATGCGCAGGTAGTCGGTGATGAACTCCACCACATGGTGGTCGCTGCCAACGTTCGCGTACTTCTTGAAGATCTCGGAATTCTGTGGCTCCTCGACATCCTTTTCGATCGCCATCAGACCTTCCTTGCGCGCCTTCTGCAGGATGTCGTACAGCAGGGCCAGGAGTTCCATGTAGCGATCTCGGGTGTATTTGCTGCCCTTGAAGCAGGCCCCCAAACCAGCGACGGTCTTCTTGATGACCTTCATCTGGTTGTTCGCCACGAAGGCGCCGACGGTGGCACCACCGATGGTGATCAGTTCGAATGGAAGGGCATGCAGCACCACGCTGATGTTGCCACCGTGCGCAATGAACACCCCGAACACGCATCCGAGGCAAATGAGCCAACCGACAATTACAAACATAGGCGCATTGTGACAAAGGAGCAAAAGCCCCCAGAACTGGATGTAGCGGCCTTTTGGGGCGCTTCTCTATCATATCGTCGGATGCCGAGTTGGTTGGAATTTGTGGTTCTAGTTGTCATTGATCCTCATGGTTTCTTGACTTTTTGCTATCACTTTATGAGTTGTTCGGAACTGCTGTGCCGGCGTCAACGCAGCAACGCCAGCACTTCCCGGGGCAACTGATTCGCCTGGGCGATCATGGCATTGGCAGCCTGTTGCAGTATCTGGCTGCGCGACAGGTTGGCCGTCTCCACTGCGAAGTCGGCATCCATCACCCGCGAACGACTGGCTGACAGACTATCTGATCCGGTTTGCAGGTTGCTGATGGTCGATTCAAGTCGCGACATTTGTGCGCCGATGCGCGCGCGCGTCCCGCTCACGTAGTCCAACGCCTTGTCGATGCGGCGCAGCGCTAGGCGCGAGCCATCGACCGTACTGATGTCCATGTCAGAAAGTCCTAGCGCCGCCAAATTCATGGCACCCACGGAGGTGTCAATGGTTTCACCCGCATTGGCTCCCACTTGGAAGCGCAATACCTGGCCAGAGCCGCCGCCCTTGGATACTTTTTCCCAGTTCTCGGCGAATCCTGACAATACGTCGGGCCCTGATCGACCACCGAAATCGTCCACGACCGATTCCATGGTTTGCGAAATCCCTCCATCAACGTCGAGTCCGCCAATGGCACCCACGTCAGCGTTGTTGAGGTCGAACGAAGCAATGAAAGCTGCACCGTCGGCGGTAAAGGCAGTCTTGGCGGCCGCCGCATCTGCAAATGCACCGTGTGATGCATTTGCGAAGGCGGCGTCAAGACCTGCACCGGCATGGGCGGCCATGTACTGCATGAGGTCTTGCACCCCCTGTCCGCCGGCGGCCTGGATCTTCTCGTGTACGTACCGAACGGCGGCATAAGCGCCGGGATAGAACCCGGCTGTGGACGAGTTTCCGGTCATGCCGGCAGTCACGATTTGGGCGGCGGTCTGCGAGCCCAGCGACAGTTTCAGGTAATCCTCACCGCCGTGAATGAATTCGGCTGAGCCTTCCACAAACCAGAGGTGGTTGCTGGTTAGATCCTGCCAATTGGTGGTGCGGGCCATGACCGCATGAACCATTTCGTGCGCAATGATGCGGTCCGCATAGAACGGAGCGCCCCCCCCGTTGGGCAAATTGGGCGGATTGAAATCCGCAAGGTCTACCTGCAGGGTCAGGCCTGTGCCGCGTCCGTTGCCGTCAAATCCGGTGGCTTGTACATAGGCAGCGACGTTGCCGGCTCCATCGGAAAACCCAGAGAGTTTGATCTGCAGCGCGGCGCCATCGGCGGAAATACCATAGGCGGTGCGCACCATATCTTCCGCGTTTTCCAGCCAACCGCCTTCAAGGCCCTCCATGACGGGATCCTTGGTGGCATCGGCATAGCCGGTTTGCTTGTTTCGGGCTTGGTCAAATATCTTTTGTCCATTGAACTCCGCAGTGAGCCCCGAGCGCTCGACCTCCTTGGCGAGTTGGGCGGCTTCCATCTGGAGCGCTTGCCGATCGCTGGCAGAGTTGGTGGCGTTGGCCGATTGCACCGCTAGCTCACGGATGCGCTGCAAGTTGGCAGCAATTCCACCAATGGAGCCTTCGGCAGTCTGAAGCAACGAAATGCCATCGTTTGCATTGCGAACGGCCTGGTTCTGTCCCCGTATCTGACTGGACATGCGCTCTGCAATTGCCAGGCCTGCTGCATCATCGCGCGCTGAATTGATTCGCAGGCCGCTCGACAGGCGCTGGATTGACGAGTTCAGTGTGCCCAGCGAACTGTTCAACTGCCGTTGAACGTTCAGCGAAACCACATTGGTACTGATCGTCATTCCCATGACCGTGCCTACGCCTCCTTAGCGCAGCGACGGCGCTATCGGGCCGGATTTGCTGCTTCAGGGAAGCTATCGGCCTTCAGCAGGGGAACTTGAGAAATGGAGGTGAAACCCGGCTTGATTCAGTGCAGCAGAATCCCACCGGCGTTGGATCCTTTGCCAGCGCGTGCCGGAGGCGAGCACAGGCCACATTCGAAGTGGCGCGAGTTTTCATACGCTTCGCTGACGAAATGGCCGCCGCACTTCGAACATTTGGTCATGGACAGCATGTTGTTGTCGATGAACTTCACCAGGCGCCAGGCGCGGGTGATTGACAGCAAGGGCTCGACGCCGCAGGCGGTGATTTGCTCCAGATACAGCTTGTAAGCCTTCATGATGGCGTCGATGTCCTCCATGGCCGACACTTTGGTCAGGTACTGGTAGGTGTTCTGGAACAGCGAGGCGTGGATGTTGGGTTGCCAGGTAAGAAACCATTCGGTAGAGAAGGGCAGCTGACCTTTTGACGGGGAACGGCCGGCGACTTCCTTATACAGCCGCAGCAAGCGCTCGTAGGACAGGCTGGTTTCACTTTCGAGTACCTGAAGGCGGGCGCCCAGCTGGATCAGCGCGACGGCACGTTCGACCTGCTTGGAGTCCTGGAGTACGCTTTTGGTGGCCATGGTGGTTGCTCCTGTGGTGTAAGGGGGCGCTATTTACATGGCCTCGGCAAACTTGCCGGACATGAGGATGCTGGCGTGCAGCTTGGTGGTGGCGTCGTTGTCGACTTTGGCGATGTTGTGGTTGGTCAGCAGGTTCCACACAATGTCATCGTCAACCCGGAAGCGGCACAGTAGCATGTTGCCGGAGGCAATCTTGAGAATCTGGGCTGGGGACATGGCGCCGATAAGATCGGCGGCTTCTTCCGACAGCCCCAGGCGAAACAGCGCTTCGGCCTTGTCCTGGCGAATCAGGTTCTGGGCCAGCATCAGGTAGGTGAGGTTGGCTTCCCGGATCTCGGTCAGCATCTGTTCGTTGGTCATGTTCGGCTCCTTGGGTTGGGTGGTGCTGCGTGTCAACACCATGGAGCGAATTGTTCAATTTACGGGCGCGAACTTGAATCGGAAGAAGTCTGCGTTGCGGGTCGGATGACGCGAAATGGTTTGTAGGGAAAAAACCTACAAACCCAGTGATGCTTGTTTGCAATTGTGGTCGTGGCGAGCAGACCCAAGGACATGAATAACGCAGCAATCGGGGTGCTTTTCGTTCGCACCCGTGTATCGCTTGTCGGCAGAATGTGTCCAATCTTTAGCGTGGAAATGCCATGAAAGCTGTCATTCTTGCGGGCGGGTTGGGAACCCGGATTTCGGAAGAGACCCAACTCAAACCAAAGCCGATGATCGAGATCGGCGGGAAGCCCATTCTTTGGCACATCATGAAAATCTACAGCGCCCATGGCGTCCATGATTTCGTGGTGTGTTGCGGCTACCGCGGTTATGTCATCAAGGAGTACTTTGCGAACTACTTCCTCCATATGTCTGACGTGACGTTCGACATGACCAACAACCGCATGGAAGTGCATCATCGCCATGCGGAGCCTTGGCGCGTCACGTTGGTGGATACGGGTGAGCACACCATGACCGGAGGGCGGCTGCGTCGCGTGGCGGAGTACGTCAAGGAAGAGGAGGCATTCTGTTTCACGTACGGTGATGGTGTCGCAGACGTCGATGTCGCTGCGTCGATCCGGTTCCATCAAGCGCACGGGCGCATGGCCACTGTGACAGCGGTTCAACCCCCAGGTCGCTACGGCGCCTTGGATCTTCAGGGTGAATCGGTGCGCGGGTTTACCGAAAAGCCGCGAGGGGATGGCGGCTTTATCAATGGGGGGTTCTTCGTCCTGTCGCCCCGATGTTTGGAGCGACTGAACGGCGATGAGGATAGTTGGGAGGGCGAGCCCTTGACCGGACTCGCATCTGAAGGGCAATTGATGGCATACCCCCATCTTGGATTCTGGCAACCTATGGACACGTTGCGTGACAAGAACAACCTGGAGTCTCTTTGGGCTAGCGGGCGTGCGCCCTGGAAAGTATGGTCATGACGTCTCCGAGGTCCGAGTTCTGGAGCGGCAAGCGAGTCCTCGTCACAGGGCACACGGGGTTCAAGGGTGCATGGTTGTGCCACTGGCTGCTTCGTCTGGGCGCTCAGGTCAGCGGATTGGCCTTGGATCCATCCAGTACTCCGGCGCTGTATGACTTGCTCGCCTTGTCGGATCGACTGGCGCACGACTTTCGAATTGATATTCGCAACCGCGCGCAGGTAGGGCCGGCGGTCGCGCGGGCTAACCCTGAAATCGTATTGCATCTCGCGGCCCAGGCCCTGGTGCGACCGAGTTATCGGGCCCCGGTAGAAACCTTTGATGTAAACGTCATGGGCACTGTCCATGTGCTGGAAGCGCTTCGCCATTGCGATGCCACCAAAGTGGCGGTGATCGTGACGACTGACAAGGTGTATCGCAATGAGGAGGGGGCTCACCCCTATGGGGAAACGGACCACCTGGGGGGGTACGATCCTTATAGTGCGAGCAAGGCTGCATGTGAAATCGCAGTGGCCTCGTACCGCCAGAGCTTTTTGCAGCAAGCTGGTATCGCTACTGCCACTGCGCGCGCAGGGAACGTAATCGGTGGGGGGGACTGGGCTGAGGACCGTTTGTTGCCCGATGCCGTGCGCGCATGGCATGCAGGACAGCCGGTTGAGGTTCGCAATCCCAGCGCATTGCGGCCTTGGCAGCATGTGCTGGAGCCGCTGGGGGGGTACTTGTGCCTGGCTCAGTCACTGTGGAATTCTCCTGACCAGGCGCAGGCATGGAACTTTGGCCCGTTGGGTCGAGACTGCAACACCGTTGGCGAATTGCTGGAAATCGCGGCGTTGGCATGGGGTGGTCGTGCGCGGATCGAGGTGCGGGCCGATCAGCGCTTCCATGAGGCCGGAACCTTGCTGCTGGACGCTTCCAAAGCGCAGCGAGCGCTGGGGTACCAGCCGCACTGGGGTACACACGAGGGTGTGCGCCGCAGCATTTCATGGTATCGGGCCTATTACAGACAGCCAACCAGTGCCCGCGTCCTGTGCGATGCCGATATTGACGCCTGGGGAGCCGCAGCGTGACTTTGCGGCTTTCACCCTTGCCCCTGTCCGGTCTGTACGAGGTGGTTCGTATACCGAGGGAAGACGAGCGTGGGTGGTTTGAGCGCCTGTACTGTGCCGATGAATTGCGCAGTGCCGGATGGCGCATGCCTATCGCCCAAGTCAATCGGAGCTTCACGCGCACTGCGGGAACCGTCCGCGGGTTGCATTTTCAGTACCCACCCCACCAGGAAATGAAGTTGATCACTTGCTTGCGTGGGGCGGTTTGGGATGTGGTCGTGGACGTACGAAAGGGATCGAATACCTTTTTGAAATGGCATGGCTGCACATTGCACGCAGGAGGATTTGCGCTGCTGGTTCCAGAAGGGTTCGCCCATGGCTTTCAGGCGCTGACGAATGACGCGGAATTGCTCTACGTACATTCGCGACCGTATTCCCGTAGCGCAGAGGGAGGCTTGCATGTCGCTGACCCGGCATTGTCAATCTCCTGGCCGTTGCCTCTGCACAGCCAGTCTGAGCGAGATCAGTCGTTCGAAATGATAGGGCCGGATTTTTCCGGAGTCGAACTATGAAGTGCCGACATTGTGGTCATGAATTGACGCGCAGCTTCCTTGATCTTGGAACCGCGCCTGCATCCAACGCCTACTTGGATGAATCGAATCTGCGCAGTTCCGAGATGTGGCACCCACTGCGCCTGCTGGTATGTGAGTCCTGCTGGCTGGTCCAGACCGAAGACTATGCCAGCAGGGAAGATCTCTTCAGTCCGGACTATGCCTATTTCAGCTCGTATTCATCGTCCTGGCTTGCGCATGCCAAAGGCTATGTCGATGCAATGGTGGAGCGTTACGCGCTGGATGCTTGCAGTCGCGTCGTGGAAGTGGCTGCCAATGATGGCTACCTGCTTCAGTACGTTCAGGAACGGGGGATACCGTGCTACGGAATCGAACCCACCCACAGTACGGCAGAAGCGGCCAGGAGCCGTGGTCTTTCCATCTACGAGTCGTTCTTTGGTGTCGAGTTGGCCACCTCGCTGGCCCTGAACGGCTTGACGGCCGATCTCATGGTTGCCAACAACGTGCTGGCACACGTTCCCGATATCAACGATTTCCTGCGAGGGTTTGCACTATTGCTCAAACCAGATGGTGTCGCGACGTTCGAATTTCCGCATCTGTTGCGCATGGTTCAGGAGTCCCAGTTTGATACGGTCTACCATGAACACTACTCTTATCTCTCATTGCATTGCCTTGAGCAGATATTTCTTCGCAATGGATTGCAAGTGTTTGATGTCGAGCAACTCACGACCCATGGTGGGAGCTTGCGCTTGCACACGCAACGCAGCGATGCAGGCAGGCGCCCGGTCGCGTCGGCTGTGCCATCGCTTATTGCGCAGGAGCGTGCCGCAGGCATCGATTCCCAGGCCTTCTACGCGGACTTCCAGGCCAGGGCGATTGAGCTCAAATGCCAATTGCTGACCTTTCTGCTGCAGGCACGCAGTGCAGGACAACGCGTGGGCGCCTACGGTGCAGCCGCGAAGGGCAACACTTTGCTGAATTTTGCTGGCGTGCGTCCTGATCTGCTTCCTTACGTGGTGGATCGCAACCCGGCAAAACAAGGCAAATACTTGCCGGGTAGCCGTATTCCCATCGTCAACGAAGACCATTTGCGCGCGGACCGTCCTGATTGGGTGCTACTCCTGCCATGGAATCTGGAAACAGAGCTGAGGGAACAACTTGCATACGTCGAGGATTGGGGTGGAAAGCTGATTACCACAGTCAAGGTGGGCGAGGTGTTGCCATGAGCACTATGGCGGCCGACTCCTCTGTCGTAGAGGCGCATGGTGCGCGGGTTGTACTGAGCAAACCCTCAATCACTGATCTCGAGCTGCGGTATGTGGCCGAGGCGGCCCGGGATGCCTGGGGCGAGTCCTGCTATCAATGGATCCACCGTTTCGAAGCGGATTTTGCGCGTTACATCGGAGTGAAGTACGCAGTGGCGACGTCCAGTGGCACGGGCGCACTGCATTTGGGGCTGTTGGCGTTGGGTTTGACGGCGGGCGATGAAGTCATCCTGGCAGATACAAATTGGATTGCAACTGTTGCACCCATCACCTACGTTGGGGCCGTGCCGGTGTTCGTCGATATAGATCCTGATACCTGGTGTCTGGATGTTGAGCAAGTTCGCAACGCCCTGAGCCCCCGCACCCGTGCAGTCATTGCGACCCATCTGTATGGGAACGCCTGTGACATGGATGCATTGCGCATGCTGTGCCAGAAGGCCAAGGTCGCGTTGATCGAGGATGCCGCCGAGGCATTGGGTACGACTTGGAATGGGCAAATGGTTGGGTCCATGGGCGCCTTTGGTATTTTTTCCTTTCACGGCTCCAAGACCATCACGACAGGAGAGGGGGGCATGTGGGTCAGCAATGATGCGGACCTGCACGCTACGGTTCGTCAGATCAATAACCATGGCCGCGCCATCGGGGACAGCAGGCAGTTTTGGCCTGAGCGCATTGGCCTGAAATACCGCATGAGCGATCTGCAGGCGGCCATGGGTTGCGCTCAGCTTGAGCGAATTGAATTCATCTTGCAGAAGAAACGAGCCATACTCGCGCGGTACCGCGAACTGCTGGCGGGGCTGGAAACTGTTCGCCTGAATCCGGAACCTCCATTGGTGCGACATGGCGCATGGATGCCTAATGTCGTGTTCGATGCTGCCCTGGGACTGAAGCACGGGCAGATATTTGATGCCTTTCGCGCCGCAAACATTGATGCACGGCCATTCTTTTGGCCGCTGAGCCATCTCGGATTGTTTGGCGGAGCTGCGAACTTTGAATCGCATGCCTGGAAGATCCAGCAGCTGTCCGTCAATCTTCCCAGTTTTGTTGATATGCGAGAGGATGAGATCGAACGGGTCGTTGCTGTGGTCCGATCCCTGGCGGACCGGAGGGGGGGGCAGTGAGTCACGCTCAACCCTTCCTCATTTACGGAACCAGTGGCCAAGCGCGCGTAGCAGCCACTGCCATCATGCCGCATGCCGACGTCCTTGGGTTTGTGGTTGCCGACGAAGTGTTTGTCCCTGGCTCAATGCTGTGCGGCAGGCCGGTGTATCCCCTGAGTGAAATTCAAGAGCGGGTCCCGCCGCTGACCTGCGGCGTGCTCGTAGCCGCTTCCTACCGAGAAATGAATGGCATGCGCGTCAGGCGCAGTGAAGACCTGTGGGCGCTGGGGTACCGTCCCGCAAGCTTCGTGTCGCCGCGTGCCTGGGTAGCACAAGATACTGTCATCGAGAGCAATACCCTGATCCTGGACGGCGTGTCCATTCATTCAGGGACCCGTGTAGGACAGGGCAGTTTCATCAGCAGCGGAGCAGTTATCGGTCATGATTGCATCATTGGCGACTACAACTGGATTGGCTCCGCTGCAGTGTTTGCGGGGTGCGTGCAGTCCGGTGCACGCTGTTTTTTTGGTTTGCGTGCCACCGTGACCCAGCATGTCCAGTTGGGACAGCGAGTCTATGTGGGCGCCACAGCCCTTGTCACCAAGAACCTGCCTGACGGTGCAGTTCAGGTTCATTCCCAGAGCGCCAAACCCATTGACATGGACAGCATGCGCTATTGCGCGCTCGTTACACCCTGATTCACGAAGGAGAACCTTATGTCGGCATCGCCACTTCTTTCCCCAACAGACTCCCCCATCGTTCCCAAAGTAGGGAAGACTCTTGCCCTGCAAGACAAGTTGACGCAGCGCTCGGTTCTCGAGCGCGTTCGGGCGACCGATTGGAGCAAGTCTTCTCCGGCTCCCTTTGTCGTGGAGTTCGATCCGACCACCGCCTGCAATCTGGCCTGCCCGGACTGCATTAGCCGCGATCTCTTGAATCAAGGCTATTTCACTCGCGACCGAATCCGCGAACTAACCCGTGAAATGGTATCTGCAGGGGTCAAGGCCGTAGTGCTGATTGGAGGAGGAGAACCTCTTGCTCACCCTGAAATTCGCTGGGTGATCAACTACCTGCATGAACACGGCGTGAAGTTGGGCTTGACTACCAACGGTACGCTCATGCACAAGTTCATGGATGTTCTACCCACCAAATTTGACTGGATCCGTGTGTCCATGGATGCAGGCACCGCAGAGACATTCCAGAAAATCCGACCTTCGGCCTCTGGCAAATCACTGTTCGATGATGTTGTGGACAACATGCGTGCCCTGGCGAAAGTGAAGACCGGAAAACTGGGCTATTCATTCATGCTGTATGCAGAGGGGCATTTTGATCGTCAATCAACGCAGGGGCGTGTGGTCATCCCCCTTCAGCCTGCCTTCAATGGGCGTGCACCCGCGCAGCCATACAACAATATTGATGAGATCTATCAGGCCGCGGAGTTGGCCAAGGAGATCGGGTGCGATTATTTCGAAATCAAGCCCATGTACGACGAACACCACTTTCTTGTGTTGATGAATCCCAGCCTGTCGAGTCGGGCTCAGGCGTTGTCACTGCAAGCAAAGTCGTTGGAGAGCGATCAATTCAAGGTCCTGATGGCTACCAAGATGAAAGACTATTTCGCTGGCGTGAGTGATATAGAAAAGAAATCCTATTCACGTTGCGCAGTGGCGCAGCTACGTACGCTCGTTACACCGTCGGGGGTCTATGTCTGCCCGTACTTCCGCGGGCGAGACGACAAGCGCATTGGCGATGTTACTGAAACCGATTTCCAGTCCATCTGGAACGGACAGCAGCGTAAGGACGTAATGAATCAGCTGAACCCATCGCACGATTGCAAAATGCATTGCATTCGGCATGATTCAAACCTGTTCCTCGAATCCATGATCGCTGATGGCGTGAAGGTCTTGCCGACCGATGACTTCGATTTGTTTATCTGAACGTATTGGCCGAGGGGCGCTGACATGACGGTTGTCAAAGATGTTGCGGATTGGTTGCAATTACGCGGAGCACTGGCTGTACCAGCGGACGATGAAGACCTTTATCGGAGCGGATACCTCGATTCGTTTGGGCTGGTTGAGCTGATCGCTTTTTGTGAGGCTAGGTATGCTGTGACGTTCGAGGATGCGGATTTCGTCGACCCCGCATTCCGTACATTGCGTGGGCTGGCGGCCATAGTGGCTGCGCGAGGCGGCAGCGTGGTGACCTCGCAGGAGTAGACGGTGGTTGCATCGCTGGTGTTGTGGGAGGCGGTGATCGCCAAGCATGCAGAGCGCTCTGCCATCGAATTTCTCGACGGCGAGCAGTGGACCTATGGACAACTCTGGGCAAACGCTCAGCAATTCGCGAATGACTTGCGCGCACGCCATGGATTGGTCCCAGGGGATGCAGTGCTTGTCCAGTATCGCGGGGCCCGGCAGGCCTTGCTTCATCTGTTTGGTGCGATGCACGGCGGATGGCGCGTGTGTCCTATCAGTTCAACGGCTCCGTCGCGCTACATCCAAGCTGCCAGCGACCTGGTGCGGCCGAAGCTCAGTTTGCTCAATGACGCTGTGGTGCACGAGCCATCGAACCGTGACGTGGCAGAACACCTTGGGGGGTTCTTGATCGCACTCAGTTCCGGCTCCACCGGCCAGCCAAAGGCGATACAACACTCGCTGCAACACTATCTGGCCAGTGCCGTAGCTTTCGGAAACCTGTCCCAGTTCGGAACACACACGCGGCTCTACCATGTGTTGCCCTGGGTGTATATGGCAGGGATTTTGAATGCCTGTCTAGCTGTGTTGTCATGTGGTGGCACGGTCATCGAGGGGGAGCCTTTTCAGGCCATGGGGGGAGCTACGTTGGCACTGTCGGCCTTGCGGCGCAGCGCCAACACACTCAGTTTGGTTCCTACCATGGCTTCCAGCATGGTCTTCCTCACTCGCAACGCAGATGTGCTGAAGCAGTTTCCGCTGCAAATCCAGCAGGTGCAATGCACTTCGGCGCCCATACCAAAGGGATTGCGTGAGCAGTTCCTTGCGAAGTTCCAGGCTCCGCTACGGGATTGCTACGGGATCACGGAAGTCGGGGGGCCGGTGAGTCTTCAGACAGAAGAAGATGCTCGTGCTATGAATGATTTCTCGGTGCCTGCCGAGGCGTACACCATTGGTCTGGCCGCTCGAGATGACAACGAAGGTAGCGAGCTGATGGTCGGGTCGCCATTTTCGATGATGGGATACCTTGAGGCCGGGTCTCTGGCCGCTTCCGTTGCGCAGCCTTTCCCGACGGGTGATCTGGCCGAATCCGAATTTGGACGGATTCGCATCATTGGGCGCATCAAGGATCTGATCATCCGTGGGGGGTATAACATTTCACCGCAATATGTTGAATCCGTCGTCAGCCAATGCGCGGGGGTACGGGAGTCCGCTGTGGTAGGGTATGACGCTGGCTTGGCGGGTGAGCGGATGGCGTTATTTGTAAGCCTGTGGGACGACACAGCGGCGGCGCGCAGCGCATTGCAGCTCTACCTGGCGGCGGAGTTGCAGAGTGTGGAGCAGGCTGACAAAGTGATCGTACTCGCCGAACTTCCGCGACTGTACAACGGCAAGCTCGATAAGCCCAGTCTGCGAGCCATGATCAACGTATGAGGAACCAGACCTTGGCTCGCAAAGAGGAATCTCAGGCGATAGATTCGTTCGACGATGTCGCACAGTTCGAGGCCATTGCCGAGCAATTGGTCTGGCCCCAGACTTCCTGGGTGGGAAATGCCTGGGTCGATTGCGGAACACAGCAAACGATGCCGCTTCGGCGTAGCCCCGTGGATGGGCGCATCTTGCCTGCGCTGTTCGAGGGAGATATGGCCCTGGTGGATGACGCCGTGAGTCAGGCGCGCAGTGCATTTCACCGCGGTGACTGGGCACACCTGTCCCCTGCTTCACGCAAGCAAGTGCTACTGCAGATGGCGGTGTTGCTCGAGGCCCATGCGACCGAGCTTTGCGTTATGGATTGTCTGAGCATGGGCAAACCCTACGCGCGGCTGGTGCAGCAGGATGCTGTCAAGGCGGCCGAATGTTTCCGCTGGTTCGCCGAATGGATTGATAAGGTCCAAGGCGAGTATGTCCCCGCCAATGGGGAACGGATCGGATGGGTTGAAAAAACCCCTTTGGGCGTCGTTGCAGCGATTACACCCTGGAACTATCCACTGGAAAACATCGCCTGGAAGCTGGCACCCGCATTGGCCGCGGGGAACTGCGTGGTATTGAAACCTGCAGAGCAGAGTAGCTACAGTGCCCTGCGGTTTGCGCAGCTTGCCGCGCAAGCGGGGCTGCCCGCCCATGTGCTGAACGTTGTGGTTGGTTCGGGCGAAACGGTTGGGCAGTATCTCGTGGAACACCCGGACGTCAGTGCCGTGTTTTTCACCGGTTCCAGTCGAACGGGGCGGACGGTCTGCAATTCGGCTTCACGTCATCGCATCAAGCCTGTCAGTGTTGAGTGTGGCGGCAAGAGCCCGGCGCTCATCTGGCATGGTTGCAGCAATCTTCAAGAGGCTGTAGAGGAGGTCTGTGGGAGGGTGTTCGGCAACGCGGGTCAAACCTGTAATGCACCGTCGAGGTTGATCGTCGCCCGTCCATTGCTGGACCAAGTTCGTCAGATCATTGTGGGGATTTCCGGCACTCACGTTCCATGTGATCCGCGAGTGGGCCGACCACAGCACGGCGCCCTATGCAGCCACTTTGATGTGGAGCGCATCGATGCTCTGGTACGTACTGCCACCGACGAGGGTGCCGAATTGTGGGTCGGTGGATCGCCTGCAGATGTCGTTCCGGGAGGTGCCTACTACTTGCCCACGGTGCTGGGGAACGTCGCGCCCCATGGAGCTTTGGCACAACAAGAAGTGTTTGGCCCCGTACTGTCCGTCTTTACCGTTGATCATCTGGACGATGCCATCGCGCTGGCGAACGACAGTCGGTATGCGCTGGCTGCGGGCATCTATACAGACCACCTTGGCGATGCATTGGCATTCCAGCGTGGGGTGTACGCGGGAAACGTGTATATCAATGGCTGGGGGATGGATGATATTTCTGTGCCCTTCGGGGGACTTGGCGACTCTGGCAACGGGACCAAGGACAAAGGGCTGCGGGCTTTCGAAAAATGCTTTGCCAGCCGTTCCATCACCATCTGTACCAAGCGTCGTGCCCCTGGCCCTACCTGATTGAGGAGATATGACCATGCGAAACGTTGAATTCGAGCAAGAGCGGGAACATCGCCTTCAAAGCTACCGGGAGGATGATTCATTTGCAGCGCTGTCTCGCCATTGGTTGCAGGCGTCGATGGAGCGCAAGTATGTCTACAACTTCGACTGGATGGGGCGCCCGATCATCCAGTATCCGCAGGACATGGTCGCCGTTCAGGAGTTGGTTTGGCGCGTGCGTCCGGATGTGATCATTGAAACCGGGATCGCTCACGGTGGTTCTCTGGTCCTTTCTGCATCCTTGCTGGCCTTGCTCGACATGGCTGATGCCATTGCTGAAAAGCGCACCCTGGATCCTGCCGCCTCGTCGCGGCGTGTGATCGGTGTAGACATCGACATTCGCAAGCACAACCGAGAGGCCATTGAGGCGCATCCCATGGCCAGCCGGATCCACCTGCTTCAGGGATCGTCGGTAGACGCCTCCACCATTGACCAGGTGCGGGCACTAGTCCCATCCGGTGCGAAAGTCATGGTGTTTCTGGACTCGATGCATACCCATGCACATGTTCTTCAGGAACTCCAGGCCTATGCTTCACTGGTTTCCGTTGGCAGCTATTGCGTCGTCTTTGACACGTTTGTCGAAGACATGCCACCGCACTTCTTTCCTGACCGACCATGGGATGTAGGCGACAACCCGATGACGGCGGTGCAGCAGTGGCTCCAAGACCATCCCGAGTTTGAGATTGATTTCACTATGCAATCCAAGCTCATGGTCACCGTGGCACCATCGGGGTTCCTGCGGCGCATCGACTGACCGGGTCAGGGGCGCGAATGCCCCTTGTGCTGATGGGCTCCACTCACTCAGTGGTAGCACGTGGTTATGCCGGCTGATGGCCTTGCATCAAGGCTTTGGTTGCGAATTGCATGTAGGTCACGGCGAAAGCCAAGTTGCCGCAGTGCTCTTCAATTTCACTGAGCACTGTCAATGCAATCGGGTCATGTGGGTGTGCGCACAGGAGGTGCTCCGCAAATTCCGTTGCAGCCTTCCATGCGCCGGTCAACGGTTGTCCTGCGACCGGGGGGGGCGAGCGTTTTGCGAGTTCAAGCATCTCCAGCAGCTGGCTTCGGGCCTGCGTCTTCGTCACGCGAATACCCGGGGCGATGCCAACGGTTTCCGTGCCGCGATCCATCAGTGATTCTGGTGGGTTCTGAGCCCAATGTTCGCACAGGGAATCCTGGGTTGCGTGGTCATTGGGGGCCTCCATGGCGGATACCCAACGGTGCCACATGGAGCGAAGCGCAACGCCGAACATGGGGCAGACCAGTTCATCGCGCAGGAGCGAGGACTGCTCAACCGCGTCCCTCAGTCCGAGGCGCAACTCATTGAGAGCCCTGATGTCACTGGCAAGTGAACTCGCAATGGCTACATACGACGCCTCGTCCTGAGCGAGCCACTCGGTGCGGTTCAGGCATTGCAGCACGCCAGCCGTAATGCGGCCCATGTGGCTGCGTCCCAGCATGGATACCACAGGGAGGCCCATCCAGACGACATCGAGCGAGGTTGCACCGCCCGTCATCGGGAAGGTGTCCAAGGCAATGTCTACGTCGTGGTAGGTCAGGTATTGGTTCTTGTATTCGCGGGGGACCAGAATCAGGCGGTCCTCCGCAATGCCCAGCGTCCTGCAGCGCTCGATGTATCGTTGTGTGAATTCGGGCAGTTCGAACCCCTTGCCTTCGATCAGAAATTTGGAGCCTGGCACCGTGTTCAGTATGGCGCCCCATGTCCTCAAGACCTGATCCGTGACCTTGCCCAGGTTGTTGCACGATCCAAAGGTGACATATCCATTGCGCAGGGCGGGTGCTGGTTGTACCTGGTACGCCGGCTGGTAGCGCCACAGCGGATTTCTGCTCAGGGGGCGATAGGTGCAGGGCCGCATGGGCATGCGCAACAGCGTTTCAACGTAATCAGCTTGCGCATTGTCCGGGTCGGTAACCTGGTCGGAAATGAAGTAGTCCACGGACTGCAGACCTGTGGTTCCGGGGAAGCCGATAAAGGACGCCTGGATGGGGGCCGCCTTGTGCGCCATGCTCACCAAGCCGTGGTGCGCAGTATGGCCCGCCAAGTCAATCAGGATGTCGATCTCGTGATTCTGTATACACCGCCAACGACTTTCACTGGAAAGATGATGAACATCGATGAAATGGTCAAGGTGTTTTTTGACGCGTTCCGTGACGTAGTCTTGCTTTGGGTGTAGATAAAACCCGAACAGTTCGAACTGACGCCGGTCCAGATTGGCAAACAGGCCCTCCGCGAAGACCATGACAGAATGCATCCGCAGGTCAGGTGAGAGGAAGCCCACCTTGAGTCTGCGCCATGGGTCGCGATTGCGATCGGCAAATGACGCCCATTTGGCTCGCAATGGCGCTTCGATGGCGACGGAGAAAGCTTCGGCCGCTTGACGAATGTCGTGTGCCGTGGTGTCCGGATCTGCCAACATAAACAGCATCCGATTGGTGTGGTTGACAACGTTGTCAGGGGCAATCTCGATGCCCCGAATTGAGTCTTCTACCGCCTGCTTGATATACCCCAATTCGCGGCCATGGATGGCTCGTTGATTGAAGGCCAAGAAGCGCTCTTCTGGCGTGCGCGCCAACTCTAGTGCTTTGTCTGCTGCGGCATAGCCCCGCTTGTGGTGGCTTGTTTCATAGCACGTGGCAGCTAAAGTGCTCCATAGAAGCGAGTTGTCCGCGCAAAGCTGCGTTGCTCTTTCAGCGTGGGGGAGCGCTTCGTCGGAGCGACCCTGGGCAAGCAATAGCTTGCAGTAGTTCACCAATAGCTCTGGGTCATCAGGAATCAACGAAGCTGACTTGGCATATGTCTGAAGAGCTTCATTGGTACGGTCTTGCTGATGAATCGAAAATCCAAGAAATCGATGCGCCTTGATGTTCCGGGGGTCGCTGAGTATTGTGTCCCGGCACAGACGCTCCAGCTCTGGCCACGCTTTTGCATGCCACAGCGTTTTGAATGCGTCGGTTTCGTTTTCTATGGTTAATGCATCCATGGCAGATTGACGTCATGCCTCATTGGCGCAACAGGGTCAAAACCCCCTGGGGCAACTGGTTTGCTTGCGCCACCATCGCCGTACCTGCCTGCTGCAAGATCTGCGTCCGGGCCAAATTGGCCGTTTCCATCGCAAAGTCCGCATCCTGAATGCGTGAACGGGAAGCGCTGAGATTCTCGGACATCGTGTTCAGGCTGGCGATGGTGTTTTCGAAGCGCGACTGCAAGGCGCCGAATTTGGCTCGTTGCCCCGCGATCACCTGGATCGCCGAGTCCACGATGCTCAATGAGCGCGATGCTGCGTCGAAAGTGGACACATCGAGATTGGCGACGGCCTGCATTTGACTGGTCGCTGCTGTCGCCAGGAAATAGGATGCCCCAGTTCCCGAAGCCCCATTGGGAGCGTCAACACTGAAAGATTTGTCGGAGTCCAATGTCAATGCGCCAGAAACATAGAGTGAGTCACCGGCAGCTGCACTCACGGTACTGGACCCTAATCCCATCGTGATCGAGCCACCGGAAGCCGCTGTGTTGAAGACCTTGATATCGGCGCCACTCTCATTGGTCAGCGTGATTCCGGTGCCCCCGGAATTGATTTTCGCGGTGATCCCCGTGGTGGCCGACTTGTCATTGAATGCAGTCACCGCAGCGGATAGCGTGTCGTTGTTGATCGGTGAACCTACGGTGAAAGCAATACTGACTGGGGTCGTGTTGTTGGACGTGATCGACAGCGTGTAGCTTTGTCCTGCGGTCGGTACCAGGTCTGTCGACGTTCGTGCGGTCGCTGTCACCCCCGTCGTTCCCGACTGAGCATTGATCTTCGATGCCACCGTTGCTGCGCTGTCACCGGTGGCGACGGAAACGTTAGCGCTTCCGGAGGAACCATTGACAACCAGGGTATCGGACACGATCAGGCTTGCCGCACCGGAGCCGGTAGTCCCCGTGACGGTCGTAAGGTTGGCTCCTGCGGTAGAGCCGATGACCAGGTCACCGGGACCTGCTGCAGTGGAGGCGACCTCCGCGCCGATGCGGAAGTTCCCGTACTTGGTGGTGCTGAAATTACCGGTGGTGGCAATGATCGTCTGGTTGGCGTTGGCGCCGACCTGGAACGTGGCCGAGGTGAAACTGCCGTCCAGAATATTCTGTCCGTTGAACTGGGCGGTTTTGGCAATGCGATCCAGTTCGGAGGTCAGCTGGCTCACTTCAGCATTGAGCGCCGCGCGATCCGAGGCGCTGTTGGTGGCGTTGGCCGATTGCACCGCGAGTTCGCGAATCCGCTGCAGCGTGGAAGAGGCACTGCCCAAAGCACCTTCGGCCACTTGGGCCAACGAAATGCCGTCATTGGCATTGCGTGCTGCTTGGTTGAGTCCACGCACCTGAGAGGTCATTCGTTCGGCAATGGCCAGCCCTGCTGCATCATCCTTGGCGCTGTTGATGCGCAGGCCACTGGAGAGGCGTTGCATGGATGTGCTCAAGGATCCTTGCGACGTCGCCAGATTGCGCTGGGCATTCAGCGACTGGATATTGGTATTGATAGTTGAGGCCATTGCGAGACTCCTAGTGAAAACTTGAAACCGGCGTCGCCGCCGATTGCAAATTCATGTGTTGCAGGCAATCAGTAACGATGGGCAAATTGTGGAGAGGCCTGCTGGAGACAAAAAAACAATAAGCGGCCGAAATCACAGCCATTTTTGCTGGGTACGGCAAAACTTAATAAGGGTTAACCCTTAATTTTGCGAATTGCCGGGAAATATCGGTGTTGATCGCCGATGGGCTGCATGCATCAAGTGGTCAGCCTGGTGGCGAAGATCAAATTAAAGTTTTCACGGCATCTCCCGAAAACAAACCCAACGGGCTCTTAGGTGGGTTCGTCGTCCGGCAAGCGTCACGGTGGCGCACCGGTCAAAACGGGTTGGCAGCCATGCCAGCTTTTTGAGATCGGCATGTCGCCGGAACTTGTGAGCTTATTAAGGAGTTAGCAAAATGACAGCAACCATCAACACCAATGTGAACTCGCTGACGGCCCAGAGGAACCTGACCAACTCGCAGTCCTCCTTGGCGACCTCGATGCAGCGTTTGTCCTCTGGTTT
>NZ_JAVXZZ010000006.1:0-145102 GCF_032337135.1 Curvibacter sp. APW13 | reverse complement strand
CAGCGCTCCCACATCAGCGCTTTCTGGCTATCCGTGTAGTAGATCCTGGGTCGCCGCTTCATCTGCAACACTCCTTCCGCCTATGCGGTGGTTAGTGTGTTGCATCGACCGGTTGAATCCGCCCCCCAAAGCTGAAGTCGCGAAATTCAACGATACCACCCGCGCCGAGCGAAGCGATGGCACGTGACTCTCCCCACTCCCCTCTGTCTGCGCCGAGGAGCGCTGCAGGCGCTGGGTGAAGGGGCGCGCGCTGTTTGAGCCCGCAGGGCGAGTTTGCGCGACCCCCAGCGGCTGCGAGCACCGCAGGTTGCCCGCAGCGAAGCGGAGGGACGCAGACAGCGGGGTCGCCTTCTTTTGCTTCGTTTTCTTGGCGAGACAAGAAAATGAAGTCGGCCGCCGGGCCGAAACCCGGCCTGCAGCGCCTCGCCGGGCGCAACATCAGGCAAGAACCTCAAACCGGCCAAACCACCCCATAGTCATTGAGGATCGCATCCAGCGGCACATCGTGCGGCTCCGGCTCCAGGTCGTCCACAAACCCCGGCCCGAACCCCAAGCCGACGGTGAACGGCTTGGGCTCCAGGCTGGCCAGCATGCGGTCGTAGAAGCCGCCGCCGTAGCCCAGCCGGTACCCCCCAGGCCCGTAGCCCACGCAGGGCGCGAACAGCAGGGTCGGCACGATCAGTTCGGTGTCCTTGGGCTTGGGGATGCCGTAGGCGTCCTCTTCCATGGGGCAGCCGGGGTACCAGGCATGGAAGGTCATGGTCTTGTGTTCGCGGTTCACCACCGGCAGGCCAATGCGGCGGCGCTGCGGCTGGTCCAGCAGTTCGCCGTCTTCCTTCCAGCGGTGCAGCGCGGGCAAGGGGTCAAATTCGCCCTTGATGGGCCAGTAGGCGCCGATCACCGTGTCGGTGCGGCCCACGAGCCAGATGCGCATGATCTGCTGCAGAGCGGCAGAGCGTTCCTGGCGGTCAGGCAGGGCCAGGCGCTCTTCGAGCAGACGGCGGCGAAGGGCTTTCTTGCCCGAGTCGGTTTCAGGAGGCAACTTGTCCATAATCCCCACATGCGTTTTTCTGTGATTCTGACACCGTTGGTGGCCCAAACGGCACTGGCCGCCGTTTTGTGCACGTTCCCCCTGTCCGGCGCGCTGGCCGGCAACCGCAACATCCCTGACCTGAGCCGTGCCGACGAGGCCGTGCTGGACATGGCCCAAGCCTACAAGGCCCGCGACCGCAAGCGCCTGGCCGCCCTGCTGCCCCAGCTCAAGGGGCACCCGCTGGAAGCCTGGGGCGCGTACTGGGAACTCTCGGCCCGCCTTGACGAGGCCAGCCCGCGCGAGATTCAGGACCACCTGGCCCGCTGGGCCGGCTTCTACCAGGAAGACCGGCTGCGCGCCGAGTGGCTCATCCAGCTGGGCAAAAACCGCGACTGGGTAACGTTCAACCGCGAGTACCCGCTGTACCGCATGAACGACGACCGCTCGGTGCGTTGCTATGCCCTGCTGGCCAACTACCTGGCCACAGGTGCGGACGTGCGCCCCGAAGTGCGCACCCAATGGCTGGGCGCCAAGGAGGCCGAAGAGGCCTGCACAGCTGCCGCCGAACAGCTGGTGAAGGACCACTCGGGCATGCAGCTCACGGCCTGGCACCGCGCGCGCCTAGGCATGGAGAACGACCGCATCCGCATGGCCACGCAGGCCGTGGACCTGCTCAACCCGGAGTTCTCGAAGACCGTCAACACCATCTACGCCAGCCCGACCAAGTACCTCAACGACAAGCTCACCGCCCTGCGCCCGCGTACGCGCGAGTTCGTGTCGCTGGCGATCATCCGCCTGGCCGACCACGACGCGCTGGACGCCGCGGAGGAAGTGGACAAGCTGCGCTGGAAGGCCCAGCTCACGCAGGAGGAGCGCAGCTGGATCTGGGGCGTGATCGGCAAGCGCATGGCGCAGCGCCTGTCGCTCGACGCCAGCGACTACTTCGCCAAGGCCCAGGTGCAGTACCTGCACGAGGACCACCTGGCCTGGATGGCGCGTGCTGCCCTGCGCGTGGGCCGCTGGGGCCAGGTACTGCAGGCCACCAGTGCCATGCCCGAGCCCATGCGCAGCGAGCCGACCTGGGTGTACTGGCGTGCCAAGGCGCTGCTGCAGACCGCCACCACCGACGACCAGCGCAACCAGGGCCTGCGCCTGCTGGAGAGCATCGCCGGCGTGAAGGGCTTCTATGAACAGCTGGCGCTCGAAGACCTGGGCCAGCGCATTGCCCAGCCGCCACGCCCGGCACCGCTCAGCGCCGAGGAGAAGGCCCAGGCACGGCAGAACCCGGGGCTGCAGCGCGCGCTGTACGCCATCCGCATCGGGCTGCGCATGGATGGCGTGCGCGAATGGAACTACAGCGTGGGCCTGCACACCAAGGGCGGCATGGACGACCGCGGCCTGCTGGCCGCTGCCGAGTACGCCTGCAGCCAGGAGGTGTGGGACCGCTGCATCAACAGCAGCGAGCGCACCCGCAGCGCCATCGATTGGGAAACGCGCTTTCCCATGCCCTACCGCCACGAGGTGATCCAGCGCAGCCGCGCCATCGGCCTGGACCCGGCCTACGTGTACGGCCTGATACGCCAGGAAAGCCGCTTCATCACCGACGCACGCTCGGGCGTGGGCGCCGCGGGCCTGATGCAGGTGATGCCGGCCACCGCCAAGTGGACGGCGAAGAAGCTGGGCATGACGGGCTTCCAGCCGCACGACATCACCGACAAGGACACCAACATCGCCATCGGTACCGGCTACCTCAAGCTCGTGCTCGACAGCTTTGGTGGCTCCATGCCCATGGCCGCCGCGGCCTACAACGCCGGGCCCGGCCGGCCGCGCCAGTGGCGCGGCGGCGACGGTGCCCCGACGGTGGACGCCGTCATCTGGGCCGAGAACATTCCCTTCAACGAAACGCGCGACTACGTGAAGAAGGTGCTGTCCAACACCACCAACTATGCGGCGCTGATCACGGGCCAGCCGCAGTCGCTCAAGGCACGCCTGGGGCAGATCGGCCCCAGCAACGCGCCGCCGCTGATCGAAGACCTGCCCTGACCCCCTTCATTTCCAACCGGGAACCCACCATGCTCACGCTCTACATCGGCAACAAGAATTATTCGTCCTGGTCCATGCGCCCCTGGGTGCTGCTGCGCCAGGCCGGCATCCCCTTCGAGGAAGTCATGGTGCGCTTCGACTCCTTCGACGCCGGCTCGCAGTTCAAGAGCACGCTCAAGGGCCTCACGCCCACCGGCAAGGTACCGCTGCTGGTGGACGGTGGACTGGCCATCTGGGACACCCTGGCCATTGCGGAATATGTGGCCGAGCAGTTTCCCGACAAGCAACTCTGGCCTGCCGACAAGGCGGCGCGGGCCCGGGCGCGCTCGGTCTGCGCCGAGATGCACAGCGGCTTCACGGCACTGCGCAGCGCCTGCCCCATGAACGTCGAAGCCCGCTTGCCCGAGGTGGGTGCGCTGATCTGGCGCGACAAGCCGGCGGTGCGCGCCGACGTGCAGCGCCTGGAAGCCATGTGGGGCGAGCTGCTCGCCGCGCACGGCGGTCCCCTGCTGTTCGGGCAATTCAGCATTGCCGATGCCTACTTCGCCCCGGTGTGCATGCGCCTGCTGAGCTATGGGCTGCCCGTCAGCCCGACCACCGCCGCCTACGTGCAGCGCGTGCAGGCCCTGCCGGGCGTGGCAGCCTGGATAGAGCAGGCCCGCGCCGAAGCCGACTTCCTCGACTTCGAGGAACCCTACCGACTGCACCGCTGAAGGCCGCGGCCGATGCAGGTCTACCTCGTAGGTGGTGCAGTACGGGACGCGCTCTTGGGGCGGCCCGTGGTTGAGCGCGACTGGGTCGTGGTGGGCGGCACGCCCCAGCAGCTGGTCGATCGCGGCTTCACCCCCGTAGGCCGCGACTTCCCGGTGTTCCTGCACCCGAGCACGCGCGAGGAATACGCCCTGGCCCGCACCGAGCGCAAGACCGCGCCCGGCTACCAGGGCTTTGCCGTCCACGCCGCGCCCGATGTCACGTTGGAAGAAGACCTGCTGCGCCGCGATCTCACTATCAATTCCATAGCTGTTCACGCAGACTTCTCGAGGGGTGAAGGCAAATTTGAACTGCAAACCCTGCAGACACCGGCGGGCCGGACTCTGCTGCACGACCCCTACGGGGGCCTGGCCGACCTGGAGGCGCGGGTACTGCGCCATGTGTCCCCGGCCTTTGCCGAAGACCCGGTGCGCATCCTGCGCCTGGCGCGCTTTGCCGCCCGCTTCACGGACTTCCGCGTGGCCCCCGAAACCATGGCGCTGATGCGGGCCATGGTGGAGAGCGGCGAGGTCGACCACCTGGTGGCCGAGCGGGTGTGGCAGGAGCTGAGCCGCGGCCTGATGGAAGCCCAGCCCTCGCGCATGTTCTCGGTGCTGCGCGAATGCGGAGCTCTGCACAAGCTGCTGCCCGAACTGGAGCGCCTGTGGGGCGTGCCCCAGCGACCGGAGTACCACCCCGAGGTGGATACCGGCGTGCACGTGATGCTGGTGCTGGACATGGCCGCACGGCTGCAAGCGCCACTGGCCGTGCGCTTCGCCGCACTGACCCACGACCTGGGCAAGGGCACCACGCCTGTGGACGTGCTGCCGCGCCACATTGGCCACGAGGAGCGCAGTGCCCGGCTGCTCAAGGGCGTGGTGCAGCGGCTGCGCGTACCGTCGGAGTGCGCCGAGCTGGCCGACGTGGTGGCGCGCGAGCACGGCAACATCCACCGCAGCCTGGACCTCTCTGCGACTGCCACGGTGCGCCTGCTGGAGCGCTGCGACGCCATCCGCAAGCCGCAGCGCTTTCTGGATGTGCTGCTGGCCTGCGAATGCGACGCCCGCGGACGCCAGGGTCTGGCAGACAGCGCCTACCCGCAGCGCGCACGCCTGCAGCAGGCACTGAGTATCTGCCTCGCAGTCGCTACCGAAAAAGTAGCTGCCCACGCAATATCCACCGGGGCTACAGGCCAGAAGATAGGCCAGGCTGTGCACCAGGCCCGAGTCCAGGCGGTGGCCGACCAGTTGCCCCCTGCCCCAGCCGTTTCCCACTGAACCCCTACACTGCGACCATGTCCCATCTGCTTTTGGTTGAAGACGACGAACTGCTGCGCGATGGCCTGGCCGCCCAGATGGCCAAGGCTGGCCACCAGGTACAGACCGCCCCTGACGGCGAGCAGGCCCTGCCGCTGCTCGAAGCCCAGCGCTTTGACGCCGTGATCCTGGACCTGGGGCTACCCGGCATGGACGGCTTTGCCGTGCTGCAGTGGATACGCCAACGCTTTGCCGCCCTGCCGGTGCTCATCCTCACCGCCCGCGACGACGTGGACGACCGCGTGCGCGGCTTGACCGCCGGGGCCGACGACTACCTGACCAAACCCTTCAACGTGGCCGAGCTCGAAGCGCGCCTGCTGGCGCTTTTGCGCCGCGCCCGCTTGCCGGCCTTTGGCGGCTCGCTGGAAGTGGAAGCCAGTGGCAGCTCGCGCCTGCGAGTGGACCCACAGCTGCCGCTGGCCTGGCTCAACGACGAACCACTGGACGTGACCCAGCGCGAATGGGCGCTGCTGTCGCTGCTGGTGAACAACCTGGGGCAGGTGGTGAGCCGCGAGGACGTGCTGGCCGTGTGGCAAACCCAGCCCGGCGACGGCGGCGCAACGGCCTCCAATGCGCTGGAGGTCTACGTGCACCGGCTGCGGCGCAAGTTGGCCGATTCGGACCTGAACATCCGCAATGTGCGGGGCCTGGGCTACATGCTCGAACGCAGCGAGGGCTGACCCCGCATGAAGCCCATCCCCGGCCTATCACTGCGGCGCCAGCTGCTGTGGTGGCTGCTGGCGCCGCAGTTGATCCTGTGGCTCATGGGCGGCGTGCTAGCCTACCGCGTGGCGCTGAGCTATGCCGAAAAGGCACTCGATGCCTCGCTGAGCCAGTCGGTGCGCTCGCTGGCGCGCCAGGTCAAGCCGCTGGGCTCGGGGCTGCTGGTCGACTTTCCCAAGGCGGCGCAGGCCATCATCGAGCAGGACCCGACCGACCGCGTGGCCTACATGGTGTCGTCGCCACCGGGCAGCTTCTTCCTGGGCAACCTGACGCTGCCGGCACCGCCCACCGGTCTCGACATTCCCGACAACACCCCGGTTTTCTATGACCAGGCCCTGGATGGCAAGGTACTGCGTGTGGCCCTGATGGAGCTGAACTACGGCACCCCACCGGCCGACCAGCGCATGCGGGTGCAGGTGGCCAAGAGCCTGGCCGCCAAGGAGGTGCTGGCGCGCGAGCTGGTGCGCGACGTGCTGATCCCGCTGCTGGCGCTGGGCACGGTGCTGAGCGTGCTGGTGTACGGCGGCATCCGCCGCGGCCTGGCCCCCTTGCAGCGCCTCGAAGCCCAGTTGGCCCACCGCTCCACCGCGGCGCTGCAACCGATCGAGCTGACCGAAGCACCGCAGGAGGTGCACTCGCTGGCCACTGCGCTCAACGAGCTGCTGGGAAGCCTGCGGCGCAGCCTGACGCAGGAAAAGCGCTTCCTCAACGACGCTGCCCACCAGCTGCGCACGCCCCTGGCCGGATTGATCAGCCAGAGCGAGCTGGCGCTGCAGGAGACCGACCCCCAGGCGCTGCGGGCGCGGCTGCAGAAGGTACACACGGGTGCGCAGCGCAGTGCCCACCTGGTAGGCCAGCTCTTGGCACTGGCGCGCACCGAGGGTGCCATCGAGCGCACACCGGTCGACGTGGCGGCGCTGGCACGCGAAGTGGCCCGCGAGTTCGCCCGCAAGGCGGTGCAGGGCCAGGTCGACCTGGGGTGGGAAGGCGATGACGCGGTGCATGCGGCGGCTTCGCGCCTGCTGCTGCGCGAGGCGCTGAGCAACCTGATCGACAACGCGCTGCGCTATGCCGGCGCCGGCAGCACGGTGACCGTGACCACGCGCCGCGATGGGGCCTGGTGCGTGCTCGGGGTCGAGGACAACGGCCCTGGCCTGCGCGACGACCAGATGTCCCATGTGTTCGAACGCTTCTGGCGCGCCAGCGAGCTGCCCGGGGGCTGTGGGCTGGGGCTGGCCATCGTGGCGGAAATTGCCCAGCGCCATGGTGGACAGGCCCAGGTGCGGGGCGTCAGCCCCCACGGGCTGCGGGTAGAACTCCGATTGCCTTTGTTGGAGGGGCAAGGCATACTGAACCGAGTCCCCAGTTCACCCACCGATACCCGTGCCGCCGCGCGCCACAGCAACCAGCCCTGACACCCAACACGACCCGGCCCCCAATCCCTGGCGGCTGGCGCTGGAGCACTCGGGCGACGGGGTATGGGACTGGGACATGGAGACCGACATCCAACACCGCTCGGCGCGCTGGTGGGAGATGCTGGGCTACGACCCCGCGAGCGTTCCGTCCAGTGGCCCCTTTTCGGAGTTTGTCGACCTGGTGCACCCCGAGGACTGGCCGCGCATCCTGGCGGCGCATGAAGTCAACCTCGGTGCACCCGATTCGCGCGTGGCGGTCGAGTTCCGCATGCGTTGCAAGGACGGACGCTGGAAATGGATCCTGAGCCGCGCTGGCGTGGTGGCATGGAACCGGGCCGGCCAGGCGGTGCGCATGATCGGCACCCACACCGACGTGGACGAGCAACACCGTGCCAGCGAAGCACTGGCCAACGCGAATGCCGCGCTGCAACGCCAGCACGACCATTTGCACACCACGCTGGCCAGTATCAGCCAGGGGGTGTTCCTGGCTGGCGCCGATGGTCGCATCCATACCTTCAACGCCCGCCTCTGCGAAATGCTGGACGTGGACCCGGCCTGGCTCGCGCAGCACCCGACACGCCAGGAACTGGGGGATTTCCAGCATGCACGGGGTGACTTCGGCCCTGACTACCAATTGGTGGAGCCCAGTGCACGACAGGGCGTGGCTCAGCGCAACGACGCAGACCTTCCCCCGCGTTATGTGCGTCGCACACCCGACGGACGCACCCTGGAAGTACAGACGCATCGCCTGGCCGATGGCGGCCTGGTGCGAACCTACAGTGACCTGAGCCGCTATGTGCGCGAGCACGCCGAGCGCGAGCGACTGGATGGCATGCTCACCGCCGTACAGCACGTCTCATTGGTGGGCTGTGCCGAATCGGACTATGAGCACGGCACGGTCTACTGGACCGAAGGCATCTATCGCATCCTGGACGCAGACCCGGACACCTACACACCGACCCTTTCATCGATCTCTGCGTTTCTCTCTCCCCAGGCGAAGTCCGACCTGATGGAAACCCTGCATGATCCTGCACAGCCCACGCGTCAGGAGCTGGAACAGGAGCTCATCACCCTCACGGGACGGCGCATCTGGGTGCGTACCCTGGCCACCATGGAGTGGAAAGGCGGCCGCGTTGCCAAGCGCACCTCGGTGATGCAGGACATCACCGAATTCAAGCTGGCCCAGGCCAGCCTGCGCGAGAGCGAGGAGCGCTGGAAACTCGCCCTGGAGAGCGCTGGAGACGGCGTATGGGACTGGCACCTCGATACCGGCCACGAATACTTTTCTCCCCGGCTGGTGGAGATGTACGGATTCGAGGCCGACGAGCTGGCCCTGCACCCGGACGAACTGGACCGGCGCACCCACCCCGATGACCTGGCCCAGATGCGCCAGGACCGGGAGGACCATTTCGCGGGGCGCACCCCGAGTTACCACAACGAACACCGCATCCAGTGCCGCGACGGCAGCTGGAAATGGATCCTCAGCCGCGGCATGGTGATCCGGCGCGACGCGCAGGGCAAGCCCTTGCGCATGATCGGCACCCATACCGACATCACGGTGCGCAAGGAAGCCGAGGCCGCCATCCGCCACCAGGCCATGTTCGACGCGCTCACCGGCCTGCCCAACCGCCGCATGCTGCGCGATCGGCTGGAGCAGGAGATCAAGCGCTGCCAGCGCGACAACCAGCAGCTGGCGGTACTGTTCATGGACCTGGACCACTTCAAGGAAATCAACGACACGCTGGGACACGACCAGGGCGATGTGCTGCTGGTGGAGGCTGCGCGCCGCATCCAGGGCTGCCTGCGGGCCTCGGACACCGTGGCCCGCATGGGCGGTGATGAGTTCACCGTGGTGCTGTCGGAGATGGAAGACGCCACCCACCTGGAGGGTCTGCTGCAGAAACTGCTGCAGGCGCTCTCCACGGCCTTCGACCTTTGCGGGGAAGCGCGCTTCGTTTCTGCCAGCATCGGCGTCACCATCTATCCGCTCGACGGGCAGGACATCGAGGTCCTGTTCAAGAATGCCGACCAGGCCCTGTATGCCGCCAAAGGGGCCGGTCGCAACCGTTTCAGCTTCTTCACGCCGGAACTGCAGGAAGCTGCGCAAAAGCGCGTCCGGCTGGCACAGGACCTGCGCAAGGCGCTACAGAACCAGGAGTTCATGCTGGTGTTCCAGCCCATCGTGCACATGGGTACGGGCCAGGTGCACAAGGCCGAGGCCCTGATCCGCTGGCAGCACCCGGCCCACGGACTGGTCAGTCCGGCCGAATTCATTCCCGTGGCTGAAAGCAGCGGGCTGATCGTTGAAATCGGGCAGTGGGTGTTCGAGCAGGCCGTGGGCCAGGTGCAGCGCTGGCGTGCGCACCTGGCACCGGAGTTCCAGATCAGCATCAACAAGTCACCGGTGCAGTTCCTGCGTCCGGCACCCACCTGCATGGAATGGGGGGCCACCATGCAGGCGATGGAGCTGCCGGGATGCGCGTTGGTGATCGAGATCACGGAAAGCCTGCTGCTCGAACAGGACAACGGTGTGGCCGAGCAGTTGCTGTCGCTGGTGGATGCGGGCATCCAGATTTCGCTCGACGATTTCGGTACCGGCTACTCCTCACTGTCCTACCTGCAGCGTTTCGACATCGACTTCATCAAGATCGACCAGTCCTTCGTGCGCCACCTGGTGCGCGACTCGACCGACCTGGCGTTGTGCAAGGCCATCATCGCCATGGCCCATGCGCTGGACATCCAGGTGGTTGCCGAGGGCGTGGAAACGGTAGAGCACTTTGCGTTGCTGCGCGAGGCCGGGTGCGACTACGCGCAGGGGTACTTTTTCTCCCGTCCGATGCCAGCGGCTGATTTCGAGACCTGGGTGCGCGATTACAGGCCCCCGTCCGCCCCGCCGCCTAGCAGGTGAGCGCCAGTGCCGGTGAAGGCATCAGCTTGAAGACGGCGACTGCCTCCTTGAGCCGGTCGGCCTGCTCGCGCAGGCTGTGCGCGGCGGCGGCGCTCTCCTCCACCAGGGCCGCGTTCTGCTGCGTCATCTGGTCGAGCTCGCCGATGGCCGAGTTCACGCCGGCAATGCCACTGCTCTGTTCGGCCGCTGCGGCGGTGATTTGACCGATCACGTCGGCCACCCGGCGCACCGACTGCACGATCTCTTCCATGGTGCTGCCTGCTTCGGATACCAGCGCGGTGCCGGACTCGACGTTCTCGACCGAAGTCACGATCAACCCCTTGATTTCCTTGGCGGCTTCCGCACTGCGTTGGGCCAGGGCCCGCACTTCGGACGCCACCACCGCAAACCCACGCCCTTGCTCACCGGCGCGTGCAGCCTCTACCGCGGCATTCAGCGCCAGGATATTGGTCTGGAAGGCAATGCCGTCGATGACGCTGATGATGTCGGCAATCTTCTTGCTGCTGGCCTCGATCTGCTGCATGGTGCTGACCACCTGGGTGACCACCGTGCCGCCGCGCTGGGCCACGGTGGAGGCACTGGCCGCCAGCTGGCTGGCCTGGCGGGCGTTGTCGGCACTGTGCTGCACCGTGCCGGTGAGGTGGTCCATGCGGGAGGCATTGGCCTGCAGGTTGGCCGAGGTTTGCTCCGTGCGCTGCGCCAGATCGGCATTGCCCTGGGCGATCTCGGCGCTCGCCGTGGCGATGCTGTCGGTGCTGCCGCGCACCTCGGCCACCATGCGCCCCAGCGCCTGGTTCATGCCCTGCAGGGAACGCATGAGGTCTCCGAATTCGTCGCCCCGGGTCACGTCGACCTGGGTGCTCAGGTCCCCAGCGGCGATGCGGGCTGCGAGGGCATTGGCTTGCGTCAAGGGGCGCTGGATGGAACGGATCAGCACGGCCGCGCCCATGAGCAGCACAAGCACCAGCACCACCACGCCAATGGTGGACAAGAGTGCGGTGCGCTGGCCACGCTCGTCAAAAGCCTGGCGGGTGGCCTCGGAATGTGTCTCCTGCAGGCGCACGAAGTCTGCATGGGCCTGGCGCAAGGCCAGCATGACCGGTCGGTATTCCTTGCCGACGAATTCAGCCAGCGCCTCCGGACTTTTGGAAGTCACCTTGAGCACCGCCGCCTGCGAATTCATCGCCAGCACCTTGGCCTTGTGCTCTGCGATGGCGGCCAGCGAAGCCTGGTCCTGCGCGTCGAGTTCCTGCTGCCCGATGGCCTGCAGCAGTTCATCCATGCGGGCATTGGTCTGGGCGATGTCGTCCTTGAAGGCAGCGGCGACGCCAGCGTCCAGGGATACAACCACCCCATAGGCCCGCGTGGCATTGGTTTCCGAGGCCGCGGCCAGCTGGTAGGCCATCTTGATGCGCTCCTGGTGGGTCGCATTGGCCTGGGCATAGGCACTACGGTTTGCCGCGCCGGCCACCGACGATAGAACCAGTATCACCACCAAGGCCGCGACGACAGTCGCGATGACGATCCACAACCGGGTGGCGAGCTTGAGTTGGTCCAGACGCATGGCACTTTCCTACTTCAACACATGCGGGGGCGCCTGTTCTGTGCAGACGGCCTGCCCCGACTCACACCCGGTGCATGCCCCGGCGGTACTGCAGACCAACCGGGCTCGACCTGGTGGTTTTCTCCCTGGACTCGATCAGGCGCTGACTAGAGTGCAATGCGGCGCGTGGTGCTGGCGTCGAACCAGTTGTTGTGGCGTCCGCTCACGGTCAGGCCCACGTTGTCGCCTACCTGCACCGGGGTGCTCGGTGCCAGGCGCACTGAAATGTTGCCGGCAGCCGTCTTGACCACCACGTACAGATCGGCGCCCGTGGGTTCCACCAGAATGACGGAGCCACGCCAGGCGGAATCCTCCCCCAGGTGGATGTGTTCGGGGCGCTGGCCCAGAATGACTTCCGTGGCCTGCGGGCAGGGCAGGTCGAGGCTTCCGCCTTCGAACACGAACTTGCCGCTGTCACCACTGGTTTGTACCGTCCCCTTGATGAAGTTCATGGTGGGAGAACCGATGAAACCCGCAACATAGGTATTGGCCGGCGTGCGGTAGATCTCGTGCGGTGTGCCGATCTGCTGCAGGATGCCGTCCTTCATGACGGCGATGCGGCTGCCCAGGGTCATGGCCTCGATCTGGTCGTGCGTGACGTACACACTGGTGATGCCCGACTGCTGGTGCAGGCGCTTGATCTCGGCACGCATTTCCACACGCAGCTTGGCGTCCAGATTGGACAGCGGTTCGTCGAACAGGAACAGCTTGGGGTCACGGGCCAGGGCTCGGCCCATGGCCACGCGCTGGCGCTGGCCGCCGGAGAGCTGGCTGGGGCGGCGGTCGAGCAGGTGCTCGATCTGGAGCATGGACGCCACTTCGTCAATGCGCTTCTTGCGCACGTCTTCGGGCACCTTGCGCATTTCCAGCGCGAAGCCAATGTTGTCAGCCACGGTCATGGTGGGGTAGAGCGCATAGCTCTGGAACACCATGGCGATGTCGCGCTGTGCCGGTGCCACACCGACAACGTCGGTGCCGCCGATGCGCAGTTGACCTTCGGTGGGCTCCTCCAGGCCGGCAATGATGTTGAGCAACGTGGACTTGCCGCAACCCGAGGGACCGACCAGGATCAGGAACTCACCGGCCGGCACGTCGATGTCGATCTTCTTGAGCACCTCGACTGCTTTGTCGCCCTTGCCGTAGACCTTGCGGATGCCAGCGATTTCAAGAGAGGAAGCCATTTGTGTTTACCCTTTCACAGCGCCTGCAGTCAGGCCTTTGACGAAATATTGACCGGCGAGCACGTAGACCAGCATGGTCGGCAGGCCGGCGATGATGGCTGCGGCCATGTCCACGTTGTAGGCCTTCACCCCGGTGGTGGTGTTGGCCATGTTGTTCAGACCCACGGTGATGGGCTTGCTGTCGGCGCCGCTGAAGGACACGCCGAACAGGAAGTCGTTCCAGATGTTGGTGAACTGCCAGATCAGAGTCACCATCAGGATCGGGGTGGACATGGGCACCACGATGCGCCAGAAGATCTTCCAGAAGCCCGCCCCGTCGATGCGTGCAGCGTTGACCAGTTCACGCGGGATGGCGGTGTAGTAATTGCGGAAGAACAAGGTGGTACCCGCCATGCCGGCCAGGCAGTGCACCAGGATCAGACCGCCGATGGAACTGGACAGCCCCAGGAAGCCCAGCACCTGGCTCATCGGCAACAGCACCACCTGGAAGGGCATGAACACGCCGAACAGCATGAAGCCGAACAGCAGGTCGGAACCGCGGAACTTCCACATCGACAGCACGTAGCCGTTGATGGCCCCCCAGAATGTGGAAATGAGCACCGCCGGTACCGCCATGGCCACCGAGTTCCAGAAGTAGGGCTTGAGGCCTCGGCAATCGACACCGGTACAGGCGTGGGCCCAGGCCAGGGACCAGGATTCGAGGTTGATGGACGTGGGCAGGCTCAGCAGGTTGCCGTTGCGGATCTGATCAGCATCCTTCAGCGAGGTGGCGATCATCACGTACATGGGCGCCAGGAAGAAGAATGCTGCCACGATCAGCACGGAGTAGACCGCAACGCGGGAGAGGTGTTTGTTCATGATGCGTTCCTTCAGCGGTCAGACGGTTTGGCGCGCAATTCGCTGTAGAGGTAGGGCACCACCAGAGCGGCCACGAAGCACAGCATCATGGTGGCGCTGGCAGCGCCGAGGCCGATCTGGCCACGGGTGAAGCTCATGGCGAACATGAAGGTGGCGGGCACGTCGGTCGAGAAGCCGGGGCCGCCAGCGGTAAGTGCCATCACCAGGTCGAAGCTCTTGATCGACAGGTGCGAGAGCACCAGGATGGTCGAGAACACCACGGGCCGCAGGATCGGCAGGATGATGCGCCAATAGATGCGTGGCAGCGAGGCGCCGTCAATCTGCGCGGCCTTGATGATGCTGTCGTCGATGCCGCGCAGGCCGGCCAGGAACAGGGCCATGGCAAAGCCGGCCGATTGCCAGACACCGGCAATCACCACGCAGTAGATCGCGGTGTCGCTCTGCACCAGCCAGTCGAAACTGAACGAAGCCCAGCCCAGGTCGTGCATGAGCTTTTCCAGCCCCAGGCTGGGATTGAGAATCCATTTCCAGGCCGTGCCGGTCACAATGAACGACAGCGCCATGGGGTAGAGGTAGACCGTGCGCAGGAAGCCTTCGGCCCGCACCTTCTGGTCCAGAAAGATGGCCAGCACCATGCCCAGCAGCATGGAGCCACCCACATAGAGCACGCTGAAGATCCCCAGGTTCTTGAGCGCCACGTACCAGCGGTCCATTTCCCACAGGCGGGCGTATTGCTCCAAGCCCACGAATTCCTCGTAGTTGGGGAGCATGCGCGAGCCGGTGACGGACAGGATGCCGTTCCAGATCATGAAGCCATAGATGAACGCGAAACCGAGCACGAAGCCAGGGGCGATCACCAGCTTGGGCAGCAGATTTTCAAGTTTTTTCATGGGGGAAACCTTAAAAATAACCCCGCCCCGATTGGGGCAGGGTTACCAGGTTGAAGCGTGTAGGAGAACGAAGGATTACTTGGTCGCAGCAGCCTTGGCGATGTTCTTCACACCGTCGGCCACCGAGATCTTGTCGTCGTTCCAGAACTGGCTCACAGCGTCCTTGATGGCGCCTTCGGCTGCAGGCTTGATGGCCATGCCGTGGGCGACGGAGGGCACCAGGCCGCCGGTCTTGGCGGTGTCGACGAAGTCCTTGGTGGAGAGCTTGGCGCAATCGTCAAACTTGTCCATCTTCATGTTCAGACGTACCGGGATGGAGCCCTTGTTCAGGTTGAAGACTTCCTGGAACTCGGTACCCATGATGGCGGCAGCCAGATCAGCCTGGGCCTTCTGGGCATTGGCATCCTTGAGCTTGAACATGGCAAAGGAGTCCACGTTGAAGGTGTAGGCATTGGCAGTGCCAGGAGCCGCAGCGCAGACGTAGTCTTTGCCGGGGGTCTTGCCAGCGGCAGCGAACTCACCCTTGGCCCAGTCACCCATGAACTGGAACGCTGCATCGCCCTTGATCACCATGGCGGTGGCCAGGTTCCAGTCGCGGCCAGGAGAGGCTGCATCGGTGTAGGACTTGATCTTGCGGAAGGTTTCCAGCGACTTGGTCATGGTCGCGCTGGTCAGTGCCTTCTGGTCGAGCTTGACCAGTGCGTCGTTGTAGAACTTGGCACCACCCACGCCCAGCACCACGCTCTCGAACGTGGTGAAGTCCTGCCAGTTCTGACCGCCATGGGCCACGGCAATCTTGCCGGCCTTCTTCACGGCATCGGCGGCCTTGAAGAACTCGTCCCAGGTCTTGGGAGCGGACTTCACGCCAGCGGCATCGAGCACGGCCTTGTTGGCCCACATCCAGTTCACGCGGTGCACGTTCACGGGGGCTGCCACGTAGTTGCCCTTGTACTTCATGACGTCGGCAACCACCTTGGGCAGCAACTCGTCCCACTTCTCGGCCTTGGCGGTGGCATCGAGGTTGGCCAGAACGCCTTCCGAAGCCCACTCCTGGATTGCAGGGCCCTTGATCTGGGCAGCAGCAGGCGGGTTGCCGGCCACAACACGGCTCTTGAGCACGGTCATGGCGTTGTCGCCACCGCCGCCAGCCACGGCAAAGTCCTTCCAGGTGTGGCCTTTGCCTTGCATGATCTTCTTCAACTCACCCACGGACTTGGCTTCGCCGCCCGATGTCCACCAGTGCAGAACTTCCACTTCACCAGCCATTGCAGCCGAACCAGCAACCACCAGCGCCACTGCCGTGGCCATTTGAGAAAGCTTCAACATCTCGTCTCCATTAAATATTTCCGCGCAACGCGGCTTGGGTTGAATTCGAAGCAACACCATGTCATTTCGAATTCATTAATTTTTTATTAATTAACGAAAAATGAATATAGGGCTTTCCCTAGGTTGGGGCGCAATCGCTCGGAGTGGCACCATCGTCGTGCGCATCGCCTGCTTATAGTGCAGCGAACTTTGACTCTCCCTACGCTCCCATGCGCACCATCTACAGCGAAGACCAGCGTCTGCACTTCCCGAAGTACGAAATCATGGATGGCCAGCTGGTCACGCCATTCGAGAGCCCCCAGCGCATGGACATGGTGCTGGGGCGCATCCGTGCGGCGGGGCTCGGCGACGTGCTGGAGCCACGGCAGTTCGATGACCGCGTGATGACGCGCGTACACAGCCTGGACTATGTGCAGTACCTGCGCAGTCGGCCTGGGCCGAATGGTCTGCTCTGGGGCGTTAGCACGACATTCTGCCCTACGTCTACAACGTACGCGGCATGCGCAGCTTTCCTCCGCGCTTCATCGATGCCAAGGTGGGCTACTACGCCATGGACGGGGCGGCCCAGATTACTGCGGGCACCTGGCAGGCGGCCCGCAGTGCGGTCAACGTGGCCATGACTGCGCAGAGCGAGGTCGCTGCGGGTGCCCGTGGCGCGTTTGCGCTGTGCCGCCCACCAGGGCACCACGCCGGACGCGACTACCTGGGTGGCTACTGCTACCTGAACAATGCAGCCATTGCCGCGCAGGCTTTCATCGACCAAGGTGCTGGCCGTGTCGCCTTGCTCGACGTGGACTACCACCACGGCAACGGCTCGCAGCAGATTTTTTACGAGCGCAGCGATGTGCTGTTCGGATCCATCCATGCCGACCCGGAGCGGGACTACCCCCACTTCCTGGGCTACCGCGACGAAACCGGCGCTGGAGCGGGTGAAGGCTACAACCACAACTACCCGCTGGCACTTGGCGTCGGTTGGGCCGAGTGGGGACAGGCCCTGGAACACCTGTGCGGAATCACACGGCTCTACGCACCGGACGCCATCGTGGTTTCACTCGGGGTCGACACCTTCAAGGACGATCCGATATCCCAATTCCGCCTGGAAGAGGAACACTACACCCGCATTGGCGAGGCCATCGGCCGCCTGGGCCGACCCACGGTGTTCGTGATGGAAGGCGGCTACGCGGTCGAGGAAATAGGCATCAACGTGGTCAACGTGCTCAAGGGCTTTGAGTCCGTGGCCTGAGCACGCCGACCGCTGGCACCCGCCTCAGGCCACCAGGGCCAAAGCGGCGAAGTCACCCACCCGCTCGCCCAGGCCGGCCGGTACCAGTTCGACACCGTCGGTCAATGCCGGCAGCTTGCCGCGCAGGAACTGCTGCAGGCGCGGCAGCAGGTAGTCGCGCTGGTGCCAAAACACACTGCCACCGAGGCTGATGCGCTGCAGGTCCAGCGTTGCGACCATGTTGAAGAGCATTCGCCCCATCACCTGACAGAGGTCATCCACAATGGCCACAGCCCTCGCATCACCTGCGCGGGCAGCTACAAAAAGTGCAGCAGCATCGGCATAACCCTGGGCTGCGAAACGGCGCGCAATGGCATTTCCCGCGACCAATGCCTCGACATCGCCGACCAAGCCGCAGCCGCACAGGGCATCCGTATTGTCGCTGACGAAGGTATGCCCGGCATGGCCGGCATTGCCGTTCTTGCCGCGCAGCACCCGCCCATCCACGCAGACGCCGGTGCCGATGCCCGTGCTCCAGGTCACGTAGGCACAGTGGTCCACACCCTGCAGCGCACCCCAGCGGCGCTCGGCTTCCAGGGCGCCCACCCCGTCGTTTTCCACCCGAACGCTCGCAAAGGCGGCGCGCAGGGGCGCTTCCAGCAACGCCGTGTGCCAGTCGTTGGGCAGGCCACGCGCCTTGCCGGCCATGCCCCCGCAGATGTTGGGTGCCGCCAGTTCCACCAAGCCATCACGCAGCACGAAAGGCCCACAGGAGGACACACCCACGGCCGTGATCGCCGCACGATCGACCCCTGCGGCGGCACAACTGTGTCCCACCATGCGGATGATCTGCTGGGCCAGGGCATCGTTGGTGCCTTCCTTGGCCGTGGGTTCGGACACCTTGCCGCGCACGCCCTCGGTGTCGGCCACGCTCACGGCCACCTTGGTGCCCCCGATGTCCACACAGGCGACCGGCGCCGCACCTGTGGGCAGCCGAAACGTGGCGATGTCGATGCTGGATGTCATGGTCTTGTCTCGTTGTTGTCGTGGTGTGGGATAAGCGGCCTTGCAATCAGTGACGACCGTAGTCGTCCTGCAGTCGCTCAATGTCGTCTTCGCCGAGGTAGCTGCCAAACTGTACTTCAACAATCTCCACCAAATCCGCGGTATGGTTGGCAAGCCGGTGTACCTGCCCGAGCGCGATGTCACAGCTTGCGCCCACCCCCAGCTCCCGAACGTCTTGCCCCAGCGTGACCGTCGCCCGCCCTTGCACCACCACCCAGTGCTCGCTGCGTTGGCTGTGGCGCTGCAGACTGATCTGCTGACCGGGAAGGACACCGATGCGCTTGATCTTGGTACCCGGCGTTTCCGAGACAGTCTCGTACCACCCCCAGGGGCGGTGTGTGCGTTCGACAGTTTCAGTGCGCGTTTCAGTGCCCATGGCAGTCTCCACGAATTTTCATAATCCGTTAATCCTACTGCGCAGCGGAAGATCGGGTTACCGGCCCGTTACGGTTGCTTCAGAGACGGTGGGTGCGGTCACCACGGGCAAAGCCCAGGGCATCCCAGGGCGCACCGACCGTGAGGCCGATGACCTTGAACAGTTCCCCCATTTCGTGCTCGACGATGAGCTTCTGGGCGGCCACCCGCATCGGCAGATCACAGGCCTGCATGTCCTCGACCAGGCCGCAGTTCATCAGGAAATGGGCCTGGCAGGTGTAGCCCAGAACTTCGAGACCGGCATCCTGCGCCGCCACCGCGGTGCCGGTGAAGTTCACGTGGGCGGTGATGTCCTTCAGCCCCACGGCATCGAGCGGGTCCGGGTCTGCGTGGTGGGCGCGGTGGCACATCACCGTGCCCATGTGGCGCTGCGGGTGGTAGTACTCACTCTCCGGATAACCGTAGTCCAGCAGGAAAATGGCACCTGCGGCCAGTTTCTGGCCCAAGGTGCGCACGAAGGCCTCGCCCTGGAGGTGGATTTCGGTCAGGTAGTCGTGCTCGCCATCCACGTCCAGCGGCGCTCGCAAGTCGGTAACACGGTCTTCCCAGCCAAAGCTTTCCCCCTGCCACACCACACCGCGCTCGTGCCAGACGCCGTCCTTGCGCTGGAGCAGCTGCACCGGCATGGCGTCGAGCACCTCGTTGCCCACCACCACGGCACGCAGCGTGTCGGGCAGCGAATCCACCCACTCGACCTGGTGCGCGTAGCCCGCCAGCCGTTCCTGTTGCCGCACCTTGAGGTCGCCAGACAGGTCCACGATGACGTAGCGGCGCAGCGAAACGCCCGTCTCGCGCAGCGCATCGAGCAGCTGCAGGGCCAGCGCACCGGTGCCGGCACCGAACTCCCACACTTCGTCGGTGCCCGTGTGCTTCAGCGCCTGCGCCACCTGGCGCGCCAGGGCCTTGCCGAACAGCGGCGAGAGCTCCGGGGCGGTGACGAAATCGCTGCCGGCCGCCTGGGCCAGTCCTTCCGCGGTGGTCATGCCCTGGGGCATCTGGCCCAGCTTGGTGCTGCCGTTGCAGTAGTAGCCCAAGCCCGGCGCATACAGGGCCTCGGCCATGAAGGCATCAAAGCCAATCCAGCCTCCGGCCACCGCAATGCGGTCGCGGATGCGGGCCTGCAGGGCCTGCACAAGGCCCTGCTCGGCCGCTGAAAGGGGGGGGGTCGTTAAAATCGCAGGCTTCGTCATCGCCCCGGATTGTCCCCGAATGTCCCCCTCCCCCGCACACCCCACCGCTGCGCACGGCCGTTCCGTGCTGGTCACGGGCGCAGCCGTACGGCTCGGGGCGCAGATTTGTCGCGCCTTTGCCCGCGCCGGCTGGGATGTCTGGTGCCATTACCACCGCTCGGCCGACACGGCGCTGGCACTGTGCGAGGAACTCGCGGCGATGGGTGTCCAGGCCCGCACCGTGGCGGCGGACCTGGCCAGCGCCGAGGACCGCCAGCGCATGATGGAACACATCGTGCACACCAGCGGGCCACTGAGCTGCCTGGTGAACAACGCGTCCACCTTCGAGCCCGACGAGGCCCAGACCCTGGACAGCGCCAGCACCCAGCACCAGCTCAATGTCAATCTGGTGGCCCCGATGGAGCTATCGGCCCTGATGGCCCGCAGCCTGCCCGTGCAGGAGCACCGCGGACGCCACAGCGTGATCCACATCCTGGACCAGAAGGTCTTCAACCTGAACCCGGACTACTTCTCGTACACGCTGTCCAAGCTGGCGCTGGAACGCGCAGTGGCCTTGCAGGCCCAGGCCCTGGCCGACAAGCTGCGCGTGTGCGGCGTGGCGCCGGGGCTGATGTTCCTCAGCGGCCCGCAGTCGCAGGAGAACTTCGACATGGCCGGGCGCATCAACCCCATGCGCCGCCCCACCAACCCGGACCAGGTGGCGCGCAGCTGCGTCTTCCTGGCCGAGAACGATGCCATCACCGGCGTGACCCTGGCGGTGGACAACGGCCAGCACCTGGTACCCCTGCCCAACGACGTGATGGTGGTCGTGGACCACTACCTGCAAAAGCCATGACCAAAGAACACAGCCTGGATGCGTTGGCACTGAACTGCCGCCGCCTGTTCCTGCGCGACTACGAAGTGCCGGTACACATCGGCGCGCACGACTTCGAAAAGGGCGTGCCGCAGCGCGTGCTGTTCAACGTGGACCTGTACGTGGCGTACACGGACTCGACGCCGCACAGCGACTCTCTGGCCGAGGTGGTGGACTACGACTTCGTGCGCGAAGTCATTGCCAAGCGCGTGCGCCAGGGACACACCGAGCTGCAGGAAACCCTGTGCGACGACCTCGCCGCACGCCTGCTGCAACACCCGGGCGTGCAGGCGGTGCGCCTGTCCACCTGCAAACCCGACGTCTACCCCGACTGTGCCGGCGTTGGCGTCGAGGTATTCCACATCAAGAAGGCGGCTGCATGAAACCGACCACCGGCACCCAGATCCTCACCCTCACCGGACTGCGTTTCGACGCTAACCTGGGGATACTGGAATCCGAAAAGACCGCGCCCCAGCCGATCCAGGTCGATGCCGAGCTGTGCCTGGGCACCCAGCCCCTGCTGCCGCACGACGACGACATCAACCACGTGTTGGACTACCGCAAGGTGCGCAAGATCATCATCGACGAGTGCACGGCCGAGCACGTGAACCTGCTCGAAACCCTGATCGGCAAGCTGGCCTACCGCCTGATGCTGCTGCCCGGCGTGCTGGGCGTGCGCGTGAAGATTGCCAAACTCGAAATCTTTGACGACTGTGAAGTCGCCATCCGCATGGAAGCGGGCCAGTGGGCCTGAGTCCGAACCCTGAGAACGACCATGACCACCGACTGGATTGAAACCGAGGCCCCCGTGGCTACCCCCACCAACAGCCTCAAGATCGAGCGCGAGACCCACAAGCTGGAAAAGCGACTGTGCCGCCTGATGGGGCAGGCCATCGTCGACTACAACATGATCGAGGAAGGCGACCGCGTCATGGTGTGCATGTCCGGCGGCAAGGACAGCTACGGCATGCTCGACATCCTGCTCAAGATGCAGCAGCGCGCGCCCATCTCGTTCGAGATCGTGGCCGTGAACCTGGACCAGAAGCAGCCCGGCTTTCCCGACCACATCCTGCCCGAGTACCTCAAGGGGCTGGGCATCGAGTACCACATCGAGACCCAGGACACCTACTCCATTGTCAAGAAGAACATTCCTGAGGGCAAGACCATGTGCAGCCTGTGCAGCCGGCTGCGCCGCGGCATCCTGTACAGCGTGGCGCGCCGCCTCAAGTGCAACAAGCTAGCGCTGGGACACCACCGCGACGACATGCTGCAGACCTTCTTCCTCAACATGTTCTTCGGCGGCAAGCTCAAGGGCATGCCCCCGAAGCTGACCAGCGACAACGGCGAATTCGTGGTCATCCGCCCGCTGGCCTATGTGGTGGAGAAGGACCTGATCCGCTGGGCCGAGCACCGCCAGTTCCCCATCATCCCCTGCACCCTGTGCGGCAGCCAGGAAAACCTGCAGCGCAAGCAGATCGGCAACATGCTGCGCGAGTGGGACAAGAAGTTCCCGGGCCGTCTGGAGACCATGATGACGTCGCTGCAGAACGTGGTGCCCTCGCACCTCATGGACCACAAGCTGTTTGACTTCAAGAACGTCAAGGCCACCGGCATCGAAGACACGGAGGGTGACAAGGCCTTCGACGAGGAAGAGTTCCCGACGCCGAGCCTGCCGGGCCTGCAGGTCATCAACGCCTGAGGCTTTGACGCATGAACACCCCCCGCGCGCTGAAATACCTGCTGATCACCGCCACACTGGCCTGCACCACCGTACTGTCCGGTTGCGGCTTGCCGCGCATGATCGACAGCGATGTACAGAGTTTCGTTGGCGGCGAAGGTGCCGTCACCGGGGTGGGCTACCGCTTCGAGCGCCTGCCGTCCCAGCAGGCCCGCAGCGACCAGCAGGAATCGATTGAAGCCATGGCGGAGCAGGCCTTGTCCGAGGTCGGGCTGCATCGGGACGACAAGGCCCCGCGCTACAGCGCCCAGGTGAGCGTGGGCGTGCGCACCATTGCCCCACCGGAGCAGCGCCGCGCGCGCGCCGAGCGCTCCATCCTGCGCCCGGATGGTGTGGCGGTGTTCATGCCGCCCTTCGGGCTGGTAATCGAACCCCCGTGGTACCGCCACAGCGTGCAGCTGCTGCTGCGCGATGTCGGTACATCCAAGGTCGCGTTCGAGTCCACGGCCAGCTTCGATGGCCCCTGGGCTGACAGCACACGCTTGCTGCCGGTGGTGATGCGTGCCGCGCTGCGTGACTACCCGAACCCACCGCCAGGGCCGCGCAAGGTGGTCATCGAACTGCCGGCCGACGGAACACCGGCAGACGAGTGATGGAGCTCACCCGCATCATTGCCGTGCGCCACGGCGAAACCGCCTGGAACGCCGACACCCGCATCCAGGGCCAGCTCGACATCGGCCTCAACGACAAGGGCCGCTGGCAGGCACGCTGCGTCGGGCAAGCCCTGGCTGACGAGGAGATCCACCACATCTACGCCAGCGACCTGCAACGCGCCCACCACACCGCACTGGCAATTGCCGAGCAGGCGCAGCACCCCGGTGCACGCGCCGTGAAGCTGCACCCGGGCTTGCGCGAGCGGCGTTTCGGTTACTTCGAAGGCCAGACCTACGCCGACATAGAGGCACGCTGGCCCGAGGAGTCGCGCCGCTGGCGCACCCGCGACCCGCACTTTGCGCCCGGTGATGGAGAAACCCCGACCCAGGTGATGGAACGCGTGGGGCAGGCCGTGCACGAGATCGCCGCACGCCATGTTGGCGAGCACATCGTGCTGGTGGCCCACGGGGGCGTGCTCGACATGATCTACCGCCTGGCCACCGGCCAGGGCGTGCAGGCCCCGCGCACCTGGGAACTGGGCAACGCCGCCATCAACCGCCTGCTCTGGAGCGACGGTGAATTGTCATTGGTAGGCTGGGGCGATGTCCGCCACCTGGAAGACCGCGCGCTGGACGAAGGCACCGCCTGATCGGATTGCCCGCTTAGGGTTGCTCCCGTTCCCTTCCCGCGGACCGGTGCACACAATGGGCGCATGACCGACACCATCGCCACCCTGCTCTACCTGCTTGCCGCTGCCACCATTGCCTGGGGAGGCTGGCTGTGGCGCAGCGGGCGCATCGCCGCACTGCAATGGGCACTCATCGCCGCAAGCAGCCTGGCCACCCTTTCCTCCCTGAAACTGCTGGACCTGCACCTGGTGCTCAAACCCATTCCCATGGCGGTCGCTATGCTTTTCGTAGCTGTTCGCGCACATTCTGCGGGGGGACTGGCACGAAACGACCTGTTGCTGCTGGCGGCGCTGCTGTTCTCGCTGGGGGGCGACGTGTTCCTGATGCTGCCCGGCAACTACTTCATCCCGGGTCTGGCCTCATTCCTGGTGGCCCACCTGTTCTACATCGCCCTGTTCCGCCAGGGCATGCCCTGGTTTGCCAGCCGCCGTGGGCTGATCGCTGTATTGGGTTTCGGCGCCACCATGTATGCCATCCTCTGGAGCCACCTGCCCGACCCGGTGCTGGCCGGTGCCGTGGGGGCCTATGTCACGGTGATTTCACTCATGGCCTCGCAGGCCATCGGCCGCGCCAAGGTGCTGGGCACCCGGGACGCCCGCTGGGTGGCGGTAGGTACATGCATCTTCATGGCCAGCGACAGCCTGATCGCCGTCAACAAGTTCCTCACCCCGATTCCGCTGGAATCGCTGTGGATCCTGATCACCTACTTCGCGGCCCAGTTCCTCATCGTGCATTTCATGCCCGCCGGCCGAAAGGCCGCTTAGTCGCCCAGAAGGTCCACCGCCGGCCCGGCGGGTGCCGCCACCCCGAGGTGCCGGTAGGCCGCCAAGGTCGCAATGCGGCCACGCGGGGTGCGCTGCAGGTAGCCCTGCTGGATCAGGTAGGGCTCGATCACGTCTTCGATGGTTTCGCGTTCCTCGCCGATGCTGGCGGCGATGTTGTCCAGCCCCACCGGGCCGCCGTCGAAGCGGTGGATCACGGCTTCGAGCAGCTTGCGGTCCATCAGGTCGAAACCCTGCGGATCCACATCGAGCATGGCCAGCGCGCGGTTGGCCATGTCCAAGGTGATGCTGCCCGTACCTTTCACTTCCGCATAGTCGCGCACGCGGCGCAGCAGGCGGTTGGCAATGCGCGGTGTGCCGCGGCTGCGCCGGGCGATCTCGAAACTGCCCTCGTCGTCAATCGGAACCCCCAATAGACCAGCGCTTCGGGTGACGATGCGCTGCAGTTCCTGCGCGGTGTAGAACTCCAGCCGCGCCACGATGCCGAAACGGTCGCGCAGCGGGTTGGTCAGCATGCCTGCGCGCGTGGTGGCCCCCACGAGCGTGAACGGCTGCAGGTCGAGCTTGATCGAGCGCGCCGCCGGCCCCTCGCCGATCATGATGTCGATCTTGTAGTCTTCGAGTGCCGGGTAGAGGATCTCTTCCACCACCGGGCTCAGGCGGTGAATCTCATCGATGAACAGGACGTCGTTCTTTTCGAGGTTGGTCAGGAGCGCCGCCAGATCCTTGGGCTTTTCCAGCACCGGGCCGCTGGTCTGGCGCAGGTTCACGCCCAGTTCGTGGGCAATGATGTGGCTCAAGGTGGTCTTGCCCAAGCCCGGCGGGCCGAACAGCAGCACGTGATCCAGCGCCTCGGAGCGCTTCTTGGCCGCGCCGATGAAGATTTCCAGCTGCTCACGCACCTTGGCCTGGCCCACGTACTCGTCGAGCAGCTTGGGGCGCAGCGCGCGCTCAATCGCTTCTTCGCTGCTGGAAGCCGGAACGGCCGACACCACACGGGCCGGAACGGGGGCGGAAGAGAATTCGTCGGTCTGGATACTCACGGCGCGGCAGAGGGAATGAAAGAGACAGGCACATCGACCCGGTTCGGCTGAGACTATAGCGCGCCGGGAAAGCCCGGATTCAAGAACGCGACGTACCATGCCGATACCGAAGGCACGTGCGCCTGCGCTTGGCGCTCGCACATTGCTGCCAGAAAGGCAACCGACCATGCATTCTCTCCGACCGTCTGAACTGTCCTCGCCGCGAACACCGGCATTCTTGCTGATGGCCTTGGTACTGTGCTGCGCCGCTGCGGCACAGGCAGCCACCGCAGAGCAAGACGAAGGCCATGGCAAAGCGGTGCCGAAGCCTGCGGCCAAGGCATCCGGGGCCAAGAAGGAACCGACGGCCGACATCGAGGCCTCCAGCGCATCCAACCCCAAGGAAGTGGGCAACCAGCTGCGCGAAGCACTGGGCACCGGCGTGGCGCCCAACAAGAAACTGACCGTGGTCACCACCGGCAAGGGGGGCGGCACCCTGGTGTCCGGAGAGGGCACCCCCAAGCCCGCCGCCAGCACCACCATCCGCGTCACGCCGCGTCCAGTCAAGCCCACCCCCAAGCCAGCCGCAGCACCGGCGCACGAAGAGGCGGCCCTGGCGACCCACGCTACCCATGAAGTGCACTGGGATTACGAAGGGGAAAACGGCCCGGCCAACTGGGGCAAGCTCAAGCCCGAATTCAACCTGTGCGCCATCGGCAAACGCCAGTCACCCATCAACATCGAGGATGGCTACACACTGCAGGGTCCTGCCGAACCCATCGCCTTCAACTACACCGGCTCCAACGGCACGGTGGTCAACAACGGCCACACCATCCAGGTGGACGTGCAGGGGGACAACGCCATCGTGGTGCGTGGCGTGCGCTACCAGCTGCTGCAGTTCCATTTCCATACCCCCAGCGAGGAGCAGGTCAACGGCAACCGCTACCCCATGGTGGCCCACCTGGTGCACAAGAACGACGACGGCCAGCTGGCCGTGGTGGGCGTGCTGCTCGATACCGGCAACCCCAATCCGCTGATCGAGAAGGTCTGGACCTACATGCCGCTGGACGCCGGGGACAAGGTGCGCATGCCGCGCGGCATCCTGAACCTCAACGAACTGCTGCCGGGCGACCAGCGCTACTACCAGTTCATCGGCTCGCTCACCACGCCGCCGTGCTCGGAAGGGGTGCTGTGGATGGTGCTGAAGCAACCGGTGCAGATCGGCAAGGACCAGCTGCGCATGTTCCGCCAGCTCTACCCGAACAACGCCCGCCCGGTACAACCCGTCAACGGCCGGCCGGTGCGGGAAGCGCGGTAAACCCGCCGGATGCCCCACGAAAGGCCAGTCCGAATACTACCGCTCTGTTTTCAGTAGCGGCTTACGCAGTATTGGAGAGGGCTGGCGGCCTATTTGGCCAGAGATTTGAGCGCCAGCCGAATGCCTTCGCTCACCCCCACGTCGCCCGGCAGCGCCTTCAGGGCCGCGGCCGCCTCCTTGTCGCTGTAGCCCAGCGCCAATAGGGCCTGCAGGATGTCGCCCTGGGCATCGGTGGCCGCGCCCAGCGGCGCGCCGAGGTCGGCACCGAGTTTGCCCTTGAGTTCCAGCAGCAGCCGCTCCGCCGTTTTCTTGCCGATGCCCGGCACCTTGACCAGTCGGCCGGCCTCCTGCGTGCTCACGGCCTGGGCCAGATCGCCCACCGACAAGCCCGACAGGATGGACAGCGCCGTACGCGGCCCCACGCCGCTGATCTTGATGAGTTCGCGGAAGGCCTCGCGCTCGGTGGCGGTAGCGAATCCGTACAGTATCTGGGCATCCTCGCGCACCAAGAAGTGGGTCAGCAGCGACACCTTCTGCCCATCCGGCGGCAGGTTGTAGAAGGTGCTCATGGGCACTTGCACCTCGTAGCCCACGCCGCCACAGTCCACAATGACCTGGGGCGGGTTCTTGTCGCTCAAAATGCCGGTGAGTTTGCCAATCATGCGCTTGCCTTGTGCCCGGTGCGGGCGGTGCGTCGACGGCAGGGGCTTGGGCTCAGGCGTTACAGTGCAGCCCTGCCACCGTCGGAATATCGAAACCGGAATTATCAGCGTGATTCTTCGCCACACCTTCACCCCGCTCAACAACACCCGCCTGTCCCACCTGTGCGGCCCCACCGACGAGCACCTGCGCACCATCGAGCGCGCGCTGGAGGTGCATGTGGCCCACCGCCACGAGCAGTTCAAGGTGGAAGGCCCCAAGGCCAAGGCCCAGCGCGCCATGGAGGTGCTGCAGGCGCTGTACGAACTGGCGGCCAAGCCCATCGCCGCCTCCACGGTGCAACTGATGCTCAGCGGCGACGGTAGTCAGGACGCCAACGAGGGCCCCCTGCTTGCCACGCGCCGCGCCGACCTCAAGCCACGCTCGACCAACCAGGCCCTGTATCTGGACAACATCGCCGAGTACGACATCACCTTCGGCATCGGACCGGCCGGCACCGGCAAGACCTACCTGGCCGTGGCCGCCGCGGTCGATGCCCTGCAGCGCTCCAGCGTGCAGCGCGTCATCCTCACCCGTCCGGCGGTCGAGGCCGGCGAACGCCTGGGCTTCCTGCCCGGCGACCTGAACCAGAAGGTCGACCCCTACCTGCGCCCGCTGTACGACGCCCTGTACGACCTGATGGGCTACGAGCAGGTGCACAAGGCCTTCGAGCGCCATGCGCTCGAAATCGCTCCGCTGGCCTTCATGCGCGGGCGCACCCTGAACAACGCCTTCGTGATCCTGGACGAGGCCCAGAACACCACCCCCGAGCAGATGAAGATGTTCCTCACGCGCGTGGGCTTCGGCACCAAGACCGTCATCACCGGCGACCTGACGCAGATCGACCTGCCCAAGGCCCAGCTCAGCGGCCTGGTGGAGGCCGAGCGCATCCTCAAGCGGGTGGACGGCGTGGCCTTCACGCGCCTGACCAGTGCCGACATCGTGCGCCACCCGCTGGTGGCCCGCATTGTGGATGCCTACGATGCCGCCCGGCGCGAGGAAGAAGCCCTGCCTGCGCTGCAAGTTCCGCCCCTGGCCCCGGAACCCGAGCCCGCCCGCACCGGCCTACCCAAGACCCGCAGCCCGCGTCGCCGTGCTGTCTGATCCATCAAGACGCCCACCAGAACCCACCATGCTGCCTGAACTGACCCTGTCCCTGCAATTCGCCAAGCTCGCCAACGCCGCCACCACGGAAAAGCACCGCGCCGCCCTGCCCCGCCACAAGGTAATGCGCTGGGTACGCCACGCCCTGGACCTGCCCGGTGAGATCACCGTGCGCATCGTCGATGCCGAAGAAGGCCAGGCCCTCAACCGCGAGTACCGCCGACGAGACTACGCCACCAACGTGCTCACCTTCGACTACAGCCAGGAGCCCGTGGTCTGTGCCGACCTGGTGCTATGCGCCCCGGTGGTGGAGAAAGAGGCCAAGGAGCAGGGCAAAACCCTGCAGGCCCACTACGCCCACCTGATCGTGCACGGCACCCTGCACGCCCAGGGCTGGGACCACGAACACGACGAAGAAGACGCGCAGGCCATGGAAGCGCGCGAGTCCGTGGTGGTGATGCGCCTGGGCTTCGACGACCCGTACCGCCCCTGACGCCCCCATGCATGCCCTGATCGACTTTGCTGCGGTCGCCGCCCAGCCGGGGCAGACACAGGGCCTGTCGGGCAAGGGCTCCCCGGCGCTGCGCCTGGCTTTCGGTGCGCCCCGCGAGGTGCTGGTCGCCCGCCAGGCAGATGAGGTGCGCGCCGTGCTCGAAGCCGTGGAGCAGCATGCACGGCAAGGCCGCTGGTGCGTGGGCTACCTGCGCTACGAGGCGGCCCCCGCGTTCGATGCGGCGCTGGCGGTGCACCCGGCCGATGGTCCCCTGGCCTGGTTCGGTGTGCACGATGCGCCCCTGCCCGAAGTGCCCGCACTGCCGCCGCCAGACGACCGCGACACACTGCGCGCCCGCTGGCAGTCCGGCTTGCAGCGCAGCGTGTTCCATGCCGCCATGGACCGGCTGCACACGGCCATTGCCGATGGCGAGATCTACCAGGCCAACTACACCACCCGCATCGCGGGCACCCTGCACAGCACGCCGGTGGCGCTGTTTGCCGCCATGCACCGCGCCCAGCCCGGTGGCTTTGCCGCCTACATCGACACCGGCGAGGAGCAGGTGCTCTCGGTTTCGCCCGAGCTGTTCTTCGACTGGCAGGACGGCCACTTGGTCACCCGCCCCATGAAAGGCACGGCTGCCCGACGCAGCGACCCGCACACGGATGCCGCCGCGGCCAACCACCTGCGCACCTCGCCCAAGGAGCGGGCCGAGAACGTGATGATCGTGGACCTGATCCGCAACGACCTCTCGCGCATTGCGCTGCCCTTTTCGGTGCAGGTGGACGGCCTGTTCCGCGTCCAGCCCCTGCCCACGGTGTGGCAGATGGTCAGCGACGTGCATGCAGACACCCGCACCGGCACCCGCCTGGCCGACGTGTTCGGCGCCCTGTTCCCCTGCGGATCGGTTACCGGCGCCCCCAAGGTGCAGGCGATGCGCCTGATCCGCGAACTTGAAGACACGCCCCGTGGCGTCTATTGCGGCGCGGTGGGCGTGGTGCGCCCGGGCGGCAGCGCCACCTTCAATGTCCCCATCCGCACGGTGCTGACGCGTGACGGGGCAGCTTGGGCCGGCACCGGCAGCGGCATCACCTCGGACGCCACGGCGGATGGCGAATGGCAGGAATGGCGCCACAAGCAGACCTTCCTGCTGCGCGCCAGCGAGGGCTTTTCCCTGCTGGAAACCCTGGCGCTGCGCGACGGCTTGCTGCCCGCCGCCGATGCCCACCTCGAACGTATGGCTGCCTCAGCCGCACACTTCGGCTTCCCCTGGTCTGCCTCGGCGGCGCAGGCCGCTCTGGCGGAGGTGGCACGTTCACATCCCCACGGAGCGTGGCGCGTACGGCTGCTGCTGGCTGCTGCAGGGCAGTTCGAGGCCCAGGCCTTCGCCCAGCCACCCACGCCCGCGCGCGTGGTGCTGCAATTGGCACCACACCCCTTGGCCATGGCGCACAGCGAATTCGTGCGCCACAAGACCACCCGGCGCAGCCACTATGACGCTTTTGCGCCTGGGGCGCCCGAGGTTTTCGACACCGTGCTGTGGAACCCGGCGGGGGAGCTGACCGAATGCACGCGCGGCAACGTGGCCCTGCTGCTCGACGGCCGCTGGGTTACCCCGGTCTTACGCTGCGGCTTGCTTCCCGGCATTGGGCGTGCGCACTGGCTGGCCCAGGGGCGCGTCACGGAAGCGGTGATCCACCTGGACGACCTGCCCCGGGTACAGGGCCTGGCCTTCATCAACAGCCTGCGCGGTTGGGTGGATGCGGTCTGGCACTCGCCCCCACCACCCGCACTGCAGCCGCCACCGGTACAGGAATGCCTGTTCCCCACCCAGGATTAGGTGCCAAAACGGGGCTCAGCCCTTATGGAATATGCGCATACAGCTACGCAATGAATAGCGTCACGCAGACGGTGGCGGCACGCGCATCGGGATCGTCACCGGGCCGTCATTGACCAGCTCGACCTGCATGTCAGCAGCAAAGATGCCGGTCTGCACGTCGTTGTGCAAGGCCCGCGCCCGCGCCACGAAAGCGTCGTACAGGCGCTGCCCCTCGGCAGGGGCTGCCGCTTGGGTGAAGCTGGGGCGGTTGCCGCCGCGCAGGTCCGCCGCCAGCGTGAACTGGCTGACGATGAGCAGCCCTCCGGCCGTCCCCTGACCGTCCAGGTCCTGCACGCTCAGGTTCATCTTGCCCTGGGCGTCGCTGAAGATGCGCAGCTTGAGCAACTTGGCCAGCAGTTTCTCGCCCTCGGCTTCGGTGTCGCCCTGCTCGGCGCACACCAGCACCAGCAAGCCGCGACCGATGGATCCGACGGTTTCTTCGGCCACCACGACCCGGGCACGGCTTACGCGTTGCACCAGCGCTAACATGTCTTGCAAAATGTATTCATCATGGCCTGATTGTGCACACCACGACGCAGGCAACGTGCACAATCCGCCCATGCAGACTCCCGCCCCCTGGCACCAACACTTGCGGCAAACCGCGCTGCCTCTGGCCGTGCTGCTCGGGGGATGGATGCTCAGCGCCTGGTTGGGTGCCTGGCTCTACGCCGAAACCCGCGACAGCGCCCAGCGCGATTTCGATGCGGCGACGCAACGCGTCAGCGATGAAGTGCAGCGGCGCTACAGCGCGTCGGTAGCCACCTTGCTGGGCGCGCGCGGGTTGTTTGCGGCCAGCGCTTCCGTCGGGCGCGAGGAGTTCACGGCCTATGCAAATTCGCGTGGCAGCCAGTACGACCTGCGCGGCGTCTGGGGCTTGGGCTACATCGAGCGGGTGGAACGCGGTCGGCTGGCAGCCTTTGTCCGCGCCGAGCACGAGTCCAGCGCCCCCTGGTTCACCGTCAACGCGATCCAGCCAAGTGCCATGGATCCCATGTACGTGGTCAAGTACCTCGAACCTGGTGGCCCCTTCCATCCTGCCATGGGGCTCGACCTGGGCTCGGAGCGGACACGGCGCGAAGCGATTGAACGCGCTGCGATCAGCGGGGAGATCACGCTGTCACCGCCAGTTTCCAGCGCCAATGAAACCGTCGTCCAGCAACTGCTGATGCTCCCCATGTACAGGACAGGAAGCCGCCCCCCCAATGATGACCAGGAGCGGGCACAGCGTTTCTATGGCCTGGTCTATGCAACGCTGCGGCCCGCCGAACTGTTGGCCGACCTGCCTGACGTGAAGGCCGGTGCCGTCAATGTGCACGTCTTCGACACGACCGATGGCGTGAGCAGCCTGCTGTATGACAGCGAACTGACCAACCCCGAGCTGGAGTTCAGCGCGCCCTCGTTGGCCCAGCGGGACTACTCCACAGCCCGCCAGCTGCGCATCGGTGCCCGCCATTTCCTGCTGACGGTGGAGAGCACACCGGCATTCGAAAGCGCCATCACACGCTGGACGCCGCTGCTTGCGGCAGCCGCGGGCGCCCTGCTGAGTCTTCTGCTGGCGGCCCTGCTGCGCACCCAAAGCCAGTCGCTGGTGCGCGCTCGGCGTTCGGCACAGGAAATGACCGAGGAGCTCAATCGCCTGGCTGAGGTGGTGCGGCACACGTCGAATGCAGTCTCGATCGCGGACCGCTGCGGTCGCATCCACTGGGTCAACGAAGGCTTCACGCGCATCACGGGGTATACGCTGGAGGAAGCCCGGGGCAAGACACCCGGAGAGCTTGTGGGCAGCGGCAAGGCACCTGCCGACCTTTTGGCCACCATTGACCGCGCCATTGCACAGGGCGAGGCCATGCGCTTCGAGATCCTCAACCGGGCCAAGTCAGGCGCCGAGTATTGGGTGGACACCGAGCTGCAGCCACAACGCGGCGAAGACGGCACCCTCACCGGATTCATGGAGATATCCAGCGACATCACGACCAGCAAGCAGGCCGTGCAGGAACTGGAACGCCAGCGTCAGGCCCTGGACAACGTCATCTCTGCAACCAATGTGGGAACCTGGGCCTGGGACCTGCAAAGTGGCGCCCTGGAAATCAACCACCGTTGGGCCGAGATCGTCGGCTACACCGTGGACGACCTCGCGCCGGTGTCCATCGACACCTTCAACCGCCTCGTGCACCCGGACGACCTGACCATGGTCCTGACCCAGCTCGATGACCATTTGCGAGGCAAGACAGCGTTCTTCCGCCTTGACATGCGCATGCGCCACCAGGACGGTCACTGGGTCTGGGTCACCACCCACGGGCAGATCGTCGCACGGGGCGAAGATGGAAAGGCGCACACCGTCGCGGGCACACACACCGACATCAGCGAGCGCCATGCCATCGAGGAAGAAGCCCGCCGCAGCGCAGCCCTGCTGCGTGGCGCCATCGACGTCATCGACGAAGCCTTCGTGCTGTTTGACCCCGAAGACCGGCTGGTCCTGTGCAACGACAAGTACCGGCAGATCTACCCGATCTGCGCCCCCGTCATGGTACCCGGGGCCACCTTCGAATCCATCATCCGCTACGGCGCTGAGCGCAACGAATACTCGGCGGCTGTTGGCCGTGTAGACGAATGGGTAGCCGAGCGCATGGCGGCGCATCTTGCAGGCAACACCACCCTGGTGCAACGACTGGAGAACGGCCGCACGCTGCGCATCGTGGAACGCCGCCTTCCGGACGGCCATACCGTGGGCTTCCGTATCGACGTCACCGACCTGATGGCGGCCCAGGAAGCGGCGGAAGAAGCCTCACGCGCCAAGAGCCAGTTCCTGGCCAACATGAGCCACGAGATCCGCACCCCCATGAACGCCATCCTGGGCATGCTGACGCTGCTTGCGCGCACCCCACTGGACACCAAGCAGGCAGACTATGCCGAAAAGGCCCGCTCGGCCGCCAAATCGCTGCTGGGGCTGCTCAACGACATCCTCGATATCTCCAAGGTCGAAGCCGGCAAGATGACCCTGGACCCGCAACCCTTTTCGATCCAGCAACTGCTGCGTGATCTGGCCGTCATCCTGCAGACCAACATAGGCACCAAACCGGTTCGACTGGTGTGGAAGGTGGACCCGGCGGTACCGCCCCATCTGGTGGGGGACAACCTGCGGCTGCAGCAGATCCTGGTGAACCTGGGGGGAAACGCGGTCAAATTCACCGACAAGGGTGAGGTGACCATCAGTCTGCAGCTGGTAGCACGCACGCCGCAAACCGCAACCATCCGATTCAGCGTGCGCGACACCGGGATCGGCATTGCACCGGAGAACCAGACACGCATATTTTCAGGCTTCACCCAAGCAGAAGCCTCGACCACCCGCCGCTATGGCGGCACCGGGCTGGGCGTGTCCATCAGCCACGGTCTGGTGGCGCTGATGGGCGGCACCCTGGAACTCGAAAGCGCGCTGGGCGAAGGGAGCGACTTCCATTTCCAGATTACCCTGCCCATCAGCAGCACGCGCTTCGTCCCACGCAGTGTTGCGCAGATACGCTCCGTGGCCGGGGACGGCCCCTTGCGTCTGAAGGGACTGCGCATTCTGCTCACCGAAGACAACCTGAACAACCAGCAGGTCGCCTGCGAGCTGTTGCGCGACGAAGGTGCCCTGGTCGATGTGGCCAACAACGGGCAGGAGGCGGTGGATGCGATTCGCGCCCAACCCCATGGCTACGACGTGGTGCTGATGGATCTGCAGATGCCCGTGATGGACGGTTTCGCCGCCACCCGGGCCATCCGCGGCGAATTGGGCCAATCCTTCCTGCCGGTGGTCGCCATGACGGCCAACGCGATGAGTACCGACCGCGACGCCTGTCTGCAGGTGGGCATGAATGACCACATCGGCAAACCCTTCGACCTGGACCAACTGGTCGAGGTGCTGCGGGTCCAGAGCGGGCGTGAAGTCGCCGCCAGCCCGGCCCCGCGTGCGATACCGCTTCGACCGCAGGACCTGACTGAGGACGTATCCAGACTGGCTCGGGAAGCTGGGGTGGAACTCGAAGCCGCAATCGCCCGCATGGGCCACAAGCAATCGGTGTACACAGGGCTGCTGCGCAACTTCATCGGTGATGTTCGGGGCATGGGTGATGAGCTGCAAGCGCTGCACGCCCAGGGCGACGCGAGCGCGGCGCAACGCCTGCTGCATACCCTCAAGGGACTGGCCGCCACATTGGGTGTTACCCCGCTTTCCCGCCAGGCTGCGGGGGCGGAAAAGCAACTCCGCGCCCAGCCCGAGGACCCCCAGGCGTTTTCCCATGCTCTGGTCGAAAGCATGCAACAGGGCATCGCACGGGCACATACCCAGTTGCAGGCGTTGCTGCAGGCGCTGGAAAGCAAGCAGCCCAGCGTCAAGCAGGCGCCGTCGCCCCCCCGGGACGACACCCAATTGCGGGCCCTGTTGCAGACCATGGAACAGCAGCTGGCAGAGAGCAACATGCAGGCCCTCGAAACCATGGCACAACTGGAGTCGCACTGGCCTGCAGCGCAGGCCGACGCACTCATGCGCCTTCAGGCAGCGGTCGCATCACTGGAGTTCGACGCGGCGCGCGGGGAATGTCAGCAGTTGCTGGAGAAAATGGAAAACTGACAAAACCAGCTGCAGCCCTTAAAAAACCAGCGCAAGAAGCTTCAAAAAAGATAGCAATTTCAGACCAGGGTGACCCGGGCGAACTTGCGCTTGCCCGCCTGCAGCACGTAGGTTCCGGCGCCCAGCTTGAGGCCCTTGTCACTGACCACGCTGGAATCCACGCGCACACCGCCGCCGTCGATCAGGCGGTTGCCTTCGCCGTTGGACGCCACCAAGCCGGCCATCTTCAGGAGGTTGGCAATGCCCTGCGGCGCGCCACCGTCGCCCAGCGGAAGGCTGAGTTCAGGAATTTCGTCGGGGATGCCGCCCTTGGAGCGATTGATGAAATCCTGCTCCGCGGCGTCGGCCGCGGCCGCACTGTGGAAGCGCGCCGTGATCTCCTTGGCCAGCATCACCTTGGCGTCCTTGGGATTGCGTCCACCGTCGACTTCGGATTTCAGGGCCGCGATTTCGGCTTCGCTCTTGAAGCTCAGCAGCGTGTACCACTTCCACATCAGCACATCGGAGATGCTCAGCACCTTGGCAAACATGGTGTTGGGGTCTTCGCTGATGCCGATGTAGTTGTTCTTGCTCTTGGACATCTTCTCGACGCCGTCCAGGCCTTCGAGCAGCGGCATGGTCAGGATGCACTGCGGCTCCTGCCCGTACTCGGCCTGCAGCGTGCGCCCCATGAGCAGGTTGAACTTCTGGTCGGTTCCGCCCAGTTCCAGATCGCTGTGCAGCGCGACCGAGTCGTAGCCCTGCATCAAGGGGTAGAGGAACTCGTGCACGGCAATGGGGGTACCGGCGGTGTAGCGCTGGTGGAAGTCGTTGCGCTCCATCATGCGCGCCACCGTATAGCGGCTGGCGAGCTGGATCATGCCGCGGGCGCCCAGCGGGTCGCTCCATTCGCTGTTGTAGCGGATCTCGGTCTTGGCCGGATCCAGCACCAGGCTGGCCTGGCGGTAGTAGGTCTCGGCATTGACCTTGATCTGCTCGGCGGTCAGTGGCGGGCGCGTGCTGTTGCGCCCGGAGGGGTCCCCGATCATGCTGGTGAAGTCACCGATCAGGAAGATCACCGTATGCCCCAGGTCCTGCAACTGGCGCATCTTGTTGAGCACCACGGTGTGGCCGACGTGGATGTCCGGGGCGGTGGGGTCCAGGCCGAGCTTGATGCGCAGCGGCTTGCCCGTGGCCTCGGAGCGCGCGAGCTTCTTCACCCAGTCTTCCTGGGGGATCAGTTCCTCACAGCCGCGCAGCGTAACGGCCAGCGCCTCGCGAACACGGTCGGTTACAACAAAATCGGGGCTGGAGGCTTGATTCATAAGGGTTTTTCTCGATGCGGCGGTGCAGCAAGCCGCTATACTGGGAGGCTTGTTTCAGCGTCAATCCGTGGATTGACAGCGGCCGGATTTTAGTCCCGCTGCAAGCCCCCGGAGTCTGTTCGTGTACGCCAACTTCCCCGAATCTCTCGAATTGTTCGCCCGCCGCGCAGCTGCGCTGGTGCAAACCCACCCCCGTCGCGTGACAGCACTGGTGGCGGCCATGCTGCTTGGCGGCACCGGCGCCACCTTCGCCGTGGCCAGCTTTGCGCCCGAAGCCGCCGACATCCGCACCCAAACCGTGGTCGAGGCGCTGCAGACTACCGATCTGTCCGCGCAGGTCGAGGCACTCGCCCAAGCGTCGCAGTCCCTGTTCCGCTCCGAAGTCAGCCGCAACAGCGACAGCGCGGCCTCCTTGCTGCGGCGCCTGGGCGTGCAGGACGACGCCGCGGTCCAGTTCCTGCGCAACGACCGCCTGGCCCAGCAGCACCTGCTCGGACGCGGCGGCCGCAATGTCACGGCCCAGTCCAAGCAGTCGGGCCAGCTCGAGACCCTGACCGCGCGCTGGAGCCCTGCCGATGACGGCACCTTTAGGCGCCTGCAGATCACGCGCCAGGCCGATGGCAGTTTCCGCTCAAGCATCGAGAGCGCACCGCTGGTGGCTTCCACCCGCATGGCCAGCGGCAGCATCCAGAGTTCGCTGTTTGCCGCCACCGACGAAGCCCGCGTGCCCGACAGCGTGGCCACACAGATGGCCGACATCTTTTCCGGCGACATCGACTTTCACCGCGCGCTGCGCAAGGGAGACCGATTCTCCCTGGTGTATGAAACCCTGGAAGGTGATGGCGAGCCCCTGCGCAGCGGCCGGGTGCTGAGTGCCGAATTCGTCAACAACGGCAAGACCTTTTCTGCCCTGTGGTTTGTGCCGGGCGGCACCGAAGCCACGGCAGCGGCCAAAGGCGGATACTTCAACTTTGCCGGCGACAGCCTGCGTCGTGCCTACCTGGCCTCGCCCATGGAGTTCTCGCGCGTGACCAGCGGCTTCAAGATGCGCTTCCACCCGATCCTGCAGACCTGGCGTGCCCACCTGGGCGTGGACTATGGCGCACCCATCGGCACACCCGTGCGCAGCGTGGGCAATGGCGTGGTCGAGTTCGCCGGGGTGCAGAACGGTTTCGGCAACATCGTCATCGTCAAGCACAACGCCAGCCACTCCACTGCCTACGCCCACCTGAGTCGCATCGCCGTGCGCAAGGGTCAGACAGTGAGCCAGGGTCAGAACCTCGGCGCCGTGGGTCAGACTGGCTGGGCCACGGGGCCGCACCTGCATTTCGAGTTCCGCGTCAATGGTCAGCAGCGCGATCCGCTGGTCATGGCCCGCCAGAGCGAATCGATCCCGCTGCCCGCCGGGTCCCGCCCTGCGTTCAATGCGGCTGTGGCCCAGGTTCGGGCCCAGCTGGCGTCGGCTGCCCAGCTGCAAACCGCCAGCGCCCAATAAGGCCAACTGGCCATGCGCACCATTGGCCTGATGTCCGGCACGTCGCTGGACGGTGTGGATGGCGTCCTGGCCGAATTCGGCACCGCCGGGCAGCTGCAGGTGCTGGCCTTTGCCAGCCTCGACATGCCCCAGCCACTGCGCGCGGAACTGCTCGCCCTCAACACCCCTGGTGACGACGAGTTGCACCGTTCTGCCCTGGCGGCCATTGCCTTGGTGGACCTCTACGCGAAGGTGGTTGACAGGCTACTGCAATCCAGCGGCGTGGCGGCGAACGCCATCGCCGCCATCGGCGCCCATGGCCAGACCGTGCGTCACCGTCCCGGCGAATTCGACGGTTGTGGCTATACCCTGCAACTGAACAACCCGGCCTTGCTGGCCGAACGCACGGGCATCGCGGTAGCGGCCGACTTTCGTAGCCGCGACGTCGCTGCGGGCGGACAAGGTGCGCCACTGGTGCCTGCATTCCACAGCCGCTTCCTCAATGCCGCCAATGAATGCATGGCGATCCTGAACATCGGCGGCATCTCCAACATCACCCTGCTGAACCCCGGGGGCTTCACTCCGGTGCGGGGCTTCGATTGCGGACCGGGCAATGCGCTGATGGACCTCTGGTGCCAACGGCACATGGGGCAGGCCTACGATCGGGATGGCGCCTGGGCGCGCACGGGGCGGGTGCTCGCCAGTCTGCTGCACGACCTGTTGGACGAAGACTTTTTCCGCCGCCCGCCTCCCAAGAGCACTGGGCGCGACTTGTTTCATGCCACCTGGCTCGACGCCAAGCTGCGCCGGCATCCCGATGTCGCTACCGCCGACGTGCAGGCGACCTTGTGCGCCCTCACTGCGCAGTCCTGTGCCGAGGCCCTGCGCGCGCATCACCCCCAGTGCCAACGCCTGCTGGTCTGCGGTGGCGGCGCCTTCAATGCCAGCTTGATGGAGGCCCTGCAGCAAGCGCTGCCGCAAGTGCGGGTGGAGTCCACATCGGTCGCCGGTCTGCCCCCACAACAGGTGGAAGCCTGTGCCTTTGCGTGGCTGGCCGCCCAATGCGTGAAGGGCAGCCCTGGAAATTTGCCCGAAGTGACGGGCGCCCGCGGCCTGCGGGTGCTGGGCGCCCTGTATCCGGCTTAGGTCGAGAACGAAGAACCGCAACCGCAGGTGGTCGTGGCGTTGGGGTTCTTGATGACGAACTGGGCGCCCTGCAGGTCTTCCTTGTAGTCGATCTCGGCGCCCACCAGGTACTGGAAGCTCATCGCGTCGATCAGCAGGGACACGCCATTCTTGGTCATGGTCGTGTCGTCCTCGTTGGTGATTTCATCGAAGGTGAAACCGTACTGGAACCCCGAACAACCGCCACCCTGCACGAATACGCGCAGTTTCAGGTCGGGATTGCCTTCTTCGGCGATGAGATCAGCGACCTTGGCCGCCGCACTGTCGGTGAAGAGGATGGGGTCGGGCATGGAAGTGGGGACGGATTCGGCTACGGCGCTCATGGCGGCCTCCTGGTTCGGTTCGCAATACCAAATGGATTTGGTCAGGTATTGTATTACTGGTTGTTCGCCGCCAGTTTCAGTGTGGGCTTTGCCTCTTCCACCAATAGCGGGCGCAGTTGACCGGAAATCAGGGCACCCTTGTGCATCTCCAGCGACGCGTACTCCACGTCGCCTTCAATGCGTGCCTTGGGTTGCAATTCCAGCGCGGAGCGGGCATGCACGGGCCCGGTGACACTGCCATTGACCACGATCAGGTCGGCCGTGATGTGGCCCACGACCTTCGCAGTTTCGGAAATGACCAACATGCTGGCACTGCCTTCGCTGGCAATGACATTGCCGAGCACTTCGCCGTCAATGCGCAGGCCGTCCGTGAATGCGATGTTGCCAGTGATCTGGCTGCCGTCTGCGATCAGACTCTTGATGGGCGCTTGCTTGTTTTTGTTGAACATGGAAACCTCGTGGCGCTACAACTTGATGGTCTGCGTGGCACGCACAGTGCTGCCATCCATCACCTTGGCCGTGACGCTCTTCACCTGCGCCTGTGCCGGAAGCTCCAACTCACCTTCCAGCCGACCATACTGCTTGATCTTAAAGGGAATGCCGCCATCGGCCAATGGGGCCGACCAGGGTTTTCCGCCCTGGGTGCCAACAAATACCATTTCCAGCCGCAGGGAGAGTTCATTCACGTTCTTGCCCGACTGGATGGCCAACACTTGCCACTTGAGCTTACCGGGCTCCTCGGTCTCGACTTGCAGACCGCGCACCGCAACGCCGTCCGCACCGCCAGCCGGAATGAGCTTTTCGAAGAAACTGAGGTCATCGCGCAGGGCATGGGCCTCCTGCTCCAGCTGCTTGACCTGATTGACCAGCTTTTCCTGTGCCGCTTTCTCCGCGGCCACCAGCGTGCCAGCCGTATTTGCCACCGACTGGGCCTCGTCACGTTGTTGGCGCAACTGCTCGAGTTCGCGTTGCTGGCTCTCCACCAGCAGGCGCAGTTGCTGGATCTCTTCGCGCGAACCACGCTCCAGTCCCGCAATGTCCTTGCCGAACTCGAAGGCCCACAGCCCGATGGCAGCGCAAAAACCCAGCACGATGGCCACCACTGCCCAGCGGAATGGCCACGGCATGGCGCTGCGCACTGCCATGCGGGGCGCACTGATGGTGAGGCGGCGTTTGAGCAGGCGCAGGCGCATGGGTCAACGGGCAAATGAAAACACAAAAAACAAAGCCGCCTCCAGCCAGGCCGGGGCGGCTTTGTTGATCTGCATGCAGATTAACGCTTGGAGAACTGCTTGCGGCGACGGGCGCTGTGCAAACCGACCTTCTTACGTTCCACTTCGCGGGCGTCACGGGTCACGTAACCGGCCTTGCTCAACTCGGACTTCAGGGAAGCGTCGTAGTCGATCAGGGCGCGGGTGATGCCGTGGCGCACAGCGCCGGCCTGGCCGGACTCACCGCCACCGTGCACGTTGACCATGATGTCAAAGGCTTCGGTGTTGTTGGTCAGCACGAGGGGCTGCTTGGCGATCATGATGGAGGTTTGACGACCGAAGAACTTATCGATTGCCTTGCCGTTCACGACGATCTGGCCGGAGCCCTTTTTCAGGAAAACACGGGCGACGCTGGATTTGCGACGGCCAGTGCCATTGTTCCATTCACCAATCATTTAGAGCTCCTTAGATGTCCAACACTTTGGGTTGCTGGGCGGTGTGGGGGTGCTCAGCACCGCCGTACACCTTGAGCTTCTTGATCATGGCGTAGCCCAGGGGACCCTTGGGCAGCATGCCCTTGACGGCTTTTTCCAAAGCGCGGCCAGGGTGCTTGGCTTGCATGTCACGGAAGTTCGTGGCTGTGATACCGCCGGGGAAACCGGAGTGGCGGTAGTACACCTTGTCCAGGGACTTGGTGCCAGTCACTTTGAGTTTGGAAGCGTTGATGATGACGATGAAGTCACCAGTGTCAACGTGAGGCGTGTAAATGGCCTTGTGTTTGCCGCGCAAACGGAGAGCAACTTCGCTGGCTACTCGTCCGAGGACCTTGTCGGTCGCGTCAATCACAAACCACTCATGCACGACCTCAGCGGGTTTTGCGCTGAAAGTAGTCATGTTTTCTCATTACGAAAAAGGGTTTGGCGGGTTCTTTTCCACGGTCGGTTTTCCTCTGTTGGGAATCTCTTAGGTGGGTAAGCTTGTCTTCGCCGCGGAACCACAAAATCGCTGCGAAGCCTGCCATTATATAAAACTCCCCCCGTTTGGGCAAGCCAGGGGGAGCGCGGTTACGATGTCTGCCTATGTTCAGTTACCGCCACGCCTTCCACGCAGGCAACCACGCCGATGTGCTCAAGCACACGACGCTCATTGCCATCCTGCAGCACCTCACCATCAAGGAAACCGCCCTGATGGCCTTCGACACCCATGCGGGGGCCGGTCTGTACCGGCTGGACGGCGACTTTGCCCAGACCAGTGCCGAGGCCCTGGAAGGCATAGTCAAGCTGCAGGACCTTGCCGGTCCGGTACCCGCCGCGCTGCAGGCCTACCTGGACACGGTGGCCAGCTTCAACACCCAAAAGCCCTGGAAGGTCTACCCCGGCTCGCCCTTCATCATCCAGAAATTCCTGCGCGAGCGCGACAAGCTCAAGCTGTACGAGATCCACCCCACCGACGCCAAGACCCTGAGCGGCAACATCGCCCAGCTGGAGGCGGGGCGCCAGGTGGCGGTGCTGCGCGAAGACGGCTTCGAAGGCGTGCGCAAGCTGCTGCCGCCGCCCTCGCGGCGTGGACTCTTGCTGTGCGACCCCAGCTACGAGATGAAGACCGACTATGCGCGGGTGCCCGCCATGGTGGACGACGCACTGCAGCGTTTCGCCACCGGCACCTACGCCGTCTGGTACCCCATCATTCCGCGCCCGGAAGCCCACGACCTGCCCAAGCGCCTCAAGACCATGGCCCAGCGTTCCGACCGCCCCTGGCTGCATGCAACACTGACAGTCAAGTCGAGCAAGGTGCATACCGACGCGCAGGGCAATGAGGTGCGCCCCGGTCTGCCCGCCAGCGGCATGTTCGTCATCAACCCTCCCCACACCCTGAAGGACGCCCTGAAGGAGACACTGCCGTTCCTGGTCAAGGCCTTGGGACAGGACAGCAACGCCGCGTCCAGCCTGGACAGCGGCAGCTGACGCCCTGCACGGACCGCGCCGACGGGTCTCAGGACTTGCGCAGGCGCCCTGCCCAGAGTACCGCGCCCCCCACAACCAGTGTCAGTGCGGCCAGCGCACCCAATGGTGCCAGCACATCGGCCACGGGGGCGCCCATCTGGTTGAGCCGCAACGAGGCCTGGATGCCCGCGGTGCTGGGCACCAGCCAGCGCAGCACCTGCAAGGGTCCGGGCAATGCTTCCGCAGGCCAGGAGAAGCCAGACAGGAAGGCCATGGGCAGGGAAGTCAGCAGCAGCACCTGCATGGAGCGCTCGCGATCGCGGAACCAGAGACCCAGCAGACACCCCAGGCAGGCCACTGCCGGCATGTAGCACGCCAGCAACAGCAAGGCCCCCAGCGGGTTGCCGCCGCGCGGGAAGTCCTGCAGCGTGAACTCCCAGCCAAAGTAGAACAATCCTGCCAGACACCCCACCACCGACAGCGCCACGACGCGCCCGATCCATTCGGCCGGCCTGGCCCGCTGCTGCCCCGTTTCCGCCCAGGTGCCGACCAGCATGGCCGCGCCCATCAGCAAGGTCTGCTGCAGGATCAGCAGGGCCACGGCAGGCACCACGTAGCTGCCATAGCCTTCGGTCGGATTGAACAGCGGCACAAGCAGCGTGCCCACGGGGCTGCGGCTGGCTGCGGCCTGACGTGCACCCTGGCCGGCCGCCTGCAGTTTCCTGATCTCCACCCCGGCGGACACCGTTCCTACCGCTTCGGCAAAACCGTACAGCACCGCCTTGTTGAGCAGGGCATAGGCGCCATCGCCCTCGACCGTCACCACGGCAGACTGCCCGCGCAGCACATGGCGCTTGAGATCCGGCGGCAGGATGGCAAACCCCTCGATTTCGCCCGCCCACAGGGCACGCTGCGCCTCCTGCAGGTCCGCCCCCACCCAGCGCACGTCGAGGCGCGGGCTAGCGCTGGCAAAGCGGGTGATCTGGCGCGACAGGCTGCTGTGGTCCAGGTCAACCACGGCCACGGGAACACGGGTCACTGCCTGCTCCATGTAGGGCCAGGGGTAGAAGAAGCCGTACAGCACCGGCGCGATGGCCAGCAACAGCAGCACGCCCTTGTCGGCCCACACCGCCAGCAGGGTCGCACGCAGGGCGCGGGCGAACGCGCGCATTCAGCGCTTCCCCCAGCTTGCGGGCTGAACGGCGGCGCGCCGCAGGGCTGCCGCACTGCCCAGCAGCAACACCATGGCCGCCACGAACATCCACAGCGGCGTCGCCAGCGACACCGCCAGTGGCGCGCCCATCTGCAACTGTTCCATCTGCAGCCGGATGTAATGGGTAAACGGCAGCGCCTGGGCCCACAGCTGCGCCCCCCAGGGCATGGACTGGATCGGAAAGCCGACGCCGCCGAACGCGAACGCCGGCGCCGTGATGAACCCTGTGGCAGACAGGGCCGTGCGCAAGGACCGGGTCGCCCCCGCCGCGAGCGCCCCCATGCCCAGCGACAGTGCCAGAAAGACCCACAAGGCCAGGCAGGTCCAGGCCACGGAACCGGCGGGATGCCAGCCGCGCCCCCAAGTGATGCCGACCAAGGCCGCAGTCGCCACCAGACCCAGGCCCAGCCAGGGCCACAGCAGCTTGCCGGCCAGACCTGCCAGCACCTGCAAAAAATCGGGATGCGACCCCAGCCACTGGTCCACGCTGCGGTCACGCAGTTCACGCCCCACTCCCCAGGCACCCGCGGTCATGGCGGCAATGTGCAGCAGCGCCGGCAACAGGGCTGCCGCCAGGAACTGCTCGTAGTCCAGCGAGGCGTTGAACAGCGTCACCATGCCGGTACGCACCGGCTCCATGCTCACACGCACGGTCTGCGCCGGCTCGCCGCGCTTGTTGCGTGCCGCCATCTCGATACCGGCCGACAGGGTGCCGACCACGGTGCGCACGTCACGCTGGATCAGGCCCGAATGGGTTCCAAGCTGGGCGTTGTGCAGCAGCGTGACCTGGGCCGCACGCCCCTGCTTGATGGTTCGGGCAAAGTCGCCCGGAATGCGCACCACGGCATAGACCTCGGCACTGCGCAGGCCGCGCTCCGCTTGCGCTGCATCGGCGTAGCGCACCGCCACGCTCAGGCCCGGCGAGGCCTCCAGGAAGCGGGTCAGCTGGCGCGAAAGCGCCGAGTGGTCATCATCCAGCAGGCCGATCGGCAGCCGGGTCGGCAAGCCGGCCGAAAAGATCCACCACAGCAGCAGGCAGGCCAGCGCAGGCACCCAGGTGATCAGCGCCAGATCCCAGGGTCTGGAAAGCAACAAGCCGCGTTCGCGCCGCGCCGCAGTCGCTACCGAAACAATAGCTGCCTGCGCAGTGTATTCGCGGGCTGGAGGCTTTATTGGCACGAAAAACAAGCAGCGCAACTGCTACTGCACCAGTACGCTCATGCCCGGACGTGCATCGGCAATCGGTGCCAATGGCCGCGCGCGGACCTCGAAGGTCCGTGCGTCAAAGCCCTGGCTGCCACGCGTGGCACGCCAGGTCGCAAAGTCGGGCAGCGCCGCGCTGTAGAACACCTTGAAGCGCACCACCCTCGGCACACCGTTGTCGCGCAGCGCCGGCACGGTGGCGTCGAACTCAGCCCCCAGCGCAAAGCGTTGCAGGCGGTCTTCGCGCACGTTGATCACCACCCACTGGTCCTTCAGGTCCACCACGCTGACCAGCGCCACGCCTTGCGGGGACAGTTCGCCGGCCTTGGCCAGCACCTTGGCCACTTCACCGGCCACGGGGCTGCGCAGCTCGGTTTCGGCCTTGGCCGCCTCGACTTCGGCCACCACGCCCCGCACCTGGCGCGCCTGGGCGGCGGCGGCGGCCTTGTCTTCGGCCCGTGCCCCGGTGCGGGCCATGTCGTACTGGGCCTTGGCGGCTGCGGCCGCGTCACGCGAGGCCTTGTAGTTGGCTTCAGCCTCGTCGCGCTTCTGGGCCGGTACGAGGCCTTCCTTGGCAAGATTCTCGACGCGCTGGAACGACACCTGGGCCAATTCCGCTGCCGCCACCGCGCGCTGCCAGTTCATGCGCGCCATTTCCACTTCCTGCGGCCGGGCACCGGCCTGGGCCTTGGCCGCCACCGCCTGGGCCGCTTCCTGCGCCGCAGTGGCCTGGGCCAGCTTGGCGTTGACTTCGGGGCTGTCCATGCGCATCAGGGGGGTACCCACCTGGACCACATCACCTTCCTTGACCAGCAAGGCAGCAATGCGGCCGGGTACCTTGGCGGCCACGTCGGTCTCACGCGCTTCCATCTGCCCCTGGAACACATCGGGTGCGGGTTGGGAGGCACGCCACAGGCCAAGCCCCAGAAACCCGACCAGGGCCAGCGCTGCCGCACCCACGGCCACGGACTTGATCTGCATCGTCATTCCACCTTTACGTCTGCACCCGCCATATAGGCAGCGAATTCTTCTGACAGCCCACAGCCTTCGAGCAGGTTGGCCAGCGCCATCACGTATTCGTAGGCGGCCTGGGCACGCTCGGTCTGCACCTTGACCACGTACATCTCGGCATCCATCAGGTCCACGGCCGTGCTGGTGCCTTCGCGCAACCCGGCCTTGCGCAGGCGCAGCACCTCGTCGGCCACGTCAGCACCCGGCTGCAGACTGAAGAACTGGCGCCGGGCCTGCTCCACCAAGCGCCAGTTGCGCTCGACCAGCAGGGCAATGTCGTTGCGCGCCTGGGCGTCGGTATGCTCGGCCTGTGCCACCTGCTGCAGTGAGGCAGCGGCCATCTTGTCGCGGTCCACGGAGTCATACAAGGTCCAGCGGGCACCGACACCGAGTACCCAATCGGGGTTGCCGGTCGTCAGCGCGTGCTGACCGAAGGCAAACAGCTGGGGGCGGCGCAAGCCCTCTTCCCCCGCATGCAGGCTCTCGGCCTGGGCCTTTTTTGCCGCCACCTTGGCCAGACCCGGATGGTTCTGCAAGGCAGCTTCCAGAAAATACGCCATGGGCTGCACCGGCCGACTCCAGACAAAGAGGGGCGATTGCGGCGTGACGGCGCCGGGCGCGCCCACGGTGCGTGCCAGGGCAATGGCCGTGAGTTCGGCATCGTCCTGGGCCTTGAGTGCATTGCGGTGCGCGTCTTCAAGCGCGGCACGGGCCTGCAACCGCTCCACGCGCGACACCACCCCTGCGGCCAGCATCTTCTCGACCGCGCGGTCGTGCTCCTGCACGTTGCTGTAGGCGGCTTGGCGCAGGCTGGCCGCCCGGGCTGCGAGCTGGGCGCCGAAATAGCGCTGCACCAGCACCGTCATCAGTTCATGGCTGGTCTTGCGCGTGTCGGCCAGGGCCTCGTCGGCCTGGGCCGACACCAGGGCACGCGCGGCATCGGTGGCGCCACCCATATAGAGTGGCCACATCAGCGACAGCGACGCCGTGTTGCCGGTGCCATGCTGGTTGTAGGTGTAGCTTGACGGCAGGCTGGGAAACGATGGCGCCGGCACGGGCAGACCGGCCAGGGGGGCCTGCAGCGCTTGGCCGGCCTGCAGCAGCCGCTGGTTGACCGGGTCCAGGTCCACGGTGAGGTTGGCGTTGTAGGCGTAGCTGGCGCCGGATACCGCCACCGACGGCCCGCCCAGCCCCTGCAGGCCCTCGCCTTGCAACTGCTTACCGCGCAAGGCCGCGTGGGCGGCCGCCAGCTTGCCCGAGTGGGCCACCAGATGCGACCAGGCCGCAGAGAAGTCCATCGCCTGACCGGTACCTGGGGTCGCCTGCGCAAACGCACCCACGCCCGCTGCGAGCAGCGCCATGCAGAGTCCCTGTTTCCAAGGCTGAACCATTGCCATCATCCCCGTTCCGCGCACCCTTGCCCACGCAAGGTAGGGGCGCATTATGGGCGCGCGAAGGCGCCCATCGTCAAGCAGACAATCCCAGCCGCTCGCACAAAGCCAGGGTGGCCACGCTCTGGTTCATGGTGTAGAAGTGGATCGCCGGAGCGCCCCCGGCGCGCAGCTGCTCGCACAGGCTGGTCACCACGTCCAGGCCAAAGGCCTTGATGGATTCGACGTCATCACCGTAGCTCTGCAGGCGCAGGCGGATCCAGCGCGGGATCTCGGCACCGCAGGCATCCGAAAAGCGCATCAGCTGGGTCGAGCTGGTGATGGGCATGATGCCCGGTACCACGGGCACCGTCAGCCCCAGTGCGTCGACTTCTTCGACAAAGCGGAAGTAGGCATCGGCGTTGTAGAAGTACTGGGTAATGGCCGAGTTGGCACCGGCACGCACCTTGGTGGCAAAGGCCTGCAGGTCGCTGGCGGGGGATTTGGCCTGCGGATGCACCTCGGGGTAGGCCGCCACTTCGATGTGGAAGTCGTCCCCGGTCTCGGCACGGATGAAGGCCACCAGGTCACTGGCGTACTGGAACTCGCCCCCCAGGCCGTAGCCGCTAGGCAGGTCACCACGCAGGGCCACCAGGCGCTTCACGCCCATGGCCTTGAGCTCTGCCAGCTGCGCACGCACCGTGGCCTTGGTGGCTCCGACGCAGGAGAAGTGCGAAGCTGCCTGTACGCCTTCGGAGAGGATTTCCGACACGGCAGAGAAGGTACCGGCCTGGGTGGAACCGCCAGCACCGAAGGTCACGGAGCAGAACTCGGGTCGCAGGGCGTAGAGTTTGCTGCGCACCACGCGCAGTTTTTCGGCCCCCTCGGGGGTCTTGGGCGGAAAGAATTCCAGACTGATGGGAAAACGCGAATCGGCCATGGAGGGCTTTCTCAGGAAAGGGTTGCGTGGATGAAGAACTCGCGGTTGCCGTCGCCGCCCGCGATGGGCGAGTCGAACCAGGCCCGCACCTGCAGGCCCAATGCCGCGCAGGCGTCGCGCAGGCGCTGCTCGACCACCGCATAGAGGGCCGGGTCGCGCACGATGCCGCCCTTGCCGACCTGGGCCGGCTGCAGTTCGAACTGGGGCTTGACCAGCAGCAGCAGGTCGCCGCCACGCGCCAGCAGGGGCACCAGTGCGGGCAGCACCAGGGTCAGGGAAATGAAGGACAGGTCGCCCACGATGAGCTCGAACGTAGGGGACACTGGGCGCCCCTCGAATTCCGGCCTGCGCTGCAGGCGGGGGCCTTCGGCCGCACGGGCCTCGGCCTGCGCTGCGCGGTCGGACTCGAAGTTGTCCACGTCCTCGTCCTTGACGTCATCGCTGTCGTCGTAGTCGTCCTCGACCACGCCACCGTTGCGCATCCAGGCATAGGGAGCCTCGGGTTCGCGGTCATCGTCATCCTCCTCGACGACATCGCTCCACGCAGCTTCCCACGCATGGGTCAGCACCTCAGGCGTCAGGGCGCGGGCATTGATGCCTTCGAGGCACACCACCCGCGGGTCGTCGCGCACCAGCGCGTGCACCTGGTCGTGCCCGACGTCGACACCAACCACCAGGGAGGCTCCCTGGCCCAGCAGGCAATGCGTGAAGCCTCCGGTGGACTGGCCGACGTCCAGGCACTGGCGGCCGGACACCGCCACACCGGCCTGCTTCAGCGCCCCTTCGAGCTTGAGCCCGCCACGCGACACGTAGCGCGCCTCGGCGTCATCGAGCAGGCGCACTTCAGCACCGGTGGGAATGTCATCGCCATTCTTGACCACCTTGGTCCACGGCGCTGAATCGAACAGCCGCCACTCCACCCCCGCGCCGATCAGGCGCTGGGCCTGGGAACGGGTGGTAGCCAAGCCGGCATCTACCAGGAATACGTCAGCGCGCATCGACTCTCACTTTCTGGAACGGCGTACCGCTCAGTAGCGGTAGGTGGCCTTCTTGTACGGGCCGGCCTTGTTCACGCCGATGTAGGCGGCTTGCTCGTCGCTCAGTTCGGTCAGCATGGCGCCGACCTTCTTGAGGTGCAGGCGTGCAACCTTCTCGTCCAGGTGCTTGGGCAGCACATAGACCTTGCCGTTCTTGTATTCCTTGGGCTTGGTGAACAGCTCGATCTGGGCGATCGTCTGGTTGGCAAAGCTCGACGACATGACGAAGCTGGGGTGACCCGTGCCGCAACCCAGGTTCACCAGACGGCCCTTGGCCAGCAGGATGATGCGCTTTTCGGCCTTCTTGCCCTTCTTGGGGAAGATCACGTGGTCGACCTGGGGCTTGATCTCTTCCCACTTCAGCTTTTCCAGCGAAGCGACGTCGATCTCGTTGTCGAAGTGACCGATGTTGCAGACGATGGCCTGGTCCTTCATCGCGTCCATGTGCTTGTAGGTGATCACGTTCTTGTTGCCGGTGGCGGTCACGAAGATGTCTGCCTTGTCGGCGGCGTACTCCATGGTCACGACCTTGTAGCCTTCCATGGCGGCCTGCAGCGCATTGATGGGGTCGATCTCGGTCACCCACACCTGTGCCGACAGTGCGCGCAGGGCCTGGGCCGAGCCCTTGCCCACGTCGCCGTAACCGGCCACCAGGGCGATCTTGCCAGCCACCATCACGTCGGTGGCGCGCTTGATCGCATCTACCAGCGATTCACGGCAGCCGTACAGGTTGTCGAACTTGCTCTTGGTCACCGAGTCATTGACGTTGATGGCGCGGAAGGCGAGGGAGCCCTTGGCCGACATTTCCTCCAGGCGCATCACGCCGGTGGTGGTTTCTTCGGTCACACCGATGATGTTCTTCAGGCGGCGGCTGTACCAGGTCGGGTCGACCTTGAGCTTGGCCTTGATGGCGTTGAACAGGCAGATCTCTTCTTCGCTGCCGGGCTTGGCCAGCACCTTGATGTCCTTCTCGGCCTTGGCACCCAGGTGCATCAGCAGCGTGGCGTCACCACCGTCGTCGAGGATCATGTTGGGGCCTTCGCCGGCAGTACCCTTCTTGCCGCCGAATTCGAAGATGCGGTGAGTGAAGTCCCAGTACTCGTCCAGGGTCTCACCCTTGTGGGCGAACACCGGGGTGCCCTGGGCCACCAGGGCGGCGGCGGCGTGGTCCTGGGTGGAGAAGATGTTGCAGGACGCCCAGCGCACTTCGGCACCCAGTGCCTGCAGGGTCTCGACCAGCACACCGGTCTGGATGGTCATGTGCAGCGAGCCGGCAATGCGTGCGCCCTTCAGCGGCTTGCTCTTGGAAAATTCTTCGCGGATGGCCATCAGACCGGGCATTTCGGTCTCGGCAATGGTCAGCTCCTTGCGGCCCCAGGGCGCCAGGCTCAGGTCGGCGATCTTGTAGTCTTCGTTCTTGCTGGCAGGTTTGAGTGCGCTCATGGTTTACTCCAAAACAGATTTGAATGAACCACGTTTCGGGGCCAGCACTTTTGGGGAAAAGCCTCACCACACAGAACCGTGGGTGAGCGTCGTTGCGGGGTGAAGATCCGAGCCTCGCATCGGTTGACGATGCTGCAACGCTCCTCGGATGGGGTGGGATTATACGGATTCACCCGTTCCCGGCCAGCACCGGCCCGCTCAGTCCTTGCCTTCGAGGTGGAATTGGTGGAAGGCGCGGTGCACCAGCGGCGAGAGGAACACCGCGACACTGACCAGGAAAATCAGGCCTGCATACAGGGCGTAGCTGCCTGCAAACACCTTGCCCGCGTCGGTTTTTGGCAGGTGTACCGGCCCCATACCCCCCAGCAACATGGCGGCATTGAGAAAAGCATCGACGAGCGGCAACGCCTCGAAGACCATGTAGCCGGCCATGCCGATGGCCAGCGAAACCCCCAGCATCAGCAAGGCGATTCCCAGATGCCGCAGTACGCGCCACGCGAACAGGTGCGGATGCAGCAGCGGCTTGGTGCGGTGTTCGAACATGCCGACAAGAATACACCGGTCACTGGTTCGTACAATGGGTCGCATGCCTCTTCCCCTGCAGGACCTCCTCGATGACGCTGGCCTCAACCGCCAGCATGTCTTCGCGCTGGCCGACTTGCCACCGGAGTTGCTGGCGCCCATGGCACCCGCCGCCCATGAAAGGCAGCTGCTCCTGTTTGGGCATGCGGGCCGACGCCTGTGGGAGCGCGTGCAGGCCGAAGGGGGCAGCGAGGAACACCCCATCGACGCCTACTCCGTGCGTACCGTCCAGCGCTGGCTGGCACAGGCCCTGCCTGGCGCGCGTGCCCGCTTTGTCTACCCGGAGGGCTTGCGACCGGGCCAGCATGTGGGCCTGCAACGCCTGGGGCAACTGGCCGGTTGGCACCACCCGTCCCCCTTCATGGTCGGGGTTGATTCCCATTGGGGCAGCTGGTTTGCCTACCGGGCCGCCATCCTGACGGACACCGCCCTGCCCCCTTCGCCGCGCGAGGATCTGGGACACCCCTGCCCCACCTGCACAACCAGAGCCTGTGTCTCGGCCTGCCGGGGCAAGGCGCTATCGGAAGGCCCCATGGACTTCCAGGCCTGCCAATCACAACGCCTGCAGGACGGGTCGCCGTGTGCGCTGGGGTGCCCGGCGCGGCAGGCCTGTCCGGTGGGCGCAGCGCACCGCTACGAGAGCAGCCAGATCGCGCACGCGTCGCGCTATTCGCTGCAAGCCATCCGGCGCTACGCGAGCCGGCCCCGCGGCTGAGAGCGCCGCGCCGATGACGCCGCCGCGTAAAATCGCGGCTTTCCCCCTCCAGACTCCCCCCGACTCCATGACCTTCACTGCGGAAACCCGCCGCCGCCGCACCTTTGCCATCATTTCCCACCCGGACGCCGGTAAGACGACGCTGACCGAGAAGCTGCTGCTGTTCTCGGGCGCGATCCAGATCGCGGGCTCGGTGAAGGCGCGCAAGGCCAGCCGCCACGCCACCTCGGACTGGATGGAGATCGAGAAGCAGCGCGGCATCTCGGTGGCGTCCAGCGTGATGCAGATGAGCTACCGCGACCACGTGGTGAACCTGCTCGACACGCCCGGCCACAAGGACTTCTCCGAAGACACCTACCGCGTGCTGACCGCCGTGGACTCGGCCCTGATGGTGATCGACGCCGCCAACGGTGTGGAAAGCCAGACCCGGCGCCTGATCGAGGTCTGCCGCCAGCGCGACACCCCCATCATCACCTTCGTCAACAAGATGGACCGCGAGGTGCGCGACCCGCTCGACATCCTGGACGAGGTCGAGCGCGAGCTGGGCATGCCCTGCGTGCCCATGACCTGGCCCGTGGGCCAGGGCAAGAGTTTTGGCGGCATCATCAACCTGCACACCCAGACCATGTCGGTGTTCGAAGCCGGCAGCGAACGCCGCCCGCAGGAGTTCGAGCACATCCGCCTGGCCGATACCGAGGTGCTCAAGGCCCGCTTCGGCAGCAACTATGACGCCGCCATCGACGGCATGGAGCTGGCCACCGGGGCCTCGCCCGCCTTCGACCGCGAGGCCTTCCTGGCCGGCAAGCAGACCCCCGTATTCTTCGGCTCCGGCGTGAACAACTTCGGTGTGATGGAAGTGCTCGACGCCCTGGTGGACCTGGCCCCCAGCCCCAAGAGCCGCACCAGCACCGCGGTGGTGAACCGCCAGCCGGTCGTCACCGAAGTGCAGCCCGACGACGAGGCGTTCTCCGGCGTGGTGTTCAAGGTGCAGGCCAACATGGACGCCAACCACCGTGACCGCATTGCCTTCGTGCGCGTGGCCTCGGGCAAGTACACCCCGGGCATGAAGCTCAAGGTCATGCGCACCGCCAAGGAACTGCGCCCCACCAGTGTGGTCACCTTCATGAGCCAGCGCCGCGAGGCCGTGGACGAGGCCTATGCCGGTGACATCATCGGCTTCACCACGCACGGCGGCGTGCAGCTGGGCGACACCATCACCGACGGCAGCGTCAACCGCCTCTACACCGGTCTGCCCTTCTTCGCCCCGGAAATGTTCATGACCGTGGTGCTGAAGAACCCGCTGCGCACCAAGCAGCTGCAGCAGGGCCTGGCCCAGCTCGGCGAGGAGGGTGCGATCCAGGTGTTCAAGCCCGAAGCCGGTGGCAACATGCTGCTAGGCGCCGTGGGCCAGCTGCAGTTCGAGGTGGTGCAGCACCGCCTCAAGGCCGAGTACGACGCCGACATCCGCCTGGAGGGCTGCCAGTACACCGGCGCTCGCTGGATCACGGCCGACAAGCCGGAAGACCTGCGCGAGTTCGTCAACGCCTACCCGCTGCGCATGGCCAAGGACGCCGCCGACACCCTGGCCTACCTCTGCACCAGCCCCTACGACGTGCGCCTGGCGCAGGAGCGCTTCCCCAAGATCCATTTCCACCCGCTGCGCGAGCACGCCGGGCTGGCCTTGCAGAGCGCGTCTTGAAACCGCTGTCCGACTGGCCGCTGGCGGAGCGGCGCGGCATCGTCGGTGTGTTCACCGACATCGACGACACCCTGACCTCCGAGGGCAGCATCACGCCCGACGCCTTGCAGGCACTGCACGACCTGCACGCGGCCGGGGTGGTGGTGATCCCGGTCACGGGGCGCCCCATCGGCTGGTGCCAGCGCTTCATGGACGGCCTCAGCCAGGAGCCCTGGCCGGTGCCGGCCATGGTGGCGGAAAACGGTGGCGTCGCCTTCGTGCGCAGCCTGTCTGCCGATGTTCAAGGCCAAATCAGGCCAGAGCCCGCAGAAAAACTGCGTGAGCCGCTATCAAAACTATACCAACTCGATGCCGCCACACGCGCAGCCAATGCCGCCGCCATGCAGCAAGTGGCGCAGCGTGTGCTGCGCGAACTGCCCGGCGTGGGCCTGTCTCGCGACGGCGGCGGGCGGGAGACCGACCTGGCCTTTGACTACGCCGAGTACGCGCAGCTGCCGCCCGAGACCGTGCAGCAGGTCCTGGCCATCCTGCACGAGAGCGGCATGGAAACCTCGGTGAGCAGCATCCACATCCACGGCTGCTTCGGCCACTTCGACAAATGGACTGGCGCACAGTGGATCCTGCGCACCCTGATGCGCAGGGAGCTGGCCGATGAGCTGGACCGCTGGGTGTTCATCGGCGATTCGGGCAACGACCAGGTGATGTTCCGGCACTTCCGCCACAGCGTGGGCGTGGCCAACATTGCCCGCTGTGCTTCCAGCCTGACCGACCTGCCGCGCTACATCACCCCGGCGGAACGCGGCACCGGCTTTGCGCAGATGGCGCAGGCGATCCTGCAGGCACGTTGAGGCAGCGCCATGGCTGCGACCACCACCCCACCCCTGCCGGCCCACGCCAGCCGGGGCCTGACCGCCATCTTCGGCTCCACCTTCTTCGCCCTGGTGGCCCATTTCATGCTCATGCCCCTGCTGCTGCTGCGCATGAAGGGCGACAACGTCTCCAGCACCCTGGCCGGGCTGTTCTCGGCGGCAGGCTGGCTGGGCATCTTCCTGCTCACGCCGTTTGCCTCCACCATCGTGCGCCGTCTGGGCCAGCGGCCCGCCATGTGGGCCTCCAGCGCCGTCATCACCGCAGCGGCGTTCGGCTATGGCTTCTTCCACAGCCTGCCTTTGTGGTTTGCGCTGAACTTCCTCTCCGGCCTGGCCATGGCGCTGCGCTGGGTGTTGGCCGAGGCGCTGATTGCCGAGTTCTGCCCACCACAGCAGCGCGGCCGCTACGTGGGTTTCTTCCAGACCCTGGTGAGCGCGACCTTCATCGCCGGGCCCGCGGCCCTGGTGTGGGCCGGGCCGCAGAGCGCCAGCACCCTGTGGTGGGCCATGGGCCTGTCGGCGCTGGGCCTGGCCTGGACGGCGCTGATACCGCCCCTGCCTGCCGCCCACGACAGCCACACCGCCAGCACCGGCTGGCGTGGCCTGTGGCAGGCGCTGGTGGCGCACCCCATCATCATGCTGGCCGGGTTCGTCGGCGGCTTTTTCGAGACCGGGGTCACCGGCATCCTGCCGCTGTATGGGCTGGAGCTGGGCCTGCGCCCGGAGCAGGCGGCGCTGCTGGTGTCGGCCAGCGGCATCGGGGGCGTGCTGATCATGATGCCCGCCGGCATGGTGGCCGACCGCTTCCGCGACCCGGTGCAGGGGCGCCACACCCTGATGCGCTTGTTCGCCGCGGTCACGCTCGTGGCCACTTGCACCATGCCCTTCGTGGCCCACACCGTCTGGCTGGCCTGGCCGCTGGTGTTCCTGTGGGGCGGTGCCGGCGGCACGCTGTACACCATGGCCATGATCGACATCGGGGCCCGCGAAAAGGGCATCACCCTGGTGAACAGCACCGCGGTGCTGGTGCTGACCTACACCCTGGGCGGGCTGGTGGCGTCGAGCGTGTCGGGCGCCCTGCTGGACTGGTCACCGCGGCTGGGCTTCCCGGCCGTGCTCATCGGCGTGGCCGCCGTGGGGCTGGCGGCGCTGCTACGGGCTAGCCCTGGATCTGGCACGGAATCTCGATGGTGAACGTGGTGCCCTGACCCACGACGCTCTTCACCCGCAGCCGACCGCGTAGCGGCCCGTAGACGATGTTGTGGCAGATGTGCAGCCCCAGGCCGGTGCCGCCACGCCCGAGCTTGGTGGTGAAGAAGGGGTCGAAGATGCGCCCCAGCACCTCCGGGGGCATGCCACAACCGTTGTCCTCCACCTCGATGATGGCCCAACCCTTGCGATCGCTGCAGCTCACCGTGATGATGCCCGCGGGCTGGTCTTCCAGACCATGGAACACCGCATTGGTCAGCAGGTTGGTCAGCACCTGTCCCAGCGGGCCGGGGTAGGTATGCATGAGGATGCCACCCATGAGATTGCGGCGGATGGCCACCTTCTTCTTGCCGAACACCGGTGAGGTCACACTCAGCACCTCGCCGATCTGGGTCGCCAGGTCAAAGCTGCGCAGGCGTTCGCTGGTCTGGTCCACGGCCACCTGCTTGAAGCTCTGGATCAGTTCGGCCGCCCGGGTGGCGTTGTGGAATACCAGGTCGGCCCCTTCGCGCGTCTGCGTCACGAACTCTTCCAGGCCCCTGCGGGTGAGCTTGTTGGCCGCTGCGTCCTGGGCGAACTGGGCAACCCGATCCTGTTGCGTGCTGGCCACCACAACGATGTTGCCGATCGGGGTATTGAGCTCGTGCGCCACCCCCGCCACCAGCGAGCCCAGGGCCGCCATCTTCTCGGCACGGACCAAGCCTTCCTGGGCGTTTTGCAGACTCGTCAATGCTTCGCGCGCCTCTTCTTCGGACTCCTGCCCCGCCTCGAGTTCATCGCGCAGCCGCGTGGTAATGGTGTTGATGCTCTGCGTGAGCGCACCGAACTCGTCCTGCGCCACCACCGGGAACGCCACGATGTCTTCGGCGGCCTCGCGGCTGGCCGCATGGTCCAGCACCTGCTGCAACGCCCGCACACGGCGGAACACCAGCCGGTCCACGCCGAACCAGAACACCACCAACAGGAACGCGTTGAGCAGCAGCACCTGCACCACCAGGATCACCAGGGTCTGCTGCACGGCCCGCTCCAGCGACGCAGCCGACCACAGCACTTCCAGGCGCCCGACTTCCATCCCCTCGACGGTCGGGAGCGTGATCTCAAAGACCTCGCCACGGTCGGGCACGTCCTCGCCCGTGAGTTCGCGAGACAGCCACAGTTCGCCGCGCACATCAAAGGCCTTGATGGCATACACCACCGGTCCCAGCCGGGTGTCCATCAGGGCGGCGGCGGCAGTGCGGTCAAAATTCCACATGGCACTGGCCATGGGGCGGGCAAGCTGCTGGGTCAATTCGTGTTCGAACTGTGCCCGGTTTTCCTTCAGGCGCACCTGCGCCTGGTTGAAGGACCACAGACCGATGGTTCCGGTCAGTGCGGTGACCACCGCCATCAGCAACACAGCCAACTGCACGCGCACCGAGCGCGCCCACCAGGCCACGCGCCGCTCATCTCGGCCATGCCGACCTCCGGTACTTGCTGCTGTGCTGCTGCGCTGAAGATCCATCCGAATCCTTGTCGTTGCGTGTGGCCAGCGCCGTTCCTACCTCGCACACCCTGGCGCCAGCCGGGCTTGCAGTGTAGCCCGCACATTTCAAATGATCCAGTGCTTTTCAGCCCCAGGCCGAGAGCACATTCACCGCGTTCACCCCCACCTCGGCCACCGCATACCCGCCCTCGAACACCAGCACCGTGGGCAGGCCCGCCTGGCGCAGGCGCTGGCCCACGCGCAGGTAGTCATCGCTGTGCAGCTGGAAGCCCGAGATCGGGTCGCCCGCAAAGGTATCCATGCCCAGGGACACCACCAGCGCATCGGCCCCGAAGCGGCCAATGGCCGTGAGCGCCACCTCCAGCGCCTGGGCCCAGGCGGTGTAGCCCGTGCCGCGCGGCAATGGCAGGTTCAGGTTGGCCCCCAGGCCCGCGCCCGTGCCGGTTTCGTCCGCATGGCCCAGGTAGAACGGGTACTCGGTGCGCGGGTCACCATGGATGCTGGCGAAGAACACGTCGGGGCGATCATAAAAAATGGCCTGGGTTCCGTTGCCGTGGTGGTAGTCGATGTCCAGCACCGCCACCTTCCGGCAGCCCCCATTGCGCAGGTGCTGGGCAGCGAGTGCCGCGTTGTTGAGGAAGCAGTAGCCGCCAAAGAAGTCGGCGCCCGCGTGGTGGCCGGGCGGGCGGCTCAGCGCAAAGGCCGAGGCGTCGCCATCCAGCACTGCGTGCGCCGCGCTCAGCGCACACAGGGCACCTTCGCGCGCCGCCGCCCAGGTGCCGGCCGTGAACGGCGTGCCCGCGTCGTAGGAATACAGCCCCACCTTGGCCGCAAAGTTGTCGGGCTCGATGTCGCTTCGGAAGGTACGCGTGGGCCACACCGAGGGCAAGATGTCCTTGTCCGCATTGGCGGGGTCCAGCGCCACCCACTGCGCCCAGGCCGTGCGCAGGAAGTGCAGATAGCGCGGGCTGTGCACCTGTTCCAGCAAGGCCTCGTCCCACGGGGTGGGAGCCAACACCGGCCCCAAGGGGCGGCGCTGCAGCTCGGCCAGCACGTGGTCGGCCCGGGCCGGTACCTCGAAGCAGGGAACCAGCGCGCCCCGAAACATCTCGACCTTGCCCTGGTGCTGGGCGTGCAGGTGGTTGTAGTAGGTTTTCATGGCAGTTTCATTGGTCAAATTGGCTTCTAGCCCGCACGGAATATGTGTAGTCAGCTAGAAATTCAGTAGCAACTGTACTGGGCTTACAGCGGAATCTCCACCACCACTTCCAACCCTGGCTGGGCGTTGTGCACGGTGAAGGTTCCGCCATGGGCCTGGGCCACCAGGCGGCACAGGTACAGCCCCAGGCCGACGCCGCCGCCTTCGCGGGTGCGGGCGGCCTCAGAACGGTAGAAGGGTTGGCCCAGGTGGGGCAGCTGCTCGGGGGCAACGCCGGGGCCGTGGTCGCGCACGCGCAAACGCAGGTGGCCGCCCAGGCTTTGCAGGTGCAGCACGGGGGCTTGGGCGGTGGCGGGGGTGTGGCGCAGGGCGTTGTCGAGCAGGTTGCGCACCAGCAGGCGCATGCGGGTGGGGTCCAGCTGCGCGGTAGGTACCGCATCGCACACCAGTTCCACCACGGGTTGGCCGGGCAGCTGGTGCACCACCTCGTGCACCAGCGCCACCAGGTCGCAGGGCTCGCGGTGCAGGGCGGTGTGCGGGGTGGCCAGGCGTTCGCTTTCCAGCAGATCAATCACCAGGTCGCGCATCAGGGCCAGGTCGCGCAGCAGGGCTTCGCGGCTGGGGGCTACGTCCTCTGTTTCGGGCAGCAGCTCGGTGTTCAGGCGCGCGCGGGTGAGCGGGCTGCGCAGTTCGTGGCTGATGGCCAGTAAGAGCGCGCGCTTGGCCTCCAGCATGTGGTGGATGTCGGCGCCCATGGTGTTGATGGTGCCGGCCAGCACGCCCAGCTCGTCGGGCCGGTGGGCGTGGCGCACGGGAATGGGCTGGGCAAAGTCGCCACTGCCGAAGCGCTGGGCCCCGGCGCGGATGTCTTCCAGTGGGCGCAACATGCGCCGCACGCGGGCATAGGCCAGGCCGGTCAGCAGCAGCATGCCGCCCAGCGTGAACCAGCCGATGAGCCGGGGCTTGTCGTGCCAGACCTGGACCTTGAGCGCAAAGCGGATGCGGTGGCCGTCGGCCGTGGTGCGCTCGAAGATGCGCGGTGGCTCGCTGGCCAGCCGGGCCGGGTCGCCCGGCCGCTCCCAGCGCGTGGGGTCGTAGTCGTAGTCGTCGGGGTGGCTGCGCCAGTTCACGGTGGGGCCGCTGATGCGCACGCTCACCGGCAGGCGCTGCACGATGGCCTGGGCCCGCGCCACGTCCGGCGGGGTGCCGATCTCGGCCGCGAGCTTGTCCACGTAGTCCATGACCAAGGGACGCGCGGCGTCACGCCAACCGATGCCCAGCGCGTACTGCATGCCACCCACGAAGGTAGCCGTCATGGCCAGGGCCAGCAGCAGAAACAGGCCCACCAGGCGCAGGCGCAGCGAGTAGGCCAGCGCGTGGCGTGCGCGCCGGTGCCAGCGCAACGGAGCCCCCACGTTTCCCGCTTCGCGTGGTGCACTGCCCCCCAAGGGGTCCCTCGCGCCTAGGGGCGGCCCGTCGGCGCTCATGTGTCGCTTTCTCATCCCTTCGCTCCCTGCAAGGCCAGGGTGTAGCCCGCATTGCGCAGGGTCTTGATGGCGTCCAGCGGCTCCAGTTTCTTGCGCAGGCGGCTCACCACGATGTCCACGGCGCGGGTGTACAGGTCCGCCTCCACGCCGCGCAGCTGGTTCAGGATGTCGTCGCGGCTGAACACCTTGCCGGGGGCGCGCGCCAGCAGCAGCAAGAGGTCGAATTCGGTGCTGGTCAGCTCCACCGCCTGGCCCTGGCGCAGTACGGTGCGGGTGGCGGTATTGATTTCAAGGCCATCGAAGGTCAGCACGTTCGGATCAGAAGTGGGGGCGGTGGCCGGGGCCTTGCGGCGCAGCACGGTCTGCACCCGGGCCACCAGCTCGCGCGGCTCGAAGGGCTTGGGCACGTAGTCGTCGGCGCCCAGCTCCAGCCCCACCACGCGGTCCATCACGTCGCCGCGGGCGGTGAGCATGAGGATGGGCAGGTCGCTTTCCTTGCGGATGGCGCGGCACAGGGCAAAGCCGTCCATCTCGGGCAGCATCACATCCAATATAGCGCAGTCGATGCCGCCCTGCTGCAGGCGCGCCAGCCCGGCACTGGGGCGCAGCGCGTGCTCCAGCGTCATGTCGAAACGCGCGAAATAGGCCGCCAGGGGTGGCCCGAGCTCGGCGTCGTCGTCAATCAGGAGGATGCGGTGCATGCAGCAATTCAATGGAGCGTTGCCGCATTCTCCCACCACCGGTGGTGGCGCAGGATGAGTGCGCGCAGACGCTGCTGTGCTGCGCCCGGCAGGACATCGAACTCGCGCGCGGCCTGCTCCAGCGGTGGCAACGACAGCCCCGCGCTGCCGGCCAGGGAGCGGGCATGGTCCTGGTCGAAGCGCGAGCCCCACACCAGGGCCAGGGCTTCGGCATGCGGCTCGTCGGTGTGGGCGACGAGCCGCGGCAACTGCTGGCGCAAGTCGCGCAGCGCGGGTGTCACGTCGGCTGCAGGCATGGTGCATCAGCCCCAGTGGAACCAGCGGCCACGGCCTTCCAGGTAGTCACGCACCTTCTGCTGCTGGCTGGCGTTGAGGCTGTTGTAGAAGTCAGCCAGCGCGGCCACTACTTCGGGGCTCTTGGCATTGAGTGCGGCAGTCTTGTCGTTGATGAGGGCCTGGGCGCGGGCGGCGTCGAACTTGTCGCCGGATACCAGGGCCTTCATCTCGGCACGCGGGTCTTTGGTCTGGCCGATGAGCGCGGTGCGCTGCTCGTACAGCTTGTCACCCAGCACGGCCAGGCGCTTTTTCTGGTCTTCGTTGAGGTCCAGGCGGCTGGCCACCTTGTCGACGACCTTGTCGCGTTTCTGGGCGTATTCCTCGGCGCTGAGTTGCGCGCCATATTCGTGCTGGCGGTGGCCGCAGGCCGAGAGGCTACCGACGACGAGCGTGACGCCGAACAGGCCGAGCAGGGTGCGCTTGAGGTGGCGTTTGAAGAAGTGGGACATGGCGGTCTTTCTGTACTCCGGTGGAGTGGTGGAACATGACCGTGATGGTGCCCAGCGGGTGCCGTTACCGGGTGTCGGGCCGGTATCGCTTTGTTTCGTTTTATTTCAGGGCCTACTTCTTGCCACCGCCGCCGTGGTCGCCACCGCCATGCCCCTCATGGCCACCGCCGTGGCCTTCGCGCCCACCGCCACGCTCGTGGTCGGACTGCTTGCCGTGGGACTCGTGGCCGCGCGACTCCTTGTCGTGGCGGCCTTCCTTGCGGTGGTCCTTGTGGCCAGCCTCTGCGGCCTTGGACTTGTCGGTCTTGCTGGCACTCACCACGGCGCCGAGCTTGACGCCGTTGGCGTGGGCGACCTGCCCCCAACCCATGCCCGAAGCACGCTGCGACAGCACGCCATTGAGGGTGGTGGTCTTGGTGCCGACGGTGACCGTGCCGCCGTTCAGCGCTGCCGAGATCTGTGCCGGGGTCGGGTTGGTGATGCCCTGCTTGGCCAGCGAAGCCTTGGCCAGCGACAGTGCAATGCCGGTCTCGCCCACCCCCATCTTGCCGGTACTCGGGCTGAAGCTGGTGCTGCCGGTACTGCCGCTGAGGCTGACGGTGCTGCCCGTGCTCAGGCCATTCACCAGCGACCGGGCATTGGCAGTGGAACCGGCCCAGGTAGCGTAGCTGGCCGCCAGGCGGTCGTTGGCGGTGGAGTTTGAAGGGCTGGTGGTGGTTGTGGTGCCAGACGGAGTGTTCGCTGTCTGTGCAACGGACATCATGGGCATGGCCAGCCCCAGGGCCAGCGGAAGCGCCATCTGGCGCGTGGTGAGTAGTGGACGGGACATGGCTTACTCCAACACTTCGGCAATGGGCCGCAAGTGTAGGCGCTGTGGCGGCACTTGGCAGCCCCGCAATTGTTACCACTGGTGAGTCGTTACGTGGTGTAACTCCAACGGCAATCACCGACAACTTGTTGGTAACGCCGCGCCTGGCATATCGACAAGGCGCCCTCGCCTCAGGCGACGAAGCCCGATTCCGCGTTACCGACAGGTAACGTAATCGGGCTCGGTGTTTACCCCCGGTGGCGTCCACGGACACGGCCGCGTCACAACAATTCCGGTGTTCTTGCAAGGGCGAATAACAACGACCAACGAGTGCGCGACTCGCTGGCCACTACGAACCTAACACTGGATGGACCTCTGAAATGAATCACCGTATGACATTCGCCGTGCGCGCCAGCACAGCCGCCGTTTTGTGCCTGTGCGGCAGCGCCTTTGCCGCGCCCGCCATCGATGCCAACATCGAACTCGACAACACCAGCCGCGATGGCACCTATGTGGCAGCTGCCGACAAGGGCTTGACCCAGTCTGGTCGCCTGGAACTGAACGTGGCCAACAAGGCCGGCGCCGACGCCTTTGTGGCAGGGCGCGCAACCTTCCTGTCCAAGAAGGATGGCACCGTTGCCACCGACGACATGTGGATCCAACTGGGCAATGCGTCCACGGACGTGAAACTCGGCCGCTTCGAAGCCGCGGACCTGTTCCCGCTGGCGGGTGACACGCTGGTCAACCATGCTGGCACCGTCTACGGCGCCAACACCCTGCGCGGACGCAAGGCCAGCGACGTGTTCCACGCTGCCACCACGTTCAACCTGGGCTCGGGCCTGGCCTTCGAACTCGGACTGATTTCGACCACCACCACCAACCTCAGCGGCGCCACCGCCCGCGGCCTGCGCCCGGTGCTGTCCTACACCTCCGGCCCCCTGGCCGCCAAGCTGGGCCTGGAGCAGGGCGAATACAACTCCGGTAACAAGGTCAGTGGCTTTGGCCTGACCGTCGGCTACGACTTCGGCGCCTTCAAGCTCACCGGCAACTACGCGCAAGGCAAGCAGGACGCCACCATCGACGACACCCAGAGCGCCTATGCGCTCACCGTCGCCGTGGGTGGACTGTCGGTCGGTGCCATCAGTGCCAAGAATGATGCCACCGGCGGTGACACCCGCGTGCAGACGGGCTACGTGTCCTACAGCATGCCCCTGTTCGGCATCAAGGGCGCCACCATTACCCCGGCGGTGTCGGTATCGAAGGCCGCCGACAGCGTGGCCAACACCAACAAAGAAGAGACTGCATTCCGCGTGCGCCTGCACTACGACTTCTGATCGCTGCCTTTCAACTCCAAGGAAATTGATGGGGTGGTTCCTGCCAGGGGACCACCTCTTTTTTCATGGCGCTCCGGCGTCCAGCAGCCATTGGGCAATGCGTTCGCGTGCAGCGGTAGGGGCTTGCATGTGGCTCGCATCGGGCTGCTCGAAGCGCGAACGGGCGTTGGGTGGAAGCAGGGCAAACAGCGCGGGGTTGGCGCGCCGCAACGCCGGGTAATCGCCCGTGGGCGCCAGGTACAGCACCGGCACGGTCGCTGGCACCGCACGCAAGGCCCGCTCCTGCGCCATGGCGCCTTGCGGGTCGAACCAGGCAGCGTACCAGTCAGCGCGGGTCTGGACCGTGGACAGCCCCTTGCTGCCCTCGTAGTCCGCGAACCCGCCGATCTCGGCCCCCTGCCCGGCAGCCACCAGGGTGCGTGCCTTGTCGAGGTAGGCCCCCAGCTTCTGCCCGTACAGTTCGGTTGCGGTGTTGCCACCCGGGGCAATGGCCACCACACCATCCACCGGCAGCTGCGCCGCCAGATGCAGGGCGAACACGGCCCCTTGGCTGTGCCCCACCAGCACCACGCGTTGCGCTCCCTGCGCGCGCAATTCCGCCAGCGCCTGGGCCACCTGCTGCTGCGCCTGCTCAGGTGAAGCGTCGTACTGGCGGCGCTGCGACCAAGGCATTTCCAGGTTGCGCACCCGCATGCCCTGGGCTACCAGGTAGGTGGCCAGTTCGGCCACCAGCCCGGTGGGTGAACCACCCTTGCCATGCATCAGCACCACCCCAATGCGGGTCGCCCCTGTGCCCTCCTGCGCCAGCGCTGGAGTCGCCGCCCCCAGCGCCAGCAAGGCCAAGACCGTCCTGCGGTTCAGCACCTGCATGGCTGGCTCCCTGTGAATGGTTCGGGCGCACCGCCGCCCGATCGGCCGACCCGCCCAACAAGGCAGCGGCGGTACGCCACGTGGCTACTTGTTGAAACGGATGGCAGCATTGAGTTTCTGCATCACCGTATCCGGCACATTCTTGCTGCACATCAGGTGCCGGTAATCGCCTGGGGGCATGTTCCGGGGTTTGAACTGACGGAAATCGGCAGGTTTGAATCCAGCCGCTTCGATGGCACCCTGGGCCTCTTCCGGGGCGATGAGCATGTAGTCCGCCATACCCTGCTTGATCTGGCGCAGCATGGCCAGGTTCTCATCCGTGGTTGTCTGGCGCTTGGGCTGGTATTTCTCGATCAGGGCATCCATGGCGGCACCGTAGGAGTAGCCCAGCTTCACCAGCAAGACCAGACTCTGGTCCCCGTACACCGACTCCAGCGTGGCGTGTGCAGCCAGGCGCGATGCACTGGCCGCCGACGTCAGCAGCACATGCGGCTGGCTCTGGTAGATCGGCTGGCTGTACTTGGCGAACTTCTGGCGCTCAGCGGTCTTGTACATGCCGATCATGCAATCCTGCCCGATGTTCATCTCGACGTAGTTCAACTGGCGCGCGAAAGGGGTTTCCTTCACCACCACCGGCACGCCCGCTTTCTTGAACGCCTGGTAAGACGGCCCGCCGGTCAGCCCCGTCAAGCCCTCCTCCGCCGCAACCATGTAGGGTGGCCGCTGCACGTAGTGCAGGGTAACGGGAGCCTCATCGCCGGCAGACGCGCTGTTTGCCAGCCCCACGCTCCCAACGAGCAGGACCATGCCAGAAAACGCCCGCTGCGCGGGTACGAACTTCAGGAAATTGCGCGTCTTCATACTGAACCCCATTGCCTTCTTGCAACCACCGACCTAGTCGGCCTGCCGGAATGTCCCCATGATGCGCCCCAGCGAACCACTGCGCTCCAGATCGCGCAGGGTCCGGGACAAGGTCTGCGCCAACTCCCGGTGCTGCGGGCCCAGCCAGATGTGCACCTTGACCGCGTCCAGCAAAGCCCCGGTCAACTCTGCGCCAAAGTCGCTGCGCATGGGCCATTCGTTCTTCCTGTCGGCCGGCAACACACACCAGTCCACCCGTCGCGCCTGGGCCATGCGCAGGCAGGACTCGTCGCTGTTGGCCACCTCGCGGTGGGCCACACCGGCGGTGCGGATCTCTATGCCCTTGAAGCCCCGCACATAGGCAACGCGGTAGGGAGTCAGGTCGCTCCAGCCCGCGGGCAGCGGCCCCTGTGCCACACCGACCGCATAGAAGAAAGCACTCTGGACATGCGGGTCCACGCGGACGGCCTCTGGGTGGCTCTGGCTAAACGTGGCAATGCGGTTGACGTCACCGTCGTAGGTGCCATTGCGAAAGTCCACCAAGGCGCGCTCGGCTGGGACGGTTTCCAGGGTGTACCCCACGCCGGCACGGCTGAACAGCACATCCAGCAGCAGCTTCTCCTGCACCATGACGGGCCGGTCAAGGGCGAGAATGCTGACCAGGCGCAACGGAGTGCCGTGGCCAGGTGTCGGCAACGACTGCGCATGGGCCCCAACACAGGCAAGCATCAGCACCATGCCGCTCGCCACACGGGGCTTCCACACCCGGTGGAAAAGGCCCTCCAACGCTGTCATTCTGGTCATGTGCGCCAGTGTACGCCGCCGACTACGTCGCTTCAACCGGGCTGCTTCTGCAAGGCGCCCAACGTGGCGCCCTGGACCATCACTGCCTGGACAACACTCCGGCTAGCGCCCGCCCCGTGTGCGTACCCAGCCGCACCAGCTCTTCGGGCGTACCTGCCGCCACGATGCGTCCGCCGCCGTTGCCGCCTTCAGGGCCCAGGTCGAGCACCCAGTCGGCTTCGGCGATGACGTCCAGGTCGTGTTCGATGACGACCACGCTGTGGCCGCCGTTGACCAGCCGGTGCAGCACATGGATGAGCTTTTCCACATCGCTCATGTGCAGGCCCACGGTGGGCTCGTCGAGCACGTAGAGCGTGTGCGGGGCCTTTTGGCCACGTTTGCCGATTTCATCGCGCACCTTGCTCAGTTCGGTCACGAGCTTGATGCGCTGCGCCTCACCGCCGCTGAGCGTCGGTGAGGGCTGGCCCAGCGTGAGGTAGCCCAGCCCCACGTCCTTGAGCAATTGCAGCGGGTGGGCAATGCTGGGCATGCTGGCGAAGAAGTCCACGGCCTCGTCCACTTCCATCTGCAGCACATCGCCAATGCTCTTGCCGCGCCAGGTGACGGCCAGGGTTTCGGGGTTGAAGCGCGCGCCGTGGCAGGTTTCGCAGATGACCTTCACATCGGGCAGGAAGCTCATGCCGATGGTGCGCATGCCCTGCCCTTCGCAGCTCGGGCAGCGGCCGTCGCCCGTATTGAAGCTGAAGCGGCTGGCGCTGTAGCCGCGCGCCTTGGCTTCCAGCGTTTCAGCAAAGAGCTTGCGGATGGTGTCCCAGAAACCGATGTAGGTGGCCGGGCAGGAGCGCGGGGTCTTGCCGATGGGGGTCTGGTCCACTTCGAGCACGCGGTCCACGGCCTCGAAACCACTCACTCCGTCGCAGCCCTGCCAGGCAATGGTCTCGCCGGCATCGAGCGCGTCGCGCCCGGCCTTGGTCGAGCGCTTGTGCACGGCGGTCTGCACATTGGCCAGCAGCACATCGCGCGCCAGCGTGGATTTGCCCGAGCCAGACACGCCAGTGATCGCCACCAAGCGCTTGAGCGGCACCTGGGCCGTGACGCTTTGCAGGTTGTGCAGCGTGGCGGCGTGGACCGTCAGGAACGGCAAGGTTTCAGCGCCGTTTTGGCCTTCAGCCCTCGCAGAATGTGCGTGAGCAGCTACCGAATCCATAGCAACTACGGCGCGCCTATCCGCCAGCGGATGGCGCATGGCGTGCAGCAGGTAGCGCCCGGTGCGCGATTCGGGTGCGGCCTGCACCTCCGCCAGCGTGCCCTGCGCCACCAGGCGCCCGCCGCGCTTGCCCGCGCTGGGGCCGATGTCGATGATGTGGTCGGCGTGGCGGATGGTGTCTTCGTCGTGCTCCACCACCACCAGGGTGTTGCCCTTGTCGCTCAGTTGCTGCAAGGCACCCAGCAGAATCTGGTTATCCCGCGCATGCAGGCCGATGGTAGGCTCGTCGAGCACGTAGCACACGCCCTGCAGGTTGCTGCCCAGCTGGGCAGCGAGGCGGATGCGCTGCGACTCGCCACCGGACAGCGTGGGCGCACCACGGTCGAGCGTGAGGTAGCCCAGACCCACTTCTTCCAGAAACTCCAGGCGGCTGCGGATTTCGGGCACCAGGTCGCGGGCGATGTCGGCCTCGCGGGCCGTCATGCCACCTTCTAGCTGCAGGCTTTGCACCCACTGGCGCACGTCACTGACCGACAGCCGCGCAATGTCGGTGATGCCAACCCCGGCGAATTTCACCGCGCGGGCCGTGGCGTTCAGGCGTGTGCCCTGGCAGGTGGGGCAGGTTACGTCGTGCAGGTCTTCCACATCGGCTTCGGCAAAGGTCTGCTCGCGGCCGTTGGTGTCGTCCTTGACCGAGTCGTCGAACACCTTGCGCTGTTCCTTGGTCAGGGCCACGCCCGTGCCCACGCAGTCGGGGCACCAACCGTGCTTGCTGTTGTAGGAGAACAGGCGCGGGTCGAGCTCGGCATAGCTGGTGGCGCACAGCGGACAGGCGCGCTTGGTGGAGAAGGCGTGCAGGTGGCCGATGTGGGCGGTGGGGCCACCCGCGGCCATGGCCTCGGCCAAGCCCTCCAGGCTGGAGAGCACCTGCACCACGCCTTTACCGTGTGTCAGCGCAGTGCTCAGGGCCTCGCGGAGCGCCGCTTCGTTTTCCGGGCGGACGTCGAGGCTGGCCACGGGCAGCTCGATGTTGTGTTCCTTGAATCGGTCGATGCGCGGAAAGCCCGTGGTGGGCAGGAAGTTGCCGTCCACGCGCAGGTGGGTGTAGCCACGCGGACGTGCCCAGTCGGCCAGCTCGGTGTAGACGCCCTTGCGGCCCTGCACCAGAGGCGCGAGCAGCCCGATGTGCTGGCCGCGGTAGGTCTTCATCAGCTGCGCGGCAATGCTGTCGGCGCTTTGCGGCTGCACCGGCGTGCCGTCGTGCACGCAGTGCTGGGTGCCGAGCTTCACATACAGCAGGCGCAGGAAGTGCCAGACTTCGGTGGTGGTGCCCACGGTGGACTTGCGTCCGCCCCTTGAGAGGCGCTGCTCGATGGCCACGGTGGGCGGAATGCCGTACACCGCGTCCACCTCGGGGCGGCCTGCGGGCTGCACGATGGAGCGGGCGTAGGCATTGAGGCTTTCCAGGTAGCGGCGCTGGCCTTCGTTGAACAGGATGTCGAACGCCAGCGTGGACTTGCCCGAACCCGACACGCCGGTGACCACGCTGAACTTACCGCGCGGAATGTCGACAGACAAGGATTTGAGGTTGTGTTCCTTGGCATTGACGATCTGAATACAGTCGTTTGCTGCGGCCTGGTGGTGCGGGGCCAGGGCGGGGGCGGACTCCTCATGCTGCGGGCAGAAATCGTCGCCCACCCCCGCCCTGGCCCCTGAAGTGGCGGTGGTAGTGCTTGTGGAGTGAATTGTCGAGACCGTTGGCGCACTGCGGCCCGCGGGGGATGCGGTTGCGCCGGGTGACGATTTCGGCTGGCCGTATGAGGAACCCGGCGTCACCGTAGTCCCCGCAGCGTGTTCCACCAAAGCCCCATACGCCGGACGGGCCTCCGACACCGCATGCACCACGCCCATGGCCGCCGCGTAGTCACGCAGCGCCTGGCCGGTGTGGGAGGTGGCGTGCAGCATTACCTCTTCGGGCGTGCCCTGGGCCACCAGCAATCCACCGGCGTCACCGCCCTCGGGGCCGAGGTCCAGCAGCCAGTCTGCTGCGCGGATGACGTCGAGGTTGTGTTCGATGACCAGCAGAGAGTGCCCGGCATCCACCAGCTTGCGCAGCGCGCGCATGAGCTTGGCAATGTCGTCGAAGTGCAGGCCCGTGGTGGGCTCGTCGAGCATGAAGAGCGAGCCCTTCTTCGCCAGCGCCTGCTTGCTGGCCGTGGCCGACTTGGCCGCTTCGGCCAGGAAGCCCGCGAGCTTGAGGCGTTGCGCTTCGCCACCGCTGAGCGTGGGAACGGGCTGGCCCAGCTTCACGTACTCCAGCCCCACATCCACGATGGGTTGCAGTACCCGGATGACCTCGCGGTCTTCCTTGAAAAGCTGCGCCGCCTCCGACACCGTGAGGTCCAGCACATCGGCCACGTTCAAGGCCCGGCCACCGCGCTCGATGGTCACTTCCAGAATTTCGGGGCGGTAACGTTTGCCGTCGCAGTCGGGGCAGCGCAGGTAGACGTCGCTGAGGAACTGCATTTCAATGTGTTCGAAGCCCGAGCCGCCGCAGGTGGGGCAGCGACCGTCGCCGCTGTTGAAGCTGAACTTGCTGGCGGTGTAGCTGCGCTCCTTGGACAGGGGCGCGGTGGCAAACAGTTCGCGGATCGCGTCCCAGGCACCGACGTAGCTCACGGGGTTGGAGCGCGCCGTCTTGCCGATGGGCGACTGGTCCACAAACACCACGTCGCTCAACTGCTCGGCCCCCAGCAGGCGGTCGAACGCGCCTGGGGTTTCGGTAGCCTTGCCGAAGTGGCGCAGGAGCGCCGGGGCCAGCACATCTTGCACCAGGGTGGACTTGCCCGAGCCGCTGACGCCCGTGACGCAGACCAGGCGGTTCAGCGGCAGGCTGATCGACACGTTCTGCAGGTTGTGCTCGCGCGCGCCCTCCAGAATGAGCTTCGGGGTGCTGTCGTTGACCAGGCGCTTGAAACCCATGCCCACCTGCTTGCGCCCGCCGAGGTAGGCGCCGGTGAGGGTATCGGTGCGTTTCAGGGCTTCGGTGGTGCCGTCGAACACGATGCTGCCGCCGCGCTCGCCGGGGCCGGGGCCCATGTCGATCATGCGGTCGGCAGCGAGCATGACGGCCGGGTCGTGCTCCACCACCACCAGGGTGTTGCCCGCGTCGCGCAGGCGCTGCATGGCCTGCACGATGCGGTTCATGTCGCGCGGGTGCAGGCCAATGCTGGGCTCGTCCAGCACGAACAAGGTGTTGACCAGCGAGGTGCCCAGCGCGGTGGTGAGGTTGATGCGCTGCACTTCGCCGCCACTGAGGGTGCGGCTCTGGCGGTCGAGCGTGAGGTAGCCGATGCCGACTTCGCTGAGGTATTTGAGTCGGGTGCGGATTTCATCCAACAGCAGCTTCAGGGTTTTGGCATCGGCCTCCGATTTGGAAGGCGCATTCGTGCCTTGACCCGCAGCCGCAGGGGTGGGGGCCGGGGCCTCATGCTGCGAGCAGAAATCGGCCCCAGCCCCCACCCCCACGTCTGCTGGACGCTGAGGGCGTTCAAAACCGTCGGCGTACCCGACTCCCCCGCAGCGAGTTCCACAAAAGCTTCACCAACATCCAGCGAATCAAAGAACCGTTTGAGCCGATCCAGCGGCAGCAACATCAGGTCATGCAGACACAGCCCCGGCAGCGCCTCCAGCTGATCCCGCGACCACTTCACCCCGGAAGGCATGAAGCGCTTGGAAGGCGCCAACACGGCATCGGCCTGCGCCTTGGTGCCGACCCGCCACAGCAGGCTCTCGGTCTTCAGCCGCGCACCGCCGCAGGTGGGGCACTCGGTGTAGCTGCGGTACTTGGACAGCAGCACGCGGATGTGCATCTTGTAGGCCTTGCTCTCCAGGTACTCGAAGAAGCGGTCCACGCCGTACCACTGCTGGTTCCACTTGCCATTCCAATGCGGCGAACCCTTGAGCACCCAGTGTTTCTGCTCTGGTGTGAGCTTGTACCAGGGCGTGTCGCGCGGAATGCCTGCGGCCTCGGCATGGCGCATCAGGTCATCCTGGCACTCGGCCCAGGCCGGGGTCTGCATGGGCTTGATGGCTCCGGCACGCAGCGTGAGCTTGTCGTTGGGAATGACCAGGCCGTAGTCCACACCCACCACGCGCCCGAAGCCGCGGCAAGCTTCGCAGGCGCCCACGGCCGAGTTGAAGCTGAACATGCTGGGCACCGGGTCGGCGTAGCGCAGGTCACTGTGCGGGCAGTGCAATCCCGTGGAGAAGCGCCAGATGGTGGGCTCGGCAGTCGCTATGCTTTCTGTAGCTGCCTGCGCAGCATTTTCCTGGGATACAGCCTCTTTTTGCACATAGACGTTGAGCCGACCACTGCCGCGCTTCAGGGCCACCTCGATGGCCTCCAGCGCGCGGGCCTGCTCCACGTTGGCGATGCGGAAGCGGTCTGCTACCACGTCGAGCACCTTGACGGTGACGGTTTCCGCCTTGGTCTTGCCCTTCTCGGGCGTGGTGAGGGTGCGCGTGAGTTCGCGCTCGGCCTGCACCCGGGTAAAGCCGCTGGCCAGCAGCCACTGCTGCACTTCCTCCCCCGTGGTACCGGCGGGCAGTTCGACCGGGAAGGTCAGTACCAACCTCGGATCGTCTTCCTGTTTCGCCCGGCGCAGCAACTCGGCGTAGATGCTCTGCGCCGTGTCGTGCTGCACCGGCTCGGCGGTGTCGCGGTCGAACAGGTTGGCGGCGCGGGCATAGAGCAGCTTGATGTGGTCGTTGAGCTCCGTCATCGTGCCCACGGTGGAGCGGCTGGAGCGCACCGGGTTGGTCTGGTCGATGGCAATGGCTGGCGGCACGCCGTCCACCCGGTCGACCGCCGGCTTGTCCATGCGGTCGAGGAACTGGCGGGCGTAGGCGGAAAAAGTTTCGACGTAGCGGCGCTGACCTTCGGCGTACAGGGTATCGAACACCAGGCTGGACTTGCCCGAGCCGCTGGGGCCGGTGACGACCGTAAGCTCCCCCGTGCGGATGTCGAGGTCGAGGTTCTTGAGGTTGTGTTGTCGCGCTCCGCGGATGCGGATGGTGCCTTGTGTCATGGTACGGTCGGCCAGAAAGGGAGCGAAGATGGTAGTGACAGGCGCATGGCCCCGGGAATCCCAAGGTCATGCACAAGCTGTACAAACATCCAGTATATCAACGCCCGTTGGGCCGACCGGGCTGCTGCGGCCCGTGCCGCGCGGTGCGTCTTAGCCCTTGAGCGCAGCGCGCAGCGGCTTGCAGGCTTCTGCCCCTGCGGCCGCCTCGATCTTGGGCAGCAGTTCGAGCAGGTCTTTCACGTTGCCCGCGGCCTCGACCGAGAGGTTCAACCGGAACCCGCGCAGCCCCAAGGCCGAGGTAATCTGGGTGGCCACTTTCATGCCTTCGAGGTAGCGCTCCTGGTCGGAGCGGCCAGAGGCAGCAGAAGCCTCTTCAGCAGGCGAGGCATCGGCAGGTGCGGCGGGGGCAGATCCGGCGGACTTGGCCGCCTTGTCGGAGCCCGGCAGCAATGCCAGGAAGCCGTTCTCGACCAGGGCATCGATGTCGGCCTGGCACCCGCCCATGCCCGCCGTGGCGGCCAGCACCTGCTCGGCGGTCTTGTTGCCGTCGAACAGGATGAACATGGAGCGCTGGCGCGCCGAGATCTGTGGCGAACGTTGCTTGAACGCCAGCTGCCCGGCATCGGTCTTGGTGTATTTCATGCGGTGGACCAACGAAAGAAAACCATCACAACGGGGCATTAGAACCCGCCCACAGGCCGGTGCCTACTAGGGCAGACCCCAGCCATGGCCGGGGTCACGATCCGGTCACTGGCTGGCAGCCGACGCAGGGGCAGCAGCGGCAGGTGCCGACGCTGCGGCAGGCGCTGCCTTGGCGGGTTCGGCGTGTGTGGCTTCAGCGCCATGCTTCTCGCCGCTCATGTCGATGTCGCCGCCGCTCTTCATCAGGATGAACAAAGCCAAGCCGGCAAACACGACAAAACCCAATGCAATTTTCCACATACCCATCTTCCTTCACTAAGAAAAAAGGCCCCCTGGGGGAGAGGGCCTGTCAATGTGCCTGGGTACCACTGTACCGCAGGCACCGTTCACTCACTTGAACTCGAATCAGTCGTTGGCGTAGATGTCCACGTCCTTGGTTTCCTTGATGAACAGGCCACCGATCACCACGGTAGCAGCCGCGATGATGATGGGGTACCACAGGCCGTTGTACATGTTGCCGGTCTGGGCCACGATCGCGAAGGCGGTGGTGGGCAGCAGGCCGCCGAACCAGCCGTTACCGATGTGGTAGGGCAAGGACATGGAGGTGTAACGGATGCGGGTCGGGAACATTTCCACCAGCATGGCGGCAATGGGGCCGTACACCATGGTCACCAGGATCACCAGGTAGGTGAGGATGATGATGACCTTGACCTTGTCGAACTTGGCCATGTCAGCCTTGGCAGGGTAGCCTGCAGCCTTCAGGGCGGCGCTCAGGTTGGCACCCAGCAGGGCACCACCGGCGGTCTTCTCGTTGCTGAGGTCAGCCACGGTCTTCTTGGCAGCGTCCACAGCCTTCTGGTCGACGGGGTTGGCAGCGGAGAGCTCAGCCACCTTGGCTTCGGCCTTGGCCTTGGCTGCGGCGATGTCTTCGGCGCTGTACTTCACGTTCACCACAGTCTCACCGACCTTGATGACGGCAGGGGTGCCGGCAGGAGCAGCCACGTTCTCGTAGGACACGGAAGCACCGGCCAAACGCTGCTTGGCGATGTCGCAGCTGGAAGTGAACTTCTTGGTGCCGGTGGGGTTGAACTGGAACGAGCACTCGGCCGGGTCGGCGGTCACGGTCACCTTGGCGGCGGCTTGGGCCTTGGCCAGGTCCGGATTGGCGGCTTCGGTCAGGGCGCGGAACACCGGGAAGTAGGTCACGGCAGCCAGCAGACAGCCCGCCAGGATGATGGGCTTGCGGCCGATCTTGTCGGACAGCGAACCGAACACGATGAAGAACGGTGTGCCGATGATCAGCGAGATCGCGACCATGATGTTGGCGGTAGCGCCGTCCACCTTCAGGGCCTGGGTCAGGAAGAACAGGGCATAGAACTGGCCGGAGTACCAGACCACGGCCTGGCCAGCGGTCAGACCGATCAGGGCCAGAATCACGATCTTGAGGTTCTTCCACTGGCCGAAGGACTCGGACAGGGGCGCCTTGGAGGTCTTGCCCTCGGCCTTCATCTTCTGGAAGGCAGGCGATTCGTTCATGCTCAGGCGGATGTACACCGAGATGCCCAACAGCAGGATGGACACGATGAACGGCACACGCCAGCCCCAATCGGCAAAGGCGTCTTCACCGATGGCAGTACGGGTACCCAGAATCACCATCAGCGACAGGAACAGGCCCAGGGTGGCGGTGGTCTGGATCCAGGCAGTGTAGGCACCGCGCTTGCCCTGGGGGGCATGTTCGGCCACGTAGGTGGCGGCACCACCGTATTCACCGCCGAGGGCCAGGCCCTGCAGCAAGCGCAGGCCGATCAGGATGACCGGAGCGGCCACGCCGATGGAAGCGTAGTTGGGCAGGATACCCACGATGAAGGTCGACAGACCCATGATCAGGATGGTCACCAGGAAGGTGTACTTGCGTCCGATCATGTCGCCCAGGCGGCCGAACACCAGTGCGCCGAAGGGGCGCACGATGAAGCCGGCAGCAAATGCCAGCAGCGCGAAGATGAAGGCCGAGCCTTCGTCAAGACCGCTGAAGAATTGCTTGGCGATGATGGCCGCCAAGGAACCGTACAGGTAGAAGTCGTACCACTCAAAAACCGTACCGAGCGACGAAGCAAAGATCACTTTCTTTTCTTCGGCGGTCATCGGACGTGCGGCTGCAGTTGCCATAGTCTGTGTCTCCTAAAAAATGGTTATGGGTCCGTTCCAACAGGACTTGGGGCGAACTATCAAAGTCGCCACTGACGCGTTTCTGACGTGATTCAGGGGCGCGCGTCACCCAATCTGAATGCGTGCTTACAGGCCTAGCACTTACCCCTAGAGCCCATTTCTTGTTGTGAAAAATCTTGGGGTTTTGGGGACTTGAGGCAGCTCAAGTCCTAAGGGTTTCCGATAGGTTGGAAATTGCAACCGGCACCGCACCAAGCGCTTCCAGATCCATAGCAAATACTTACGCCGGTATTACGTAAGGGGTGGGTCAGAACGGATTTACAGAATGCAATTGTTTTGCTAGCGCAGGCACCTTTCTCTCCATTCAACAACCCAGAAGGACTTCCCATGAGTGACCCCGTGGTAGACAAGATCCAGAGCCATCCCAAGTACCGGCAACTGCGCGCCAAGCGCAGCAGCTTCGGTTGGCTGCTGACGATCCTGATGCTGGTCGTGTATTACGGCTACATCGCCCTCATCGCGTTCAACAAGCCGTTCCTGGCCACCCCCATCGGTTCCGGTGTGACTACCGTGGGCGTTCCCCTCGGCATGGGCGTGATCATCTTCACCATCGTCATCACGGCCATCTACGTGCGCCGCGCCAACAGCGAGTTTGACGACCTGACCGCCGAGATCCTGAAGGACGTGAACAAATGAAGCATTTCAAATCCCTCGCACTGGCCCTGCTGGCCAGCCTGACCGCGGGCGCAGCCTTTGCCGCCGGTGGCGACCTGGGCCAGGTGGAAAAGCAGGCCACCAACTGGACTGCCATCGTCATGTTCAGCGTGTTCGTGCTGGCCACGCTGTACATCACCAAGTGGGCCGCCGCCAAGACCAAGTCGGCTGCGGACTTCTACACCGCCGGTGGCGGCATCACCGGCTTCCAGAACGGCCTGGCCATTGCCGGCGACTACATGTCGGCGGCCTCCTTCCTGGGCATTTCCGCCTCCGTGATGGCTTCGGGCTATGACGGCCTGATCTACTCCATCGGCTTCCTGGTGGGCTGGCCCGTCATCACGTTCCTGATGGCCGAGCGCCTGCGAAACCTGGGCAAGTTCACCTTTGCCGACGTGGCCGGCTACCGCTTCCAGCAAAAGCCCATCCGCATCTTCGCGGCCTCCGGCACGCTGGTGGTCGTGGCTTTCTACCTGATCGCGCAGATGGTGGGTGCCGGTTCGCTCATCAAGCTGCTGTTCGGTCTGGACTACTGGATGGCCGTGGTCATCGTCGGCGCGCTGATGATGGTGTACGTTCTGTTCGGCGGCATGACTGCCACCACCTGGGTGCAGATCATCAAGGCCGTCATGCTGCTCGCCGGCGTGTCCTTCATGGCCTTCATGGTGCTGTCGCAGTTCGGCTTCAGCCCCGAGGCCCTGTTCGCCAAGGGCGTGGAAGTGAAAAGCCTGATCGCGGGCAACGCCAAGGAAGCCGCCATTGCCGCGGCCACCGCGGCCGCTGCGGCGGCCGCCACGCCGGATGCTGCCGCAGCGGCAGCCGCCGAACTGGCCAAGGCCAACGCCATGGACCCCGCCAAGACCGGCCTGTCCATCATGGGCCCGGGCGGCTTCATCAAGGACCCGATCTCCGCCATCTCCTTCGGCATGGCGCTGATGTTCGGTACCGCCGGCCTGCCCCACATCCTCATGCGCTTCTTCACCGTGCCGGATGCGAAGGAAGCCCGCAAGTCGGTGCTGTGGGCCACCACCTGGATCGGCTACTTCTACGTGCTGATCTTCATCATCGGCTTCGGCGCCATCACCCTGGTGCTGACCAACCCCGAGTTTGCCGACACGGCCAAGGGCATCATCAAGGGCGGCGGCGGCTCGGCCAACATGGCAGCGGTGCTGGTGGCCAAGGCCGTCGGCGGCAACGTGTTCTTCGGCTTCATCTCGGCCGTGGCCTTCGCCACCATCCTGGCCGTGGTGGCAGGCCTCACGCTCTCCGGTGCATCGGCCGTGTCGCACGACATCTACGCCACCGTCATCAAGGGCGGCAAGGCCGACTCGGCTGCCGAACTCAAGGTGTCGCGCATCACCACCCTGTCGCTGGGTGTGATTGCCGTGGCCCTCGGTATCGCGTTCGAGAAGCAGAACATCGCCTTCATGGTGTCGCTGGCCTTCGCCATCGCGGCCTCCGCCAACTTCCCGGTGCTGTTCATGTCCGTGCTGTGGAAAGACTGCACCACCAAGGGTGCCGTCATCGGCGGCTTCCTGGGCCTGATCTCCTCCGTGGGCTTGACCATCGTGAGCCCCTCGGTGTGGGAAGCAACCCTGGGTTACCCCAAGGGCTCGGCCTGGTTCCCGTACAGCTCACCAGCGCTGTTCTCCATGACCATCGGCTTCGTGGGCGTGTGGCTGTTCTCCATCCTCGACCGCAGCGCCAATGCGGCCCAGGAGCGGGCGGCCTTTGCGGCGCAGCAAGTGCGGTCGGAAACGGGGTACGGCGCGTCTGGAGCGTCTGGCCACTGAGGCTGACTTGCACTTTGGCTGCCTTGTGCGGCCACTTCCACAGAGAACCGGGCTGCTGCCCGGTTTTTTATTGGCGCTATGGATTATGTAGCTGGTTACGCAATTTTTTTGAGGGCTGCGGGCTGAAATGGCACTTGGCTTCTTTGGGACGCGGTGTTTGCGCTTGCGGCGCTGCAGGCCGGGTCTCGCCCCGGCGGGCGACCTTCTTTCTCTTGCTTCGCCAAAAGAAAGAAGGCAAAGAGAAGGCGACCGCACTGTCTGCGTCCCTCCGCTACGCTCCGGGCAACCTGCGGTACTCGCAGCCGCTGGGGGTCGCGCAAACTCGCCTTCGGCTCAAACAGCGCGCGCCCCTTGACCCAGCGCCTGCTGCGCTCCTCGGCGCAGCCAGAAGGGGATGTGGGAGGGTCACGCGCCATCGCTTCGCTCGGCGCGAGTGGTATTGTTTGAGTTTGGTATTTCTTATTTGCGCAAGCCGACATTCATGAATTCATAGAAATCAAAGCAACCTGCATGTCAACGCTTGTCTACATCGACAGTAACGTTCTGAAGTTCGCTGCGACCGAGCTGCGCCGATTTAAACCGCGGGAGATTCAACTCCAATGGGGACCCTTGAGCATTCAGACAGTCGTCCACGACAACGTAACGATCAATCCAAATGATCACATCATGAACGCAGAGCTCCGCTCGGAAGCAGACTTGCTTCCCGAAGTAGCGCAAGCTGGCAAGATCGGAACCCTCAACTTCGTTCAAACGGCGGAAGGACTGTATGAAACGTGGGGCTTGCCAAACTTAGATAGCGAAGCCGGCAAATTCTATGGTGCGCCGATCCGGGTGCTTGCTGACATCCCGTTTGCCTATGCGCGTGTCATGGGGGGCGGGAGCATCAATGGCGCAGAAGAACAAATGCGATTTCTTACAGGTATCCGAAATGCCCGTTTCCAAGAACTTCAGCGCGCGTGTGGGGCTTATCAGGGCGCAACAAAGCCACCCAATCGGAATCAACTGCTAGATGCGTTTCATCTTTGGAGTGCAGAAGTTGCCACGTGCTCGTTCCTTCTCACACTTGACTTCAAATTGCAACGAGTTTTCGCCAAAAGCAAGATTGCTAGTAGTGTGAGGATTGTTCGACCTTCGGAACTCCTTCAAGAAATGTCCCTGCTCAGTGATGAGGGAAGGCACGTGGGGTATCCCACGCCGTCATGCGGAGTCGAGTAGCGCAGGGTGGGGCGGATGAAGAGGCGCGCGCTGTTTGAGCCGCAGGCGAGTTTGCGCGCCTCCCGCCCCGCGCGAGCAACGCAGTGAGCCCGCAGGGCCGACGCATCCGGCTCGCCTTCTCTTTGCTTACTTTGGTGCTTGCGTAACTTCGCTGCGCGAAGTGAGCAAGCTCCGCGTGCATAGCACGCCATTGGCGAGCAAGAGAAAACCCGCTTTGCGGGTTTCGAGAAAGTGAGTGCGCTGTCGGGCGCACATCCCGACATGCCTCGCCCGCCATGCCGAGACCCGGCCTGCAGCGCTGCGCGCACCAAGCAAAGGCTTCGACAATTCAGGCCCGCACCCCGCTCACGGAGCCCCAGCTCCATCCAACGCGGCTCGCGCCTCGCGGATCTGTGCGTGCAGACCAGGCAGTTCGCGATGGATGGTCTTCCAAAGAATTTCGAAATCCACCTTGAAGTAGCCATGTGCGAGGGCGTTGCGCATCTGGTATGCGGAAGCTAGCGGCAACTCCGGATGCGCAGCCACGAACTCGGGAAAGCGCTTCTCGATATTGTTGCTCGCCTCGCCCAGGATCTCGAAGTTGCGAATCACCGCGTCCTGGACGAGTTTGTTGCCCAAAAAACCCATTTCGTCCATGTCGGCAACGTAATGCTCGATGCGCTCAATCGCTTCCAGAATGTGCCCCAGGTAATCGACCAAGCGCTGGGCGTCACGGGTCATACCGGGCGTGCCTCCGTTATGACCTGGGCTCGAAAGGAGTCCGGAAGGGCATTCGGGGTCAGTACATCGACGGGCACGCCAAGCAGCTGCAACAATTCATGCCGAATCGCCCCAATATCGAACATCGTCGTTTCAGGCGTCGGGTCGATCAGGATATCCAGGTCACTACCGTCCTGGTCCTCACCGCGAAGCACGGAGCCAAAAACCCGGACGTTGCGTGCGCGGTGACGCTCCACCACGGCACGGATGGCAGCACGGTTTGCTTGCAGCGCCATGGACGGCTTCATGGGTCTTCTCCAACTGGGAAATACGGCTGGATCATACCGTGGAGCCACTCCAGACGCACCAGCCCGAACCTTGGGGCCCACGCCCCTACTCCCCCCGCAACTCCCTCAACTTGATGAACGCCAGCCCCGCCATCACCGCGTCATTGAGCGCATCGTGCGCATCGCGTTGCGGCAAGCCCAGGTCGTCCATGAGCGTGGCAAAACGCAGGTCGATGTTGGCGTTGCCCTGTTGCTGGTAGTTGGGTAGCTGGCGGAACTTGTAGTCGTAGTACAGGCTCGACACCTCCACCTGCGGTTGCGGCAGGCCCATGCCCAGCAGGGGAAACAGGGCGCGGTTGATCATGGCAACGTCGAATTCGAGGTAGTAGCCCACCAGCGGGCGGCTGCCGATGAAGTGCATCAGGCGCTTCATGGCCTCGTCGATGGGCAGGCCCTGGGCCACGTCCTGCTCGCGCAGGCGGTGGATGCGCACGCTCTCGGCCGACACGCCTTTCTCTGGGCGCACCAGCAGCTCCAGGCGCTCGCTGGTCAGGATGCGGTTGCCGACGATGCGCACCGCACCGATGGAGATGATCTCGTCGCTGCGAACGTTCAGCCCGGTGGTCTCGCAGTCCAGCGACACCCACTCGTTGGGCGGGGGCACGTCGAACATGAAGCGGAATTCGGGCAGGCCCAGGTGGTAGAGCAGCCACTCGCGCTTGAGCGCGCGCCAGGGCGACAGCCAGGTGCTCACGACACCACGTCCAGCCGGAAGCGCTGGCGCAGCAGGGTGCGAAAGCGCTTCACCACGCCCAGCGTGTCTTTCAGCAGGTCGCGGTCCAGGCTGCTGAGCTGGGCCACGTCCACCGTGCCCGACACCGGCTTGTCGGTGTCCAGCTCCAGCAACCCGGCCTTGAGCTTGAGCCCCATGAAGAACTGCAGACTCTCATTCAGGTCGGCCGCCATGTCGGCCGCCAGGTGGCCCTGCTCCACCAGGGCGTTGAGCCGCGCTTCGGTGCTGGTGGCAGTGATGTGGTGGGCCAGCGCCAGGCTGCGCACGCCATGCACCAGCGGGAAGATGCCTTCCTTCTTCAGGTTCAGGTGCTCCACGGTGTCCAGCCCCAGCAGGCGGTTCCACCAGCCGGTGCTGCTGGAAAAGGCGTCGATGGCGGAGGCAAACCGCGCCAGCGTGGCGTCGTTGTCGGTGGCCAGTTGCATCAAGGCGGACTGCACCTGCGCCAGCAGGCTCGCATCGCCGCACACGGCGTGGGCATCCATGAAGATGGCCAGGTTCATCAGCCCCTCTTCGCTGGGCAGCAGCAGCCACTGCCGCGTGGTGCGGGTGAAACGGGTCACGTCGCCGCGCCAAGCCGGGTTGCTCACCATGATGCCGCCCGGGCACACGGGGTAACCGAAGCCCTTGAGCGCCTCGGAAAAACGCACGCACAGCATGTCGAGCTGAGGCGGCGGCTCATAGCCGTCACGCAGGATGAGTCCGTTGTCCTGGTCGGTCTTGAGCAGCTGCTCGCCACGCCCTTCGCTGCCCATGACGAACAGGCAGCTGTTGGCCACCAGTTCCGGCGGCGCGATGAGCTGCCAGGCGCGTTCGAACAGGCGGGCGTTGAGCTGCTGCACCAAGGTGGCAATGAGGTGCACGCGGGTGCCACTGCGGTACATCGAGGCGATCATGCGCGTGATCTGGGCCGCGGCCTGGCTCAGGCCGTCGAGGTCACGCGCCTCCTCGATGCGCTCGGTGATCAGGTGCGACTGGTTCGCCATGTAGCTGAACAGGTCCAGGGCTTCGAGCACGCCGTGGATGGTGTCCCCGTCCTGCACCACCACGCGGTGCACGCGGTGGCGCAGCATGCTGGCCATGGCCTCGCCCAGCTGGTCGGAAGGCCGCACGGTGATGACCGCGAAGTTCGCCAGCTCGGCCACCGGCAATCGGTCCAAGGGGCGTCCGTCGAGCACGGCTTTCTGCACCATGGTGGACGTGAAGATACCCATGGGTGCGTCCGGCTGTGCGCCGCGCACCAGCACGCTCGATGCCCGCTGCTCCTGCAGCAAGCGCACCACCGCCAGGATGTCGGTCTGCGGCTCCACAAAGATGGCCGGTCGGATGAAGGCCTCGTCCACACGGGCCATGGTCAGCGACTCGACCTCGTGCTGGCTCTTGCGCGCCGCGATGGACTGGAGCTTGTCGCTCAGCTCCGCAAATAGCAGCGCGCCAAAACTGGCGTTGGAGGCGATCAGGTCGGTAACGGCCTTCTTCGCCAACTGGTAGGCCACCACCTCCTCGGTGGCGACGAAGCGGTTGCCCACCTTGCCCGCCATCAGCGAGCGGCCGTCAAAGCTGTCGTCCGGGCCGTAGGTGGTCACGACGTCCTCGCCGTCGTACTGGGTGACAAAACCCTTGATCAGCACATACAGGTGGTCGGGCGTGGCACCGCGGTCCAGCACCGTGGCGCCGCGTGGGAAGTAGGCCACATCGACGTTGTCGCGCACCAGGCGCTGCTCGTCGCGCGTCAGGCAGTCGAACGGGGAGGCGGAAAAGTTGAAGGCATTGGGCATGGCGCTTGGGGGCTGGCCGCGCGCAGCATGCGGTGCATGCCGGTCACGCGCCGGTTCAGCGCCCCAGTGCCATTCAACGCCGTATGCCTTGCGCCACGCTTGCAGCGGCGTGCCAGGGGCCGTCGAACCAGGCGGCATCGCTGCCTTCCAGGTAGGCACGCAGCATGGGCAGAGCGTCCAGCCCCCAGAACAGCTTGTCGTCCACCGCGAAAGTGGGCACGCCGAACACACCGCGCGCCAAGGCCTCGTCGGTGTGGGCCTTGAGCTGGGCCTTCACCGTGGCATCAATGGGCTCGCGCGCCGGGGCCAGAAGCGCCTGCAACTGCTGCAGACGCTGCGCATCGGTGGCTTCATGACCACCCAGCCAGACGTGGCGGAATACGGTCTCGGTCACATAGCGGTTGGGTTCGCCGCTGTCTGCACAGGCCACCGCCAGGCGCAGGTGCGCCAGGGGGTTGAAGGGGTGGCTTACCGGCAGGTCCAGCGGAATGCCCAACTGCTGCGACTGCCACAGCACCTGGCGGTAGGTCCAGTCGCGCTTGGGCGCAATCTCGGCCGGACCCAACTGGCCATGGTGCTTGAGCAGCGCGGCAAACAGGATGGGCTTGTAGCGCACGGCGTAGCTCAGCCCTTCCAGCGCCACCGGCAGGCGCTCGAACGCCAGGTAGGCGTAGGGCGAGATGAAGTCCAGGTAGAAAGTGATCTGCTTCATGCGATCTGCCCGCTTACGACGCCACGTGCGCGCTGTTCGATGGTGGTCCAGATCTGGCGACGGGTAGCGTCGTCGCTGGTGCTCCAGGCCCGGATCTCGTCGATGGTGCGCAGGCAGCCCTGGCACAGGCCGCTGCGCTCGTCCATGCGGCACACCGAAACGCAAGGCGAAGGCACGTTTTGCCTGTAGGCCCGCGCCGCATTTGCGCGGGAAGCTAGCAATTTAATAGCATCCGTCATACAACAACCTCCGCCACCGGTGCCCCGGTCATCTTCTCCAGCTGCGCAGGCGTCAACGCGAAAACGGCATGCGGGTGCCCCGCCGCTGCCCAGATTTCACTGAACCGGAACAGCTCGCGGTCGATCAGCACCACGCCGGTGCTGGCATGGGCCACGGGCGCCACACCGCCAATCGAAAACCCCGTCTTGGCCTTGACGAAGCTGGCGTCGGCCCGGCCCAGGTCACCCACCAGGGCGGCGACCTTCTTCTCGTCCACCCGCTTGTCGCCCGAAGTGATGACCAGCACCGCGGCATCGTCCTGCACACGGCGAAAGATGATGCTCTTGGCAATCTGGCCCACATCGATGCCCAGCGCGTCAGCCGCCTGTTGCGCGGTACGCGCGGCGTCGTCGAGCATGCGCGGGCCGTGGGGATGGTCGTGCGACTGCAGGTACGCAGCGACGCGCCGCACGCCCTCAGGCAAGTTGGTCAATTCCGCGCCACACATGCTTATCCCAATCGCTTTGTCAGCAAGGCGTTAGCCGCGCGGGAGTTGGGCTTGCGCCCCAGGGCCTCGCTGATGAACGCACCCGCATCCAGCAGCTTGTCCAGGTCAATGCCGGTTTCGATGCCCATGCCGTGCAATAGGTAAACCACGTCTTCGGTGGCCACGTTGCCCGTGGCGCCCTTGGCATAGGGGCAGCCGCCCAGGCCCGCGATCGAGGTGTCGTACTGCCAGATGCCCATCTGCAGGCACATGAGGGTGTTGGCCAGGGCCTGGCCATAGGTGTCGTGGAAGTGGCCGGAAATTTCGTCCACGCCATAGTGCTGCAGCGTGGCCTCCACGGCGCGTGCCACCTTCAGCGGGGTGCCCACTCCGATGGTGTCGGCCACGCCCACATGCTGCACGCCAATGCCCTTCATCAGCCCGGCCAGGTAGCCTACGCGCTCGGGGGCGATGTCGCCTTCGTAGGGGCAGCCCACGGTGCAGCTCATGGCGCCGCGCACAAAGATGCCCGCGGCCTTGGCCGCTTCCACCACCGGGGCGAAGCGCTCGATGCTTTCGGCGATGGAACAGTTGATGTTCTTCTGGCTGAAGGCTTCACTGGCCGCACCGAACACCACAATCTCGTCAGGCTTGGTCAACACCGCCGCTTCGAAGCCCTTGAGGTTGGGGGTGAGCACCGAGTAGCGCACACCGGGCTTGCGCTGCAGCCCGGCCATCACCTCCGCGTTGTCGCCCATCTGCGGAACCCACTTCGGTGAAACGAAGCTGGTAACTTCGATTTCGGTCAGGCCCGCATCCTGCAGGCGATGCACCAGTTCGATCTTGGTGGCGGCGGGGATGAGCTGCTTTTCGTTCTGCAGTCCGTCGCGCGGACCGACATCGACCAACTTGACACGGGTAGGCAAAGGCATGGCGGATTCACTCCATTGGCAATCCTGCGATTAAACCGCGAACCGCAAGCCACCGCGGCCCATTGGTATATTTACGTACTTTCCTGCATGACCCAAAGGGCGCCCGCTTTGCTGAGCTTTACCAACGCAGGGCTGACCCGCGGCACCACCCTGGTGTTTGACGGCCTGACCCTGCACCTGAACGAACGCCGCATCGGCCTCATTGGCGACAACGGTGCGGGCAAGAGCAGTCTGTTTCGCCTGGCCTGCGGTCTCGATGCACCCCAGACCGGCAGTGTCACGGTGCAGGGCGAGGAGGCCTTTCGCATCAACACCCGCAAGCCCAACTGCGTGGGCATGATGTTCCAGAACCCCGACGACCAGATCATTTTCCCCACGGTGGAGGAAGAGCTGGCACTGGGGCTGACCGCCACCGGCACACCGCGTCGCGACGCCATTGGGCAGGCCCGCAGCTTTCTTGACACGCGCGGCCTGCAGGATTGGGCGGATCGTTCGGTCAACAGCCTGAGCCAGGGCCAGCGCCAGCATGTGTGCTGGCTGGCCATCCTGCTGAGCAGCCCGTCCCTGGTGTTGTTGGACGAGCCCTTTGCCAGCCTGGACCTGCCTAGCCAGGCGCTGCTGCACGAGGACATGGCGCGTGTGCCGCAGCCGATCATCGTCTCCACCCACCTGCTGGAGCACCTGCACGACTTCGACCGCGTGGTCTGGCTCGACAAGGGCCGCGTGCGTGCCGATGGCCGCCCCGCGGCCGTCTGCGCCGCCTACCGGGCCGATGTGCGCCAGCGCATCGCCGACCGCACCGCCACCGTCAGCTGACCCATGGGCAGCCTCTACAGCGAACACCGCACCTGGCTGCACGGCATCGGCGCCGGCTGGAAGCTCGCAGCCCTGCTGGTGCTGGGCACGGGCATCTTCTGGCTTTCCTCCCCTGCATGGCTGGGTATCGCGTTCGGATTGGCCTGCCTGCTCTACCTGTCCCTGGGGCGTTCCATGGCGCACGGGCTGCGCCTGATCCGCGCCCTGCTCATCGCCAGCGCACTGGTGCTGGGCTTCCATGCCCTCTTCGGCGAACCCCTGGTGGGCGTGGTCAGCGTGCTGCGCATGGCGAGTGCCACCGTGCTGGGCATTGCCCTGACGCTGACCACCCGCAGCGCCGCGCTGCAAGCCGTGCTGGAGCGGGTGCTGCAACCGCTGCAGCATGTAGGCCTGCGCACCGAGCGGTTCGCGCTGGGCATGGCGCTGATGCTGCGCTTCATCGAGCATTTCTTCGTGGTCTGGAGCCGGCTGGACGACGCCCACCGCCTGCGCACCGGCAAGCCCGGCGGCTTTCGCCTGCTGGCACCACTGACCATCCAGATGCTGCAGACCGCCCGGCGCGTTGCCGATACACTCGACCTCCGCCTGGGCGACTGACCCGCGCCCGTACGTTGCTGTCAGCCAGTCGCAGGCCAGCCTCTGCGACAATTAACGTTGACGTAAACGTCAACTTGTTTCACCCGTTGGAAGACCACAAGACCATGACCCGTACCCGCAACCAATCGATCGCCCTCGTAGCACTGTTTGCCGCCCTGATGGCCGTGCTGGGCCTCATCCCCAAGATCGACCTGCCCTTTGGCGTACCGATCACCATGCAGACCCTGGGCGTGATGCTGGCCGGTTGCCTGCTGGGCCCGCGCCTGGCGCTGCAGGCGTTGGCGCTGTTCCTCGCCGCCGTGGCCATGGGCCTGCCTCTGCTCTCGGGCGGACGCGGGGGTCTGGGCGTGTTTATGGCACCCTCCGCCGGCTACCTGCTGGCCTTCCCCATTGGCGCGCTCGTCACGGGCCTGGTGATGCAGATGCTGCCCACGGATTCGCCCCGCACGGTGGCTGGCAGCGCCTTTGTGGCCTCGCTGGTGGGCGGTTTGCTGGTAGTGCATGTGAGCGGCGTACTCGGCCTCATGGGCATTGCCGGCATGGACCTGAAGAAGGCCGCTCTGGCCACGCTTGCGTTTGTGCCCGGTGACCTGATCAAGTGCGTGCTGACCGCTGCCGTCTGCCACACGGTGGCCCGCGGTCTGCCCGACTGGCAGTTCGGCAAGCAACGCGCCTGATGCCCGCGCCCACCCCGGAGCTGGTGCACAGCCGCCTGGCGCGCTGGGCCCGGGAGCGGGGTAGCCAAACAGCCATCCAAAGCGACGCCGGTCAGCTGGACTTTGCCACGCTGGCCCAGGCCGTGGAAGACCACGCCGAGGCCCTGGCAGAGCAGCGCGCCCCGGCCACCGTGCTGCAGGACGCCCGCGCCCCACTGCCGCAGCGCCTGGTGGCTTTTCTGGGCACCATTGCCAGTGGACGCTGCGCTGCAGTCAGTGACCCACTATGGCCACCGGCCGTGCTGCAAGCCGTGCAGAGCCTGCTGCCCACCGCCCCCTGCGACTGCCCTCCCCCCACGCCGCTGACGCCCTTCTATACCGGGTTCACCTCGGGCAGTACCGGTCTGCCCAAGGGCTTTCGGCGCCACCACCGTTCCTGGACCGAAAGTTTCGACCTGTGCCTGCAGACCTTCGGGCGTGCTGCAGGCCAGACCATTCTGGCACCGGGGCGCGACTCCCATTCGCTGTTCCTGTTCGGCATGCTGCTGGGTCTGTGGACCGGGGCGGGCGTGGTGGTGCAGGAGCAGTTTTCGGCCCCCGCCACGCTGGACACCCTGCGCAGCGGCCAGACCCCCTGCCTGGTCGCCGTGCCCAGCCAGCTGCTGCTGATGCTGGAATGGGCGCAGCACCGCCAGCTGGCACCCATTGCCGCCACGCGGCTGATCCTGATCAGCGGTGCGCGCTGGCCGCGTGCGCGCACGGCCGAGCTGCAGGCCCTGTTTCCGCAGGCCCGCATCATCGAGTTCTACGGTGCGTCGGAAACCAGTTTCATTGCCTGGACCGACTCGCAGCCCGACCTGCCCGACGACGTGGTAGGCACACCCTTTGCCACGGTGGAGATTGACGTACGCGGCGCCAGCCCCGACAGCCCCGAGGGGCTGATCTACGTGCGCAGTCCCATGGTCTTCATGGACTACGTGGGCAACGCCAATGACCACACGGCCGCGCTGCGCGATGGCGACTGGGTCTGCGTGCGCGACCTCGGCACCCTGGACGCCCTAGGCCGCCTGCACGTGGCCGGGCGCGAAAGCCGCATGCTGGTCACCTTGGCCAAGAAGCTGTTCCCGGAAGAGTTGGAAACCGTGCTTGAAGCCCACCCGGCCATCGCGCGCGCATCGGTGCACGGCCTGCCCGACGCCGCGCGCGGCGTGCAGGTGGTGGCGGTACTGCAATGGGCCAACGCTGCAACCGAACGCCCCTCCCTGCAGGCACTGCAGGCTTGGTGCCGCGCGCGGCTCGAAGCCTACAAGCTGCCGCGGCACCTGTGGGTGGCCACGCAATGGCGTTTCACCGCCAGCGGCAAGACCGACCACCGCGCCCTGGGCCTGGCGCTGGACCAGCACCGACAGGCCCCGCAGGAGATTCCATGGCTGAGCCCCTGGCATTGATCGCAGCATGGGCGCGCAGTGCCGTGGCACCCCACGGCGGCGCGTTCCGCGCGCTGGCGGCGCACGACATCGGCACACCGGTACTGCAGGCCCTGCTGCAGCGCGCCGGTGTCGCACCCGAGGCGGTCGACGCCGTGGTGCTGGGCAATGCATTGGGGGCCGGTGGCAACCCGGCGCGCATGCTGGCCTTGGCAGCCGGTTTGCCGGACCGCTGTGCCGCCCTGTCGGTCGACACGCAATGCTGTGCTGGGCTCGATGCTGTTGCCGTAGGTGTCGGCCTGATCGCCAGCGGACAGGCACAGGTGGTGGTTGCCGGTGGGGCCGAGGCCTGGTCGCGTGCCCCGATCCGCCAGCACCGCCCACTGAGCCCCGATGAGCCCGCCGTGCCCTACGAGCGCCCAGCCTTTGCACCTGACCCCGCGCGGGACCCCGACCTGCTGCAGGCCGCCGCCGACTATGCCGCCGCGGAGGGTGTCACACGAATGGAGCAGGACCGCTACGCGCTGGAGAGCCATGCCAAGGCCCTGGCCCAGCGTGAGGCCTTGGCGGCAGAAATCGTTCCAGTCGCAGGCCTGGCACACGACGCCTACCCGCGTGCCATGGGCGCAGCCATGGCCGCGCGCCTGCCCGTGCAGGCCCGAAGCGCCGAGGCCACGAGCGCGGACTGCGCCGTTAGCACGTTGGCCATCTCGCCCCGCGCAGACGGCGCGGCGCTGGTGCTGCTGATGAGCCCGATGGCTGCCCGACGCCTGGGTATCGAAGCCAGGGCACAGTGGGTCGCGAGCGCCTCGGTGGGGGCCGATCCGGCCATGCCCTTGCTGGCAGCGGAAAGCGCGGCCCATGAGGCACTGCGGCGCAGTGGCATCGCTTCCCCCCAAGCCCTGGATGTGGTGGAACTGCACGATGCCTTTGCCGTGCAGGGCTTGGCCTTCTGCCGCGGCCTCGGGCTGTCCACCGATACGGTTAACCGGCGCGGTGGCGGCATTGCACGCGGCCACCCCATTGGTGCTTCGGGAGCGATGGCGCTGGTGCGGGTACTGGGCGACCTGCAGCAGCAGGGGCGCGGCGGAGCGAATGGACTGGCCGCAGTGGCAGGAGCCGGTGGCATCGGCGCGGCCACCGTGGTGCGCTGGCTGTGAACTAGCCGACGACCCGGAAGAATTCGTCCAGCCCAATGCGCTCGGTGCGCGTGCGGTTGGCGGGGTGCTCGGCGTCGGCATACCCCAGTGCCAGACCGCACACGATGTGCGTGCTCTCCCCCAGCCCCAGGTGCCTGCGCACGATGTCGGGATAGCACGCGAGTGCACCGATGGCGCAGGTGGCGAGCCCGTGGGCCTGGGCGGAGAGCATCAAGCCGTGGAGCAGTAGCCCCAAGTCCAGGTAGGCCCCGCTGCCGAATCGGCTCTCGATGGTGACAACGAGCGCCACCGGCGCATCGAAGAAGCGGAAGTTGCGCGCGAACTGCGCATCCCGCGCCGCACGGTCGCTGCGGGCAATGCCCAGGCTGTCGTACAGGGCCCGCGCAGCGCCGACACGGCGGCGCTGCAGTTCAGCCGTCAGGGGCTCGGAGCAATAGACGTAGTCTTCGTCCCATGGCGCCCCGGCCAGGTAGGACTGCGCCAGCTCGGCACTCAGCGCGGACCGCACGTCTCCGCACACCTGCACGAAGCCACCAGGCTGCAGATTGGAGGCGCTGGGAGCTTGGCGTGCCTCCTGCAACAGCTGTACCAGCAGTTTCGGCTCCACCGGCTGCGGCGTGTAGGCCCGCACCGAACTGCGCTGCGCCAGCCCGGTCGCCCAGGCTTGCGAATCAGTAGCCACGGTCCATGTCCACCACGCCAGCAACGGCCTGACCACACTCCAGCGCCTCGATCTTGCGGGCAATCTGGGCGATGCTCTCGCTGCGCAGGGTGCGGGCCGAGGTGTGGGGGGTAATGGCGATCTTCGGGTGGGCCCAGAACGGGTGGCCCTTGGGCAGGGGCTCGGTGCGAAACACGTCGAGCTGGGCACCGGCCAGGTGGCCGCTGTCGATGAGCGCAATGAGGTCAGCGTCCACCAGGTGGGCGCCACGCGCCACGTTGATGACATAGCCCCCCGACTGTAGCCGCCCCAGGGTGTCGGCGTTGAGGATGTTCTCGGTCTCGGGGGTGAGGGGCAGCAGGCAAACGACCACGCGCGTGGCTGCCAGGAAGTCGTTCAGCTGGGCCTTGCCGTGGTAGCAAGCCACTCCGCTGATGTCCTTCGGGGTCTGGCTCCAACCGTTCACCGGGAAGTCGAACTGGGTCAGGGTACGGGCCACGCGCTCGCCCAGCACACCCAGGCCCAGCACGCCGACGGGAAACTCGGCGCGGCTGCGCGGCTTGCGGAACGACCACTTGCCGTTGTCGGTATCGCGGTCATAGGCATCGAATTCCCGGAAGTGGCGAATGACGGCGTGGCATACGTACTCGGCCATCTGCACCGACATGCCGGCGTCGTCGAGACGGATGACGGGCACATGGGGCGGCAGGCGCAGTTTCAGGATGGCATCCACCCCGGCACCCGTGTTGAAGATGGCCTTGAGGTGCGGGCCCTGCTCGTCAAGCAGTTGCTGCGGCGGCTTCCAGACCACAGCGTAGTCAGCCGGGGGGCCCCCCGGCTCCCACAAAGTGACCTCGGCGCCGGGAATCGCCGCCTGCAGGCCCGGAATCCAGCTGGCGGCATCCATGTCCGCCGAACAATAGGTAATGCGCAATGTCGACATGCCGGCATTTTCCACCGAATGCGGCAGCTCCCGCCCCCTCTCCCGCGACCGCAGGGCCTTGCCTTGTGGGCACGGCCCGGTTTGCGCCACGCCAGCTCAGGCGGCGGTGAGCTTGAGCAGTTCGGCGCCCTCGGTGACCTGGTCACCCGGTGCAAACAGCAACTCGGCCACCACGCCGTCAGCCGGGGCGGCAATGGTGTGCTCCATCTTCATGGCTTCCATGACCGCCAGGGGCTGCCCCTTCTTGACGGCATCACCCGCCTTGACGGCAAAGGACACCACCTTGCCCGGCATGGGGGCCGTGAGGCGGCCGCCTTCTCCAGCGCTTTCGCCGGCGTGGGCCAGCACGTCAGTCGCTACGATAGTTGTAGCGCCTTGCGCAGTGAATACCTGGACTACCTCGCCATTTCGGTACACATGCACGAGCGCACGGCGCGCACCATGCTGCACCTCGATGGCACCAGCCGGTGCGGCGCGGAACTGCAAGGGGTGGCTAGCGCCTGCGACCTGCAGGCTGCGTTGCAGGCTGCCCGCACCGTGCACGGTGGTCAGCTGTGCCTGCAGCGGCTCGCCCGCATACTCCAGCGCAAAGGTGCGCTCGGCATCGCCATGGGAATGCCAGCCGTCGCGCTGGGCCCAGGGGTCCACCCAGCCGCTGGCGTCGGCCGTGCGGGCCTGCGCGGCTTCGGCCAGCAAGGTGTCCGCCACCAGAGCTGCCGTGGCGAAGGGCAGGCCCACCTTGTCCTGCTTGAACAGCACCTCCGACTCGCGCGGAATCAGGGCGGTGTCGAGCTTGGCCTGCGCAAACGAGGCACTGGTGGTGACATGGCGCAGGAACTGCACGTTGGTGGTCAGGCCCACGATGTGGGTCTGGGCCAGCGCGCTGTCCAGGCGCGCAAGTGCTTCGTCCCGGGTGCGGCCGTGGACGATGAGCTTGGCCACCATGGAGTCGTAGAAGGGGCTGATGGCATCGCCCTGGCGCACGCCCGAGTCCACACGCACACCACAGGGCGCGCGCTCGAACGTGACGTGCGGCGGCAGGCCATACACATGCAGCGTGCCGGTGGCTGGCAGGAAGTTGTTGTCGGGGTTCTCGGCGCAGATGCGGGCTTCGATGGCGTGGCCCTGGATGCGCAGGTCTTCCTGTCGCAACGGCAGCGGCTCGCCAGCGGCGACACGCAACTGCCACTCCACGAGGTCCAGGCCGGTGATGGCCTCGGTCACCGGATGCTCCACCTGCAGTCGGGTGTTCATTTCCATGAAGTAGAACTTCATCTGCTCGGGGGCGTCGTAGCCACCGGGCTGTTCGACGATGAATTCCACCGTGCCCGCCCCCACGTACTTCACGGCGCGGGCCGCGGCCACGGCCGCCTCGCCCATCTGGTGGCGCAGGGTTTCGGTCATGCCGGGGGCCGGAGCCTCTTCCAGCACCTTCTGGTGGCGGCGCTGCACCGAGCAGTCGCGCTCGAACAGGTAGACGTAGTTGCCGTGGGTGTCGCCGAATACCTGGATCTCGATGTGGCGCGGGCGCTGCACGTACTTCTCGATCAACACCGCGTCGTCGCCGAAGCTGTTGATGGCTTCGCGCTTGCACGAGGCCAGGGCTGCGGCAAAGTCTTCCGACTTGTCCACAGCGCGCATGCCCTTGCCACCGCCGCCCGCGCTGGCCTTGATGAGCACAGGGTAGCCGATGCGGTCAGCCTCGGCCTGCAGCAGCGCCGGATCCTGGTTGGCACCGTGGTAGCCGGGTACCAGGGGCACGTTGGCCGCTTCCATCAGGCGCTTGGATTCGGCCTTGAGGCCCATGTCCTTGATGGCCGACGCCGGCGGGCCGATGAACACCAGCCCCGCAGCAGCGCATGCCTGGGCAAAGTCTTCGTTCTCGCTCAGGAAGCCGTAACCGGGGTGGATGGCCTGGGCTCCGGTGGCCTTGGCGGCCTCGATGATGCGCTCCCAGCGCAGGTAGCTTTCCTTGGGCGCGCTGCCTCCGATGTGCACCGCCTCATCGCATGCCGCCACGTGCTTGGCATACGCGTCGGTATCGGAATACACGGCCACCGTCTGGATGGCCATGGCACGGGCGGTGGCGGCTACGCGGCAGGCGATTTCTCCGCGATTTGCAATGAGGATTTTCTTAAACATGCTGTGTCTCCATCGCGGAAAAATCGCCTGCGTGCGCTACGCGCACCATGCAATTTGGCTTCGCCGCTGCGCCGCGTTGCGGCTGGTCACCGCGATTGGCAATGAGGATCTTCTTGAACATTTTTGCTACTCCCATTACATCCGGAACACGCCGAACTTCACGTCCTCGACCGGTGCGTTGAGTGCGGTCGACAGGCCCAGGGCCAGCACGCGGCGGGTGTCGGCGGGGTCGATGATGCCGTCGTCCCACAGGCGGGCGGTGGCGAAGTAGGGGTGGCCCTGCACTTCGTACTGCTGGCGGATCGGGGCCTTGAAGGCTTCTTCCTCCTCGGCACTCCAGTTGCCGCCCTTGGCTTCTATGCCATCGCGGCGCACCGTGGCCAGCACGCTGGCGGCCTGCTCGCCGCCCATGACGCTGATGCGTGCGTTCGGCCACATCCACAGGAAGCGGGGCGAGTAGGCCCGGCCGCACATGCCGTAGTTGCCGGCCCCGAAGCTGCCACCAATGATGATGGTGAACTTGGGCACATTGGCGGTAGCCACGGCTGTCACCATTTTGGCGCCATTGCGGGCGATGCCCTCGTTCTCGTACTTGCGCCCGACCATGAAGCCGGTGATGTTCTGCAGGAACACCAGCGGAATCTTGCGCTGGCAGCACAGTTCGATGAAATGCGCGCCCTTCAGGGCCGACTCGGAAAACAGGATGCCGTTGTTGGCGATGATGCCCACCGGCATGCCTTCGATGTGTGCAAAGCCGCACACCAGGGTGGTGCCGTAGCGCGGCTTGAATTCGTGCATCTCCGATCCATCGACGATGCGGGCAATGATCTCGCGGACATCGAAGGGCTTGCGGGTGTCGGTGGGGATCACGCCGTACAGCTCTTCTGCTGCATATTTGGGAGCTACCGGCGCCTTGACGGCGGCGGCAACGGTCTTCTTGCGGTTCAGGTTAGCGACCGCTTCACGTGCCAGCGAAAGCGCATGCAGGTCGTTCTGCGCCAGGTGGTCCGCCACGCCCGAGAGGCGCGTGTGCACGTCGCCACCGCCGAGGTCTTCCGCACTCACCACCTCGCCAGTAGCGGCCTTCACCAGCGGCGGGCCACCGAGGAAGATGGTGCCCTGGTTCTTGACGATGATGGTCTCGTCGCTCATGGCCGGCACATAGGCGCCACCGGCCGTGCACGAGCCCATGACCACCGCAATCTGGGCGATGCCCTGCGCGCTCATGTTGGCCTGGTTGAAGAAGATGCGGCCAAAGTGGTCGCGGTCAGGAAACACTTCGTCCTGGTTCGGTAGGTTGGCGCCGCCCGAGTCCACCAGGTAGATGCAAGGCAGGTTGTTCTGCGCGGCCACTTCCTGGGCGCGCAGGTGCTTCTTCACCGTCATGGGGTAATAGGTGCCGCCCTTCACGGTGGCGTCGTTGCAGACGATCATGCAGTCCACGCCCGAGACGCGGCCAATGCCGACAATGACACCGGCGCAGGGCGCGCTGTCGCTGCCGTCGCGGTCCGGGTACATGCCCAGCGCGGCCAGCGGCGACAGCTCCAGGAAGGGGGTGCCAGGGTCCAGCAGCATTCCCACGCGATCACGCGGCAACAGTTTTCCGCGGGCGGTGTGCTTGGCACGGGCGGCTTCACCCCCCCCCTGTTCCACCTGGGCGATCTTGGCGTTCAGGTCGGCCACCAGGGCGCGCATGGCCGTGGCGTTGGCCTGAAAGTCGCTGGCGCGCGGATTGAGTTTCGATTCCAGTGCGGGCATGAATAGGCTTTCGAAAGTGGAAACAGTGGTCCCAAGCGTAGTACGAAGCGGGACATTACGCCTGTCACGCTGGTTGCAAAAGGTGCCACAATTACTGTAGCCATGTCTAGCCAGCCTTCTTCCCGCCCGCAGGCGATCAGCAATGCCCGCGCAGAGACGCCGATTGCTTTCGTTCGCGCTATCGTCCAGGCCTACCAGAGGCGGGGAATGGACCCTTCCGGTGCCTTGGCGCGGGCACAAATTGCGCCACACACCCTGGAAAACCCGCAGCAGCGCATCACCACCTTGCAGATGGAATGGGTTTCCGCTGCCGCAATGGAGGAGTTGGACGATGAGGCGCTGGGCTGGTTTGAGCGACGCCTGCCTTGGGGGAGCTATGGCATGTTGGTGCGCGCCTCGCTCACCGCCCCGACATTGGGGGTGGCTCTGGGGCGATGGTGCCGCCACCATGGGCTACTGACCGAACGCATTGCCCTGTCCTTGAACGTTGACCAGGGCGTGGCCAGCCTGCAAATGCGCGAGCGCCAGCCGCTAGGGGAGTGGCAAGAATTCTGTGTGGTGTCCACGCTGCGCAATGCATTGGGGGTGGCCTGTTGGCTCACGGACTCTCGCATCCCATTGTTGCGCACCCAGTTGGGGTATGGTGCACCAGCCCATGCATCCAGCTACCGCGTGCTGTTCGACGGCCCGTGCGAGTTCGATGCGCCGCAGCATGGACTGCAGTTTGACGCGGGATACCTGGCCTTGCCGGTGCGCCGAGATGAAGCCGCTTTGCAACGCATGCTGCAGCGCGCGCTGCTACTGACCGTACGCCCCTATCGGCGTGACCGATTGCTGGTGGACAAGGTGCGGCAAGCCCTGTTGCAGCAGCCTGTGCTGCAGCGCAATGCGGACCACCTGGCGACATGGCTAGCCATGTCGCCGCGCACCCTGCATCGTCAATTGCGTGAAGAAGGCGCGAGCCTGCAGGCGATCAAGGATGCAGTGCGCCGGGACATCGCCTGCGGGCTGCTGTTACGCAGCCGCAAGCCCGTCAAACAAATCGCCCAGGAGGCTGGCTTTGCCAGTGAAAAGAGCTTCATGCGCGCCTTCAAGGGCTGGACCGGACAGACGCCCGAGCAGTACCGATCGCAATCGGGAACGTCCGCTCAGACGCGGTAGCGATCGGACGCACTGCCCAGGCGCGCCTGGATGGCGTCGGCAATGGCAGGCAGAGGCAGGACCTCATCCGCAGCACCTGCAGCAATGGCCTCGCGCGGCATGCCGAAGACAATGCACGTAGCCTCGTCCTGGCAGATGTTGTAGCTTCCGCTGTCCTTCATGACCTTCATGGCCCTGGCACCATCATTGCCCATGCCGGTCAGCATAACGCCTACGGCGTTGGCACCCGCCGCCTTTGCCACCGACAGGAACAGCACCTCGACCGAGGGTTTGTGCCGGTTCACAGGCTCCCCATCTTCGACCACACAGACATAGTTGGCGCCATTGCGCCCGACACTGAACTGCTTGCCTCCAGGCGCAATGTAGGCGTGCCCCGGAAGGATACGCTCACCATTGCGTGCCTCCTGCACGGCGATTTGGCACAAGCCATTGAGTCGGGCTGCAAAGCTCGTGGTAAAACCCGGCGGCATGTGCTGGGTGATGACGATGCCCGGGGCATTGGCTGGCATCTTGACCAGAACGTCCTTGATGGCCTCGGTACCCCCCGTGGACGCGCCAATGGCAATGAGTTTTTCGGTGGAGATGCGAGAAGCCAGGGACCACTGCCGTACCGGCGCTGGGGTTTCTCCCGCTGCCGGTGCACTCACGGCGGCGGGGCGTGCTATGCGATGCACATGGGCCGCATTGGCAATGCGAATCTTGTCCACGATCTGGCTGGACAGCTCGCGCAGCCCCTCCGCCAGGCCGATGCGCGGCTTGGCCACAAAATCGATGGCGCCCAGCTCCAAGGCACGCATCGTGACTTCAGCCCCACGCTGGGTCAGGGTGGACAGCATGACGACGGGCATTGGCCGCAGTCGCATCAGGCGTTCCAGGAAATCCAGCCCATCCATCTTGGGCATTTCGACATCGAGCGTGATGACGTCCGGATTCAATTCGCGGATCATCTCCCGCGCGATCAGGGGATCATTGGCAACCCCGACACACTCCATGTCCGTCTGACGATTGATGATCTCCGACACCAGGGACCGGACCAAGGCCGAGTCATCGACCACTACAACACGTATTTTCTTGCTCACACATCACCCTGTCAGAACAGGTCCACTGATCCGCCAGACGTCGATTTCGCCACCGAAGCCGCATTGCCTTTGCGCTCTTCCACCACCAGGGTTTCTGGATGGGAATGCGCCAAACGCTTGACGAGCGCCTTGCCCGTGACCGGAAAGAAGCAAACCTTGCGCGGATGGATGTCCAGCACATCCTGCGATACGACCGGGATACGCTCGGTGGCAAGGTAGTCGAGCACAAACTTGGTGTTGCGCTCACCGACATTCATGGTGGTGAACCCCGCCATCACCTGGCCACCACCAAAGACCTTGGCCTGCATGGTTTCACGCCGCGCACCGAGCTTGAGCATTTCATTGATCAACAGCTCCATTGCATAGGAACCATAGCGACCTGAGCCGTCTTCCCCTTCCGGCAGCATGAAGTGATTCATTCCACCGGTGCGAGCCTTGCCGTCCCAGATGCACGCGGCTATGCAGGAGCCCAAAACCGTCATCACAACCAAATCCTCGTTGGACACGTAGTACTCGCCCGGAAGCACCTTGACAGCGTCGTACTGGAAGTGGTGATCCGCGTAGAAGAACGAGGCCTCGCCTGGCTTGCGCGGCTGTGCCTTGAGCTGGTCAATCCTGGATACCCGCCCATTGGCAAGAATGCGCGTGCCGCCACTCGGCGCCGCTGTGGGGCGCGCAATGCCACTGGTTCCAACCGACTGAAAACTCATCGCACTTTCTCCTCAAGCCTCCCATTCCAGGAGGCTGCATGCTTACCGACGCTCGTATACCGTTTTTCCCTTGAGCACAAACAGGTCCTTCGAATCCGTAAAGTTCTCCGCATGCCCCACGAACAGCAGCCCCCCCGGCTTCATGACGGCGTGGATGCGCTCAAGCACACCCCGCTGGGTCTTGCCATCAAAGTAGATCATCACGTTGCGGCAAAAAACAATGTCGAACGGGTCGCGAAATGGCCAACCATCGCGCACCAGATTGACCTGCATGAAATCGATCTTTTGGCGGAATTCAGGTCGCACCTGGATCAGGCCTTCATTGGCACCTTTGCCGCGCAGGAAAAACTTGCGCAGGCGTTCATCCGAAACACCTTTGATGCCATCCATGCGATACACGCCTCGCTGGGCCGTATCCAGAACCCGGGAATCAATGTCGCTGGCGGCCAACGAAAAGCCTTCGCGCGAGCCCAGGGACTCAACAGCCGTCATCACGATCGAATAGGGCTCTTCGCCTGTCGAAGACGCACTGCACCAAAGGCGCCAACCGCCTTTGGGCGCATGCGCAGACCGCAGGTGCGCTGAGAGCATGTCGAAGTGGTGATGCTCGCGAAAGAAGGAAGTCAGGTTGGTTGTCAGTGCGTTGACGAACTCCTGCCATTCAGGACCATCCCCGGACTCCAGCCAACTCAGGTATTCCGAAAAGCTCCTGTGCCCTGTTTCCCGAAGCCGCCGTGAAAGGCGGCTGTACACCATGGCATGCTTTCCATCGTGCAGGCTGATGCCAGCTCGCTTGTAGATCAACGATTGCACGCGGTCGAAATCTGCGCTCGTCCATGCAAATTCCTTGGCCTGTGTCATATCTATTACCTTTGAAGGACTTCGCCCACGCCGTGCCCGACTACAGCCTCCTTCGGAAAGCCATTACCCCAGCGATTGAACGTGCTGGCTATTTCGATCACTCCATGTCACTTGCCAAGCCCATATCGGGCGCAGCCATCAATCGCTCAATGTCCAACAGGATGAGCATGCGTTCACCCACGGACCCCAAGCCCAGCACTGCGCCGCTATCGATGACGCTGTCGACATCAGGTGCCGTACGGAAACTTTCCGGCGGCAATTCCATCACGTCACTGACGGAGTCGACGACGATGCCCACAATGCGCGAGCGCAGGTTCAGGATGATCACCACCGTGAAGGTGTTGTATTCCGCCTTGGCGCAGTTGAACTTGAGCCGCATATCCACGATGGGAACAATCGTGCCGCGCAAGTTGACCACGCCCTTGATGAAACTAGGCGCATTGGCCACGCGTGTGGGCGGCTCGTAGCCCCTAATTTCCTGCACCTTGAGAATGTCAATCCCATACTCTTCCTGGTCAAGCCGGAAGGTCAGGTATTCACGTGCAACCCCTGTGGTTGCAACACTGTCGCTGGTTTCACCTGTAGCCATGCTCGATCTCCCGAAAAGTTAGTGGCGCGAGCGACGCACCAAAGCGCCAGTATCCAAAATGAGCGCGACTTTGCCATCGCCCAAGATCGTGGCCCCCGATACGTTGGGCACCTTGCGATAGTTGGTTTCGAGGTTCTTGACCACCACCTGTTGCTGACCGAGCAGTTCATCCACAAGCAAGACCACGCGGCTGCCATCAGCTTCGACCACGACCATGATGTCGCTGGTCTTGCCCAGCTCAAAGCGGGGCACCTGAAACACCTTCTCCAACTCGATCACTGGCATGTACTCATCACGCACCTTGACCAGTTGCGACCCCTGACCCACCGTGCTGACCGCGTCGGCCTTGACCTGGAAAGACTCGACCACGGACGAGAGGGGCAGAATGTAGACCTCGTCTCCGACTCCGACGGACATGCCATCCATGATCGCCAAGGTCAGCGGCAAGCGCACCGAAACACGCATGCCATAACCCTCTGCAGAGTCGATTTCCACGGTCCCGTTGAGCGCTGCGATGTTCTTCTTGACGACATCCATCCCTACGCCGCGCCCGGACACGTCGGTAACCACTTCCGCGGTAGAAAAGCCGGGGGCAAAGATGAGCTGCCATACGTCCTGATCGGACATCGAATCGGACACATCAAGCCCACGCTCCCGGGCTTTCTTGAGGATTTTCTCCCGAGACATGCCCCGGCCATCGTCACGCACCTCGATGACAATGGAGCCGCCCTGGTGGGACGCCGACAAGGTGATGGTGCCAGTCTCCGGCTTCCCTGCTGCGACACGATCGGCAGGCATTTCAATGCCATGGTCGCAACTGTTGCGTACCAGATGGGTAAGGGGATCGGTGATTTTTTCCACCAATCCCTTGTCCAATTCGGTCGCCTCACCCTGGGTTACGAAGTCCACCTTCTTCCCCAGTTTGCTCGCCAGATCGCGCAGCATCCGCGGAAATCGGCTGAAAACGATGGACATTGGAATCATGCGGATCGACATGACGGATTCCTGCAGATCCCGTGTATTGCGATCCAGATCGGCCAAGCCACTGAGCAGTTGCTGATAAACAGCCGGATCCAGCGTGCGACTGTTCTGCGCCAACATGGCCTGGGTGATCACCAGCTCTCCAACCAGGTTGATCAGCTGGTCCACCTTGCTGATGGCCACTCGGATCGTCGCAGCCTCCGGCTGGGCCGCGTGGGGCACTGCGCCAGGCTTAGAAGCGGCGGCTGCGGCTGGCTTTCCAGCTGTTTCGGCGGCGCTAGCAGCCTTAGCAACCATAGCAGTCGCCGATGCCCCACCGGGAGCCTCCGCCCCAGGTGCACCAGGCGAACCCTCGAAGAAGCCGTAGCCCTCGGCCGCAGCACCCGAAGCACTGCCCGCGGCCTCTGCTGGCGCAGAAGCTGCGGCTGCAGGCTCTTGCTCGATCTTGATGAACTCACGCGAAACGTGAAACGCAAACAGGTCCAAGAGCTCGTCGTCGGTCGACTTCGTACTGACCGAGAATGCCCGCATATTGGGTTCCGTCGCAGTATTCGCGGAGATTTCACCCAATCCAGGAATATCCCTGAAGAGCTCAGGTATGGCATCGGCCTGCTGCGGCCGCTCCAGGGGGCCGACGCGAATTGACAGCTTACGCATCCCCGCAGGCATGGGTGATGCCGCAGGTGCGGGCGCGGGCGCAGACGCACTCTCAGGCTTGGGTGCTGGTGTCGCTGCCGCCGGAGCCGCGCTCGGTGCGGCCCCAGCCCCTTGGCCGGACGCCAGCAGACTGATGCGGCGAACCAGATCGGCAGTGGGAGGTCCCTCACCAGCACCACCAGCCTGGTGGCGTGCCAACAGGCTGCGCGAAATATCGGCGGACTCCAACAGAACATCCACCATTTCGGGAGTCGCCTGGAGCTCATGGCGCCGAAGCTTGTCCAGCAACGACTCCATGTGGTGCGTGAGTTCGGCCACATCAGAGAATCCAAAGGTGGCAGCACCGCCCTTGACCGAGTGTGCACAACGGAACACGCCGTTGAGCTCCTCGTCGTCCGCGGTCTCCAGGTTCAGACTGAGCAGAATTTGCTCCATCTGGTCGAGGTTCTCTCCTGCTTCCTCGAAAAAGATCTGATAGAACTGGCTGAGGTCAAAATCTCCGCCAGCCGCGCCGCCTTCATGATGCAGTTCTGACATGTGGAACTCCGTTGATGTGGTGTGTGCGAGTCGACCGCCTTAGCGAATCACTTTCTTGATGACGTCAAGCAGTTTCGCAGGATCAAAGGGCTTGACTAGCCACCCAGTCGCTCCCGCTGCCCTGCCCGCCTGCTTCATGAGATCACTGGATTCCGTCGTCAACATCAGGATTGGCGTGGTTTTGAACTGCGGATGATCGCGCAGCTTGCGCGTCAAGCCCAAGCCATCCAAACGCGGCATGTTCTGGTCTGTCAGGACCAGATCGAACGTCTGTGCCTGGGCCTTCTCAAAGGCATCCTGCCCGTCGACCGCCTCTACCACCTGGTACCCCGCCCCAGTGAGCGTGAACGACACCATCTTCCGCATCGAGGGAGAATCATCTACAGCAAGAATCGTGGGCATAAAACAAACTCCGACAAAAACACCACAAAAATCTAGAACAACTCGATGGACCCGGCATCCATTTCGTCCTGGGTCACTGGATTGGGGCGATCCGGCACTTCTTCCACAAAAGGAACCGCCTCACCATCCTCCATCCCCATGGATTCGGAGGCAAGACGGTAAGCACATCCCTGGAGGATCTTGGAAGTATGGGTGATCAGCTGGGAGGCCATGTCCTGGAACTGCAACTCAGTTACAGCAGCACGCAGGGTGCTCCGCACCAGATCCAATTCGGGCGACGCCTGAAGTGCAGGGTCAGCCAAACTGGCACTCGCGCTGGTAAACCGCTCCATCAGATTCTCCATGGTGTGGGCAAGCAACCCATCCAAACGCGACAGATCATGCACCACAACCAAGAGCGAATCCTGCACATCTGCCACCAGCATCACGGGCAGTTGCACGGAAGAAGGAGCATCGGAACCCATCGAAGACTGCATAGCCACCATCCTCAAATCCAACAACACACCGAAGGCAGGAAGACACACCCATTTCGCCAATGGGCGCAGAGTAGCAGGAAAATGTCGTTCATGCGCTTCTTTTTGAATCTGGGTGGAAAAACCGGAGCATTCCCCCGCGTTCCCGAGTGTCCGAGCGATGATAGCCTGTGATCTCCGGCATCGAATCATTGATAACCCTATGAAAATCCTGCACCTTGAAGACTCCCCCCTGGACCACGCACTCACGCTGGGCGCATTGCGTCGCGCAGGGCTCTCCTGGGACCTTCGGCAGGTGGATTCACTGGAGGCCTTTGAGGCCGCCACTGGAGAGGTCGACGTCGACCTGGTGCTGGCCGACTACCAGCTTCCCGGCTTCACCGCCCTTGACGCCTGGTCTCGATTCCCGAGCGACCGTGAACGCCCCCCTTTCGTCCTGCTTTCAGGAGCCATTGGCGAAGCGGCTGCAGTACAGGCCATCCAGCAGGGCTTCGCTGACTACCTGAGCAAATCCGATCTGCAGCGGTTGCCCCATGTAGTGCAGCGTGCAGTGGAATTTGCTGCACATCAACGTGCCAAGGAACGGGCCGACCGAGCGTTGGCTGAGTCCCAGCAGCACTTGGCCCGCCTGACGGCACACCTTCAGGAGGTGATTGAGCATGAGAGGCTCTCCATCGCCCGCGAGGTCCACGATGACATCGGCGCGGCACTGACGGCCGCCAAACTCGACGTCGCATGGTTGCAGCGGCGGTCGGAATCCGAGCAGAACCGTTCGCACACCGAATCCGCACTCGCCAGTATCCAGTCTGCGATGGATGCCTGCCGCCGCCTCATGCTCAACCTGCGGCCCTCCGTGCTCGACGAAGGTCTGGCTCCGGCCATACGGTGGCTGGCCAATGACTTCTCTCGACGCAATGACCTGCCCGTATCTCTGCGAATACGGGAGCCGTTGGCCCCCTTGCCATCGAACACCATGCTGGTTGCCTTTCGAACAACCCAAGAATCGCTGACGAACGTTGCCAAGCACGCACAATGCACGCGCGTTACGATTGACGTCTCCAGCGATGAGGGCGTACTGACTGTGGAAGTGACAGACAACGGGCAAGGCATGGAACGCCATGCCACCCAGAAAGCACAGTCATTCGGCCTGCGAGGCCTGCATGAACGTGCGCAGAGTGTCGAGGGATGGCTTGACGTCAGCTCTGCCCCCGGGCAGGGGACCTCCATCACACTTTCCATACCCCTGGGTAGCGCCAACGCTCCCGACCAGGAGAACGCGCCATGATCCGGGTATTGCTTTGCGATGACCATGCGATGATCCGCCGCGGCATTCGGGAGACACTCTCCGAAGCCGTTGATGTGCAGGTGTGCGGTGAGGCTTCCAATTACGCCGAGGTAAAAGCCTTGTTGCGCAACGCGGCTTGCGACGTACTCATCCTGGACCTGAACCTGCCAGGACGCAGTGGGCTGGAGGTATTGGAGACCGTGCGGGAAGCGTACCCCCATGTCCGGGTGCTGATCGTGTCAATGTACGAAGCCGACCAATACGCCTTGCGATGCCTACGCGCAGGTGCGCACGGTTACCTCAACAAGGCCGGCGATCCGACCCAGATCGTCCAAGCGGTTCGCACGTTGGGAGCAGGTCGTAAATTCCTGACACCAGAGGTCTCCGACATGCTGGTCAACAGTCTTGCCCAGCCGGTAGACCAGGCACCCCACGAACAGCTTTCCGAACGGGAGATGCAAACCCTGCTGAAGATTGCAAGCGGAAAGAAGCTTTCCGAGATCGCTGACGACTTGATGCTTAGCCCCAAGACGGTCAGTGTCTACCGCGCCCGATTGCTCGAGAAACTAAAACTCTCGAGCAACGCGGAGTTGGCCGTCTACGCCAACAGAAACAACCTGATCTGACGTACAAATCAGTCAGAAGAAGCGTTCGATCACTTTGCCGAGCAAGGCCTGGAACGGTTGATCGAGCATCGGAAGGGTCAGTGCCACACCAATCATGCCGACCACCAGCGTGATGGGAAAGCCAATGGCGAAGATGTTCATTTGGGGCGCCACGCGTGACACGATTCCTAATGCCAGATTGGTAAACAGCAACATTCCCACTACGGGCAGCGCAATCCAAAACCCAGTCGCAAACAGTTCGGCACCAAACTGATGCAAAGGCATACGGGCCAACGTGGCCAGAAGTGGATCTCCCACGGGAAACACCTCAAAACTGCGCATCAACGCCCCAATAACCAATAGATGCGCATTGGTAGCGACAAAAAGAAGCAGGGAAATTTGCCCAAAAAACCGCCCCATGGCGCTGGACTGGGAACCCATCGCTGGATCGAAGAAGGCTGCGAAGTTCAACCCCATCTGGAAGCCAATCACTTCTCCGGCCAGTTCCATGCAGGCGAATATCAGCCGAACTGCGAATCCGATCGACAAGCCCACCATGACTTGCTGTGCGGCTACGCCCGTCGCTCTTGGGTCATTGACACTGATCGCCATGCCGGGTGGCAAGCCCGCTTGCGCTGCCAGAGCGATCAAAAAAGCGAACGCCACCTTGGCGCGCATGGGAAAGGCACGCGAGGAAAACATCGGGGCCACAGAAAAGACCGCCAGTATCCGCAAGAATGGCCACAGGAGCGGAGAAAGCCACTGAACCAACTGGCCTTCATCGAATCCGATCATGGGTGGTTTTCGTGTTCACGCCACCATGCTGGGAATGGCCTCAATCGTGCGCTTGAGGTACTCCACCAACACAGTCAGCATCCATGGCCCAGCGATGGCAAACACCGCAATGACGGCCACCAACTTGGGAACGAAAGCCAATGTTGCCTCATGGATCTGCGTGACCGCCTGAAACAAGCTGACCAACAGCCCAACCACCAGCGCGACACCCAATACGGGTGCAGACACCATCAGCAGCATCAACAGCGCCTCTTGTCCCAGGGTCAAAACCAACTGTGCGTTCATCGGTCGCGCTCAGGTCACAAAACTTGCAGCCAGCGACCCGATCAACAGGTTCCAGCCGTCAGCCAAGACAAAAAGCATCAGCTTGAATGGCAATGCCACCAGCACCGGAGACAACATCATCATGCCCAGAGACATCAGAATGCTTGCAACCACGATGTCAATAACCAAAAAAGGGATGAAGATCATGAACCCGATCTGGAAGGCTGACTTCAATTCACTGATGACGAAAGCTGGCACGAGAACCCGGAACGGCGCATTCTCGATCGTGGTCTTGTTGTCCAGCTTGGCCAGTTTCGCAAACAGGGAAAAATCCGTCTGACGCGTTTGCTTTGCCATGAAGCTGCGCATGGGCGCCTCCGCATTGGCCAAAGCCTGTTCAAAGGCGATGGTTCCGTTACTGTAGGGAACATACGCTTCGGCATACACCTTGTCCAAAGTGGGACCCATGACGAAAAACGTCAGGAACAAGGACAGACCTACGATCACCTGATTGGGGGGGGAAGACTGGGTGCCCAAGGCCTGTCGCAGCAATGACAACACGATAACAATTCGGGTGAACCCCGTCATCATCAGCAACACGGCGGGCAGAAACGACAGCGCCGTGAAGAACAGCAGTGTCTGGATAGGTACCGAAAAACTGGTTCCCGAGGGGCCGTTCCCGACCAGCAACGGCAGCTGACCCGTTGCCTGCGCAAAGGCTTCACCTCCAAACGACAAGGCAAGCACCGACGCGCCCGAAAAATACGAGGCTGCACGGAACATCCGTCGGCTTACGGATGTTTTGTTCACTTCCCGCCCCCACTTTCCATTGGAGCGTCGGTCGATGTCTGCAATGGGGCACCTCCGCCCCATTTGTGCAAGCACGTGACCGAAGCACTCGTCACGCCCAGCACCATCGTCAGCTCCTGCGAACCGCAATTGACCTGAACCGTCACAATGCGCTGCTGAGGCCCTACTGCCAGAGCAGACACCACCCGCCCGCCGGCCAACGGAGCTGGTACACCAAACCGCGCCTGAAGCCGTCGCACACCCCAAGGCAGGGATGCAATGGCGACCACAAACAATACAAGCAGGATCAGGGAATCGGTCATGCCCCGATATTAGCTCTTGCTGACGCGGCGCAAACGCTCCGAAGGCGTGACCACATCCGTCAGGCGGATGCCAAACTTGTCATTGACAACCACCACCTCGCCCTGAGCGATGAGATAGCCATTCACCAACACATCCATGGGCTCGCCAGCCAACGCATCCAGCTCGACCACGGAACCTTGTCCTAACTGGAGTATGTGCTTGATCGGCACCTTGGTCCGCCCCAATTCCACCGAGAGTTGGACAGGAATATCCAGCACCATGTTGATGTCATTGGAATGCCCGTCGCCACCACCTGTCGCCTGGGCAAACGGACGGGGCGCATCCCCCCCGGACAGCACGCCGCCAGAGGCATCTTCAGCGGGCCCTTCTGCACTTTTCTGCTCCATCAGAGCTTCAGCCCAGTCTGCCATGCCGTCGTCTGCTGCAGACTCGTCGGGTTTATCTTCAGATGACATTTCGCTCTCCTAGCCAGTTTTGGTCATTGCCCCGCAAGGCCTTGTCGATCCGAATGGCGTACTTTGCATTATGGGTACCGTAATGACATTCAAAAATTGGGACACCATCGATGGTGGCCTGTATCGACTGGGGTTTTTCCAGTTCGATGAAATCGCCGACCTTCATGAGCATCAACTGCTCCACCGTCGCATCCGCCTTCGCAAGCTCTGCCACCAACGTCACCTCTGCCGCCTGTATTTCCCGCGTCAGCACATTCACCCACCGACGGTCGACCTCGATCGAGTCGCCCTGCGTGGATGAGTAAAGAACGTCTCGAATGGGCTCCAGTGTCGAATAGGGGAAACAAAAATGGATGGCCCCGGAAATATCTCCAATTTCCAACTGAAACGAAGTGGAAATCACGATTTCGCTCGGTGTTGCAATGTTCGCGAACTGAGGCTGCATCTCCGAGCGCTGGTAATCCAGCTCCAGCGGATAAATGCCTTTCCAAGCCTTCTTGTACTCCGCCACGATCACGTCCACCAGGCGATTGATCACGCGCTGCTCGGTGGCTGAAAAGTCACGCCCTTCAATGCGGGTCTGGTACTTTCCCGATCCCCCGTACAGGGTATCGATGACACCAAACACCAATGTCGGCTCGCACACCACCATGCCGCTTCCGCGCAGGGGGCGAATGGCCACGATGTTGAAATTGGTCGGTACCGCCAATTCGCGCAGGAACGCACTGTAGCGCTGCACTGAGACAGACCCCACGGAAATCTCCGGACTGCGGCGAATGAAATTGAACAGGCCAACGCGCAGGTTGCGGGCGAATCGTTCGTTGACGATTTCCATCGTGGGCATACGCCCACGCACGATCCTCTCCTGGCTCGAAATGTTGTAGGGACGGATCTCACCGCTGTCGGCCGTCTCTTCGACGGACTTCTGGCTTTCACCCGTGACCCCCTCCAGCAGGGCATCTACTTCTTCTTGGGAAAGGAATGACTCGCTCATGGCCTGTGGGACAGTTGGAGCCTACTGCACGATGAAGGACGAAAAGTGCACACCGATGACGGGGTACTGCACTACGACCTTTTTCTTCTTCGAACCCTTGGCCGGAGCTTCATCCTCTTCTCCCCCACCAAAGGGGAGTGAAGTCTCGCGAAGAATGTCCTGAGCCAATTTCTCCTTTCCTTCCGCAGTCAACAGCTCTTCTGCGGTGTGCTTGGAAATGAGCATCAACACGCCACTGCGGATGGTCGGCATATAGGCTTTGACCTGGGTGGACGCTTCGGCATCGACAACTTCCAGTGTGACGCCAACCTGCGCGACACGTTCCCCGCCCGGATTGGCCAGATTCACCACCATGTTGTCCATGGGTAGGTACACAGGGGGCAGCTTGTGCTTGTCGTGAGCGGCTGTCTTGGCGGGTGCGGCGTCCGCCCCCTCCTCGTCATCGGCTGCGGCTTTCTTCTTCATCATGAAGAACACCCCACCACCACCTAGCGCGACCACCAGTACGGCAGCCACGATGATGATGAGCATCTTCTTGCTCTTGGCCGGAGCAGCACCCTCTTCGCTTGCTTCTGGTTTAGCGGACACAGCGCATTCCTTTTCTATTCATTGCACACCATGACTGCACATTGTGACCCAGCTTCACTGGTCTCACACGTACAAATCCACACCACGTCCATTGCTTGTACGGGCTGGCAGCTGACCGGCCAGACTGACATCTTCGTTAAGGGCCACGGCCACACGTCCCACTTTAGAGGCGCCACCTTTACCCTGATTGTCGCGCTGCCCTGCTTGCCCGAAAGCCTGACCCTGTCCCGAAGTACCTACGGAAAGACCGCTCAGCGTCAATCCCTCCTGCCCAAGCAGGTCCTTCAATTGGCCACTGGCCGCTTGCAAGGCGTCACGTGCCTGCGCTTCGTCCGCGCGGAACTGCACGTGCGCCTCTTTGCCATGCAAGCGTATCGTGACGTCCACAGGACCACCCCCCACATCATCGACGGTCATGTCGGCCTGCTGCGTTTGCTCCGTACCAAGCCAGAATTTGACGGGCTCGGATATCACTTCATCAGCACCCAAGCCACCACCCAGGGCGTCCGTCGACTCAGGCAGATGCGGCGAGACCGACTCCATGGTGCCCAGGAGACCTGGGCGTTGATTGGAATCGGCATCACGAGACTCCGAGGGAGTGTGCGATTTTGAAAGGATGGAGCCCACCAGTTCCATGGCGGTCGTCGGCCGCGCAACCTCAGCACCCACCGCGTGCCCCATTCGGGCAAAAATGTCATGACCTGCGTCGTTGCGGGAGGCGGAATTCTGACTAACGATGCCTACCGCGTCCGCTTCGCTACTGGCGGGACCGGCCTGCCCCTGCGCTTGCTGCTTGAATTTCCCCCCCAAACCCAAGGACTGCTGGAGTTGCTGGGTGCTGGACAGCCCTCGGCTTCCTGTTCCACTGACGCGCACCGACAGGTTTGCAGAGACTTCGGCACCACCGCCTTGTGTTGCGGCCTGAACAGAAGCGGGATCTACCACTGGCAATGCGGCGACAGTACTCGCCACCGTCGTGTCCAACCCTGGGACGGGCAGTTCAACCGACTGCATCGACGGCACATTTGTGCCGTCGGACAGGCCGGATTCGTCCGATGGGCCCTGGGCACTGGCCGAACTCTGCTTGCCGGGAGTGCCGTCACGCACCTGGGCGCTTCTGCGATGGCTGTCCCCCACCTTGCCTGGAGCCGAAGTGGGGCCCGGGCCAGCCACCAATGGGGCGGCGGCGTTTTCTGTCTGCGCTTCGGCCCCTTCTGCGCAGGCCATCATGCTCGCAAAATCCAGGCCTTGGGCGGGCAGCCCCGCCCCAGCCCCGGGCAATTTCCCTGATGTCTTTGGGGTCCCATTTGCGCGCGCAGCGGGAGTCGTCGCGGGCTTGCTTTGTTCAATAGCCATCAATGCTCTCCTGATGCAAATGCCGGCACGCGGCGCAGATGCTGCTGAGCTGCCAGCTCATCCATCAAACTCTGCTCCCTGCGCTGGGCCAGTTGATTGCGCTCATCCAGTCGCTTCTTCAGCACCGTGCGCAGCCCCATCACGGCGGACTCCGCCTTTGCCAGTTCGGCACGGGCAAAATTCACCCGCCGCTCCAGTCCTCCAACCACTTCTGTCTGCATTTGAATTGCCTCCTGGAGCCTTGCCATGAATTGGTAATGGTGTCGCAAGACTTCCAATGACACCTGCACACTGCCTTGACGCAGCAAACGCTGGTCCGTCTCCAGCACATAGTCCTTGAGCTGCTGCAGCTGATTGATAGCATGCCCCTGGTTCTGCTGTGCATGCGCCAGATGCTGAACAGACTCGTCCCTGCGCCGCAGCGCAAGATCGATCGCCAGCTCAATGCTACGAATCGCCGACATGAACTTTCGCGCCAAGCGCTCCTTTGTTGCTAATTCGCCCTAAGCACTGCCTGCAGACCGCTGACCGCGCCCTCCATCGGGACCGCCTCCAGCATGTCTTGCTGCAGGAACTCGACCATGGAGTCGTTCAAAGCGATGGCCTCGTCCAGCCCCCTGTCGGAACCCGGTGCATATGCGCCAATTTGTATCAAATCCTTGCCTCGCTGATAGCGCGAATAAACAGCCTTAAACCGTCTTGCCAATTCGAATTGCTCACGTGGCACGACGTTATGCATCACCCGCGAGGCAGACTGCTCCACATCAATGGCCGGGTAATGGCCGGTTTCAGCCAATTGGCGAGACAACACAATGTGACCGTCCAGAATCGCCCGCGCGGCATCGGCAATCGGATCCTGCTGATCGTCCCCTTCCGTCAAGACCGTGTAGAACGCGGTGATCGACCCCACTCCGTGCAGGCCATTTCCGCTGCGCTCGACCAATTGGGGCAGCCGCGCAAAACAGGAGGGTGGATATCCCTTGGTGGCCGGAGGTTCACCAATCGCGAGTGCAATTTCACGCTGTGCCATGGCGTAGCGTGTCAACGAATCCATTAAGAGAAGGACATGCTTACCCTGATCACGGAAGTATTCGGCGACGCCAGTGGCATAGGACGCGCCCTGCATGCGCAGCAGGGGAGGCGCATCGGCGGGCGCCGCAACGACCACCGATCGTGCACGGCCTTCCTCGCCCAGGATGTCCTCAATGAACTCCTTGACTTCACGGCCCCGCTCGCCAATCAGGCCAACCACAATGACATCGGCCTGCGTGTAGCGAGCCATCATGCCCAACAGAACGCTCTTGCCCACCCCCGATCCGGCGAACAAGCCGAGCCGCTGTCCGCGGCCGACGGTCAACAAGGCGTTGATGGAACGAACGCCGGTGTCGAGCGCCGTGCGGATGGGAGCGCGATCCATGGCATTGATGGGGACGCGGTCCAGTGGTCGTGATTCGACGTTGACCAATGGCCCCTGCCGATCCATTGGCGCTCCCTGCGCATCCACCACGCGCCCAAGCAGTCCGTCTCCCAAGGGAAGTCGAAGGCTCCCGCGACGAGGCTCCACCCGCAGCTCCCGTGCCGGCTCATCAATCAATGGCACCGGAACATAGGCGGGTGCCACGCTTACGGCGGCCCCACTGGAGAGCCCATGGACATCACCCGCAGGCATCAGAAACGCTCGATCGCCGCTGAACCCCACCACTTCAGCCAACACCGGCGACTGCTGATGATTCCCCTGCACTTGGCACTGCGAACCTACCGGAACCCGCAAGCCCTGGGCTTCCAGGACCAGACCCGCCAGTCGGGTAAGCGTGCCGCGACTCTCCAGGGTGGTGTCATCGGACACCTGCACCCGTGCTGCGTGAAGGAATCGCTCCCAACGCCCGGAACCCGCATTAGTGGACGTCATTGTCCTGCTCCCAGCGCGACTCCAGTCCCAATCGGGCCACTGCTTTCTGCCAGCGCTTTTCCACCGTCCCATCAACCACGGCACCGGCACACTCGACCATGCACCCCCCCGGTGTCACCGACGCATCGGGGACGAGATTGAGCGCCAGACCTGCAAAATCCTCGCGAACCGTTCCGGCAAGCACATCCGCATCGACCGGATGCAGTCGAACCGTTGCGGCGCGGTTGTCGAGCACCAACATACCCAGAGCTTCCCTGATGACGGGCTGCAGGAGGTTGGGGTTGATCGACAGTTCCTTGCGCAGCACCTGACGCGCAATTTCGCAAGCCATCTCCAGCAGTCCCTGCGCAATTTGCTGCTCCTGCTGAGCCAATTGCAATTGAACCTGCTCAAACAGCCGGGAAAAGCGCTCAGCCGCAGCTTGCCCCTGCTGTGCAATGTAGTCGTCGAGCTGCTGCTGCCCCGCCAATGCAGCCTGCTCATGCCCTTTGGCAAAACCTTCCGAGTAACCTGCTCCGTAGCCTTCCGCATAGCCGACCTGTCGCAGGTTCTCTTCCTTCTGCAGCGCCTCCTGCATTTCCTGGGCACGCAGCTTGGCAGCAAAGCGGTCCGATTGGCTGTCAACGGCCGCAAACGACCAGTCCACCACCTGCGCGATGTCTTCACCGGGGATAAAGGAGTTCTTGCCGCGGCTCATGTCACACCATCTGGTCGTCTGCGCCACCGCCGCCCAGGACGATCTGGCCCTCGTCGGCCAGGCGGCGAACGATCTTGAGGATTTCCTTCTGCTGCGCCTCGACCTCGGACAAACGCATTGGCCCACGGGACTCCAGATCCTCGCGCAAGGATTCGGCCGCGCGGGAGGACATGTTGCCCAGGATCTTTTCCTTGAGTTCGGGCTGCGCGCCTTTCAGCGCCACGACCAGCACGTCGGACGATACCTCCTTGAGCACCGCCTGAATGGCCTTGTTGTCGAGCTTGCTCAGGTCGTCGAACACGAACATCTTGTCCATGATCTTCTGTGCCAGGTCCGCATCGTGGGCACGGATCGATTCGATGACGGTGCCCTCAATCGCGGTGCCCATCAGATTGATCATCTCGGCTGCCGTCTTGACGCCGCCCAGTGAAGACTTGCGAATCTTGTCGCCACCGGCCAGTACCTTGAACAGAACCTCGTTGAGGTCCTTCAGCGCGGTAGGTTGGATACCTTCCATGGTCGCCACACGCAACATGACTTCGTTGCGCTGGCGCTCAGTCAGGTGCTTGAGCACGTCGGCGGCTTGGTCGTAATCCAGATGCACAAGAATGGCGGCCACGATCTGGGGATGTTCGTTGCGCAACAGCTCAGCAACGGCCAGCGGGTCCATCCACTTCAGGCTTTCGATGCCGGACACATCCCCGCCCTGCAGGATTCGATCGATCAGCAATGCGGCCTTGTCGTCCCCGAGTGCGAGTTTCAGCACCGACCGCACATACTCTCCCGAGTTGGACACCAGCAAACTCTGCGAGGCGGCCACACCGGTGAACTTGACGATCACATCGTCCACGCGCTCACGGGTGAGCTGGGAGGTCTTGGCGATGGCTTCGCCCAGGCGCTGCACTTCCTTGGGCGACAAATGCTTGAACACCTCCGATGCCTCGGCCTCGCCCAGGGACATCATCAGGATCGCAGCTTCTTGGAGTCCGTCTTCGTTTGACATGATGCTGGTATTGTGCGCCGATTGCCTACGCAGCGGGCGTCTCGCCGTTCATCCAGGCCTTGACGATATTGGCCACCGCCGCCGGGTTGTCACGGGTAAGTTTGCGCGCTTCTTCCAGACGGTGTTCGGCCTCGGAAGTCTGCACCGGATCCTGTGCGCTACCCGGCGCCATCAACTGGGGCCGCTCGGGCAAATCTGCCTCTACCGCGGCGAATTGGGCGCCCGGTCCCTCCGAGGAAGCCGTTGCGCTGGCCGCGGGCTGAACCACAGACTTGAGCGCCGGGCGAATTGCACCGAAGAACACCACCGCAGCCATGGCCGCCAAGCCCAGCGGCCATGCGAAGGAGCGCGCGGTTTCCAGTACCTCGGGCTGACGCCACAGAGGGGTTGCCACAGCTTCGTCCTTGACTGCCGCGAATTCGGCGTTCACCAGGTTCACCGAGTCGCCCCGGTCCTTGCTGAAGCCAATGGCCTCGCGCACAAGCGCGGTCATCTTCTCGACCTGGGCATCGGACAGCGGCGCCTTGGTTGACTTGCCTTTCTCGTCAGTGACGGACTGGTGGTTGACCACCACTGCCGCATTGACGCGTTTGACGACACCCGAGGCCCCCTTGACCACACGCACCGTCTTATCAACCTCGTAGTTGGTGATGGACTCGCGCTTGGCGCCGGCGGCAAGCCCGCCAGCCCCTGGTGTTTGCCCAGCGGCAGCCACCGTCTGTGCCTGGGCGTTGATGGGAGCTGTCGACTGGGCGGGTGGCTGGTTGGTGGTCGCTCCGGGAACACCGGCGGGCTGTGCATTCGCCGTTCCTGGACCACTTTCCACGATCTGCTGGCTACGCACTGCGCTACTGTCCGGGGTCTGGTTCGGGCGGTGCGACTCGGTGGTCTGCTCGGTCTGGGAGAAGTCCAACTCGGCTGTCACCTGGGCCTTCACGTTGTCCTTACCTACCAGCGGCTCCAGAATTTCGAGGATACGTCGGGTGTACAGATCTTCCACCTGACGGGTCTGCTGAAGTTGTTCGGCGTCCACGCCGCTGGCTGCAGCATCCGGTGCCGAGGAAAGCAGTTTGCCGGAATCATCCAGCACGCTGACCGCAGTCGGACTCATTTCGGGTACGCTGGAAGCCACCAGATGCACGATTCCGGCCAGTTGGGCCTTGTCCAGAGAACGACCCGGATGGAGGCTCAACAGTACCGAAGCCGATGGCTTTTGCTGTTCGCGGAAGAATCCATTCTGGTTGGGAAGGGCCAGGTGAACCCGGGCACTTGCGACGGATGACACAGCCTGGATGGAACGCGTCAACTCACCTTCCAGACCCCGCTGAAAAGTCAGTCGCTCCTGGAATTGGGTCATGCCGAACCGGCCGGCATCCATCATTTCAAAGCCAGCCACCGAACCGCGGGGCAATCCCTGCGATGCCAGCCGCAGACGCACATCGTGCACCCGATCTGCTGGCACCAGAATGGCGCCACCGCCTTCGGTGTACTTGTAGGGCACGTTCATGGTGGTGAGCTGGGCCACGACCGCACCACCATCCTTGTCGGACAAATTGGAGAACAGAACCCGCCACTCGGCTTGGCGTCCCAGCACAAGGCCAGCCACAGCAATGGCAACGAACAACACCACGCCAACAGCCAGGCGCAGGCGTTGCCCGCGATCCAATCCAGCCAAGCGTTGGCCGATTCCGGAAGGTGCAGGTAAGCTCGCGACGTCTTGCATTGTGAAATCCAGTACCTTGGCGCAAGCCCGATTGCTTCCGCCACGCCACGATTATTGAAGGCACCCCCCAAAACATTAGGGCTAAAAAGACCGCATTTCCAGCCTATTTTCAAAAAAATGCCCGGCACAGGGCCCCCTAGGATCCCCACCATCCTCTTATATAGAGCACCACTCGCCCCCAAGGAGGCTGCCATGGACCTCAAACTCTCTGCCATTTCGCCGCAATCGCCCCTGCGCTCAGCCCAAGCTGCGGCCCGACCGCAGGCCGCCACGGAGGCGAATGGCGGATTCTCGACGGCCTTCAAGTCGGCGCTGCAGTCCGTCAGCGCCGCCCAGAACCAGTCCGCCCAACTGCAGCGGGAGGTGCAAATGGAAAACCCCAAGGTCAGCCTGGAAGAAACCATGGTGGCAATCCAGAAGGCGCAAATCGGCTTCCAGGCTACCCTGCACGTGCGCAACCGCATGGTGCAAGCCTATACCGACATCATGAACATGCAGGTGTGACGCTACGCTATTCATAGCTGCCAATGCATATTCCACGCGGACTATCGTCATTTTTTATTCATTTTCGCAACAGGGGCATGAACCAAGCTGCGCGCGTTTTGCCCGGTCGCCCCCCCAGGCCACCAGAACCACGGCCCTGGACGGGTCCGCACCCCGGGTTTAAAGTTTTTCCTTCATCAGCCGTTAATACCGAGAGAGGCGGCAAAGTGTCACTGGGGTGGCACGGCTTGCACCTGGGGGTAGACGTACACCCGGCGCTTCCGAGTTTCAGCTAGCTTGCAACGTTTTCAGAGGATCCGACCATGGCAACCACGATTTCAATCACCGGCGGCAGTACGTTGACACTGCCTGGTGGGACGACCATCACGGCGGACACCGGGTCGGACACCATCACCCTCAGTGGAGCACTTGGCGGCGCAAGCATTGACTTGGGCGAAGGCGCGGGCACAGACATCCTTTATCTGGACACCACCGTCGCAAACACCGGCACCCTCTCCAACATTGAGACCGTCACCGGTGGCTCACTGGCGGACAACATCACGCTCGGAGCTGCGGCCACAGGCGACACCATGGATTTGGGGGCCGGGGCCGACAAAGTCACCCTGTTCAACGGCACCAACTCCATCACGCTGCAGAACGTGGAAACCGTGGTCGGCGACTCCGGTGCCGACACTGTCACGTTGGGAGGCAGCCTGGGCACGGCATCCAGCATCAGCCTGGGCGACGGCGCCGATGTCCTGACCCTGACCACTGCACTGACCTCAGGCACCATGGACCTCGGGGCAGGCAACGATACCCTGACGCTGGCCAACGGCACCAACACCTTTACCGTCAGTAATGTGGAAACCGTGGTCGGCGGCAACGTCGCAGACACCCTCACACTGGCCACCATCATCACCGCTGGCAATGTGGACCTTGGTGCGGGGACCGACGCCCTGACCCTGGGTGCGTTCAACAACGTGCTGACGCTGTCGAACGTGGAAACCGTTACTACCAGCGGCTCGGGCGACGATACCGTCACCCTGGGCGCGGCACAGGCCAGCGGCACCATCAACCTGGGCTCAGGGGCCGATGCCATTACCCTGGCCAACGGCACCAACACCCTGACGCTGAGCAATATCGAATCCGTCACGGGCAATGCGGGCGCCGACACCATCACGTTCGGAGCCGCCATCTCTGGAGCGACGGTGGACCTGGCGGCAGGTGGCAGTGACAGCCTGACCCTGGCCAACGGCGCCAATACCGTTACCGCATCCAATGTCGAAACCATTGTCGGCGGCACACTGGCAGACGCCATCACGCTGGGCACCGGCATGACCGGCGGTGTGGTCAACCTCGGCGCGGGCACCGATTCGCTGACGCTGCTGGCCAGTGTCACCACCGCGCAATCGGTTTCGGCCACCGGGGTCGAAACCATTGTCGGGGCCACGGGCGACGACACCATCACCATGGGCGCGGGCATTACCGCGGGCGACATCAGCCTTGGCAGCGGCTCCGATGCCATCACCCTCACGGGCAGCACCAACACCCTGACCGCCACCGACGTGGAACTGGTCACCGGCGGCACGGGCAATGACACCGTGACCCTGGGCGCCGCCATTTCCGGAGCGACCGTCACCCTGGGTGCGGGTACCGACACCTTGGTGCTTGCGGGCTCTGGCAACACCGTCACGTTGTCCGGTGCGGAAACACTCACTGGCGGTGGCGGCAACGACGTCATCGTCATGGGGGCCACGGCCTCCGGCCTGCAAGCCGACCTCGGTGCCGGCACCGGCGACACCATCACCCTGACGGGGGGAGGGAACACCGTTACCCTCTCCAACGTCGAGACCATCACCGGCGGCGCCAATGCGGACGCGGTGACCCTTGGCGCAGCATTGTCGGGCGGCGTCATTGACCTGGCTGCCGGGACCGATACCCTGACGCTGGCCAACGCGGACAACACCCTGACCCTGTCCAATGTCGAAACCGTGACGGGCAACAGCGGTGCCGACACGATCAGCCTGCTCACCACTGTCACAGGCGGGTTGTTCAGCCTAGGCACAGGTACCGCCGTTGACTCGCTCTCGCTGGCTGACGGCACCAACACCTTGACTGCCACCAACGTGGAAACCGTCACCGGGGGTACGGGCAACGACACCGTCACGTTCGGCGCAGCGGTCTCCGGCGGCACCGTTGATCTGGCTACAGGTACCGATACCCTCACGCTCGCCAACGGGACCAACGTTCTGACGGTGTCCAACGTGGAAACGCTGGTCGGCGGCACCGGCAACGACACCCTGACTCTAGGCGCCACCATCACGGGCGGCAATTACGATCTCAAGGGCGGAACCGATAGCGTCACCCTGTACCAGACCGGTGCCAACGCCAACGACCTGACGCTGACCTCGGTGGAAACCATTGTCGGCGGCAGCGGTGACGACACGGTGACCCTGACCAACGCGATCACGTCGGGCAACATTTCGCTGGGTGCAGGCACTGCGGACAAACTGACTCTGGGCGGTGCATCCACCCTCTCCATGGATGGATCGGTAGAAACCCTGGTGGGCAGCGGCGGCAACGACGTGGTCACACTCACCGCCAGCCTGACCGCTGGCAACTACGACCTGGGTGGCGGCAGCGACGTACTCAACCTGGGCGGAAACGGCAATACGCTGACGCTCAATGGCAGCATCGAGAGCCTGGTGGGTAGCACCGGGGTGGACTCCCTGACGTTCAACGCCGCACTGACCAACGTGGTCGTGGACGGCGGCAGCGGAGGGGATGCCCTGACGCTGTCCGACAACTCGAACTCTTTCGTCGCCCGCAATGTCGAGACCATTACCGGAGGCTCGGGTGCCGACCAAATCACGCTGGGCACCACCATCACCGGCGGAGTTTTTGACCTGGCCGCTGGCGGCACCGACCGCATCACCCTGGCAGACGGTACCAACTCGCTGACCACGACCAACGTGGAAACAGTCATTGGCGGCACCGGCGACGATACCCTGTCGCTGAACAATGCGACGACCAACGGCACCTACCTGTTGGGCGCAGGCAATGACAAGATCGTACTCGCCGACGTTGCCAGCAACGTGCTGGCCGTGTCCAACGTGGAAACCATTGTCGGCGGTACCGGCGCAGACACCGTGTCGTTCAATGCTGCCATCACCAATGGCATCGTGTCGCTCGGCACGGGCACCGACCAGCTGAATCTGGCGGATGGTTCCAACTCAGTCACGGTCACAGGCGTCGAAGCCATTCTGGGCAATTCCGGCGCCGATGTGGTCACCATCACAAACGCCACAGCCAGCGGCGACACGGTTGACCTGGCTGCCGGCACCGCCGACGTCCTGACGTTGCTGGGCAACGGAAACACACTGACCGTGTCGGGCGTGGAGAGCCTGACCGGCAGTACGGGTGCTGATGCCATCACCCTGGGTGCAGGCATTTCGGGCGCCACGATGGATCTGGGATCAGGCAGTGACAGCCTGACGCTCTCGCTTGGCAACCACAGCATCACTGCCACCAACATCGAGACCATCACGGGCGATGCCGGTGACGACACCATCACGTTTGGCAATGTGGTCACTGCCGGAACCTACGACCTCGCCGGCGGAACAGATACCGTGGTACTGGCCAACGGGGCAAACACCGTTACTTTGAGCAACGTCGAAACCGTCACCGGCAATTCGGGCGTGGACACCGTCACTTTTGGGGCGGCAGTCGCTGGCGGGGCGGTGAACCTTGGTGCAGGCAGCGATGTTCTCAACCTGGCCAACGGCACCAATGCGCTGACGTTGACCGCCGTCGAGTCGGTCACAGGTGGTACTGGCAACGACACCATCACCTTGACGGGTGCCATGGCCTCGGGCACCTTCGATCTGGCTGCCGGAACCGACGAACTGATCCTGGCCAATGGCACGAACACCATCACGGCCACCAACGTCGAATCCATTGTCGGCGGCACGGGCAACGACACCGTGACCTTGGGCACGGGCAGTACCGCCGCCACTATCGACCTCGGCACCGGAACCGACACCCTCAATCTGGCTGCGGCCGGAGGAACCTTCACGGTCAGCGGCACCGAAACCGTGGTGGGCGGCGCGGGCGATGACCTCGTGACCCTGGGCGCCGCCATCAGCGGGGCCAACATCAACCTGGCAGGTGGTACTGGCGACGTGCTGACCTTGGCCAATGGCAGCAACGTCGTCACCGCATTGGGCGCAGAAACCGTGGTTGGCGGCAACGCTTCCGACACCGTCATGCTGACCAATACCACCAACACCGTCACCCTGGTGGGTGTGGAATCGGTGGTCGGCAACTCCGGCACGGACACCGTGGTTCTGACGGACGTGGCCAACACGCTGACCATGAGCCAGGTGGAGACACTGACCGGTGGCACACTGGCCGACACCATCACCTTGGGTGCTGCGGTGACCGGCGCGAGCTTTGACTTGCTGGGTGGCTCCGACTCCCTGACCCTGGCCAACGGCACCAACTCGTTGACCGTCACCAACATCGAAACCGTGACCGGCGGTGGTGGAACCGATACCCTGACGCTGGCAGGCAACGGAGCCACCCTTGGGACGTCTGGGGTAGAAACCGTCATTGGCAGTACCGGCAACGACACCGTGACCCTGAATGCTTCCGTGTCGGGAGGCAGTTTTGACCTCGGCACGGGCACCGACACCCTGAACCTGGCGGCCGGTGGCAACACCCTGACGGTCAGCGGCAACGTCGAGACCGTGGTCGGCAATGCCGGCAACGACATCATCACCATCGGCACTGCAGTCACAGGTCTGGTCTACGACCTCGCTGGCGGCACCGACCGCCTGACGCTGTCCAGCGCCGGCGCCAACACCATCACCGCCACAGGCATTGAAACCATCGTCGGCGGCACGGCCAACGACAGCGTCACATTGTCTGCAGCAGTGTCGGGCACCGCCTTCAGCTTCGACCTCGGTGCGGGCACCGATACCCTCACGCTGGCCGATGGCACGAACAACCTCACCCTCAACGCCTCAGTCGAAAGCGTCGTGGGTGGCACGGGCAATGACACCCTGACCCTGAGCGCTGCCGTAACGGGCGCGACCTACTCGCTGGGTAGCGGCACCGATGTCCTGAACCTCTCCGGTGCAGCGGCCAACTCCCTCACCGCCACCGACATCGAAAGCGTGATCGGTGGCAATGCTGCCGACACCGTGGTGCTGGGCGCCACGGTCACCGGCGCCGTGATCAACCTCAATGGCGGCAACGACGCCCTCACGCTGGCCAACGGCACCAACACGGTCACCGCTGCAGCGGTGGAAACCATCACCGGTGGCACCGGGGACGACACCGTCACCCTGTCCACGGCGGTAACCAACGGCACCATCAGTCTGGGCACGGGCACCGACACCCTGAATCTGTCCGCAGCATCCATCCTCACACTCGACAGTTCGATCGAAACCCTGGCAGGAAGTTCAGGCAATGACACGATCACGCTGACCAGCGCAGTATCGTCCGGCAGCTACGACCTGGGTGCAGGCACCGGTGACCAGCTGATCCTGTCGACCACGGGCAACAACACCCTCACCCTGGGCAACAGCGTTGAGACGCTCACTTCCGGCTCCGGGGACGACACCATCGTGCTCAGTGCCGCGGTGTCCAACATGCGTGTCGACCTGGGTGTCGGCACCGACAGTTTGACGCTGGCCAACGGCACCAACACACTCACCGTCACCAACATCGAAACGGTCACGGGTGGCACCGGTGTAGACCAGGTCACGTTCACCTCCGTGCTCAGTGGCGGGCAGGTCAACCTCGGCGCAGGTTCGGGCGACAAGATCGTGCTGACGAATGGCACCAACACCCTCACGACCACGGGCGTGGAAACCGTGCTGGGTGGCACCGGCACCGACACCCTGACCTTGTCTGACGCCACCACCTTCGGCATGTACGACCTGGGGGCCGGCACCAGTGACCAGATCACCCTGAGCGCTGCAGGTGCCAACAACGTCATCGTCAAGAATACCGAGACCATTACCGGGCAGAGCGCCGACGACACGGTTTCGCTGGGCAATAGCGTCACGGGTGCGATCGTCGACCTGGGCAACGGCACCGACACCCTGACCCTGTTTGATTCGCCCAACACCCTCACCGTGACCGGGGTCGAGACCTTGGTCGGTGATTCGGGCGCTGACACCGTGACTCTAGGGGCTACCGTCACTGGTGCCAACGTGGACCTGGGCGCGGGAACGGACCGCGTCATCCTGGCGGATGGTACGAACAGTGCTTCGGTTTCCAACGTCGAAACCATCAGCGGCGGTACCGGCAACGACACCATCACCATGGGCTCGGGCTTCACGGGCACGGGCAACGTGGTCAACCTGGGCGCGGGCACCGACACGCTGACCCTGTTCAACGACACCAATACCCTCACCATCACTGGCGTAGAAACCGTGGTGGGTGCTGCCGGCGCCGACAACGTAGTGCTGGCAGATGCCGTCACCACCAACATTGACCTCGGCGCAGGCACCGACACCCTGACGCTGGCCAACGGCGCCAATGCCTTGACGATCTCTAACGTCGAAACGCTCCTGGGCGGTACAGGCGCCGACACCATCATCATGGGGGCGCCGATTACCAGTGCCACCGTGGACCTGGGAGCCGGCAGCGACAGCCTGACATTGGCCGACGGCACCAACAGCCTCACGGCACTCAACATCGAGACCCTTGCCGGTGGTACCGGCGATGACACGGTGACGCTCGGCGCTGCCGTCAGCGGCATGGCCATTGACCTCAATGGAGGCACCGACTCCGTAGTCCTGGCCAATGGCGCCAATACCGTCACCATCACCGACGTTGAAAGCATTACCGGCGGCACGGGCAACGACAACGTGACCCTGGGCAGCGGCAGTACTGCGGCTACGGTGGATCTGGGCACGGGCACCGACACCTTGACGCTGTCGGCCTCCGGCGGCACGTTTACCGTCAGCAATGCCGAAACCATTGCCGCAGGCACCGGCAACGACGTCGTGGTTCTGGCGGCCGGACTCAGCGGAGGCAACATCAACCTCGGCGCCGGCACCGACACCTTGACCCTGGCCAACGCCACCAACGCCATCACGGCCTCCGGCATTGAAACCATCACCGGAGACTCCGGAGCCGACACCGTTACTTTCGGTGCAACGCTCACCAATGGGGTTGTCGATCTGGGCGCAGGCAGCGACCGCATCATCCTGGCCAACGGCACCAACAGCCTGACGGCCACCAATGTGGAAACCGTGACCGGTGGTACCGGCACCGATACGCTCACGTTGACCAACGTGGCCAACACGCTCACGGCCAGCAGTATCGAGACACTGACCGGCGGCACTGCGGCCGACACCGTGACGTTCACGGCTGCCGTCACGGGTGGCAATGTAGACCTGGGGGCAGGCAGCGACACGCTCACGTTGTCCAGCGCCGGCGCCAATAGCCTCACCTCGACAGGCATCGAAACCCTGGTGGGCGGCACCGCTGCCGACACGGTCACACTGGGAGCGGTGATCAGTGGTGCCAGCATCGATCTGGGCGCAGGCACCGATAGTTTGGCACTGGCTTCCGGCGCCAACACGCTGACCCTGAGCAACGTGGAGACCGTTACCGCGTCGGCCAGTGGAGACGATGCGGTGACCCTTGCCACCAGCGCAACCTCCGGCACCAACATCGATTTGGGTTCCGGCACCGACACGCTGACCCTGGGCGCCAGCGGCAATACGCTCACAGTCGCCGCCACGGTCGAGAGCATCGTGGGCAGCGCCGGCGATGACCTCGTGACCGTCAGCGGCGCCGCTTCCGGCGTCACCTACGACTTCGGCGGAGGCTCTGGAGACAAGCTTAGCCTCTCCGGCTTGGGAGCCAACGACGTCACGGTCAACGCCATCGAGACCATCCAGGGGGCCGGAGCGAACGACACCGTGCGCTTCAGCGCTGCCGTGAATGGCATCAGCATCGATCTGGGCGCCGGCACCGCAGACCGCGTATTCCTGGCGGACGGCACCAACACGCTCTCGCTCAACGGTACGGTCGAAACCGTCACCGGTGGTACGGGGGTCGACACGCTCACCCTGACCAGCGCCGTGACCGGCAACACCTACACCCTGGGTACTGGCAATGACCGGCTGATCCTGGGGGCTGGTACCAACAGCCTGACCGCCACCGACGTGGAAACCGTGACCGGCAACAGCGGTGCCGATACCGTGACCCTAGGCGCCGCCATTTCTGGCGCGCAGATCGACCTGGGTGCTGGCAACGACGCCCTGGTACTGGCCAATGGCACCAATACCGTTACCGCCAGCAACGTGGAAACCATTACTGGCGACAGCGGCGCAGACACTGTGGTACTCAACACCGTGGTCGCAGGTGGCGTTATCGACCTGGGCACGGGAACAGACAGCCTGACCCTCAAGGACGGCACCAATAGCCTGACAGCCACCAACATCGAAACCATCGTGGGTGGTACAGGCGCCGACGCCATCACATTGGGGGCCGCACAGACCGCAGGCACCTTCAGCCTTGGCGCCGGGACGGACACCCTGAACCTCTCTGGCAGTGGCGCCAATACATTGACCCTGGACGCCAGCGTTGAGCGAGTGAACGGCTCTGGCAACGTGGTGGACACCATCACCCTGTCGCAGGCGGTTTCGGGCGCCTCCTACGACCTGGGCGGCGGCAGCGATTCACTGACCCTGGCGAACGGAACCAACATCATCACCGCCACCAATGTCGAAACCGTGACCGGTTCCGCTGGTGACGAAACCGTGACCCTCGGCGCTGCCATCAATGGCGCCACCGTGGCTCTGGACGGCGGAACCGACACCCTGTACCTGTCGAGCTCGGGCACCAACGTGATCACGGCCTCCGGTGTGGACACGCTTGTGGGCGGCAATGGCAACGATACCGTGACATTCACCACGTTGATCACCGGCGGAACCGTCAACCTGGGCGGCGGCAGCGACTCATTGACCCTCGCGGCCGGTGCAAATGTGGCAACCCTGGACGGTGTAGAGACCCTGAGCACCAGCGGTTCGGGTGACGACACCATCACCTTGGCCAGCGCCAGTCCCTTCAATGCCTCGCTCAATCTCGGCGCAGGCAACGACAGCATCACGCTTGCGGCCGGTGGCAACACCCTGACGCTGACCAGCGCTGAAACCGTGACCGGAAATGCCGGTGCCGACATCGTGACCTTCGGTGCAGGCGTCACCAATGCCGTGGTCGACCTCGCAGGTGGTGTGGACAAGCTGTTCCTCGCCACCGGCGGCAACACCCTGACGCTTTCCAATGTGGAAAGCGTGGTGGGCAACTCCGGGGACGAGGTCCTGACCCTGCTCACTACCGTGACGGGCGGCAACTTTGACCTGGCAGCAGGAACCGACCAGATCACGCTCGCCGACGGCACGAACACTCTGACCGTAGGCAACGGCACCGTCAACACCGTCGAAAGCATCGTGGGTGGCACAGGTGCAGACACCGTCACCTTCAGCGGTGCCGTCACCACCGGCAGCTTTGATCTCGGTGCGGGCAACGACAGCCTGGTGCTGGGCAATTTCGCCAATACCTTCACCGCCAGCGGCAACGTGGAAACCATCGTCGGCGGTACCCTGGCCGACGCCATCACGCTGTCAGGTGCGGTATCGGGCAACAGCTACAACCTTGGTGCCGGCAACGACACGCTGACACTGTCGGGGGCAGGTGCCAACACCCTGACGCTCAATGGCAGCGTCGAAACCCTGGTCGGTGGATCGGTCAACGACAGCATCACGCTCACCGCGGCGGTGTCCGGATTTAACTATGACCTGGGTTCGGGCACAGACAGTCTGGTGCTGGCCGACGGTGCCAACACCCTGACCCTGGCCAACGTGGAAACCGTCACAGGTGGTACTGGGGCAGATACCTTGACGCTGACGGCTGCACTGGCCAGTGGCTCTGTCTACGACCTGGGTGCCGGCGCGGACAAGATCACCCTGGGTGGCAACGGCAACACCGCCACCTTCGCCAACGTGGAAACGATCGTGGGTAGCACCGGCGCCGACCTCGTCACGCTGACGACCGCCATTTCGGGAGGCTCCATCGTCCTGGGATCGGGGGCAGACGTCCTGACGCTGGCAGATGGCGCCAACACCCTTACGCTGGACAGCACAGTGGAAACCGTGGTCGGCGGAACCGGTGCGGACACCCTCACGATCTCGGCGCTGGTCACCAACGGTGTCTACAACCTGGGGGCTGGCAATGACACCCTGACCCTCGCAGGCACTGGAACTGGCACCAACACCGTCACCCTGTCGGGCGTGGAAACCCTCACCGGGGGGTCGCTGGCCGATACCGTGGTGCTCAGCGCACAGATCACGGCGGGCAACTACAACCTGGGCGCGGGCAACGATGCGTTGACGCTGGGCGACTTCAACAACACCCTGACGGTCTCGAACATCGAGACCATTACCGGCGGCACCGGTGACGACGATGTGACGCTGGCTACCGGTGTGACTTCAGGTTCGTTCACCCTGGGTACCGGCAACGACGTGCTGCGACTGGCCAACGCCACCAATACGCTGACCATCGGTACCGACATCGATACGCTGGTGGGCAATTCTGGCGCTGACACCATCACCCTGTCCGCCTCGGTGACCGGGCGTACCATCGACCTGGGCGCGGGAGCCGACAAGCTGGTGTTTGCAGCCACGGGAGACAACACCGTCACCGTGGCCAACATCGAAACGGTGGTCGGCTCCTCGGGCAACGATGCGGTAACGTTCACTACCGGCATCACCAACGCCAGCATCACCCTGGGCGCCGGATCCGATACCTTGACACTGGCCAGTGCAGCCAACCAGCTGACCGTCGACGCCTCCATCGAGTCCATCGTCGGGGGTAGCCTGGCGGACGTGCTGTCGCTCAGTGCCACGGTCACCGGCATGACCTACGACCTGGGCGCTGGCAACGACACCCTGAACTTGCTGGCAGCAAGTACGGGCGCCAACACCGTCACCCTGTCCAACGTGGAAACCCTCAATGGTGGCTCCGGCAATGACACGGTCACCTTGAGTTCGCAGGCCACGGGCGGAACGTTCAACCTCGGCGCAGGAAGCGGTGACAAGCTGATCCTGGGCAACGTGGGTGCCAACTCCCTGACGGTGTCCAACACCGAGACCATCGTCGGCAACACGGGTGACGATACGATCACGCTAGGCATCGGCGTTTCAGGTTCGACCCTGAGTTTCGTCCTTGACACCGGCACCGACAAGCTGATCCTGGCCAATGCTGCCAACACCCTCACGGTCGGCGCAGACATCGAAACAATCGTGGGCAATGCAGGTGCCGACCTGCTTACGCTCAGTGCTGCGGTCAGTGGCAATAGTTATGACCTGGGTGCTGGCACGGACAGCCTGACCCTTTTGGGCGTGGGCAACACCCTGACCGTCAGCAATGCGGAAACACTCACCAGCAGCACCACAGGGGCAGACGTCGTGACCCTCGGCGCAGCCCAAGGCAGCGGCGTCTACAACCTGGGCTCGGGCAGTGACAGCGTCACCTTGGCCAACGGCACCAACACCTTGACGCTGACCAATGTCGAAACCATCACCGGCGGCACGGGTGCAGATACCATCACCTTGGGGGCAGCCATCACCGGCGCCACCGTTACGCTAGGGGCGGGCGTGGACAAGCTCTCGCTGGCCAGCGGCACCAACAGCATCACCATCGATGGCGCGATCGAAACCGTGGTCGGCAATGCAGGTGCGGACACCATCACCGTGGCAGGCGCAATCTCCGGCGCCAATATCGACCTGGGGGCCGGCGCTGACAAGCTGGTACTGGGAGATGCCGCCAACACGCTCACCCTCAATGCCAGCGTGGAAACCGTGATGGGCGGCACTCTGGTGGATACCATCACGCTCAGCGCTGGTGTGAGCGGCCAGGTGATCAGCTTGGGCGACGGCAGCGACAAGCTGACCCTGGCCAATGCCACCAACGTGCTCACGGTTACCAACGTCGAAACCCTGGTGGCCAATGCCGGCGCTGACACCATCACCTTGGGCAACACGGTCACCAACCAGGCGTTCGACCTGGCCGGTGGTACCGACAAGCTGGTACTCATGACCAGCGGTAGCGGGGCGAACACCCTCACGGCCACCAACATCGAAACCATCGTGGGCGGCAGTGGTGACGACAGCGTGACGCTGACAGCGGCAGTATCTGGCGTCAACATCAGCTTGGGCGCAGGCACAGACACATTGATCTTGGCCACAACCGGCACCAATACGTTGACGCTCAATACAGATATTGACACCCTTGTGGCTGGTGCCGCCGCCGACAAAATCACGCTCAGCGGTGTCGTTTCCGGACGCACTTTCGACCTCGATGCTGGTAACGATTCACTTACCCTGGCCAATGGCACCAATAGCCTGACGCTGTCGAACGTCGAAACCATCACCGGTGGCACCGGCGCCGACACGGTGACGGTGGCGACCTTGATGACCAATGGCGTTGTCAACCTGGGCACCGGCACCGACGTACTGACGTTCAGCCAGACCAGTGGCACCAACACCGTCACGGTCAGCAATGCCGAGACCATCGTCGCTGATGCGACCGACGACACCATCACCTTGGCCACCGGCATGATCTCCGGATCCGCGGTCAACCTCGGCGGCGGCAACAACCGCCTCAACCTTTCCGGCGCGGCCAACACCATCTCCTCGGTCTCCAACGTCGAAACTGTGGTGGGTGGTGCTGCCGACGACAAGCTGACCTTCCTGACCCAGATCACGGCCGGCAACTACAACCTCGGTGGTGGCGCGGCCGACACGCTGACCTTGGGTAACTTCGCCAACACGCTCACCGCCAATGGGGTGGAAACGATTGTCGGCGACAGCGGCGACGACACCGTCACCCTGGCTGCGAGCGTTGCAGGCGGCAACTACAACCTCGGTGCAGGCAACAATACCCTGATCCTTGCGAATGGTGGCAACACGCTGACACTCAACAACTCCATCGACACATTGACCGGTGGCAGTGGCAACGAAGTCATCACCTTGAGCAATGCCGCAACCAACAACTTCTTCAACCTGGGGGCCGGTGCGGACACGGTAACCCTGGCTAGCGTCGGCAACACCATCACGTTGGCCAATGTAGAGACTGTTACGGGAGGTACAGCCGCAGACAACGTCACGCTGAGCACACTGAGCAGCGGCGGCAGTTTCAACCTGGGCGCAGGCACCGATACCTTGACGCTGGGCAACTTCGCCAATGTGGTCAACGTGTCGGGCGTGGAAACGCTCACGGCCGGTACGCTCAATGACGTGGTGACCCTCACCGCAGCCCAGTCCGGCGGCACCTACGACCTCGGCGCGGGAACCGACCGCCTGGTGTTGGCCGCCTCTGGCACCAACCTGCTCACGGTCATTGGGGCAGAGACCATCAGCGGCTCCGGCGGAACGGACACCGTGGTCTTCAATGCGGGCCAGACGGGCACGATTGTCGACCTGGGCGCCGGCACCGACACCCTGACGCTGAGCAGCGACGACAACGACTTCACGGTATCCAACGTCGAAACCATCACCGGCGGCACCGGCAATGACGTCATCACCTTCAATGCCGTGGTATCTGGCACCACCAACTTTGTCGGTGGCGCAGGTACCGATGAACTGCGCCTGTTCAATGGTGCCAACACCTTCACCCTGTCCAGCGCATCGATCGAAACCATTACCGGCAACTCCGGCAATGACGTCATCACGCTGACAGCGCAGGCCACCGGCAACGTATTCAACCTCAACGGCGGCACCGATTCGGTGACCCTGACCAGCAGCTTGGCCAATGACATCACGACCTCGGGTGTGGAAACCATCGTCGGCGCCTCGGGCAATGACACCATTACCCTGTCGACAACATTGGGTTCGGGTTTCATCAACCTCAACGGAGGAACAGACACACTCAATCTGTCCGGTGGCGCCAATACCATCACCGTCAGTGGCATCGAAACCATCAACGGCGGCAGCGGCAGCGACCGCATCACCTACTCCACGGCCATCACGGGCGCCGTGATCGACTTGGGTGCATCCAACGACTCGGTAACGCTCGCAGGTTCCGGCGTCAACACCCTGACGCTGACCAACGTGGAGACGCTGGTGGCGGGGGCAGCCAATGACGACGTGACCCTGGGCAATGCAGTGTCCTTTGTCACCTACAACCTCAGCGGAGGCACCGACAAGCTCACGTTGTCGAGCAACGGCAACAACAACGTGACGATCAGCGGCATCGAGACGCTGGTCGGCGGATCCATGGACGACACCATCACGCTGGCGCTGTCCAGCGTGGGCTCGGTCATCCAGGCCGGTGCAGGCAACGACGTGATCATCGGAAGCAACGGAGCAGACACCATGACCGGCGGTGCAGGTGCGGACTACTTCACCTTTACCGACAAATTGCAGTCCACAACCACCACTTTTGACACGATCACCGATTTCGTGGTCGGGCAAGATAAACTGGACTTCAGTGGACTCGGCAACAATTTCAGCATGGTGAGCACCTTCAGCAACAACGGCAATGCCCAGGGCAAGTGGGACGATGCGACGCACGTCCTGCTGGTCGACAGCAATGGCGACGGTGCGGCCGACATGAAACTGGTGCTGACCTCGACGACCGGACTGAGCTCGTCCGATTTCATCTGGTAGACACCTTGCTCCATGGCCCTGCGGCAAACGCGTACAGACACCACTGACTCATTTGCCCAGGCCCTGGCACTGCAGAATGCCGGAGACCTGCTCGCCGCCCGTTCGGCCTACGAGGCCGTGCTGGCGCGCGAGCCGGACCACCCGCACGCGCTCAACAACCTCGGAGTCTTGCTCAATGCCCAGGGTGCCCACGCCGACGCGCTGACGCGCTTCGATGCCCAACTGGCACTGGCTCCGGACAACGCCCGCGCCCATGCCAACCGTGGCGTCGCGCTGAAGAACCTGGGACGGCAGGAGGAGGCCGTTGACGCCTACCGCCAGGCGCTGCAGCACGACCCGCAGTTCGCGGCCGCGCACAACAACCTCGGCAACCTGCTCTATGGCACAGGCCAGTATGCCCAGGCCTGCGTCCATTTCGACCGCGCCTGCGCCCTGGAGCCAAACGCTGTCGACTACCGCTTCATGCTGGCCAAGTGCCTGCTGGAGCTGCAACTGCATGCGCGTGCACAGGCCGAGCTGGAACTGATCGTGCGCCAGCAGCCGGCCCACGCGGACGCCTGGGGTACCCTGGCGCGCGTGTGGTGCGAGCGCCATTGTCTGCCCGAGGCCATGGCCTGTTTCGAGCAGGGGTTGAAGGCGAAGCCGGACTACGCGGGGCTGATCTACAACCGGGGGCTTGCGCGACTGCTGGCCGGTGACATGGCCGGCGGCTACGCCGACTACGAACGCCGCTTCGACGTCCCCGACTTCCCCTCCAAGCGCATCAAGACCACCAAGCCGCTGTGGGACGGCAGCGTCCAGCACGGCAAGACCCTGCTGGTGCACGCCGAACAGGGCCTCGGCGATACCCTGCAGTACCTGCGCCATATCGCCCTGCTGCCCGCGTATTTCGAGCGTGTGTTGCTATTGATTCAGGAGCCCCTGACTTCCCTGGTGGAGCTGCCCAAGGGGGTGGAGCTGCTGCATGAAGGCAGCCGCCCGCCGCCGTACGACATGGTCGCCCCCTTGCTGAGCATCCCGCACCTGCTGCGCCTGGGCGACCAGATTCCGGGGCAGGTGCCCTACCTGCACATAGCCCACGACCGCATTGCGGCCTGGGCCGCGCGCATCACCGCGCCGGGCTTGCGCGTGGGCCTGGTGTGGGCAGGCAACCCCGCCCACAAGAACGACGCCAACCGCTCCATCGCCCTGGATGCCCTGCACCCGCTCCTGGGGCTGGACGGCGTGCAGTTCTATTCCTTCCAGGTCGGCGCGCGCAGCACCGATCTGCAGGCCCTGCCCGCCAACCTGCAAGGCAAGGTGCTGGACCTCTCAGACGAGCTCAAGGACTTCGGCGAAACGGCCGCCGCCCTGCAGCACATGGACCTGCTGGTGTGCGTGGACACGTCGATCTGCCATGTGGCCGGTGCCCTGGGCATTCCGACCTGGCTGCTCATTCCCTGGATGCCGGACTGGCGCTGGCGGCTGGAGCGCGAGGACACGCCCTGGTACCCGAGCGTGCGCATCCTGCGCCAACCCAGCTACCGCGACTGGGATTCGGTGCTGGAGCGGCTCACACGCGAGCTGCGTGAGCTGGCCAACCCGAACTCCGCCGCAGGCAAGCGCCGCCACGCCGCGGCCCACGCGCTGGTGGAGCAAGGGCGCGTGCTGCTGGAGCGCAACGAGCCGGCCTTGGCCGCGCCCGCGTTCTGGCAGGCGCTGCGCCTGTGCCCCACCCATGCCCGCGCCGCCTCGGCGCTGGCCATCTGCGCCTTCCGCCAAGGGCTCACCCACGCCGCCGTCACCTTCGGCCAGCGCGCCTGCAGACTCAACCCCACAGACCCCGAAAGCTGGTCGAACTGCAGCGCCTATTTCAAGGCGATCGGCGACCTCCCTAGCACCATGGCCTGTTTCGAACAGGGGCTGAAAGCGAAGCCGGACTACGCGGGGCTGATCTACAACCGGGGGCTTGCGCGACTGCTGGCCGGTGACATGGCCGGCGGCTACGCCGACTACGAACGCCGCTTCGACGTCCCCGACTTCCCCTCCAAGCGCATCAAGACCACCAAGCCGCTGTGGGACGGCAGCGTCCAGCACGGCAAGACCCTGCTGGTGCACGCCGAACAGGGCCTCGGCGATACCCTGCAGTACCTGCGCCATATCGCCCTGCTGCCCGCGTATTTCGAGCGTGTGTTGCTATTGATTCAGGAGCCCCTGACTTCCCTGGTGGAGCTGCCCAAGGGGGTGGAGCTGCTGCATGAAGGCAGCCGCCCGCCGCCGTACGACATGGTCGCCCCCTTGCTGAGCATCCCGCACCTGCTGCGCCTGGGCGACCAGATTCCGGGGCAGGTGCCCTACCTGCACATAGCCCACGACCGCATTGCGGCCTGGGCCGCGCGCATCACCGCGCCGGGCTTGCGCGTGGGCCTGGTGTGGGCAGGCAACCCCGCCCACAAGAACGACGCCAACCGCTCCATCGCCCTGGATGCCCTGCACCCGCTCCTGGGGCTGGACGGCGTGCAGTTCTATTCCTTCCAGGTCGGCGCGCGCAGCACCGATCTGCAGGCCCTGCCCGCCAACCTGCAAGGCAAGGTGCTGGACCTCTCAGACGAGCTCAAGGACTTCGGCGAAACGGCCGCCGCCCTGCAGCACATGGACCTGCTGGTGTGCGTGGACACGTCGATCTGCCATGTGGCCGGTGCCCTGGGCATTCCGACCTGGCTGCTCATTCCCTGGATGCCGGACTGGCGCTGGCGGCTGGAGCGCGAGGACACGCCCTGGTACCCGAGCGTGCGCATCCTGCGCCAACCCAGCTACCGCGACTGGGATTCGGTGCTGGAGCGGCTCACACGCGAGCTGCGTGAGCTGGCCAACCCGAACTCCGCCGCAGGCAAGCGCCGCCACGCCGCGGCCCACGCGCTGGTGGAGCAAGGGCGCGTGCTGCTGGAGCGCAACGAGCCGGCCTTGGCCGCGCCCGCGTTCTGGCAGGCGCTGCGCCTGTGCCCCACCCATGCCCGCGCCGCCTCGGCGCTGGCCATCTGCGCCTTCCGCCAAGGGCTCACCCATGCCGCCGTCACCTTCGGCCAGCGCGCATGCCGACTCAACCCCACAGACCCCGAGAGCTGGTCGAATGGCGGTGCCTTCCTGAAGAATATCGGCCGCCTCGACGAGGCACTGGCTGCCTTGCAGACTGCTGTGCGGCTCGCTCCCGGCAACGCCCAGGCCTGGGCCAACCTAGGCAATGCGTTGGGCACCCAAGGCCGCTGGGCCGAAGCGCTGGACGCCAGCAACCGTGCCGTCAAGCTCGCCGGCAAGGACAGCGAATACCGCTTCAACCAAGGCATCGCCCTGAAGGAAAACGGCCGCTTCGAAGAGGCCTTGCAGACCTTTCGCCACCTCACCGCACAGCCCGGCGGCCATGTGAAGGCGGCCCTGCACCAGGCGCTGATCGAGCTGGCCATGGGCGATTTCGCCGCGGGTTGGACCGACTACGAGAGCCGCTGGCTGCAACCCGACGCCAAGGAAAAGCGCCAGTTCACCCAAGCGCTGTGGAACGGCGAGCCGTTGGAGGGCAAGACGATCCTGCTGCATGCCGAGCAGGGTTTTGGCGACAGTTTCCAGTTCGTGCGCTATGTGCCGCTGCTGGCTGCGCGCGGGGCCCGCGTCGTGCTGGTGGTGCAGCCGGACATCCACAGCCTGCTGTCCCGCGTGGAAGGACTGGCCCAGATGGTGGCCAGCGGGGCGGAGTTGCCACCCTTCGACTACCACTGCCCCTTGCTGAGCCTGCCACGGGCTTTCGGCACCACGCTGGAGACCGTTCCGGCCCAGGTGCCCTACCTCACGCCATTGCCCGAACGCGTCACGTACTGGAAAAAGCAACTGGGCTCAACCAAAAAGCGACGCATCGCACTGGTCTGGGCAGGGCGCCCCACCCATGGCAATGACGCCAACCGCTCGATGCAACTGGCCGATTTCGCTGCGCTGCTGCGTTGGGACGGCGTGGAGTGCTTCAGCGTGCAGAAAGGGGCCGCTGCCGAAGCCCAGATCGCCAGCTTGCCCAGCGACTGCCGTCTGAACAACCTGAGCCCCGCGATCCGCGACTTCGAGGATACCGCCGCCATCCTGAGCCAGATGGACGAACTGGTGACTGTGGACACCTCGGTGGCGCACCTGGCCGGGGCACTGGGCCGCCGCGTGCGCCTGCTGCTGCCCTGCGTGCCCGACTGGCGCTGGCTGCTCGAACGCCACGACAGCCCCTGGTACCCCCGTACCACGCTGTACCGCCAACAGACCCGTGCCCAATGGGGCGATGCGGTGGCGCACCTGCTGTCCGACCTGCAGCGGGCCTAGCCCCCGCAGTTGCTACACTTTCAGTAGCTGCCTACGCAATGAATATGCGGGCAAGAGGCAGATTTGGCCGAAAATCCGGCCAAAGAGAGGGCCACCGACGTCAACCCAGCTTCTTCACCACGAACTCGATTGCACACTCGCCCACCGGCGTCGTGGTCTGGTCGATGCGCTTGCCCAGCTGCTGGGGCAGCTTGTAGCGGTAGGTAGCGTCGAGCAACTCGATCTTCTTCACCTGGATGTCCGCCTGCGTGTTGGCCAGCAACTCCGTCAGGTTGATGGAACGCGACGACCAGCTCTTCTTCTTGTGGATGGTGAAGGTGTGCTTGTGGTCCGAATTGAAGGTGGAGGGGAACTGGCCCTGCTCGTACAGGTCTTCGTCCGGCACCAGACACACCAGGTGACCGCCGGGTTTGAGCACGCGCAACCAGTGGTTCAGGGCCACATCCACGTTGCGCATGTGCTCCAGGCAGTGCGAGGAGTGCACGAAGTCGAACGTGGCGTCGGCCACCGTGGCCAGCAGTTCGGCATCACCGTCGGGCAGGTCCCAAGCCCGGCAGGAACGCATCAGCGGAAAGAACTCGCCATACTGGCCCAGCGCGTCCGGGCCGGCCCCGATGTCGATGCCGTCGCCCACGAAGTAGCGGGTGGCGTAGCGGGCGTCCTTGAGGCGGCTGAAGATGGCTTTGCTGCTTTCATGCATGGTGAAGTCTCCTGAATTCAGTGTCGATGTCGTGCCGCAGGCGCTCCAGCACGGAGTCCCAGTCGCCCAGTTCCGGCTGCCGGTACAGGCGCATTTCGGGATACCAGGGCGAGTCGTCGCGCCCCACGATCCAGCGCCAGTCGGGGCTGTAGGGCAGCAGCAGCCACACGGGCTTGCCCATGGCCGCGGCCAGGTGCGCGACCGAGGTGTCAACGCTCACCACCCAGTCCATGTGCGCCACCAGCGCGGCCGTGTCGCGGAAGTCGTGCAAGGCGCTGTCCCAGCGGGTGATCTGCGGCAGGGTCTGCAGCAGCTGGGCGTCCAGGGGGCGGAATTCCTTCTGCAGACAGTGGTACTGCGGACCGGCTGGCAACGCCTGTACCAGGGTGGCCAGCGGCAGGGAGCGGTTATGGTCGTTCTTGTGTTCCGGACGCCCGGACCAGACCAGCCCCACTTTCGGGGCAACCGCCCCCAGGCGGGCCGGCCACGCTGCTACGCGCGATGCATCGGGTTGCACGTAGGCCCGTGCCACCGGCAGATCGTCCAAGGTCAACCCCAACGCCAAGGGCAGGCTCAGGAGCGGGCAATGGCAATCGAAGGGGGGCAAGGGCTCACCGCGCGCCACGACCTGCGCCACACCGTCCAGTCCGGCCAACAGCCCTTTGAGCGGCGCCTGCACTTCCAGCACCACCCGCGCTCCGCGCTGGGCCACCAGTGTGGCGAGGCGGCAGAACTGCAGCGTGTCACCCAGCCCCTGTTCGGCGTGCAGCAGGATGGTCTGGCCCTGCAATGAGGCGGTACCGTCCCACTGGGCTTGTGCGAAATTGCGCGCGCCGTCGAGCAGTTGCTCGGTCTTCCAGCGCCACTCGTAGTGGGGCCAGCCCAGATCCCAATTTCCCGTGACCAGATGGCAGATGGCCAGGTTCAGGTGGGCGCCACTGTTGTCCGGCTGCAGGGCCAGCGCCCGTTCGTTGAGGGCGATGGCGGACTCGAGGTCCATGCGGTCCTTCTGCAAGGTGGCGAAGTTGACCATGGCATCGACGAAATCGGGCTTGAGTGTGAGTGCCCGGGTGTAGCTGACCACGGCCTCGGCAAAGCGCCCCAGGCGCTTGAGCACCACGCCGCGGTTCGACCAGGTAAAGGCCGTTTCGGGCGCCAACTCCAGCGAACGCTCGTAACTCTGCAGCGCATCCTCAAAGCGCTCCAGCGAACGCAAGGTGTTGCCGCGGTCCATCCAGGCCACGGCATAGTCAGCCTGCAAGGCCAAGGCGCGGTCGAAGGCCTGCAGGCTGTCAGCCCAGCGCGACTGATCCCCCAAAGCCAAGCCCAGGCCGTGCCAGGCCGAGGCCAGTTGGGGGTTGGCAGCGACCGCGCGTTCATAGGAAGCCACCGCCTCGGCACCACGCCCCATGTCGCGCAGCAGGTTGCCCCGGTTGCTCCAGGCCTGAGCGAACTGTGGCGCGGACTCCACGGCACGGTCGTAGGCACGCAGGGCCTCATCGTGGCGTTTGAGGGCACGCAGCGCCAGCCCCAGGTTGGAGAGCGCCGCCGCGTCGTGGGTACGCAGGGTCAGCGCAGCCTCTATCGCCTGCACCGCCTCGTCGGAGCGACCGCACTGGTGCAGCGCCACACCGCGCAGGTGCAGGGCATCGAACTGCCGGGCATCAATGGCAAGCACCCGTTCATACGCCTCCAGCGCAGCCGCCACACGGCCCGCCTGGTGCTCGCGCATGCCGTGGGCCACCAACTCTGCTGCACTTTGCATGCGGTACCGGACCTACTGGGCCGTGGGCGCGGGCGGGGAGCCTTCCTCGCGCTTGAGCAGGGCATCGACCTGCTCGGCAATCTTCTCGGCCGGCATGCCGGCGCGGTTGAACAACCGAATGCGCTGCAGCACATGGTCATAGCGCGCCTGCGCCAGGTCCTTCTGGGCCTGCGCTGCCTTGCGCAAGGCTTCCAGCACGTCGGCATTGGTGCGCAAGCCACTCTCCAGCCCCCGCCGGGCCCCTTCGGCCGCCAGGTTGCTGGCTTCCAGCGCGTCCACATAGGACTCCAGCTTGGTGGCACCGTTGCGGACAATGCGGTACAGACGGGTCACATCGAGCTCAATGGCGCGCTGCTCCGCCAAGACTTCCGCGTCTGCACGGGCAAGCTCGGCGTTCGCGGCCTTGGCCTGCGCCACCACCTGCCCACCGCTGTAGATCGGAATCGACAACTGCAGACCGACGGCACGCTGGTTGACAGTCTGGTTGAGCGATGAAGCACTCTCGTTGCGCGAATTCGAAACGCTGGCCACCAGATCCAGGCGCGGCAAGTGGCCGGCGTCGGCACGGGCGACGGCCTGCGCTGCGGCGGCAGCGAGCTGGCGCTTGGCGCGCAGGGTCGGGCTGGTTTCCAGGGCCATGGCAATCCATGGCGCCAGATCGGCCGGCTCCAATGCGGGTGGCTTGAAGTCATCGGCCAGCCGAACCGCCTTTTCGTTGGCCTCCGTGAGCTTTTCGCCGGTCATCTGCGCCAGTGCCGCCCGGGTATTCGTCACCTGGTCGCGTGCATCCGCCCACTGGGCCTGTACCGTGCTGACGCTGGCGCGTGCCTCCGCCACTTCAGTCTTGGTGCCTTCGCCACGCTCCAGGCGCTTGCGCATCAGGTTGCGCTGCTCGATCACGGCCTGCATCTGGACGTGGGTGGCGCTGAAGGCGTCCTCTGCCAGCATGCGCTGCAGGAATGCCATGGTCAGACGGTCCAGCAGGTCCGCCTTCTGGGCTTCATACTGGGATTGGGCCGCCTCTACCTGGGCCCCCGCCACCCGTGTACCCGCCACCCCGGCGGCATTGATCAGTGGAACGCGGGCCGAGATGCTCTGGCTCGGTGCCCGGTAGTCCAGGTTGTTGCTGGTGGTGGTTCCCGCCGATTCGATGTCCTGCGTTCCCTGCACCTGCATGTCCGATATCGTGGCGCTAACGGTAGGCAGTATGGCGGCACGTGCCAGCGGTAGCGCCTGCTGCCCCGACTCCAGGGTGTAGCGCGCCGACTGGAACTTGGCGTCGTTCTGCAGCGCGGCCTGGTAGGCCTGCGCAAACTCCCCCGCACGGGCAGCGGACAAGCCCGCCACACACAATGCGGCGAACAAGGCATTGCGGCGCCATCCCGGTTTCATCAGACTCATGGCTCGATCAGGGCGTGGTTGAGCCGGTCGATCAAGGGCTTGAGCACGTAGTTCATGAAGGTACGCTCCCCGGTTTTGATGAACACTTCCACCGGCATGCCGGCGCGGATTTCATGCTGGCGCAGCTTGGCGTGCGACTGCACGGGCACTTCCACCGCCAGCTTGAAGTACGAACCATTATGCCGCGGGTCTATCAGGGCATCGGGGGCAACCAGCACCACCTTGCCTTCCACCCGGGGCGTGTTGGCGGTGTTGAAAGCGGTGAATTGCAGATCGACGTCCATGCCCGGCTTGACCCGGTCGATCTGGTGAGCGGGTAGCATGACTTCGACCCGCAATGGCTCCTTGGTCGGCACCAGTTCCATCAGCGTGGCACCCGCGCTGACCACCCCACCGACGGTGTTGAGCGTCATGGCCATGACGATGCCGTCGGCCGGCGCGCGGATCGTGGCGTTGGCGACCTCAAACTCCAACGCACGCAGCCGCACTTCGAGCGCCGCCGCTTCGCGCTGCACGTCTGAAAGTTGCGACTCGATGTCCTTGCGCAACTCCTGCTCGCGTCCAGCCCTTCGCGCCCGCAGCTCCACCATGGACTGGCGTACCTTGCCCAGCTGGCTAGCGTCCTCGGCAAGGCTACCCAACAGGTTGGCGTACCCGCGCTCCTGCTCCGAGACACGATTGCGGGGATAGAACCCTTCTTCGGCCAGGGCCTTCTGGTTGCGCAGTTCTTCGCGCATCAATCGCCCTTGGGCTTCCTTGGCTTCACGCGCTGCTTCCTGTCCCTGCGCCTGGAAATCCAGTCCTTGCAGGCTGGCGTCAAAGCCCCGCAGTTCATTGCTGCGCATCTGGCGCCGCGAAGCCAGCAGACGTGTCTGCAAGGCCATGACCTCCTGTACGCGCGCGTCGCTTCCCAGCTGCGCCAGCTGCTCGGGAAAGACAATGGTGTCGCTGCCTTGGCGCTCTGCTTCCAGACGGGCCTGCGTGGCCAACGCCACCAGCCACTGGCCGCGCACGAGGTCAAGCTGCGAGCGGCTGCTGGTTTCGTCCAACTGCACCAGGGTCTGGCCCTTTTGCACCATGTCGCCTTCGCGCACCAGCAACGCGGTCACCTTGCCTGCCGCCAGCGGTTGCACCACCTTGCGGCTACCGGTCACGGTCACGGTCCCCGGAGAGACCACGGCGGAGTCCAGCGGTGCCAGCGTGGCCCAGGCCATGAAGGAGCCAAAGCAGGCCAGCAGCAGCAACCAGCCCCAACGGCGCGCGCGCGCGTCATCCAGGTCAGGCAACTGCTCCATGAGGTTCGGCAATGGCACGGTGGTGTCGCTCATGTCATTCCGGAAACTGCAGATTGAAGGGGGCCGCCGCGGGGGCGGCCTGGACCGCTGGTGGCGGCATTTCGGATCGGGCCGGTGGCGATGGAACTCGGGGGCCATCCTGTCGCGCGTCGGGTGCCGATGCGGCCTTCTCGCTCACGACAGGCGGTGCGGGGCGGCTACCGCCCGCGCCGGCATTTGCCGGCGGCACGGGCTCGGCGCTGCGACCGTTCAACGCCGCCAGCACGGCATCGCGTGGCCCATACGCTGCCAACGTGCCGTCGCGCAGCACCATGAGCTTGTTGGCCAGGGGAAGCACCGCCGGGCGGTGGGTGATGAGCACACAGGTACGCCCGCGCGCGGCCAGATCAGACACGGCGGCCGACAGGGCTTTCTCGCCCACGTCGTCGAGATTGGAGTTGGGTTCGTCCAGCACCACCAGTACCGGGTCGCGGTACAGGGCACGCGCCAAGCCGATGCGTTGACGTTGCCCACCGGACAGGAAACTGCCGCCAGGCCCAAGGGGCGTGTCGTAGCCCTGTGGCAGGCGCAGGATCTGCTCATGTACACCGACGCGCTGGGCCGCGGCCACCACCTCGTCGGCATCCACATCACCAAAGCGCGCAATGTTCTCCGCCACGGTGCCATCGAACAGCTCGATGTCCTGCGGCAGGTAGCCCACGAATGGCCCCAGGTCCTCACGGTGCCACTGGGCCAGATCAGCACCATCGAGCCGCACCGCGCCGCCCATGGCAGGCCAGACGCCCACCAGCAGGCGCGCCAGCGTCGACTTGCCTGCACCACTGGCCCCGATGACGGCCACGACGTCGCCGGGCTGGATGACGAAGCTCACCTGACGCAGGATCGCCTGGCGGGAACCAGGCGCGGCAGTACTGACCCCTTCGAACGTGATCTGCCCCTGCGGTGAGGGCAGACGCATGGGCTCGGGACGCGGCGGAAAGCTGCCCAGCAACTCCACCAGGCGCCGGTAGGCGGACCGGGCCGTGATCAGTGACTTCCAGTTCGCCACCACCGATTCGGCAGGCGCCAGCGCGCGGCTGACCACGATAGACATGGCCATCATCATGCCGGCCGACATCTGTCCTTCGATGACCAGCATGGCGCCAAGACCCAAGGACAAGGACTGCATCGCCACACGCACAAAGCGGCCCGCTGCCCCCCACACGGCCCCACGATCGCTTGCCATCGACTGCAAGGCCAGCTCCTGGTTGCGGGCACGGGCCCAGCGCTCGGCCAGGCGCCCCAGCATGCCCATGGCCTCGATCACCTCCGCATTCTGGAAGTGGTTGCCGAGTTCCCGTTGGGTCTTCATGCTCAGGGTCTGGGCGGCCTCCAGCCGGAGTTTGGACGAGCGCTCATTCAGTACGGTGATGCCCACCAGCAGCAAGGCGCCGAACGCGGTGAACCCTGCCACCGTGGGGGACGCAAGATAGATGACCACCATGTAGAACGGCAGCCAGGGAACGTCAACCAAGGCCAACAGACCGGCGCCCGTCAACGTTTGCCGCAAGGACGTGAGGTCGTACAAAGCTTGCCCGGCATTGCCTCCCGCTTGTCGCAGGGTGCGGTCAAAAGATGCCTGCAGGATGCGGCCCGACAGCAGGGTGTCCAGACGCGCGCCCACGCGTACCAGCACCCAGGTGCGGATGACCTCCAGGGCCCCCGTAAACAGGTAGGCCCCCAAGATCATGGCCGTCAGCACCAGCAGCGTGGTTTCGTTGCGACTGGCGAGCACACGGTCATAGACCTGCATCATGTAGAAGCTGGGCGCCAGCAGCATGACATTCAGGAAGGCACTGAACACCACGACCGAGACGAACGAAGACCGCAGCTGGCGAAATGCCAGCCGGATTTCATTGGGCGGTGCTGTGGATAGGAATGCCATGGGCGAAGGTGCGGTACCGGTACAACCAAGTCCGCACCATCATAGGCAGCCCCATCAGGATCGAAACGAAAAACAAAGGCCGCAAAAGCGGCCTATTTGTCTAGCGCGAACAGGTTCAGTGCAGCAGGGTGCGCGCGCCGTTCATCTGCCCATCGAGGTACTGTACCCACGGCTCCGCGAGGTCGCGGATGCGCGCGTCGTTCTCCAGGATGCGGCGCATGATGCGGGCCTTCTCCACCCGCTCCTCTTCGAGCAGTTCAACGGTCTGGGCCCGGTGACGCAACTGCTCGATCAGCACAGCGCAGGCACCTTCGTATCGCACCACGCCCTCCCAGTCCTGGGCTTGCGCCGCTTCCAGCATCTTCGCGCTGCTGTCTTCAATGGCTTTGTAGTAATCAATCAGCATGCGGGACATGCGCACTCCCCCGTCCGCCTTCAGCGGCTTTGTCCATTCGCCGGTGTCTGTCCGTTCATCTGCTTCCAACCGCTGGCGATCGGCGCCATGATGCCCATCACTTCGGTAATGGCCTGGGGATCGTTCTTGAGGTTGGCCACCGTCAGGCGGTTGACACAGAACTCGTAGACCGCATCCAGGTTGCGGGCAATGTCGCCACCCTGCTCCAGGTTCAGGGCGCCGCGCAGACCTTCGTCAAGCACGCGAATCGCCGCCCCCATCTTCTGGCACTTCAAGGCTACGTCGCCACGCTCCATGGCCCCTTGTGCCGCCAGAAGATACTGCTGCAAGGCGTCAAACAACATGACCACGAGTTGGTGTGGACTGGCTGATTCGATGCCGGTTTCGACGTTGACGCGCTTGTAGACCGAGGCGGCACGGGTACTGACTGGTGTGAACATGCTGTTGCTTTCAGAAAGTGTTACTTTCGTTATCGGCATGTTGTTCATCGAATGAAGTGGTTTCCGAAAAATGGGGGATCAACCGGTGACACGGCCGCACCCAGGTGCGGAGACGCGACCTCAGTTGTTCGATTTATTCCAGGTCGTGACTTGCTGTGCCACGTAAGAGTTCAGCGCATTCAACTGTGCCATCTTCGAATCCAGCCCGGAGTACTGCTTCTTGAGCCGCGCTTCGAACAAGCTGGCCTTGTCATTGATGCGGGTCTGTTCTGCCGTGTTGGTCGCGATCGCCTTTTGGATCGCGCTGCTCTTTCCCGTTACCGTGCCGCTCGACGCCAGCAAGCCGTTGGCAAAGTCCTTGACGCGAACGCCAAAACCGTTTTTGGCGTCGGTGCCGTTGTAGGCAGTGAACAGGGTCTGCACATTGCTGAGGTCGGCCGCCATCGCAGCAGAAAACTTGCTCGTGTCCAGTGCCAGGTCACCGCCCAGACCGGCAGTCAGTCCGACATCGGCCACGCGCTTGTAACTGGACCCGGTGTCGAGGACGCTTCCCATCAGTCGCCGCATTGCATTGCTCAGACCCGTGACCACCGAGTCGCCTTGCATCGGCCCGGCAACGTTAGTCGCGGCATCGTACTTGGTGGCCTCGCTCAGCGTGGCATTGAGCGCGTTGTACGCTGAAACGAAACCTTGCAGCGCCTTGGTGATGGAGGCAGTGTCGCGCTCGATCTTCACTTCGGCCGGCTGGGTCGTGGTCTGCAGTGCGGTCAATGTCACTCCAGGCACCACATTGGCAAAGGTATTGGTGCTGGAAGTGGCTGCTACCCCGTTGAGCGTAATGGCAGCGTTTTGCGCCGCCTGGGTGGATGCCATGGCGTAGTTGCCCGACACGTAGGACAGGCGCGAGAGATTGGACGGGACGCTGATGGTTCCGCCTGTCCCCTCGGTGGCGGTGATGGTGAACGCACCGTCGCTGCCGGTGCTATTGCTTCGAATCAGCAAATTCTGCTTTCCGCTCGGATCGTTGACGACCGTGGCGGTCACCCCGACCCCCGTGGTGGCATTGATCTTGGCGGCGATGTCGCTCAGCGTCCCCTTGCCGTCGGCAATGGTGACATTGACTGCCGCCTTGCTTCCTACCTGGATGCTCAGGGTTCCATAACCCAGTTGCTCCGTGGCCGTCGGCAGTGCAGGCGACCCGACGGTCGTAGGCAAGGCCACCGACTGGGCCTTGGCCAGAGCCGTCACTTCAACATTGAAATTGGCTGGCACCGCTACCGACGTGGCAGAGACGCCGATCGCCGACGGATTGGCACTGCTGGCGGTAACACCCTTCCAGCCCAGCACGCTACCCAGGCTCGTGGCGGCCGAGGCCAGAGCCGAAACCTGAGACTGGATTTGCCCGACTGTCGTGAGCTGCACCTGCAGTTTTGCCGCCTTCACCTTGAGTGAAGTGAGCGGCTGCTTTTCGATGGCGGTCAACTGGGAAACGATGCTGTTGACATCCAGTCCGCTGCCAATACCCGTCGATGTAATCGCCATGAGAACCTCCTGCCCAGCACTGAGCCGCTCCATTATCGGACCGTCCCATGTCGCGCAAAGTTCAGAATACATCGACAAATTCAGCGCAAACTTGAGTTTTCAAGCAAATCGGCACCGCGAGGGTGCCGATTTCTTTGCGCCTACGGTGCGGCAACCGCACCGTTCTTACGCCCGAGCGGTTTAACGCAACAGGGCCAGCACGCCTTGCGGCAACTGGTTGGCT
>NZ_JAVXZZ010000005.1:0-166200 GCF_032337135.1 Curvibacter sp. APW13 | reverse complement strand
GCGCTGCAGCAAGCGCATGCGGGGTTCGTGGTGGAACTGCGCATCGTCGAACATCGCAATTTCGATCGGTGGCAGTGCTTGGAGGATGAGTCCTTCGGTGTTCATGTGTTTTTCTTGGGAGGAATCATGGGAAAAGGCGGCGGCAGCTTGGTCTTGGAGACGTCCCATTGCCAAAACGGCTTGCCTTCCTTGGTGTACAGGGCGATCTTTTCGGCCTTGCGGGCTTCGTACTCGGGGCCACTGAAGCCGTAGATCTCCATCGGCAGGTCCTGGGGCATGTCGGTGAGCACGAAGTCGGCGAAGGTGGCGGCCACGCCATCGTAGCGCAGGGGCTTTTCGAAGCGGCGGTGCTGCTGGACCAGGGCGTTGGCGATGCGCGCCTCGTACTGGCTGTCGATGGGGATGTAGTCCTCGGTGGTTTCCATGGCGGCACCGTAGCGCCAATTGAGGTTGCCTTGCTGGGTGAGCTGTACGCCGGCGATGATGAGCAGCCGGTTGGGGCGGGCATCGGGGCTGGCGGTGGTGGCGTCCTTACTGCGTTCGAAGCGCTCCAGCGCGGCTGGCCACTGGGTGCGCAGCCGCTCGATGGAGCCCGGGGGCGTCCAGATCGGCATGGAGTCGGGCAGGCCCTTGAGGCGCATGGCCACGTTGCGCGCGGTGGCTTTGAGGTTGCGCAACTCGCCCACGATGATCAGGATGCCCTTGTGGTTGGTGCCGTGCAGGCGGTCGAGCTCGTCAAAGCGGGCCAGCAGCTCGGCGCGGGTGCGCTTTTCTGTTTCGGCATCCAAGTAGCCGGTTGGGATGAAGACGCGCAGTGTGGCGTCGTCACCGGCCACGAGGCGATCGGCGAGCTCGTTGTTGAGTCGCCAGTAGACGCGCGTGAGTGTGCGTTTGCCGCGCATGCCCGGCGACCAGCTGGCCAGCCCCGCCTCTTCCCACAGGAGGTTGAGGAAGCCCCGCAGGGTCATGGACGGACGCTTGGGTGACGGGTTATGGGGGCGTGGCGGTGCCGCGGCTTCGTCCAGGGAGCCGTCGCCGATGTGTTCGATGGTGGACAGCGGCACCGACAGGCTGTGGTTGACCTTGCCGTCGGCGCGCTCGACGATGGCTTCTTCGCTGTAGAGGTCGTTGGCGGCCTTGCTGATGCCGCCATGGGAGTCGCATTCGCTGTGGTGAAGGTGACCGGTTTTGGGACGGCGTTTGAGGACGTAGGTGTCCCCCAGGCGTGCGATGTACATGGCCACCGGTTCTTGGGGCTGGCACAGGCACAGGGGCGGTGCGTCCTTGCTGACGTAGGCGTTTTGCAGGATCTGCTGCCACTGGGCCGGGTTGGTGTCGGCCACGGTGCGGCTGATGTCGCGGTCGCCGAAGCGCACGCGGTTGAGCTTTTCCTGCCAGTTGGCGCTGTTCATGGGCGGGGCCTTTGCGTGGTTTTCCCCAGCAGGTGCAGTAGCACGGGGGGCTTGGCGGTGTGCATTGAGGGGAATTTCTCCCGGTCAATCATGCCAATCAGGCGCACGGACATGACCACCAGGTGCACAGGCAGACCCATTGCGCCGCTATCTGTGACGGCGGTGATGCGCGCATACAGGACATGGCCGGTAAATCGCTCCATGGTGCGGTCAAAGCCTCGCAGGCGAATGACTTGGCCGCGTCCGAAATGGCTGGATGCGTGCTGGATGAGGTGGGTCTGTGCGCCACGGATGTATTCCTCACACAGCTCCGGGGAGATGGTGATGTCGTGGTCAAAGGGGGTGCTGGGATGCAGGAAGCGGGCCTGTTGGAGCCCGCGCCCGCGATCAGAGACTCGGCGCAGCTTTCCGCTCCATGCAGCGCCACGCGCGGAGGTGTGTTCGCTCATTGCTCGGCTTGAATGAGTTCGATGTCGCTCCAGTGGCCGTTGGCCAGGATGCGCACGGGGTCGTGGCGGCCGGTTGCCGGGTTTTGCTTCATGATGAGCAGTGCCCCGCTTTCGTTGACGCCAATGCGCGTTGCCTGAATGCTTTGCGGGCTTTGGGATTTTGTGAAGAGCCGGTAGGTGGATTCCGGTACCGGAACGATAGGGGTGTTTGCGGATGGTTTCATGGTTGGTCCCTGTTCGTAAAGGCAACTCGACGGGGCGCACTGGCGCTGCGCCTGTTGATGGCGCGGCGGCAGATGCACGGTAGCGGACAAGGCCACCTGGGGCCTTGTGGGTTCTGGCGACTTGGCCTCAGCGCGGCCAGTGCAGGATGAGCATGGCCAGTGCGGTGCCCAGGAAGATGCAGGCGCCAGCCCCGAGGCGAAACCAGACGAACTGCTTTTGCTCGGGGAACTGGTTGGTCTTCATGACCTGGCGCTTGACCCAGCCGGGCTCCAGCACCTTTTCGTAGAGGACGCCCAACACGACCGAGACGAGGATCACGACCGTGATGACTTCGGGCGTGAGGACGTTCGAGTTGCTGTTCAGAAAGGCGTCGGTGTATGCGGTTTGCAGGTTGCTCAGAAAGCTGGTTTGGTTTTCCATGGTGTTTTCCTCCAAGTTGTGCTTTCAGATTACCTGTTGAAAACGCGCTTTCAAGCATTCCACAATCGCGCACCGGGTGCGTTTGTATCACGAGCGCCCTCCCTGCTGTATCAGTGCGTTGAGGTCGGGTGGCAGGCCTGTGATGACGCGCGGGCCGTCTGCTGCTGGCAGGACGATGGTGGGCGTGGCGGCCGGTTTGCCTGCATTGAGGGCGCGCAGCATGGCGTTGTTGGCGTCGATCTGCTGTTGGGTGGCCGGCAGGATGGTGACGCCCGGGATGTGGCTGCCGCTGGTGCCGTGCTGGGTGAGCAAGTTGATGGGCTGGTCTGACTGGAGCAATGCGGCGGCCTGGCCAGCGCTGGTGGGGGCGATGACGGCCACCGGTGCCCAGCGCACGCGGAGCTGGCCCGCTGCTATGGGGTTGCGCAGGTTGCGCCAGAGCTGGGTGCAGAAGCCGCAGTTGCCGTCGATGTAGATGGTCCATACCGGACCCGCCGTGCCTTCGGTAAAGCCCGGGCTTTGCATGGCGGCTTTGAGCAGTCCCTGTCCGGTGATGGGGGTGGCGTTGGTTGCGCCCTGCCCTGATGCGCTTGACGTTGGGGCATTGGCGGGGGTGTTGCTGGGTTGGGCGTAGCCGCGGGCGATCATTTCCTGCTGGGTCTGGTTGCGGCCTTGGGGGTCGAACTTGGCCCCTACCCAGAGTGCGTCGACGCCGTCGACCATCCAGCCGATGAAGGTTCCTTCCGGCGCTTCGATGATGACGCCGGTGCTGCCGTCCGGGGCACTGAATATGTCCTTGACTTTGCCGGCGCGACCCATGCCGCTGAGCAGCTTTGCCGCGCGCTGTTGGCGCTGGGCCTTGGACACGACCACTGGGGGCTGTTCTGCCTTGGCAGGCGCTTCTGCGGTTTCCTTCGGATTGACAAGGGTGTAGGTTGCAATGGAGCAGCGAAAGACCAGCATGCCCACGAGTACTATGGCCACCGCTTGGACAACACGGAGCTGGAAGTTCTTTGCGGTCACTAGGGGTTCCTTGTTCTTCTCTGTCATGGTGTTCTCTTCATTCTGCTAATAAATCGCTGGAGCCATTTCTGTAGGGGGTGCTCGGTCTGCTTTGGCCCTGCAACGATGATGATTTCTGGCGGACGTGCGGGCGGCGGCTGTTGCGTAGTGCATCGCCGTGATGTCTTGGGCTTCGGTACGAGGTCGCGGATGTTGACGTATGGGTTGGGGCACTTGGGGCGCAGGCAGTGCAGTGCTATCTGGGTTTGTGGGTGCTGGTGCAGGTGGTTGCTGATGTCTTCCCACATGGCCTGGTGGGTGGGGACTTCGATTTCGATGCACCCGCCCTTGATCGCGTTGGTTATCTGATGGAGCCAAGCCCGCACAGCGTCTTTGTGGTCGACGCCGCGGCGGATTGCCTCTTCAATGATGATTTCGCCGAGCGCTCGGTATTGGTGTGTGGTCGCTTCCTTGTCGCCTTGGGGCGCAAGATGTATCTTGAAGTCGCTGGGATGGATTCCCGGTGCGGGGGGCTCTCCATTGATCAGGGCGCGGATCATGAGGCGCATGTCGACGTCGGTTGGCATCCAGTTGACGAAGCGCAGTTTTGCCCGTGTCGGGTAGTCGAACTGGTGTGCGCGTGCCTGTAGGATGTCTACGGCTTGCTGGATCAGGTCTTTGGCGTGGTCGATGCGGTCAGGGGCGCTTGGGTCGAAGCCGTCGACCATTTCCAGGGCTATGGGAGTGAAGCGGTGGATGTGCGCTAGCAGCTCGCTGTCGCTCCATTGCTCCATGCTGACAGGGCTGTCTGATGTGTGCTCAGCCATTCATTTGCTCCTGTGTTTGCTTGCGCCGGTTGTTGGCGTACCGTACGGCTGCTTTGGCCACGGCTTTCTTTCCACCGAATAGCTTGAATGCAGGGAGCAGGACGGGGCCCAGGAAGTACATGGCGAGTCCGATGACGATGCCCGCCGTTGCCAGTCCCAGACCACCCAGGATGGTGGTTGTTTCGCGTGTGTTCTCGGGTGGTTGGGCTTGGGCCTGTTGCGGTTCTTTGGGCTTGCTCATTGCTGCCAAGCGCTCACGCGCCCAGTCCATGCCCTTTGATGCCCTTCCCAGGGCCTCATCCATCATCCCGCGATTGCCAGCCGCCTGCTCTGGTCTACCGGAGCCGGCGTCCGGCAGTGTGTCAACCGCCTTGCCCATTTGCTGCCAGACTTTCTGGACGTAGCTGACGTTGGGGGTGCCTACGCGGCCGTTGTTGTACGCACCGACGGCGGCGACGATGCGGGCGTTGAATTCCGTGGAGATGCGTCGGGCCTGTTCCCAGAACTCCATGAAGATGATCTTGGCGGTGTTGACGTTGATTTCCGGGTCGAAGATGTTGGCCAGCCCTACTCCTGGCCGACTGCATTGGTAGCGGCAGTTGAGCTGCATGAGGCCAAGGTCTACGTTGTGGCCATACTTGATGAGTTCCGCGGCCTTGGCTTCCGCTTCCGCCCTGGTGTTGAGGCGATGGCTCTGCCGTGTGGTGTTGTCAAAGATGGACCAGGGGTGGTTGCGCGACTCGACCATGCGGATGGCGTTGAAGTAGGGTTCCAGTTCGGATGGCAAGGTGCCCACCGGCTGCGCGATGCAGCTCAGGCCCACAAACGCCAATGCACCAATCAGGTGCCTTCCGTTGGCTGCGCGCTGGTTGGTCATTGCTGTTCTGTCGCGTGTATGCCAATGCCGAATTGGGAGAGCATGCTTTGGGCGATGCTCGCGAATTCGGGTGTGTCTCTGAATTCAGGCTCTTGGGGCTTTTCCTGCGGTTGCGCGCTTGGCAACGGTGCTGGTGTGGTCACAACCGGTTGAGGCCCCGCTGTCTGTACCACTGGCACTGATGGCGGTTGGCTGGCGGTATGGTGGCCGCTGGGTGACGCCGCGTAGCCAATCTTGTTGGCGTACGACTCCAGTGTCTGCCAGCCGAGGTTGACCAGTATTTCGAATACGCGCGAGTTTGCGAGGTTGTGCCGGCCGGCTAGTTCTTTGATCTTGCTGGCCAACGGGTCGCTGTCCGCCAGGTTGAGCTTGAAGGCGCGCTCCGGGGTGCTTGTGTTGGGCATGCAGGCATGGAAGTTGATGCGCCTGTCCAGGTCATCGGCAGCCAGTCCTTGGCTGGCAATGCGCCACAAGGGGTGGGTACGCCCTACCCCGTTGGTGAACTGGCTGCGCAGCGTTGGGGGAAGGTCCCCGATGTCGCTTTTGACGATCATGCGCCTACTCCATAGCCCTTCGCGATCGCTAGCTGGCGTCCGAGGCTGTACATGCCTTGGGCGTTGGCCATCTGGGCATGGGGGGCGATTTCTACGGTGCTTTGCTTGTAGGTCTCGCGCAGCATGGGTTCGAAGAGTTGGGCGCCACCACCGATGCCGATCAGGAGTTTGCCGCGCATGTCCCCCAGGGCATTGCTGATGGCCTGCTCGATGCGTGGCCAGACTTCGATCAGGGCTTTGCTGACGGGGATGTCCGTCGATACGGCGCGCATTTCCTTTTTGCCGCCAATGCCTTCCACGATCTTATGAATTGGACGCAAGCCCATCATGGCCGCTTCAACGTCCAAGGGGTGCAGGTTGGGTTGACGGGCGTCCAGGCGCACCAGTTTGGTTGCCTCGCTGATGACGTTGGAGACGCCGACGTCCACAGAACTGAATCGGTTGCCATCGGTTTGTTCTCCGCGGAAGGGGAGCCAGTTCACTGTCATGCGGCCGAAGTCAAGGATGACGCCGTTGGAGCCGGCACGGATCAGGCCGTTGAGGTACTTGTCGTTGAGCAGCGTCAGGAATCCGCCAGCGGTCTCGGGGATCACTTGGACTTCAACGATCTCGATGTCACCAAATGGCGTTACGTGCTTGCCGTGCAGGCCCTTCCACAGCTTCAATACGTCTGCGCGGTACTCAGCGTCCTTGAAGTGGTCGGCAGCCAAACCGGTCACAACGATCCAGCGGCGCTTGCCAGTTGCTGCCATACGATTCAATGCAGCGCCCATGAGCAGCTTGTAGTGCTTGGAGCGTGCCCAGTCGCGGGATAGAACCTTGAGGGGCTCTTCGGTCGCAGCCAGCACGCCATCGACACCGGCCTCGTACAACTTGCCGTCGTCACCCATCACCACGTTTTCACGCAGTGGCTTGCGCGAAGCCAGACCTTCCACGCCAGGATTGACCGGCGTCAGTGCCGACATGAAGGTGTGGTCCCGCCCATCGAGCACCAACTTGCAAAAGCCGAAACCCAGATTAGCACCAGCCACCGCTACGGTGTCGCTAGTTCCGAATTGTTGGGCTTGATTTACCGGGTATGTAGTTGTGTTCATTCTTTTGCCTTAGTAGACGGGTTAAAGGTTCATTTTTTGCAAAATGGCGGGGTGCTTCACTGCCCTGGAATCCACCTAAAGAGGACACCAGAGCCGCGCCACGAGCCCCTTCCGCTCGCAGCTGAACTCTCCTTTCCATGGCGCTTGCCCATCGTCTCGACAACCAGGTCGGCGGTCTTTTTTGACAGCACGAGCAGATCAGCGAGCACATGGTCAGCAGCCCGGTAGAGGTCTTTCATGTGGGTCAGATGACAGCGATCGACGGCGTATGTCGACAGTCGGCCGCGTTCATCGGACACCGCAAAGGATTCGGAGGTGATGTATTTCCCCCGTTCGAGACTGAAAAAGCGGGGCGTAACTACCTTGTAGAAGAGGTTTTCGGACCCTTTGCGGACCCAAAGCGCCCAATAGTGCTGTGGCGTTCTTGCAGGGCCATCCATGATGGCCACCGCCAAAGCGGCCCCCCTGGTCTTACCGAGGGAAGCACGCTTTTCGTTGGTCACTCGGTTGTAGTTCAAGTTCATGGCGTGCACGTGCTGCTTGACGGCTTTGACGTACGCCCACAGCCGAACGCGCATGGACTCGTAGACGTTGAATGGCAACGGCGAGAATGGCCCACCTGAGGTGTCCCGCAGATACGTGGGCCACTCTAAGGCGTTGATTTGCTTATGGATTTCCGGATCAAGCAGCAACTTGCATGTGCGGCTACCGTCCATGGCAACGGGCACCTTCGTCCGCAGTTTTTCAGCCCACCGCAGCATGGCTGCATAGTTCCTGGCCATGGCTTGCATGGCCCGCTGCTTCTCCACAATGCCTTTCCATAGCATCGTCACCGAGCGAAGTCCGTAACTTCCCAATTCAGCGGAATCAGTGTCGACAATACGTCGGCCATCCGGTGCTCTGAGCGCAACGTAGGGCCAGTTCAAAGGCAGGTTCCAGGTGACTTCAACGCTCATGCGATCACCAATCACAAAGCGAAGGTCGCCTACTTCCTTGGTGATCTGATCTCGCAATTCGTTGAACTTGCGGTTCCAGTGGCGATCATCTTCCGCTATCCCGGCTCGAATTTCGACCCCTGTGATGAACAAGGGCATATCGACTTGCCGCTCTTGGAGCAGATCACGTCTGACACGGTAGCCTGCATTACGTCGCTTCGGCGGGTCAATATCGAAAAGTGTCTCTCCAAGAACTACGTTTGGGTTGATTTCGTAGACCTCGTTACGACCCGCACGATCCTTTGAACGCACTTTCAAATCCCCGCATTCGCCTTTCGAAGGGTTCTTGGCGACGCCCTCAATCCCACTTAATCCCTGCACTTGCCCTGCAAATACTTCCTCTGCATCTTTCGCGACTCCATAGTCATCGCTGAGTACCAAATCACTCCCTGCAAGACCTTTTGCATCCCCAATGGAGGAATGATTGATCCCCGAAAAGTTGGCAAACTGACCTTCTGGGAATTCAGTGCGTCCCTTTACGACACACGGATCACTACTTGCAACCTCTCCTGCATTACCACGGCATTCCTGCACACCTGAAGCGACCGTGTGGCGACCAGCACGATCCTGTCGGCTCATGCGGCCGTCGTTCTTCGGCGTTTTGTTGCCTTTCGGGTCAACAGACGGGGCCGCAGCCACATCGCCGAAGTCGAATGCCAAATTAAGCGAAGCGTCGGTACGAGCCATCACACTGCAACCCGCATGAGCTGTGAATCGCTGGACTTCTCGGTGGCATTTGCTACCTTCGAAGCAACAAGGAGCGATACATGACAACGAAAACTCACGAAACCGAACAAACACCGCATGATGAAGTGGTGCAACCCCCGTGCCTGTTTGCCCTCCCCCCAGAGGGAGAAGACAGCATGCTGGAACTTGAGGCCAGCTTGATCGCGGCCCAACCAGAGGCAGAGCCACTGCCGGGTTACATCCAAGACATGCTCGCGGTCGCAGGAGTGAGCGCAGCGATGCGGGCGGGCGAGAGTCTTGCTTGGTGCAACGGCTGCCGAACCTCGGTGAAGTATGAGAGCGCCACTGTCGCTGTTTCCCAGGATGCGGGCTGGTTCGAGTTGAACATCCTGCACTGCAATAGCCGCAAGCAACGGCTTCGCTACTCTCGCCACGGCGACTTGCTCTTGTTGGAAGACACTCTTGGAACAGACTCCAACGGTCTGATACAGACTGCGATCGCTTCGATGCTTCTGGACTTCAAAGAAGCGTCCAAACAACTGATGATCAAGCATTGATTGCTTCCCCATCGACACGGTGCGCCGTCTGGGCAGTGCCTTCGATCTCGGAAAGCCGCTGAACTCTCATCGCCTCCTCCAGGATCGGCTGCACGAAGCAGGTCAGTGCGACCTTCTTCTTGCCGTCCCCTTCGTACATACTGATCGTCAGGTGGTCCCTGGCGCGCGTGGCTGCGACATAGAAGAGTCGCTTCTCCTCTCCGAACGCTGACTCGTCTTTGTCATGCGGCCAGTAGTCGTCTGTCGCATTGATGATGGTGACGTGCTCAAACTCCAATCCCTTGGATGCATGTGCACTGCACAGGGTGATGGCGCCGACCTTGTCTTTGGGCTGCTCGCTGCGTTGATTCAGCAGATTGATGCGATTGGCCAGCGTGCCGCTGCTCCATTGGGAAAGCATGACTGCGAGAAAATTGAGATCCTTGGCAGCCTGGCTGTCCTTGCACTGACTGGCAAATCGCCCGAGCAACTTCACGATCGAGGCCGACAGGTGCTCAGTTCCCAGTTCGAATTCTTCGAACCACTCGGAGATCCAGCCTCGGAATGCACGAAACGCCGTCTGGTCATCACGCCGCATGGTGGCAAGCAGCGATTGAGCGCTTGCCAAGTCAAGAACATGGGTCATCCCATCGGACTGGTGGAAAAACTCAAGGATGGCAGTGCGCGCCGGCGCTGCAATGTTGTCGCTGACAAAGCATGCGCTCGAAAATGCAATGTGGTCAGTTGGATTGTTCGGAAGGTTCAGCGCCAGCAATGCACGAACGATGTGCGGACGCTTGAGGAAGTCCGAAGAACCCATTCGAATGAAGGGCACTTGCAGCATCTTGCAAGCCAACTCGATGGAGTCGAGCTCGATGTTGGTTCGGGCAATGACTGCAGCACTGGATTTTGGGTGAGACTCCATCCAGTGCTTCGCGGCCAGAACAACCTGCTTCGCTTGCACGGTCTCAGGCTGAAGCTGGGGATCGATGGATGCTCGATGGACTTCAATGTCAATGCTGCCCTCTTCTGTCCGCTTGGCCTGAATGTCCTTCGCGAACCTATCGGGCGAATTTCGAATGATCAGGTCTGCGGCTTCAACGATCGAGGTGCATGACCGATAGTTGTAGGTCATGGGGAAGACCTGAGCCCCCGTCGCCTCCACGAACAACTTCAACCCGCGGAACCCCGCCGCATTGCGAAATGCGTAGATGCTCTGATCGTCGTCAGCAACCAGTGAAGGCGTAACGCCATGGGAGTAGTGAGCCAGCACCCAGTCGATCTGAGCCAGGTCAGCATCCTGCATTTCGTCTGCTAGGAGGTGTTTGACCGGCAATGGCTTGATCGTGCCGGCGCGAATCCCCGCCAGGCATTCGCGAACCATGTCGTTCACATCACATGCACTATTGGCAACCCTTCGCTTTTCGTAGATGCTGAATATCTGGTAGGCCTCAGAAAGGATTTCCTCGTCACCCAAAGGGAAGTCCGCCGGCAACGACTTGTATCGCTCGATGGCGCGCTGTGCTTCGTCGAACCGCAATTTGCTTCCAGCCTCGCTGGTCGACTGAACAATCAGGTCGTAAACCTCTTGATCCGATAGGATCTTTCTGCGGATGCCGGCTTTTTGCCAATAGTTCTGCAGCAATCGATAGCTCAACCCATGGAAAGTCCCGATGAACGGCGACCTTCCGGCACGGCTAGCGAAAAGATCGGGCAATGCCAGCTTCAACCGGTGTTCCATTTCTTTCGCAGCGGCCTTGGTGAATGTCACCATCGCAATCGAAGACAGGTCATTGGCGTTTGCCTGAATCAAGCGCGCAGCCTTGGCGATGATCGTCCTGGTCTTCCCGGACCCTGGCCCGGCGATGGCGACACAGGGCTTGTCACACAGGAACACCGGCGCTTGACGATCGTCCAAGCGCCAGAAGTCCGGATTCGCGAAGTCCTGTCTGGTGGCCATGCTTATCCCAGCGCCAATTCCTGCTCGAAGATCGCCTGCAGGTTCAAGCCAACGACATCCGGTGTTGGAATGTCGCGCTTCCTGTAGGGGAAGGAATCCACCGGGTCGAACAGCGGGAACTTGACATCGAAGGCCCGGCGCGCGGCCATGGGCACAACAATGGCTTCGCCAAGGCCCAGGTCCCTGAAGCGTTCCGGCCGAACTGCATAGTCGTAGCGCTGCTGCGTACCCCTGCTCTCCCCGGTTGACTGGGAGACCTTGTGGAAGAGCTCAATATCAAGATTGGTGTTTCCCTTGCTCTCCCCCACGCTTGATGACTGACTCTTGAAATCCTTTAGCAACTCACCGATCAACTCGGATGCGAACTCGCGCGACTGCGTGTCGCCCAATGCAAGGAAGGTACGAGTTTCACACGACCCCACCATGCGGGCCGCGAACTCTTCGGACAGCCTCACCAAGTTGGCGTATGTTTGGAAGCTGAAAATACCGCCGATGCCGGCACCACGCATTTTCTCAACCAGCTCTTCCGCGCCCTCAATTGCCCAGGAGCCAAACTCATCGCCGACCCACAGGAACGGGATCGCCGGTTTGAACCCCTTGTCATACATCTCGCCCACGTATGCTTTGAAGTCGGAAAGCATCATCTGAGCGAACGGAATCGCCTGCTCGCGCATCTCCATCGTCGGGAGCTTGATGTACAGCATTCGATCGTTCTCGATCACATCCCGCCAGGTCACTTGCGGCGAATAGGGATTCATGATCTCGCCGAGCTCGTCCACGCTGTAGGTGTGCATTGCAGTGGCACCCCCCATGATCTGCGTGCGCAGCCGCTGCGTGTCAATTTCCGTTGTGGTGTTGCCTCGGCTGTCTGTGCGTCGCGTTCGGTACCCATCAAGCCAAATGTTGTACTGGGTTTTCGCCGCCGACTGAGGCGTGTTGTTGTAGAGCCAGTTCATTGCATTCGGGTTGGTCAGCAGGATGAGGAGATCCTGGCAGTTGAATGCTTTGTTCATCTCTTTGATGCAGCCAATAGCCGGTTGCAGAGCGGCCAGCATCATGGTCTTGAAGTGCTTGGCGCTGGCGTCCAGATCCCCGCCGAAGATGTTGCCGACGGTGGATACCGCTTGGGTGGTGTTTCCCGAGAGGATTGGGTTGTATGTGTGCGAGTTCTTCGGGTTGCGAAGGTCGATCACGCGCAGATCAAGTTGACGGCCATAGATCGTGGCCATCGTGTTGATGATGGTCTCCGTCTTCTCTTCAGGCTTGGCATCCACGAAAGCCCAGCCGCCGCCACGACGGGTCTGCTGCGCCAGCTTTGTTAGGATGGCCTCGGTCTTACCCTGCCCGGACTTCCCGAGCAGGAATTCGTGTCTTACGACACCTTGACGTTTTGTGTAGAGGTTTCGCGGCATGCCCGTTCATGGGCTACCCGCATATGCATTTGCACGTACGAACGGCCCATTCCTGTTGTTGGAATGAGTCGCCATGTGCACGAGATCCGCTGATGTGCCCAGACGGGCAGGTATGAGTCAGCGCGGAGGCGGCTTATCTCGCGCCCTGATGATACCCGGAAACGACCTGTTTGTTAAGCATTCCGGCCCATCAGTCTGGGTCGTCTGGGTTGAGTTTGATCACGTCGGTGATGACGCCAACCAGCGTGTAGTCTTCAGGTTCGAAGTGTCCCTCTGATGGGTCTAGCGCCGCAGCGAACAGGAAATCTTTGGCCTCCGCCCTTCTATCAGTCGTCATGTTGAAGAGGCGGACAAGTTGATCGGCCGGGAAGGCCATGAAGAATCCAGAGACAACCAGGCTGATACGAAAAAATGTTGGGCTCTCCACGCCAACAAACAATGCGGAGTACAGCACTAACAAGCAAGCAAGCGCGTAGACGCACCTGCGAATAGTAGGCATGTCACCCATTTATCGCTCCCACCCGGTATACCGCTTGCGCGTGCTCCACTCTCTCTTCACACTGGCGACAACATCGCGCAGGCAGTCGAGGAAATAAACTGCGGTGACCTTCAGTGGCCACAAAATGGCCAGCAGTACCGTCATCACCCAGTGCTCTTGTTTAACTCGGGTTGCCATAAAAAATAGCTCCAGTTGGGCGTTGCGACGTTCGACCTATTGGTACGACGACTTCATTCGTTAACCACCAGGCGAGAACTTCCCCGGCAATTTCTTCAATATTCCGCCGGTAACTGTCTTGGTTGCTGCACCTTGAATACCCTGTTTAATGGTTCCGCCTATTGCAGTGGGTTGCCGCCCCACAGACCGATTGATCTTGTCCATGCCACCAAATACCAAAAGAAAGCAAAACGTCCCAAGGGCACCGTACCCCATCTTTAATGCATCAACCATAGTTCCGTAGGAACCTATCGCATTGCTCCAACCTAAAATTTGTTTACCGCTGGACAGTGCTTCGGTACCGAACATGAAATCCGAAACCAAGTAAGTCCAAATGATGTAGCAACTCATCCAAAGCCCAACCAACACATAGCCGCCAAGTATGTACGTCAGCCCCATGACAAAGCGCCCTGGCCAGAGCATGAAAATCATAAAAAAAGGAGTTGCAATGGTGACAATTCCTTTAGCTACACCAATGTACAACGGGATTTTGACCTTCGCGAACTCAAGTTGAGTTGCATCGACTATTGCAGCCAGATCTCCGAGCATGTGGGTTGCCCTCAGTATTTTGTTGCTCCAGTCAATTCCATCCTTTGTCGCTTGCATACTCGTTGGTGCCGTAACAAGCGCTTGCCTGCAATATGCATCACCATGATTCAGGCAGGTTATGCCGAATACTTGAACGGTTTCTGCGCTTTGTAACTGCCGCCGTGCCAGGGCAACATCCACAGCAAGCCCGATGTGTTCATAGAGATCGCCGAAATTGTCATAACTCGCTAACGGTTGTCGACGGGAGTCATTCGCTATAGCGCTGAGCACGGAATAGCCCTTGTTATAGGCATTGACGGCGGACGATGGATACCCATTTGGCGCGATCGCGGGTGCCACCGGGCCATTGGTTGTGTAGGCTCCAATCATCGGTGCCAGGACGGCCGTTTCGTTTGCATCCACACTCATAGCGGTCCCGCCAAGACGGTAACGTGGATCGTTAAGCATGGCCGATAGGTTGCGTGTTGCCGCAACGAGATCGAGAGTTGTTTCTGTCTTCAGAATCTGGATTACTCTTCGCGACCGTTCTGCGATTTGGTCCGCGTCTGCAACATCTGACGAAGATGTGACTGGGTACGTCAGAAAGGCAACAAGCTTCTCGGCCTCCAGCTTTTGCTTCAAGCTTGCGTTCTGCAGCAGATAGGGCACAACGATCTGCTGCCACTGGGAAAGAATGGATCGAATCTGTGGATCTTCCAGGGAAGACGCCTTCGAGAACTCTTCTAGTGCCGCTTGTGCGGTTCCTGGGAAGATGAAGCGATTGCGCCTATCAGCAAGCTCGGCGCTGAACTGGACCCAGCCATTCATGTACTGATCAACTTTGTGCGCAAGCCATGGCATCGACCCCTGGTCAGTGCCAAACAACTCCTTTTTCGTTTCAAGATACTTGATCCCAAGCTGACTGCCGCTCAGGTCAGCCTTCTCTGCCAGTGAAAACGTCGCGGGGTTGTACAGCGAGGCCAGAACAGCCATGCTTCCTGCAACCCATTTGATGGTGGCGAGCACGGTGGAATCGTCTTGCTCAAGAACTGCTCCCCACATACGCCACACAAATGCTGCAGCCATCAGTGGGAACAGCAAGTACGTCGCCATCCCGCTCTTGAAAAATGGGTAGAAATGCTGTCCGAATGCATAGCCGAACAAGGCCACCTCGTACATGCGATCGACTGCGTCACCCATTGGTCACCTCTGCTTTGTTCACAGACCGAAAAACGACTTAACGCCGGTCATTGCGTGTTCTTTCGGCTTGGGGATTGCCTTCTCCGCATTCTCCCGCCGCACTGCAACTTGCTCCGTCGCACGCTGCATCGCGAGCAATTGGGTGCGGGCAACTTGGGCCCTTTGGTCGGCGATCTTGGCCAATTGCGTGGCATCGTTTTCCAGGCGAACAATTTCCCCGGTGATGCGTGCTCGTCGTGTCGCCAGTTCACCAGCTGGGATGGCGGCTCCGTTCTTTGGAGTCATGTTCAGCAGGGACTGACGCAATGCGATGATGGTCGACTGCACGGTTACCGCCGCAATCTGTTCACTCAGGGCAGAAACATACATCTCCTGCTCCGTAGCGTTCAACTGCCTTGCGGCCAGGAACACCTGCCCGCGCACCAGACCACTGGCTGCGTCCGGTATACATGCCTCAGAAGCTGCTGCCGGGGGCTTCGAGTAGTCATCACCCTTGCACGGAGCGATTGTGTTGGGCGATTTGCCATCAAGAATCTGGATCAGTGCGTTGTGCGCGCGATCCTCAATGTTCCCCTTGAGTTGTGTCAGGCTCATCTCAGGGGCACGCACCTGCACCCCATCGGAAGTGATTCGCTCATCCGAGAGTAGAGGGAGCAGCTTCTCGACCTCACCAGTAACCGTCACATTGGTGTTGTTGGTCAAAAACGTCTTCAAATCATCCTTGGCTGGTATGGCTTGTGCCGCGACAACCGACACGTTCTTGCACTGGCGCAAGGCTTCTGTTGGCGATGTTCCTGTGGCGACCTGGGATGCGAAGCACTGGTCACTTGCCTCCGCCATTCTGCGGGTATTGGGGTCCGAGCTCAGTCGGGCCGTTTCCTGCGCCTGGCAGAGTTGCGCGAATGCTTGGTAACGGGAAGAGTACATCCGGTCCATCATGTCCAAAGTGGCTGCCAAGGTTGGATTGGCAGTGTTGAGGGACAGGACGTAGTTGGCGACAGCTGCTTGCGGGCCACTCTGGTACGTCGTCTGCAGGTTATTCAGTACCTCCCCTGGCTTGACGGTATTCAGGAAGGTATCGAAGTCCACGCCAGCACAGCTTTGTGCTGGGGCCCCACCCCAAGCGGAAGCAGTCAGTGCCGGCGCGGCGAATGCAGGCCGGTATCCGGTTGATGCCCCTACCAGCGCGCCAAACCGGGCGCTATCGGCACTGGTGGTGCTGCCGAAGGCGCCAGTGCCGGATGCGCCTTGTGCGTAGGCAGTGGGCACGATCAAGCCAACCGTTACGGTCATGGCAACGGTGCGGATCAGATACTGCATTGCCGTAATCATTTCTTCTCCTCCATAGCGGACTTGCGGATGTTTGCCAACGACGTTCTCAATTCCTGTGTGTTGCGGAATTCATTCATTACTGCTTCCTTGCCGTAGCGGGTATCTGCAGCGAGTGCGACCGGCACGTACTTGGCAAAACGTCCCTGGGCAGGTGTGGCCGCCGTCGCGGGCAGAGTGATGCCAACACGAGCCAATTCAAGCAACAAAGCCTTGCCATCTGAAACCCCGTGCACTACTACTCGTGCATCCAGAATTGGCGACTCAGCAACCAGGCGCTGCAGCATCACCACAGCCTTATCGCATTCAGAGCATCCCGTTGCCGTATGGAGAACGATGCGCATGCCGCTGAGGTATGGCAAATCCTCGCTGGCGAACGATGGGTTGATCGCAACCAGGCCAGGATCGACCTGCTGCAGTGCCGTCATGCGCCCGGCAACATAGCTTGCAGTGGCTGTCTGCTGACGAATGCTACGGGCCATCGCTGCGATGTTTTCGTCCGTTGGATCGAGCATCGCGCGTGCTGACTCTCGTGTCGGTTTGCCGTAGTTCTGCAGATACGCGTCGACCTCAGCTTCAGACACGCCCTGCTTGCTTGGTTTGGCAGCTATGACACTCTTCTCTCTGGGTACCTCAACGCTTTCGGGCGCTGTCTTAGGAGCAAGAGCATTGGTGCTCAACTCGGCTTGTTGGACTTGATTCGTGCACTTACTGTAGCCAACAGCGAAACTCGACAGACAGGAGCGGTCCTGCGGCCCGACCTGCTGGGCCTCACAAACCACGGTTGCAAAGACTGCGACAAGCCACGCGATGCAACGAATCACGCGCAACCCTCCATGAATTGCTTCACACGCCGGTGCATGGCGAGATCGACGCATTCCGTTTCAGCCTTTGCCATGTAGGGTGTGTGTGTTCTCCATGCGTCGTGCATGGCCTTGAATTCGTCGGTGGCTGGTACCTGTTTCTCGGGCCATGCCAACCGTAATGCATCGTAGAGGTCAAATGCCAGTTCGTCGCCCGGCAAAGCCTGCTGCAAGAGCGTGTCTGCCAATGCGTACAGGCCCGTATAGACGCGGAAATCGCGCGATCCATAGGGTACTAGGCCAGCGCGCGCTTTTTGCAACACGCCATCGCTGTCGAGCCTGCTGAGCAAGCACATGGCATCGCTGGCCAATGCGAGGTTGGTGCCGCCCAATGCGTCAAGAAAATCAGGATCAGTGCACTGCAATTTGGATACTCCGACCACTTGGGGTTCTCAGGACCACAGAGTTCCCTGTGATGTTCTCGATGACCATTCCGTCCGTTGTCGCGTCACCCACGAATACCCAGGCCGAGTCAATCGCCTGCCGCCCACCCGTAGGCATGAGCAGCGCTGCGAGTTGCCCCTGGGGATTGCGCTCTATCCGAAGCACCGTGTAGTTACCCGACGGACTAAGGTGGCGCTCGATCACGATGGCTTGTTCTTGGGCCTTGGCCGATTTCGCTGTCTTCTCGATCTCCAATGGGATAGCTTCAGCAGGATACGGGTCTTTCGGTGTTGCACTGCCATCCACTTGGGATGACGTTGTGGGCGTTGGCTGCTGCGCAGCATTGATTTTCTTGATGACAGTGATCGGCTCTTGAGGCTGAGCTTGCCCCCCTGCTCGCATGCGTTCGAGCATCGCTGCATAGCGCTCTTCACCTGCAGCGGGAATGATGGGATCTTTCACGTCCGCTGCAGGTGTCGGCGCTGCGACCTCGTTTGGCACTGCCACTGGCGAGGCAGGCGCATTGGCAAATGTCCCTCGATTCAACGTGTCGGCTACAGCCTGAACAGAAGGATTTGGGCCGGCCGCCTGCGGCTGTGCGGGTGCCGTCTTCTGCAACAGCCAAGGGCCCGCAACGATTCCAGCGACAAACATGGCAGCAATGATCACTGCAGGACGTGACTTGTTCGGCACTTTGGCAGACGAGCTGGCTTCATCCGTCTTGCCTGGCTTACCCGTGGGCCGCCAGCGCCAGCGAATAGAGCGGGCGGGCGCATCATTTTTTGTAGCCTCTGCAGGTGCTTCTTGCTGATTGACGGAATCAACCTGTTCGGCATCAGGCACACGTTGCGCTGTAGCCGCGCGAGTGAACATGGGGCGTGATGCGGCCTGTTTGAAAGCGGGCACACTCGGCTCGTGTGCGGTCCCTTCAGCCGCTGTTGGCTCTGCCGGTGGCGCATCGGGTAGGCTTTCCGGATGGTGTTCGGAACCACTGCCCGCTGGCGGCACGCTTCGCGCGAAGCTCTTTGTACCCGTGCGATGTGCTTCCTCTTGCATGGCTGCAGCATCGCCTGCTGCACCGAATGCCAAATTGATATTCATACCCTTGCCCCCGCCTTGGCAGCCGCCACACCACGTGGGTACCGATGCGCAAACTGTTCGATCATGTGCTCATAGTCCATCCCCGACTGAAGCATCTGAAACTGAACAGCTTCATCATCTGGATCGGTGGTGTTCATGGAATAGAGAAGCGGGAAAGGTGTCACCCGAGCCACGGTTGATCCCACGCTTGACATCTGAATGAAGAACTCGCTGTAGAAGCCTTTGACCGGACGCAAACTGGTGATCGCGTCGCGTTCGGACTCGTTCAAGTCCATGAACATCGGCAGTGAGTCGGCTGCAGCCTTTGCCAGAGGCAATACGACCTTGGTCGCAGTATTGTTCAGCACCGAGCGTCCCATTGGCGTATCGAGGTCCCGTGGATCTTGGGTTATGAAGCCCACTGTTCCACCCATTGAGCGATAGGTGCGCACCGCGCGGTCAATGAAGGCCGCACCGAAGTCCGTCCCGATGATGTTCCAGCCTTCGTCAAACATGGCAATTTTTGGCACGTCGCGCAACGCTGGGTCAGCCATTACGGCATCGATAGTCCGCATGACACACATGAGCGCAGTGGGGCCTGCATCGGTCGCCATGATCCCCGCAAGGTTGAAGAAGATCCTGCGTCCAATTTCCGGTTTGATGGCCGAATCGCCGCGAAACATCTTTGCGTACCGCCCGTTGTCCAGGTAGTCGTATAGAGCCTCAGAGAGTTTCGCACCAAGCGCTGTCCCCTCATTGTTCAAGGCGAGCTGAATATCGGCCAGCTGCAGCTCCGCATAACCCGAGCTGACATGTTTGACCTTGTGAGCCGCTTCAGTCACCGCACGCGAAATGGCTTGCTTTACTTCTGTGTCTGGTGTCTTGTTGCGATCCGTGTGCACCATACCAAGGACAAGTTTCGACCAGAAGTCGATTGCGTTATTGTCAGCAGGCCCCCAGAAAGGTGAGATCGATGGGCAGCTATCCAAAGTGAGTTCAACCTCTTTCCCGAACAACTTGGCCCATTTGCGGTAATCCGGCTTGGTTGAAATGATGAACTGGCACGCACCTGGTAGTCGAGCGGTCTGCGTGAGATAGTCGTTTACCCAGAACGACTTGCCTGAGCCGGACTCAGCAACCACCAAGAGGTTTGAGTTCTTGTTGACCGGCGCCGCAGGATTGAGCAGCGTTGGTCGCCCTTGACGGTTGGGATACAGGGCATAAGGCTTGTCGAAAATACCTGGCCATGTCCCACCCATGGGCGTCAGTTCGGCGACATCTGCGGACAGCATCCTCTTGCTTCGCTGGAATGCCCGCTCGTAATCGCGCCGCGGAAATGGCAAGCACCCGTTGATGATGATGCTGTCGCCAATGTCGCGCTCGATGTCGGTGTACTGCAGACCACACCGCCCAAGCAGGGACTGAATCGCAGCGGCGCGATCATCGACTTTGCGCTTGCTGGAGTCCGTCACTATGACCGTAAGGCGGGCGTCTACGAAGCGTTCACCATTGACGACACGTGTGAGTGCTTCGCCAATGCTGCCTTCCATTTCGTCGATTTCCTCGGCGTTGAAGCTGCCCATGCGCATCTTGCTGGCCAGGTATCGCTTGGCTTTCAACCTGAACTGCTCGGAGCGCGTGTCAAGCACACGCACCGTCATCACAAAGGAACAGTCTCGTTCGCGCGCCACTGCTTCGTCCAGCATCCCAGGCTTGACGCCATCCGGTTGCCAGATCATCGATATGGCGCGGAAGTGGGTCTGGGTGTCGTTGTAGTGGGACACGAAGCCCACTCTTGAATCCAGATCCTCCAGATGGACTGCCCTACTGATCGCCGAAGCAACTTCGTCCCCCATCACTGGCGGAAGGTAGTCCTTATCCTCGATCAATCGGGGGTTTAGTACAGAAACCACGTACTGAACGAAGGTTGACGGGCCGAGCGATTCATAGCGAAGTCCGACGTCTCTTAAAGTCTCCTTGGTCGCGGCAATCGCTGCGCGGAAGGCCTGTATCTGGTCCTCAATGTGCTGCTCCCGGCCACGAAACAGACGGTCAAAAGAGAATCGTTCGAGGTTCGGCGTACTGATGAAGAAATACAGCTCTTCCGTACCCGGATAGAAGTTCAACTCGGGCTTGTCCGGCACAAACCCATGGCTGCTGGCATGGGCGAATTGATCCAACCTCTGTTGGGCAAAAGCCTCGGGAATCAACCCAACGGACTCGACCTCGGCGTACAGCACCATCTGGTGACGAATGTTTGAAACCGTGCGCCGCACTATCTGGCAGGTGTAATCCATTGGCAAGCAGCAAATCACCGTGTTGATCACGCTTGCACAAAGACCTGCTCCCCCATCAAGACATTCAATCGGCGGCACTGTCACTTTGAGTGCGTAGCCATAGCCGCCTTCCTTGAGATCAAACACGTTCTCCAGACCATGAGTCGGCCCGCAGAAGTTGTAGTTCAACAATGGTTCCAAATGATCGCGCATGGCGTCCTCTGGCGCCAGCCTGACTCTACTTTCACGGCTGCTTGACATTCGCACCTCCGCCTGTGCTGAGAGGAGGCCGCGAGACGCTTCCATCCATAGGCAACGGTCCTTCGTCGGGCATTACCCATTTGAAGGTGTCGACCTGTATGGCGAGCCACCCCGGATAGTGCATGTTGCCCTCGCTATCAATCCACTCGTATGAGTAAGCTGTGCGAACAACGGGAGCCGTCACGAGGGGCGATGGCCGTCCAGGCGCAATGACCGCGCGCACAATGCGTGACTCCAGTGGCTGCCGGGTTGCCCCCTGGGCCTCTTGGGAGGCCGCGTAGGCAGCTTCCATGGGCATAGTCGGGATCTTGACCTCGTTGGCTGGAGTGGCACATCCGGCCAGTAGGCAGGAGCCACAAATCATCACGACAAAGGGTGTGTTCCTCATGCTAGTCATGGCTTTTTCGATTCCACGGTGTTGGTGTTGCCAGTAATGTGTGCACCTTGCTGCGGCACCTGCAACTCATTTGTGATGACCAAGGTAACCGGGGAGTTCGCTCCCTTTTGCAGGGTCGGCTTGTATAGCGCATAGTGCTCGGCAATGGCCGTGTTCAACCCCTGACCGGCCCCTGCTAGGGCGCCGCCGGCGATGGCCTTTTCGGGTAGCCCTGTGAATGACCGGTTCACACCATTGGCGCTGTTGGTAGTTGAATACTGTGACTCGTTGAGTGCCTGACCAGCAACGGCGAGTGATTGAGCCAAGGCCGCGGCCGTGATCTTCTTGCCGGTGTTGTCCACGATCACAGAATTCAGCCCGCGAATGCCGTCGGTCGCGTCAACGATCCATCCAGCAACCTGCCATGTCTGTACCCTGCCCTCCTGCTCGAAATTGCAGGTGATTTCGGCCGGCTTCCCGTCAATTCGTCCAGCCGCCAGATTCGGACGCCCTTCGACACTTGCCATGCACCCGTTGAGGTTGACGGTGTAACCATTGGCGGCCTTGTAGGTTCCTTCCAGCGCCACCAAAAATGCGGTTGGGGCATCGCCAATTGTTGCGACCACACCGTTGAGCAACCGTCCGCGCACAAAACCATTCGGCGGAATAACCGGCTTGCTGGTAGTGCCCTCCCTCCCCGCAAGGCCTGCATCGATTGCCGAAGCCACTTGCTCACCGCCAGTGCTGGTGCTCAATTTCTGATCGCTCAGCTGCGGACGCGGCGACACGAATTTGTGTGTCTTCGCTGAATCCTGGCGGTTACGTTCTTCCAGCGCAGCAGCAGCCTCTTTCTGTGCGGCAGTCATCGAGTCCAAGCGCTGTAGCAACTCAGCTTGTTGCGTACGCGCATCCTGTCGGATGCGCTCAGCTTCAGCGGAGACCTTGCTATCAATCTCGCGCTTAACTTCGCTTTCAATCCTTGCTATTTCTTTCGCCTGCTCTTCGCGTAGGCGTGCAGCGAAGGTCTGGTTGAACTCAGCGGTTTGTCCGGCGCTTCCCATGCCGGCAGACTCGCCGTTCGGCTGGGTGCGCTGCCCAGGTGCGCCACCAGCAGAAGCAGGTCTTGCACCATCGCCTTGACCCAACGAAGCAATCGTGACAATGACGGCGAGGATCAGCAGACCTCCAACAATCGTCGACTTCCGCTGAATGAATGGAACGTTGTTTTTCTCCACGGCGAGTCCTACTTGGTGAAGACGAAGTACACGGTAGTGCTGGGGACATCGCGGTCCAGGTCCCATCGGTCAGCACCCATCATCCGCAAATTTCCAAAGGCCGGAATCTTGAGACTGATGTCTCCTGGGCGCACGGTGGTCGATTGGATTTCAGGGCGCAATACCAAAGTACCTATCACGCCGGTAATGGTGGGGGACTCCCATATTTCAGTGGCCATGATCCGGTACTCAGGGCCAACGACTATTTCCTGCTTGTGCTGCCTGGTGCTTACCCCGTTGATGGGTTGTCCCCCCATCAGGGCCTTCATCATCCCGGTTGGGCTCAGCTTGGCTGTCGCTGCAACCCGTGCCGCCTCAATTGCAGTGCCGTCCTTCACTCGGTACAAAGGCGAATAGGGAGCCCGCGTACTGAATCGGGCTAGGTAGATGGTCTTGGTCTTTGTGCCGATGAAGGTTACTCGCTGCTCTTGCAGCTGGAGTGGGCGAATTGAAAGGATTCGCTCATCGGTGGTGGAAGTCACCATAGAGAAAGCCGAAGTGATCTCGGCACTCATTTCCACCGGCTCAGGGAAGACCACGGATGTGTCGGCCCCCATCCGAAGACCGATGTCGAGATAGGTCTTTCCGTCCCACACCAAGTCAGTCGCGTGGCTGACGATCGAGCCGAGCAGCAGCAAAGCCAGAAGTGCATGCCTTGTGATCGTCTGAATCATTGCTGGGCTCCTTTGGCGCGCACGGCAGAGAACCGAAGGATCTTGACACCATACTTGTTGCGCTGATCAGATTGGCCCAGGCGAAAGCGTACGGTAACCCTTCCAATGTCATCCTGCGAGAGTGCCAGCCCGCCAGCAGAAAACGCCCAACTGCCGGTCGTTGTGTATTCGAACTCGTTATTGCCAACAACGACCAGGCGCTCTGATTGTGTGTCTGGCAGAAAGAAGCGGCCTTGTGCTTGGGCTACGACTTCCATTTCGAGCTTCTTTGCCTCATTGGCCAGTGTCGGAAGATAGGCACTGTCTGCGTAGGCCATTAATTCGTCCATGCGCAGCTTGAAGTTGGCCGGCGTGAACGATGTGCCTAGTTGACCGATGTAACGCGCAACACCCTTTAGGTTTTCCTCTGACAAGCCAGCGATGTATTCCCCTGCTACGGCACCAGGCACTACCATGACCGCGCGCTCGTTCACTGCCCGCTCCAGGGCCGCCTGTGACCGAAACAGCGCCAGCAGGGAGGAAATGGAAAGCACCGTAGCCAAACCTGCGAAGACGACCACTACGGTCATCATCCGCCTAACGGCCTTGCTCAATTCGTCCAAGTTCATTACTTCACCAACCTTTTTATGGATTGCTCGATCAGACCCCGCACAGGCATGCCCAGCAAGTAGCCCTTGTGCAGGATGAATCCGGGCTTCTGCCGCGCCGTGGCCTTGTGGTAGAGGTAGGAACAAGTGAATGCAAGAATGGTCAAGTAGCCCACCTCAGAGCCATCTGGGTTCTTGATCGAAAGCACAACGGGGATTCGGACAATGAAGAACACAAATGCAAAGATCAGCGCGATCTCAGCGATGCGCTCGGACTTATCGATGTGCTTCGGAACGGGGCGGAACTCGACTTCTTGCATGGTTGTGATCAGAATGAACGCGCCCAGTTCTGAACAGCTGCAGTCATGCCCGGGATGAAGAAGAAAATGATGCCCATCGCAATCACTCCCAGGACTGCTAGCACACCTTCCTTGAAATAGAAGTAGATTGACAACGCAAAGATCAGGGCTCCCAAGGCCAGGCCCGCGGGACCAAACCAGAGCCCCTTAATGCTGGTCCAGGCATCTTGGCCGATCATCCCAGCCCCTCCTCCGGAGCCCACCACTACTTGTGCATCGGCATTGCAAACGAAGATCAATGCCATCAGGACAATCAAGCCCAGATTGCGCATCAGGTTACGAGAGGCGCCGGGCCAGTGCAATGCCGTATTGAGGGCGGTTGTGTTCATAGTGGGTTCTCCTTCAGTTGATGTGGGATCTTTTCGTAGGGGATGTAGGCTCTGGCAGAGCCGGCTTTGGTTGTCGTTGACTTCCAAACCCGACTGACATAGCCATTGGTGAAGCCCGGACCGTAGCGGCCCGTGTTGTAGCAACTCAGGGTGTAGGCAATTCGGCTCTGGCTGTCCTGCTTGGGCGAAGTCCCGTTGAAGCAGTCGACCAGAACTTTTTCCATGAACTGGAGATTGCTGCAGGGGTCAACGAATTGGTCAACCCCAAAGCCGCGTCGCCTTATTTCGCGGTTGTTGGCCTGGGTGAATCCGAAGTCGAAGTTGTAGCCACTCGCATCCAGGGCGAGCACAACGTCACGGAACTCGTCGTAGTTCGCAGGCTGTCGACTGAGCCTGAAATTGCCATTGATGTTGATTGCGAACTGCCTGCCACCGCTCTCGGCCGCGATCAATCGCAGGGCTGTTGATTGATCTACCGCGGGAGCGCAATGGGGCAACAACGCTACTAGCGTAGTTAAAACCATAAATCCCAAACTTTTTGATTGATTCGACTCGCCAGTGAATCAACAAGGTCTGAGAAGTCCCATTGCGGGATGGTTGAGTAGCGTTGACCTGAGCTGAAATCATAGCAGAGTGCCCCAGGTTTCGCTAGCCCTGCTTTGATGAACGCCGACTCCCATGAGTGGTCACTTCACAAATGCAAAAAAAATGGCCCTTCGGAATAACCGAAGGGCCACCTACAAGCAGCGGGTTTTAACCGCCGGTACCAGTAGTGAATGTGAACGTCTTGGTGAAAGGCACCGAAGCGTTTGTACCAGTGATGGTCACTTGATAGGTGGTGCTCGGCGACAAGGGTGCGTCGGGAATCACATACGCTTCACTTGAGGAGAAGATGCCGGAGGTGTCATCGGAGCGGGTTTGGGATGCGCTGCGCAGCGTCACCGATGCGTTGCCGGGCACCGAAACCATCGTGGCGGATGTAATCGACAGGGCATTGCCATCGCGTACCTTAATCAAAACTGGATGACCCAGAGGATTTGTGGCCAGATTGCGTCCCGGTACAGGGTTAGGGGTTTCTGCTGTCAACTGGTAGTTGAGGCCGGTAGATCCTTGGCAGGGGTAGGTCAAAACGGAGTCGCTGGCCTGCAATTGCTTGGAGGCGGACGCTGTGTAGGCACCATTTACCTGTAGAAACACGGCGGCTGAACCGCTTCCTGCATCAACGTGGTTCTTGACTGCCAAGCCGATGTCACGCCAACCATCCATCAGCCCTTCCAAATGGAAAGGTGCAGACAACAGCTTGCGGGCCGCGAGCGTAGCAAATCCTGCTTTCGTTCCATCGCCAGTACGGACGCTGTAGAAGTCGCGCGCTGCACCAAGGTTGGCATACCCTTGGAATGTGACACGATCATCAGCGGTAGTACCTGTAAAGCCCGTCGGATAGGCATTGCCATCTTCGGAGTGGCTGATGTACTGGTTCTTCAGCTGCCAAATGGCATGCGCCCCTGCTGCAGCATCGATGTGAGTGTCTTGTGCGACGGTACCGAATCCACAGCGGCTACGTTCGGACGTAATCAGGTTGAAAGCGAGCTCTTCCTCGGTGGCGGCTCCATATGTAGGCGTGGCGACCGGTGTGGTCACAATGCTGGACGCATGGTAGCTATTCCCACCGCTGGACGTCCCACGGTACTTCCAGACCATTGCGGAGTAGTAGGCAGATCCTGGCTGAATGGCACCGGCCGCAGCGACTTTTGTCAGATCATCCGTGTGGGTGGAGCTCACCTGTGTACGTGCTTGCGCGATAGCTTCGAGCATGTCATCCATGGAATCGCCAGCAGTCGGGGAAAAGCTGCTGGTAACGGGATGAACTGACGACAACGTTGTGATCAATGGCAATGCGTCACGGAAACGTTGCAGAGAGGCATCAATATCCGCTTGGGAAATCGCATTCAGCGCCGTTGGCGTGCCCACCAAATTGGCAAACCAAGTCGATGGTGTAGCAGATTGAATGACGTTGGCCACGAGCAAATCTGTCATCGGAGTGATGTTCATCACGCCACGCGAGGTCGCGATCGAGTGGTATTGCGTCGTGTTGGCTACACCATTGGCCGTGCCTCCAGACGCAGCCGCAGCGCAAGGCAGCGTCTGATTGGCGACATCGATACTCCAAGCCCCGTTCGAATCGGTTGTCGTTGCTGCAGGCGGAGTACCTGCGGCACAACGCACGGTCACCGAGGCCCCCACGATCGGATAACCAACTGCGACAGTTCCACTCAATGTGGTGACGGTCGGGGTGGTGGATGCCCCCCCGCCCCCGCCCCCGCCGCCACAGGCTACCAGGATGCTTGCAGTAACCATGGCCGTCACTGACTTCAACACTTGCAAATTCATTATTTCATTCTCCACAAAATGGGGTTGGTATTCGCACTAGGCTGCAACCAAATTAGCAAATCCGATCGCCGTTGCAAGGACTTCACAAGTGAGGATGAGTTCGCCATGTGGCGGGCTGGTGGTACCCCGCTGGGATCATTCGATTACCTGTGCCCAATTGGATGCCAATGCACACCGCGCAACACTCAAGTCAGCGAAGTCGACTTTGCGTCCCTTCGCAGCATCACAGGCGCGTTGATGTGGCCCCACACGCTGTAGCCAGCGCTTAGCCCACGTAGGACGGCGGAGCTTCACATAGCAATCACCAGTGATGGGTGGCGATCGAACGTGGGAGCCAGCCGTGCTGCGTTTCGGGCCACTGGCGCCTCAATCGTTGGCCCCGATGAATGCCCCAGAAATAGCTGTACTCCGCATTCCACGCAGCAACAGAATGATTCCGCGGGCCCATTCGCAACCTATTCAGCCATCGACTTTGGCCGAAGTCCACTTCATTTAAAGTCCGCCAGTGGGACAGTCGCTGTCGGTGATAACCTGCGAAGGAGGATTGTTGGTGGTCTCCTGGGTGTCGTATTCAATAACCGAAAACACCCCCGTAATCGGATCTAAATGATTGGACTTTCGGTGAATGTGGTAAGTCGCCGGTACCGACCTCGCCCTTTGACTGGAACCCAGATACACGCAACTTTTATCGCGTCCACCCAGGTATCTGTAAGTATTCACTGTGTCATAAATGATTTTTGTTGTAGTGGAATAAACAAAGCTCTCGGTGATCATTTCATTGTTGTCATCTTTATCGAACAGAGACATATTGAACGTACCCTGAGGACCGTCAAAATAGCAGATGGCCGATAGGTAGTAGCCATTCTTTGTGGTACTAGTCGGTTGATGGACAGTGTTCGTTGGCTCATACACGAACGTATCTGTAGCTGAGTTGATGCGCCACAACAATGAGCCATCTGCATTTTGACGAATTGGCACAATCGCAAGCCCACCGGCTGAGGCCGAAGTAATACACAGGCGAGCATTCACCCATCCCCACCAGTAGTCCGTGCCATTACCGCCGGCTGTTCTCCAAGTAAAAGTCCCAATTCTCTTGCCCAGCCCGGTGCCGGTGCCAGAACCCGAGCCAACCTGCCACCCGGAACAGTTGTTCCCGGTTTTCAGGCACTCTACAAGAGTAGGGTCTATCCCAACCGTAGCGCGAGCGGTTCCAGTTACTGATGAATCTGGAATGCGTTGGGCATTGGCTATTCCCAAAATACCCCAGATGAAACTGACGAAGATCGCCTTTTTGATGTCCATGATTAACTCCTGAAGTTAGTTGTAATAGCAATAAGCCTCACCAAGCGCAGTGCCCAAAGGTTTGTTTGAAGCATCAGTCAAGACCACTGACCAAGATGCTCCGTTATCAATTGCATAGCGATTGAAACCTACATCGGTGGATGTTTCGATTTTCGGCCTGAGCAACAGAATAGGTGTGACCGTCTGTCCTACGGCCACGCTACACGTTGGCTTTGTGATGCTCTGACCGTTGGTTACTTCCCAGGAATTGACGAATACCATGTGGGTTGTAATGTCCTGAATTCGCATCCACTTCGAAGCCCCTCCCGAGGGATTTGTCCTGCAAATGAGCTGGGTAGGTACAGCGGTAGTAAAGTCGTACGCTGACTGTCCTTGTGTGGCGCAAACCGCTCCAACGGTGCCAGCGACTATCAACGTGCTCAGGGCCCTGTAGCTGCCATTGACACAAGTCAGCTTCACCCCTGTGGAATCCTGGGCATCGGACCCATTCGGTGCGCAGGCGGCGCCCGCTGTGGACACCGTAACCACGGCTTGCCAGAAGCCACCAATGCACATTACGGCGCCTTGCCCACCCGCTCTCTTGGCAATGGCTCCGTCATCGGCACACACAGCACCAACTGTGTATGCCCCGGTTGCTGTCAGGCGATCACCCCTGAGCATGCCTGTAGCAAGTACATCCGAACCAGCTGTGATCCGACCTGTAACGTTTGCAGTATTGTTAATCGTTGTCGCGCCACTCAAGGTCGCAGCACCCCCGACAGCGAGCGTACCCGCAGCACCCACCGTTGTTAGGCTGGAATTGACAGTAGTGGCCCCGTTCAGCGTAGTGGCCCCAGTATGGGTCGTCGTACCGCTATGCGTCACCGCCCCTGCGACAGACAATGGTCCTTGGAGATCAGGATTTCGGGTGTCCTGCACTCGCACATAGGCATCCATGCCGATGTCAGACGAGCTCGAAAGCATCGCGAAAATCCCAACTGGATTTCCTGCTACTGGGTTAGGAGCTGACCACTGCCCATCGCGGCCGTGCAGGCTTGTTGGATCAGTGCTATCGCTACGCCCAGCCTTCGATCCCGCGGTGTCAAGGGCGACACCGAGAACACCCACCGCAACCACGTTGATGTCAGGCTCCAGCACAGGGCCATTGATGTAGGACTGAATGCGAATAGCGCAGTTCGCAGGAATGCAGCCTGCCGGTGTAACGCTGTAGCCAACTACGATATTGCCAGCTCGCGGTACCGCCGTCGTGATGTTCTTTGTCAGATGCCCCAAGGCCAACAATTCAGCAAGTGTCGGAGCCAAAGGATTGGCTGCGCCCGCAATCGCTGTTGGCGTTCCTGTGGCATTGGCAATAACCTGTGTCCGGTACTTACGCGCAAAATCTTCCGCCGCTGTATGGACTTCCACCATCATCTGACCGATCAGGACCCCGCGTTGCTTGGCAGTGTATGACTTGCTCAGACGGGCAGCCAAGGAAGCCAGGATTGCAATGGCGACGATGACAATGCCGAGTTCTACGAGAGTGAATCCCCGTGCGCTCTTCCTGGTACTTCTTGGTTGTGGCATTGTGTGTCCCAAACTAGATAGAGATGCCACTGGATTTCGCCTGCCCAAACAGATCCATCGCGTCGTAGGTGGCCTTCTTGGCGTCGTTGTATGTGATCTTCCCTTCATTGATCAGTCGAAGCAGCGACCTGTTCAGCGAAATAGTCCCAGCTTCATTTGCACGCAGAGCGGCTGCAAGCCCGTCGTAGTCGCCCAGGGCCAACTTAGTGCGCAGCCCGGGCGCTTCGAGGAATGAAATTACTTCGCACGCAACGTGATACTGGAGTCCATCGATGGACCGCACCAACACCTGGTAGATGATCCCGTTGATACGTTGCGCGAACTGTGCTCGCTCCTGATCTAACCTGGTCGGATCAAGGAACGAACAGTAGGCGCGAAGAGCGCCTACTGCATCGGGCCCGTGCAGACCCGCGAGCAAAAAGTGGCCACCTTGAACAACGCGCAGTGCAGCCTGTGCAGTCTGTGCGTCACGCACCTCCCCCACCATCACAGCGATCGGCGACTGCCGAAGGCTGCCAATCACGCCTGACGCGAAAGACTCTACGTCGAGGCCCATTTCGAGTTGGCTGATCACGCACTTTTCCGGCGTGATGGGGATTTCGATGGGGTCTTCAATCGTGACGATGTGACCTTGCTGGTTGGCATTGATATGAGCAACCATGCTGGACATGGTGTAAGTCTTGCCCGCGTGCGTTGGCCCGGTCACCAAAATGGCGCCTCTCAAATCTTGCAGCAAACCTTTAGCCAACGGTTCCAGCTGCAGGTCATCCAAGGCTAATGGTTTCGCCGGATTGAAGCGAACCACCGCAGCCAATTTCGAGCCCCGCGAATGCTTGTAGATGGTCATTCGCACCCGAGTAATCGTATCAACGAACTCGGTGTGCATGGAGCCATCGGGCAAATCGCGTCCAAGGTCATCCTTGGCCGGCCTGGTAACGGTTTGCGTGACCGCTAGATCGTAGGCTTCCTCAATTCGTCCCCCACTCTGTTCGAGTCGCGCCTCAAAGTTCGGAACGATGTCCTCTCTGGCAAAGGTATCGAGAAACGCCTCACTTGTAACAACTTCGCCGAACTCGATGAGGCCATCAGGAACGCGCACGCGCATCCGTTCGCCTTCTTGGATGTACAGATCGGACATATCACCGACGGCTTTCTTGGGCCCATCAGATGGGTCTGTTCCATTGGCAAGCAGTAGTTGATGTGCGCTAAATGCGTTCAAAAGCAACATGAGTTCGGCTCGGTTCGAATATCAGTTTTTGGCGGCGACAAGGGTCAGCGTTGCGGTATCTGCAGTTGCACATGCTGCAGTCGCTGCCGGGGTATATGCATCGGTCAGTGCGGCCTTGGCGGAAACAGCGGCACCACCATTCGGCGTGATGGTGATGGATGTGAAGTTGTCCCACTGACCTTGAACCACTTCGCGGCAGACTTCAGTGGACAGTTGAGTGTCAACCACAGTGATCGCGTTGTTGGTACCACCGTTGATGCTCGCGCGAGCAATCGTGCGTGTTCCGCCAAATTGGTTGGTAATGACACCGGCAGCCGCAGTCGCTGGAGGATTGACCGCTTCACGACCACAGTTCGCGACGACGTACGCAGTGCCGGTTGTAGCAGTGGCACCGAGGGCAGTGAAATCAGATGTCGAACGGAAGCAATTTTGCGTGGCGGTTACTGTGTCCAGCACGTTCTGTCCCTCGGTCAAGCCCTTGGACTTGCCCAGGACGGAGGTTCCACGCAAAGCCAGCACGGCGATGATGCCAATCACTGCAATGACAATGCCCAACTCGATCAGGGTCAGACCTCGTTGACGACGCTTGCCGATTTGGTTTTGGTGGGTGCTGTAGCTCAGGTTCATAGTTTTACTCCAGTGGTACTGCCCTTATTGATGGTCAACTGTTTAGGGGCAAATCGCAGTTGACGTTTCGAACTCCTTCAGCGACGCTGGCTCGTTGAAGCCATCATCTTTTCCGTGAACATGGGTATGACGCTCATCGTTCCGTAGAGAGTAAAAAGCAGGCAGGCGCCAACAACCACGGTTACGAGTTTCGACGTCCTCTCAGCAGTCACTGCGACTTCCTGCGCGAGCATCTCAAATTCGGCGTCACCGATCGTTTGAACCACGATGTCTGCGGGCAACTTGGTGTTCAAGATCCGCATCGAATCCATCGTCGGCTGATCAATGAACCCAACGTCCAGCGCCCGCATATCCGATGTTGTTTGCTCGGACTCCAGGCGCATTTGCATGCGACGTGCCCAACTGGCTGCGTAGGGCGTAGAAACCGTTGCATACCCCCCTACTGCATCCAGAATCGGTACCTTTGCCCTGAACATTGCTGCGATGTTCAAAATGAAGTTGCTTGATTGCAATGACTTGTAGAGCGACCAGGGGAACACCCGATCGAGGTATTTCCTGCGAAAGTTGTTGTGCAAGTTGGGCAGACTCCAAACAACCCATGCAACGAAAGCAGCTATTGCAGCCACGATGAAGGGCCAGAATTTGATCAATGCTTGCCCCATGTAGTAGATCGCCCTGGAAGGTGGTTCCCACTGCGCAACGGGCATCAGCGTCACGAAGTTGGGAAGCATCACAGTACCGCCAAGCATGAGCAAACCGCACGCCATGACGAACAGGTACATTGGCAGGATGAATGGCTTCGTAATCGCGGCTGTTATCAGCTTCTTCTTCTTTGCGGTGTCATGGGCCATCTGAAGCAGCGTTGAAAGATCCGCTACACGGTCCTCTGCATACAGAAAGCACCGATCATCTGCGGTCGTGAGGTTCTCAAGTGCCTCGTAGATCGCGTACTCACCGCTACGCATCTTTGCTTCGACCTTGCGGTAAACCTTGGCATGTCCTAATCGCCCGTTGACGGCCTCCACGTCGGCGAGTGAACTGAGAAAGTCCGCAGGAGTCATCCCCCCGCGGACGGCTACAGCGAGCCGCAGTAGAAGACGCAACCGGGTTGCCTTGATGTCGCTCTCGGCCAAGGCCTCACGAATCTTGTCCAGATTGACGCTGGCGAATGACGCAGACGAGCTCATACTGCACTACTCCTGCGTTGCATAGGGATTGGGTTATGGGTGTCGAACGAGTCTGCTACTCCGATGTACGTCTCGGGCGAAATGTCGCCATGTAGCAGCTTGAACAGAGCGTGTTCGGCCAGTGTCTTGCCAAGCGTTCCGGGCTCGTTGTACTCAGCAACACGCTGTGATCGCCAAACGCGTCGTGCTGCTTCAGTGTCCTCGTGATCCCTCAATGCCTCGACGATTTGGCGGTTGAAACGCACGGTCTCGGCGACCACAGTCCGCCCTTTGATACCAGCCAGAGGATGACCTGGTGGGTGACAGTCTTTGCATCCTCGCCCCCTCACATGGACCTTGGAAGTGTCAACGTGATAGGTCTCCTCCAGTTCTTGGAGGAAAATCCTGGTATGCGGATCAGTCGACTCTGATGCCGGCTTGGCGCACCCTTTGCACAGCGTTTGAACCAATTTCTGGTGGCAGAAAACACGGGCGACACCGTCCAGCAGATTGATCTTGCGAGCGCCCAAATCGATCAAACGGTTGAATGCGGAGAAGACATCGTTGCCATGAAGCGTGGCTGCGGTTACGTGCCCGGTCATTGCGGCACGCTCAGCCATCTTGACCGTGATCTCATCACGGATCTCACCAGCGATGATTCCGTCTGGGTCGAATCGCAGTGAATTGACGATCGCGGCCTGGTGCTCCGAATCGTCCGACTTATCGCCGGTCTTGCGCTTGACCGGTGACTGGAAGAGCCTCGGATTGATGATCTCCACTGGGTCTTCAATCGAAACCCAGTTGCGCGACTCGAACTTGCGTTCCATCGGTACGGCCGTCATGACTGTGGTCGTCTTGCCTTCGCCTGTTCCCGCAATGAAAAGAATCAGACCGCCCTTTTCTGTGCTGAACGCATCCACTATTTCCCGCTGATGCTCTTCCGAGAACCCCATGGACACGAGATCCTTGTAGCGATCAAGCATCCCGTCGTAACTCAAAATGCGCAGATTCATCCCATAGCCCAAAACATGCGGCATGGTTTGAAGGCGAAGTCGTACATTGCGTACCGGCTCCAGCTGCAACGTTGCGTACATTCCGGACGTTGTTTTGAAGCTGGTGTCAGAGCGCGAAGCTGAATCGGCGGCTCCTCCTGAGTACGCAGCACGGCAGATGTTGTGTGCAATGTGCGGATTCGTGAGCAAGTCCTTCTGCAGCAGGTACTCTCCATGAATACGGAAGCTCACCTTCGACGTCGGAGGACGCGCATCCTGCAACACATGGATGTGAATGTCGCTGGCACCAGCGTTCATCGCTTTCGTGACAATGTCATGCAGGATCTTGTCTGAATCAGCCTGGCTGATGTTTGAATTGTTCTGCCGCCGTTCGTTCTCTCTGGCAGATCCCGCATACAAGCCAAAAATGAAGTCCGACGTAGCCAATACTGGCGCCGTGGTCTTGAACCCCTTCTCTTCCATCTGCTTCGAAAACGCAGGGAAGATGTGCATGTGGTCCGGGGTGATAAGGACCGTCACCGTTCCGTCCGCATGTACCAGGCCACAAGCTGCAGAGCGAACTCCTTCGGCGATGCGCACACCATCAGCCTCACCAAAGAGACGCGAGTAGTCACGACGCGTCAACTCTTCGATCCTGCTGATCACTTTCTTTGCTGCTGTGTTTGGAGCACCTACATTCATGCCCGTACCGGCACCAGCGGCTTGCAATGCTGTGGGTATTGGTCGCGTTGGTGTCGCACTCGCCGACCGCTGGACTCCATGGCCATTGGCAGGTGTGAGTGCCGTCTGTCTACGGCTGTCGACGGGCGCGGATGCCCCACCCTTCGTTGTGGAAGTCACAACACTTCCAGAGGGACCCAAATTGCGTCCATCATTGCTGGGTGTGTGTCCAGGACGTTTCCAAGTGACCATTGCTGAATCCTGACGTCGCCTTAGCGAATGGCGGGCTGGCTGGATTGATCCAGTGCACCTCTGGAAGGAGCCCTGAGCGACAAAGTCTGGGTCTTCAAGGGCTTTTTGGTGCGAGCGGTTTTGGCCTTTGCCTTGGACTGTGGAGATTCAGCAATGGGCTGTCCCTCATCGCCGGTCCCTTCCAGCTCAACAGTGAATCGACCGACTTTCTTCACTTTCCAACCATTGCCCAGGTCATCACCTTCTGCGACTCGTCGTTCAACACCTGCCACCTCAATTGCCACCACAGTAGCCTTTGGACCACGCAGAATTTCGATCAGTGCCATTTCTGGTTGCGATGGGCGCATCTGGGTACCCGCAGGGCCAGCTGGGGCACGTTCAACACTGATTCCACCAACAATCGGCGCAGCTACCGGTGTGGGTTGTGCTGTCGTTGCAACTGTTGGGCGCGATTGCGTCGCAAGCATGCGGGCCATGCGCTGGCGATCCGCGGCTTCACCAATCGTGTCGGATGGTCGCGCCAGAGTAGGTGCTGATGCCACCGCCTGCGGCTGTGGGGCAACTGCAGGTTGCTGGGCAACAGCTGCTTGCACGCCGCCAACTGCGCCGGCGCCTCCCGGGTTCGGTGTCTGCGCCATGGCGGCAGACGCCACACACAGGGTGGCGATGATGACTTCAAGATTTGCGCGCATAGACCTTGCCTTCCACTTTCAAAAGAATCTGACCTTCACGATTCGTGACAGTCAGCTTGTTGATTCCAAATTCGTTACCGATTCGCTGATTGGCAATCGCCTCGTACACTTGCTCGATCGGGGCACTCATGCTCCAACCCGCGACGGCCAACACCGGGCTGGGTGGAGCGCCCTTGCCTGTCCACGGAATCAGGTCGGTCATTGCCTCGGTGGTGAATTCATCGATACCAGCGAGTGAAAAGGTGTCCTTGCGATCACCGTTGTCGCGCACAAATGCGCTCGCGACTGGTAGTTGATCCCACTGGGGGCGCACAGAGACATCTGGCTTGAACTCTCGCTCTTCGATGATCTTCTTGTAATCCGCGGCGTCGAACTTGAGCTTGTCCAAAGATGCGCTCTCTATGAAACTGTCATTGGTTCCATAGACACGGACCCACTCATAGGTGCAGCCACTCAACTCAACCGAACAGACGGCCTCCTTGAATTGCCAGCCATTGCGGAACAGCGGCATTTCAGACACGGTGGCCTTTAATGCAGCTATCGCATCGGCTGGGGTCGCAGCGTATCCAGCGTTGAAAGTCTGCTGACGACCGTTGACATACCGTTGAACAATGCTGCGCTGCAGTTCCTCGTCCGACTTGGCCTGCATGTTGGACTGGTAGTAATCAATCCCGTGCGTATAGGTCAGTACGCCTACTGCGATGAGGCCCAGCAAAACCAAGTGTGTCCTACTGATGTTGAACGCATTCGGTCTGTGGATGACGTCTACATTGACCGCTGAAATCTTCGTAATCGGCCAGCTCGTCGCAGATGAAAACGAACCGGAGATGTATTTGAACGTCTCCTCGAAAGGTGTGTCCACGAAGACCGTTGCTGGCGTCGTAGCTTCGTTTGCCAACCTGGTCAGAAGTCCGAAGTACTGGTCCGCCGGGCAGATGATTTCTTTGATGGGGCTACCACGGCTCGTCACTGCAAAGTACACGTTGCCCGACGTTGCTGATTCGCGCATGTCGAACACATAGATCGAGCGGGCATTCTTGTCCTGCACTGACTTGGCAAATGCCGCAGCCAGTGGGATCAGTGCCCCATGTTGTGACAGGTCCTGCGGATCAACATTGATGAGACCGTACACCTGTCCATTGCGACCGTTCGTGTAGATGTGGGAAAAGCCTTTTGCCTTTGCCTCGCGACTGGCAATGCGGTCAATCGATTCATCTGTAACGTCATGCACCCATTGCACGCCCAGAACAAACGCCCCCTTAGTGCTCCCCTCTACAGGGACACAGATCGCCGGTGCATTGTCAGGACGGCGCTTTTTCGAACGACGCTCCTGTCCCTGCGAGTCACCAGCCGCATCGATTGCGCGCGCGCCGCGCAGCGCCTTGAGTCGGTTCAGCAGGGTGCTCATTCGCGAGGGCCGCCGGTAACAGTCACCAGCATGTAAATGCGGGACTTGTTCTTGTTTGAGGTGAGCTGTGATGTTGTGTCAGCAGTCAACCCTTGGTTGGCCGATTTGGTGCTGTCAATCTCGAATGCATTGAGGATGCTCGTCTCACCAAGCTTGACGGTGGTGATGCTGAATATCTGATTGCCATCTACGTCAGGAGCATCAATCTGCTGCTGGCCGATGCCCAGTGCTACCAGTTCGCGCAGGAACGAGTCGTTGTAGCTGATCTCGATGGCAAACTCGCTATCACCAAGATAGGTCGGAGTGACAATGAACCTAGTTCCGGTAGTAACCTGGCCTGGTTCAACGCCCACTTGACCGCTCCCGCCTACAGAGGAAGCTGGGGCGGCTGTTGTCTTAGCCCGATATGACTTGCTGTTGGTGCGCGAGAATCCACTGGGAACGTTGTGAATGGTAGTGAAGTCCCGGCGCAGGAGTGTCTGGGCCTTGCCAACTTTGTTGAGCGCCTGAATGAGGTAGTCACTGTTCGCAAATCGCGACGCCGATGTCGACGGAACCCCGATCTTGAAGCTACCGACCGATCCAGTCGACGCCAGCGTGGGGCCGCTGAACGTTACCGCTGCCAGTGGATTGGCGTTTTCAATTTCATTGAACACCAAGTTCCAGTTGATTCCCAGGTTCTGGTCATCGTCGTTTGTGACGTTGATCACTTCGATCTTGACGTTGATCGCTGTGGTCGCCAGCTTGTTGTCGTCGTCCACGATCTTGCGAGCCAACGCGACAGCTTCAGGCACATCCGTAACGATGATGCTCGATGTCGCCGATGCTTCCTGAACCTTGCCCTCTTGGGTCAGTACCGCCCTGACCTTTGCCGCTAGTTCGGTCCAGGGATCGAAACTGCTGCTTCCAGAAATGCTGGCACTTTGATCGCCAGCGCTACTGGACCCTGATGCACTCGCAGTGGCACTTCCGCTGACCCCAATCTGGGCTTGCGATGTGATCTTGCCCTGCTTGCGCTTGACCCGCAGCACTGCAGTTTCGTACCGGAACACAGTGACCCCGCCATTCTCAAAGCGCGTACTCAGTCGATTGGTTCCTGTGAATTGGCTCAACAGGTCCTCGACGGAACCACTGAAGCCTGCCGGCTGAGGCACGATGGGGAGCCTGTGTACATCAGGCGCGATGCTGACGGGCATTCCGGTCAGCATGGTGATTCGCTCGGCCAACATTGTCACCGTGTACGGCCGCAAACCAGTGAGTTCGATCTTTGCGTCCATGGCAGGCGGGCGGCGTTGGATGGCGACGGGCGTCGTTGCATTGGTGACCCAGGCACCATCAACTTTTTGCCGTGACGCATTTGACGCTTGGTCGGCTGCCATCGCGGCCTCGCGCGCCTTTCGCATTTGCTCAATCTTGTCCAGAGTGACCTCTTGACGCGCGGCCAAATCCTTTGTCGGTTGCTCAAGGTTGGAGCAACCCGACAGCCCCCAGGCGATCAGAGCGAAAAGTGTTGTGCGGACAAAGAGATTCATTCAGTGGCTCCGAGTTGGACGTGGGCGCTTTCAGCGGGGGGAACGATCTTGCAAGTCGCTGCGCGGGGAACAATGCGAACGACCTTGTTGCGGTATTCGCACATCCGTACATCTCGGCCTGCAAGCCGGAGATCTCGGATCACGTCATCGACGGCATCCGGGAACGACTTTGCATAGGTTTCCTCGAACGAGGCCGGGTCTTCTCTGGCCTCCCACAGTAGGGTGTAGCCTGCCTCTTCAGCCCAGCGAGTCAGCGCAGCTGGGATCGTTCGGTCTTGTCGACGCAGTGTGAATACAGGCGCAGGTGTGGCAGGGGATGCAATTGCAGCGGGTGCGACAACCTCCTGGGGTTTGGCAGCCACAACGCTGGTCTGAACCGGTTGCAGAGAAGCTGCATAGGCAGATGCACGCTCCGCCTGCTTCTTGCTTGCTTCCAAGCGCCGCTGTGCAGCTGCCACCTGCTCTTCTGCTGCGCGGCGTTCCTCCTCTGCCGCGACAAGCATTTGGGCTTGTGCATCGATGATCGCCAGCTTGCTACTTTCCAGCTCACCTGTCAGCGATTCGACTTTCTGCTTCCAGTCTGCGCTGCTTTTTCGTGCTTCTGGTGTTTCACGAGTCACCCCAGCACCTGGCTGAGTAACCACCACCGTTGTGATCTGGCTTTGCATTTGCGGAGTCGCCACAACCGGGGGCACTACTGGTGTTTGTGGCTGTGAATCCACCTGTGCTGCACGGGGCTCTGCTGGCGCGACCTGGCGAGTTGGAGGCGTTGACTGATTCGGCTGACCTGCGGGCACAGCCACTGCAACACCATTCGGGATGTACCACGTTGGAGTGACCGTACTCTGCACCACCAGGTCGCCTATGCGCTGAGTCGTCACGACGCTCGTTCTTACCGGCGGCAGATTCGGTTCTTGGGCGAACGCTGGCGCGATGGCCAACACCGACGTCCATCCGGCTGCTATTAGGATGTTCTTCATTTCTTTGCTTCGCTAACTACGATTTCGAGTTGGTTAACGCCCCACAATCCCTGAGTGGCTGGGGTCGCCTGTGTCTTGATTGCGATGGCGTGCGGAATCTTTGCGGCGCCCACGCGCAACGAGAACCAGCCGCTACTGCTGGCCACGTTGTTCACAATCCGCTGTCCCAGACCCGCTTTCTGAACTGCGGCGGCTATCTCTTCGTACGACTGGTGCCATTCCGTTGAAGGTAGCTGCAGGCCAAGAGTTGCTGATGTCGCGGCGTCAACACGCTTAGCTATTGCTGCTCGCATCGCGCGGCCAGCCACCAGCAACAAACCGTCTTGCAAGTGAATGGCCCCTGCAGGCGCGCTGCTCGACTGGCTGCGGTTGACGTTCCAGTCTTCGGGTGGGGATTTGGCGAGGTCAATCACTGCGCGTATGAGTTGGGACGTATCGACCTCACCAGCGCGACGTTCCTGCACCTCAGTCGATGTTGCCTTGATGTCCAAGATATGCACGTGCTCGACAGCAGTAACCACGACATCAGGAACATCCTTGGCGGCCACGTCCCCCTCCATATAGCCCAGAGCCAGCATGAGTAGGTCTCGCTCTTCCTTCGGAATCGCGAAGAAGGACGGTAGGCGGCGAACAACCTCGGCGTTGTACGACTCGTGCTTTGGCGACAGACGCTTCCAGGCACCGTCATTGGCGGGAACAAAGGTGATGAGTTTTCCGGCATCGTGGGCGAGGGCCAGGATGGCTTCAAGCGTGCACGGCCCATTGGTTTCGACTGCCTTCCTCCATGTCGACAGGCAATGTTCAAAGAGGGAGACACCGTGGTATCCATCCACGTCTGCAGGCCGGCCGCCGGCGCGATAGGCACCAAGCAACTCAACCTCGATCAGGCTTGCGGCTTCGATTCCTGGTACATCGGATACATCAGCGATGACCAGCTTTGGCGCGTGTGGAGCGTGTGCGAACGGCACACCATGCATGGTGTATCGACCGCCTGCCTCATCAGTGACTGAGACCTTAGACGCGGCGTCGACCTTTGGCTGCTTGGCCCAATTTGCCACAGCAAACCTAGCAATGACACCCACCAAAACGCCTGCGACAAGATAGATCCACTGGTGGTAAACCTGACTAGGGACCAGGTTCATGAGCGCTGAGGACGTGCTACTCGTCTGCGCTATCTCCAACGCTTTCTGGGGGCCATGCACGGTCAACAAACGTGCAGCCACGCGATCCTGGTCAACAGTACTTACTGCGACGGCACTCAGTACCGCTGCAGTCAGAATGGACAGGGACGCAATCTGCCGGATCATTTGTTGAACAGGCGATCGGTGAACCGCAGACAACCCAGCGCAACGCGATCAGCCAACGGCACCTCGCGTCCGATACCGGAGTCATTTACTTTGGGAATGTGGGCGGCGTTGCTCGCCTGGCTACCGGAATTAGCGGAGCTGGCCGCGGCAGCAGTGGTCTGCAGACCACTAGTCATGACCAGCAAAGGCTTGCAGGCGATGATGGGTTTCTGATCGGGCCCTGCGTAGTAAATCAGGGCTCCCCAAAGGAGCGCAACAAAGGCGACGATGAGGCCAACGGCCTCGCCAAAAGCTTTCACTTAACCCGGTCCGAAAACGCCGTTTTTGGGGAGTAGCCGTCAACCGTAAAAGGCGTCGGGGTTAAGTTGCTCGTTGACCGGGAGTTTCCGGGACGCAATTGGCGTAACTGCGTCAGGTGGGGAGTTTAACCAAAAAAAAACCCGCAGGCAATCAATTTTGCCTGCGGGTTGTTGCATATGAAGGTAACCCTCAGGCCGCGGCTTGCGAATCAGTCACAGGAGTCGCTTCCTTTCCCTTGGATTGGGCCTCTTTTCGCTTTTGGGCGAGCAGCGCTTTGGTGCGCGCGTGCCGCACGATCGAGTTCTGCGGATTATCGAATTTCAGCGCGAGATCCGCAGTCAGATCGGCCATGGGCAGAATCAGCGACAGTGCCTGCTCCTTGAGCTGGTTAGCTTGCTGCATATTTTCAAGAGTCAACGACCTTGCCAGCAGGCGGTCACCACGCGCACACACGCGGTCCAGCTCACCCACGATCGTAAACATCTCACTGCCCAAAGCAGTCTCAGGTACGAAAATTCGCGCGTTTCGGTTGCGGGTGAGGCTCAGGACGATACGTCCCAAGCCTGGGGTACGTGTGATCGCATTGGTGATCTCCGCAATTTCCTGCTCGTTGAGTGGCCGGGTTGACTGGTTGTTGCCACCAGGCTTCTTGCTGTTCGGCGTCTTGGATGTGGCTGCGGGTGCAGCGGATTGGACTTGGTCGTTCATGGTTTGAGCTTTCGAGTTGAAGTATCAATGCAGAGGTGCTGCATTGCGATTGCTTGCACGAGCGCACATCGTTGCAAGCGGTCTGTGTCGGCTGTAGCGCACCGAGTGAAGCCAGAAACCAAAGTTTCTGGCTGGGCCGGCGGTGTAAAAAAAGTGCCGGTCATTGGAGTTGCAGGGTCTGTTCGATCCGTGCAATGTGTTGTTGGCCAAGAACGATTCCCAGCCCTCGACTTTTCTCAAGGTGAGCCTGCTCGACCTTTTGCGATCCGATGTACGCCATCTTGCTTCCCACCAAAACAGTGCCCGAGAAGGGCTGTGGTAGTTGCCGAATCTGCCAGCCAGCACGGCGCAGGCGATCGAGCGCTGTGCGCGCGTATGTCCCATTGGGGGCCGTCCACAGCGTAGCCGGCATTCGAGAGGCGAGTAGCGCCTCCAAGGCCGAACCATCACCGAGATGCGATGCGACAACCTGCTTCCACGGTTGGCGCAATAGCAATAGGAAGTCAGCGCTATTCGCAGGTGTCAGGATCATGTCCTGGGCGGCCAGCTTCTTGCTCACACTCGCCTCAACCGACTCGGACACCCCATCGGTACGATCGGTATCGTGTAAGCCGATTAGCGCCGATACGACGCCTGGATCGCTTGTCGTCCAGCAAACTCCTGCATTGCCGATGCTGAACGCGCCCGTGCACAAACTTGCCCGGCGTGAATCAACTATGGCAAAGCTTGCATTCAATTCAATGCCCGGCTCAAACACAGGACGGTCCAGCTCAGAGAATCGAGGCGGAATGAATACTGCGGCCTTCATGGCATCCAGTGCGCGCAATTCCATGCCCTGCGGCCCGGAGTCGTACGGGCGATTGCCCCCGGTCGGCTGCCCCTTAGCGTCCAATGTGTATTCAGCCTTTGCGCCAAGAACAACTGATACTGGAACACCTCGTTTGCGTGCGCCCTCCAGGGCCATGATCACTGAAGGCGCAGCAATCGCTTGCGTTTCAATGCGGACCATACCCTGCGCCCCTTGCACGGCCGAAGCCAGCGCAATCAGCACGGCGTGCAGCGACTCGATCATCGATTCCCGGGGCGTCGCGCTGGCTTCGAGGAACGGGTGATCTGAGCCGTTACCTTGACATCAAAGGCTGTTTGCACAACGCACTTTAGGAAGAACAGGTTGTGGCCTCCAGCCCCGATCAGTTGCTTTGCTTTCTCGTGTGATACATAGACCCGCGGGAGCTGAGTTGGGTCTTCCGCGCCGATCCTGTAATCAACGCCATACTTGAGCCCAGCCACTTCATTGATCGCATGAATCATGCGTTTGTCGATCTCCTCCCGTGGGGAGCGACGCGCGATGGCCAGACGACTGAGCCCGCACAGGCGTTGGAGGATATTCTTGTGCTTTCCACCCTCAGCCAAGAGCGGTTGGATGTCGGTTCCGGCCGGAAAGATCAGGATGCCGCGCGAGGTGTGGATTACGCCCTGAACTGCCTCTCCCAGCATCTGAATGGCCATCAAGGTCAGGAAATTTGATTCCGAGCGGGTCGCAATGTACGGTGCTTCGACATCGCGCCATGGCTCAACGTGCCCACCGTCTACGCTGGATGAGACATTCGGCTTAAAACCGACCCAGATGTTGTCGCCCATCGCAAAAGCGTCGGCCTGATTGCAGTCACGCCTTGGTAACACTGCCACTTTACCTTCTGCCGTGGGTAGATCAACCGGCCCAATGAGTTCCAGCAGGTAGTGATCCTTTTCAACACGAACGACACGCGTCTCCGACAGCGACCAAATGTGGTTTGCGGCTTTACGTTGCTGGGCTTCCTCGATGATCTGAGTCAGCAAATCTGGAGCAACCGGCGGCACCAAATTCACTTCACGGTAGAACGGCTGCGATCCTGTGAGGATCATCTCTTGAACGCTGATGCGTGCAGCTGCTTCGACGTCTTCAACTTCCACAATTACCACCCTGCCCCTCAATCGAAAAGTTTCAACAATTGCGTCCTTAATGCAGTCCACCAACTCTTCCCTGGACAAACCTCGATGTTCCGCGAGACTGTCCAGTAACTGCTCAAGGCTGAATCCGATACTGATCATTCCTTGCCCTGTTCTCTGACCGGGTTCGTCCCTTTAGCTGTTGTTGTGTCAGGCTTCTCAGCCATCATGTCCTTGCTGGAGCCCTCTCCGCCCTCCAGATCCATCAGGTCCAGAATCACGTTAAGGCGTTCAATCCGATCAAACCCCGGATTCACCGTTCGCCCGTCCACCACCTTGCGCAACCACTCGTACTTGATCGCAGGCCCGCCATGGATGGCTTCGTAAGCATCTGCGCGAGCGCAGATCGCACGCAAACCCTGATCGCGCGAATACTTGTTCGCGGCAATTCGTTTTTGTATCTTTGTGATCGCTTCGGACATGAAGTGCTGGAAATCAATGTTGGTACAGCTAGCACAATTTTCAGCACTCCACGGTTCAGTTTCATGTCAGAAATACCAGTACACCTCGTAATAGTGGGCCGCCAGGCCCACTATTTAAGCAAAAAAGGGGCAACACTCCAGAAATTTCTTCCTGAAGTGTTGCCCAAATTACACACTGTTACATGGTTATGTCGCCTCTGCGACAACTTCGGTGCCGCTATCGACTTCGGTCGCTTGTGAGTCAAGTTCTGCGATCCCGAGCTCCTCTTCAATTGCAGCAAGCTCTTGTCGAACCTGCTGCAACTCTGCAGCTCGGGGAAAGACACCCTCACATGCGTTCATGGTGTCTTCGTAGGCCTTTTCGGCCATCCTGATCCGCTCTTGCCGTTTGTCTGCCTCGTTGGGCAGCCTCTTTGCCAGATTGCGGATGCGGGTGAAGTTGCCATCCCAGTCCGAGCCCAGTTCAGTCCCCCAACGCAGGCGCCCTTCCAGGCACCACTCGTAGACAAGGCCCTGCAGGGTCAACGTCGCACCGATGCCGAGTTTGAAGCCCCGGTATGACCCGACCTCAAACACCGGAACATCCACTTGCGAGGACGTCTTCCACAGCGCGAACCTAGCTGCGCAGTCCGCAAAGACCGCCTTGAGGGCATCGGCAACTTCGGCTTTCGAAGCCTCGGTATAGCGCACTCCACCCACTTGAATCTGCAACTCATCCGGGTTCGCAGCTGCAGTAGCCACATCCTCCAGCACTTGCTCCAGGTTTTCCTGAATCGATGTGATGTTGAACCTGGCCTGTCCCGCACGCATGCGCGCTGCCGCTTGGTCGGAGTAGAACGTACGGCTGAGCGCAGTCAACTTCGCTTCCTTCTGCTGCAGCAGTGCGCGTTCGACGATTCGCGGATTGCCGGTCGCCAAAGCCTTCACTTCGGCCACCGTGAGTGCGCGCACCTCGATGTCCTCGATGCTGCGCACGGCACACTTGCTCGACATGACCTGCAGGATGAACCGCAGTTTTTGCTCAATCAAGTTCCAGTTGTAGGCGTCGAAGGATTGCTCCGTGACGTAGCGGAACATCAGAATCTCCTCGTTGAGGTTCCCCTGCCGTTCAATACGTCCGCCACGTTGCTCCACCTCGTCTGGCCGCCATGGACAGTCCAGCTCATGCATCGCGTACAGCAGTCGCTGCACGTTACGACCCACGCCCATGCGCTCGGTGCTTGTGATGGTGACACGGATCTCGCCCCGGTTGATGCGTGAATCAAGCAGCATCTTCTTGGACGGCGTTTCGTAGTCATGCGCAAACGCAATCTCACGCTCCGGAATGCCTTTGGCCATCAGCTTGTTCTTGATGTCCTGATAGATGTCACACCGGTCATTGCCCGGTGTGCCAATATCACAGAACACCAGTTGCGTGAGCTTCTGGGCCTGGGTCTGCTTCCAGATGTGATAGATGTTGTCTACGCACACATTCACCTTGCTGCCAGGTTCGTCTTGGCCACCCACCATGCGCATGTCCAATGCCGCCTTTCTGCCGTCGGTTGTGACCTTGAGCATGTTGTCGACTTTGGGATGCGGCCGAACCTCTTTGTCCGGCGAGTGAATGGCTTCGGCTCGCATGGACAGCGATTGGATGTAGGCCTTGAGTGCCGCACTGGGTGGTACCGCAATAACCGTCGGCTTACCGCCCGCGATGCGCGGTACCGGCAGCTTCAGGTCTTCCTTGGTCTGGATGTCAGCAAACTCCGAGAAGAGCGCCATGAGTTCCGGTAGGTTCTCGAAGCGCGCGAAGCGTGTCTGCAGTCGAAATCCTCCACCGTCCGGAGTCGTTTCGACGTTGACCACCGTGCGTCCGAAGTTGGCCGCCCACGCATCGAACTGATCCAAGTTCTTCTCAACGAGTGTTGGCATGATCAGGTAACGCATGAGGTGGAACATCTCGGCTACCGAGTTCGCGATGGGCGTTGCTGACATGAACACCACACCACCGCGTTCTTTGTTGCTTGCAGACAGTGCCCGCACCTTGACGAACATATCGAATGCGCGCGCCGAGAACGCTCTGGGCAATCCAGGGATGGGTTCCATCGAGGTTGTGTAAAAAAGGTTCTTTACACGTTCGCTCTCATCCACGACAAGCCCGTCACACCCCAACTGGTCGAACGTCAGGCTGCACTTCTTCGCGTCGTCCAGCGTCTTCTCAACCAATTCGTCCAACGCCAACTTGCGCCGCTCCAGTTCTTTGACCAGAGTGCGCTCAGAAGCGCTGGCCAGCTGTCGGTTGATTGACGCATACATCGGTTGAACCGCTGACAGCAGCTGCTCTTCCGATACACCGAATGACTTGAAGGATTCATGGCTCATGATGACGGCGTCATAGTCGCCTGTCGCCAGCCTGGCGAGCAGTCGCTCACGCCCTTGCTTATCGACACCATCGATCACCAGCAGGTTTGCGCATGGATAGGCCCAGATGAACTCGCGTGCAAACTGCCCAACCACGCTGTTTGGCGTAGTCAGCAGCGTGCATCGACGAATCCCTAGCCGTTTGGATTCCATGGCTGTGCAGATGCCAATGAGTGTCTTTCCTGCACCAACGCAATGACCGACCAAGGAGTTTCCTCCCAGCAGATTGCGCCAGGTGCTGTCCTTTTGGCTGTCGCGTAGCGTGATGGCGTCGCTCAACCCAGGCAGCGTCAAATGTCGACCACTCATGTGCAGTGGCCGGCAGGAATTGAACTCACGGTTGTACCGCTCTTCAATTTCACGAACACGGCCCTCATCCGTTCCGATCCAGGTCTTGAACTCTTCCTGGATGGCCATGAGTTTTTCGCGCGCCGACAAGGTCTCATCGGCATTGACCACGTAACGCTCAGAGCCCTCCACGACTACCTTGTCGCGAATGGTCGGGGTCATCATGTTCAACGCCTTTTCGACTAACTTGCGAGCTGAAATGCGCTTTGTTCCCCATTTGGTCATGTCGTTTCCAAAGACTGCACCACTTGCGTCCACCTTCCACCGGGCGATGCCAGGCGAATGGTGGACGGTAGCAGCACGAATCTTCTCCCCGACGTTGTCCATCAGGTGGTCGATGAAGTCCTCAATGTGAGATGCCTTGACGAACGTTGATCCAAGCTGAATCGCGATGTCCGCGAAGGGAATGCGCTCCGGCATGGACGCCTTGAGCGCCTCGACATTGACCGTGAACTCCGGTGACTCCATGGCCGCCATTTCGGCGGCTTCTAGCTTTTTGAGAATGTTCCCAGAAAGGTACACCTCAGCCAGCTCCCACGCCCCGCTCTCGGGATTGCGGTAGATGCGCCCAGCCTCTTGCAAGGCTGCCTCCACCTGGTCCGTTGATTGCGCGCACAGTTGTGCGATGCGGGGAAGGTCAATTCGCCCCAATTCATTGAGGACCAGCAGCAAACCTGACAACGGTGAGTCGGCCGTAGTCGCCTCCTGGCGCGGCCGTTGTGTACGGCGCGTCATGATCGGTGACTTCGTGGCTGTCTGCTCTTCCTGATCAAACACTTCCAAAGCACTCACCAGCGGGTAGTCTGGATCGTTCTTCAGTACGGATCGATTGAAGCGAGCACCTACAGCCCCGTATTGGGCGACGAACGCGTCATAGCGGACGTTGAGCTCATAACGTGCAGACGACACCGGGGCGTCATCTTCCGTTTCCGCTTGCAGGAGCAGCAGCTTTCGCGCGGCGTCACGCAAGCGGATGTAGGCACGTATGCGCTGCAATTTGCTCTCGGCATGCTCCAACTGCATCACATCGCCGCCTGCCAATACCTCGACAACGCAGCCTTTGTGTTCAGCGAAGGAGCCTACTCGCAGTTTGCGCAGGTGTTCCAGCTGGATCTGGCGGTCGACGTGCTCGCCCTCTCGGGCGCTCATGTCAGCCAATGAGCATGTCCCTTGCGGGAGCGCTTGCTGCCATCTGGCCAGCAGTTCATTGAACTCTGTCTCGGAGCAGCAGGCAGCCCAACGTTGCCCATGCTTGGTACTGACCAGCCCGCGCTGGCCAATCCACCAGTGGTCGTTTTCGGCCATGGCGTTGTTGATGAGCGCGTTGTCGCTATGGCCACTGCCAACCCATGTGGGGTTGATAGGGCGCATCGCGTGCTGCTCGCGTCGGCGGAAAATCAGGATGTCCGAAGACACCTCAGTGCTCGCTGTTCCCTTGAACATCCAGTCAGGCAAGCGAGCTGCTGCAATCAGGTCTGCCGAATCGGCAAACATGTCGCGCACCGCCGTCTCCTTGGAGTCCAGTGTGTAGGTGCTCGTCACGACCGCAACCACCCCGCCAGGACGTACCTTGCGCAGCGCTTTGGCGATGAAGAAATTGTGCAGGCTCAGCTTCTGGCCGGGCGTCTCACTGTCGTAGATCTTGGTGGTATCGAACGGGACGTTCGTCACCACCAGATCAAAGGCATTGTCAGGGTATTTCACCTGTTGGAATGCGCTTGCGTGCAACGTGACATCCGGCAGCAAATGGGCTGTGATGGAGGCCAGCACTGGGTCGATTTCGGCTGCGTAGATCGCAACGTCGTTTTTCCATTCGTCGGGAATCCGCGATGCAAAGATGCCAGTACCCGTTGCCGGGTCCAGCATGCGACGGGGCTTCACTCCAAGCTTGATGAGGGCTTGGTAGATGAAGTCCACAACAACATCCGGTGTGAAGTGCTGGGTCAGAACGCCGGTGCGAACAACGGCGATTTCTTCTTCCGTCAGAACGGCCTTGAGTCGATCATGGTGACGCGAACCGAACAAGAATGCGCCGGTCAAGCCACCCCATCCGGAGTAGCGCGCCAGCAGCTTCCTTTGCTCTTCGGTGGCCAATGCACCGCTGAGCTGCAGTTCCTTGCGGATCTCCAGCGCTTTGATGTTGGCCTCGATACGCGCCTCCGTCCCACTTGGGATGTCGGATGTCGAAAAGCGGAAGTTGTTTCGATTGCGAATCACCTGCACTTGTTGCGCGAGTGACTTGCGGACGATAGCGACCGGTTCGGCCTGCGGTTTGTCCAAGCAGGCCTGAACCACTTCATGCAACGCATGGGTGGCGGTGTCGGCCTGCAGGTATGCAGCAAAGTCGAACTCAGGGAGTTCGTCGTCATTGCTGGAGGTGTCAACGCGGATGACGGCAACCTGCGGCTGCGCAATCGGAGCGTCGAAAAGCGACATCGTGCTGAAGTCAGCAGTCGGTCGCCGTTTGGCGATGGCTCTCATGGGTTTGCTCCAAAAAGGAAGCGGGAAACACCATGAGAGTTCCCTGCAGGGAACTGGTGTTCCCCGCGGGATGAAATATGAGTGGTGCTCAGGCGAAAGCCCAAGCAGATAAAGCGCACCCATTTTGCCACACAGGCCAAAAAAAAACACCCCCAAAGCCCGTGCGTGAGCACGAACGATGGGGGTGTTTGCAGTTATGCCTTGTAGTAGGCGGAGATTCCGACGACGTTGTGGGCTGGACCTGTGCCTCGCACCCGAATGGTCGAGACTCCCAGGTCAACATGAACGCTGTCTTTCGGCATCGCATCGAGAATGGATGCAAGGTAGGTGATGTTCAGGTTCGCCTGCGCATGAGCCGCCTCACCAGCGCGTGGTTTGACGCTACTGCCGGCCAGGTCGATGCTCTCGATGCATTCACCTTGAGGCGTCTTCACGCTGCAGGTCAACTTCCATTCGGTCGCAGCACCTGCCTCTTCCTGCAGGGGCTCCGCCTTGACCGTCACGAAAGGACTGTTGTCCTGAACGAACAGCCCCACACGCTTGAGAACGGCCAACAATGCCGAGCGGGACACCTCGAATGTGAAGGGGTTCTCCACCTGGATGACACGCTCGTATGGAGGAAACGCACAAGCAATCAGCCGAGAACGGACGCAAGCGCCGGCCAATTTGGCGGTCACTTGTCGCGCGCCAAGCTCAATCTCGATGCGATCCTCAGCGGTCGCCCCGCTTGCAAGTCGCTGGATTTGCTTGACACCCATCTCGGGAATCACTCCCTCGCGGGCGGCAGATCCTGGTTGAACTTGTGCGCCTACACCCACGGTAACGAGCGTGTAACCGCTGGTTCCTACCAAGTAGACGGCTTTGCCATCGCACTTCAGCAAGATCCCAGCTGTGAATGGCTTCGCGGTATCGGCCTTACCCAGGCCACGCGACGCGGACTCCATCGCCTGCGACAGGACCTGCGCTTTCACAGAGAACTTGATGACCTCACTCCCCTCCCCTTCAAGCAGGGGAAAGTTGGTAGCTGGGACCGTCGGCAGTGTGAATCGGCTTTTGCCGGTCGATACCTTGCAGGTCGACTTGTCTGTGGGCGCAAGTTTGACGTTCACGCCTGCCTTGAGTGTTTGCACCAGCTCGAAAAGTTGAGGCGCTACGGCCATAGGCTCCTCGATGCTGCCGCTGACAAGCACCTCGGTTTGGGTTGTTCCGTCGGCACACACGACGCTGACCTGGTCGTTACTGACCGGGCGAAGCAGGATGTGGGCGCGAGGATCATCCCCCTTGTCTCGGGCACGATTGCTGCGCGCCAGCGACAGTGCACTCTGCATATGTTCGGAAAGGATGGACATTACATGATCCTAAAAAAAGGGCCGGTCTCCTTGTGTGGAGAACCGGCCTTCGTGAGGGGAAAGTAAGCGATCAGGCAGCTGCGCGCTGACGAACGCTTTCGAGGTGCGACAGCAAGCCTGTGTACGCGCTTCGCAGTTCGCTGCGACGATTCGCAACATCAGCGTTGGTGGCCGCGACCTCCTTGGTAATGGTGTTGAGTTCACGCGCTGCTGCGACGAACTCGCCCTCATCCGGTGTCAGCCCCTTATCGCGACCAATGAAGGCCGTGAGTTGCTTCACCACAATGCCCAACAGCACCAGGTAGAGGTCTTCGGCGTCTTGACCGCTGAAGAGCGCAATGGTGCTCATGGACTCTTTCAGTGAGGCACCGGTCGCAGTCGTTGCATCCACTTTCGCGAATGCCTCGCTGAAACGTTCCATCGAATCGGCGTTGTTGCCAGTCGCGACAGATCCGGCGCCATCAACCGAACCAGTGTTTGCGCCGCTCGAAGCGGGCACCTCGTTGACGGGAACACCCGCTTCAACGGTTGTCGAAGGCGAAGTCTCCTGCTCGGCAGGTGCGGAAGCCTGCGGTGTGAGCAGGTCAGATGGAGGCGCTTCGGACACATTGCCATCACCCACCAAGGCGGGCGGCGGACTGTCGTGTCCAGCAGCGGGCTTTTCCGCTGGGGGCGGAGGCGGCATCTCAGGAGCACCAGCGCTCTTGGCCACCCTGGCCTTGCGGGGCCTGGGCGCGTCGCCCTGCCCTGCAGCAGGCGCAGCGGGTGCGGTCCCACCACTGGGCTGTTGCGCAGCACCTTGGACGGATTCGGTAGTCTTGGAGGCCTCCGATTGAACAGGCGTCGCGGTAGATGCCGCCGCACTGCTGTCTGTCGGGGTTGCCTGCGGAGCGCCCGCGAGGGCAGCCGCAAAGACTTCTGTACCTGCGGTTGCGCTTGCAATCACTGGCAATGTCAAAGACTCAACCGCAGTAGCGGGTTTTGCCTTGGCACCACCGACCGATGGGTCACCTTCAATCTGGAATCCCATCATCAACGACGAGGCGTACTGGTTGTAGAAGAACGTTGTCGCGCGGGCGCGAAACATCACTTCCGGCATGGAGATGTATTGCGGGTTATCCGTCCAACGCTCCAATTCGGCCATGCGCCAGGTGATCCACGGACCTACCAGTGTTTCGCCGGCCGGCGAAGTTCCGAACGCACGCACTTGGTAGGGCTTGCCCTCCGCGCTTGTACCGTCGTATTGCAACTCGCCCATCGTCTCGTATTGGAGACTGCCGACGATGACGCCGGAGTCTTCAATGAGGGCCTTGGCGAACTGGTAAGTGAACGACGGCCGCCCGCCAACGTCACGCACGTTTTGCAGCACCACAAGGGGACTGACATTCAACCGGTGCGCAATGTCGACGGCGTTGAGGCAGGAGCCCACATCCCCGCGGTAGGCCTCGGGTACACCGAAAGTGGACTCAGCCAGCATCGTGGCCAGACGTTCAAAGCGAGCAAATTGCTCGGTGGGGAGAAAGAAAATGGTTTTCATAGTGATCTCAAAAAAGAAAACGGGCGCAAAGCGCGCCCGTGTGGGGTTGCGCCTTGCGGCAGTTTTAGTTCTTGACCCAGCGAGGCAAGTCAATCGATTCAATCGACTCACCAGTTTGGTATGCAGGCCAAGAGTTGAGAGACTTGGCGTGAGCCAAAGCGATACGAGCTTCCTCGTAGCGTCGACGCGCACGCTGCAGCATCTTTGCAGTGGGTTGATACATCGCAACGAAACCTGTCTCGCGCTCCATCACCAACCATGCAATGGACGGTGTGAAGCCATAGGCCTTTTGCACGCCATCGGCGTACATCACAGCCCGCAGGTCGTAGTCCATATCGATGATCTTGCGAGAGAAGGCTTCGGGTGATGCGTTGTCCGTTGATTTCACTTCCAACATCATTCCCGTGGAGCCCACTTCCACCAGGCGGTCGATACGCACCTTCAGGTCAATTCCTGTGAGGTCATCACGCCAGAAAATCGATAGCTCGGACTGCCCTGGGGCAGCGAGCAACTGACGGGCCTTTGCGTGATTACGCAGTCCTGTCACGATCTTCTCCAGCGTAAATCGCTCACTGGGTTCGAGAATGGTTCGACCTGGATACTGGGCGGCAATAGCCTCCAGCTCAGCAAGATCCACCTTCTTGCGACGGTCGTAGTGACGCGGCGCAAAGACGTATCGGTTCTTGAATTCGTTGGGTTCCAACACCATGCAATGCACGGCGGTGCCCATGCGCATCAGGTCCGACTCTTCCGCACTGCCTTGCAACGAGTGGTAGAGGAAATGGGCTGGTGTGCGCAGTACGTGAATCAGCTGCGATGAGCTGATGTGCCCCCGTTCTTCGTGATACGCCTGGGAGGAGATCTCCTCCTTGGTAGCAACGAAAACGGAGTTTTCTGTTTGGGGTTTGACGGCCTCCATAAGTTCTCCGGTTGGGAGGGAGTCCGTCCGCGCGAGCGGAAGGATTCCGCTCGGGATGGTATGAGTAACCCACTAGGGGTCTGAAAGTCTCCCTAGTCTGCCAAAAACCAGCATGCTCGTCAAGGTGACAAAACGCAAGACAAAAAAAAACGCCTTGCGGTTCCGGCTAGGGAACGCAAGGCGTTTTCGCTATTGCGACTTCTGTCTCAATCTCAGCAGTGCATCATTGATGTCACCCACTTCCTTGGGGCTTGCATCCGCGCATTGCAAGCCGATTGACTGCAATTCACGAGCCAGCTCCACCTGACACTCTTTCCCGGGATTTGAAATTTGCCCGGTGCTCGGATCGACCCGATGATCGTTGTTGAAGGCAAGATCAAACACCTTCACGCCTTTATCCGCCAACCCCTTGAACCAGGAAATCCTCCAGGAACCGGTTCCGGCGGTGGCGATCATGTCGCCGGGGTAGCCCATCGATAGGGCTGCAAGTAACTCCAGGCAACCCTCGGTGACCAAACAGCGGGAAGAATTTGAGCCCTTCCAGTAGTACGGAACCCCAGGTTTCCCAACAGCCAACGACTTTTTGGTTTTGGGATTCGTGGGCTTAAACAGCACGCGGAATTCCGCATACTGCTTTGTGTCCACAAACTGCACCAATGGTCTCCCTGCAATCCAAGGGCTTGGCGAGTCCTCCTTCCAGAGTCCAGCGTAATGCAACTCGGTGTCACCGACCACGCTACTAAGCCAGAGTGTGGCTTGATCGCGATTGGCCGGCATGCTCCCAAGCATGCCTCGATGCCAGGCCTCGGTCACAACATCAGGACTTAGACCACGGGTGCGAACCAAGTAGTCCCAGACAGCCGGATCAAACCTTTGCCTGGTGGCTTCATGGATGCGCTGATTCACCCAAACTTGCCACTCAACCTTTCGGTTGTCGGCATCGATCTGTTTTTGTCGCTCAACGGGTGAGATCGCGGGTGGTGTGTTTCCTCCAGTAATGTCTTTCGCTGCGAGCAGCGGAGTTTCACAGCCGGGGGTCAACCACATCGCCGCATCAATGATCGAGCCGAACAGTCCGCAGCCGTAACACTGCCACGTCCGGTCGCCTTTGATACGGAGTTTTCCCGAACCCGCCAAGGAGTGGCCACAGTGAGGACAGGCATCCATCCTAACTTGGCTTCCGCTTTTGTAGGCGGAAACGCCAAGTGCAGCTTCAAGGTAGTCCTGCAGCGAACGCTGCTTGGCCTCCTCGAAGACATCAACACCCTGCCCTGTGTACATGATTCGTATCCTGTCTAGTTCCAGGCTACTTCACTACCAGGCATCGGTGGCAAATCGTCATCGGGCAGCGATGTTGGTGCCCGCGTTTGCTGACGGGCCGGTGGAACCGCTGCGGCTGGCTGACTTGCAGCACGTTGAGCAGGTTGCGCCGCCTGTTGCTGACTGCGCTTGGTGTGTATCGCCGGATCAAACAGTGCGTCGATCTGAGTGACCCAGATAAAGGGTGAGTACAGGTCTCGATCATCCACTGGATGACGCACCGGCACCCACTCTTGGGACGCGGGGTCCAGTCGTGTCTCCCTTTCGAACGACTGCTTACCTTGGACAATCACTGTCATGCCTGCCTCAAAGTGCTGCAGCTTTTGCGCCCACATCTCCGGCGGTTCATTGGAACCCTTGGGATAGTAGGCCTTGACGGTGTGCAGGGAGCCTTTGAATTGGCTGCCGGCGCGCGTCTCTTCGCGAACGGTCATGAACAGGCTGGTTGCCCGCAAAGCGACGTGGGTGATGACGCCGCGCAATTCAATGTGATTACTCATGTGGTTTTCCTTCTTGGTAAAGGGATCGACGCACGTACCGCGTCGGGATCAATGTTGAAAATTTCGCAACAATGCAGAAACGACAGTTGGCTGCGTTCATCCGACATCAACCAGGCCACAGCCTCGGCATCTGACGGGTCCGACATGAGTCGGGCAAGGTTGCTTTCGTAGATGGTGTTGGCAAACAACACCACGTCCTGGCCCTGCAGATCCCGAAAGGATGTGTGCGGGTCGGATGGTGTCGGCTTTACCTTGTGATCGTTCTCTGGTGCGGTGTTGAAGAGTTGAAGCATCACACTACCCTCTTGCAGCCGCAGCCATGAAAAACGACAGGTTGCCCGCACGAAAGATCAGCGGCGAAGGTGACCCTGTATGGGGGGCACTAACGACGTGAACTTCGTCGCAGTCAGTTGGTATGGCACTCAGCGTGATGAACGACTGCAACGGTACATCCAGTTTCCCAAGAGTCCACCCATCGCATGGAAAGTGAATCTTGTTGTCCTGGAGTTGCACAGTCACTCCGCTGGCATCTGCAGCCATCTTGACATCCGCTCCTGCGACTGACTTGCCAAATGCTTCGGCAATGCAGCGCAGCTGTATCGCCGCCTTGCAGAGGTCTTGAGCAGGAATGGTTTGAATGGCAACAGCAGTGTGCGTTTTGTAGCGCGCGAGCATGTCGACCGGCTGGTTGGGCAACTGACTCTCGGCGGATTCCGCTCGCAGCACTTTGCCAGATGCGGTCTTCACCAACACTTCGCTTTCAGCGCAGATGGCGGCTTTGACCGGGTCGGCTGCAGTATGAGCCAGGATGCTCGCGAGCAAGCGTGGATTCGCAGTACAGGGTACCGGCCAGCCCTTCTTGAGGCGGGCGGCGACCATTACACTGGAATTGAACACAAACACGTTGGATCGGTAGGTGTAGGCAGAACCTGCATGCCGACTGATCGCTTTGCTGATGGTGACAGCCTGTTTGAGCCAGGCCGCAAACTCTTCTGGATCGACTGCGGAGCCGCCCTCGCTGAGCCGTAGCTCCATGACACGATGCGGGTCAGGGATCACCGGTAGCTTTGCATGCAAGCCAGTTGTGGTCTTGATACTGAGGCCGTTCTTTTGGGACTGGATCTCTGTGATCCCGATGTCCAGCAAGCCGCCAAAGATGTGCGGATTGACCATGACTGGGTAGTCGTGATCGATCAACACGGGCAACTGACTGGACAACGACAACGTCCCTACGTCATGACGCATGACGGACCCGTGTAGGGCCATCAATGGCGTTCCGTGCGTCATAGATTCGGACATGGTTGCTCTCCTATCTATAGCTAAAAAAAAGGCCGCTTTCGCGGCCTTATGTCTTTCGACGGTTAGTTTGGGGGTGCAGCAAAGGCTGGCCCTGTACCTGTTCCCTTTTCAATCTTCGGCCAGATCAAATCCGGCACTGTGAAATGGCTATCAGGAAGTGGTTGAGGCCCCGGCTTCGGCGTGACCGTTGATGGTCGCGACGGGGCCGAAGGCGCAGGGACTGTTGCAGCTTGCGCGGCGACAGGTGGTGGGGGGGGCGGGGGAACCACCACCGGTGCTGGCACCGTGGGCTGTGAGGCCTGAGGTGCTTGCGCGGCAGCGGCTTTCTCAGCCTCCATCTTGGCAATGCTTTTTGCCAGCGCGGCTTCCCGCGCAGCAAGTTGCATTTCTTTCATGAGCTGGGCTTTTTGAGCCTCAGTCCAGAGATGCTTGGCCCACTTCAGCCCGCTGGTTGCCATGACGGCACCAACGAAACATCCGGTCCAAAAACCCGGAGCGGCTGACATTGCTGCCAGCGCTCCGAGAATGAGCGATATGAAGGTCAAAACGACGTGAATCATTTTGGCCTCAGCTCAGTTTGTTGCGAAACCAGGAACACCCAGACGACGACCTGCCTTGACGACAGACATGCCCAGAGCGAAACCCGAAACGGCGATAGCGCAGATAACCAAACCCATGATGGGCTCCTTTCGATGTGGAAAAAAATGAAGAGAGAAAACAGAGCTCACCGGGGGATGAGTCCTGCTTTTTTGGCCTCGCGCTTTACAGCGTTGTAGACCTGCCATGCCATGCGTTTTTGCTCGCACTCCATGCGGAGATTGGACAGAAAGCGCAATGCTGACTTCTGATCGCCACGTACATCAATGTTGTACGAGCGAATGGCTGCAGTAGTGGACTTGATGTCCATAGCTGCGACTGCTGAGAGAGACATGTAGAACTCCTTCTGCCCGTTCTGCTGCGGGTGTGTCGTGTTGAAAACCCGAGCGACAGAAAAGAGTCCGAGCCCTGGCGGGATTGGAATCCCGCGCGGGTGGAAAGAAAGTATGAGTTGCGCGTTAAGCGCGTGGCGTATAGCCAGAAAGTGGTGCCAGTTTATACCAATCTGCCCACTAGGTGCAAGCCTCCATCCCAATGTGGGGTGCGTACAGCCTATGGCAGTCAGGCGCGGTGCTCTACAGGAGCCCCCTTGCAGCGATCATTTCCGTGGCGAACTGCAGTGCTTCCTCCTGGGTTGGCTCGCCCCATACTTCCTGCCCTAACCAACGGAAAAACGCTGTCTGAGCGCCCTTCTGCACCTTGTTGTTCTTGATTCGCAGGCCGGAGATTTCTTGCGAATGGTTGTATTTGGTAATGAACTCTGCCTGATCGGCTGGATCGAGTTCCTTGAAATACTCTTCGGCATCCTTGGAGCGTTTGTCCTTCAGTGCTTCCTGTAGCGACTTCGCTTTGGGTTTGGGAGGTGCCTTTGCTGCTACTTCAGGCTGAGTCAACTCATCGATGACACCCCACTTCTGAGTGAGGGCTGCTCGGAAATAGGCGGCCTTGTTACCGAGTGTGGTTTGCTTCTTGTCATTGGCGCGGCGCTCCGTGTACGCGAGTGCCGCGGTGACTGAGTTCACGCCGTGTTGGCGTACTAGCCGCTTTGCTTCGGACTGTGGCATGCCAATCTTGATGAGTTCGCCAACAGCGGCTAGCTCTTCAGCTGAGTCTATGTTTTCTGCCGCGTCTTTCTGAACGATCTTGACGATGGTGAACCATATTTCGGTAACCGTGCGACCCATGCGCGCCGTGTGTGCTTCCAGTTGGAAGTCGGTTACGGCATTGATTTCGGCGACGGCGGGCTTTACCACCTTGGCGTTGAAGTACTTGAAGTCCTGGTAGGACTTGCTATCGGTACCTTCTCCCAAGAGGATGTCGCGCAACTGGGTCCAATGAATACGAGCGGTTTGCCCAATGTTCTCAAACCGGATGCAGTGTTCATAGAGACCAAGTGCCGGTGCTCGCTTGAACTTTCGAACGACCGCCATGTCAAGCATGGCGTACATGGTTGGGTTCAGTAGTTGCTCTCTCAATTGCCGACTGACCTGGTATCGGATGTGGTCCCCACGGATTTCCACCTCAGGAAACAAGACCGATGCCTTCCACCCGATACCCTTCCCTTCCTTGGCCAAGACGTCCCATTCGAAGCGGATCGACATCACGCGGCGTGACACCTCCTTGAGGTATCCAACGTTGTTTGAATCGAACCCAATTTGCTCACCCATGTGCGAGACGCTGATATACCACCACCCCTCTTCATCGGGCTTCCGGTCCAGGGCGTTCTTGATCCAGGAGTTGCTGATCTTGCGTTCCATCAGCGACATTTGCACGTGTGGCTTGCTGTGAACAACCTGCACTGCTTTTCGGAATGGCTCGGGCACTTCAGTGGCCTGGAACAGCGACACTTGGCCAGCGGAACTATTTTGGGTTTTGCGCTTGGTTGCCACAGGTGGAATGGTGAATAAGTGGAATGGTGGAAAGTATTTTGATGCCTTTCCCTTTGTTTGCCAAGACTTAATTGCGTTGGCATTTGGGGACACGAAGGAGCGTCATCGCCTTTGTGTCTTTATAGACACTTTCATCGCTTTAATACCTTTGGGGTGAAAAAAGTCCAGACGCGACAAGGACTTAGCGGCACTTCGGTGTTGGTTTATGGGGGCTGAGGTGACTGTATCTGGGTTGACTGGTATGTGGATTTGGGGCCTAGGTGGAAAGCTGTGGGGAATGGGGTGTGTGGATTTGGGATTGAGGTGCTGGTTTATGGGAATTCTCATTGGTGACCATCTATGGGGACGGTCTTTTTTGAAGTCGGAATTGGTGGACTTCTATGGGGCCCTGCCGCGCCCTGCTTTGAGGCGTATTCGATTAAGAAGCGGCGCAGATTCGAGGTAGAGGGCTTTAGGTGACCACTAATGGGAGTGTTTGGATTCCCCATGGTGCTTTTGGTGTACGTTCATGGGATTGTTTGGGCCGCCATAGGTGCTTGAATGCCCGACTAAGGTGGAAGCTTATGGGGAATGTCGTGTTGATTGCCCGCCTTGGGTGACTGTTTATGGGGCGCTTTCGGGTTGCAAATTCTTGCGGTACCGCTGGTCTCACTCTCATAGGTGTCTCTTTATGGGATGGTGTTCTGTTGCTGTGAAAAGTGGGTGACCAGCTATGGGGCGACGCTTTGTCAACTGCAGCTTCGAAGGTTACTGTCTATGGGATTGGGCTTAGGTGACCTTTTGTGGGGGGGCTCCGGCTTGGTCGCGGTGCTTGATGTGCTTCAACCTGGTCGCGGTGTAAGGGTTGTGTGCAGTCGACTTCTTAGCACTGTTGGCGCAAGTTACCATTTGTGGGAAGCGCTATAGGTGGAAGGCTATGGGACGACGAATCAGTCGTGTGCTGTCCAGAACGCGTTAGGGCATGGTCCATCAGCAACCTTGTGGCCAATTCAGCCGTTTCGTTGCATCGACACTGGGGATTTTTGTCTTTCTGTTTGTCCAACTGCAGCGACGCCCCCATAAATGGCTACTTTGGCGTTTGAGTTCAACGCATCTTCCACCTATCGCAGCAATGCCACAAAAGAATGCCCGCTGGAGCGGGCATATCTGATTGGACAACAAAGAACCTGGATGAAATGCTCCAGGCCGATTTGGTCAAGGCGCTATATCGACCCTTGCTCAGCAATCGCTCGACGGATCGTTTCGGTCAGTGCTGGTACATGTTCAGGCTTTAGGCCTGTGATTGATAGCTCCACACGATCAGGGAATGATTTCAGAACGCCCTTCCCCGAAAGGTACTTGACCTCCTCGGAAGCAGAACGTGGCTTGCGGGTGGGTTCGTTCTTCGCAGTCTTGGCCCGAGCCATGACATCGCGGGAGCCCAGACCGTTTTTTGCAATCTCGGCAATGAGCTCCAGTGTGTCTTCGTCTCCTGTCGCCTCCCAGAAAGTCCGTATCGCGATGAGCATTCGCAGATTGAGCATGTCTGGGTACTCGGCCACCGTATTCAAGACGCGGGGACTCAACCGTGTGAGCGAGATGGATCGACTGACAACATCTTCCTCAATGCCCAATCGTTCAGCCAGTTCCTTCTGCGATGAGTAGATGCGGCGAACATTGATCAGGTCGTTCCACTTGATTCCATCGTCCAGGGGTGTTTGGTTGCGCCTGTCGATGTTGGCTGAGCGAGCCTCCTCGTATAGCGCTTTCTCGTCCGCTGGCTTGGGTTTGATTTCAATTCTGAGGGTGCGGCGATCACCAGCACGCGATGCCCGCAGTCGCGTCTCTCCTTCGATCAGTACAACTGTCCCATTGTCTCCGACGTAACCGGTGGCGCTGATACGCTGGCCGTCCTCGCGGAGAAGCACCGTCATCGCATCCACGTCCTGGGCTGGATACAGAACACGTGGATTGAGAGGGTTTGATTCGATCAGATGCAGTGGCACGTCGTACACCTGCCCGACCACGTAGGACAGTACTGGATTGCTGACTGTCGTGGTTGGGGCGGGCGGTTTACTTAGTTGTGCGATTGCCTCCGTCACACCGGCCGGAACGCCTTGTGCTGCGTGTGCGATTGCCCCGAGACTTGTTATGTCAATGGGGGTTCGACGAAACTTTGTTACCATAAATTCCCCGTTTAGTTTGCAAGTTCTTTGACCTCTTCATACAACGCACGCATTTCTGCGGTCGCTTTGTCGGACTTGTCTTTACCTCGAAGTTCGTGCAGTGCTCGGCCAGTCTTGCCCGTTGCGCCCCATGCGGTGCGTGAAGGAAGCACCTGTTTCAACACGGGGATTCCGCTACTCTCGAAGACTTCGCGCAAATCCTGTGTGGATTTCGCCTTTTCATTGCTGCTTACCCTGCTGAGTACGGCGTAGGCTGGCACCTTACCGCTTTTGTGTTTGGGGCCTATCGATTCAAGGTGTTTGAAGACGAGCATGGTCGCTTCCATCTCCTGCTGATCATTGCCGCAAGGAACCAGGACGAGATCACTCACGGCAGCGCACTCAACCATGGTTTTGTAGTTTTGTGCGCCGATGTCAACAACTACCAAATCGTATTTGTTGGAGAGACTAGCCAATTCAACGAGTGGGTTTTGCGGCAGGAGCATCACCGGAACGTTGGGCGAAATCCCCTCCTCGTTTCTGATACGCGACCACGAAGCAGACGATCCCTGAATCACGTCGGTATCAAGCAACGCAGTGTCCACGCCTTCGGCGACAGCCAGGGCCGCCAGGTGAATTGCAAGGCGAGACTTTCCGACGCCGCCTTTCCCATTTCCTACCAAGATGATCATGACTTAACCTCCATATGAACTGCAAAGTATAGTCATTACTCTCCAGGGCGTCACTATTTTTATCTTCATGTAAGCAGTTTATTTGCACCACAAAATCCAGTGTGGTAGGTCTCGATACCGCCTTACCATCTGTCGATCATTTTTCTCTTCTTTCGCTCTGTGCCTAGATGGCTGGTTGTGCCGGCACAATTTGCGGCTTTTGCTGATGGCCGGCACTTGCTCGGGCGCTCGTTGCAACTAGCCTTCCGGTCTGAATATGAAATGAGTTGTGCCGGCACAATTGATGATGCGGTTCAATTCGTTGGCGCAGCACGCACTTGGACTTCGCTATGTAGATTCTGGTGCAGACCTTTGGTCGCTGGGTTGAGTGCGGGTGGGGAGGCAGCGCATCCTGAGTTGGCGAGCGGATTGGGGGCTTTGATGGGGTGGTTTTGCGCTGTTGACATGGCTCGATGGGCTGACTTGGCGCTAGCAGCGGATTGACAAACCCGATCCTCTGAGGTCAATGAGGGATCTGTTGCCCTTGACGTGGTCGGTGGTGAGGGAGTGGGTTGTGCCGGCACAACCGATGTTTCAGTGGTGCCCTGTCGTGGCTTGGTGTGGTGAATCCTCTCTCGGAGGTGTGGTTGTTTGCGGGCGATGGTGCGATGAATGGTGCTGGCGTTGACTCGCAATGAGGAGGCCGCTTGGAATGGTTGTGCCGGCACAATTGAGCGTGATGCTTAATCACCAACGCAGCACGTGACTTTCCGCCAGTAGATCCAGGCGTATACCTTTGCACCGTTGGGTTGAATGCTGGAGGGCAATGGGCGATCTCCAGGTGTAAATGACGGGCTTGGGTTTGGAGCGGCGAGTTGCATCTTGCCGGCGGTGTCTACCGGGTAGGGGAATCTGTTGAGATGGTTTCGCGCTGTCGACATGGCTCGATACGCTGACTTGGCGCTGGCTGCGGGACCAGTCAGTCCTATTTCCCGAGACTGGCGGGGGATGAGTGATCCCCATCGTCCAACGCAATACTTGGTGGCGGCAGCACTGGCCGCTGCGCCGCCTGGTTGTAGATCGGGTGAAAGCATTTCTGTATCACAGCGCATGTTTGAAGCTGTGGCCTGCTCCATCAAGGTCTTGTCGCGACACCCACTTGTCCATCCGCTATCGCGGGTGCTGTCGTATGCGAGGGTCATGAGCGGGGTGGTCACCGAGCGAAAGAGGTCGTCAAACTGTTTTAGTCCGACTGCAATTGCACTGCTGCTTTCGCAGTCTGCGGTTGCGGATGTTGATGCAGGGGGTGCTTGTAGTGAGGCGTCCCACACATTGCAGACCTGTTGCTGCAGAGAGTTTGCAATGTTTGACGCTCTCCAGAGGTTGTTGGTGAAGTTCAGAATGCGGGCGGAGTTTGACGATTCGAGACCGGATGAACGCAGGACGCTGGTTTTTCCGTCAGCGGTAGGAGTTCCGTCAATGAATGAGTGTTGCCCGGATGGTGAGGTTTCGACCCAGGCCAAGGGAATCCAGTGCTCGACACGTGGGCTAACCATGCAGCGCCCGACGATGCGCCATTGCACCGTTGCTGGGTCGGAAAGGTTGATTGCGGCTAGCGGGTCAGTCGCCAGAGTGGCGGTGCTTGCTAAGCAGCCGAGAGTAAACATCAGGCCGGAATGTACGGGCATGGTGAGTCTTTTCATGGTCAATGATTCTCAGGCAAATGGGCGATTGGCTTCGATCCACAGTTTCTCTTCTGCGCGAGTGATTCTTTCAATATCGCCAAAAGCAAAGCTCTGGTTCAAATCCAGTTGATGGTGACTGGTCAAGATAGGCTTGCCCATGTCGTCCAGTTCGGCCATGACAACGGGCGCCATGAAGCCAATGCGGGACCCGTCCGGCATGGTGTAGACCCAGTGCATCGCCGATGGGCCGGGGGTGAAGAACTGCTCGCGAGTGGAGCATTCACTGTAGAAGGTGCGTTCAGCCGAGCGACTGGTGTACTGCTTGCGCATCACGATTTCGATGATCTGCGCGGCCATGGTCCGACCAGGAGCATTGAGCTTCGGGTTCGGAGTGCGTTCCTGTTTTGCCCAGCGAGCGAATGCGAGCAGAGGCACTTCGCCATACAGCACTCCCGGTGCGATACGAGACTTGTTGCGGAACTCAGTAGGGGAGGGCAGGGGGGCCAGATGCTTGAAATGCTTCAGGTACAGATCCGGGTTCATCGTCCAAGGCATGGCTTGGAAGCGTACCATCTGCTTGCCATCCTCCATGGTGAGGATTTCGATTACTCGGCGGTTTTCCGAGGTTACGTTGGTGTAGACCTTGCCGACCGAAATTTCACTCTGATTCATTTTGTGGACTCCTTGCTTTGGAACTTGCCCCAAGTACAATGTCAATAATTCTTGACACAATTATAGTCAACATTTCTTGACATGCAAGACTTTTTTTTACTCCCATTTGAACTGGACTCCATGGGGCAGCGGTTGGCGCAAGAGCGCGATGCTGCCGGGTTGTCTCAGGATGCCATGGCAATGCAGACAGGCGTATCCCGATACACCCAGATCAAATACGAAAAGCCCAATGACGACAAAAACCACACCTTCCCTTCGCTTGAATACGTGAACAAGGCCCATGCATTGGGGCTCGACATGTACTACGTCCTGACAGGCAAACGTATCCCCCCTCATAAGTAGGGGCCACGCATTCGACAGACGAAAAAAAACCCGCCGAACGCAAGGAACGGCGGGTTTTGTAGTGCTTGCTTGCTTACAGAACCAAGGTCTTGAAAGCAGAGGCGAAGTAGTGGCCGAGGTGCTGGCCGGTGGTATCCAAGGCTTCGAATACAGCGTCGGCACGTTTCTGTGCTGCGTTGAACGCGAAGTTGCAGAAGCGAACTGCTACGTGCTGAATCGGTTGGCCGGGCAAATCCAACTCACCCGTCTTGAATAGCGCAGCATGCTCCGGTGTCTGGATGTGCCCATGATCGTGCAGCCTCACCGGTCCATCGAACAGGGTGCCCATCGGTAGGGGAGGGGAGGGTTGCTCGATGTCAGGCGCGAACTTGATGAACTCGCCCCCCTGAAAGCCCATGTAGCGATAGCGCACACCGTCAACGACCGCCTGGTGGTAGTGGTTGTAGTGCCAGCCGTGGGCGTAATGGGGAATCAGTGTGGCGTTTCCAGAGCCGAATGCAATGGCCAGCTTTTTCAGTTGGTCAAGGCTGTATGGAGGAGCTTCCACCCAGTAGGCTGACTCATGCTGGGGAATGCCGATCACGTCGAGCTCGTGGTGCACACGAGCTTTCAAAGCCTGGTAGTCCTCGAACTCATCTTGCGACAGATCGATCGTGAAAAAGCCGGTGCGCTTGTCTTCTGGGCAAACACCGGCAGGGCGGCGGTATTCGAAGCGGAAAGACGATTTAGCTTGCATGGTGCACCCCAATCAGGTAGCTGCTTCACGGCTTTGCAGAAGCGCGTAGGCCTTGGCCTTGGCTCGCTTGCATGCCGGGACATTTGGGGTAGATGACGCGAGCAGGTTGAACATGCTGCGCACCAGTGCTTCTCCAAGCAGGCCTGCTTTCTTGAAGCGATCCACCACAGCTGCATCCACTTGCGCATTGACGCTGCCATTGGGCGAGCGTTGCAAGAAAGCCTTTACTGGGTCGGCGGTGGGACGGGTGGATTTCGATCCACGAATAACGGGAATGGGCATGGTGATTGTCCTTGTCGGTAGAGGTGGAGCCCTCGGAATTGAACCGAGGGCAATAGGTCAGGTGCGGCCGTACTCGGCAATGAGTTCGGAAGCAAAACCTGTTTCGCCTGCGCGAACGTTGGTTTCGACCACAGCCATGAGGGCCTGATGTGGATCAGGTTGTTGGAGGATCTGGTCGATGGCCTGACGCGGGTTCTCGAAAGATGCAGAGGGGTCGAATTCCTGCTGGGAAACAGCATCGATGCGCTCCAACAGACCCAGTCGAGCCAATTCGGCTGCGATCGCATGCTGTGAGGCGTCAAACCCCGAGGTGTCCAGGGGTAGATCGCGCAGCTTGTGCTGCGTCAGCGTAATGCGGTTGACCTTCGCATCTTGGATGATCCAAATGCATTCAGACAACTGCCCCTTGTCACCGCGTGGCCACAAGCCTGCGTCGATTGCTTTCTGGTACCAACCGATTGTTTTGTGCAAGCCGAGCACGCGGTATCGGGGTGCCGGGACGAATACGGCGTATTCGAAGCCCCCGGGTTGCCATGCAAGCGATGCGCCACAGACAAGGATCACGTCTTGATCAGCGAATTTCTCTTGCATTTCCTGTTCCGTGCCGCATTCCGTCTTGGCCAGGTAGTAGCCAAGTGCGCCGGCCTGCGGTGCAGTGCCGAACTCGAAGAATCGGCAGGTCTTGTTGGGTTGATGGGTCATGGTGTTCATGGTGTTATCGGGTGAAACGCCCACGGCATGCATAACCCTCAAGGGCAGGTGCATGCCCAGGGCAGGGGAGTGAGAAAAGTCAGGTGCCTTGGTGAAACACCAGATAGGCTGCGCCAGATTTGCGCGCGGATTGGATTACCGGACGCAGTTTTTCCGGAACGTCATCGAAATGGCGTGCCAGGTTGACGATGAATTCCCAGATGCCGTCCTCGCCGTTATGGCGGTGCCGGTAGCTGGCATGGGCTTCAACCCATGCCCACTCCGGAACGGTGTCCGGCGTGTCGTAATCGCCTACGATGTCTTGCATCATCACGTCCTCGACATGCATGGCCGATTGGCCAAGCAATTCTGCGACTGCACGGCGAATGCGAGCGGCGTGGTTGAGGCTACTGATGATGCGAATTTTGTTTGCTAGTACCGTGCACTGTTTCGCAACAGTATTCCCGGTAGAGCGATGATCGCGTGATGGTTCCATGTTTTGTTGCTCGTGAGAGAGCCCAAGGCATGGAAAACCGCCCTGACAGGACGAGAGTTCGCCCTGGGCAGTTGGTGAAATCCAGCTCCGATCGGAGTGAATGCGGGGTATGAGTGCACCGTTGGGGGTGCTTAGGCATTGCGCCTGAAAGAACCCCAATTGTAGGGCGCTGCCGTGGCCGGTCAAGCCAGCCCGAGCGGGTTGACCTTGCGGGCTGCCTTGACCTTGGCTGTCTCGTCCTGCTTCATGTACTCAGCGGTCGTGGCGATCGAGGCGTGACCCAGGAGCTGTTGCGCCAGCTTGAGGCCTTCGTCACCATCATTGGCACGCAACACTTCATGCGCGAAAGTGTGGCGCAGCCAATGGGTGCTGAACCGCAGGATGCGTGCGCGCTGGCGTGGTTCTTCAACGGTCTTGGCCATCTGTCGAAAGAAGGTTTTTAGCGCCCTGGCAACGCCGGCACTGCCTAATGCGGCATTGTCATTGGCCAGTACAGTCATGTCGGTGATGGTCTGGGTGTTGCTGCGCACCGGTGCCTGCAACACCGCGACGAGGGGAGGGGCCTTCTCGAATGCCCCGGCCCGAACGGTGGCCATCGGCGGCAGAAGGTTTTTCCAGTCCGCATGGTGGTCATAGATGGCCTGCAGAACTACCGCTTGGATGGGAACGTCCCTTGGCTTGGAGCCCTTGCCGATGACGGTCAGCATCCAATCATAGCTTTCTGCCCCGTCGATGATCGCGCGGCGCAGCGTGGACAGATCAGTGCTGGCAATTTCACTCAGTCGCAGGCCTGTGGTGACAGCCAGGTGCAATATCAGGCGAGTGCGCCGAGCGAGCGCGGCCGTGCGCGGGTCTTTGGAAGCTAGGCCAGGCAACTTGTCCATGTACTCGCGTACAAGTGCGAGATCCCCCGCATGCAAGGTGCGCGTGGTGTCCATGGCGCGTAGCTTCACGCCGGCATTGTTCGGCCTAATACTCGCGAAGGGGTTCCCGGTGACGTAGGCGTTTCTGTGCAAGGCCGTGAACATCTGTTCCACCACGCCCAGGGCGTAGTTCTGGGATTTGGGCAGCAGCTGACCCCGAAAAGGCCGCCAGTCTGCATGTTCTCGGGCAACGCGCTTGTCGCTGATCCAGTGGGCTGGAATGTGCGCCAGAAAAGCCTGGTAGGCCTGCGCGTGACTCAGGGCGACAGAGGATAAAGGGGTGCGGGCCTCCAGCAGGCACCACAAGTAGAAGCGCTCGACTTCGCGGCGGTAGGCTTCCAGCGTGCGTACTTTGCCGGCGGCAAGGAAAGTCCCCAGCCAACTCTGCAGTGCCTCATAGTCATTGCGGGCACCCAAGTGGTTTGGTGTGGTGGTGCGGAACATGCCGGTGCGACCATCGAGCTCGTTGGGGACCGACAGCAACTCCAGCGGAGCAATCCCAAAACGACGCTGCAAGGCAGGATTTGCCGGCGCGCTCACAGCCGAGCCGGGCAGGGCGATTAGCGGCTGGTATTCGGGCACGCGCTGCAATGGGAGTAGGGCGGTAGCCAACTCTGGCGCGGACTCCCACTGCGGGCCATGGCGAGCGATCAGACCTAGCGATTGGGCGTGATCATCCAGCCAGCCCTCGATGCGTTCTGCCCGGCCCGGGCCCAGGCCTTTGATGCGCCGGTGCCAGTGGCGACCTTCATTGCCGATGAACGCCACCAGCTCACCCATGGTGGAAACGCTCATGGCTTTGAGGTGTCTGGTAATGGATCGTGCAATCCAAATTTCGATGGCCTGGTCGCTCTTGGGGCTCTGTGCGAGCTGCGTCTGCAGGAAATTGAGCGCCTTGATCTTGTGCTCGATGGCCTGGCCGCGCGAGATCACATTGACCTGTTCGATCGCCGCGTCCGTCGCCCCAACGCTCTCCAGGTATTCCTGGTACGCCGCAGGCAACTCGTTTTCCCGGTACATGTCCGGGTCGATGGAGTCGTACCAGGTCGTGAAATCCATGTGGGCGAGGACTTTGACCGGCTCGCTCACCACATCCGCTGGAAGCTCCTGCGAAAAGGTCTGTGCCGCGGACTTCACATCTTGGTCCAACGAGGCTTGCGCAGCCAGCAGGATCTGCCTTTCGAGGTCCTGGGCCAGCTTGTTGACGACCAGACCGTGGGGAATGATGGGGTCGCCCTTGGCGTCGAAGTGGCGATTGGCGTAGAACTTCTTGAATGATTCGATGGGGCTCATGCCACTGATCACGCCACGGACGAAGGAAAAGTCCTCCAGTGTCAAACCATCGGCTGCGGCGAGTGTCGGCATGCGCCAGCCAACCGGTCGACCGCGTCGGCTGGGTGCCGGCACAGGTGTGTCGCGGCTGTGGGCGTCCATTTCGAGGTCTGTCATGGCAATGGAATCAATGGTTTATGTAATGAATGCGTATCGTTCGCATTGGCTGGACTCTCATCTAATTAAGAATCCTGGTTCTAGTAGTATTAAGTTTACATCATCCTAATAATACTTAGTGTAACGCATGAATTAAATAAGGCCGATGGACCCGAAAGTCTCAGGCCAGGTCGCCGGAAGTCGCTCGTTCAAGTCCTGCTGTCGCTGTCCCTGCGGTCACAGAGCCTAACTGTGCTGCAACCGGATCTTCATGTAAGACCCCCCCTAAGGGTTGCACGCAGTTCGGTTGGTGCCGACAGGCCAAAAAAAAAGGAGACCTCCGAAGAGGTCTCCTTGTGAAGGTCGATCTGGGTTCACACTGCCGCCACATGGCTGTAGTGATTCGCCCAGGAAACGATGGCAGCATCCAGGCGTTGCTTGTGTTGCCGTTTGGCTAAATCAAGCAACTGGCGCGGCGCCGCAGGAATCCCCGCGCTCAGCTTCGGTTGAGGCTGTGCGGGGGCTGTGCGAGCGGCAGCTTTGCTAGCCTGCATCTGGTCCAACGCGGCAAACTGCTCTTTCAGTTGACCCATCATCGCAAGATAACCGGGAGCCAACGGAACGTCAGAGTTGCGCATCGAATACAGCCAAACAGCATCGCCCGGTTTCACCGGAGCTTGCTCGTTGGCAGCATGAATGTCAGTGGTGTACATCGAGGTCATAGATAACTCCTAGAGGTGATCGAGCAAGCCGCCCTGTATGCGTTCCTCGAAACGCATACAGGGCAACTTGCGTCGCCCCGCCAGAAGTGGGTACATCAGGGTCCGTAGACGGCCATAGAAGCACCCGTGTGGATTTTCGCCAGCGGATTAGGCTGGCTGTGCTGCAGGCTGACCCTTGCGGCCAGCCGGACCACAGACAACACCCGATCGATACTTGGCTCCTACCTCGAAAGGTCGGAGCGGTAGCGCTCGGTGGTCGTCATGCGGTCGTGTGGCACCACAGGTGTGCCGCACATGAACGTTCGCAGGTGCCGGTGTCACCGCGGTAAAGGGAACTACACAGACATTGGTGTAGTCCGGAAAATCACTGTCTTTGGAATTGGTCGGACGACTCAGCGCACGCAGTGCCTGACGCAAGGCCAGTGCTTCACATGGTGCTGTAGTGATCCCGACCTTGTTCCCATCTGCAAGGATGGAATAGATCATGGTTGACTCCTGTTGATCAGGAGCTCAACCGTACGGGATGTGCTCCCGAGGGGTTGTATGAGTGGCTACAGGCTAGCTGCAGCAAGAAAGTAAACCAATTTTACGGCATCCTCCAGCTGGCCACAATAGGCCCTGGTGGATGCCGCCGAGTGTTACAGGATGCCCATCATGATCGCTTTAAGGATCGCCGAGGTCTTGTTGGAGGCATTGAGCTTCCTCAGGCTGCTTCCAATATGGAAATTGACCATGCGTTCAGACATGTTGGCTCGGACTGCCACCTGTTGCGAAGTGTCCCCTAATGCAGACAGGCGCAATACCAATTGCTCGGCCCGAGTCAGCAGCTGCTGTTTGCTCAGAATCTCGTGCTTGATCTTCGGCCAGGCAGTCAGGACGTGAAAAGCGATTGCCGATGCCTCGGCTTGCGAGCTCCCTTCCCTGCGCGAGAAAAGTAGGCACTCGAAATGGCGGTCCATGGCGATTGGAATCTTGACGATATACAGGCTGTTGAAGCCCTGCTTGATCCACAGGGGAGCCCAGTTCGTCCGCGCAAAGTTACCCGAGTGCAGGCACTCGCGAGTGATCAGCGGTGCGCTTTCAAATTCGATGTCAGCAACCGTCTCGCAGCATGACAAAGCTTTGGCTGCCCGGTGCATGTTCCAGGGGTGCATTGTGCGTAATGCGCGCCCTCGATTTTTCTTGCAATTGACATCCGGCCCAAGTACCACCAAGGCTTCGATGCCATGGTTTCGCAGTGGCGCCAGGAATTCCGGCAAGCACTCGACTTCGATTTCCGTGAACACGGAATCTACACGTCCTTCAGTATCGACAAAATCCGTCCCGCTCAAGATCCGAACCCTCAACTTGACTGTCTCGACTCATAGGTCGATATACGCAAAGCACTCGTGATGGTCCAATCGATGGACGCGGTACCAATCAGGGGTGCAGCTTCAAGCTGGGCTTTCCACAGGTTGAAACCTGTTTCCAGTCCAGAACCATGCCGGGCTATTCTTGTTGAATGAAGGCGTCGGGTGCTATTCACACCCGGTCAAGTTGTGTGTCTACCGTTACATGGTTGACACATTCTAATGCTAGACCGTTGCCAAATGTGCAAACTGAGCTATCGGGTGCATCGTCAAACCTTGCAACCTTCATGTTGCCGCGGTCGATTCCAACGAACACTATAGATTGTAGTCCTATTGGGTTCGGCGTTGGCTAATAGAGCTTATGCGCAAGACCACAAAAAATAAGAGCAGTTTTGCTCAGGCTCTCAGGGGGGCCAGACAATTCAGGGGAATGAGCCAGGAAGACTTCAGCGTTCATTCAAGTAGGACCTACGTCAGCACGCTTGAGCGAGGTTTGAAGTCTCCCACCCTCAGCAAAGTTGATCAGTTGGCGGATTGCCTGGAGATGCAACCCCTGACGCTGTTAGCGATGGCCTACTCATCTAGCTTGGACGAGCTGGATGAGCTGCTCGATTCCGTTCGCGCTGAATGCGCTGGATTCGGGCGGCCCTGGGGTTAGTCAGGGCAAAAAAAAACCACGCCGATTGGGTCGGCGTGGTTTCAGATGGAAGTGCGCTACACCTTGATGATGAGCGGGTTGTTGCGACGACCAGGCTTGAAGCCTTTTCGCTTGTAGAACTCGGGGTCAATGCCGACACTGTTGACAGTGTGGCGCATGGTGCTCACATAGATCACGGGTTTTGTCACCGTGCCTTTGTGCAAGCCCTCCCAGATCAGATCTGCGGCATGGCCGACCACGATTTCGTTAACGAACAGGCCCTGCTTGCGGATGGCTTCTTCCGTCGAGCAGCTGGGCGAATCATCTTCCGGGATGGATTCGTCCAGGATCTCGGGATACAGCTCGGTAACCACCGGCAGGCGCAGCGTGCGTCTCAAATGCTTGGCCTCCCCCAGAACGATTTGGCCGGAATCGGCTTCATTGCCCAGGTCGAGCCAGTACAGTGCGCGTTCAGTTTCAAAAACTGCCCGATGCACAGCGCGCCGTGCTTCCTTGTTGTCCACACAAGTGATCACCATCAGCGTGTTGCCGATTTCGGAGTCTTGCGTGAACCTTTCTGATCGCGCTTGCCAATGATGGATCGACGGATCGATCATCTTGAGCCGGGAGATCAGAACATCGGCCTTGTTGCGTCCAATGTCTGCCGGGTAGAAGGGTTGGCGGCCGATGTTGGACGGCGACACCGTGTCCATGTCCCACACGATGACCTTCAGTCCCGAGCGCCCGAGGGCGCGCAGGGTGGTGTGGATCTTGTGCAAGCGCATGAGCATCGGGGCACCGTTGCCACCTGCACCGATGAGGTGAATGGTGTCATAGGTGATGACCAGGCCGGGCGGTTTGCCCACGCTGGTCCTGAATTGATGAACGAGCATGAAGCCCTCCTAGTTGAACGCCACGCGGGCGGGTTGGGTTTGACAGAAAACATGACCTCGGCTGACCCAGCGCTGCGCTTGCGTCGGCTGGGACGTGTCCGCATGGCCTATGACGCAGCTGAGCTTGAGGTGCCCGCGAAAGCGGGTGTCATCGCGGTCGTCCGTCGGTGAGAAAAATGCCTCGTGGCTACCGTGGCTGTGGATGTCGAGCAGGATCTGCTCGCCCTCTTCCATGTGTACCCAATCCTGGTAGTCCAGCGAAGCGGTGGTTTCATTGAGCGAGGCGCGGATGCTGCGCATCGGCCGCCCGGGTGCCTTGACGACCAGCATCAGGGTTTCCTTGGGCGCATGACGTGCAGCAATGTCTACGAACTCCTTGGTGAAGGCCTGCAGCTCGCGGTAGCTGGCTTCATCGATCACGTGCACGCCGGTTTCGACTTTCCCGTAGGGCAGTCGGATGGGCGAGTCGTAACTGCCCAAAGGCGTTACGGCGTGAACGACGCCGTTGCACGACTCCAGCATCAGCCCGTGGGCCGTCAGCAGCAATCGCGCGCCGGGTTCGTGCAGGGGTTGGAAAGGGGCGTATATGCCGATCTCCAACAGGGGTAGCTGTGCACGCAAAGACGCATCCAGAATGGCGGAATCGATCTGCATCACAGGCACCCCTTGATCCATTGCTGGAGGGTCGTTTTCATGGGGGTGAGCCATGCATCGTCCCACTCCATCTGGGGATTGCCTATCAGGTCACGCCACAGAGCAAACAGTCCGGTGGGATAGCTGGTCTTGACGTGGTTTCCGTTGGGGTGGGTGTTGATGCCACGCAGAAACGCTGTTTCGTTGGTGTCGATGTCGGCCCATTGTTGAATGGGCTTCAATCGAACACCTCCGAGACACACATCGCCCCTATTTCCGGTATTGAACATCGGGGCATGAAAGACGGCCGATTCATTGAGTGGCCGGTAGTTTCCTGCGACGGCGCATATCGACAGACTGCGCCCTTTTTGGGCGAACACAAGGCCGGGCATATGGCACACCCCCTGAATCGTCCCCAACTCATCGCAATCGAAAAACTGCGGGGTGGGACGGCCCGGGCGCCACCAGACGGTCAGATCGTTGATCGGATCGCTGAGCAGCACCGTGGACGGGGTGATTTCGACCTTGCGGTCCTTGAGGGCGTTCTTGGCCAGCGGCGCGATCAGATCCTGGCTGAATTGCAGCAATTGCTTGCTGCTCACAGCGTCCTTCTGATGTTGCACCACCCCATCCTTGACGGGGTTGATGCTGGCATAGGCGGGGACGTGACCGTCGTTCAGCGTCCATACCAGCATGGCATGGGTCAGTTGAGGTGTCGGATTGCTTTCCGACATAAAAGAGCTTGAGTTATTCATCTTGGGTAGGGTCGTAGAAGAGGTCGAGGATCAGCGTGCAGGTGCTCCGAAGCACTGCAATACCCTCTTCCATGTTGTTGATGACGGTGGCGGCTTTGTCAGGTGTGGACAGGTTGGCGTTAAGCCAACCGGCCACATCGACGGTGTCGCCGGACTCCTGAGCGCCGCGGCATGCGTCGTCCAGCAGGCGGCCAAAGTGCTCGTTTTCGCGACCGTTGCCGAACCGGAAAAGTTGCAATGCCGCCCAGCTGGGCTGGCAGCAATTGTTCGCCCCTTGCGCCAGGCGGGCGCCGGCGTCGATCCTGCGCACCATGGAATGCATGGCCTGCAGTTGACGCAGCGCAAAGGCAGCGGCCGGGCACCAGTCCAGGCGTGCTTCCACGCTGGCCATGGCACAGCACAGGTCGGCTGCGATCCTGTCTTTGGGGTCTGGTATGGATTCGTGGGGAGAAGTCCGGTCCAGACGCCATTCACCAATGGCCGCACGGCCAAAGTAGCGGATGTAGTCGCTGGGCAGGACACCCCCTACTTCTTCGGCGTAGATGGACAGGGCATTGGCGGGATCGATGTCTTCAATCGCACCGGTGCCATATTTCTCGGCCAGTTCTTCTTCGTAGCAGTATTCCTGCATCCAGTTCTTGACGATCTCTGCGTCGCACATCTTGTCTGCCATGAACCAGCCGTCCATACCAAGCTGTTGATAGTTCCAGAGGGTTCTCGGGGTGAAGATGGGCCAGACGGCGTCGTTGACGCAATCGAGTACGGTGTACAGCAGGTGCGTGAATCCGGGGCAAATGGTCTCGCATTGCATCAGACGCTTCGAGCTGTTGGTCAGGGTGGCTGCGTGATGCACGTCGCCATCCTTTTCTAGATCGAATTCGATGACGGCGTGGGCGCCGAGGTGGGGTTCCTGATCGGCGTCAACGCTTTTGGTGTCTGAGCCTTGATCGACTGGGTTGGTACCGCTCGCCGCTGCCGCGGCACTTCCCCACCAGCGCAGCGAAATGCTGCTTTGGAGAGGGGCGATGGCACGGTGCAGTCGGTGGTCGGCAGCCAGGATGACGTTCTGTGCGAATGTCTTGTCCTGGTGCAGTTCAAAGTCGGGCAAGGCGCTTCCCAGCAAGGCCAGGTTGAGCATGGCGTCCGTCAGGCAGCCAGTGTCCTTGGTCTCCAAAGCCAAGGTGATGGTACGTGGGATGTCCGGTGCCAGGGTTGGCAGATCGATGGCACAGCGCGCTGGCTGTGTCAGTACGGCATCGGTGGCAGCATGCCGCTGGGCAGGCTGACGCGCGGGCTGTAGTCGCTTGCGCTTTGGGCGAGCAAGTGTTGCAATTTCTTCAGACATTGGGTGTGGTCCTTTGTCGGTTTGATACCTGCGACCCCGATAGGGGCACGTTTTGTGAGGGGCTGTTGCAGCTGCTCACGGCAGAGTTGTTGAAAGGCTTTTTTGTCCACGGTGGGCTCCAAAAAGAAAAGGCAAGCCCCGAACTGGGGCTTGCCTTTGAAGGGATGGGGTGTTGAGTCTCAGCCCTTGGATTTGTAGCCAGTGGTGTAGGTGATGGTGATGCCTTGCGGTGTCACTTCTTCCTGCACTGTGGCGGTGGACAGTTCCGGGTAGATGTTGGCGTAGTGCTGGCGCATTTGCTCAGCGTTCATGCCGGGGATGTCTTGAAGGTTCCGGCCTTCAAATTGGATGGTGCGCTTTGCAGTCGTGATTGCCATCGTGCACCTCACATTCCGGGGAAACCGGGGAGATCGTCATCATCGTCATCACCGGTACCTGCCATCACTGGCTCGGATGTCCCCGCGTCCTGTTGCGTACTGCTCGCGGATGGCGTAGGCCCGAAGAGGTCGGGCGCACTTTCCGTGGGCTTCTGCATGGGGGTTGTCGGCTTGACCGCACTGGTAGTCGTACCGCCTCCAGCTTTGGTGGCGGGGGCCGTCGGCTTCTTGTTGGCTGCCTTGTCACGGGCCGCTTGAAGAGCTGCATCCAGACTGCTCTGGATCTGTGCCAGATTGGCCTTGGCGGTATCAACCATCGGCGTGAACTGCGTCAACGCCGTGACGACTTCCGCCTCCAGCTTGTCTGCGGTTTCGGTCACCATCAGGGGCTGGGCCAGAGCGGGGTGCTTTTCAGCCAGCGCGAGGCTGGGCTGGATCACCACCTGGAACTGGTCACTTCCTTGGATCTTCATCACGTGCAGTTGCACGGAGTCGGCGACCATCGCGAGGTCGCACAAAGTTTTCAAAAACATGGGGGGATTCCTTTCGAGAACGAAAAAAAATCGCAGGACCTCGGGGAAGGTCTTTGCGATTGCTTGTGGCTCTCAACGAGCCGATGTGAAAGCGTCGCTCAGGTCGTGTGACGTGGGCGGCGCCGGGGAACGGGGTTACTTTCGGTTGTTGCGGAAATTGCGTGCCGCTTGAACCTGGTTGCTGCCGGGATGCTTTTGATCATGCGCTTTAGCTGCATTGAGCAGCATTGCTTGCATGACATCGTCTGCAGCGAGATTTTGTTTGGGATCGAGGCCGAGCTCTTCGAGCGTTGAACCGAGGTTGGAACGTTCGGCAATTGTGAGCTTGCCTACTCCCTTGTTGTTGGGATTCGGAAAGATCATCGTGAGGGGTATGAGTGGGGTCGTAGAACCCTTGAAAGCTGCTTGCGCAGGTGTCAAAAGACGACGCCATTGTAGAGCCCTACCGAGTGGTTTGCCAATAGCTGGGCCAAAAAAAAGGCCCGACCGAAGCCGGGCCCAGGTAGGGGTTGTGTGCGCCGTGCTGTGCCACTAGCGCCTGCTTGTACTGCGGCCAGTCCGGGCTGGTGATCGCAGTGTTTCGATCCCGGATTGCACAGGAAGACTCAGGCCCCGAAGAGCTAAACGACCGAACCCGATCGCTGAGTGACAAGTAAGGAGTATGAGTCGCGTAACTCGCCAGTGAGGAACAAGTCCTGCTAAAGAAAACTTCCTTGTCAGTGTCAATTTTATTTACTTTGTTCAAAATTTGTATTTCTTTCTTCAAAAATTAGTAGTAAGCGGTCTTAAATTGTGCAAAGTTTTGCAAATTCGTTGCGCTTTCGCGAGTGTTCGTCAAAAGAGCAAAAAAAAGCCAGGCTCATTGAGCCTGGCTTGATTGGGGGGATTATGGGGACCCATTGGAGTCGCCGTAGGCGCCCGCAGGCAATTCCCATGGTGACATCCGTACTGGCAAGTCGTAATTCGCGATTCGCAGCAGATCGATCAGTGATGGTGTGGCCGTACTGTAGGGCGTGCCCTCGTTGGCCAATGTGAGCACATCGTGCTTTCGGTGAATGGTCACACCAAACTCCGCTTCATACGCCCTGACCTTTTCGAACTGACGAGGAAGGATGTGGCGTCCGGTGGCCCATTGATTGCGGTTTCCGAAGATACACAGAGCGCAACTCAAACGCCCGTACCCTGCGGCATAGGCAGGATGTGGGCGTATGGCGAAGCGCTCGATGATGGCCCACACCTCTTGTTCCGTCCAAGCGTGCACCGGACGGTAGTGATCGACCTGGCGTTTGAGGCGCCCTGCCCTTGCATCGGTGCGGTGCGGCTCGAAGTTTGCGTACTTGGCTCGGCTCGACGATTCCTGTGCACGCTCTCCAGTGACGACCAGGGTTCGCTTGTTCAGAAAGCGGTCCTGACCGTTGATTGTTGCTGCGCATACGGAAATTTTCAGGTAGCTGGAGCACCACCGCGACTGTAAGGATGCACTGGTTTGAGGGAATTTCCGACGAGTGCCTACCTTGTTGGACTCGCCACCTGTTTGAACGACTTCGCCATCCGGCGTTTCAAAGCGTGTTGGCCCGGTAGGCTGATTCAGCCTGGTCATTTCGCCTTCAAACCCTCCGACCTTCCAGCTCATGTAGATCGGGATGCCCAGGTACGCAGCTACTGCCCTGCAGTAGGCTTCTGTGACAGGGAAGTCCATCATCTGCTCGGATTCACGACCGTCCACCAGATGATGGTGAAGTTCGATCCGCTCACGCGGAACCCCAAGCTCCAGGAGATGAAGAACACACGCGAGTGAATCCTTGCCCCCACTGAAGCCCACGTAGATGATGTCGTAGGTCAGAAGCTGCGCAAGTGTCAGCGTAACCGGTGCCGGTGACTCAACACTGTCTGCATTGAATAGGTCGAGTTGAAAAACACGGCGGGCCTGTCTTTCAGGGATCGTTGCGGTGACTGCGCTCATGGCTCCCCCACTAGGCGAGCAAGCGAGTGGGCCGTACCTGCGCGGGCTGGCGCGGTGTCAGGCGTGTAGAACTCGACCTTTCCCCTTGCGTAGACCCGGTGTCCCAGAATCGTGACTTCTTCGGCGTAACGCACAGCGTAGCCACGAGAGTCAACGAACAGGTGCACCGTATGCGGATTGAATGACACTTCGAGTCCGCCGAATTCCGGTTCACCGTCGATGCGGGAGAACCGGCCATCCACGCTGGCCATGGGTGCCTTTGCGCCGCCCAGTGCGATCTTCTCGCGCTCCTTCTGGTGGACGTTGAAATAGGCGTCGTGCAGCTGGACCACGTTGAGGTAGCTGATGACCTCCTTGTTGTACAGCCCCCTGCCCCGGGTGTGTCCGTCGGGGCTGGTTGCTTTGTGAATGGAGTGAACTGCGACACCTGTGTGCTTGAGCACGTTGATGTTCAGTCGCACTCCCACAGGATCGCCGCTTCTGGGGCTGATCCCCTTTGCTTGAATGCGGCGGGCAACGCAGTCCTTTTGCAAGGCGGCATTGATCACGTCCATGGTGTTTGGTGAAACATCATGTGTCTGGTAGAGCGGGTGTCCTGGGCGGATCACCTCGATGTTTTGGAGCGACATGGTTCCTCCTGAATTGGGTGAAAAAAAAGCCCGACAAGCGGGCTTTCGATGGAGAGCAAAGGCTTCAGTGCGCCTTGTGCTTGGCAAGCTCATCGGCCAAGACGGCCAATGCCTGGTTGAGGCGAACGTTTTCCGTCACACCTTGCACAGCACGGGTCGAAGTGCGCTTGTTGGTGGCAGTGCGTCCGCTCAGACCACCACGAATCAGGTTCTCCTGCACGACATTGAGGGTCGTGTAGAGATCTGGTGCACGGTCTTCGTGGCGGCGCACGTCCAGAAGCTTTGCCGGTTCGACAGGGGCATGCCCGTCCCACCGGAGCTGGTGGGCCGCCGAAGCAAATGCTGCGGCTTCATGCGGGCGAAGCTGGATGTTGGACAGCCGCTCGATCTGGTCATTGACGCGCGGCACCTCGCGAACGAGGGTTCCCGTGCCTTCAATGATTTCGTCGGCGAGCGACTTGCTGTGGCGGAATTTGAGGTCTTCGATGACGTTGCTGGCCACGAGCAGGCCGTTTTGGCAGATCATGCGGAAGATGCCCATCATCAGCCGATAGCTGGTTGTGCCGTCGTGGCTGTTGATCAACACCAGCTCGGGGACGGAGCCATTGACTTGTTGCGCCTGCGGGAGTGCAAAGCGCAGCATGTGCTTGGTGAAGTCGCCCTTGCCTTCGATACGGGTGTTGCCCTGCAAGGCCTGCACCACTTCGAACCCTTCCTTGCGCATCGCCGAAACGATTTCGCCAGTGGGGATGAAGAGGTACTTGTTGGTCATGGCAGTCCAAGGCGTTTCGGCAAAAACGCTGGGAGCCACGCGGCGGATCTGGTCGTCGCTCAGGGGCTTGCGACCATTGCCGATGCCGTTGCGCATGCCATGGCGGAGAGACAGGGGGGAGACAGAGGTTTGAAACATCGCGGTTCCTTTCGAGGGAGTGAATGGCCACCCTCCGACCGGGGAGTCGGTGTGGGTGGTGAGGGGGGTTAAGGCAGAGGAACTGTTTTGAGCAGTTCGAAGGCGAGAGCCAGGTACTTGGTAAGACCGTTGATCACTTCACGGGCCCGAACTTGCTGTGTCGTGGCTGTGGGGTGCGGCGTGACCGAGGGGACTGGCTGGGTGACCAGGACCGGCTGGGCATTGCTGGATTCGCCTGTGCTGCAAAACAGTGGCTGCGAGCCTTCTGTCCAACAGCTGCGACGCCAGGTCTGTGGGTACACGGCATTGCCGGCATTCCACAGGCCGAGTTGGCGTGCTTTGGCGTAATCCGCAGCACCGATGATGCGCGGGTCTCGGACGTATTCCTTGTAGGCATGGGCATGGCCCAGACGCGCCATTTCAAGCGAAATGTCGACGTTCTGGTACATCACCCGGCACACGGCGCGGCCATGGGCATCGTGCTCGTAGCACTGAGCTTTGACCTCGCTGCCCACAGGCATCATGGCCGTCAGCGCTGCACGAGCGGTGGTGCCGTAGGGTTGTCCGGGCTTGCCGGGGCCGTGGTCGGTTTCAGGCGCATCAATCTCCGCGAGCCGGATGCGTTGGCTTCCGGGGTGCAGGATGATGGTGTCACCGTCATCGATGTAGGCGACCTGGCCTTCCAGTTCGAACGTGAATTGGGCGTGCGCCCACGTGGCGGCTGCGAGCAGCGCCACCAAAGCGATAGCTTTTTTCATGGTGAGACTCTTGGGAGTGGCCTTTCGCACGTATGTGTGAAATCGTTGGAAAGGCTTGGGACGTGTGCCACACTGTCAGGCATGGCGATTGATGATTCACAACCGGAAGGTGGAACGGCGCAAAGGCCGACACTTCAGGTCATAGAGGGCAGGCGTGCGCAGTTGGAGCGCAGCGCCTTGGATGCTGTATTCAGCGATCCCGACAAACTTCCCGAGCTGCTCAGGCAGCTTTCGCGGCCGGCAGTCCGATTGGGGCTTGTGCAGACTGATTCGCCTGAACCATCACGCGGTCCAGAAACTCACGATCGATAGCACGCAGCAGTTGCTGGGTGTCTCGCCGGACTTCGGGGTCGCGCAGGGTGGGCAGCAGGTTTTCCAGCCTGGCGCGGGTATCGGCCAGTTGGGTGTCTGTTGAGGAATCAATGAATTGAAGATGCTTTTGAAGCATTGTGGTTCTCCAGTGGGTTGAAATTTCACGGGAAGAAACCACGCGGCTGCGGGATTTGCATCCCGAGCGGGTTGTATGAGTTGGCTGCGCAGAACGCGCGTGCCGAAAGGTGTTCGCATCTTACCGGACGACGGGCCAAAAAAAAAGCCCCCTGACGCTTGCGCGTTAGGAGGCAATTGTTGGATCGTGCAATCCAGTGGCCGCTCAGGAGCAGAATTCGATTTCTGCGTCTGGACGGCGTTGGATGGCTGCGATGAAGAGTTCGTTTCCGGTCAGATACCTGACCAGCAACGACCATTCGAGCCACCCGTTCATCCTGCGTTCGGCAGGGATGACGCGGATCGAGGAACCTACAAATTCCATCGCTCGACGCGTTACAGCGGCCAGCATTTCTGGATGGCGCTTGGCCAGCTCGGTGTCGTAGAAGTGAATTTCCGTTGATTCGGGGGGATTGGTGCTCATGGCAACTTCCTAGTGTGTGGAGCACCTGCCCCTGGGGGCTAGATGCCCCGTGAGGGTTGATGGCAGGCCTTTGTGGCCTGTGTGTGGTTAAGCGGCCTGCAGCATTTGCGCTGTGGTCGCCAGATAGTTGTCGATACGCTTGCGAATATCGGCGCTTTCCATGCGTTCACGGTCCTGGAACTTGAAATAGCGCTCGCCCGCTCGCACCAGGTACAAGACGATGCTTCCGGAAATGCGCTCGCTCAGGAAGAAGTGCTCGAAATCGCGGTCACGGCGCCATTGGCACGGAGGCAGCACATTGAGCATTTCGTTGAAGTATTCGCCAGTGGCCTCTTCCACTGCAGTGATGTGCTTCTCATCCTGCAGGCGGTAGGCCTTCTTGCGGTCCATTTCAACGATTTCGGCCTTGTATTCGATGGCCAATTCGTTGAGGGTCTTGTGGCTGTAGACGCCGAGTTTGGTGTTGGGATTAACCAGATCCACGAACTGCCGATTCGTCATGTCAAAGAAGACGGTTTGAATCAGATCCGCGGCGATGCTGGGGTTGTCTTGCATGGTCGGTCTTTCAAGAAAAACGCCATGACAACCTCGCCCATGGCGAAAGTGCGCCATGGCGGGAGTGGTGACAGGATGGCGCCGCGAGGGCTGCCAACCAAGGGGTATGAGTGCTCAGCTGGTGCTGGGCGAAAAGTGACTGAATTCTAGGCCAGGTTGTATGGGCGAGTCCAGTGGGTGTCAGGGCTCCCTGGGGTCTTCGTTGGCCAGATCCTGGGCAAAGCGCTCGATCACCATCGCGTCGCTGTCAATTCGGCTGCCCGCCTTGGCGCGTTTGACGAACCAGGTTGTGATTTCACTCATTGGCAGGCTGCTGGTGTAGCACTCGCGTGCCGGCAGGGGGCTGGCCAGGCCCGGCGGCAAGTATTCGTCCCAGCCCTCGAAGGCAAAGGGGATCGGCACGATGTAGCAGCCGGCGAAGTCCTGCGCGGCCATGATGACCCAGCATTCGCCGGGCCCCATTCCGTAGGCGAAGAACGAGGAATTCGGCTTTTTCCACAAGGCCCAGGTCGGTAGATCGGTCGGTATCGCCTCTGCGGCCCGCTTGGCAGCCAAGCTCTCCTGTTTGAGCCGGTTCATTTCCTGCAGTCTTTCGTGGGCCTGGGCCAAGGCGCTGGCCCGCGCCAACCGGTCGGCTTCGTTTTCCAGAATAAAGCGCTGGCGCTGGTGATCGACGCTGCGTCTTGCTCTGGATAGCGCACCACCTAGGTCTGGGAGCTTGTCCCATAAAAGGTCACCATGCTTGCTCAGGTATTCCACGGCTTCCTGAAAGGACTTGATCTGCCCTTCCTGTGGAGGGGCGCATCGAAAGACCAAACTGCCCGCAAAGGCATCATCATCGAGTCCATGTGCTTCGGCACCGACCTGGACGAATAGGCCTATGTGATGCTGGGTGTGGCCTTCATCGATCTCAAAGGTTGCGACCGAGGCGTTGGTGGTAGCTTCAAAGTTCCAGGCTTCAGGATGGACATGTTGCACTGGCCAACGCAGTTCCAGCGCCTCGCTGAAACGCCTCCAGCCTTCCACAATCGATACCAAAGTGTTCCCCGGCGGCAAAGGAATCCCACCGGGCATGGTCGACAGCCGTTCGATCGCCAGTCGTCGCAACAGATTCAGACTTCCCACCAAGCACTCGGGGCGTTCCTGACCAGCTTCATGGGCAAAGTGCCATGCGTTCTTTTCGCCTTGCTTGGAGACAAGCGGGCTGCGGCAGGTGGGACAGAAGCAGGCACACGCGGCTCCCCTTGCCACGTCGCCCACGAAGCGAATCTGGCCGGCGCCATCGACGGCTGCGTACGTGGTCATTCGTGCTGGTGCAGTTTGCGTGGATTCCAGCGGCTCAGCAGACGCTTGATCTTTGCGTCACCGTCCGGGACCAGTGTGTACAGGTCAGCCTTACCCCAGCGCAACGCGTCCAGGCAGATGAGCATGTCGTCGCTGATGGCGATGTCCAGTGCGCGCAGATCAAAGAGGTCAAAGGCGTACGCGTGACCGTTGTAAGTGGCTGCGACGAATCCAGCGACCCGAGCAGCTTGCCCAGTATCACTTTGGGAAGCGATGTCGATCAGGCGGGCATAGGCATGCGCGGCCTTTGCTTGTGCTTCTACGGCGCGCTGCGCCCAGAGTTTCTGGTCGGCGTCCAATCTCGCGAACACTTCGGAAGGGTCAAGTTCTTGTGCAGTTCTGGGTTTGGGCAATTGCATCGATGTCATCCTTGTGGAATGTCCTGCCAGTTACGCATCAGGAGATGGTCGCGCTCTTTACCAACAGAGGTGAGTTGAATGTTGGAGCCAGTAGCTATTTCCCTGGCGATGGTTTCGGCCATTTGGGTGGCCTTTGGGCTGTTTCCTTGTGTGGCCAAATCCGCGTAAGCGGGCGAACGCAAGTACACGTTGCCTCTGATCACCAGGCAATCCACTACCGGTAGCCCCTCAGGTGTGTAGCGCGAGGTACCGTGGAAATACTGGCCAGCCTCCAATCTGGCTCGCCACTCCCGATCCTTGGCAATGTTCTCCAGTCGGTCACGGTGCACCTTTGCTCCAGGACGCTGGAGATGGGCGTCAAGGCGAGACTTGAGCTGCAGCGTCGGATGACTGAGTGGCAAGCGCCCCAGGTATTCGGCAGCCTCGGCGAGCAGCTTCAGCGTTTCGTGATGCACTGCGGCGTCATCGGGAAAGAGTTCTTCCATGTTCGTTCCGTGGCGTGCTAGATGCGTTTCATGGTGTCCAGATGGGCTTGCGCAGAGGCAGGCCACTTGAAGCCATCGCGCTCGGCAGCTTGTCTGAGTGTGGTCTTTCCATGCGCCCCGAGCAGGTTGGCCACATCCTTGAAGTGGGCGCTATCCGCAATCAGCGTTTCCACCGCATCCTTCACCTGAATGACGCGGTAGGTGTCATTGGGGCCATTCTCCAGTCGATAGCCACGCAATGCCGCAGCTGTGAACAGTCCCACTTCGGCTGGATGGATGTCGCGTTCCATTAGATGTCTGGATGGGGCTGGCTAGTCGGGGGCCGCTGTGGCGTTGTGGTCACATGTCCGGCAGGGTTCTTCCTGATCGGTGCCGTGCCGGTGCTTGCACCAGCAACAGGGGATGGCCAAATGGCCCTCTTCCTCTGGTTCGAACTTGTCCCGGGCGACGATTGGGATTTGAAAAGTCATTCTTTGCCTTTGTCGATGAAGCGTGGCATGTCGCACGCAACGGTGCAGTGGTATCCGTCAGTGTGGTGGCTCACGTCTGGACGGTACAGATGGGACTCGCGGCCATCGACAATCGCCACGAGTCCCAGTTCAACGAACTTGTTCGCAGCCGCACTACCGAAGGTCGGCGATTTGCCGACGATGCGGAACTTCAGGCGGCCCCCGTCGACTGCTATGTCGTCGATCTTTTCAAATCCTGGCAAAGCCTCGATGCTGGGAATTGATAGTCGGGTCATATCGATTCTTAAACGAGTCGTGCAAGTGGATTTCTGAAGGCAGACGTAGGTACATCCCACTCGTCCTGGATCGATGCAAGCCCTGCGCAATCGGCGCTACGGGGCGTATGGCCATAGAGGTGTGACGCGGCGTGGCGGATGTCATCCACCACCATCTTTCCCAGTTGGAGAGTGTGGCGCCTGTGGCGAGCCCGTGCGTAAAACGCCTGACGCTTCGATTGCCGCCCGTTCTTAGTCGTATCCTTCATGTCCTCTCCTTCACTCCAGATCGCCAAGCGGCATCTGGCGTTTGACCATGAGCGTCATGATCGTGTCTGGCGCTATTGTGAAGTCTTTTTTACGTCGCGCGTTCTTCTGTATCTGGAACCCGCCTGATGGCATTTCATAGATGAGCCCGAATCCTTGTGGTACTTCGGTGCGAGAAATCAGCGGCGCCGGGCAGCAGTAGTAGACCGCTTCGGCAAGGTCGGCATACGCGCCACGCTTTTCGGGCCTGGCCAGATCAGCCAGAAAGTCGGCGCGGTTCACCTTGACTTCATAGATGGTTGGCGCGGCATTGCGTGCCCGCAGGACTGGCATGCAGGCAAAGACGTCTGGGCGAACTACGCCCCAACTCCTACCCTCCCCGGGGGCCGGATTGCAAAACTCGACGTTCTCCCAGGTGAACATCCCTTTCTCGCGCAGGTAGTCGCACAGGCGGTGCCCGAGCGCGTGATGCCCGCTCTGCATGGCAATTCGAGCCTGGCGCACTTCGTTGATGTGGGCTATGCCTTGGCGCGTCACCGTCAGGCTGGTGGTGGTGCTATCACTACCTACCTTCACGAACCCGTGCACCAGCAGATCCAGATCAACGCCCCCGAGGTCCCCCACCATGACGGGTCGGCCGTACCCCCACAGCGATCGCAGCCTTCGGCTGTGCATGGTGGTGAGTGTTGGCGGTGTCGTGACCTCGATGGGCATGCCATCCGGGGCAGACGGATCGTTGTCATCGGGCATTGGCATGTTGCAACCCTGTATGAAGGCGATCAGTACCGCGGATTGACGAACACTTGGGACCGCGCATAGTTGCGCTCAAAATGCCCCTCGTACACCTTGGCCAGGGCGGGATTGTTCCAGTTCACGAGGACGTTTTCTGAATTCCGGTGTGCCGCTGCATCCGAGTAGTTGAAGCTGCCCAACTCCACCGATTGCTGGTCGGCCAATATCACCTTGTCGTGATGAATCGGATAGACCTTGATGGTGCGCACATCAACTCCAGCCGTTGCCAGTGCAGACAGCGCGGCCACGGCCTTGGGGCTTTTGAACTTGCCGTTGCGGTCGACCTCCAGGTTGTTCTCGTAGTCGGCCACCAGCTTCACGTCCACCCCGCGGTGCTTGGCATCGAGTAAAGCCTGGGTTACCGGGGCGCTGGTGAAGCTGTAGGCCAGCATGTGGATGGAGCTGTGTGCCGAGTTGATGACCTTGATGACCAGGTTTTCGGCGCCTTCGTCGGGTGAAAACGCCACCTCGACCGTTCCAGTCGCTGCTACGGTGGTCGAGTTCGCGTTTTTCACTTCGGCCACGGCTTTTGCGATGATCTTGGCGGCGCTCCAGGCGAAGGCGTTGGATGTGGCGAGTGATGCAGCAGCAATTGCAGTGGCAATGACGATGGTTTTTGCGTTGATGTGGGATCGCATGTGAAGCCCTTTGTGTTTGATGGAAGACTCACATCCAAAATACATCAGGCGTTATCGTTTTCCAGCGTTTCACAAACTTGCTGGTGACTGCCACTTTGGCAGCATTCGTCTTTTCGCTTTCAGGGCCCGCTCAAGCACCGGATCAATCGTCTTTGCAGTGTCGATACCCAGGTAGACGCGTCTTTTCTGAACAGATCGTGGCGTCATGGCAAACGCCATTGCCAAGGTCGAATCGCTGACTTTCCCCAGGTGACGATCAAGTTCCCAGCAGGAATCATGGTCATCGGGATGCGGCGCTATTCCAAGCTGTGTCCGCTGCATGGTGACGCTGCGCACATCGACACCTACCTCGGTGGCGATCTCCTGGTCGGTGGCTTTTCCCGCCAGCGATGTGATTCGCTGCCGGTCGTGCTCTCGCTCGGCCTGGAGAGCTTGGAGGTGGTCGCGGAAGGTGCCGACTCTTTGTGCCCATTGGGCGGTGTCTGATGCGCGAATCTTCTTTGCCGTGTGCCAATCGTAGGTATCGAGCTCAGGAGGTATGAGGCAAAGAGCCGATATCGTCTTGCTGAAGTAGGCGCGGATATGGACTGCGGGGATGTTGAAGTGACTGGCGGCCTGTGACGTTGAGAGTCCCCCAAAGACCATCTTCTCGAAAACCTCCAAAGCGAGAAGTGCCCGTGCGACATCCGGAACTTCGCGGTCCTTCCAGTGCCGTTGGAGTTGCGCCTCTTCTATGGTTCCCAGCAGTTGGTCTGCGAGCGTCAACAGCGCTTCGTTGGTGTGCGTAGCGGTGTTTTCCAATGCCGCCGTATCACGGAAGTCGGCCAGCTTGGATGCGATGGCTTGTCGGACAGCTTCGGTTCTGAGTGAGTTGTTCATTTTTTCGGCGCGCGCTTATGAGCTCGTTTGAGCGTTGATGATCCGGTCGCGGGGCTTGATTGGTCGTATGGGATCGTTACTGTGTTGCTTTGTGGTCGCCGAACGACTACACCCACATGTCCTTGATCGCGGCGTATAGCTGCAGCAGCATGCCGCCACCGGCCAAGTAGGCACCAAATGCCGTTACGCGCGTCTTTTCGCTCCAAGGTAGCTTGTGTTCGACACCATTGACCGACATGTTCAAAAACACCATCGATGGCAATACGAAGTACATGTAGAAGCGTGGGCCGAGCCCTTCGACCACCTCGGCCGACGGCCCTTGTGTCCAATGCATGGCGTAGATCAGCAGACCGCCTCCGCCCACTGTCAACAAAAGCAAAAACTGCTCGGCTACGTGCTCCAGGATGATGGCTTTGTATTTTGGATTTTCCACCACCAGCTGTGACAGCACCACCATGCCCAGAATGGACATCGTCGCGCCACATGTGTTGAAGAACTTGTACGCCACCAGGCCGGGATAGGAGGCCAGCTTGTCTCCCACCCACCAGCCGAGCGCGGCGTACAGTGCCATGGGCACGACGATGCGAAACAGCGTGTCCCGCGTCATCATGCGCAGCGCTCCAGTTGCACCGTACCGCACTGCTCGGCGGCAAAGCGGATGAACTTTTCCACTTTGGCTTTCTTGGCCGCGATTTGCTCGCGCAGTTCCGTCCCGGTGGGTATGTGTACCAGCCCATCCTCTTCCAGCATTTCCATGACTGCCAGCAAGTCGATGTACTCGGCTACCAGGCGCTGGGCGTTGCTTGCCTCCTGCCCGGGCTGAACTTCTCGCAGGCCAAAGTGCAATGCTTTGGAAGCACGGTGCGCAATTTCATTGCACTCGGAGCCGGCTTGCACCAGCAGGTATTCCGCGCGATTCACCGGCGGTCCCCTGCGGAGCGCTTTGCGTCCTGCCGCTCGCGGCGTTCGATCATGGTTTTCACGAATTCGTCCAGCCAGGATTCGACGGCTTGGGCGGACAACTCTGCGATGGGGATCGTGCGCTGCAGAGCGTCACGGCTGAACGTCTCGGAGTAGAAGTTGGACGGCGGGGCCCATTCTAGGGTGCAATGGTTGTCCGCATAGATGCGCACGAAGGCGCGGGCTTCGTTGTGCATGCCACTTATATGTTCGCGATAAGGCGCCTCACCGGCAGATGGGACGAAGCGAAAAGACCAGGTCGCACGCCCTTCTTGCCGAAAGACTTCAGAGGTATCAGCTGCGTAGTCCAGTTCCAGGGCTTCGTGGACGTAGCGTTCAAAGATCGGCCTGAGCAGGGGGTCTGCTCGTTCAATGTTCTGCTGCATCTGCAGGCTTAGCTGGGAGCTGCTGGAGGCAATGTCCAGTGCTTGGGCTGCGAGCGCTTGGCTGCGTTGTTGCTGGTGTTCGGTGACGACTTGCTTGAATCCCATGGTGGTAGTGTGGGTTGGTTAGTGGTGTTGCGACTTTGCTTGCAGCTTGCGTACGAGCGCGTCCAGCACCCGACGCACGGGTCTGGCCAGCGCCTGGCGCGTTTTCAGAAAGCGCGCGATCGGGGGCGACACCGTGTAGTAGGTCTTGACGAAAGCGCGGCCAAGCACATGGGGCATCAGCGACTGATCGCGAAAAGCCCGCAGCGCCTGCACTTCGGGTGCCATCGAATCTTGATAGACGGCTGTGGCGATGAAGCAGGCGGTGAAATCCTTGTGCAGCGCGCCGCAGTAGGGGCAAAACGAGCGATAGGGTTCGCTGTTGCGAAACGACATGCGCGGCACCATGCGCTTGCCGCAGGAGCCACACACCTCGCGCTCGTCATTGCTGCGTTGCTGATTGGTCGCTGCTGCCTTGGGCGCGGGGTAATCCGTGCGCGGCTGGTTGTCGGGGCCCCACTCGATCAGCGTGATCTTCGTTGCGCGTGGGTTCTTGCCGGGCTGCGGTGCTGGTACCGGTGTGAAGTTCACACGGTCGCCGGTGCGCAGCACGTTGATCCCTTGCACATCCGAACCGTGGAAATAGTGATCGCCACTGTCGGTCTTGATGAAACCGTAGCCCTTGGTCGGGTTGAAAAACGAAACCTTGCCTTCCATCGTTGACTCTTTTCTTGTGTTCACGCCTTTGGATGCAGCCAAAGATAGGCGCTATAGACTGCTGCACAGTGCACGGTTGCACACAACCAGAACACTACCTGAAAACCACGCTTGCGCGTCTTGTGGCGCACCAGGCGCTGCACCAGCGCGCTGGCGGGCCAGCCCCCGGCCAGCGCCAGCAGATGCAGCGTCTTTTCCGGGACGCGCCGGGTGCCGGCGCGCGCCGCCGCCTTGTCGGCGATCAGCACCAGCGCCACGACCACATTGACCACGAGATACCACCATGCGAGCGCACTCATTCGTAGCATAGGGGGCAATGGGCGCTGATCATTTGCGGTCCTTGTCCTGGTTGGCGCGGGACCGGTAGAAGCGCACGGCCAGCTTGGTCCGGGCGAGTTCGGTGGCGACAGCGAACAGAACCAGCAGCATCGCCTGTGGCCACACGTTCCATAAGGCGTAGATGGCGATCAGGTTCATGGCTGCGTTGAACGCATGCCAGGCATTCTGTTGGCGGCTGCGCCACCAGATGCGCACTTGGCGGCTGAGCAGGACGATCAGTCCCATGATCCACAGGATCTGGATGAAGTTGGGTGGATTTTCGGGCATGGCTTAGCCGGGGTGGTGCTGGTCAATGATCATCTGCTGGGCGCGTAGGTGGTTTTGGTTCACGCGCTCGCGCTCCAGCTCGTTGGCGAATTCCACGAGATTCTTGACGGTCACGGGTTCACCTTTGGTGATGTGCTGTCGAAATCGCGCGTTCCAAAGGGCATGCGCTGTCTGTGGCAGTTCGAGCTCCATGGTACGCAGGTGTTGGGCTTGCGCAAACTTGCGCCAGTGACTGTGTTCGCCTTCCATGGAAGGCGCGATGCCCAGCCCCTGCAGCACGAGCAGCAGTATGAATGCGCTGGACCAGCCTATGAACGGCCAAAGGATGAGGCTCAGTCCAGTAAAACGCCACTGCATGAGTGGCAGTGATACGCCCGCCCACAGGAGACAGACCACTAGCGTCATCGGAGTGCTGAGCTGGTACCAGTCCCGATGCGCGTCGACGCAGTGGCGCACCACGTCTTCTGCCAGCAGCGGCTCGGGCATGCCGCTGTCAGCGGCCGACGCCCCGGGGTCGTAATTTCTGATTTGCATGGCACGATAGTACATTAAATGTAATCTACATACAAGCCCCTCACACCCCACCCTCGCCCGCCCCGGCCCCCTCCCTGATTAACCTGCCTCAGCCTTTCCCCTTCCTCCCACCGCCCCGAGCCAGCCCCGGCGCGTCGTGTGAGGAATGACGGAGGGAGGACGAAGGAAGGAAAAAGGAGGGATACCGGCTTGGCAGGATGAACAGGTGTCGCTTTGCTGTGGTTGGGTTGACTTGGGCTTGTATGTAGATTACATTCCGTTTAACTATGACGACTACTCCTGAAACTGACGCCGGCATCGGAGCGGAGCGGGTGTTTGCGGCCTGGGCGGGCATGCGCAGTGCCATCGCCTTGCGCACCCTCTCGCCCGACTCGATCAAGGCCTACCGCTCTGTCTGGAATGGCTGGCTGGCCTACTTGGCCGATGATGGCCACGACTGGGACACGGCCGCCAGCGAAGACGCGCGGGTGTTTCTGGAGAACCTGGCTCCATCGAGCCCGACCAAGTCCAGCGTCAGCTCCGTGACCCAAAAGCGCTATTTCCGCGTGCTCAAGGAGATCTACGCCTGCGCCGTGGCCAACGGCTGGCTCTCGCGCAACCCCTTCGACCACGATGCCAAGGTGGCCAGCACCGAGCAGATGGATTCGCTGGTGTTCAACCGCAACGACTGGGGCGAGCTTTTCCGCAGCCTGCCCGCCCCTTCCGAGGTGATCGCCCCCGATACACCGTGGCAAAGCGTGCGCGACCACTCGATGCTGCTGATGATGATGCAGTGCGGGCTCACTGTGGCCGAGCTGCGAAGCCTCAACCTGGCCAGCGTGCAGTCGCCGCGGCTGACCTGGAGCGATGGCCGCCCGGATCTGGCCCTGCCGTTCCTGCCGTGGGAGCCGCAGGCCGCGCAGCACGTTCGCCTGACCATCAACGGCGCGCGCAAGCACCAGCAGCGCACACTGGTGCTGGCCGACCCCAATGAAACCGTCCTGTTCGCCTGGCTGCATGTGCGCCTGCAGGAGCGCTTTGGTCTGGCTGCTGACGCGCCGCTGTATGTCTCCCAAAAGCGCAAGTCCCGCCTGTCCGAAAAGTCGATTTTTCTGCTGGCCCATGCGCATATCCGGCACAGCCTGGCGCAGCGCCACTCGGTCGATGCGCTGGCCCACACCGGCCCCATGACGCTGCGCAATTCCTGCATCGTGCGCTGGCTGGATGCCGGGCTGGCCGATTCGGAAGTGCTGGAGCGCGCAGGCCTCAAGGATGCCCAGGCGCTGCGTCGGCTGCGCCAGCACGTCGTAGCCATCCACCACCCCGGAGGTAACCCATGAACGAACCTGTGACTGTGGTCCTGCGCATCAGCGCATGCATTGACAATGAATACGCGAACCGTCAGCCCGACCATTTGCCGCTGGACAAGCTCAACGAGGGGCGCTGCACTTTGACGCTCGATGAGGCCAAGGAGGTGTTGGCCGATGCCCAATTCAACTGCGACCCCAGGGCCGTGGATGTGGGCCCCTATGGCACGCCACTGCCGGTGTTCAACGCCTACCGCGCGCTGGCCAAGCAGGCGCAAGCTGCCATCGCCGCCGCCCAGGGGGTGGCAGCATGACAGCCCCCTCCCGTCTGGTGGACACCAACCGTGCCCTGCGCATGAGTGGCTTCATCTGCCAAACACTCAATGACCGAGGCATCCGCTGTACCCTGGAGGATCTGCGTTGGGCGTTGCCGTTGCTGCGCCAGGACCAGTACGACCAGATCGAGGCCGCGGTACAGGACATGGCCAAGGGACACGACCAGCAGTCGCTCATGGAACTGACGGCGGCACTGCGCCGCCTGAGCAGCCCGAGCTTGCGCGCGCAGTTGGGAGCGGCCGGCATCGCGCTGCGGCTGGATGTGCTGTTCGAGATGGCCACCATGGCAACAACCCGCGATGCGCTTTCACAAGCCTTGGCGGGGCTGTCCAGCATGCAGGAGGCCGCTCGCCTGTCTGCGGCGGACAAGCTGCGCGCCTGGTGTGGCGGTGTTCCGGTCGACGACGAGTTGCCGGCGCTGCCGCACGAGGACGCTGGAACGCCGACTTCCGCCGCGCCAGCCCCCGACGGCACCCCGCCCCCACTGCGTACCAGTGTCCGCGCCCCGGCCAACGATGACGGCCCTGCAGACGACGCTTGCTCCCCTGCCCTGCCGGCCGAGGCCGTGATCCGGCGCAAGGCCAAGGTGTTTGGCAAGAGTGGCGCTTTGACGCTGGAGATTGCGCCTGTGCGCGAGCAGGAGCACCATGCCAGTACGGCACGCTGTACGGTGATGGTCGAAGGGGCGCTGGCCACCGGCGACGGGCATTTTGATTGGTCACCGGGGAAGAAGGTGGTTTTCATGTGCACGCAGCGCGAACTGCCGCAGCTGCTGGCCGTGCTGATGGGCTGGACCTCGGAGCTGGAATTCAAGTTCCACGGCGCCAACAACAAAAAGTCGCTGCACATCGCACACCAGGAGCACGGGCTGCTGGTGCACGTGCGCGATGCCACCAAGAATGTGCGCGTTCCGGTCGAAGACGCCGATCGCTACGCGCTGGCCATGCTGGTGCTGGCGGCCATGGCCCACAACGAGCCGCACCTGGACAGCAGCGCCATCATGGCGGTGGCGCGGGCGATGGCGGTAGTGCCCGGGTGGCGGCGTGCTGGGTGAGCCGGCACGCCTTCGAAGCTCGGTGCGGCTACGCGGCACCCTTCTGTAGCTTCTTCCTGCGCGTTGGCGCAGCAAGTCGACTCAGATCGGCTCCGCGCCCCATCGCTTCCTTGATCGTCTCCATCGTGAACTCTCCTGCGTCCAGCGCGGCGCGGGCAGCATCCTCCCAGCGTAGTGTTCGATTGGCTTCGACGTATTCGAAGACGTCTTTCCTCTTTGCCCCGGTTGGAATCATGCCTTGACCCAGATAGAGGTCAGGCACCAGCGTTTCCTTACCATCGGCCCCCACCTTAATCACTGCCAAGGCGGCAACCGTCTTTTGCAAAATATCCATTTCAAGGTCACTGCTGGAGTGACATAGGCTGCGCACTAGTGTGTCGGCAGCATTGCAAGAGTAGCTCCCGGTGATGAACAGGCAATCTCCCAATCTGGGCAGCAAGACATCCGCCTCAGCGTAGTACCCATCGACGACGATCCGTTTGAATCCGTACGCATGGGCAATCTGTATCGAAGGCATCATCGGCAAGGCTTTGACCGCATCGGGCACCAACCAGTCCTTGGCTGGCGTCGATCTGTTTCGTACCTTGATCCTCGCAGCGGGGCCCAGGCCCTCCGTCATCGACAGCACCGCATTGATGAGTTCGATCGCCGAATGATCCTGAATCGTGCTTGAACCAAGTGCGAGCAGCCCGGTGGGGCGCTGTGCAAGTGCCTCTCTGAGCAATGGCACTACATGGCTGGGCAGTGCGGTTACATCCGCCTTGTATGGGGCCGGGGCTGGAAGCTGTACCTTTGTGGATGCATTTGGGAATGGCTGTAGCGCTCCGCTTTCCGTGACGATTCCGACGAGATCCTGCGTATCCTCTGGATAGTCTGGGGCATGGCACCTGATCATGGTTTCCAAATCCGTCCGTACCAGGTCAGGATTTGGTGAATCCACCAAGATTGCTACACGGTGCCCGTGAACCGATGCATGAAGACACGCCGCCTCCAAGGTATTTGCGTGCATCTCCCACTCTTGTTGACACAAGACCATGGGCCCCAGCACCAGCAGTGTGCCGGAGGGTACGCGCTCCATGCCTTGCGCCCACAGCCCGTTTTCTCCGAGATCGATGGCACCGCGCCAGTCACTGGCGGCACGTTGCGCATACACCAACTCTCCATCGGTGGCATCCTCGTATGCCTGCAGCAAGGCATCAATGGCTGACTGCGTGGTTGCAATATAGACACCCGGCTGTGGGCCACTTGGCCAGATCACAGGCGCCCGCTGAATGGGGCCCGCACTGGGTGGCATCAACGCCTGCAGCAGGTCCGCTGGCTCGATTTCCAGTCCATGGCGCTTTTGAACGCGAAAAGCCAACCGTGCTGCCGTTGATGGCTCAAGTACGCTCTTCTCAACACGGTCAGGAAAGGCGGCAACCTCATTCCAATCGCGCAGACCTGGTATTGCGGTGATGAGATCAAGTGCATGACCGTGTTGAACGGCGACACCACGTTGGTCGAGATAGCCGCGCAGGCTCCCCGCCAACAGTTTCAATTGCTGGACATTCATGAAGACTCCTTGGGCGTCAAAGCCGGTGCACGCTTTGCGGGCCGCCCATGGATTTCACGAATGGGAGTTGGTCCTGAATCATTCCGTCTTCACCATGCCCATCAGGGCGCGTGCGGCAGGCGACGGAAACCTGCCCCAAAGATAGCACAACTACTTGCGCCCGTCGACCGTACAGCGGCGCTGCCTTATCAACGAAGGCCCAAAAAAAAAGCCACCCGTAGGTGGCTTTGATGGTTCGCGTTAGCGCAGTTGTCAGCGGGTCTGTCCGCCGAAGTCCCGCAGGACCAGGGCATCGAGCAAGCCCGGCTCCGATTCGTGCTTGAACACAGGTGCAGCAAGCGATTGCTCAATGCACGCGGCAATTTCTAGCATGTCACTGGCACCAATGGCTTCGCAATACGTTGCGGTGTGCACATTGCATGCGTCCAAGGCGGGATCGGTTCCCCACTCCATGTAGAGCTCCAGTTGGCCAGCGGCGTCCGAAAGCCAGTAGCCGCCTTGGTCGTTGGACAGGAATGTCCCCCGGGGCTGGGCCAAGAGTGCTTCGCCAATCAGAAACGTGGCTTCGCACATCTTGACGTAGGCTGCCTGCTCTTCCTCATCCTGGCTGTAGACCCGGATAGTGCGCACCAGCGGGCCCTCATGGTGGGTTGCTGCGCCGATCAAGCGTTCACGCACGGTTTGCAGATGCGGCTGCAGGTCATCATCGGCAGAATGGATGGTTCGCTTTGCGATGCCGTACTTTGCTTGCAGCTCGTGGGTGAACATGCGTTCCAGATCGGCGCGATCGACGATTTGCGGCCAGTCGCTGTAGGGACAGGTTTCATCCCGGCAGAGGCCCAGATGATCGAGTAGGCTTGCGCACTTTTTGCAGCGCGTCGGGACGATGGCAACCTTTTGGAACAGCGTGATCCGCGTGTCATTGCCTTCATGATCGGGGCAGCAGAACATGTCGCCCTGCCACCGACCTTTGGCGATTCCTTCCTCGGTCAGCTTGTAGGTATGGGCCGTCCCTTCGGTGACGCCGGAGAAAAACGCGACTTCATTGTGCGGCTGTCCATTCGCTTCGGCGATGCCGACGTATGAACAATCCACGCCGTTGGCTACGGCGCTTTGCGCGCTCTTCACGAGTTCAAGGTAGGCCAGAACGGCGCCAGTTGGTTTGATGGGTGTTTGCATTTTGCTTTGGGAAAGAATGCTGGCCACGACGCAATGCATGCGCGTCTATGTCGTGGCCAGGAGGATGGTTGATGATGGGCTGGCTACAGGGTTTCAACCTTGTAGGTGCTCGCGGGATCTTGGAGGCGCAGCGTGCGTGCATGCCGTTGTGCGGTACGTCGCGTGTGTGCCGTGTCCCAGGTGCCGCGGTTGCGGCCCAGCCCCGCCATCACGGCGGTTTCGTTGTTGCGATAGCGAACTACGTAGTAGCTCATGGTGTGCTCCTTGATGTGGATGGCATCCCTCACCCATGTCGGGCGTACGGATGCCCGTTGGTTTTTTGGTCAGTCAGGTCAGGCCGCCGCCGCCCCCAGAAGGACGTTTTGGTTTGACGTGCTGATGCGGTATTGCTCACCGCGCCTGGCCTGAATTTCAGCTGCGTCGGCCTCGATGCGTTGGCGCAGGTCTGCGGGGCAGTTGCGTTCGATTTGGAGGGTCAGCGTGCCAAAGTTCAGGTAGGCCAAGCGGGCATAGTCGCCGTTGACCTCCCGCGCACGGTCTGCATAGACGATGCCGGTGGGGTAGACGCCTGAGAACAGGCGATCACCTTCGACATTGCGCGTCTGGTCTGGTTGCGGCAGGTTGTAGTGAACGCCGTCGATGCCAAAGATCCTCGCCATGTTCTCTGCCTTGCTGCAGTACGCTACGCAGCAATTACCGAGTCCCCAACCAGTGTCCTGGCCGCTGAACTGGCGGCCTTGGAAGCGGGAACCGCAACAGGTGCACTTGAGCGTCACGATGGGTTTCGAAGCATCGGGGTGGGTGTTCGGCTCCGTCGCAAGTTGCGCCGGCACAATCGGTCGCTTCAAGCCGATTTCCTCGAACTTGGAGAAGCTGATCGCCTGCCCAGAGTACGTGGCGGTGTCCCCGTAAACGTACACCCGGCTGGCGTTGATCCCTGCAGCCTTGGCTTCTTGGATCGCGTGCTTGAAGTGCTCGCGCCCGAAATTGCCATCTACAACGTAGATCCCGACGTTGGTGGTGCCGTGCACGGCCGCCAGCAGCTGGTAACCAGCAAGCATGCGGAGGTACTTGGTGTCATAGACCTGCTCCAGTACAGCTTGCTTGAGCTGCTCTGAAGGTACGCCTGCCAGAGCAGGGTTGGGTTGATTTTTCATGTCCGTGGTTCCTTGTTCAGGCCCAAGACGGACTACTGGCCGCAGGGGCAAGCAAGTCGCCCTGGGCAGTTGGTGAATGGTCGGTTGTCGCTCGACCGATGCAATATGAGTTCCCCAATGGGGAGTGGGCTTTGCACCCTAGGGGCACCAGGTACCCATCCGGGCTATCTACTTCAAGAGGGTTCCTGCAAATCAGTGGTCACCTCGTTACCGAGTTCGGCCAGTCGATTTTCCAGGCTCTTTGCGGTTGCAGTTCCGAGTTCGTCAGGCGAGAAAACAACAACCGCATACCCTTCGCTGCGAAGCTCAGAAAGAAACTGGTGAGGATTCAGCAAAGGCGTCAACAGCTTGTGCAAGCCAGCGGCGACTTCATCGCCCCTGTCTGCCTTGCTAGCCAGGTATCCCTCGATTGCCTTGATGGTGTTCTGTGTCGTTTCCAGCATTTTCATTCAGACCGAAGCCCGCTCCGTATCAGGTGAAGTGACGCTAACAATTTCATAAACCTGTTGGCGGGTTTTCGCATTCGCTTCAGCGATTGCCAATCCCTCAGCATGATCGGTGTCATCAGCTTCTCCAGACCATTGGTATTCCGTTTGGTCTTCCATGAGGAGTTTGACTGACCACGTTTTTGTGTTGACGCCAGGTTGAATAGCCGCATGAATCTCTTCTGCGGCAGACAGTCCCCAGCGTATGCAGTGGTTGAGGGAGGCCCCCTCATTGTGGAAGTCATAGCAAGCCTTGTTTTCAACAGCACTGAGGTTGTTAAACGCAGCATGAGCTTCTTGCATGCACCGCAGAATCGTCTCGATAGCTGCTTTGCCTTGTGGGGTGAATTTTTCCATCCGTTGGTTCCTTGTTCAGGCCCAAGACGGACTACTGGCCCCAGGGGCAAGCAAGTCGCCCTGGGCAGTTGGTGAATGGTCGGCTGTCGCTCGACCGATGAAATATGAGTTCCCCAATGGGGAGTGGGCTTTGCACCCGAAAGAGCCTTGATTGTAGCCAGCCCCCTGCAGCCAGTAAACAGCCAAAAAAAATGGGCCCCCGTGGGGGCCCATTTGGAGTGGCTTCAGCTCATCTCCAAAGGCTCAATGTCGTACACAAAGTGTGTTTGAGCTTCTGGAATCGATGCTGGTTCGGTGTGCGGCTGCAGAGCAATCATCGGAAGGTGCTTGTTGGTGTTGGTCCCAATGGCCGCCCCACAGTGGATGTTCTTCGCTGCATGGATGTTGGCCATTGCTGCATCGAACTTGTCGAGGTCAAAGTGATCACCATCATCTGTGCCCCTGATCTCCTTGAGGAGCTTCCATGCTGGGCAATCCTGACCGCGCCGATTTCGGTAGGCTTCCATGTACTCCTTGGTCAATTGCTCGCCTTGGTCATACTGTCGCTGAAAGTCTTCGTTGGCCTCCTGCGCATCGTGTGGCAGCCATTGCCGAATCCGCCCCACGAAGAGGTTGATCTTTTCGACCACCTCGGCTGACTTCGGGTAGAAATGCATGGTTTGGGTTCCGCTGTAGTAGCGCACATCAAAGAAGCGCGACTGGATGCGATCACTGCGTCGCAACTCTGCTTGTCGCAGCGCAGGCACCAGGCCATCCATGTAGGGACCATTGATCCCATGGAGGTAGCCAAACACCTTGTCCACGTCAGCGAGGAATCGCTCATTGTCGTAATCCAGACCACCGCCGAAGCCGACGCGCATTCTCGGGATGATGAAGCGCGTCTTGCGGATGCGCATGCCGATCTTGTGCTTCTGATTGGACTTCCAGCTGCGGTAGAACACCACGTTGTCGGAAGATCGCTCCATGATGGTGTCGAAGAGGTCGCACACCATATCGGTGTAGATCGCCCCCATGGACTCAATCACGCCACGCAGGAAGCCGTGTATGTTGGCCGCGCTGAACTCCAACTTGTAGATGTCCTGCGCAGAGGCTTCAAGCTTCTTGCGTGCCTGATTGCTGAGCTTGTCGGTGAGCAAGGACGAGCGGATGATCTGCGCCCACGCTCTCTTCTTCAGATCGTCATAGCGTGTCTTGAAGTCTTTGTTGGCCGCATCGCGTACGGTGGCGATCTCCTTGCGGACATCGTTGCCTACGCCCTTGGCTTGCATATCCTCCAATGTCATGCCCAGGCCTTCGCGTAGACGGTCGGCCAGGGCTTGCGCCTCACTGGCCTGCCGTGCTGCAACGACCGCTTCCTTGAAACGAAAGCAGGTGTCTTCGATGAAGTTGGATGGCAACGCCAAGGCTGTGCACATTCCAGCATCGATCGCCTCAAACTGGTTGTCGCCTTCGCGCAGACCCGCCGTCATGCTTTCGATGTCGATGTAGCGCACCGGTGTCTTGTCCAGGTAGATCAGCGCGACTTCTACAGTGGTAGTGCGCTCCACATCGTCAACAAACTGGTCCTGCAGGAACTCGACCGAGCCGTGCTTTTCAATGAGTTTGACAAGGCGCTGGCGCTCTTGGCTGTAGGGATTGCGAATGGTCTCAGCATTGATGATGGCCGCAATCTCTGCGTCATACACCAAATCCCAAGCATGCAGCACATGGGCTGCGCCATAGGCGAACGGTGGATTCATGATGACGTGGCTCACTGTGGCCAGTGAACGGACATCCATGAAGTCGTAGCCCAGAATCTTTAGGCCCAGCTCGTTCAGTGCCGGGTGATGCTGCACATCAATTTCGATTGCGGACACTTCGTCGAGGTTTGCAAATTTTTGCCTCGCGTAGGTGCGAATCCGTTCACGATAGCGGCCCACTGAGATTTCAGTGTCCTCAGTCGCTGCAACCCAAGGAATTTGCTCGTCGCTGAGACCACTGAAACCGTCGCGGGCGTAACGGATCAGGTTGCCCCTGCCTGCGCTGGGGTCACAAAGATGGCGCACTGGGCGCTGAAACTTGGCCCACATTCTGGCGGCCGTGTGCTCGCCTGTTGGGTAGTGTTGATAGTCCATGGTTCCATTGGAAAAATGGGACCAGTACCCCTCGGGATGCTGGTCCCGTTGGGGTGATAAGTCGGCGCGCGCCGAACGGCGTGCGTCAAAGAGTTCGCCGTGATGCGGGCGGCGCTAGGCGGCGGCTTCGCGAGTCAAGTCAGCTCGAATTTCTTGAGTCTCATAGTGATCCTGTATTGCGAGTACAAGGTATGAACCACACCCGAGTTGGGCAATGTTCACCCTCAGGGCGGATTTGATGACTCCCCCTACCGCATCACCGATCGGTGATTGGCAACGCAGAGGAAATTGGTGTGTAGGTGCACAGCAGCCAGTTGCAGGCCTTGGCATGCACTCCGTCATGGCGCAGATGCTGTGCTGGTTGGTCGCTGCCAAGCGGAAATGTGACGGCATGGCGCGGCGCAAAGCCGTGCTTCTCCATCAGCTCATTCGTTTTAGCCAACGCCCCTCTTCCGATGGCGGCGGTAAACCCATCGCCGACGAATCCTTGATACATGACCGAATTGACGGATTCCAGATCATTCATGATCGCCAATCGTTTGGGCCAGTCCAGATGGCAATATGCCAGTGACTGTTTTGAGTTGAGGTCCACTGTTCTTGCTCCTGTTGAAGAAGCCCAAGCAACGAACGCAAGCCCGATGGGCGAATGTTCGCCCTGGGCAGTTGGTGAATGGTCGGCTGAAAGCGCGACCAGAAAAATATGAGTTCCCCAATGGGGAGTGGGCATTGCACCCGAAAGAGCCTTGATTGTAGCCAGCCCCCCACGGGCAGTAAACAGGCAAAAAAAAAGCCTCCGCCCTTTCGGTGCGGAGGCTTTTCAGACAGTGTGTCAGCCGTGACTGTGCGTCACGTTCTTTCGCGTTTGGTTGGGGTGTGTCGGCAGGCGACGCGCAGCGGACATCAGGCGTACCTGGCGCTGCATTTCCTTGGCCGCGCCTACCAGCGGCGCAAAATACACGCGCGGCGCCTCGCGGGCCGCCAACTGGACTTCTCGCAGAAACTTGCTCATTGATCAGCCTCCTTCATGGCAGTAATCCCTGTGGTGACCAAGTGCCACAACAGCAGGATCGCGTCTATAGTGACGATACCATACTCTAGTAGAGTGAGTACACCCACGACGTATTCCGACGATCCATGGGCTTTGAGCCAATGGACCAACTCACCCAATCCATAGGCCGGCAATGCAATGATCACGAAGATCACTGAGCCGACGAACGTATGGGTCACGAAATGGACAATGGGCTTCCACCAGGTCTTGTCGTTGTGATTGCTCATCGTTGCTCTATCTCTCCCTTTATCCCTTTGGGTCAGCGGATGGGCATTCTTCCACATACCCATCACTATTTTCGAACCCTGGCCAGTTCAAGGCGCAGGAGCTCAATTCACCAGGGCGATAGGTGCAGTGGCTGCAGGTCGCGCACAGATCATCGTCACTGATCGACTTGGCGCCACAGATGCTGACGATCGGCACGCGCTTCAAGACGCCATTGAAGTCGATGATCTGCGCATCCCCTTCGAGCAACGCCTCCACAATCGGTTTGGCAGAGTCTCCCACCGTCCCATTGAGCTCGGCACCGAGTTGGCGCATAGCGGCCTGGCTCAAGTTCTCAGCGCCTTCGCGCATGCGATCTTGCAGGTATTTCATGTCATCTTCTGCGGTTGAACGCAGGAAGGTAACCAGATAGCCCGGTTCGTGAGTCACAATGACCTCGAACTGCCCTTCTGCATGCCCGTCGTCGTAGCCTCTTTGCAGGGCTGCCACGATGTCTTGCATTGTTCCCATGGCAGGCACTTCGACCAAGATGAGATAGCTGTACCGGTTCATGTCATTGGCCTCCGCTTTTGGAGCTGGCGCTGATCAAGGCGCTTGACCGCACCTGATGGTGGGGATCGTTGCGCAAAGCGGCGCGAGCATCCTCCGAGCAAAGCTCCCAATGGTCGCTAGCCACTTTGACGCGGCCCAGACGATCGAGTTCGTGAATGTTCTCAAGGCTGAAGTGCCCGCGCGCATCGCAACTATCGATATAGCGCTCCCGTTCAGCGTACAAACGTTCAACTTGACCACGCTGCGGGCAGCGCGATTTCATGCCACTTTCAATGCGGCGAGGTGTTTCTTGGATTGATTCCATTTCAGTGCTTTCATAGTTCGAAGAGCCCTGCCCAGAGGGCAGCGTGGCCCCTCATGGGTTGATGGTTATGGGACTACGGCGTCCGTGATGTCCTGGTTGCACCAGGCGATTCGGCCCTGCACATCGAGCCCAAGGCTGCGCTCGATATACCAATCAACACTTGCGATGCTGTGTTTGGCGTATAGCTGGCTCAGTGCGGCCTCCAATGCGTTTGCCGCCTGGTGCAAACACCGCTGGCTGAGCAACATGGAGGGGAACTGAACTGCGGAATGCCGTTCAGGTCTTAGATAGACGCCGGGAAGTTCCCCGATGTGTGCGCAGTCCGGCATCGGCTCTCTGGACTGTTGAATACGGGGAATCATTGCTGAATGCGCCCTTCTCCATGGTCACAGAACGCGCATGTTGGCCGCCACAAAGGAACTGCCACTTCGTGACATTCTTGGCAGTGGGTGGCGAACACCTTGCGAATTAGACGTTGAAACATCTTGGTTCTCCTGTTGGAAGAAGCCCAAGGAATGAAACAGGCCCGGCGGGCGACTGTTTCGCCCTGGGCAGTTGGTGAATGGTCGGCTAGCGCTCGACCGAAAAATATGAGTTCCCCTATGGGGATTGGGCATTGCGCCCGAAAGAAGCTTCATTGTAGCGACGCCACGTTCTGCTGACCAGTGGCATAGACGCGTTTCCGCAAAGCCAAGAAATGCGAAAAGCCACCGCTCCCCTTGCAGGGAATGGTGGCTTTTGCGTTTGATGTCGAACCTACTGGTTCAGTTGAACATTGGGAGCCGGAATTGATCACCCGCTGCGGGCAACAACTTGTCGGCCGCCGTTTGCATCCATCGCGTCATCGCTTGGGTACGCAGTTGCACCGAGTTCGAAAACCCGCCCCGGTGGGCTTGGACCCGCGCGCCAAAGTCGTAAGCCATTGAATCTGCGCTGGCCACCCAGTCAAGCATCTTCAACTCCGACAGGCATGAACCCTTCACCCCGAAAAGATGAAGCCGTGAACCAGTTGGTAACTGGCCTTCCAGACCGGCCAGGATCGCGTGCAGTCCATGGGTGGGATGTTTGAGGCTGCGCCGGCATACCGAGCCAATTCCGATGAGCTTCGGCGTTGCAAGCCAAGGCTCCCAGCGGCTCCAAACCTGCATGAGCAGATCCAGACTGCGCTGGTAGTCCGATACGCTCCATCCTTGGATGATAGGAACGGGCGGGCGAATCATGTTGCCAACCACCGAAGGTGAACACGTCTTGGCCAACTCGTTTTGCCAGTGGTAAACCACGCGCAACGCCCCTTCAAGCAGGGTTGCTGTGGCATTGACGCGGTAGTCAATCTCTTCCTGACTGCAGGCTATCTCGGGCTCACAGCACAGGTCGGGCTGGGACCACCAATTGGCACCTACTGAACAGGCCAATTCGATGTACTGACTGAACGACCACGGGAACACGTTGCCGATGCCATTGGTCGAGCCCTTCTCCTTCCAAAGCTTCATGGCGGTGAATCCGGCCGAATCCAGTGCCAGGTCGAGCTCGTACAAATTGGTTGCCTCCGGGATGCGGAAACACCCCTTGGACGGATTCCAGAATGCACTGGCAGAGACCATCACCGGATAGCCTTCGTCAAAGGCGTGAAACGTCAGGCGTCCCCCGGATTGTGGAATGCCAGCACGCATCACCATGCCGTCGGCAAGACTTGCGTTGCTCTGCCCGATCGGCATTGACCTATGGGCATGTGCTGCGACGACGGCGTTCACCGTACTTCCCCTTGCAGCAAGTCGATTTCCGCCCCCAAGGCTTGCAACTCTGCCAGATCGATGTTTACCGTGATGTCGCCATCGCTCCACCCCTTGCCGCTTCGCTTGAACGTGAATCCGTCAGGTGTTGTGATGACTTGCGCTGCTTGTGCAAGTTGCAACACCAGTGCGCCGGCGTCGTTTTGCAGCAGAGCATGCTCAGTGAGTAACAGCACGGCAGCTTGGTTGGTGCCTTCGCGCAGTAAGGCTTGCTCCTGTGCACTAACTGGGTAGCCATGGAACACCCAGCCTATTTCGTCGTCATGGAACGCCTTGTAGAGAGTGGCAGTGATAGACGCAGATACGCGCGTGGTTCCACCAGCGGCATTGAAGTACGTGTATTCCTTGAAGGATGCGTGTGGCATCGCAGGGGAAAGCACCTCGATCTCCGTACCGTCTTCGTGTGCCAGATAGAAGTCCTGTAGACCTGGCGCATCGGCCATCATGCCTTTGGCAACGGCCCGTGCGCTTCGGGCGACATGGTCAATGACTGCGGTGCATGCAAGCACTTCACTGGCAAAAGTCGCGGCCTGATCTCCGTCCGTGTGCCAGCAGTCTTGTGCAGACGCCCCCATGCGTGTCATGACACGCCAGGGGTTTGGGTTTGTTGCTTTCATAGGGCTTTCAAAAAGAAGAGGCCCAAGGCGCGCGTCCGCTCAGGACGTTGCGCCCAGGGCGGTTGAGAGAATGCGACTGGGTCGCTTAGAAGTGGCAGATGCGCGGCGGGTTTTGCTCGTCAAGCGGCCAGTTGACCTGGTCCCATCCGGCGATTTCCTGCCCGTCTTGGTCATACACGCCAACCAGTACACGCTCCGTGGGCTCGATGGCATGGGTCAGACCATCCATATCGGTGATGCGCATGTAGACCTGGCGACCGTCGAGGTCGAACGGTTGGTGCCAGGCGGTGCACTGCCCCCCTGTGTCTACCACCGTAAAGCCGTAGCTTTCGGGAATCTTGGCAGACGCGTGGTCGTTCGGGTTGTACTGCTGCGTGGTGTTTTCACTGTTGAGGAACCCGGTGATGGGTGTCCCGTTGAAGTGAAAAGCGTAGGTGCCAAAAGGCGTTTTGAACAGCGATTTCATGACTGTACGAGGTCCTTGCATTGAAGAAAAAGGCCCAAGTCAGACTACTGGCCGCAAGGGCAAGCATGTCGCCCTGGGCAGTTGGTGAATGGTCGGCTAAAAGCGCGACCGGAAAAATATGAGTTCCCCAATGGGGAGTGGGCATTGCACCCGAAAGAGCCTTGATTGTAGCCAGCCCCCCACGGGCAGTAAACAGGCAAAAAAAAAAGCTCCCCGAATGGGGAGCCTTGGGGTGGTGGGAGGTCTCAGGCGGGAACACTTGCCGCCGATTCGGCTTTGGCTCGACGCTCTGCACGGATCTCCTTGGCAAACCGCTTGGGGTAGACCGTGTTGAACGCGCGCAGTGCCTGGGCCGCCCGGTCGTAGGCCGCTTTGAGCTCGATGTACTCGGGCAACTTTTTGACCGCATCCGGTGTCAGCCCCATGGGGCCTTTGGGATGCTTCGCCAGAAAATCGTTGAGGCTCTTGCCGGTCGCGCGACAGCTTGTCCAGAGCCCGTCGGCTTGCTTTTTGGCTTCGTCGTAGGTCATTGTGATTCAGGCCGGTGGCCTGCTCCGTTGGGGGGTGTGCGGGTGTTCCACCCGTGCACATCATTGGGGACGTCCAGATTGATCGACGGCATCTTTGCACCCATGCAGTCCGGTGTCACGCAGCGTGCCGAAGGGTTGACGGCCTTGTCACCTGCCCCATGGATTCGTGGGGTCGGCTTGAGGCCGCAGAACGGGCACTCCTTCAACTGCTGCGCGATCGCGTGGGCTTGCTCCTTGGTCAGCATGGCTGAGGGGCAAAATGCGTGATCGTCTCCGATAGCGCCCGGTTGTAGGCCTGCAGCTCGTCAACGCCATAGTCCACCCACTCCAGATCGAAATCGAATCGGGAGGTGATTTCCTTGGGCTCGTCGCCATCGAGCATGCCGTGCATCAGAACGAGTTCGCCATCGACTTCCTTCAGGAACCAGACCTCGTGCCCATTGATGGCTCGGGTTCCTTCTGGTGATGCAGCAAGCAGCTTGGCGAGTTCGTTTTCCAGTAGGCAGAGGTTGACCCACAGCATGCCGTGTTCGCCGGGCTGGTCTGCAAACACCATGTCGGTCTTGACCTTGGCCTTGCCCTGCGCAGGCGCCATCGACGCATTCGCCGAGCCCTCTACGGGTTGGGCGCTGCCATCGGTGGCGGCCTGCAGGGATTGCAGTTGCTGCTTGGTGTCGTTCAGTTCACGAATGAGCGAAAGCACCTGCTGCGGGTTGCCGGCGACTTCCTGGGTGAACGGCATCATCCAATCGTCGAGGATCGTCAGCTGCAGTACGTCGTTGCCGTACTGCAGCGCCAGCGCGCACTCTTCCAGCGTTTGGGGCTGGCGCAGCACGTACTGGGTGGTGTCGGCCAGTTCAGCCTCAGTCACCACCACCCATGCGCCGTTGGAGAACGTGATGTCCCAATGGTCGCCATGGTTGTGGGCTTGGATGTGGCCCCAGGTGCCAGGCGGCGTGTGCCGCTCGGCGCCGTGGTCATCCGTGTCCAGTTCGCCTTGGAGCGTCTTCACGCCCAGGCCTGGGTGGATTTTGTTGTTCATGTTGGTCCTTGGGGAGAGAGGGGCACATCCCCCAGTGGGCAGAGGTGCCCATTCGGGTTGAAGTTGATGTGTCGCTATCGCAATTCAGCGACGGCGCTGGCCTGAAGCGCAGGCGTGCGCGCCGCTCAGCTGGCGATGGTACGTCCGCGCGTGGGCGGCGAAACGCAAGGCCTGCTTCATTGGCTCCGAGAACTCATCACAGGCGATGCCGGAGATGCGGTAGTCGGTAATGTGGTAGGGGCGCCCGAACGTTTCGATGGCAGCCTGGTCAACCAGTTGGCTCCAGGCACGCTCATGCTGGTCAGCGGCATCTGCATGCTGCTGTGCCAACGACGCGTGTTCGTCTTTGGTCCATGTCGGTTTCAGCCGACGCAACACCTTGGCGGCATCGGTCGGCGTCACCGCCTGGAAGACGTTGATCCGGCCGTTGTACCAGCGCAGCTTGATCTGCTGGTGGTAGGCTGGATGATCGAGCGCTCCAAGAAGGTCGTGTTCATTCAGCATGCCTGACTCGCTTTCCGGAACATGTCCTCCGTCGCCAGTTGGTTTGCGCGACGACGGTACGTCTCCATGCGGTATTCATGGGCCTTCGCTGCTTGGTTGAGTAGACCGACCATATGGGCGGTTTGTTGCTCGTTCAGCACCAGTGAGGCGGCGCGGCATGCCAGTTCGAATTCGCGCAGTTGTTGTTCCAGAAGTTGGGGCGACAGCTCCTCCGTTTTCTCGGGTGCCACATAGGTCATGGGAACCCCATGCTGCGTGAACTCAAGGTAGAGGTGGCCGTCGCATTTGGACAAGTGCGCGATCTTCTCGGTGGGGGTAATCCATGTTCTGCTCATGGAAGGACTCCGTGTTGAAGCCCGAGGCAAATGATCACATGCCTGTGGGGCGATGTGTTTGCCCCAGGCAGTGGTTGTATGGGGACCGGAAGTTCGGTCCTGTGGTTGAGCTGCAGCCCAATTGAAAACCCGCGCGAGGCGGGTTGTAGTGGTCAGCGAAGTCGTGCGCCGGGTTTGAGCCCTACCTTGCGCGTGGCAAGGAACTCACGCAACAGACTGATCGCAGCAGCACGGATGACAGGCTCGGCTCTTTCGAAACGCTCACGCAAGTTTCGTCGGGCAGGCTGCATCGCGTGTTCGGGCTTGAAAACGCCCAGGCGTGCACTGAAGTTCATGTACACCCATTTGCTATCGAACGGAATGATGGCCAGGTGGTCGCACAGGATGTGGATGACCCCTTGGTTCGCGTCGATGGCGCTACCGCTGAGCAGGTTGGTCGGGATGTCCAGCACAGGATGGGCGCGTTGGAGCGCAGCATCGAGCTTGGATGTCCCATAGGCCACGATCAGGAAGGTCTTGCCTTCGTGTTCGTAGCTTTCAACCAGCAGGCAGTAGTGAGGGCTTTTGCCGGGAAGATCCGGCTTGTCCTCAAATGGAAACAGACACTTTAGGAGTGCACCCCGCACCAGCTGTGGTTGCGTGGTCATTGGAGCTTCCTTGTGGTTTCAGATCAACTGCCTTTGCGAGCAGCTTGCCGAGCAGGCCTTCCAGTGCCGCAGTGGGCACGTCGGGCGCTACATAGCCCACGACACCGTCGGTGGTCGTGTGCTTGGTTGCGGGTTTACCGCGTTGGGCTCGGATGATCTTGGACTCCATGCGCCAATGATACGCGCGTGAAGACAAAGATTCCAGTGTTGCCCTTGCAGCAGTGACCCATGGGGGTCGTTGTTTGCCTTTCACAGCATTTTTTCTCCTGGTGAGGCCCAAGGAGATGAACGCAGGCCCGGTGGGCGTTTGTTCGCCCTGGGCAGAGGTTATGGGGAAGACCGTTGGTCGGTCGATGCGCAGCTGGCGCAGGACCAGCAAATCGGCTGTATGAGTTGCACCGTGTGGTGCCGTAGGCTTTGCGCCTGAAAGAGACTTGATTCTACCGAGCCGCGGCATCGCTGTAAATCCGCGCACACTATCTCGGGAAAGCAGGCCCCATCGACGGCTGCGCACCCTCCCCTTCCACTTCCATCAAAATCCATGACTGGGCGTAGTCAACGACCTGGCATCCCGCATTGGTGCCCTGCTCAAAGCCATTGATGACGAGCATTTCGGCGCTGGCGTGTACCAGACAAGCGTCGCTCAGGCGCAGGATCTGTCCATCCTGACAATGGAACATGGCGGTACGGACATGCCGATTGAGCCGCGTATCACGCACATCGCGCAGCAGGAATGTGCCGCGCACAGCACGCAGCATGCCGGCGTTATGCCGCGGCACCACCACCCCATCTTGCCTCGCTCGCATCATGTCGAATAGCACTGTACGAATATACAGTAAACACCGTACAGACGAAAAAAAACCCGCATAGCGGGTTTGATCGGATGCCGAGTCTACACAGGGCGATGTCCAGGGTGGTTGTCTTCGGCTGGCTTGCGTGGGCAAATGCTGGCGGCCGTCCGCGTGCTATTGCTTTCGCTGACCAGGGCTCCAGTGGTTTGGTTGATGACGATCACCGCGCCACCCTCTTCGGTGTACGTGGTGGTTTGGGCTGCAGCGCTGACCGCGAAGGCCACCAGCAGCATGTAGGCGATGTGGTTTTTCATGGGTGTGTTTGGACAAAAAAATGGCCCGCCCCCATCTTGCGATGAGGTAACGGGCCAGAGGTGGATGAAGTAGTTAGATCACGACGCGGGAGCGACCACCAACACGTTGGATGAAGACTTCCGTGCCGCGTTCGGGCAGCGGTGTGCCGTCAGCCTCCTGTACGACAGTCGTTGCACGACCGTTGCAGTTGAGGAAGAACTCCTGCCCTTCCGAAGAAGAGATCTTGTTGACGGCAGCGTTTGCGACGACAGCGCCAAAAATGGCACCCAAAGTTGCCTCGGGTGTCATTCCATTGGCACTGCGACTGCCAATGGCACCCCCGAGGATGCCACCAGCGCCGGTTGCGATTGCCTTGGCCGTGTTACCGGCTTCGAGCTGCACCGTCCGGGCCTTGACGACTCGGCAGATTTCCATCTGCCCTTCGTTCATGGCGTCGTTACGGCGATAAACGCCGCTCTGACGGTTGTCAGAGTCGAACACGCTGTTGAGGCTGATGTTCTGCGCCCAGCTGAGCGCCGGGATACAGAACAATGCCATCAAAACGATGTTGGAAATGACAGACTTTGCGGTTTTCATGGTGAGGTTCCTTTCGAGGGTGAAAAACCGCCTTGTCGACCGGGGAGTCGGGTGAAGGCGGGGGGGGGTGAAATCAGGCTGCGATTGCAGTCTGAGCGGGGCTTGGGGCGAATCCGTGCTGTTGGAGTTCCAGCAGCGCTTCTTCGTCCCATTTCTCGACCATGGAAGCAGCAGAAGCTTTTTCCATAGTGATGTCAGCGGACTCCCAGGAGTTGACGTTGGACGTCAACACCACCGAGAGCCAGGGTTTCTTGGCCATGCGTTGCATGACCACGTAGCGCATCCCGCCTTGCAGGGGAACTTGGCGATTGAGCTGGCGCATGAATACGCCAGCAACGATCGCTGCCTGAATGTCCCCGGTTGGGGACATTTCGTTGCTCGGCACGGTACCGATTTCGATGACTGTGGTCATGGTGTAGTCCAAAAAAATGGAAAGACACCAATGCCCGGTGGGCACGTGATGCCCATCCGGGTTGAAGAAACCATGCGGCAGCTCGAAGTGAATCGAACAGGCGTGGTCAGGGGAAGCAGTCGGGGAACCGGCTGCATGTGACAGGCAATAGAAACCTATGGCCTAGGGAAAGTATGAGTTGCTCTGCGTGAGAGCGGGCGACAGAAGTCGCTGAAAGAAACTCAAATTTACCAGATGCGTCACCAGAAATCCAGTGGCGTCAGAGTCTGACGACGAGCCCGTTGCATTGGGGACGAATCCCTTTGGCGAAGCTGACCCGATCCACAAGCAAGGACTGGTCCTTGATCCAGCGAACGTGTTCTTGCAACCAGGCAAACCGCGTCAACGGCCACACAACGAGCAGAATCACGGACTCCGTGAGGGCAAGCCGGAATGTCTCATAGCTGACCCCGAACCCGTTTACAACGATCCCCAAGTGCTTTTGGAGATCCTTGTATCGAGGTGAATTCAGGAGCGGCGAATAGATCTCAATGCGCTTGATCCCGAGATTCTGCAAGTCGAACAAAGTGGTCGGATGCAGTGCGGCGCCCAACGCTGGTGCAAGCTGATGTTTCCATAGTTGCTGCGGCAACAAGTTCACGGCATTGGCTGGTGCCATCTGCCCGAGAGCATGAAAAGACCACCAGCTTTTGCGTTTGACATGCACCTCCACCTTAGAGGCATCGGCGCGATGAAATTCAACAGCCATATTGCCCACTTTCAGACACGGTGTACGCCGACGGATGACGACGTAGGCACAAGCGGCCAGACCCAGCACCATGAACCCGAACGCGTCCAGCCACCAGGTGACTTCGATGGGTCGGTAATGCCAGTTCAGCGCGCGGATCTGGTTGAGCTTGGTTCCCTGCTCAATCATGGTGGAAACCACCAAAGCAATGGGCCCTGTGGCACGCAGTGCTTTGAGCGAAATCCCCATCATGTAGGAACTGGCTTTGAATGACGCGCCAGTGAAGAAGTCACGCCACCCGCCCAAGTCGAGCAGGAACATGACGACTACCGGCACAGCCATGAAACCAAGCACCATGGTGCTGGCTTCGAGAATTGTGAGAATGGTTTCCATAAAGGCTCCACAAAAAACGGAACCTTGTCCCACCGGGAACTGGTCCCGAAGGGTTGAAAGATATGAGTGTCCCGCGAAGGGATGGAAAGCGCACAAATTCTAGCGAAGATATCCACTGTCGGTGGGGATAACTAGGCTGCAAATAGCGCAAACCCTATGTCACACAACGTTTTGGTGGCGATGCCTACAAAATAGGCAAACAACGCTTGATGCCATCGATTCAGCGCGTACAAAGCAAAAAAGCCACCCGGTTTCAATCGGGTGGCTTTTTTGGATGAGCGACTTCAGAAGGCAGTACCTTCCAGCGCTTGCAGTCGTTCTGAATCAGTGGGGTACTCGCGCACGACGGTGACCACGGAAGGTTCCCCTACCGCAGCTTCGCCGTAGCGCCACCATTCGATGGCTGGCAGACCGTTGGGGCCGGTACCGAATTTTCCTGGTTTGAGGGACGGATGAAGCAAACGCCCCGCGTAAGACGCGGCGACGGTCTTGGCGACGTTGGTTGCAAACTGCTTGGCCAGATCCTTCAGCGTGCTTTCGCTCGCGGTCTTTGGCAGCAAGACGAACTGCGCTTCCAGGATGTTGCTGCCTTCGCTTTGGTAGTCGCCGGCCAGATGGTAGTTCTGGGTGTCCTTGCCGTAGTTCTGCAGATAGGCCAAGGCCACTTTGGGGCCCACGGCCGTCGCAAACGTCTTGCTGGCAATAGCTACGCCATCGCACGGGGCCCAGCCATAGTGCTGCAAGGCCGACCGAACGATGTTCGCGCACACGTCTTCAGAGGTTTCGACAGTGGTACTGTTCATGGTGTTCTTTCGATTGATGAACAGACCCAGCCCCGGAGGGCTGGGCCCGTCCGGGTTGGTGGTTGAAGCGTCCCAAAGAAGGTCGCTACTCAAGAGGGCTTGCCTCCATCTTTGGCAGGCGGGGTAACAAGCGACTTCTGCTCAGGACTGAGGGTCTTGAACAGCTGCTCGAACGTGCTGGGCAGCACATCAATCACGATGTATTGCGGGAACTGCTTGGTGGCCATGACGGTGAACACGATCTGGGCATTGGCAGTGTCCGACGCAACCACCATCCCCTGCACGATGCGCAGGGTGTTTTCTGAGCCGGTGAGCCTCAGGATGGCTGAGACGAAGTACGGTTTGTATTCGGGCTCCTGTGCTGCAGCAAAGCAGCACGACAGAGCCAGCACGAGCATGGCAATGTGTTTTTTCATGGGTCAAGGAGTGGAAAGAGTCGTCGCACAAGCAGTGCTGCGGAAAACTCAGCTGGGGAACGTCGCTCTGGAAGCTATGACCTGGTTGGGTCACATTCCGGGCGTGCAAATCTGGGAGGTTTGGAAAAGTCCCAGGGAAGCTGCCGGTGCGGCAATTTCGGCTTTGTATGAGTGACGCTGCGGGTAGCAGCGGAAAGAACGCACATTATCCCCCAACGGTGGCTTGGTATCCAGCGAAATGCCGTGCAGGTGTTGCACAATGTCGCCTCGGCACCTCGCTAGTGCCAGCCGCCCGCGAGGCAAACGTGTTGCGACGCGATAGCCACAATTTCTTCATCATCTCCACGGCGAGGATGTAGCGGGCGCATTCCTGGCCAAGGAGATCGATGCCATGCGAAAACCCGCTACCGACAGCCTACTCAACCGCATCAAGCGGGAAGCCAAGCAAGCGGTATCCCCCACCACCACATACATGCAGGCGCTGGACGCACTCGCCGTGCAAGAGGGGTATCAGGACTGGCGCGCGATCGCGCTTGCCAATGGTGAGCGCAATGCGGCCGAGGGCGATGAGATCCCGCTGGACCCCGTATTGCCGCCCAACTTCGACAACCGCCCCAATGAGGAACGCTCGAAGGCCGAACTGGATAGGTTCTGGCGTCGGCCATTTATCCTCAGTCGGGATGACGGCAAGTACGACGTGCGCTGTCTGGACGGCGGCGCGTGGGATCGCTCGACCGGCTACGGTGTTGCCGACACCCTCGACGATGCCCGCGCGCTGGCCCGGCGCAAGCTCAGTGCATGGATTGCCATCATGGCGCGGCCAGTACCGAGGATGCGCCGCGATGGGCTGTTCGACCTGATCCAGCTGAGCAACCGCCCTGACGAGGAACCGGTGGTGTATGCATCGGGCATCACCCAGGCCGAAGCCGTTCGTCAGATCGCGCTGTACGAAGCCCAGAATCCCGAGCCACAGTAGCACGCAGGCAAAAAAAAACCACCCTGCATCGCCCAAAGGCTAAGCGGGTGGTTTGTAGTGGTTGGCCTGTTGAGCCTCTAGCCCGTAGCAAGCTGCAAGTCATAGCCCAGCGTGCGCTGGGTGGATGTCTGCGCAGCGAGCTGACGATGCCAGTTCGTGATGCCCTCGCCGATGCGTCGAAAAAGCGCCCGCACCGGCTTGTAGGCAACACCCTGCCCCAACAATGCATGGCCATCGACCTTGCTCAGATCGGCGACCAGCTGCTCTGGGACATCCTTGATGCGTGCATGCTCCGCTACCGTGAACTGCCGCAGCAGATCGGGATCGGTTGGGTGCTTCAACAACGGGTCCGTGCTGCCGCCTTTGGCATAGCCCTTGCGCAGTGTCCCGCAGGACGTGCTGTCCTGCGAAACCGTCTGCATGGCAAAGACATTGCCTTTGGCGGCGTCACGCACCTCCTTGGCTTTGAGGTAGTCAAAGGTGCGCCAGTCGTGTGCATCCGGCCCGATGGGGTCCAGAATTTCGGCCATCGTTCGCACCGGTTTGAGTTTCGGTGCGAGATCCTGCAGATCGATGTCGATACCGGCACTGGCTGCGACCATGAACCAGCGGACACGCGCCTCCAGGCTACCGAATTCCGAGGCATCAAGGACAGTTTCCCGCACCACGTAGCCGCTATCGCGCAAATGGTTGCGCAGGATATGGGCGGATGCGCTGTCGCTGTAGAGCTCGACGTTTTCGATGACCACCACCGCTGGTTGAATGCGATTGATGACCATCAAGGCACTGGCCACGAGGTGACCCACTTGCGGGTGGGCTTCCATCATGTCCAGCCCCCGCTTGGCCTTGCCGGCGCGGGACGCTCCTGAGCAGGGAATGCCTGCGCACAACACATCGACTTGTGGAAGTCTCTGCATGGCAGCAGCATCCTGCACCAGCTCCTGCATGGGGGCGGCCAGCCCGATGGTGTCCTTGCGCCAGATGTCGTTGTGGGTGCTGGCATGCTCCAGCAAGTCCGCATCGATCTCGTTGGCAAAGGCAAGATTGGCGTGGATTCCGGCGTCGTGCAGACCCGCATGCGCTGCGTGGTCCAGCACACCACCACCGAAGCTGATGCCAGCGGTGGTCACGGTGCCTGCATCCAGGTTCTTCTGCAGGCGCTGCAGGCGCTCCTTGCGGTTGACCTCGCTTGCCAGCGCAAGGATCAGGATCTGGTTGTCCATCACCACCACGCGTACAGCCTGCATTCCCTCGAATGGGGCCAGCGCCTTGGCGCTGTTGATGTCGATGACGGGAATCTCCGTCCCGGCCTTTTCCTTGCGGCACACCACGTGGGTGCCGTTGGGGCACACCGTGAGGGTGATTCGCTGACCTTCCTGGCTCACTGTGCGGTTGTAGGTCTTGCCGGGTAGAAACCCAGCGACGGACAGCAGCAGTGAATCCAGAAAGATGCGAGGCTTGCCCTTGTTCTCGCCGATGGATCGGACAAGGTATTTTTTCATGGGAATCTCCGATGGATGGAGATGCCAGCCCCAGGGGACAGCATCCCCATGGGGTTGAAAATGGCTCGATGCGCTACCGGGCCAAGGCCTGGCGCAGCGAGTCCCTGGTGTAGTCCCTGAAGGCCACGTGGATCTTGCTGCGCAACGCCGGGTCGTTCGGGATACCGTGCTTGTCCAGTACCTCGCGCAACCGAATGTGCTCTTGCAAATACTGCTTGGCCGATTGCACGCGCTCGCCCAGGTTTGTCACTGTGACCAGCAATTCCGCCTTAACCCCGTCAATCGTGATGTAGGTCACTGGGGCAGCGCCTGTGCTCATGGCGTGTTCGGCGGTTTGCTTGGCTTCTTGCGCCGTGCAAAAGCGGACAACTGCTTGCCCCGCTTCTTCGCATACCAAGATGGTGTCATTGATAGATGTGTTCATTGCTGTTTGAGGATGTTTGGAAAACTGCGGCCCGTATCATGACGCTGCAGCTGTCTCCCAGTGTTGTGAATCCGAATTTCCGATAAAGCCCTTCCAGCGCGAGTGCGGGAAGGGGCCTGTCTTCAATCGGTACAGGTTCGAGGTAGAGCGTGGTTTGGCAGGTATCCGCCGCCGCTATCAGTTCCTGCAGCGCCGCCGTCGCCCTGCCCGCCTTGCGGCGTTCAGGATCGACTATCAGTGCCATCAGGACAGCTTCGGGTGGCTCCTGGTCGCTCTGGTAGACCATAACGACACCACGCTCGATACCGAGACACCGGTTCAGTGACAGTGCGATACGCACGCCGTCTTTCTCCAGTGTCCCGTAGCGCGTGCCTGCAGCATCTTGGTAGGCGCGCGGATGCGTTCGAGCATCCAGTCGCGCCCAGCCGCCATGCATCATGGCCTGGTACAGGTTGCGTTCTGGCATGGTCAGCCCGTTTGGGTTGGCGTCACCGCGATACGCACGCGGTTGTCGGGCTTGTAGAAGCCCGACCAGGTGTCGTTGTTGCCGTGCAATCCGATGTCACCGTTGCTGCGTGCCTGAGTGACACGTTCAACGAGTACCGTATGGCGCGGATTTCCGAACCAAAGCGTGTCGCCAGCGCGAACATCCTTGGCATCAACCCAGCGGGCCGGGGCCTGCTCGGTCCGTGGTACGGTGTCTTCCCGAGTCATGGTCACACCAGCTGGGCAAGCGCATCCACGACCGCCTTGTTGCGCGGCTCACCTTCGCAGTCGTAGGTACGACGGATGCGTTCGATGAACTGTGCAGGCGACAAACGCTCATTGCGGCCAATCAGGAACCCGTAGGCATCGATGGCGTAGGTGAGCATTTCGTGCATGTAGTTGCTCGCGTAGAAATGCAGCTTGCCCCCGATGTTTCCCATATGGTCACGCAGGAGGTATGACTGCACTTGCGCTGCAGGCGTGGCCCCCTGATCAGGGGGTGTTTGGTTGTTGGTCATGTTGAATCGGTTTGTAAGGCCTTCCCAGCCCCAACAGGGGCCGGAAAGACCGGGTTGAGGGGGTAGGACATCAAAGCTCTGCAATCGCGCCACGAACGACTGCATAGCAGCTGTCGCGGAGTTGTTTCAAAGCTTCGAAGTTGGCATCGCGGCGTGCATCGACATGCGACCATGACAGGCCGTTGTCGATTTGCACCGGACGCAGCGACAGCGCGGGGTAACTCTGCCCTGCCCGCTCGCCGGTCATGTACCGGGCCGGGGCTCGGCAGTCACCATCGCGATCAAGGCGGTAACCAATGGCCCGCAGGCGCTTGGAGAGCTGGGTGAGCGTCACTTGGCATTGCTGCAATGACTGGCGGTAGCGGATCTCGGCGACCAGCAGGCTCTTGGCATCAGACATGGGCACCTCCCCGGCGAACGGGTTGGCGGCCCAGGCGCACGATGCAATCTCCTTGGCCCGAGATGTAGCCGCGATAGCGCTTTCCCTGGCTACGCACGGAGAAACCGTAGCCGTGCTTGTCGTGGCGCGGCGTCAAGTGCCGAACCTCGATGCCATAGGCTTCGGGCTTCTCGTAGTTGCGGAAGTAATGCTCTGTTCCGGGGCGGTCCTGCTCCGGCATGAAGATGATGTAGGTTTTCATGAAAAGTCCTGAGAAAACCGGAACTGCCAGCCCCATGGCTGATTGCAGCCCGGGCGGGTCAATGAATGGGCACCAGCTCGAAAAGCAAGTGCGAGGTGGGGGTTACGCGGATGCGCCAGTTGTCAGTGTGATTGGGGTTTCTTCGAGCGGCCATTCAGGCCACCACGACTCGTCCCAATCCACTTGGCTCGCAAAAGCCACAGCAGCCTTGAACTCTTCGGCTACCTGCAGCATCTGCCAGTTGAACATCCAGTCGTCGTACTGCCGCTTGGCAGTACGCCACTGAAGTCCAATGACAGGTAGCCACAACAACGCAGCCCATTGGTAGAAAGTGCTTTGTATCGACTTCGCCAAGAACAGGCACAGCGCAACAGCAATGACGCTCCCCAGGATGGGGAGGTAGTAGTAGATCGGCCGAAACCAGCCTACCTTTTTTGGAAGCTTCATGCGTTCGTCGATGCCCAGCATGCCGCATTCACTGATGCGCTCACGGACGGCGAAATGGTCTGCCGTCGGCAGCATCATCCAGCTTTCTTCCACCAGCGGCTCCCAGTGCTTGAAAAGCTTCTGGTCGGGGTATTTGTGACGTGAGCCACGCCCGTTGTGGAGATCCCAGATGTACCAGGCTCCCTTGTGGCGATAGGCTGCGCCGATGTTGGTCTGTACGAGAACGTTGTCTTGGGGGTAATTCATCGTTGTTACGTGGTTACCCAGGACGGCCCCCACCCCAAGGGCAAGTTGCTGCCCCGGGTGGGTTGAAGAGTGCTGCGGCTTAGTCGCCTTGCAGCTCGGAATGCGAGAAGAACTGGTACAGCGGATCGGTCAGGTGGTTGGCGCGAAAGAGGATGGCCATGTTGGCGGCCTCCAGCGCAATTCCACACTCACTGACCCAGAACTCAACAATTTGGGCGTCATCACTGACATCGTTGTTGCTGAGGGTGTCCTGGATCTGGCTTTTGACCTTCGCTGGGAGCTTGTCCAAGATGGTGTGCCCACCGGCCTGAACCCATTCACTGATGGTGTTCTGCGCCGCGTTGATGAAATCGAGCATGCCCTGCGGCATACCGTCATCAGCATCGCGGCCACCGAACTTGGCAACCAGTGCATCAAACTTCTGGTCGGTGCACAAACCGCCGAGGCAGTTGGCATCGCAGTAGTCATGCAACTGGGAAAAGTTCTGAACGTCCAGCGGCACCTGGCCGTCACGGATCATTTCCAGAACGTCGCGCTTCATGGCCAGCACGAGTACAGCCAGTTCTTGTTGATCTTTGGGATTGATAGACATGCAGTTCCTGTGGAAAAACCAAAGGAACTACGCGCCGCACCGCGGGATAGCTCCCTTGGTGGGTTTGGATATGAGTTGCATCAGCGCAAAGCTGGTGCCTGAAAGAGCCTCCATTTTCGGTGAAATTTGAGGCTCTGGCAATGTTTCAGGCCCAACCTGAACCGATCAGGCACTCACCGGCTCTTTGGCCCGTTGTAGCGCCCATTGCCGGAAGGCCCCTTGGCGGTGTGCCCTGCTGGCCAACCAGGGAAACGGGCCTGGCCCGGTCCTGGAGTTCCGCCCTGTCCGCCCCTGTTGCCTTGTGTACCGCTCTTGCCGCCACCACTGCTACTCTTTGCCATGAAAATGCTCCTTGATTGCGATCGGTAGCCCCAGAACTCAGGGCATCGCACCGACAGCAGGTCAATGTTGCTGGCGGCGCTGCCGCTGTACTTGGGAAACATGGAAATTTCACCGTTCAATCGTGAGCTGCCGCTATTCGAGGCATTGCCCGTTCCGCTTTGGGACGTCACCATTTCCCGCGAACTGCGCCAGTTCAAGTCCGCCGTCGGTTTGTCTCCATGTTTGACGGCCACCCCCTCGGTCAACGTATTGGCGGCCATTGTGTTTGGTCGATCCTCCTTCGAGGCTTTGGTGCGACGCGAACTGGGAGACGTTGAGTTCCGCAACCTGCGCAATTTCGCTCGCGGACACGTGAAGAGCCCTCGCTCGCTCGGATCAATTCTCGTGAAGTGCGGAGGCGATCATGTTCTGCTTGAACATCTGGCGGCCATATTGCGCGACCCCGCCAGTTCGAGCCTTGTTCGACTGGTATCTGTGATCGAAGGCGCTGCCTATAGGCTGATGCTGTTTCTTCGGTCCTTGCACACTCCATGTCCGTGCTGTGGTGCGAACACCATCACTCGCTCCGAAGACTGGTGGAACTCGCAGGCATGCAACATTGCGGCACCTGAGGCCGCTCTTGTCGACAGAGCTTGCATGGTGGCAGTGGCGATCAGCTTTTTCATATCCCGCCACAAGGATTCGTTTTCCCGAGCGCCACCCAGCATCTGGCAATTGGCCGAAGCCTCTGCGCACCCGTATAGAAACTGGCTTGAAAGCGTTGCAAGGATCTTCCAGGCACCCGATCTTTCCCGCCTTGCTGTTCGTGCCGGCGCTGATCTCGAACCAGATGCACTTTGGCGCTATGCCCGTGGGGAAACGCTACCCCCAGAGGCAATCGAAATGCTCATTTCGAGGATCAATGGTTCTGGTGCCATACAGGCGGCTGTCATACCCGCGAGAACACTCGCATTCGCAATTGAGTTCCTTCGTGCTTCGAACATGGAGCAGCCATTGGACGACTCAATGGCTCGCAAGATTGTTTCCGACCGAATCGCAACCATTCGATCTGAGCTGGGTCTCCTTCTTCGTGACTTCGTACACCGACAGGCTCACATCCACCTGGCCACGCCAAGGTGAAGTCTTTTTGCGATAATCCCATCGACTGCCTTGTAGTCGGTGTTTATCCTCCCTGAACACCCGCAGTCTTGACCGCCTCGCTAGTCGAGGCGTTTTTTTTGGGCAAAAAAAAACCACCCTAGGGGTGGTTTTTTCAGGTTGGTGCTTTGGATCAGCTGCAAGAGCCGATCTCCCCGCATGCTTCACATCGCATGCATCCATCGTGCTTGTGAACCGCATTGGTCCCACAGGAATCACATCGCTTTCCGGTGCTCAGTCGTGGATTGGTGAACTGCGAATCGTCAACGTCGTGCCCCGCATCCGTTTCCTGGGCTCCCTGGAGCTGCAGGCTGGCCAGTGCCTTGACTGGAACCTGGTTGCCCTCGCTGTCGAGGTAGCCCTGTGCCTGCAGCATGCCTTGCAGCATGTAGGCCAATGCAGCAGCTTCGGAATCATGTCGCAACGGAACTTTGGTGCCGTCCTCTCGGTAGCGTTCACCACAGGTCACCTGCCCACGCTCCCACGCAATCCGACGCGCGTTTTGCAGCAGGCTGGCGATGTCTCCGCCAGAGCGCATGAGGCTGCTGATGGCCATCATCAAGAAGGTGATCCACTGCTGCCCCTCGCTAGTCTGGTTAGCAGGGAAAAACACCTCTACTGGACGTTGAATCGACACGCGCCGACCTTCCAGAGTGCCGATCACCGTGTCGAAGCTCATGCTTGCATAGAACGAGTATTTGCCGTGCATGCCGCGCAGCACCTTCTTTTCGTTGATGGCGGGCATCGGGCCTTCACGTCGACCATCGATCTGCTTGGTCAGCGGGTTTTCGTCCTGCAGCGATGAGGGTTCTGCCATCCCATTCGCGGCTACTGCTGGCTTTTGTTCATCCTTGACGGACAAGACTGAGCCCAGAACCTCATTGGGTCGGTAGGTTGCGAGCCCCTTGAGGCCTGCCTTCCAGCCGGCCAAGTACAGGTCCTGGAACTTGTCGTAGGGGTAGTCTGCGGGGACATTGACAGTTTTGCTGATGGAGCTGTCGACAAACGGTTGCACCGCTTGGAGCATTTGCATGTGCTCGATGGCACTCATCTCCAGCGCCGAGACAAAGTAGTCCGGCAGCGTGTTGGTGTCATGCCCCATCGACTGGTACAGCCGGTAGGCATGGTCCAGCACGTCGAACTCCTTTGTCGAACCATCGGGCTGCCTGATCTTGCGCACGTACTTCCACTCGAATGCCGGTTCAATGCCGTTGGAGGCATTGTCTGCAAAGCACAGGCTGATGGTGCCGGTCGGTGCGATCGACAACAAGTGCGAATTGCGGATGCCATACGAACGGATGTCGTTGCGGATGTCTTCAGGCAGGCGCTGTGTGAATGCGCCGGCAAGGTACTTGTCCGCGTCGAACAGCGGGAATGCACCGCGCTCCTGCGCGAGCTCAACAGAGGTGCGGTAGGCCTCATCGCGCATCGTTTCCGTCATCTTGGCCGCGAAGTCACGCGCAGCGTCCGAGTTGTACTTGATGCGCATCATCACCAGTGCACTGCCCAGGGCCGTAAATCCCAGTCCTATGCGGCGCTTGGCCATGGCCTCCTTGCGTTGTTTCTCCAGCGGCCACAGACTTTCGTCGAGGACGTTGTCGAGCATGCGCACTGCGGTTCGAACGGCTTTGATGAAGCTGTCGAAGTCAAAGCGTGCCTGCTCCGAGAAGGGATCGACCACGTGCTTGGCAAGGTTGATGGAGCCCAGGCAGCAGCAGCCATAGGGTGGCAACGGCTGCTCTGCGCACGGATTCGTAGCCTCGATGGTCTCGCAGTAGTACAGGTTGTTCTGGGCATTCATCTGGTCGATGAACAGAACACCCGGTTCGGCGTGCGAGTAGGTGTTTCGCATGATCTGCTCCCAGATGTCGCGGGCACGTACCTTGCGGTACACCCACAATCCATCGGCACGCTGGTAGGCGTCGGGATATTCCTGCGTTGGAGCGGCCTTGTGGACCAACTCAAAGTCGGTATCCTCATCGACCGCACGCATGAAGGCGTCGGTGACACCAACAGACAGATTGAAGTTGTTGAGCTCACCTTTGGTGCGCTTGGCCGTGATGAAGTCCTCGATGTCGGGATGGTCGCAGCGCAGGACGCCCATTTGGGCACCACGGCGCGCGCCGGCGGACTCGACGGTTTCGCAGGACTTGTCGAACACCCGGGCAAAGGACACCGGACCAGACGCCCGAGAGTCAGTACCTTTGACCTTGGCACCGCGCGGGCGGATGCGGGAAAAGTCATACCCTACCCCGCCTCCGCGGCGCATGGTCTCTGCAGCTTCGGCCAAGGCGGTGTAGATCGACGGGTAGTCGCCTTCAACGTTTTCGGTGGCGCTGTCGGCAATAGGCTGCACGAAGCAGTTGATGAGGGTCGCGCCGATGTCGGTACCGGCTGCGGACAGAATGCGCCCGGCAGGAATGAACCCGCCTTGATTGAGGCATTCGAGGAACTCGATCTCTCGCTTCAGCTTGTCGGCTTCGGGCCGCGCCAGTGCCCGCGCTACGCGCACGTGCACATCCTCAAGGGTGGACTCACCCTCCTTGAGGTATTTCTCTCGCGCCGTGATGAGAGAGACTTTTTGCGGCTCCAATGTTGAGTTGGTCATAAAAACTCCAGAAAAAAGATTGCCGCACCAACTGATCAAAGTGGTGTTGACGCGGCGTGGGGAGAAAACATGCTGGCTGCGAGACAGTCAGCGGCTAAAGGAGCTTCCAGGTGCGACTCGGATCGAGACACAAGCACGACGCACGCAGTGCGGCCTTGATGGGGCCTTAGGCGTTCGTGTGGGGTGCTGGCAATCCGAAAGACGCTCGGATCTGGAAGTGGGCAGCACCGGGAGGGTGTGCCAATGGGAAATATCAGTCGCGCGTGTGCGCGTGGCCGTAGGCCGAAAGAGCCTGCATTTTCCGGCAAAACCGCTTCCTGCGCAACGTACGGTGAAAAAAAATGCCCCAACCTTTTAGGGTTGGGGCATACAGGGTGGGTGGATACTGGTCAATGCTCGCCGCCTCCTTCGACCATCGGGAATTTCTCCATGAAGGTCTCGGGGGTCAGGCATTCCAGCCAGGACAGGTAACCGTCCATGGTGGCCGGAAAACGCTTCTCCAGCACAACGTGCTCGTAGGGTTGGCGTTCAACCGGGCCATGGCTGAGGTACAGCTGCGCGCGCTGCGGGTCTTGGGCCTGCCATGCACGCATGGCGTCACGTTGAACCCGGATGCAGAAGCCGCAGATGCGCGGCTTGTTGGCGCTGTCATAGGCCGTGCCGGTCGACGCCGGGCATTCCATCTTCTTGCGCACCAGCCCTATCAGTGACTCGGCTGCGATGTGCGGTTTGGGTTTGTAGGTGAGCTTTCCCTCTTCCAGCAAAGCGGCGAGTCGGCACGCTTCCCTCAGGATGGCCTTCTCGTCGCCAAACGCCAAGCAAGTCCATCGGCGCACCAGTGCACCACGGACTTTCCTGGGCGAAGTGCCCAACAAGGCCGCCATCACCAATCCCTCTCCCGGCAGGGCGAAGAATGCAAGGTCATAGATCGTTTGCATCATGTCTCCTGCGCTTCGAGCTCACGCTCACGGGCGATTTGATCGAGCCAGTCGGCACTGGGGATCATCGGGGCCAGATCAATGGTGCGCTTGCTGACTTCGGCGTGGGCATCCAGTGGCCCCGGATCGCCAGCGAACAACTTGCCATCCACGTGCACCTGAAGTGCATGGGAGTACAAGCCCCGCAGGATCGGCGGCTGGTTGAAGCGAAACGCTTGGGTGTGGCGGTAGACCGCCCCACGAAAGCTCGGCGAACCAGGCTGCAGGATGACTTGGTAGTCGGCTTCGTTGAGCTCGTCCAAGCCAAACAAGACCTGGTCAAACCGCTCGCTCCCGGGCTCGCAACTCAACATGCGCTGCTGGGCAATTGCGATGCCCCTGCTGTCTTCGATCTGCGGCCAGTGCTGTGGCACGGCCTTGATCTCGACCTTGCGGCCGTCGAGAAGATCGGCACAACGATGCAAGAGCACGGTCAGCAGTACCGCGCTGTCTTCATCGAGTTGGCCCTCGCGCACCGGGCGCCAGATGCTGTCGCTGCAAATCACCATGGTGCCACCGGCGTCGTTGATGGCAAACGCGGTTCGCCACAGGACTTCAGCGATATGGATCTCCGCCAGACCTCGGTCGGTCTTGCAGGATTCACCGAAGTCATAGCGGCACGGTCCCAGTGCAAACCCTTCTGCCTGCCCCAGCTTGTGGTGCAGTATCGCGCACCCATCGTCGCCGAGTGTGTGCTGAAAGTGGGGCAGCAAATGTGCGATGTACTGGCTCTCCAGTCGAAACATGAACTGAGACACCTCGCCCGGGGGCATGGTGTGCTTCCAGTTGTGGGTGTATCCCATGCATATCTCCTATGCAGCCAAGGCGAGGCTGCGGTTGGGTGAAACCGTGAGGGTTTCGGTCAATGAAGTGCGCGGACCATCGAAGGCAGCCAGTCCTTGCATCACAAGTACGGCGTCACGAATGTCCAGCGGCGTGTGCAGTTGCGCCGAGCTGCGTCCGACGGCCTGCCGAAAAAGGCGGGCCCGGGCCGCAAAGTACGCAGGTGGTACCCAGGTTTGGGCAGGGATGCCTGGATCAGGCAGGTTTACGGTGGTTTTCACCTCATACACCTGCAGCCAGGCTGTCAGGGTCTGGGCTCCGATTGCTTGCACGGTACGCCACTGCAGGATGTAGTCCTCCGGCGAGCAGGCCCGCCCGTGCAGCCAGATCAGTCCGTCGACGCAGCGCGCCGACCGCGCCACGATGCCGCCCATGGGCGACGACGCGCGTAGTGTGGGAATGATTCGGCCATCTTCCAGATGGTCGAGGCACACGTGCAGGGTATGGGCATCCTTGCCATCCGTCCCCGGCATCGCGCCGCTGTAGTAGCTCATGGCCACCACCTTGTCCACTTGGTTCATGGAAATCTCCGGTTGATAGACCCGCACAAAGGCGGGCAGGAATAAAGACGCCGCCTACCCCTTGCGGAGTGGCGGCGTACGGCTCTGACGGGCTTCTGATGCCCTTGGCGGGCTATTGCGTCAGTGACTTGGAAGATGGGCAGGTGTTTTTCCACACCGTGTTGCGCCACTCCCAAGGAGCGACACTATCGGTGACGGACCACACGCCCAAGTGCGCGAACCGCGCTCGCGATTCCATGTCCGGTATCGCGCTGTCGCGCAGGTATCGCTTGTTGGCTACGTTGGCCCATGCCAGGCCCATGCGAACCAGCTCGCGGCTGGCAGTCGTGGAGTTGAATGCCAAGTCACAGACCTGACGGTCGTAGATGTCGACATCGTGGCAGGAGAACGCAATCGATTTGCCCAGCACCATGTCCGACAGTGCGTCCTTGGCCTTCTGCGCAAACGGTTGACCTGGCTTGCAGCGGTTCTTGTGGGTTTCGGGAGCGTCAATGCTGGCCAACCGGACGGTGATTTTCTCGCCGTCTTCGGTCATTGCCACCACTGTATCGCCATCGTCTACGTGAATCACGCGTGCCCGGAAATCCGAACGGATGCCCGATGTGGCCCAGGCTTGTATGCCCAGACCGCCGATCATGGCCGCAAGCGTGCAAAACACGATGGAAGAAACGATCCGGCGCACCATCAGGCCACCTTGCGTCCGCAGGCTGCCGAGTCGCTGATGATCGATCCGTCAGCCGCCCACTTGACTACGCGGTTGCCCATGTTGTTGATCGCGTCCTCACGGATGGATGCGAACATCGGCGCAGGCACGCCGCCGACCAAGGCGTCCACGTTTGTGCGCAGTTCGTCGATGGTCTTGGGCGCGGTGCGGCTTTCGGCCGAGGGCGCTTCGGCGTCGCTATTGGCGAATACCGAGTAGAAATACTCACCGCACATGCGGTCGTAGCCGGCCAGGACGATCTGTCCGTCAGCGGCTTCGAAAACGTGTTGAGACATGAGAAAGGCTCCTTTCAATGAAAAAACTCCCAGCACGTGAATCCGTGAAGGGAGCGATTGGGCGTTGGGGAACGCAAACAAATGAAGAACCTGACTCCCGCCAACCAGGCGTGCGCGCAAGCGCAGGCCAAGACTGCGTCCAAAGGACGATCCGATAGCAGGAATTCAGGGGGTGCGGCCGAGTGGTATCAGCCGCGAGAAACGGCAGGCAGTGCCTGCGTATTTGGGTATGAGTTTGCCGCTAGGGCATCAAAGTGCGGCAATGATAGCCGGAACACGCGCCCTTGCCAATCCGTCTAGATTGCCGTCTTGCGTAGCTTGGCTGTGATCAGACTGTCCCTTGGTTTGCCGATGGTGAACTGGCATGCCGGGGCAGGTGCTGGCTGTGTGCCTGGTTGGCGTTCATAGCGCGTTTTTTTCGGGGTAACCAGGTGTGCAACACTGGGGCGTACTTCGCCTTGCGGGTCCCAGGGATACGGTAGTGCCATCGGGTAGGTCTCCGGTTTCGGTCTTCTCAGAAGTGTTGTGGCGGTGCAGTTTCACGCACCATCCTCGCGTTGTCGAGCAGCAAACCCGCCAAAGCCTCCGCCTCGTCGGGAGTCAGCTCCAGGTAGTCAATAGGCGTTGTTCCATCGCTGACGGATGGCGGGTTGACGGCAAGTCCGACAGAGTCACCCCCAAAGCCCACCATGAACACGTTGCCTGCTGAAGTTTGCATGATCAGGCTGCCAGCATTTCCTGTTCAGTCACCGCCACGATGCCTATCCCGTCGGGCTCGGCTGTGCTCTGCGGATTCGCCACGTAGGCCTGGCGCGAAAGCGACAAGTCGATCGCACCGACTTTGCCAATCGTGATGCTTTCGTGAAACAAGGTCGGGGGAGCCTCGCCTTCAACGGATTGAGCCCCCGGGACAATCTCGATATGACTGCAGTGCACCTCACTTCCGCCCATGGTGCCCTTCCAGACAACTTCGTGGGCCCGGACCGTACCTTGTGTCACCAGTCCCTCCGGCATGATCACGACGCGGCCATATGGGGTACTGATGTCCCCTTGCACATGACCACGGACTTCCACATCCCGACGTGTCTGAATGCCGCCGGTAACCGTCTCGCCAGCCACAATCACCAAAGTGGATGGCTGGCCATCCGGGCGCGTGCTCTTGGGCTCAAACAACCCGGTCTTGAGCAGCAGTTTCTGAAACATCGTCATCATTTGGCCACCTCGCTAAGTGGTGTCTGAACCACCGCATTGAGTTCATTGATTTGCTTGAGCAGTGCCTGGTAGGGTTCCCTGTACTGAGGCGACTTGAATTCCGGCATGGCCGCTGCAGACTGGACAAGCTCCTCGCCCGCTTTCCTGACGCGCAGGGCGTTGTGCTCAAGGGCTTGCACCTTGGCACTGAGCTCTGCAATCTGCAGTTCGCGTGGATCATTGTTCTTGTCGGCCTCGGCCTTTTGGCTCATGGTGCGAATCGTTGCTCGCAGCGATTCGTTCTCAGAGCTAGTCGCCTCAATGCTCCACAAGGCCAGCAGCGCCACGATCGACGCTGCAAGCGCGGCTGACCCTAGCGCTACGCCTCTTCGCGAGAGGCGCAGCTTCAGGGAGGGTGTCCCTTTATTCGCATCCATGAAGCTCATTGGCCGCGCTTGCTGTAGGGACGTGCACCACCGTCGATGTACCCACCGTCGTACGCGTTGAGGGTCCCGTAATAGGCCACCACATGCGCTACCCCCGGGCCGATCACGATGACTTCACCGGGACACACCAACTCGGTGCTCGGACGTGCGTTGGGGTCACTCGCAGGCGTTCCCACGCGACCACCCATCACGATCACACGTTCGGATGCGTGCACCGATCCCATGACTTCGCCGCCGGGCTCAATCACAGCCGACCCATTGGCGCAGATCAGGTCACCCGTCACAGTGCCAGCGACACGTGCACCTTCGCCAACCTCGATGCTGCCCTTGATCACAGCGCCGGGGGCAATGTAGGTGCTCAGACGCTCCCTTGCTGGATCGATAACGATCTCAGAGTACGCTGTCTTTTGCTTGTCGGTTGGCTCGGCGGTTTGCGCCCCCATTCCATTGCCACGTGAGGCCAGCGACGCGAGCCGATGTACGTTACTCGCATCTTCTGCGAGATCTCCGTGGAGATGAACTGCCGTTGCAGATGTGTTCATTTTGGTTCCTGCTTCCTGATGATGCGCTGGTTGGTTGTGACCGCCCCGCCTGTCGAGTCGATCGCCTTGATGACCTCACCCGAAGGCAAGGTGTCCCCCACACGGTAGGCGCGCATCGTTTGCCCACCGTCTGAAGAGAGTAGTACGGCAGTGTTGGTGCCGAAGAAGTCCATGATTGAGAGAGGCGTCGCCACCTTCAAAGGTGCGCTCTCATGCACCGGCAATGGCTCGCGCTGTGCTGGGGCAGACTGTGGCGCTGGTGGGACCACCGGCTTCGCCGATGTAATGCTTGGCACCACCGTGATTGGCTTGTTTGCAGCTGGACTTGCAGCCACGCCAGCACTCTGTGTTTGTGCTTTTGTGGTTTGCTGCTCGATCAATGCCTTGAGGGCTGCTGCAAGTTGGTTTGCTGCGTCGGGTTGTTGTGCAGGTTGCGCGGTGGGTGTTGCCGGCGCAGGCTGAGCCGCGGTGACCGGTGCAGATGGGGCAACCGGCGTCGATGCCTGGGCCGCAGGTTGCATTGCTATGGTCGGCGTCGACGCAACAGCCACCGGGGCTGGTGCTACTGCTTGCGGAGCGGCAGATGGGGTCGACCTGGTCGCCGCCGTTGCGCCACCGATTGGCATCGCAGTCGACGTTCTGGTCGATGCCCCCGTAGTCCAGGCGAACGCTTTGTCGAGCCAGGCCTGCTTTTGGGTCTGTGCCCATGGTGTCAGATACAGCACGTTGAGTGCGAAAACGATCAGCGCGGTCAGGATCGTGATCGAGCGTCGGTGCCGCAGACGCCATTCCAGTGCCGCATTGCGCTTGGCCAGCTTCTGGTAGAAGGCATCCTTGCGAATGTCGGCTGGCGTCAGCCTGTGATTGAACGGCCGATCATCCACCCCATCGAGTGTTCGAACCATGATCTTCAACGGCGGCGGTGCAAACGGCTGCATGACGGGGTAGTGGCTCAATGTGGCAATGTCAGCCTTGCTACATAGGCTTGGAAGACCTTGGCAAATTGACGTTCTTTCGGACTGAGTGTGGTCATGTCGCTCGACATGCCCTGATTCAGCCATTCTTCGACTGCTTCCACGCTGCAGCGCTGCACGAACGTTCGATGCAGTCCTTCCCGAAATGCGTTCAGTACCCGTTGCGCCGTAGCCTGCGAACCGCCACCGCATAGCTCGCGCAGTTGGTATGGATTCAACAGCACCCCGTACTCGTAGAAAGCATGGTTCACCACTGCCGTGTGGCGTGTCTCGTAATCGCCCTTGGTGGCCTGGGCGAACACGATCAGTTCACGCGGGATCTGCGGCTCTTTCTTCACTTGGCTCATGGGAGTAGCACCTTTGTCTGCTCAAATGAATTCAAGTTATCGGACCGGACGAGTCGATTCAATGACTTCACAAATCGGCCCTCATAGGTTCCTGGCACGGTGTGCATGAAATCGCCAGCCCCTTCTTGCCCCATGCGTTCTGTTTGCATTGAGGGCACTGGAACCTGTATCGATTGCGCGTAGCGCTTTCGGAGGCCGACGGCAACTGAATCTGTAGGCCCGGGTACATGGTTGCTGGTGTCTGGGCCTCCCTTGGGCGTTGCAATACCGCACTGACAGATGCCGTTGATACCGCCGATCCCTGAGGCTGCTCAGAGTGCGGGGCAACTTGTGCTTCAGTGGTCGCAACTGTTGTTGCTGTCTCGTCAACCTGGCTGACAGATTCCTGGGGCGTCGAGGGTGTGGTCGGTTTTGCAATCGGTATATCCGACGAGCGACCAATGGGGCTCGCTGGATGGGCCGGAAACCGGTCGTACCAAGTGAACTCGAAACCACTGTCTATGAGCTCCTTGGCCGCAATCTCAAAGGCCCCACCGTCGATGATGTAGTGCCCCATGTGCTCACCGGTTTCTTCGCCGCCAACGGTGGCGGTGCTCGATGGGTAGAGTCCCACTTCCTTCATCTTGTCGGCCCACTGTCGGTTGTGGTATCCGCGTCGACTGGCCTTGCCGAAGTAGGTCTGCCACACATGCACTTGCTCGTGCACCAGGAAAGACAGGATTTCGATGGGTGAGCGAACCGCCAGATAGCGCGGGTTCATTGCGAGCTCGCCGGTCAGTTTTCCCGAGACCGCGGCAAACCTGCTCGGTGACCAGTACGCTTCGGAGCTGTGCTTGCGCTGCAGCGTGATCAGAACATAGGGCAGCTGGCCGTCAAACAGCCGCTGATTGAAAAACCTATAGGCCTGCTGGAACTCAGGGTACAGCTCCCCTGTAGGATCGTCGTTGGGCCGAAGTTCGGCCGAGGGGTTTTCTCCAACCTCCAGATCATCTTCCGGTTCCAGCGCTGTAACCATTTGGTTCGTGCAATCCAACAATCAGTCGAAAAAAAAGCACTCGCACGTACCGGTGGCCGAAAACGATGCGATGCATCGCAATGTGTCCGCTCAAAGCGGCCGAATTCGGATCGGGGTGGGTGGTTGAGTGCCGACTGGGTGCCGGTTGCTGTGCATACAGCGCAAAGAGCCTCTATTGTGCCACTGTGACGTTGAGCACGCAATACTGGCCGACAGAACCTATGCCGCGGCGTGGACACCCGCGATCAGCTCTACGAGCCGGCCGGCGAGTTCTTCGGCACGAGGCTCAAGATCCGCAATGGCGGTGGTTTCTAGCTGGCAGCCTGCGTACTCGATGTTTGCGAACTGGGCGAATTCCGGCGCTATCTCCGTCCCATAGTCGCGCAAGCAGTCGGCAATGCTGGTGTGCGTCTTTGGTGGCCATGGGTCACCAGTGCAGTGCGCCAAATAAGCACCTTGCCCGACCTTCTCGATACTGATCCGTACGATCATGTTGAGCACCATTTCGAAATGGACCCGATCTGTCGCCCCTCCAGGGGGTGCATGGGTATCTGCTGGGTTTTCAGTGGCAAGCCGGCAACAGGCACAACTCACCTCGTTCAATCCGCTTGAGCGTAATCATGGCGCAATGATCCGAAACTGCGTGGATGAGCTTCATTGAGTCGCCGGAGAACAGATGCTGGAATTGACTCCACAGAGCCCACCGCTCTGCGCTTGACTGGATGTTGATCCCCGCCAGCGCCTCGGCTTGGCCAATTGAACCACCGCTCCAACCTCCAAGGCGACGCAGAATCTCGGATGGACGTGCTTTGGCCTTCCTCTTTGTCATGTTGGGTCTCGGGTAATTGTCAGTCTCCAGCTCGTCGGAGACGAAGTGGCTTGCATGTGTACGGGAGCATTACCGGGTGTGCCGGTATACCCCCTGCGTTCAAGCGAAGAGCTTTTGGTGTGACACCCCACTCTCTGAGCATGCGAAGCACCTCCGTGGCTCTTGTGTGCCCTCTCGCATTGTTGCCCCACGCGCAGATGACCTGGCGGCCTGTGTGGGCCACCACCCATTCGATATGCGTGTCGTTGTCCGGCCCCACTGGAAAGCCGGCAGCCTGCAAATCGGACGGGTATCTCGCCCGAAAGGCATACAGGTTGACCACTTCGATTGCGCCGTACCCCAGACGCTTGGCAAAACCGATGCACTTTCGCACCGTGGCATCGTCTTCGCTAGCGTCAGCGGTGCTTGGGTTGAGCATCACAAACGCCAGAGTCGGCAGCGCGCCATCCCACCGACGCCAAAGGCGGTATCTGAAACGACCACACTCTGAGATCAAAGCACCTTTTTCCATTTCACTCCTGTGCACGCGAACCGGTTGCCACGCCTACCAATCGTCACGCTCGCTTGAGGACCTTGGTTGGCCTTTCCTCGGTTCTCGGTGGAATTTTCTGCTCTGTCGCACACCATCCCTTCCCGATCGCAGCCACAGCACTCCAGAGGCCTCGGAGTGTTGATTTGTGCATCGATTTTGGGTGGAGCACGCGTACAGTGTTTGTCTTGGTCGACGCATTATCGCCATCGGCCTTGTGAGGTAGCGCTTCGCGCACGAGCGCGCCAGCTGCGGAGAACATTACCAGCCCCATGACGCTGATGAGCAAGCCGCGGATGATTCCATAGACTTGGGTTCCTGTTTGGCCCAGGACTGATCCCATGGTCGGTTTCGCCCCAGCCTGCAATTTGACGAGCTCTGCAGCCAAAGGCGCAATCTGTTCCTCGACGCGCAATGCATCGCGCAAGGCTGAGGCGCCGAGCGTGCGCGTCCATGCGTTGGAGCTGCTGCTTTGGATCTCTCCATTCGCGCGCAAGCTCTTGGCTGCAGCACGCCTGCTGTCAATACTCAGCTGTAACTCTTGAATCCGTTTTGCGGTCGAGTCTGCTTCTGCCTGGCTGGCCTGATCAATTGCCGCCTGCGTAACGTAAATCGTCGTGGCCTCGAACGCCAGTAACAGGGCCCCGCAGACGAGCAACGAGGCTCGCATCGACCGAAGCTTGTGCGCTGGCAGGAGCGCAGCCAGTCCGAAAGCTGCCAACTCTGTAACGATCATCAGCACACCGGTGGCAACCAGAACGCTTCGTGCCATCGGATCGGATTCCAACTTGTCCAGACCAAGCACAAAGAACTTTGCAGTCACTGCACTCGATGCCAATCCAATAGCCGCGGTCACCGCTGCGATCAGCAGATAGACCCAGCGGGGAAGAATGGGAAGTTCGGAATTGGTCATGCGAAACAAATGGTGGTACCGATTTGCTTGCATTCTATGGGGTACATGTACCCCTTTGCAACTATTTTTTTAATGGCCGAATTTTGGCCTGGGCATGCGCAAGAAGCGCTGGCTTTAGCTTTCTGTGTTTCTTGGAATCCGGACTCGCAAAGAACGCCTTCCAGGTCACCATTGAATACGAGGCTGGCCCTAGGCCATCGTTGAACGCGGCCAATGCCTGCGCCTGCGTCAGGCCGGCTTCTTCCACAAGCTCGCGCAATTGTTCATTGGTTGACTTGGTGGTAGACGATTCCATCACTCCATTTTATTCCGCAGTCGGAGTCTCCAACTATGGAGCCACGATGGCAGCCACATGCAGGTCACAGGAATGTCTGGCTGACAACTGCACCCAGTCCTTCACACCTAAGGATGCCTCATTGGCCGTGCAGGTACCACGCGACCGACTGGCCACGGCCCCATCAGGTCGATGTTTGGCACGCACATGCATGGCGTTCCCAAAGGTCCCGGGGATGGCAGTTCGCATCGCTGCAGCGCTGTCTCGCAAACAGCGCTCAATGGCTTATGGACAGACACGCCTTTAATCCAAACCCTTTGGTCGTAGCCCTCCAGTGTGAGTCGTGGACACAGGCACGCTTGTCCTTGCGGCATCGAGCTCAACATGCAAACTTCCCTACGACCACCGTTGTCTACGCTGCAGCCGTTGGCAGGGCGTAACCTGTCCAGGCGCTCGGCCGCTGTATGTAACGCTCTCAGCTGCTGTTTGGTCAGTCGATCCAACTGGGTACTGGCCGCCAAAACGGTGTCCAACGTACCGCTCAACCGCTCAGCTCCGTAGGCTTGCGTAATACCGCGCATCGCAGCCTTGACCCTGTCAACTACAGCTGCGTTGGCAGGATTGCGCCAATCCTCGGCCGTCATTGGGTCCGCTTGGGGTTGATCTTCCTGCTCATCCAAATCGAGTCTATCTGGGGTTTTACTCTTCGGATTAGGGACGTGATCCAAGGTCGATGGATCTTTCGAGAAGGCTTTTTTCATGAGTTGATGAACGTACTCCAACTCCTCTTTGTTTCTGGCCCTGTCGTAGGGATCAAGGCCCGTCGGGCTCGGTGTTGCCAGATCCAGAATGGGACCGAGAACTTTCGCGAACTCCCCAAAAACAAGACTCATCCACTCCCCGCGCAGATACCCGAAATATTGGTCAGCAGCGAATGCCTCCAACCTTTCCTTCATCGTTGGGTCCTTTGCCTTCGTGCTGAACTCTTGCACGTATTTTTCGAGTTCTAGCTTGCGCTCCCTCCAGGCCGCCTGGACTTCCAATACCCTTTTCACTTCAGCCTCGTCGGACTTCTTCAGGTCGGCCATGCTGGGCTTGCCGGCTTGTGCTGGGCCAGGCTTTTTTCCAACGACATTTCGAATGGACTCTTCGTCTCTGCGCTTCATGTCAGCCCAAGAGGTCCCCCCTCCTGAGCCCCAGCCCCCGCCGGTTCCAGCCCCATCGCCGGCGCTGAGCTTGTACCCCGGACCAGCCCAAGCGTCAGACAGGAACCCGCAACTTATCCATGCCACGGAGATACCTAGCGCCAACCACGATGCAGCACTCCTGATCGCCCATTGCTTCATACGCTTCTCCTGCTAAATGCCCTCGCACTGACACCCAAGGCTACTACTCAATCAAGGCGTAGTACATATGCCACCACCAGCCTGTACGCGTTTGCACATTCTTCAAACAGGCCAGATCCACCGCAATAACGTTTCCTCTGCACATCCCTAGTTGCATCGCATATCGCTGGTTTTCGACACGCACCAAGGCCGCGCCAGTCCAGATAAGCAGCGCTACCAGCACCGCAATGGTTGCACGAATCTTCACGAATTCTCCTTCAGCAAACTATTCGCTCCAGGTCTTCGTACCGCCCGCCAAGAGGCGCAGAAGCAAGATACTCGTCGATGCGACGCTCGTCCTGCGCTATCGCCAGCATGGATGCATGCTGCACCTCTTTGAATGCCTGCAGGTCTGCCCATTGAGGCTGTGAAGAGATCCACTGCAAAGCACTCGCTACTTCCGATGCTTTGTTGTCGTAGTAGACATACGCGGCGCTACCCGGCCTCACAATGAAATCATGCACGAGCAAGGCTCCTGATGGTTGAGACTCAGGATAGCTCGTAAGTGTGAGCGAGGCGTCTGTGACCTTGCCTTGGTATTCAATCCAAGCGTGCGAGGTGACCCCGGGCCAAGTCCCGTCATTGACCCAGCCGATCACCGGGACCACCTCGATGCCCCTGATCGCAAGGTATTTGGTCATAAAGAACGCTAGGTGATAACAGCCTTCAGTGAAGCTGCGTCCACGCACCAAGCGCGCATCAATACGCTCTGCCAACTCAAGAATCACTCTCTCGGACTCAGTGAGCCCTGAGCGCCACGCATCGACCCTGTTCTTCAGCGCGGCGATCTCATTTGCCCTGCGTTTCGCTTCCCCCATGGCTATCGACTTTCCACTACCACTCGGAGATCACGGCCACCTTGGCAGGTACCGCGTCGCGCGAACCCGGTGACAGCATTGACCAACCAAACACTCGGGCCTGAAATGCAGCGAGGCTTGGTCCCCTTCTTAGCTGCAACCGAATAGCGTGTAGCACTGTCTCGATGCGATCGAACGATGATCCCATCGTTTGTTTACCTGGCCATGCGGAATGCGCGCCACATCACACATGTGGGGATCGATGCTCCAGCCATCGCCCCCAAGAGCATGCCACTCAGCATGCCAAGCGGCCAATCAAAATACTGCTGAATCGAGCCCAGAAGAATTGCCGCAAGGCATCCCGCAAGCATTGCAGAAGCAATAGTGGCTTCCTGTGAACAACCAGGCCTGTAGTTTGCTAAAAACTCATTCACTACTTGCGCATCACTCTGCTTAGTGTCCATTCTCTGGCTTCCCCCTCACTGCACTTTGCCCGGCTGAACAGTCATTTGCTCGCCGCAGGATTGGCACATGTAGGTATCGAATCCGCGGTCGTCCTTACCCGTTGAAACCATCCCAGTAACGGACACGGTCTCCCATGACTGGCTGTATGGCTGGTCGTTCTCACTGGTTTTCTCTACCCCGACGTGCCCAGATGAGCATTTGAAGTATCGGTACGTCCGCATCGTCATAAGACTATGTCCTTGGCTGTAAGGTGTGCTGTCGTGAGTTCACTCGTTGGCGCCACCTTCAACGCAGCTTCAATGACAACCGCCAAGGCGACCTCCCAACCAAGTTGGGCACTTAGTCGCTCTTGAAGTCTCCTTGGGATGCTCATGAACAACAGCTCTCCTTCAGTTTGCGGTGGGAATGCGCTTGAAGCCACGAGCTGCGATGAGCCACTGACCTACTGCTGCTCGTACAGCGACGGCAGGATGGTCAATTCCCATCAGATCGATGCCGTGCCTTTTGGCTTCATCAATTAGCGCGGACAGCATCGCTCGCTGCGCTTCGCGCTCGACCGGTGTGAGTGTGTTCGGGTCATCCATAGCTGATTTCCTTCAATTAGTCGTCCAGCCCACGCCAAAGGTAGGTGAACGCAGTCATTCCGACGAGGCCTATCGCAATCAACGTGCTGAAATAACCTTTTGAGCCACGGAATAGGCCACCAACGCTGGTACTTGTATCCAACAACAATCCTGCTACCACTCCACCCACCGCAAATAGCACCAAACATCCAGCACAGACAAGCAGATTCAGCGCTGCTTTTTGGCGCAAAGTGGCGGCTGGATCTTTCGGGAATGCATAGAGAAAGACACCAGCACCCACAAATGTGATCACGGCCCATCCCATCAGGAATCCATCAGCCTGGTTGCGAACTGGAATGGCCTGAGAATGGGCGTTAAAGCTCGCAAGGGTTGCGACAAGGAGCAATGCAAGTTTCACATTCACTTAGTGTTTTCCTTCCAATTCCAGTCATGTACCCAGGATCAACCCGATTCCAACCATTGCGCCAAACATATCACCCCCACTGGTATGAGCCTCCGGAGGGAGCACTGAGATTTGCTTGGCACCTAAAAGCGCAACAGCAGCCAATGCCTCTTGTGGAGTTAATGCTAGTGTTTGCATGCAGGTCTCCAGACTGGCAACGGCTGCCTTAACTCTCTGGGATTGCATCGTGGCCTCGATCTGTGCTCGCATGTCTGGTTTCCTCGATGTTTCAGAGGCAATAGATGCGGGCCTCAACAACCCGACTTGGCACCGACTTGTTGTCTTGATCACGCACGCTGATTCGCCAGCTGCTTTGCTCAACAATGGCCGCAGTAACCAATTGCTTTGGCTGATCCAGTGCGCCTTGACCATTGACAAGCTTGTCAATGGCGGCCAGATTGATCACCGCAGTCCGCGCATCTGGACATGAAGGCTTTGGCAATTTCGCACCATCGCTGACTTCGTACATCTGCAATGGCACCTGCACCGGCTTTACCAGCGGCTGTTGCGCTAACGCAGCACTACAAGCAATGGAGATTGCGATCAATGTAAGGGGAGTTTTGAACATGTTGCTTTCCTTCTATTTGGATCCAACAGTTCGTCGCAGTGTCTTCATTGCAATGCGAACTCGTTGTTGCACTGCCTCTGATAATGTTTTGCCAGTAGTAATTCCGAACTCCGCACAGATCCAGCCCTTGGTCACTGGTGCTTTGAATTCAACATCATTCCAGTCACCCAGAACTCTATTCCAGACGCCAGAGAAAATCTCGACGTTTTCAGATCGGAGGCATTTGATGAGAGCGCTTCTATGCCCCATTGGTACGGTCAATTCGAGGCTTGCTCCATGGGCATTCCGCCACACCCAAATACCATAGTCACCATCAGATCCGCCGCTTAGTGTCAGTGGCGTAAATTTGGCCTTATTTTTCTGGCTCATCATCCACTGGTAAACACATTTGAGGGTAAGCATCTCGCGCGCCGTTAGATCGCCGCCGCGACGTCCGTCGCCCCACCCACCTCCACCCATCGGAGTTGACTTAGAGCCACGGGCAGCCGTGGCTGCTGTTGGAATCGAAAATCCAGGAGTGGACATTGGTTGCTTTCCTTCACTTGAACAATGCTGCGCCAGCGTGCCACCCGACAGACAGCAAATAGCTGACGCTGAGGAGCCCCACTACCGGGATTACCGCTGTGGCAATGCCAGCGAGTGAATTCAATACACCGTTAGCCGTCTCCCCCGCCTGCTCAACGGATTCAACGTTACGCAGCACATAGAGGCCGGTAGTAGCTATTGCTGCGGCAAGTGCAATGACGACAGCCACGCGAGTTGCCGCCAGGCTATTCGCACCGAGCCACGGATTCACTGAGGTTAGCCACGCAACTACTTCTGGCGTTTCGCAGGTGCGCAAAGCAAAAGCCAGCAGCCCGACAAACGCAAGCAGCGGGATATGTGCAACCACAATTCCCTTGGTTAAATTCGATTCCATGTTGCCTTCCTTTTATTGGTTGCTGGGTACCACTTCCCAACAGAACGTGGAGTTCTGCCAGGTAATCGCAAGTTCCTTTGCGTTTAGGCACTCGCTCATGGTAAAGATGCTGCACACCTCATCCTTGATACCTTCTCGCGCCGACCATGAGCGGCAGAACGCCTCCACTCGGCGTCGCCCTGCGTAGGTACGAACAGGCAAGGCGACCTCCCAACCAAGTTGGGCACTCAGTCGCGCTTGAAGTCTCCTTGGGATGCTCATGAACAACAGCTTCCTTGATCAAGCGAGTTCCGCCTGGCCTGCAACTAGCAACGTGACCGGAGACCATTCACGAGCACAGGCAGAGGTCAATTCTGCCGCGAGCCTTTGTGCTTTATTGACATCGTTGATCACGAGCTGCAGATAGTCCGGGTACGTTGATTTGCCGTCATCCACAACTTGGCCGATCCCCTCATCGAAAACAATCTGTGCTCCCGATGTGAGCAATGCGTTGGCGACGGCTTGGACAACTGCAGGTGTTGCAGAAGGAACTACTGAGCAAACTCGCTGGATTACTTCACGATCAATTTGCATGGCTGTTTTCCTCGATTAGTTCGTCACGTCGATGGCATAGACCTGCACGGGGCCTGGGCCAAAGTGTGGGTGGGTGATGGTCTTGACTGTGAAGCCGCGCCAAGGCCGCACCAGTCTGCGGGCATGGTCATCGCGCGAAGGGTAGCCAAGGGTCAGGACAATCTGATCGTATTTGCGGCCCTCTAGGCGCTTGCGCCAGTGCGGCGTGCATAGCCGGTATTCTTCTGGCTTGCTCCCGTCCTGTATTGCCTCAAAATACTCGCGCTTCAGTGGCAGATGCAATCTGCGCGGAGCCAAGTGAGTAATTCCAGCCTGCCGTGCTTCAGCTAGAAACTGCTTCAGGAGGTTGTCGGACATTGCTCAGTTTTCCTTCACTTGCCAGCAAGACCAATAGCGAGCTTTGCTTTCTCAACGTCGCCTGCAGTTACAGATTTGCTGTCGCCCTGGAGCGCAAATACCCAAGACCGCCCCTGCATGCGTAGACGCGTGTCGCGCTGCACGATCGCCGCATCTCGCACGTCCGCTGGCAAAGCGTTGAGTTCAGCATCGTCAAGTTCCGAATGCGACATGGATTTAAACCCCACGGTGATCGCCAGCAGAAGCGCGACAAGCCCACCAGTAATGAAGAATTTGTTAATCATGATGTATTGTTTTCTTGGTTACGCAGTTACTGCAGATGCCGCGTCTTGCGCAGCCATCTCTTCCTTGGTCACGTAGACGCTTCGTTCCGTACCCGGCACTTTGATGGACAGCTGGCCCTTATTGGGACCGGACTTGGCCACGCGAAACTCAGCACCAGTCACCTTCATTGTTTGCCAATCGTCAGACTTGGTTTCACACCAACCAGCAGAGAACAGCCGAAAGCCTTCCGGTACCGGTGCCAGTTTTCGCAATGCGACCTGGCCGTAGCTGCAGGCCGCAAAGATGTCATTGGTCATGTCGGTCATGGTGCTTACCTTCAAGATTTAGGTTCAAGTTGAACCAGTGTCCAAGACAGACCAATGAGTGGCAGCAAGACTGGCATTGCGTAGGCGAATAAGCCTTTAGCTCTTTCGTACGCAGCTCCAGCGAGCTGGCCAACATCGGCTGCTTCAATTCCGTCGTTGACCTTCACCACAATGCCAAATGCTGCGGTGAACAATAGAAATGCCATGGCGGCTCCGATCAAGGGGCCCCAAGTCACTGGGCGTCGCTTATATTTACTCCAGCCCACCAAAACGACATGCGCTGTGAGGATGCCCACGGCAATGCGCAATGAGGCATTTGGGAGCAAGCCAAATCCAAATGCCACCAGCATCACCACGACGCCCGCCAAGATGGTGCAAAAGTAGATACCCGCCACAAAATTCAAGGCTGCTTGCAATGTGGTCATATTGGTTGCGTTGCTTGTGGTTTTCATGGTTTCCTTGATGTTTTAGTGAACTGTGTCAGTTGACAGTGTCGCCACTGAAATGCGGCGAAGGCGTTCTTCCTCAAACCATTGCCGTATCTCCGAACTTGGGGTCCCAACAGAGAATTGGAGGAACGGCTCATTCAAACGCTCCACTCCAGACTCGTCAACCAATGTATATACCGTTCCGACAAACTGGTCTAACAGCCACGTGAGTTCAGATAAGCAAGATTTGTCATCTGTGAACTTCATTACATTGGTTTCCTCTACTTTGGTGACATGAGCGAAATGCGAGGCCTCTCTTGCTTTCTCAACAGTCTGTGCCAGATCGACGGGTAAAACCATTGCGCGAGTCCCAGCGCGAAGAGTGGCAGCCCCAAGATCGTGACAAGCAACGCTGCAAGGAGACTGTTGGCAGCCAAGACACCGTTAAATCGCCAAAGAGCTTCGGTCAATGCGCCAGGTACTGCGAAAAGTGCCACTAGAAGGAATGCCCACTCAAATAGTGCCGGCACTTCCACGCCTCCTCTGAATGCTCGAACCAAAATTCGAATGAAAGTAAGGGCGCAGCCCGCAATACCGAATGCAAACACCCATCCAGCGAATGCCGCCCAAACTTCACTCACAAATGACATGTTTGGCTTCCTCGATGTTCAGATGGCGGTACCAGCACGATGAACGTCGCGGCGGATCGAACAAAGCTCACGCAGTTCACGCCGCTTGGTGCGGGAGTAATCACCCCAGCGCCCCCGCTCACCAGAATATGCTCTAGCCGACAAAGCATAGTCACGGACTTGTTTGGTCGTGAGGCTCCACCACCTAGCTGTCAACGCGTCGAATTTTGGGTTTGCTTTCACCGGCTGGTTTCCTCGATTTCTAATGATGTTTCAAAGTAGCAAGAAACTCGGTCGGCGCAAGCCCGCTTTTCACTAGCTCCCCCACCTTGTGAATGGGCACGCTTACGCAGCGCTCCATCATTGCCTCGTTTTGTGTTTCCCCAAAGAGTTTCAACCTGACCTCGCGCACTCGCTTGTACGCGGCAAGTGCTTTTCTCTTTTCCTGACCCACTTGAGCGTCATAAAGACCTGAGTACCAGCATTCGGCTGAGAGGAATGCAAGTCGAACCCCCTCACGATCCATTCGCAACGCATCCTTAAAGCCCACACCTTTTAGAGCATTGAAGCGGTCTATTTCTGCCTGCGTTTCGCAAAGCACTGCCTCATTACCCGTATTGCCCCATGCGTCCAGATAGTCGAGGCGATCCATCGTGGCTCGCTCACGAACAATGGGCCATAGGGTTTCGCGGTTCACTGGTTTCCTCGGTTACAGGCCGATCTCGGCCAACGTGGGTTCGCTTACTGGAGCAGACGAAGACCGCATTACCCAACCCAGCGCCAATCTGGCGATCCATACATGCCCGGCCATCTCCGCTTCAAGGGCATACACCTGAGCTTCATCTTGTTCGTTGAAGTCACCATGATCAAGCGCTCGCGTCACGCAGCCCCACAGGTGGTGACAGACGACGAAAGTCTGCTTGACGCCATCAAACTTTTCCGGGTCTTCCAACACCCGTTTGACCAGGCTCAAGGCTTCCCGGCACTCATCCTGGTCAAGTGACTCAAGGCGCGTGGCCACGTGCTTCCAATATGCGATGTTCATGCTTTCCTACTATTCAGAACATGACGCTTTAATTGCGGCAAAGATGATCTCGCTGGGTGTCCTTTTTTGCAGGTCGCGCCAATAGCGTACTTGTTCAGCAACGCAAGTGTTTTGTTCTGTTGCCTGTTGAAGCTCAACTGAATCCACCTCTGACTGGAGGTGGTAGCCCATCAACGCCATACCTGTAATCAGGATAAATAATGGACAAACATCCCTGAACATAGACGTCCGCAGCCGCAAGGCAGCGACCACCGCGCGTCTGTACCGAAGAATTGCATAGTGTGCCGTTGGCTTCGGAATGGTGCCTGCGTCATTGGCCAAAGACTCTAGCTTGCTGCAATATTGTTCGCATAAATTTTGGTATGCCTGCGTCATGGCAGAGGGCTGCCCGGTTTTTAGCCACGCTTGCCTGAACTTCAACGTAGACTCGTTCAGTAACGTGGACACTATGGCAATCTCAGTCACACCGGCGAATCTGAGTTGATGCCAGCGTTCTGCTGCCTTTTGCGTATAAGCCGCGAACACTCTTCGTTGATACAGAACCCAGCTAATCTTCGGCCAAAATGCCACGGTCACCCCTAACACTCCGATCAGTAGTCCAACTATCCCAATCATGGTTTCCTTCTTACTCTGTGAATACTTCCTGCAGAGTCACCAACGCCGCAGTTAACGTCTTTGCGGACACAGCGCCCAGCTTCTTGGCCAAACGCACTTTGTCCACCGTCCGAAGCTGATCGAGCACGATCAAGCCCTTGGTTCCGGCGTGTGTCACTGGCACTCGAAACGGAGCGGCAAAGCCCTTCGAAGTCATGGGCGCCACGATCACAGTTCGCAGGTTGTCATTCAATTCTGCCGGGGACACCACCACGCAGGGGCGTGACTTCTTGATTTCGCTGCCCACGGTCGGGTCCAGGTTCACGAGCCAGATTTCGCCGCGCTTCACCAAGCCATCTCCGTATCTTCTGCGTTGCCGAACTCACCCATCAGTAGAGCATCGCCACCCTTTGCCGACACGGCCGCTGCCGCCTCTGCCCAGCCAGCACGAACTGCTTTTGCAGGCTTACGCAAAACGATGGCCCCGTTTTCGACATCGATGCTTGCTGTCGCCTGTCCATCCAGCCCGACCTGGGCCAGAAACGGCTTTGGCAGCACAACCCCTTTGCTGTTCCCGATGTTCCGAATTGCAATTTCCATGAATGACTCCAGTTAAAACAATGTTACAACATTGGACTGCATTAGTCAAATCCCGATGTTCTAACAATGTGACTACATTACACTGCATCCGCAAACATCGCTTCCAGCGTAGCTGGTCGCACGTCCAAGTAGCGCTCCGTGCACGAAATGTCGTCGTGCCCCAGTAGGTTGCGCACCACCTCTATTTCGCCGGTCTGTTCCAGTACACGCGAGGCAAAGGTACGCCGCCCAGAGTGGCTGCTACCGCCGCGCAAACCGGCATTGCGGTAGAGTTTGGTGACGTGGACCTGTACTATCGTTGGCCTTGTACTCGCGCAGTTCACCCGTTACCAGGGTGCGCCGCTTGGTGTTTTGCGAGTGCCCGCCACACCAGCGGCTCCAGATCAGGGGCAGGTGCGGAAGCAATCCACGGTTAGGCAGCCTTTGCAGCGACGGGCTTTGCAAGCAAACTTGTTCTTTCCATTTACGATCCATTCGCGTGAGCAAAAAAAAACCCCGCGACCTGGTCGTAACCAGGTGCGGGGGTGTTGTGTCTATTCAGGCTGTCATCGGGCCCAGTTCAGAGAGGCCCATGCGCCGCGCTCAAAACAGATCGAACTGTGGATCTGGCACGGACCCTAGTGATTGCAAGAGCGCATTGTGCTCGCCTTCCGAAATCGAGTGTTCCTTCAGATAGCGATCCATTTCCTGCGGTGTCAGGTTCAGCCTCTCTGCCAAGTTGGCAAAGTACTGGCCCCGCTTGGCCATTTCTTGATACCGACCCGCCATTCCCTGTGGCAGCTTGATGATCGACTCATTCAACCAGAACCTTGCGGATTCAATAGCTGCGTGATGCTGCGTCTGAAACGGCATGTCGCCACTACAGTACGTGTCCAAAAACAAGACCGCGTCACACGCTTCAACCTGCAGCGTGTCTCCCGTCTCGTGGTAGACCAAGCGCTCGTTGCCGAGCTGCATGTTCTTGACGGGGCGATCGGGATGCAGGTATGGATTCCAGAGTTCAGCTTTGTAGTCACGCAAGCCGTCGACGGGGGCGTCCTGATTCCACGCCCCCACCGCAACCCATCGCCGCTCAATCTCGCGCCCGTCGCGTTCGATTTTTGCCAGCCGCGGAATCGTGTAGCGACGCCCCAGTGTGCGGATCTCGTACCAGATCTGCAGCGCCGGAAAGGCCGAACTGGCGTAGTGATGCATCGACCAAAAGAAGTCGACCAGCACCAAGTCAGACTCGCGAACAATACGAAACTGAGGTTCACACATCCGCAGGTTTTCACTGGTCGCCGGCACGAGCCCCATTGCAACATCGTCTTCCATGCGCTGTGCCCGTTCCTCTTCGAGAACGTCCAGGGTGATCAAGTACCCCAGCATGTCTTGTCGCATGCGCAGGTTGTAGACATCGGGACGAACTGCGATGTGTCCGACATCGCTCAGCGTCCTGCCTACCAACTCCCGACGCCCCATGTCCCACTGTGTAGCGATCAGGAAGTTTCGGAAGTCGGACAGACCGCGCATGTATTCGTATCGTGGGTCTGCGTTGAGCATCGACTCCATCGACTTGTCACGATCACCAGTGATCGTGCAGGTCCAGCATCCGAATCGACTGCCGCACGGTGCCCGGCGTCCATCGGACATGAACATGCCGCAAGTGCCTTCGTTTCCGTCACGATAGAGGTCCAGCATGCGGCGAACCGCGCCGGCCTCGACGTAGGAATCAAAGGGCGTGGTTTCATCGACCAGGAACATCGACAGGAAATCCCACACGTCACTTTCAGACCATTGGGCGATCAGGGAAAGAGTGAGAAACCCGTCCGGGTTGCGCACTGGGCGCATGTCATCATCACCGCGGCGGCGCATGGCTGCCTGGCGATGTGAGGACTCGTCAAATCGCGTGCCCAAAACAGTCACCGTCTCCTTGAACCCATCGGCAAGCACGCTGTCGATGATTTCCTGGGCCAGGCGCTGCTGTGGCTTGACCTTCCAGTCCTGAGAGCATGTGCGCTTTGAGCCGTTTTCGACGAATCGCGGCAAAGTGCCACGACCAACCACATTGACCACAAAGCGAGATGCTGCGTGCGGCTCGACCATTCGAACCTGAACTGGCAATTCGTGCTTCGACACCCATGCGGCGATGTCCTCGTGCATCTGCAGTAATGCATTCTCGATTTCTGGATTCTCGACCGAGGTCGAAGACGACGAAATAAAGTGCGGTGCCTGCTTGATCCCTTTCATGCGTCGGATTGCTTCAAGAGCGAGCATCGTGGTGGTTGAACTATCTTTCCCGGAACTCAGCGTCATGACAATCGCGTAGCCCTGCCCGATCAAGTTCTGGATCGTTTGAATGGCTGTTTCAATGCGTTCGTGGATGGAATCCTTGAGGTTGATGAAAGCCTGTGAACCAGGCGCAATTGCGCTGCCCTCGGGTGTACCGATTTGCATTGCGTTCTCCTTTGCTTGTTGGAAGCCCAAGTAAGAACGCCCGCCCATAGGGCAAATGTTCGCCCCGGGCAGTTGGTAAAGTGACCGGCTAGCGGTCGGGTGAGGCCAAAGGCCTGCTGTTGCTGACTAGCGGTCCAAAAGCTTCTCGGCTTGCGCCTTGAGCCCGGGGTCAGAGATCATTTCAGCGTAGCTCTCCGCTTCTTCGCGAGCTCTGTCTGAGCTTGCAACCAGGTCGCGTACTTTTTCGAGAAATCGAACTTCGTGCACTGGCGGTTGCTTGGGTTTTTTCGGCATGGTCCGTACTTCCTTTTGAAAGGCCCTGACGGACTACTGGCCCCAGGGGCAAGAGTCGCCCTGGGCAGTTGATGATTGGTCGTGCTGTACAGCACGTCCGGTTGATATGAGTTCCCGAGAAGGGAGTGGGCATTGCGCCACGAAAGAGGTTCTGAGTTTAGCGAATGGCGAATGAATGGGCAACAAAAAAGACCCTGTATCCGGCCATCACGGCGCACATACAGGGTCTTCAGTTAGGCTTTCAATGGCAACGCTTCAGGCGCTGCGCAATCTTGTCTTTGGCGGCTTGGTATGCCGGCGTGGCCATGTTCTCGGCTATGCGCGCATCCAGAAAGGCAATCAACGCCTTGTCGTCGGTATCCAGCTCGAATGAAAAGCTGTACTCGAAGAAATTCCCCCAGAACCGCACAGCCTCAGGATGGTCTGGGTGAATCGGCTTGGTGGCAACGAGGCGGCGCTGGTGGTGGATTCCCTCAATCGGCACGTACTTGCAGTGTCCCCAGCAAGCGCCCCGGAATGGCATCTGCTCTTCACCAGAGCCCCACTCGCTCAGATCGCGCATATCGCAACGTGGATCAAGCGGTTGGGACTCCAGCATCTGCAACAGTGCACGCAGGGGGTCTGGATCGAAGTATGGCCGTTGGGGCACACGCGCATGGATGATCTGGAACTGGGCCAGATCGATGTCTGTGGTGTTCACGCTGCCTCCTTTGCGTTGGCTCGCGTCAGAACAGTCAGCCGATGCGACAACCAGGCAAAGCGATTCTGTTGCGTGCCGCTTTTGCAGCGTACGCAGTCCATCACCGTCATGCCAGACTGCCCAGGGCGACTGCACGTGTTCACGCCCGTTTCATGCCCACAAGTCTTCGCACGCCCTGCACGAACATGGTCGCGCCAGGCCAGCAACCAGTGGTGCTGCGGCGGAGCGAGAGTGCTCTTGCAGTACGGTGCCAGCAGCTTGAGGGTCAGCTCGATGTACTCGTGCAGTGTTGCCAAACCACGATTGAGCAACATGTCCCAGGTGATGTTTTTCACCGGCTCCATTTCGGAGACGAGAAGCATCTGGGTCTGCACCAAAACGTCCTGTGCCACCAATAGAGGGCATTGCTCGGGATCTTCCACGACAAGGCCCAGCCGATCACGGGCCAGCTTGCACAGCGCGTCGTAGGTGGCGAAATCCTCGTCATTGAGCAGATATGCCTGCTTGTGGTCGGTGACAACCTCGTCGCCGAGGCGGTCCTGATGCCGACCGATGCGCCATTGCCCTTCGGCCAGTATCGCGTTCTTGTACGCAGCCACGATGGGTTCAATGGTCTGCAACAAGGCCATGGCCATGAAGACCAGCTGCGCTGCGGCAATTTGCGTAGGGCTTGGCTGGAATTGTTTTGTACGATCCAATTTCTCTTTCATCATGGGATGCTCCTAAAAAATGAAGCCAGCACTGGGGCTGGCTGTTGGGGGGTGGGATGGGTCAGGCGAGGCTCAAGCGGCGGCGAAAGTCGGCAACGTCTCCACCGGACACGCGGTCCAGCAGTTCCTGCAAACTGGCTTGCATCTTGGGCACGCTGACGTTGGAAATTCCACCGGCACCGGCTTCGAAGACCACACCGTTTTCATCGGTGCGGACGCGCCAGTGCGGGATCGGACGATCAAACCGCACTGCGCTGAATTTCACGCCGCCGACTTCGAACTGCTTCGTGGTGAGGCCGTTGAAGTTGTCGGGATGGTTGGGATTGCCACGGTCCAGCAGATGGCGTGGAGTGGCATCGAGTTCGGCCTTGGCCGCTTGGGTGGCTTGCTTGGCCAAGCGAATGGCTGCCGGGCTGCTATACACAGCGTTGGTGGTCATGGGTTCTCCTGCGAGGGTGTTGCAGGGCCACAGCCAGCCCCAGGGGCTGGTGGGCCCCTGAGGGTTGAAGTGAGTTACTTGGTCGCGGCAGTCCGGTCGATGTCCACCTGCTCCAGGAGCATGCGGGCGTAGTCCAGTTCGCCGTTCTTGGCATCGAGCACGTAGCCCTGGCCAGCGTCATTGGTCAGGTAGTACCGTGGCACGGCACCACGCTGCCCCTTGGTCACGCGGTTGTGGCCTGCGGCAATGACGCGCTGGAGAAATGCCGCCATGGTCATGCTTTCGCCTTCGAATGTGACCCGCTTGGCGTTCATCGCGTTCGTCAGGTTCTGACGCTGACGCTCGCGATCCTTGATGGCTTGCTGCGCCTGCTGCTCCGCCTTGGCTGTCGCCACTTGGGTGTCGTACAGGGCGCGCGCTTGCGCATACTCAGCATCATCGTTGTAGCCGGCGAGGCGGAAGATTTCGCGGATGCGCTTGGCAGAGGCCAGACGTTCGAGCTCGATGCCGTACACGCGCTTGATGGCACGCCGCGTGGACACGTTGTTCGATGAATCCAAAACCTCCACCAGGAAGTGCATGTCGCGCGCCTTCACTGCTCTGGCAACCTTGTTGGGGTAGGCAAAACTGTGCTCACGCTCGATGGTGTCCACACGACGGCGCTGGTAGTCCACATCCCGTTGGGTTGCCCCTTGGGCGATGCGCTCTTCCACGTAGGCGAGCTGGTCCTTGCGCGCCTTGTTGACGATTTCGGTGTGAATGGCTCGCGCCAGATCATCGACGGCGACGCCGTCATCCAGCGTTGGCAGTTCGAGATCGTAGGGAGGCCGTAGCGTCAGGATTCCCTTTTCGTAGAACAGATCGTCCATCTCGCGCCACGGATCTTGATTCGGCAAACCGTTGAGCATGCTGGCCAGGTAGCCCGCATTCTCGGCGGTGACTTCCTTGTAGCTGCAGTCGGGCTTGCCCGCAATGTCCATGACGAAGCGCAGATGGTGGCCGTGCTTGAAGCGCCCACGCAGAAAAGGCTTTTGCAACAGGTGCTCAACCCAATCCACTTCACGTACATTGCTTGAGCGCACCCAGTCAATCGTGGCGTAGTCGTCCAAGATGTCCTGCGGCAGGTCTTCACCGCGCAGCAAAGCATGGGCGACATGCCACTCGTGGTTGCCGCTTTGCATCACGTTGCGACCAGGCCCCCGAGGGCCATAGCCGAAATAGGTCGTGAACTTGCCTGTATAGGCGGTGATCAGTGGTTCTTGCCCAAGGTCTGTGGTGGGGAGGTCTTTCTGGCGTTGCTGCTGGGTGAACATCTCCCCGTATCCCTTGACCAACTCATGCAGCGATTGCAGTCCGTTCCACACACTGCGCGCCATGCGCTGCGGCGGCAATACGGTGCCGTCCGCTGCAATGGTCTGCAGGCGAACCTCCACCAGCATGCGGTCGAGCCAATCCAGAGCGGACTGGCCGTCGTGCAGTTTGGGGTAGCCCATGTAGCCGCCGGTCTGGTAGGCCACCGGCCATTGGCGGCCGTCGTAGGCTTCGAGGTGCAGCGGATCATTGAGCCGGAAGCGAATCAGGTCGTTCTCAGTCGAACGATCATTGAGCAGGAAGATGGCTTGAACCAGCGAATTGACGCTGATGCTGACTTGCGTGTTTTTGATGGTGTACATAGGTGTCCTTGGCGCTCTCACGCCGATGTTGAACAACCCATGCAGACACACCAGCCCCACGGGACGATGTGTCCCGCATGGGCATGGAGGGTGCCCTGCAGTGCAGGGCGAAGCCAACGCTAGAGGCGCTGGCTGAAGCTTTGGTGAGGTGTTTTCACCGCTGGGAACTCCGTGATGGGGCCCCTGGTGGCCGCTACAGCGACTCGGGGAGCCCTGCAGGGTTGAGAAATATGAGTTTGGCGATGCGAATGCACCGACCGGAAAGAGCCTGCATTATCACCTCAACCGGCCCTGATGCACAAGCCAGCGGCGCGGCTCAGGCTGTATGCTGTGCACATCAGGCCGTGCCCAAAGCACCGGCGCCGCAAGGAGGCTTCCGTGTACAAAATTGACCAAGAAAACAATCGAATCATTGCCCTGGAGGAACGCAGCCTGAATGATTTTGGCTTCCAGGAACGCAAGCACCTGCAGGAGTGGCTTGCTGCCACCCCTTCCGCGTTGGGCGAAGAGCTGCTCATCATCCAGAAAGAGTTCGACGGCTTTGACGAAACCAGCGAACGACTGGACCTGCTCGCCTTGGACAAAAACCAGCAACTGGTGGTGATCGAGAACAAGCTGGACTCTGGCCGGGATGTTGTTTGGCAGGCCTTGAAGTACGCCTCCTATTGCTCCAGCCTCAAACGGGATCAGATCGTCGAGATCTACCAACGCTATCTTGATCGCCATGGTGGCGGCAACGCTCGGGAAAAGCTTATCGAGTTCTACGACGGCACTGAGATCGACGAGTTGCGCCTGAACGCCGGCAATACCCAGCGTGTGTTCATGGTGGCCACCAAGTTTCGCAAGGAGGTCACGTCGACCGTCATGTGGCTACTGGGCCACGGGCTGCAGCTCAAGTGCTTCAAGGTTGGTAGCTACAAACTGGGCAACGAGATCCTGTTCCGCATCGACCAAGTAATTCCGATGCCAGAAGCGGCCGATTACATGATTGGCCTGGCAGAGAAAGAAGCGGCCGAGCAGGCAAGTGAGCGCGCCGTTGGCGAAGCACAAACGATCCGGCTGGCGTTCTGGTCCGCCACTCTGAAGGCCATGAAGGAGTCGTCGTGCCGGATTTTCGACAATGTGACGCCCAGCGGTCGCGGCACTTCAGGTACCGGTTCCGGTATCGCCGGTCTCTGGTACGAGATGATCTTCCGGTTTGAGGAAATCCGCGTTCGCCTCTACATTGACAAGCGTGAATCCGTTGAAGTCAACAAACGGATATTCGATGCGTTGCACGCCAAGAAGGAACAGGTTGAGTCTGTGTTTGGTGCACCGTTGGAGTGGCTGCGGATGGATGACTTAAAGGCCAGCGCCATTACCTACTCCAAGGCCTTTGATGGACGAAACCAGGAGAACTGGCCCGAGATGATTGCATGGCTTGTTGATCACATGCCACGGCTGGAGAAGGCTCTTGCACCCCATATCGCTGCTGTCCGAGCCAGTTTGGGACAAACCGCACACTGACTCCGAATCCAGCACCTACCGGCTGACAACCCTCTGCGGTTTTTTCTTGTGCAGCATCCAGGCTGATTGCAGCAAGCGCAGTCGAATATCTATGTCATAGACGCTCTTTGGACTCTGTGCTTGCAGCCATTGCGTGAGGGTGTGCCCGGCCTCTCTGGCCTGCCATGCGGACTCCAACACCTTTGTCCAAGGAAGCGTACGCACAATGTCATTTCGGCTGGTACTTTGCCCCACGTGCTTTTCCGTGGTTGCCAGATCGTGCGGCCAGCCTTCTCGGGGCATCCACCCGTAGTAGAGGGAGATTTCATCGAAGCGGGTTCGCAACTCTTCTTCCCGCTCCCTAGTGGCTTGTTCTCGCTCTTGCAGTTCCCTTTGCTTTTGTTCCTGCTCGCGCTGCTGCATGTGTCGTTGCAAACGCACGCGCGAAGCAACTTCCTGCGTACCTTTGTTGGTCTGCAGCGGCTCCTGCAGGAGCGGGAAAAGCGTGTACATCGCCCTGTCATACTGGGTGGTTCGTGTGTAGGTCGCCTCCCCAAGGGCCACGGATTGCTTGATGATGCCGCGCAGTTTCTGCATCCGCTCTCTTTCATCTGTGGTCACTGGAGGCGCGTACATGTTGATCGCTGCCCCGATGATGGTCACGTAGGACTCCAGACGAATCGGTCCCGATGCGGTCATTGCCTCTTCCAAAAGCGCCACGGGACTGTCCTGCGCAGTCTGGTTGACGATGGCATCCAGCATCCAGAGCAGACCCCGCTTTACGGTGATGGCGGTGGCGTCCATTCCCCGAAACTTGCGCTCCTCCAGTTGGTTCACGAGATCGGTAGGCAGGCACATCCTGCCTTGACTGTCGCGTGGGGTATGACCAGCCCATATTTGGCGCAAAAGCTGCAGGTATTCCTGCAGCAAGTCCTCATCATTGAGGGTCCGAAGCCATTCCGTGCGCGCCTGTTCCTCGGCCAGATCCCTTGCCTGCTCGGCGTACATCTCCGCGAGATACTGTTCCGCCGAACGGCGGCGATTCTCAATCTCCGGATGAAAAATCCAAGTCTTGTTCTTGGTGTGGTTGAGCACCATGGCACGGAGTTCATCCACAGTGGTTCGTCCGCTTTTGCCCAAGCGCTGAGTGTCGATCTCCATGCAGGCCAGCCCCAGACTGCGGATGCGCGCGGACTTGGCGTGATCGACCTTGTGGGTAACCGCCACCTCGATCATCAGTTCCATGGACTCCTGTCCATGCGACGCAGTACAGATCACATCGGGTATCACTCCCTGCAGGCGGTGTTCCAGTCGCGCATTGCTGATGCGATACACCTTTTCTTCAAGGTAGACCCCGCGCGTCTCCCTGTCCTGGTCAGGCATGTAGCGTGTCACGGTGTCATGGAAGTCTGGCGTAGCCAAGTATTGGGCCTTCTCCAAGATACCCTTGATGAGCCAATGCAAGACACTTTCCGAGCGTTGAGCGTGCGTCAGCCCTTCCGGTAGATCCAAGTCTGGAGGGATCTGGTCACACCAGTGTTGCGCCTCCTTTTCGGCCGCCATCCGGGCCTGCTCTTCAAGCTCCGAATCCTGCCAATGCTTTTCCCAACACATCCACGCGCCGGTGAGCTGGGCGTACTGCAGGATCTTCTCAATCGGCCACGTGGCCACTTCCGGATCGTCAACCTGGACGGTCACGACACCGTCGCCGCTGTCTGGCACGCCCACTCCCGTAGTGCCGAACAGCCGCAACCAGACCACCCGGCCATTGTCCAGCGTGATTTTGGCCTCATGCTCGTCTACCCATTGGCGCTCTACGATACGCGCCGCAAACCCCGCACTGGTGGCCGTGCCGGTGTACATCTGCCCGCTGGCGCCCCCCACTGTCCAGCGACTGGTCTGCGCTGGGAGATGGATGACCTTTTCCTGCACGAGCAACTGCAGCGCCACGAGCTGGGAAGTTCTAACCAGGCATGAGTCCTGTTGCTGGCCGGTGTGGTGCCGAAAGTGCGGTCGAAGCGACTTGCCCGCTGGCAGATCCTGCAGGCTCTTGCCGGCGTTGACGGCCTGCAGCTGGCCACCACACGCCGGGCAGACACACTGACAGGCCAGTCCGGTCTGGTCGGTGCGCAAACTGCCGATGTAGGTTGCGCGCCGCTCAGCGGCTGTCACCGCCCAGGCCATGAGCCGATGGCTACGATCGACCCAATCAGCGGCCTTGTCTGGTCCTGCTGCTGCACCCTCGGTTTGTTTCACGTCCACCCTGCCATGCGTTTGATTGTTTGCCAAAGCATAACGGAGCGGGCTGCGGATTGGGTTGACTCGCCAGTTCCGGAATCGTTCAATTCATGTGCGACTTTTCGCATTTCTGAATTGAACTTTCGCACTTTGAATTGAACTTTCGCATCCAATTCTGATTTTTTGATGCGCTACGTGCGGTGCACAACGTCCCACTGGCTGTGTACCTGTGTGGGGTTGCTCTCCAGGTCACTCCAGATGGCATAGTCAATGTGCTTTTGGAAGCTGTACTTGGCCCGCGTGTTGAACGCCAAGACGAGTTGTTGCACGAACTGTTGTGGGTCCTGTGGGGCTGGCAGGTCGGGAGCTTGCATGCGAACCAGGGCGAGCACCTGCCCCCGATTGCTCTTGACGCGCTTGAAGACAGCAACCTTGACCGGCAGGCCGAACTGGTTGCGGGCTATCGCCTGCAGGGTTTGCTCCAAGTCCTGCTCGCGCTCGGCGCGACTTGGCACGATGAGCTCACTCGGGATCTCACTGTCTACCGGCTCCCTTGCGTTGACCAACCGGTGGACGATCTTGCGAACTGCTTTTGCTACTGAGACCATCAGCGCCGACGCTCCCATTGAAGATTGATGCTGGTCATGGCATGCCCCTGCTGCTCACGCAGGCCTGCCGAGATGCGACTGAGAGCTTGTGACACCGTGGCACAGGCGGCCTCGTAGGCATTCCAGTCGTCGGGAACCAACTCGTCGCGCGCAGGGGGATACAACCAGGGTGCCGGCAGGGCATTCCAGACAATCGTTCCGACCTTCTGGCCGGGCAGGTGCACCTTCAAGAGCGCATCGACCAGCGATTGCATGGCGTGCACCACCTCCGGGTGGGCAACGTCGTTCGATTTCTCGATGGCGTCGATCAGAACGATGGGCCCTGCGATCGCCTCGATTTCGTGCTCCTTTAGGTAGCGCGAGAGTTCAGCGATGCCCTTCTCTGCCGGATCGGTGTTGGCGATGTTGCGCAGCAAAGCATTGCTGATCGACGGAATCTTCGGGTGCCACAGCATGGTGCCGATCACCTTGACGTGGTTGAGGGTCCACAGCCTTTGCTGTACATCAGCATCGAACACCTGGGCGTTGAGCGTGACACGCAATGGCGCGTTCCAGCGACGGATGTCGATGCTCCACTGGGCGTTGCTCACCGGATACACCACCGGCTGCTGCGGATGGCCTCGCAGGGCGTCGATCTGCCAGGATACGTAGGCGGGAGATTGCTTGATCCAGCCTGCGTCTCTCCACTTCGGCGGGCAGCGCAAGGTCTGGATGGACTCGCCTTCGAGCAGCTTGGCCACGGCCGCGGCTACGCTCACGCGCGAATCCAGAATGCGGCTGGCCGCCTGTCCTGGCAACAACCCGCTTTGGAACAACCCGCGCTGGACGATCAACGGGTGGTCACTGAAGACATGCAGATCGCTGAGAATGTCGGCCACCATCGACAGCGCAGGCTCGATGACTTGGTTCTGCCAGCTGCGCAATGCGTAGCCGGCTTCGTGCTTGCCTTCCCGCTCGTACTTGGCGAACGCCTCATACAGGGGGATCTGGCTGCTTAGCAGGTGGCCCGATGACTCCATGGCCTGCTGCCACATGCGTTGCTGGTTGCCAAACGGGCCGATGCGAAGCAGCTGCATGGTGTGCAACGCCGCGTGCGCCAGCCATTCCAACCTGGACGTTGGTTGCTGGCCTTCCATGGGCCGGGATGTATCGGTGAACGCCGTCATCATCGGGAACACCATGCGTTACCGAGGAGCCAATGCCCACCAGGCGCGGGCGTCAACGGCAGTTGAAAATTGGAGTTTGTGGTCAAAGCGCTACTCAATATCAACTAGACAGCCTCCCTTGTGGGGCTGTGTAGATTCCCTCGTTGCAAGGGTTTGAGTAGCGTCAGTCGCCCGCCGGCGTTTGTAGAAGCAGCATTTTATGCCACCGATGCCACTTTTGCACCTGTCAAAAATACCAATTCAGGGGGTTTCGTCAACCTATCATCGTCTCGCCCGTTTTTGGTGCAGGCAAAAACAAAAAAGCGCCTTTCGGCGCTTCTAAGTGCTGTTGACTGCGGTCGAAAGGAACCCGTAAAGGTCCGGCAGCCTTGAACCAATGTTGATTGCTCTTCACCGGAACAACGGGCCACAGCAGGCCCGCCCCGGACTGCATTATAAAGACCCTTTTCTGTCGCTCGCAAGATGTCCCTTCGATTCTTTACCCATTCTTTGCGCTGGCTGTCGATGCTGGCCCTCGTTACCGCCTTGGGTGGCTGCTTCTATCCCGAGAAGTTCACCCTCGATGTCGATTTCCACGAAGACGGCAGCGTGGATCTCACGTTTGAAGGCAAGGTGTTTATCAGCGAGGCGCTGCAGCAGATGCAGGCGACCAAGCAGGGGTTGTCTGCGCAGCAGGAGTCGAACATGCGCCAGATCGCTGAGGCACTTGGCAAGCGACCCGAGTTCCAGTCAGCCAAGTACCTGGGGGATGGCCGCTTCCAGATCAAGGCGGTGCGTTCCGCGCGCAAGGACCAGTTGCTGGCTGACATGCCGATCTTTGGTGTATTCCGTGACCTCTCGGGCAACACCGATGCGGTGATGCAGACCGGCACCAACGCAGAGCCTGTTTACAAGAGCCTTGGCATCAAGCCCGAGGGCGTCATACGCATCCACCTGCCCGACAACGCCAAGGTAGTGTCCGCTACCGTGGAGCCCAGCCGGTCCATGTTGCTTTTTGGCAAACGCACTGCAACCTGGGACTACAAGTTGGGCGCCGAGGCCAAGATGCGCCTGCGCTTCTGACGGGGCAGCCATGATCGCGCGCTCACTTCTACGCCTGACGATACCGACGTGCCTGGCCGTGGCATGCTCTTGCGCCATGGCATTGGGTGCTGGGCAGCCCCAGGGGGCTGTGCCATCGCCAACCGTGCCAGCCCCAACCAGCGCCCATCCCTCTCCTGCTGCTGCGGAAGTGGGATCGTCCGCCTTGGTGCGCCCCGGGGTCATTACGGACCTGCAGGTGTTCTCTCCCGAAAACCCATCGGGCGGCACCGCGCAATTGCTCGGTGGTCTCGCTGGCGGCATTGCCGGTGCATGGCTGACCAAGGACAGCGACTGGAGCACACGGGCGTTGGCTGGTACCGCTGGCGCTGCGCTGGGCAGTCAGGCCGCAAAACACCTCACCCGACCCGAGCAGCGACTGCGCATCACGTTGCGCCTGGACAGCGGCTTGATTGCGGTCGTTGAACAGGATACGCAGGAGCAGTTCCAGATCGGCCAACGGGTCGACCTGATCGGCGACAACACCAATGGGAAGGTGCGCGCCAGCGTCCGCTGAACCGTCCGTCTGTTGCATGAACGCCCGCAAAGTTCCCCAAGGCAGACAAGCCGATGAGACGCTGCCAGCCCCAGTCGCCCAACGCTTTTGCATCGGGTCCTGCAAGGCACCGAGACCCGTCAATGGGGGTGTTGAAACCTCTGCTGGCAAGTGGCGCTGTGCCAAGTGCTGGGCTGCCTTCCAAACCCGACTACGTTAGGAAACCGCGCATGTCCGTTTTTCGTGCCTTGGCCGATTTCGTGTCGCGCCTTTTTGCGCCCAAGACAAGCGCTGTCCAGTCCTGTGCGCCTGCGATGACGGCCCCGGCTGCGCCAGTCACTCCCAGCCCGCTCTCCCAGGAGCAGGCCAGTGCGCTATTGGCCATCTGGTCCGTCAGTGGCGCTGTCATCGTTACCCTGGGACCGGGTACGCTGATCTGGCATGAGGGCATCATCGCCAGTGCCACGGACATCATCGACGAAAAAGCACTGTGGTGCACGCGCAACCAGGCCAAGGCAACCCGCTATGCGATCATTGCCAAAGAATGGGCCCAAACCAACAATTGCAGTGCGCACCGTCTGTGCTTGCGTGTTCGGCGTCCTTTGAAGATGGCGGATTTTGATGGTGCAAGCATGAATGACTTCACGCTGCGTTATTGCGATGTGAATCACGGAAAAATGAAGGCCGCATTGCGAGCCTGGTGCCTGCAGCATGCGCTCGATGGTGTGGTCAATGTCGGCGGTGACGCTGATGAGGTCGTGATATGCCGCCCCGCGACCGAGCTGGACATTGATTCGAACAACCAGATCTGGCCGTGAAGCTGGCTTCCCTGCGGCAATTGGCGAGTCATGTTGGATGGCCCAAGGCCATTGCGCTGTTCTTGCGTGACATTCGCAGCCAAGTCGTGTCCCATCCCGCGCGGTTCGTCGCGCTGGTGCGTGCCTGGCGTGCGGTGTTGGTGGGAGTTGGCGTACTGGGCCTGTTCATGGCTCCATTGCCGGATTTCGATGCACAGACCCTGGACGCCCGCGCGTTGGCGGTTTTCACGGTCATCGCTGGTGCCGCGCTGGCATTCACGATACTGGCCCTGACCAATCTGCTGGCCACGTTCAATGCCGCCCTGATGGCGGCGGGGTTTCGCGCCGGCTACCTGTCGATGCTGATCCGCATTCCGGTGGCCGCGGCCATCATCGGCGTCAGTCTGCAGATGCCTGGGGCGCTGGCGTACTGGATGCTTGGCAGTCTGAGCCTGATCACGTGGATCGTGTGGCCGTCTGTGCAGCAGCTCTTGGCGATACAGGAGGCGGCCTGGAACCGCTTTACCGGGTTCGGCATGACCCGCAAGGCATTGGCTCGCTACAAGCGCACCGTGGGCGCCGAACAAAAGCAGTTTTTGGCCATGCATGAGGCCGGCCATGCCATGTTCTTCGGACTGGGCAATGTGTTGCCCGAGGACACGTTCGCATGGATCAGGGAGGAGGTTTCCTGGAACATGGAAGAGGCCTCCTTCGGCGGAGAGGATCTCATCGGCGGCGCAGTCAGCGCATTCGAGTCTTTGTCCGAACAGTTCACCCTCTTCCACCAGACGCAGACCTCCACGGTCATTCAACTGGGGATGTTGGTAGGCGGCATGGCCGGCGAGCAGGTGGGCCGAGGTCTGCATGCCCCGATCTCCAGCGGTGATCTGGACGCATTCGAGCCGTTGGCCCGTGCGTACCTGGTCCACTACCCGATGGTCGAGCATGGGTTTTACCTGTTCGACAAGCCCGCCGGGGAGGCCGAGGTACAGCACAACGCGCGGGTCCTGACCCTGTTCCGCCAGTGGCTGCTGCAGGAGGCGATCGGCTTTCTGCGTGCCAATGAGGCGGTTTTTGTGACGCTGCACCGACGCTTGGCGCTGCACGGGGAGCTCGATGCCGATGCGTTGGCTGCGCTGCTGGCCGATGTGGTGCCCTTCGGCGTGTTCCAGCGCTTCGTCTGGCCTTCCAACACGCCTGCACTGGCATGGCCCCGGCAAATCGACCTGCACGACTGAACTGACTGTCCTCGCGGGCGTTGTCGTGGCATGGCCACGGGGCTACAATGGCTCTGCTTTTTGGCTTGCTGCCAGCGCCTGTACGGCGTCACTCATACCCCCTTTTCTTTGGCAATGGCACCTCCCGGTGTCGTCGCCCCCTCCCCTGACCGATTGCCGGTCAATCCCCACCACTGCCCAGGGCGTGCTCTCGCCCGATGGGCCTGTGCGTGTCTTGGGCTTTTCTTCTCGAAAGGCCTTTCATGAAAACCACTACCCTGTTTGCGCTCTTGGAAGCGTGCGCTACCGCCCGGATTGACGGGTTTGAAGTCAATGCCTTGCACTCTGACGGCCAGCAATGGACGCTGTATTGGTGCGGCAAAGATGAATCCGCTGTGTTCGATGACCAGCCCCTGACGTTTGAGGACACGAACTGCTTTCAGGTGGTCGATGTGCATGGCACCTCGTTCGAGCTGGAGCTGTTTGCAAATGCGCGGCACCTGGCACCGGTCGATGTGTTGCCCGACGGCGATGCGACGCTGCAGGCGCGCGCTGCGCGCATCGATCTGATGACGGAGCTCTACGCGCCGCTGGCAGATGTCGATCCGGACGATGGTCGCCAATCCTTGGCGGCCAGTTTGCTGGCTGACATTCGCCATTGGTGCGACCAGCACGGCGTCAATGTCTTCGAAGCGCTGGATGCCTCCTACCAGCTCTACCTGGAAGAACGCGTCAAGCCGCGCACGTCTGCCCCAGCATCCCCGGCCTTGCAGCCCGCGCTGCGTCTGGATGTCGATGCCAAGGGCGCTTCCTGCTTTGCTCGCAGCAAGGCGCGCAATGTGTCCATCCTCGTGACGGTCTCCGATCCGTTGGCGCTGCACCAGCATGCCATGCAGATCGCTACCGGTAGCCAAAACCAGTTGCCTGCGGCCCATGCCATCGACATGCTGGGCACCGCGGATGAGCCGAAGGTAGATGCCTGTCTGTGCATGGTGCTGGACCCGGGTGTTTCTCCGCCGGGAACCTCCATTCTGGAATCCACCTGCAGCTGAACCGGTACCGGCCGCTGACACCCCATCGACTAAGCCCCGCCCTGATCTTCGGATTGGTGGCGGGGCTTTTTTTTGCTCATTCAACCCACAGCAGGTAGCGTCGAATGGCTATCTCCAGCTGTTGGTCAGTCCAGGGGCGGCTCGACAGCAGCCCGTTGTTGAGTGCGTGCAAGGCTTCCATGCGATCGTCGGGGCTTTGCAGCAACTGGTGAACGCCCGCGTTGACACTGCGCAGCATCTCCACGGTTTGCGCCGGCGCATCGAGCTCCTGCATGGCTTGGCGCCAAAGGGCTGGCCAGCCCCGCACCACATCCTCGACCTGCAGATCGCTCAGCACCGCCAATGCAATGACACGTCCGAGGTCCTTGTTGGCGCGCTTGATTCGTAGCCCATCCATCGGCTCGTGCATGCGTCCATCGGTAATGCTGGGGTGGTGCAGCAGATTGGACAGCGCCATCATCTCGACTCGCGCAAGCAGCAGTTGGCTCTCGTGGCGCACCGGGCGGAATTGGGTCACCCCGAGGTAGGCAAAGCTGGGGATCTCGAAGTCGCTGGAGGGTGTTTGCACGCGCTCCGAGCGGCGTGTGCGGCCTTGTGCGTCGGCGGCCAGCACGGGCGGCGCACCGAGCAGCTCCAGGAACCATTCGTCCTTGTCCTTGCCGGGTGGGCGCAGGCGTACCACGGGCAATTTGTCGTCAGGGGTCATGGCATCGGCCGGGTGGGCAAACCGGTCGGTGTCGACCTGTGCCTGCCAGCCCCGCTCCAGCAAGGTGGTGGCCAAGCTTGACCCGGTGGCCACCACGCAGGCACTGGGTGCAATCATCCCGTCAATGTCCTTGGTACGCAGTTCGGTTTCGTCGCCTGCAATGAGTTGGGCTGCGGCGGCCAAGCTGCCAACGATGATGACCTGGTCGCGGCAGGCCGCGGGCAGCTCCCGGCTGAGTCGGTGCAGAACGGCATTGGCGTTGAGGATCTGGGTCACTTGCCGCTCCCTTGCTGGCTTGTAGTGCCGTTCGTTTCGGCCTGATGTGCCTGTCGGATCAGATTGATCGCATCCTCGACCTGGTGGGTCTGGCGTGCCCGCTGCATGTTGGCGATGCAGTCCGGTAAAGCTCCCCAGTTGTGTTCTCCCTCACGCTCAAACAGCGATTGCGGCCTGTCAATGAAGTGCACCACGACGTGCGCGGGATCGTGCGGGTCTTTGGTCAGCTTCAACCCGGGGTCGATCTGTTCGATGAACGATAGGTCGGCGCGCGGCGATCCATGAAGCAGGATGTCCAGCTGTGGCGCGGCGGTGGCATCGAGTGCCGGGAGGTGGTGCATGGCCCCCATCATGCCGCCGATGGCCAGATCATCGCGCTGCAGCCGGGCCAGGGCCTTGGCCAGCCGCGTGGCACTGCGCGGCATGCCCGAGCGGTCGATGAAATGCACGCTGGAGAGCCGGTTGCTGCGCTCAATCCATTGGCGCCAGTCATTGCGGGTGAAGTGGTGCAGGCGCAGCAGCATCTTGCCACCGTGGGGCGTTCGTTCGATGCAAGTCTGGTAGCGCTGGATGGCGAGGTACACCGTGGCGATGCCGGCACCAGTCTGCTTTGCCAGATCCTCCAGACTCAGCCCGGGCAGATTCCCGCGCAAGTACCGTTGCAGCAGGGTGGCGATTACGGCTTCCTGGCTGGCCTTGGTGGGTTTTGGGGGCTGGCTTTCGTCCAGGTATCGACTCAAGACCTCGTTGGACCAATAGTGCGTGTCGCTACCTTTGGTGCGCAGATCGACGATTTGCAGGCGATTGGCGATCGGTGGCTGGCACAGGGCAAGGAACTGCTGAATTTCCGTCTGGATGGCATGCTGCGATAGCGTGGAGCCGGTCTTGACCGCGATGCTTGCGCGCTGAAGGTCGGGTGCCTTGTTCAACGCGTACGCTGCTTCCACCATCAGAAAGCGCAGATCGCGGGTGTTCTTGAGGGCTTGGGCTTCGAATACGAGCTCTTGCCCCTCACCGATGCGGATCAGCGTGGGGGCGTTATGCCCCTTGATGGAAGCCATCAGGTCTTGGACTGTCGCCATTCTGCGTGCGTGTAGAGTTCTATGTGCGCGTAGATTCTACGGCGCATGCATAGTTACGGCAAGTTCACCGGTGGGCAGTGCGGCCCATTGCGGTCGGTCAGCCAAGCTCGATACAATCGAGGCTCTTTCGGGCGCAATGCCCACTCCCCATAGGGGAACTCATATCTCAACGGTCGCCACCTTCCGGTGACCATGCTTCAACTGCCCAGGGCGACACTTGCCCCTGGGGCCAGTAGTCCGTCTTGGGTCTTCAACCTGGAATCCAAGAATGTCTACCAACCCTTCCATGCTCTCCTCTGGCGCTACGGGCGCCGCCATCGTTCCCGCAGCCGGCATGACCGATAGCGAACTGCTGTCGGCCCTGTGTGGCCCCCAAGCGGTGGCCTTGCTGGCCAACAAGTCTCTCCATGAGGTTTTCGGCCTGGACGCCGACCACACGGCTGTGCCTGGTGTTGCGGGCGTGTCCGAATGCCGCGGCGAGTACCTTGCCTACCCTCAGCTGAGTGTGGCCAAGGAGCTGCTGCAGCGGGCATTCGCCAGCCAACTGCGCGCCCGTGATGTCCTGGCTTCGCCCGATGCCATCAAGGGCTATTTGCGCCTGCGCATCGGCCACCTCCCCTACGAGGTGTTCGGTGTGCTGTTTCTCGATGCGCAGATGCGTCTGCTGGCCGACGTCGAAATGTTCCGTGGCTCCGTGAATGCAACCAGCGTCTACCCACGCCAGATCCTGCGTGCTGCACTGGCCCACAATGCCTGCGCGGTCGTCCTCTACCACAACCACCCCAGCGGGGATCTGACGCCGTCCAGGGCCGATGAGGCCCTGACGCAGAAGATTCGTATGTCGCTGTCCCACATCGACGTCGATTTGATGGACCATGTGATTGTCGGCAGCTGCGGCGCGCGCTCGATGTGCGAGTCCGGATTGATGTGACCGACCAGGCGGCTCCACGCCAGCCCCTTGCTTCTTCCCATCCTGAAACCACCGCTCTGCGGTGGTTTTTTTTTGCCCGCACGAGCCCGGTACATTACCGGCGTGGAATTCACTGGAGGGTGTAGTGGCAAAAGTGGTTACGGTGCGGACTTTCGGGGCACGTCTCATGGGCGGCCAAGCGGCGCAGGAGCATGCAACGCAGGTATTCCTGGCACAGAACCGGCTGTGGAACCAACTCGTGGAGATCGAGAACGAGGCGCGCGAGTCCTACCGCAAGGCACTGCTCGACAGTGATGCCGAGTTGGCGACGCTGCAGGCCCAGGGCGACTCCGAGCAGGCCCTGATCGACCAGCTCATCGAGGCGCGCAACAAGGACCGGGCAGCCAAACGCACCAAGAAGAGCGACGCCGCACCGAACTACGCGCAGGCAATCAAGGATGCCAGTGCACGACTGAAGGCTGTGCGCGGGTCCATGAAGGAAATCAAAGACCGGGCCAAGGCTGCAGCCAAACCCCTGATTGAAGCTGCAGAGCTTGCGCGACGCGCCAAGGTCAAGGCCGCAGTGGCGGATTGCAACCTGTGGTGGTGCCACTCGGAAACGGTGTTGGCCAGGTTCGACGTTGCGCGCGTCAAGGCCATGAAAGAGGGGCGCACGCTTCGTTTTCACCGATTCGACGGCGAGGGCTCAATGGGGGTGCGGTTTTCGGTGGACGGCGGCAGTCTTGCCAAGATCTATGGCGGCTCGACTTCCTTGTTGAAGATCGAGGCACCGACCGCAGCGGACTTGGGTTCGCACATGAAGGCAGAGAAGTCCGACGGCGGTGTACGCAGGATCATCACGGTGCGCGCTGGGGACAAAGCCGAGGACAAGAGCATCCCGACCTTGCGCTTCTTGGTGACGATGCACCAGGGGCGGGATTTTCCGGGCGATGCGCCACTGAAGACCGTGACCCTCGCCCGGACCAAGCATGTGTCGCAGTTTGAGTGGAAGATCGTCTTCACATTCAGCCGGGAGGAAGGTGACAACGAGCCCTTGCCGGCCTTGCCCGAGAAGGCTGCCGGTGTGGATTTTGGGTTCCGCCTGGTGCGTGATGGCCAAGGCAACAAGGCCTTGCGGGTGGCCACCATGCAACTTGGCGAGAAGGTGCGGTTCGTCACGCTGGATGAACACTGGATCCGTCGTATGGAGCGCGCCGATCGCATCCGTGGCGAGCTCGATGCGCTCTCGAACGATTTTCAGGCCTGGTTCCGGTCTGCCATGACCGACGAGGCGGTGTCTGCCCTCGATGCAGACGCCTGGTTCACCCGTCTGGTTGGAAGGGTGCGGCGCGCGAAGGGTGCTTACGCCTCTTTGCTCATGGATCTGTGCGAGGCCCATGCCAAAGCCGATGCGGTGCTGGGTGTTGAATTCGCTCAGCGGATGCAGGAATACGCACGCCATGCCCACAAGCTGGCCTTGCAGGCGCATCACATCCGGCGCAAGGCCGTCGATCATCGCAAGCACCTGTACCGCAATGCCGCCGCCAATTTGGTTCGCGAGGCAGGGCTGATTGGCTTGGTGGATACCGACTTTCGCATGATTGCAGCGACGAGCAATGCGCAGGGCGAAGACAATGAACTGGCCTTGACCGCGCGCCGGCACCGTACGTGGGCAGCCCCCAGTGAACTGAGGCTGGCCATTGAGCAGACGGCCACGCGCGAGAAGGTGGATCTCGTGTCCGTTCCTGCCACGGACAACACCCGTACCTGTTGCGCTTGCGGGCATGTGCATGGAAAGATCGAGGACTTGATGTTCACCTGCGAGGGCTGTGGACAGGTGCATGACCAGGACGAAAACGCCGCGACAAATGCGCGCAATTTCGTGCTGCGAACGGTGCAAACCGTTGCAATGACAACGACTTAGGTAAACTAGAGGCTAGATGCCTGTCCGTTGGCTGGTAAACGGAACAGTGCCCAAGGTGCGGTTTCTCTCAACTTAGGCTAGATGCCTGTCCGTTGGCTGGTAAACGGAACGACGAGCATGTGCTGCAGAGGCGCGCTGAAGGTCTAGTGGCCTGTCCGTTGGCTCAAAATTAACGGAACATGGCGGGGATGAGTGTTGTCCATCTCCTCGCGCTCATATCTGTCGGGCAGCAAGAGCCTTTGACGAACGGTTTACCGATTGGTATACTTCGCACCGCTGGTTCTTGCAAGAACATTTGGGGGGCTGTACCGGACTCATTGGCCCACTCAGTTTGGCACGACGTCGACCGGGGCGTCTTGGCAGTGGTGGTCGCAAGACCTGTTCCCGAACTCTTCGAACTAAGGGATGTTCCGACTGTCGAACTCAGCTTGCTAAAGGGCACCTATCACGGTGCCCTTTGCTTTTGTGGATGACATTGCCGTCACCACCGAGTAGTAGGGGCTGGCGGTCTCATTGCACTGGCGGTACTCCAGCACCACGGTTCCCTTGCGGCTTTTGATGATGAGCGGGCGGTGGTCGCCACGCATGCCCGCGTATTCACAGGCGATATCGGCATATCTGGCACAGATGTCGGCCACGAACTGGGCCACAGCGCTCACCGCGGCCGGGGTGGGATGCCTGGGGCAGGTCGACACCACGCGGCCGAGCTTCTTGACCAGCGGAATTTCATTGTGGTGCTCTTCGAGGATGTGGCTCACACCGAAGCCCTTGTTCTTTTTCCAGTGCTTGCCGTAGAGCAGGATCACCGGTGCGGCCTGAAAAACATGCCCTTTGGTGACCAGTTGTGGGAAGTCGCACATCGTCATGGCACCCTGCGGGTGGCCAACGACGTGTAGAAAATGCGGTTCGCTCGGCTTGGGCCACCACAGGCCCAATGCGTCGCTCGAAGGGACAGGTTTTCCCATAGGGTTCGCGCTCGGTAGACCAGGCGCAGTGCGCCCGGTCAGTGCCGTCTACTCAGCTGCGAGCAGGGGCGCGGCTCTCGGGGCAGATGGTGGAGATGGCTGCCTTGTAGACCAACTGGGGGGCACTGCCACCGCGGGTGTTGGTGATCAGGATGGTGTAACGATCCATGCTCTCGATCGTCCCGCCCAGGCGCACGCCATTGACCAGAAAGCACGACACCGGTGTGCGGGTCTTCATCAATTGCTCAAGGAACAGGGTCTGCAGGTCCGGCGCGGTCTTGGTGCCTGCTTCTTTGGGTGTCGATTTCATTGCAGTTGCTCTGTTTTTGGTTTGCACGAACCAGCATCAGCTGGCTTGGGGCGCGTATTTGGGTTGACGCAGCGCCCAATGGGCGAGTTCGGCAATTTCCTGGATTCTATAGAAAGCTTTCTGTGTCGGTATGGGCATGGTCCAGAACACGCACGCGACCTCCATGCCACCGTGCAGGGGCCGCACGGAGCCCAGGCGGTTGAGCGGGTTGTGCGCGTCCTTGATCGGGTCATAGACCGCCGTGAGCCAGACCTGGTCGTTGACGATCTGTAGCCGGGATGGCAGTTCATCGGTGCCCAGGCCACACCAGAGGATGCCGCCGTCAGGCACTTCGCTGGGGCCGCACATGTCGCCCAGGCTTGCGACAACGGTGCCGAGGTCGTTGGCCAGGGTATGTGCGGTGCGGATCTGCACATCGTGTCGTGGGTGCAGGGTGGCGCGGGGCAGCGTGGCGCGGGCCAGTACTTCGCCCAGGTGGGGGCCGGTGTGGGCCTCGGCGCGGGCTTTGGCGCCCATCATGCCCATGGCGGCCCAGGAGTCCTTCTGCCGGCGCAGGTCGTGGAAACAGCGCTGCAGCAAGCGCATGCGGGGTTCGTGGTGGAACTGCGCATCGTCGAACATCGCAATTTCGATCGGTGGCAGTGCTTGGAGGATGAGTCCTTCGGTGTTCATGTGTTTTTCTTGGGAGGA
>NZ_JAVXZZ010000004.1:0-393968 GCF_032337135.1 Curvibacter sp. APW13 | reverse complement strand
CACCCAGACTCAACTCAATGCAATTGCGAGACAATTGAATGAGAGGCCGCGCAAGACGCTCGGCTTCCATACCCCCGCTGAAATGTTCAGCGAATGTGTTGCATCGACCGGTTGAATCCGCCGGCGAAAGCTGTCAGTCAAATGCCATGCAGTTGTATTGCGATTCAAAGGAGCGTGATGGATGCGAGCAATCATTAACTATGCTCTGGTAACCATCGGAGCGATTGCATGTCTTGCTGGTGTGTGCGTGACGGTATTTTTCGTATTCACATTTCCAGCAATTGCAGGGCCAACACCTACCGACTTTCTCATACTGGAAGTTGGCGTACCCGGTCTTTTCACAACGCTTGTCGGGTGGTATTGCATGCGGTACGGCCTGCGCCAGCTGGCCGCTGCTCAAAGCCCTCTTCCGGAAGAGGTGGACAGCTAATCTCTGTATCAATCTGTACGACAGCTGACAGCCTGAAGCCGACGACCATCCGCTATTAAATTTCTAGCTTTCTACGCAATCAATTAGTGGGCTACAGCCTGATTTGGCCCCGGGTTGCGCCGAGCGAAGCGATTGCGCGTGGGGCAGTTCAGGCCGTTATGCGGAGTCGAGTAGCGCAGGGTGGGGCGGAAGAAGAGGCGCGCGCTGTTTGAGCCGAAGGCGAGTTTGCGCGCCTCCCGCCCCGCACGAGCAACGCAGTGAGCCCGTAGCGAAAGCGAAGGGCCGACGCATCCGGCTCGCCTTCTCTTTGCCTACTTTCTCTTGGCGAAGCAAGAGAAAGTAGGGCGCCTGCCGGGCCGAGACCCGGCCTGCAGCGCGCGCCGAAGCGGCCCCCAAGAGCGGTCAGATCATTTCTTCCGAACAGCGGATTTAGAAGCAACCGCTTTCTTGGCCGGTGCCACCTTCTTGGCCACAACCCGCTTCGGCTTCGCATTGGCCCGCGCCTCCACCGCCGCCTCCAGCGCCAACCGCGCCCACGGCACCATCAAGCCGGGTGACTCCAGCGCCTCGGCAGGTGCCGCGTAGTAGTTCATGCTCTTGGGCACCCCCTTCACCGGGTAGGTGAAGCGCGCACAGCCCTCGGCTTCGAACAGCGGGCGGGTGCGCTCGCTGGCCTTGAGCCACAGGGTCTGGCCGGCGCCGAGGTCGGCGATGATGGCGAGGGTCAGGCCGTCGGTGCTGATGCCGAAGCCGCCGAACATGCGCTTTGGTACGCAGGGCCCCACAGTGCCCAATAGTTCACAGCAATAGCGCGCAAAGTCGTGGTCGGGTGGTGCCATGGCGACAGGGTGGGAGTGGTGGGCTCGCATAATAGCGGCCCAAGATTCCAACCCAACCGCGAGACTTGCCCATGACTGCCTCCCCCATCACTCCCGGCCGCGACATTCCTCCCGGCGGCATCCAGGTCGTGGTCATGGCGGCGGGCAAGGGCACACGCATGAAGAGCACCTTGCCCAAGGTGCTGCACACCTTGGCAGGGCGCCCGCTGCTGCAGCATGTGCTCGACACGGCGGCCGACCTGCAGGCGCGCAACGCGGTGGTCATTACCGGCCACGGCGCTACAGAAGTGGAAGCGGCCTGCGCAGGTTTTACGCGGGCTGCGGGCCATTTTGATATGCAATTCGCGCGCCAGGAGCCGCAGCTCGGCACCGGCCACGCAGTGCAGCAGGCCGTGCCGCTGCTCGACGACGCCGGTGTCGTGGTGGTGCTCTCGGGCGATGTGCCGCTGACGCAGGCCGACACCCTGTACCACCTGCTCAAGATGAGCAACAGCCAGCACATGGCCCTGCTCACGCTGGAGATGCCCGACCCCACGGGATACGGGCGCATCGTGCGCGGCAGTGACGGCACGGTGCAGGCCATCGTGGAGCACAAGGATGCCAGCGAGGAGCAGCGCGCCATCACCGAGATCTACAGCGGCATCATGGCCGTGCCGGCCAAGCTGCTCAAGGGCTGGCTGGCGCGCCTGGACAACCACAATGCCCAGCAGGAGTACTACCTGACCGACATCGTGAAGTTCGCGGTGCTGGACGGCGTGCGGGTGCTGGCCCACAAGATCGATGACCCGGTGCAGGTGGCTGGGGTGAACAGCCCGGTGCAGCTGGCCGAGCTGGAGCGTGCCTACCAACTGCAGCAGGCCCGCCGCCTGATGGAAGATGGTGTGCGCCTGGCCGACCCGGCGCGCTTCGACGTGCGTGGCACCTTGCAGTGCGCGCGCGACGTGCGCATTGACGTGAATTGCGTCTTCGAAGGCGACGTGAACCTGGGCGAGGGCGTGTCCATCGGTGCCAACTGCGTCATTGCCAACGCCATCATCGAAGCCGGGGCCGTGATCCACCCCTTTACCCACATCGACGGCGAGAAGCTCGGCGTGCGCGTGGGTGTCGGTGCCCTCATCGGGCCGTTCGCGCGCCTGCGCCCGGGTGCACAGCTCGGTGCCGAGGTGCACATCGGCAACTTCGTGGAGGTAAAGAACTCCACCCTGGCCAAGGGGGCCAAGGCCAACCACCTGGCCTACCTGGGCGACGCCACGGTGGGCGAGCGCGTGAACTACGGCGCGGGCTCCATCACGGCCAACTACGACGGGGCCAACAAGCACCGCACCGTCATCGAGGACGACGTGCATGTGGGCTCCAACTGCGTGCTGGTGGCGCCCGTCACCATCGGCGCGGGCGGCACCGTGGGCGGGGGGTCCACCATCACCAAGAGTACCGAACCCGGCACCCTGAGCGTGGCGCGTGGCAAGCAGGTGGCCATAGCCAACTGGAAGCGGCCGCAGAAGGCCCCCAAAGCCTGAGGCCCCGCACCATGACCACCACCCCGACACCCGAAGAACGCATCGCCGCCTTGGAGTCGCAGGTGGCGGCGCTGGAGCGCGAGCTGCAGGACTTCACCTACACCGTGTCGCACGACTTGCGCGCGCCGCTGCGGCACATCGTGTCCTTTGCCAAGCTGGTGCAGATGGAAAGTGCCGACCAGCTGGATGCGGAGGCCCAGGGGTTCCTGGGCAATGTGGTGGACTCGGCCGCGCTCATGGGTCGCATGCTCGACGGCCTGCTGGCCATCTCGCGTGTGGGTGCGCAGGAATTGCAGTGGCAGGACATGGCACTGGCGGAAGTGGTGCAGTCCTGCGTGCAGACGGTACAGGGCCGCTACCCCCAGCACACCGTGCAATGGCAGGCTCCGGCCCACTTGCCGGTGCTGCGCACCGATCCGGCGCTGCTGCAGCAGGCCGTGCTGGCGCTGCTGGACAACGCCTGGAAATTCACCGGCGGCAAGGCCGACGCCGCCGTGACGCTGGCGCTGGAGCAGGCGGATGCGCGCCTGCGCCTGCGGCTGCAGGACAACGGAGCCGGCTTTGCCACCCAGCAGGTGGAGCGCCTGGGCCTGCCCTTTGTGCGCCTGCACAGCGCCTCGCAGTTCGACGGTGTAGGGCTGGGCCTGGCGCTGGCGCGCAAGTGTGTGCAGCGTCTGGGCGGGCGCCTGCAGCTGGAAGCCACGCCTGCTCAGGGCTGCTGTGTCACGTTGGAACTACCGCACTAGGAAGCTTTCGAGTTGCTCCTGAAACGGGAGCGTGCCGCGCAATATCTGTGCGGGCTACAAGCCAAAATGGCTTGAATGATGGGGTGCAGGTTGCTCAAGGCTCGGATGCGGCCGGGCGCGCCTGCTGCATCAGCCCCTGCACCTGCTGACCCACGTGCTGCACCTGGTTGGTCGGTGCCGGTGCGCTTGAACTGCCCGGTGCGGCGCTGGTGGCCGGTGCTACCGTGGCGGGTACGGCGCCGAGCTGTTTCTTGACCAGCACCACGGTCAGGCCCAGAGCAATGATGAGGGCGGCAAGGCTGAAGATGGCTTTCATGACGTTGGGGCTTGTGCTGGACGAGCGAGGGCGCTATTGTCGGGCAAGTCGCGCCCCGTGGACCTGGCCCAGGGCGCGGGGGCCCGCTTGGTTGGAGGTTGTTGGCACCATGATGTTTCCCGGTCTTTCCCTGACTGAAGCCGATGGGCAGGTCTTTCTGCGTGGCCTGCCCGACGCAGCACGGGCACCGGTGACTGCCGAGAGCCTGCGGGCCTGGCTGGACCAGTCGGGCTTTGCCGGTTGCGACGTCATGCCCGACGCGCTGGCGGCGGCGGTCGAAGACTGCAACGCCCGCAGCAGCCCGTTCGTCGTGCACATCGCCCAGCGCCGCGATGCCCAGGTGCTGGTAACGGTTGCTCCCGATGCCATGCAGGCCTGGATCAGCATCACGGCGCCACAGGGTGGGCGCCTGGCCGACGAGGGCGTGGTGATGCAGGCCTTGCGGGAGCAGGGCGTTGCGGCAGGGGTGGACGGCGACGCGGTGCGCGCAGCCTGTGCCGCCCAGCCGGTGGAGCACCACCTGGTGGCGCAGGGGGTGCCGGCGCAGGATGGCCTGGATGCCCGCTTCGAGGAAGTCGGTATCGCCGCGGCCGACCGTTCTCCGCGCCTGACCCCCGACGGCATGATCGACTACCGTGAGCACGGTGCCATCCTGCTGGTGGCGCCGGGGCAGCCGCTCATGCGCAGGCATCCGGCCACGCCGGGCATTGCCGGTTTCACGGTGCGCGCTGCCGAGCTGCAGCCCAAGCCCGGCAAGGACCTGCCTTTTACCGACGGCTTGCGCGGGGCCGCGGTCAGCGCGTCCGACCCGAACCTGCTGCAGGCCCACGCCGCCGGGTTGCCGGTACGGGTGCCCTGCGGCGTGCATGTGGAGCCGGTGCTGGAGGTGGAAGAGGTGAACCTGGCGACCGGCAACCTCCATTTCGACGGCACCGTGCGCGTGAAGGGCGACGTCATCCAGGGCATGAAGGTACAGGCCACGGGCGACGTGGAAGTCGGTGGTGTGGTTGAGGGCTCGCAACTCGACGCCGGGGGCCACGTCATCGTCAAGGGGGGCATCATTGCCGGGGCCTTTGCCAGGGCGGCGGGCACGGTGGCAGCGCGCTTCATCGAGTCGTCCACGGTGGACGCCGGTACGCTCATCGCGGTGGACGACATGGTGCTGGAGAGCACGCTGGTCTCGCGCGACCAGATCCACATCGGAATCAAGGTGCCGCAGCGCGGCAAGCTGGTGGGTGGCAGCACCCAGGCCGGCAAGTGGATCCGCGTGCCCTACCTGGGCTCCAGCAAGGGCGGCGTCACCCAGGTCGCGGTGGGCGTGAACCCCGAGCTGGAGCTGCGCTACCAGGCCCTGCTGGCCCGCATGGAGCAGGAGAAGGAAAACGAGACCAAGCTCGACAAGCTGGCGCAACAGCTGGGCGCCATGGGTGACCCCAAGGGCATGTTGCCCAAGGTGAAGGCGGCGTGGCAGGCGGCCGTGAAGCAGTGGGGTGCCAGCCTGGCCGAGCGCACCGAGCTCGACGCCTTGCTCAAGCAGGCGCGTACCGCGCGGCTGGAGCTGACCAAGGGCACGGTGGGGGAAGTGGCCCTGCAGCTGGGGCCGATGAAGGTGCAGCTGCGCAGGGAGTACGGGGCAGGCACCTTCGGCGTCGACCCCAACGGCACCCCGATCTTCACCGACCCGGCCGGCAAGGCCATCCCGCTGACTCCCTGAGTGCTATTGAATCAGAAGCTGTCTACGCAATATCGGCGAGGGTTCTGGCTTGTTTCAGGGTAGCTTTGCTGGAACTGATGTGGCCGGGCGAGCGCTGGGTGGCAGCGGCAGTTCGGCACCGAATTTGGCGCGGTGGATGCTGAAGAATGTCTTGACGTTGCGCACATTGGCATGCGCGGTGAACAGGCGCTGGCTCAGGCGCTGGTAGTCGGGCATGTCGCGGGCATGCACCACGAGGCAGAAGTCCGGCCCCGGCGACACCCGATAGCACTGCTGCACGCCGGGGTCCGGCGCCACATGCCGCTCGAAAGCCTCCAGCGCCTCGGCATCCTGCCGCTCCAGCGTGATCTCGACGATGGCCGTGAGCCCATGGCCGGTGACGACGGCGAGCCGCTCCGGGTGCAGGATGGCGACCTGCTTGGCAATCAGCCCCGCTTCCCATAGCCGCTTGACCCGGCGCAGGCAGGTGGGGGGCGACACGTGCACGCGCTCGGCCAGCTGCAGGTTGCTCAGGCTGGCGTCCTGCTGTAGCTGTGCCAGCAAGGCAATATCGATGGCATCAAGTTCCATGATTTCAATTTTGTTGAGTATTTGAAATATTAGTCCATTGATTCATATTCGAGAAATTTAATTCCAGTTTTCGTGAAATGTTGACGCGATATTTTTTGTTGACCAGCCTAGGATGCCGCATCTCAACACAAACAACGAGGTGACGTATGTGTGGCATTGTGGGCGCTGTGTCCCAGCGCAATGTGGTTCCGGTGCTGGTGCAGGGGCTGGAGCGGCTCGAATACCGCGGCTACGACTCGTGCGGCGTGGCCGTGTACGCCATGGACGGCCAGCCTGGCCTGCGCCGTGCCCGCTCCACGTCGCGCGTGGCTGAACTCGGCGAGCAGATTGCCAGCACGCAGCTGCAGGGGACCCTGGGCATCGCCCACACCCGCTGGGCCACCCATGGTGCCCCCGCCGTGCACAACGCCCACCCGCACTTCAGCCACGGCACCGGGGTAGGCGCCTCGCTCGACGGTGGCAAGCCTGGCCGCGTGGCACTGGTGCACAACGGCATCATCGAAAACCACGACGAGCTGCGCAATGCGCTCAAGGCCAAGGGCTACGAGTTCATGAGCCAGACCGACACCGAAGTCATCGCCCACCTGGTGGACAGCCTGTACGACGGCGACCTGCTGGAGGCCGTGAAGGCGGCCGTGAAGCAGCTGCATGGGGCCTATGCCATTGCCGTGTTCTGCAAGGACGAACCGCACCGCCTGGTCGGTGCCCGTGCCGGTTCGCCCTTGATCCTGGGCGTGGGCAAGGATGGGCAGGAGCATTTCCTGGCCAGCGACGCCATGGCCTTGGCCGGGGTGACGGACCAAATCGTGTATCTGGAAGAAGGCGACGTGGTGGATATGCAGCTGGGCAAGTACTGGCTGCTGGACAAGGCGCACAAGCCCCTGAGCGCCGAGGCGCGCCCGGTGAAGACCGTGCACGCCCACAGCGGCGCGGCCGAGCTCGGCCCCTACCGCCACTACATGCAGAAGGAAATCTTCGAGCAACCGCGCGCCATTGCCGACACCCTGGAAGGCGTGGAAGGCATCGTGCCCGAGCTGTTCGAAGCGCAGATGAACCACGCGCCTGGCCAGAATGCGGCCCGTGTGTTCCAGCAGATCGACTCCGTGCTGATCCTGGCCTGCGGCACCAGCTACTACAGCGGCTGCACCGCCAAGTACTGGCTGGAAAGCATCGCCAAGATCCCGACCCAGGTGGAAGTGGCCAGCGAGTACCGCTACCGCGAATCCGTGCCCAACCCCAACACCCTGGTGGTCACCATCAGCCAGAGCGGTGAAACCGCCGACACGCTGGCGGCGCTGCGTCACGCGAAAAGCTTGGGCATGCAGCACACGCTGACCATCTGCAACGTCGCCACCAGCGCCATGGTGCGCGAATGCAGCCTGGCCTATGTCACCCGCGCCGGGGTGGAGATCGGTGTGGCGTCCACCAAGGCCTTCACCACCCAGCTTGCTGGCCTGTTCCTGCTCACCTTGGCGCTGGCGCAGGCCAAGGACCGCTTGACGGACGCCGAAGAGCAGCGCCACCTCAAGGCCATGCGCCACCTGCCGGCCGCCTTGCAGGCGGTGCTGGCGCTGGAGCCGCAGATCATGTCCTGGGCCGACGACTTCGCCAAGCGTGAGAACGCGCTGTTCCTGGGCCGCGGCCTGCATTACCCCATTGCGTTGGAAGGCGCCTTGAAGCTCAAGGAGATCACCTACATCCACGCCGAGGCCTATGCGGCGGGCGAGCTCAAGCACGGCCCGCTGGCCCTCGTGACGAGCGAGATGCCGGTGGTGACCGTGGCGCCCAACGACGCGCTGCTGGAAAAGCTCAAGAGCAACATGCACGAGGTGCGGGCCCGCGGCGGCGTGCTCTACGTGCTGGCCGACGCCGACACCCACATCGAAAGCAGCGAAGGCCTGCACGTGATCCGCATGCCCGAGCACTACGGCGAACTCTCGCCCCTGCTGCACGTGGTGCCGCTGCAGCTGCTGAGCTACCACACCGCCCTCGCCCGCGGTACGGATGTCGACAAACCCAGAAACCTGGCCAAGAGCGTGACTGTCGAATGACGGGTTCGCCTACTGGTACTGATGTTCCGCGCAAATAAAGTCGAAAACAGGACATTAAAGTCGAAAACAACACCCTAGCATCCATGCGGGTTTCCGCTCTGTTGGGTTTTGGTCGCATTTTTTTAAAGTCGAAAACAGCATGTTCGTAGAGCCTGCTTTTTCTCCTAATGTCAAAGGCATGTGAGGTGCTTAACCATGGAGTCGTTGGACCTTTTCGATCTTCCTTCTCCTGTTCTTGCATTCCTTCCTGACGAAACTTTGTTTAGTTGGTGCAGTCGTCAGCATGCTTTTTGGGGTTTCCCAAATGCTGGGGCAACTGCACAAATTCTGTTTGGCGACCGCCATTTCGGAACCCATCACGATCTTCCCAGCGCCTTGGATCAATTGGTTGCTCGGACGAAAGGTGAGATAGGCGATGCAGTGAGTCTGGCCTTAAGCAGGACCCTTCTGCGTTACTACCAACCCTTTGTAACGCCAACTTTGCTCGCAGATTGCATACAGATGATGCGCGGACAATCTGCAAGGCACCTCAAATTCAGGCTTGGATTGCTTACCAGCCGATTCCGCGCCAATCATCCTTTAAAGGCTTGCCCGGCCTGCATGACTCACGAACTGCGTGAGTTCGGGTGGGCATATTGGCACTTGGAGCACCAATATCCAGGGGCCTGGTTTTGCACGCACCATCAGATCCCCTTGCTAGTCGCAACCGTCAAATCTACAGGAGTGCATCGATTCCAGTGGGCATTACCGCATGGAAAATGTTTGTCCCAGAGATGGTTGGCTGATGTTGTCGATGTGCATGCAATCCAAAAACTGACATGTATGACAACCGACCTAGTTCGTGAATCACGCCCTGTAGGTTGGCTAGGTGGCGCAAATGTTCAACCAGTACTGCGCCAAGCAGTAAGAGCCCGAGGTTGGCTGACCTCGAAAGGGAATCTTCGATCAAAAGACTTGGCAGTCGATTTCTGGGCGTACTCTCAGAGACTGCGAGGGTCTCCCGATCTGGACTCCTCTTTGCCGAGTGGGATACGGGATGCTGGAACTCAAGCATGCCGGATGTTGCGCCCCTGGAGAACAGGGACACATCCGCTGCGAACACTCATCTTGGTCGACTGGCTTTTTGAAACTCCAGAAGCGTTTATCACCGAATACGACCGCCTCCATTCAGCATCACTACCATCAGAAGGAAGCGAGGACAAGAATGAAGCCGTTCGTGTGCCAAATCCACCGGTTCAAGATCCTCGAAAGAATGAGTTGCTGCGCAAGGTGCAGTCCGGCATGTCAGCAACAGCCGCTGCCGAATCCGTAGGGATCACCGTAGGGACAGCAATTTCATGGTTGTCTCAAGCGAATATAAGTGTCAAAAGGCGCCCAAAATCGTTAAGTCACGAGATTCAGGCCGCTCTGAAAAAAGACCTGAATAGGGGAATCGACAAAGCCACCTGTGCAGCCACCCATTCCATTACCGTGCAGGCTGTTACCAGATTTCTGCGTTCTGAGCCCGGTCTTCATGATGCATGGAAGAACGCCAGTTACTCCCTAAAGCTGCATGAAGCTCGTGCACGGTGGTTGGAGGTATCGCGAAAGTTTGGTCATCTCGGAGTCAAATTGACCAGAGCCCATGCCCCTTCAAGTTATGCGTGGCTATATCGACATGACGGCGTCTGGCTGCAATCCCATACTCCGCCAGTTGTTGTGCGGACTGGCGGAGGATTGCGCATTCGATGGGATGAGCGGGACCTAGAATTAAGCGCAGCACTAGAGCCTGTGATTGAAGCGCTACGGAGCCAACATGGAGACCGGCCATTACATCTTTGGCAGATTTATCAAGCACTGCCTAAGTTGAAGCCCAAGCTCTCAAAATTGGATAGGCTGCCCCTCACCAAAAGCATAGTTGAACGAGCGTTGGGTAAGCACAAACTGAAGACTGGCGAAGGCCTACTCTGATGACATTGACGAGTGAAAAAAATTTCTACAAAATATGCAAATATGCGTAACAGTATGAAAGAAGCATGATTGCTCTGAATGCAAAATCCCGCGTGGAGCGCGCACGCAATATCTGCAAGTTGCATGGAATTACACAAGCGCAAATCGCTGCGGACCTTGGCGCTAGTCAGCCGCAGATAAGTCGAATCCTTCAAGGGCAAGGACAGAAGGCCACCCGTCTAGTGGAGGAGGTTTGCCTATATGCAGAGCGCTATGCAGGCGGAGTGACAACAGACTCGGTAAAGGCTAATGACGAGTTGATAGACGCATTGGCAATGACCTGGGATGGATCTGCAAAGCATGCAAAAGCCTTGTCTTCTGTTATCCGCTCACTCGCGGCATTGGGCCCGCTCCAATCAGTTACAACGCATAAAAAGAAAGTTCAATGAATACGCTCATTGCGCCTGCGCCCTTACCGGAAGAACTCGATCGCGGGTACCTGGGACGGGTAATGCGCCTTAACGGACTGAGGTCTGAGAAGGAGGCGCATCATGAACTGTTCAGATTGTTCGACTTGGAGCATCTATCCCGATGGGAGCGATCAGTCTTAGAGCCATTAAGTTGCCTGGCGGGGCAATCGCTTGAGCAGTTTGTGCAAAGTCATTCAACGTTGCCCTTCAGACGGGCCATCACTTCTTTCCTGCCCAATCTCACGCATGGCAGCAATGAACGCCGTTCACTTCTGTACAACAGCGGCATGATTGCTGCACGCAAAGGCGCGTACTTTTGCGTTGAGTGTGTTTCAGCTGACTTGAGATTTCACGGAGTCAGTTACTGGAGGCGTGATCTGCAGTTGCCAGGGCAGCTGTGGTGCCCTAAGCACAGGTCTTCACTCCGATTTGTCGATCATGATGATGCATTTCTTTGTCCACCATCCGCACACTTGCAAGGTGCATCTGTAGTTTCTTCAGTGGTCGTGAATAAAGCACTGGGGAATGACTGTGTCCAGAAGTTCCTGGAAGTCGCTTCTGGCTTGATGGTGCGCCCATGCCCTTTGGATGTTAAGTACGTATCGCTTGCCTTGCGCAACCGAGCAATGGGTCGTGGACTTCAAACCCACGGCAGTGGAAACAGGTTGCCGCTGCTTAGTGATCTGATAAAACGGTCATTTCCCAGTTCTTGGCTTGAAACGATTTTCGTCGGGCTGGCAGAGAAACCTGATGGTCGAATTCTCAACCATGTGGACGGTGTGCTCTACATGCGTAAATCAGCTTCGTCAGTCTCGTCATATCTCTTGGCCAGCGCAGTCCTCTACGAGTCATCCGATAGCGCGCTGAATGATCTTTTTGCTGCGTCGCAAACCTATGCAAGTATTCCGGAGCGGAAAACATTGACCATGAATGTGGAGGACAGTAACAGACTGACCCAAGCATATATTGACTGCCGTGGTCAGCACGTTAACGTTGCAAAGAAACTGAGAATTCCTTCTCATCAGGTGAAGTCGTTCTTGAATAACTTGGGCCTGCCTAATCTCATTGGCGGGCGGCAAGGCAAAGACGCGCTGGCGTCGGTTAGAGCATTCCGGATTCTAGGGAAATCAAGTGCAGAGAGTGCTGGAATCGGCAGGTTGACGATCAATGAATTCGATGAGATCAATCGGAAGTCCGGACCGAATTTGACTTCTGCAATCCTCGCTATGAACGGAAAGCTCCTTACGCAACCTAGTGAGACGGTAAGAAGGTCCAAGGGCGCATTGCCGAGAGAGGATGTAACCACTGGTCTTGTGGAAGTCTTGTGATTTCAAGCCCGAGCTATCGAGTTCCAGAGTTGCGACCAGAATGCATCATTGCGCGGAACCAGATCCTCGTACTTACCCATCATGGCTGGGTCCTTGCTACGAAACGCGGCAACCGCAGGCCCAACTGCTGCGAGGTAAGTTGACGCTGCTTTTTTAAAGTCGGAAGGTAGCAAGTCGCCCTTGTTACGTTCCAGTGCAACGCGGTGTGCAGCGATCCACAATGCAATGATTAAGCGTTGAATACCTCCAGTCAGGTCGATGATGAGAGCAGCCAGATCATCGTCGATAGGAAGTTTCTTCTGTACATATTGGTACTTGCCCAGTTGATCGAGAAATATCGTTCTGAAGCTGGGGTCCTTCGGATCATCGAAATGTTGGAACACGTGATAGCCGGATGTCACGATGCGCTCAGTGGTGCTGAGACGCCGCGTTAGCGCACCGATACCGTCAGGGGTTCCAGAGATCAATAGCGGTACGTGCCACGTATTCATCAATATCAAAATCCATTTGAGGAACTGATCCTCAACGATGCTCAACTCTTGCACTTCCGATTTGTTCCGGCGACTTTTCAAGGTTGAAAGCTTGAAAAGGTTTTGGACTTCATCCAAGTGCAAGAGACCCAAAAAGTGCGACGTTGCGACCTGTCGCCATGAGTCCAGCATCTTCATTCCGTCTCGTCGGTCCTTTGCCAGGTCGGCTGCAAATCGATTGCCACCTGTAACCCGATCCCACTCGCGCATGAGATCAGTCGCTAAATCCGCAGCTCTGCCGCTGGGGGGGACATTGATAGACAACCAAGCTACTTGCTTATGTCCGCCGATCAGCCTGGGGAAAGTGCCATGGTGGATGACTTGTTGCGGATAGCTGCGTAAACAGCGCAAAATGGCCTCTGTCTTACCAGTCCCTGAGTGGCCGACAACTGCAGCCCCGAAAGCTGGGGCTTTTGCGGGCAGAGGTGACAAATGTTCGCCGCTGATGGTCGTCCAGGTCGACGACGTCGTTGGATCCAGATAACGATAGTTTTGGCGGATCATTAAGTCGATCGTTTCATGCAGTCGGCATTCTTCTAGGCTCGCGATATGAAAATCCCGCAATGACATCAGGTGATGCAACGCAATGTGAGGTGGTATGCACTCCATTGACCTGGGCCGGCGAGGCAGTTCGGTTAAAGCCTTTAGCACCTCAGATCTAGACCGAATGGGCCCTAGTCCTTGTGTGAGCAAATTCCCGGCATAGGGGTCGAGCGGGTTGGTTTCAGCCATTGAAATCCTCCTCTCCGTCAGCTGACCTCAATATGGCGCGCATCATTTCACTATGGGCTTCCATGGCTTCGTCCCGCAGGACTTCCACTGCTTTTTCCTCGGGGGCGTGCATTTGGTGTGCGCACGCGACTTCAGCGATACGTGCCTCTGTAATCGTTGGAGTAGCGCCTTTGGCCTTGGCAACAGCCTCAGATGTCAGTTTGACTGCGCGGTTGCGGAGGGCCTCGACATCACGGAGGGCTTTTAATGCATGGAGGTTCCGCTCGTGTTCATCGAAAGCACCACGCATTTGTTTGAACGCGATTGCATCGCTAAATTCGTCCCAAGTCACTTCAGGCGAAGCCTGCGATTGGGGCGATATCTGCAATTCCAAAAGGCCCTTGCCGTTGGTGTTCGGTGTCCAAATACGCCCCACTGGGCCTGGATATTTTGTTATTGGGATGGACCATCCGCGGTAGTTGCGTGCATAGGTCGTCCATTCTTCATCACGTATGGTCGGACATGAATAGTCGTTGCCTGCGTAAACGATAGCGCTCCGTCCCACGCGAGCGGTATCCTGTTCCAATAATTGGGAAATAAGGTCATCTTTGGGCATTAAGCGTTGCACTCCTATTCCCATTGCGTGGCCCCAGTTCCAAAGGCCCGCAGGGCTTGGAAAAACCCCTGCAGCGGCCATGTGGGCATCGACCCGTTTCGAGCGGTTCGCAGTGAGGTTGTACTGACTAAAGATAATGTGAAGGTACTGAACGTACTCACTGACGGTCATTGCTGACTCTGCAGGGTTGGACTTGCGCAAATCGAACTCCGGCCTGCGAAAATCCATAGCTCCGGGGATGAAGAGAAACTGCTTGTCTTTTTCGATCCGATGTAAGACCTCGACGAGTCCTTTTAGGTCTGGTCGATAAGGTGGTGTGTAAGAGATGATGTCGATCAGTTTCGATGCGGTGACGCTGGCAGCCTTGGAGAGGTACTCTCCCCGGTCGCAAAGCAGCATGTAGCACATGGTGGGTAGTGGATTTAGACTTAGCACGGGTTGATAGCCCCATAAGTCACCCAGCAAAGCGGGGTCAGCAACAGCATTGAAGATGCCAGTTTTTGCAGTGTTCCAGCTCGGACCAGTCAAGCAGACGTGGAAGCCAACTATGGCCGTCGACCACACGTCGACGATGATGTAAACGATGGGACGTCCGATGATCCACGCTCGGTTAATCGAGCAACGTAGGTAGATGTCACCGATGGTGGAGTCAATCGCCCATGTGTGCCCTGGACCAGATACCCCTTTCCAGTTTCTTGCGACTAACCCACGTAGTGTGCGCTTAAAGTGCCCGGCTGTTGTTTTCTGAAGCAGGCGTTGCAGACGCGGAATTTCCACTTCCAATACCCTACGAATTTGCCTGGGGTTTGGGTACTCACCAGGCTTCGGATCAATGGGCACCAACTCCCCGTCTTCTTGACGATACCGTTTTACAAAGGCGCTGTTGAGAATTAATGCGCAACGCGCCGGCATAGCGGGCTTCACTGGTGTTTTGATATGGTTGTCGGCAGCAAGGATGGCAGCGCGCCACTCGGTGCTCATGCCGGGCTGCCTCGGAGGTAGGTCGATATGGTGAAGCTTGGCGACTCGTTGAGCACGGGTTTTCCTGCCTGCTTTTTTTCGTCCTCCTGGGTCGCAGGGGCGGGCAATACCTGGTGCGCCACATCTGTCCAGTCGTGGTAACAAACTAACCTTGCTGATTCCAAGCATGCAAAGGATCGTCCACAGCCGATAGATGAAGGATCGGCTCGTCTTCGTTCGCGCCATGGCTGCTCGAACCGCCCCCCCCAAGCCCTTGTTAACAAGAATGCTGTCTTTGAGCACGGCTGGATCAAGGAATTCCTCCATCACGTCGCACCGCAATTCGTAGAGCCGTTTCTTGTTTGGGGTGCCAATAGGCACGAAGTAGATTGGCTCGCGTTCAACTTCAACTGGGATCAACAGCTTTTTTTGCCCGAGTTGTTCGAGATAGTCGCGATCAAGCCAGAGCAATTCTCCGATGAGCGCTGCAGGCGATTTCTTTCTTGGCCGGTTTGTGGTTTTCTTCTTCTTTCGCCCTCCATGAATACTTTTGCCTACCGCTTCGAGCTGTAAGCAAACACAGACTGTTTTGTTGATTGCTGCTTCATCAAATATCACTCGATAAATCCCAGCCGGGTAGGCGGCCGGATCCTGGTCATTCAAGAGGCGAAAGACTTGGTTATGCATCAGAGCCATGCCGATCTCCTCGATGCGACAGGGTTGAGTCCCCGGAAGTCCTCTGCTGTTAGCAGCTCAATTGGTAGATGAGGTCGCCATCCGGTTCGGAGGTCGCTTGGAATTTTTGCGGACCATACGCCTTGCCATAACGCGCGTTGTGCCACGGCCAAGCCGCCGAGTTCGGCTGCAATGGCTTGCAGGGTATATGCGTAGGTGTGACCAATTGTCTGCTGAACAACACGCGCTGCCGTTTCTATTTCAGCTTGGGTGCTGGGAATCCCAAGTGCCCAAGGTGCGGTTTCTCTCAACTTGAGGCCAACAGACTCATCAAAGAGGCTTGGCGTGATTAAAAGCCAGGTGACTTTGCGTTTATCCCAGTAAGTTTTTTCGAGCAGAAGGAGTTGCCGTTGACGTTTGGAGAGGTTTTTTTCATTGGGTTTGTAAGCAACGGCAAGTAGTTCGCGAGTTCCGGCAAGATTCAAGACCAATACCTGATCGGTGGTCATTTGCCAATCGACTGAGCTTCCGCTTTCTGTAATTTTTGGGTGTTTGATTCCCAATTGACGTGCAAGTTCGAGTGTGCCTGGATACTCGGTAGCGCTGTTACCGACGTTGTATAAGGTCAGTTCGTGCACGCTGGACTGGGTGGCAAGTGGATGTTGTTCCCTGACATCATCGAGGTCGGGCAGCATGGCAGAGAAAAGAAATCCGACCCATTCACCATCGGAGAGGAGCTCACGCTGTCGGTTGCGCCACATCATCAAATGTGATCGGCCTAAGCTTGAAGGGTCTCCACGCCCCACTCTGTGCCACGGGAGGTAGTCCTCGAAAGTGCCTTTTCCTCGACCTTGACGGTTGAACCTAGCCAAAAGTTCGGGCGTAAATCGCTTTTGCGTTCTCATTGACATCTCCTTGCTGGAGGGCGAGCGAAGACAACGCTCGCCTAAACCGGCGTTCGCAAGAATTTTTGGAAAAAGGGGGGTTGACGAACCAGAAATTGGTTCTTAGACTGTAGACGTTGACTAAAGTCTGGGGTCCCCCAGCATGGCGATGTGTGGTCCTGCCAGACTGCACATCGCTTTTTCATTGATTGGGTTGATCGATAGTTGCTCCTTTCCCTATTGGGGGGGCGTCGGGGGCTGCGGTTTGAGTCCGAGCGCGATGCTTATTTGATGGCCCTGGCCACGTTTTGCTCTACACCGTCCTGCAAGCACTGCGTAGACCATGTGCAGCGAGAATCCCCTTCCACGTGCCCACTCAGCAATACTTTCACCACGCGCTTCAAAGGCACTTTTTACCTGCGCAATTTGATCTGATTGCATGGTTGCCAATCGGTTCCGAAGTGGTTAAAATTTTCAACATTCTTTCAAAAAATACAACTCTTTGCAAGAATCTTAGTGATGATCGACATCAAGCGACAAATCGCCTCACGCTTGCGTGAAGAGCGCATGCGAGTGGGCATGTCTAAGGTGCAACTGGCTGGAACTCTTGGCGTGTCCAGATTCACAGTTGCAAACTACGAGTCAGGGTCGCATATGCCGACTGCTGATCAGTTGACCCGTCTTGCCATGGTGGGGGGGGATGCTAGCTATGTGGTCACGGGAGTGAAATCCATGGCCCATACCGAACAGCGTGAGCAGTTGGTAAAGACTTTTCTTAAGCTCCAAGAGTTCGCGCGATTGGCTGGTATGAAGCTCTCGAACGAGCAAATACTTCTGGCCGCTTTGGAATTTCACTATGGTGGCGCCAAGTCGCCGACCGACGAGTCGTGCACGACTGCCGATACCCTAAGTGCGTGGATCCAAACCGTGTCAAACTTTGGGTGACAAGATGGATAGGGATGGCGACTATAAAAAGTTGCTGGCAATGGTTCAAACCGCCAACGTCCTGAAAAGTTTGACTGTTGGCGGTGATGGACACCGTCGTCATGGCGTCTACCATCTTGACCAGGTTCTGCTTGATAACCCTTGGCAACTGCACGCGGCGAATGCATTTCAGCCTACGCCAATGGAGAAGTTAGATCGATTGTATTTCGTCTTCAAATTACGGAAATTGGTCGCCAAATTTGCTGAATGTCCACAGATTGCTGCTGACCATGTTGAGCTCGATCGACTTACCAGAGTCTTGAGCATGCTTCGATTTGGTGTTCCTGTGAATGTGTCGTGGCACATCAAACTCACAAAACTCGTTCATGATGGAGATATTAGTCAAGCAAAGTTGCGTCGCCTGCTCCGCTGTTTGAATGTTTCAGCGAATGTGGATGGAAATCTCGTACTAAGACAATTCCATGCCTTTACTAGGTTTCTTGTTAACCTGATTTTCATACTCTCTGTGATTGGATTGCTCACGTTCATTGGCGCCTCTATATTTGCGGTATTGGTCTTGGGTTCAGGCGTTCAAACGTTGTTGTTGGGTGCGGTGTGTTCGGTTTGGATCGCGTTTCCGCTTGCAATGTCTTGGTGGCTGGGGCCCTATTCAGAAGGAGCAGTTAGGAAGTTGAGTGACTTGCTGTCCGTTGACTATAGTTAACCTGAATCGCCCCTGATTCACTGGAAACATCCGAGCCGATGCAATTTGTATCTACTGCGAACGACCACGGCAGGGTCGCAGGCACATCGTTGTGTCCCAATCTTCAACGAATTGCTTCAAATCGCGATGGGTCGAATCCGCCTGCTTCAGAGCATCCCCCACATTCGGACTTCCCACCGGATCACGCACGATCAGGGCCTTGTGTATTTCATCGCTCACGCCGATCAGATACGGTGCAAAGTCATCCACAAATGCAACAGGCTTGCGTCGATTCAGCCATGCCGCTTTGGGACTTTTGTGTGAAATCTGATTGTCGGTGGCGATGACTTCCGCAACCGGAAAACTCAAGTCACGGAGATTGCGCGTGCGCGCATTCAGATTGCGCTCATCTAGTGCCGTAACACATACCAATTCGTAGCCGAGATGAACAAGATGGTGGCAGGACTCCAAAGCGCCATCAATTGCGGGAATGGTGCTCCAAAACTCTTCGTCGAAAACGCTACGAAATTGATCGAGCTGTTGACCTGACAAACGGGGGATGCCCCATCGATCCATGGGCCAGTACGCCTGCGGCTCTTGGAGTGTGGGTTGCTCGCCAAATGCCCGAATCCACGCGATGGCATAGGCGACTGCGTTGTCGAGGAGCACCCCGTCACAGTCCAGCGCAATGATGTTGGAAGACCGTATGGACACTGCTTAGTCAGCACCTTTCGGAACAACGCTGATGGTGGCAGTGCCGGTCTGATGGCATGAGTCTTTTTGCTTCACACGCTATCCTGACGCTTGCACCTCAGGGCCTTCGCCGTGCTGTTGACGCAGGCCCTTGGATTTGTTGGTGATGAGGATACTGCCGCCACGAAGATCCATCACAAGCACGTCACCAACCCGCCAATCTTCGGATTCCAGAATTTCGTCCGGGATCGGCAAGAACGAGTCATCGCTGCCTGGGATGGCCTCCATCCAGGTGGTATAGCTCTTATTTGTTTTCTTCATTCGGGCCACCTTATCGCCTTTCGTTCCGTCGCTGCAGTAGCAGCGCCAACCGAAGAAAACCCTTCCTGCACTGTCTTATCGCCCATGCTATCGGTGCGAAGTACGAGATCGCACTGCTTCTTGCAATGCGAGATAGAGAGGAGAGGTCAAGCATTGACAAATCCTTTCTGGAACTCACAACAGGCGTAGCTGCTATCTATAAAAATAGATCCGTTCAATATCGCGGGCAAGTTCGTATAGATACACGCCCAACCCGAAGACGCCCATCAAAACTGCATAGGCCCAAAACGTTTCGGGTATGAACCAGGTGGGAAGACTGGGATAGATTGATGCTAGCGTGCCATTACTGATCTGGGTCTTGGTCATTGCCTGAATCATTTCCGTGGCCACGACGGGAACGCGCAATGCCATTCCAGCAATGATCAATGTAGCGCTGAGACCACACAGCAGTCTTCCCGCAAACTTCATCCTTGCCGGGGAAGAGAGGTAGAAAGCCAGAAAATCGTTAAACATGGTGAACTCCAATTGTTGAAACAAGATTGGTGAGTAACGTCATGCGCGCCCGAGAAGTGGCAAGCCCTTCTTGGTCGTCAGATCCAAAGCAAGATGAATCAGGTAGGCAGACCCAGCCAGTAGGGCTACGGCTTTGAAGAACCTTTCCAGATCTGATTCAGGTTGCCATTGGTAGGTCTTGTGGAGTCCCCCAACTATCAAGCCCGCAAATGCGATGCTGTGGAAAAAAGCCCGATGGTTGGGAGTTGTAGCTGGTTCAAGGATGTCCGGCAGATTGGTGAGTAGAGAGGCCGCAAAGCCGGACACCAAAGGCATGGGAGTGGATTGCCCTGCCTTGCTTTCTCTGTCTGCAACGTACAAACCGACAGCGACGCCTGCGACTAGTCGGTGGGTTGGCCCGTTCATTTGCCATGCTCCTGGCCAGCGCTCCCGAACGTGCCTGGTTGGTTGATTTCCATCTGTACTCCTCAACCGCGACCATCGCGGTGGTTGAGGGTATTTTGCGAAGGGTAGTCGCTCAAATCATGACCGACTAAACCGCTGCAGGTAGATTTTTTGCAGCGGCAGCGCACAAAGCCTCATGCAGGCGCATCCGCAAGGCCGGGGGCTCCAGGACCTCTACTTCCGGGCTGTGCCGAAGCAGATCCATGAGCAACTCCTTGTCATTGGAGTAAGGTACCTCCAGGACATAGCTGCCATCGTCGAGATAGCTGCTTTTCTGCTCATGGTGCCAGCGCTCCTTGTCGACCCACTGAGCGCGTTCTTTGGTGAACTTCAGCTTGGCCACATGGGTGGCCGTTCCGGCAAAGATGCCATATCCGCTGCGAAAGTGTGCCTGCATCTGTTCGGGGCTGACCTCAACGGCAGCTTCGTCGAGAACATGCACGCCTTCTATGGAGTCCAGTGCGAAAGTGCGTAGCGCATTGCGCTCATGGCACCAAGCGTCCAGCATCCAGTTTTCTCGGTAATGCACTAACTGCTGGGGAGAAATGATGCGTGATGTGCGTTCGGAATCGCCTCGGTTCCAGTACTGCAGAGCCAAACGCTTGTTTTCCAGCAACGCGCTTGCCACCACCTGAAAGTGCCTGGACTCGACCCTGCGGGCAGCAAAATGAATGAGTTTGAGCTTGCGCTCCAGGGATTTCGGTGCCTTGGATCCTTCCGCCAGAAGACCTCTCAGCTTGTTCTTCAGGGGACCAATGTGTTCTTCCAGAAGCCCTGGTTGGACACCCTCGACCAGGTGCAACATCATTAACAGTGCAAACACTTCCGATGAGTCGAACCAAACACCGGGTAGTTCGAACCTGCCCCCCTGTGCCAAGTCATCGCGGATTACGTACCCACGCAGACTGCGATTCCATTCAATGGGACATCCAAGCCGCTCGCGCAAGAACTCGATGTCTCGCTTGATGGATGCTTCCGAGACTTCCAGTTCCTCCTTGAGGTGGGCCATGGAGACGGACTTCATTCTGCGAATGAGTCGCACGATCTTGGTGATCCGCTCAATACTGATCTTAGACACCAAAAGAATCCTTATTCTCGTACGCTATTCATGTGCAGGTCGATCTAGCCACACAACCATTCGAACAGTTGAAACCGCTTTCGAGTCTATCTGGGCAAGGGTAAACCCTTGAATTCGACAGAACGTCTCCCCTAGGTGCAATTATTTTCAAACTTCATACTTTCGACCGATGGCCAACGCCCGTTGATATGGCTACATTACGCGTACTTTACAAAGTCGTAAGTTTCACAGTGATGGAACGCATCAGGGATGGATCAACGAAAACAACAAAACGCAGCGCCGCGTTCGGAAAATCCTGCGCAAGCAGGGTTGCAAGTCGAGTCTGATAGTCAAAGCTCTCGGTCAGCTCCCATACAACAGCAGCCTGCGGGAACGATAGCCCTCTCGGCATTACAGCCCCTGTGCACCATCGCCCGCCTGCACGAAGTCGCCGCCGACCCCGCCACCCTGGCCCACCAGCTGGCCTTGGTAGACGGTCAGCCCATCGGCACCCCTGAACTGCTGCTTGCCGCCAAACACCTCGGCCTCAAGGCCCGCTCAACCCGCACCAGCATTGAACGCCTGTCGCTGACCCCCTTGCCAGCCCTAGCCCGCGTGCAATGTGACGACGGCACCGGCACCAAGGTAGACCGCTTTGTCATCCTGGCCCGCTGCGACGGCAAACAAGTCCTGCTCCAAGGCCTGGACGCCACCCACTCCGGCAAGCCCAGCCTCATGGGTATTGCTGCCTTTGCCGAGATCTGGAGCAGTGAGCTCATCCTCATCACCAGCCGCGCAACGCTAGCCGGGGCCATGGCCAAGTTCGACTTCACCTGGTTCATCCCCGCCTTGGTCAAGTACCGCAAACTCATTGGCGAAGTGCTGCTCATCAGCTTCATGCTGCAACTCGTGGCCCTGATCTCGCCATTGTTCTTCCAGGTCGTCATGGATAAGGTGCTGGTGCACCAAGGCATCTCCACCCTCAACGTGCTGGTCATCGGCCTGGTGGTGGTGGTCATCTTCGAGTCCGTGCTGAACGCCTTGCGCGCCTATGTGTTCAGCCACACCACCAGCCGCATCGACGTGGAGCTGGGTGCCCGGCTGTTCCGCCACCTGGTGCAACTGCCCCTGGCCTACTTCCAGGCCCGCCGCGTGGGTGATTCGGTGGCCCGTGTGCGCGAGCTGGAAAACATCCGCTCCTTCCTCACCGGCAACGCCATCACCGTGCTGCTGGACGTCGTCTTCAGCGTGGTCTTCATTGCCGTCATGTTCTGGTACAGCGTGCCGCTCACCCTCATCGTGCTGGTGAGCATGCCGCTGTACTTTGGCTTGAGCCTGGCTGTGGTGCCCATCCTGCGCGGCAGGCTGGACGCCAAGTTTGCCCGCAGTGCCGAGAACCAGGCCATGCTGGTGGAAACCATCACCGGTATCCAGACCGTGAAGGCCAGTGCGCTGGAGCCCAGTTTTGCCCGGCGCTGGGACAACCAGTTGGCGGCCTACGTCTCGGCCAGCTTCAAAACCCAGGCCCTGGCCAGCAATGCCCACGAGGCCGTGAACCTCATTGGCAAACTCATCAATGCTGCCACCCTGTGGTACGGCGCCCACCTGGTCATGTCCAACGAACTCACCGTGGGCCAGTTTGTGGCCTTCAACATGTTTGCAGGCCGCGTGTCTCAGCCCATCATGCGCATGGCCCAGCTCTGGACCGATTTCCAGCAGACTGGCATCTCGGTAGCCCGGCTGGGCGACATCCTCAACACCCGTACCGAAGTACCGCCCAGCAGCGCCGCCCAGTTGCCCCACCTGCGTGGCCGCATCACCCTGGACCAGGTGGGTTTCCGCTACCGGCCCGAGACCCCGCCCATATTGCAAAGCGTGAGCCTGGACATTGCCCCCGGCGAAGTCATCGGCATTGTGGGCCGCTCCGGCTCCGGTAAAAGCACCCTGACCAAGCTGGTGCAGCGCCTGTACACGCCAGAGAGCGGGCGCATCCTGGTGGACGGCATTGACATCAGCCTCATCGACGCCGCCCAACTGCGCCGCCAGGTGGGCGTGGTGCTGCAAGAAAACCTGCTGTTCAACCGCTCGATCCGCGAGAACATCGCCATTGCCGACCCGGCAGCCCCCATCGAGCAGGTCATGCATGCCGCCCAGTTGGCCGGTGCCCACGAATTCATCAGCGAGCTACCCGAAGGGTATGACACCGTGGTCGGTGAGCAAGGCAGTGGGCTGTCGGGCGGGCAGCGCCAGCGCGTGGCCATTGCCCGGGCCCTGTTCACCAACCCACGCATCCTGATACTGGACGAAGCCACCAGTGCGCTCGACTACGAGAGCGAGGCCATCATCCAGCGCAACATGGCCCACATCTGCAAGGGCCGCACCGTGCTCATCATTGCCCACCGCCTCTCTGCCGTGCGCCAGGCCAACCGCATCATCGTCATGGAAAAAGGCCGCATTGCCGAGGTGGGTGCCCACGACCAGCTCATCACCCAACCCAAGGGCCTGTACGCCTACCTGTGGCGCATGCAGGGTGGTGTGGGTGTGGGCATCAGTACCGAAGCCGTGGGGGTGAGCGCATGAACACCACAGCCACCACCCAGACCGAACCCCGCCCCCACCCTGCACGGGAGTTGATCCAGCGCTACCGCCTGGTCTTTGCTGCAGCCTGGGCCCACCGCAAGGAGTTGGCAGGCCCGAAGCTGCTGGCCGACGAAGCCGCCTTTTTGCCCGCAGCCCTGTCCTTGCAGGAAACCCCGGTACACCCGGCCCCGCGGCGCATTGCCTGGGTGCTGATGGCCTTGCTGGTGTTGGCCCTGCTGTGGTCCATCTTCGGCGAGGTGGACATCGTGGCCACGGCGCCGGGGCGCATCATCGTTTCCGAGCGCACCAAGCTCATCCAGCCCTTGGAGGCTGCGGTGGTCAAGGCCATCCACGTGCAGGACGGAGACAAAGTCACAGAGGGCCAACTGCTCATTGAGCTGGACCCCACTCTGGTATCTGCCGACAAGAGCAATGTGCAGGAACAACGCGCTGCGGCCGTGTCCGAAGAAGTGCGCACCCGATTGCTGTTGCAGTTGCTATCGAAACAGAAGCTGCTTGCACAGGTACTACCTGGGCTGGAGCCCAAAACGGCTTCCCTGCTGCAAGCCGAGTGGGCTGACATAGCCGCCAAGCTGCAAAGCCTGGGGGCGCAGACAGAGCGCCGCAAGGCCGAGATTGCCACGGTGCAGCAAACCATTGCCAAGTTAGAGGCCACCGTGCCCATGGCCAAGACCCGTGAGCAGGACTACCAACGCCTGGTAGGCGAAGGCTTCATCTCCGGCCATGCCACCCAGGACAAGACCCGCGAACGCATAGAGCAGGAGCAAGACCTGGCCACCCAGCGCGCCAAGCTGACAGAGAGCCAAGCCGCCCTGGTGGAAGCCACCCAGGCCCAGGCCTCGTACCTGGCCACCACCACCCGCGAACTGCAAGACCGCTACAACCAGGCCAGTACCAAACACAGCCAGCTCGACGCCGAGCAAACCAAGGCGATCCAGAAAGAAAAGCTCACCCAGTTGCTGGCACCCGTCTCCGGCACGGTGCAGCAGCTGGCCATCCACAGCGTGGGAGGTGTCGTTACCCCGGCCCAGGCCCTGATGGTGGTGGTGCCTGACAGCCCCAGTGTGAGTGCCGAGGTGGCCATTGCCAACCTGGACATTGGCTTTGTGAACGCCGGGCAAGAAGCCCAGGTGAAGCTGGAGACCTTCAGCTACACCAAGTACGGCACGGTGAAAGCCACGGTGGACAAGGTGGCGGCCGATGCGGTGACGGATGAGAAGAAAGGCAGCTTCTACCCCGCCTTATTGACCTTGCAGCAGAAAGATATGGACATTGACGGCAAGCGCGTGCCCATCAGCCCGGGGATGAACATTACGGCGGAAGTGAAGACGGGTAAGCGGCGGGTCATCGAGTACTTGCTGAGCCCGGTGCAGCGGGCGGCGAGTGAAAGTTTGCGGGAGCGTTGAACACCATGGCCCACCTGACCGAAGCAGACCTGCAACGCTGGCTCGCCGCCATCACCGAACTACCCCGCAGCCAGGAGGCCTTCATGGCTTGGCTGGAAGGGCCGCTCAAGAGCTTCTTCCCCTACCGCAAGCTCTTCATGGCCTATGGGGAGCATTTGGCCGGGCAGATCAAGACCACGCACTGGCTGACCCGTGGGCACGAGCCACGCTACCTGGCCCAGTTGGCCACCACCTTCGAGCTGGAGCTGCGCGGCTCCATGCGCTGGTGGTTTGCCCACCGCCAGCCCTTCACCATCGAACCTCACGGTCCGCCGCCCTACGCCACGGTGTTCGAGCTGGACGAAATTGCCCGCTTTGACCTGCACAACGTGGCCGCCCATGGGGTACTGAACTGCCGTTCTACCGCAGGCACCTACTTCAGCTTCTGCGACATGCCTGGCCCCTTGAGCGACTGGCACCTGGAGGCCCTGCGGCTCATGGTGCCAGTGCTCAATGACCTGTACCTGGACTACATCGCCGCCGAGATTGACAAGCCCGCGCAGGCGCTCGAAGCCCTGTCGCCCCAGCAAAAGCGCATCGTGCGGCTGGTGGCCGAAGGGCAGGACGACAAGAGCGTGGCGCAGGCGCTGGGCATCTCGGAAAAAACGGTGCGCAACCAACTGAGCGAGGTCTATGCCCGGCTTGGCATTGCCAAAAGGAGCCAGCTGCTGCCGCTTTTACGCTGAATCGGGACATTTGTCCTATAGGCAAATGCGGGCTGGGTGCATAGCATCGAAGACCGGCCCGAAGCACCCTTGCCCCGCAATCGCCACCTTACCATTCGTTTTGCCAACGTTCGTCTCAAGCCTTTCCTTCAACTCTTTCCTTCAACCCCTGCCTGTTCACCATGACCACGCGTTTCTCCCTTCGTTCCTTCGCCTTCCCCCGCCTTGCCCTGGCAACGATGGTGCTTGCTGCGGCGCTGCTTGCAGCCTGCGGCGGCGGTGGGGGCGGGGGTAGCACCAGCACTTCCAGCGGCACCACCTACGTTACCGCCGCCGCCCCCGGCGAGCTGGTGACCTACACCGTAGACACCACGGCGCTCACCTACTCGTACACCATTACCGAGAGCCAATACGGGCTGACCGGCACCACCGGCTCGGGCACGCTTACCTCGCTGGGCAACCACGCCTATTCGCTCTCGGGCATTGCCAACAGCCGCATCGTCACCCTGCCCAACGGCTTCATGATGGGCGCCATACGCCACGACTTTAATGATGGCAACGGCGTCAAGACCTACCCCGTGGTGGGCATGACCAACCCAACCTCCACCCTGGCGGGCCTGGCCGGCACCTACAACTTCATCAGCCGTGGCTGCATCACCGGCTCGGGCTGCACCACCAAGTACGGCACCATCCGCATCAACAACGACGCCACCTGGAACTACTGCCCCAGCGTGAACGTAGCCTCGGGCTCGCCCGCCTGTGGCGCTACATCCATGGGCAGCGTGTCGTCGCTAGGCTCGGGCAAGTACGCCCTGGCGGTGAGCGGCACCACCGTGGGCACCGTGCTGGCCATGACCTCGGGCGGACAAACCGTGCTCATGGTGGACCTGAAAGACACCAGTACCGGCGGCAGCAGCCTGGGCAAGGGCTTCATCGTGGCCTCTACCCAAACGGCCGTGAACACCACCCAGACCGACGGCACCTGGTTCGCCCACGGCAGCAGCGGCTACACCGCCGTGTTCACCACCAGCGGCAACGCCGTGCACTACTCGCAGGTGAACGGCTCGGCGGCCAACACCAACGCCACCGTTACCCTTGACAACCCCTGGACCGGCATGGCCCTGTCGCCCACCAGCACCCCGGTCATGCTGGCAGGCCAGGGCGTGTACGTGAACGCCAACACGGCCAATGGCTACATCGAAGTTGGGTTGAAATACAACTGAGACGAGCCACACCATGCCTTTTCGCTGTGCCTCGATGAACGAACTACCCGGCTGAGCTACCCAGCATTAAGGCACACCTGCCCCACCAAACGCTGCCCCCATGCTCACGATATTGATTGCTACCGAAGCCAATGAAGGTAGGGGCCATGTTGCGCCTTGGTCTGGCCTGGTGTCGCAAGCAAAGCGTCAGGGGTATGCAATTCATATGGCAGCCCCTGATACGGGGCTGGTCCACCACGCCCTGGGCACACACCACGCCATAGACATTTGGTGTGCACCCAGCGTTGTCGGGGCAAGGCGCCTGTTGCAAGCAAAGAGAGGCCCCATAGGCAGTTGGCCAGAACTATTGGTCGACTTGGGCTATGCAAACGCCTGCGCACTATTGGGCGCCGTCAAGGCCTGGCGCAGCATCTTGAGTGCCGTTCAGCCGCATGTGGTTCTGGCGGACTACGCCCCGGCAATCCACATAGCCGCCAAGACCCTGAATGTACCGTTCATTGAAGCAGGGGTTGGCTTCTGCGTGCCGCCATTGGTACCAGGGGCCGTAGGTTTCCCAGGCATCAGCCGGTTTGACCCCCACGCCGCCAGGGCTGCGGCAAATGCCCTTTGTCAAGCTTGGAACGCCAGTTTGGCAGCGTTTGGCCACGCGCCTATTCACAGTTTCAGCGAGACCGCATCTTGGCCGATCCATCGCGCCATCATGTCCCCGCCCGAACTGGACCCCTATGGCCCAAGAGCAGACGTCTTGTACGCCGGCCTGGCTCTGCCTGACCCATCGCCCTGGGTAAGCGCGCCCCCGCGCGAATGGCCGCTGGTCGTTGGCTACCTCAAAGCCAACACCCCAGGCCTGAACACCCTTGTTTCCGCCATGCAGAAGGCTGCGCTACCGGCGCTGTTGTACGTGCCAGGCTACTCACCCCTGCCAAGCCAGCACCAGTCCAGCGTGCATTTCAGCGCAGAACCACTGAATCTGGCTGAAGCAATGCAACACGCGCAGTTCTACCTGAGCAACGGTGGTCTCACGGGTGTCGCTCAAGCCTTGCACGCTGGCTGCTGGCCCATTGTGGTGCCGCAGCAGGCCGAGCAGGTGGCCACGGCCCGTAACTTGCTGCAAAGAAATTGGGGCAGCGCATGGCACCTTGGGCAGGGCGCTGAAAGCGCGCCGCCCATAGACCCATTGTTCCAGCCCCGCTCACGACAGGCGCGGTTTGCCGGACAACCCAATGCCCACGCCTCGCTGCTATCACTAATCAGATCGCATTGCGAAACCATTCGCCCAATCATCGTGTCCCAATGAGATGACAACGACCACTCAACGCGCCTACCACCAACTAGAAATTACCACCAGGTGCAATTTCGACTGTTGGTATTGCGCCGGCCGCAATATGCCCCAACAAGACATGCCATGGGTACGGTTTACCAGCATCGTGGATGCCATTGCTTGCCCCGGTAGCACCGTCTCACTACAGGGCGAAGGTGAGCCAAGCTTGCACCCGCGCTTTTGGGACATGGTGCGCTACGTGCGGGCCAAAGGGCACCTGCCATACACCATTGTCAACGGCAGCCGCATCAACGCAGCTGCAATCGCACGCCACTTCTCAACCATAGGCATATCGATCGACACACTGGACGCCCAACTAGCAAATCAGACAGGTCGATACAACTTGCCAAAGGTGCTTGAAAACCTGGACCGACTGTGCAACGCGATGGCGCCAGGCCGCATCATCATCATGACCGTGGACTTAGGGCAACCGTTGCAGGATTTGTGTGCATGGGTAAAGAGGAGGGGGTTTCGTCGGCACGTGGTGCAAGCGCTAAACGCCAAGCACGACTACGCGCAGCGATATCCGCAACTAGCCCGAAACAGCGCACACGACAACAGCCCAAAAGTGTGCCACTTTGCAGAACAGCACACCTTGCGCTACCACACATGGCAGGGCAAAGAACTGCCATGCGTCTACATCAAAGACACCACAGGCTTCACCACCATAGCCGCATTGCGTGCCAGCTTGCATGCGGGCCATGTTCCGCCCGGGTGCCTGGGGTGTCAGCATTTGCGACCCAAGGCCCCTCCCCCAGGGCAAGAACCAACCCCACCCACCGCCGCAAGCGTGGCGCCAAGTCCTCCCAGGTTGGCCATAGTCGCCCGGCCCAAGTGGAATGGTCGGAGCACCACTGGTGGCCTAACGCCATCATCTGTGGACAACGAAATGCGAGATGACACTGCAAAACATAAGCAACCGTAACAAGGCGGGCATGAACCACAGCACTCATATGAACACCCTCATTGGTACCAACACCACCGACCGCATGCGTGGCTTTGGGGGCAACGAGTACCTGTATGGCGGTGGGGGCGACGACACACTGGACGGTGGCAGTGGACAAAACCTGCTGCTGGGGGCCCAAGGAGATGACACCTACGTGGTGCACACCGCCGACGCTCTGGCGCAAACCGACGCCCAAACAGGAGAGCTGCGCCTGGGCACCATGATCGACGATGCGCAGGGTGGAACCTGCCGCCGCAAGCACTGCAATACTCCCAAATACATAGCAAACTATTCAATGAATATGCCAGGATACTGCCGATTTGGCTTGCAAACAAAATCTTCTAACGACACTAAATGGGGGGTGGCAGCATGATTGGGTTGTTCTTCTTCGGTTCGATTGCGCTATGGGGTGTGATTGCTATTGCACTGGGCTTGAAGTTGCCGAAGTGGCTGGGTGTTCAGCGTCATCGGACCCTATGGGGTGGAGTGTTTACCGTTCTGGTGTTCTTTGCACCAGTCACGGATGAAATCATTGCATATCCGCAATTGAAGGCGATGTGTAGAGGCGTTGGAGATTTTGAATTTGACCAACAGACAGCAACAGGTCGAGCCGTCAGCAAGTACCCAACGATCATTAGCCGTGACACGAAGTCACTCTTCCCAAATATTCAAATTCGTGTGCAACACGGGGCTTTAGTTACGCCAGTTACAGAGATACCTGTAGTGAAGTGGGTGTGGATTGAACCACGGGCCGGTTTCCTTAACTTTCCTGCAGGTTCATCTGGTGATTCGATGCCGCTGCTGCTCTCCGATTGTGGCTCTACACCGCGGCCACGTATCGGTAAAGAAAGTCTGCAAGAGGTGATTGCGCGATTGAAGCTAATTGAAACCGATTACCAGCCGACCAAATACAAATAGACACCAGGAAAAATGGAGGATAAACATGAATTCGATCAACGAAACCTATATCAACGCAATACTTGCTGACGCTTCCTATACCATCTTGAGTAAGGACGATAAAGTACTTGCTGAAAATCTAGTAAATGTCGCAATAGCCGTCCGCCTAACCCAACCCCAAGCCAACTTCATCACCACCAACTTCAAGGTAGAGGACCAAGAACTCTCACCCACGGGCGGGTTTGATGCCGTAGTGTGGAGAGGCAAGCCAGGGACAGACTATGCAGGCAAGGTTTACGTCTCCATGCGCGGCACACAGGAGGGAGCAGACTTCGTCGATGACATTTCTCTAGCAGCGACCGGCGTGCCCAAGGATCAAATAGTCGGCATGGTCAACTGGTGGATGCGGGTGACCACTCCTCCCGACCAGAAGGCAATACAAGTCAAGTTAGTTCCCGTGGGCACTGGCGTCATCGACCCGATGACCCAGCAGGAAATTATGGTTGACGAATTCAGCCTTGTTGCCAATTCAACTGTGATGGGCACAGGCAAGTTGCTGGGCCAAAGCAGTATTGCAGGGGTTAACGGCCACAGCCTGGGTGGCTACCTGGCCACCGTATTCACACGCTTGTTCGGGGGCGAGTTGGGCTACAACGTACAAAGCGTCAACACCTTCAACAGCGCAGGCTTCAATAGTTGGAAAAGCAGCGCTACAGAGAGCACATACAAGCAACTGTCACAACTTATCGGTAGTAGCTTGGGATTGAGTAGCCTCACCGCGGTCAATCCACTGCAAACCAACTACTACGCCGACAACGGCTGGGAGGTCACCACCAACACCTGGGGCGAGCAAGGTTTCCTAAAGTTTGGGTTCACTCAGTACGGCCAACGCTTACCGTTGTACCAGGAAGAAGACCTTGGGTTGCTGGGAAGCAACCACAGCATGTACAAACTCACCGACCTGCTGGCCCTCGGCGCTGCGCTGGAAAAGCTCGACCCCAGCATGAGCTTTGAGCGGCTCAACGAACTCGTCAAACTCGCCAGCGACGACATGAAGGGCAGCTACGAAGGCGTACTCGACATGCTGCGCCAGGCACTGGCCGGGCCAGACACCGAACGTTTACCCACGGCAGACAGCGACAAGGGCTCTGAACGAGACGCGTACCACGCCACCTTGGCATCTGTGCAAGCCAACCCCATCTTCAAGGAACTCAGCGGCAAGCTGCTTATCCGCGCCATGCCCGCCAGTGACCTGCGTGCCATGGCGCGCAACGACTTTGGGGCACTGATTGCGCTGCAAGACCTCTCGTCCATGCATATCAGCGGCACCACCGAAGAATCGCGCAATCTCCTTACGGAATTGCGGCAAATCAGTCGTGCCAGCGACTACGCCGCCTGGAGCGCCGACAAAACAGCAACACCGCCCACCACCTTCACCGACCAGTGGATCACCGATCGCGCCGCCATGCTGGCCTGGGTGGCCCAGGCCAACCGTACGGACGACACTTCTCCGGTCATCGCCAGCAACGACGTCCAGTACTTCCTGGACTACACCAGCACGGGCAAGGTCAACAAACTCATCCGCACTGGCCTCTCCACCGCAGGCGACGACATGCGTCGGCACTTCATCTTTGGCAACTCCGGCTCCGACGTACTGCGCGGGGCCAGCCGTAACGACAATCTCTACGGCGCAGCAGGCAGCGACCTGCTCATAGGCCAAGGTGGTAACGACTACCTCGAAGGTGGCAGCGGATTCGACACCTACCTTTTCCAAAGCGGCGACGGCACCGACACCCTGTACGACAGCGACCATGCAGGGCGCATCATCCTCAACAACGCCAGCGATGCAACAGGCAACAGCAACCGCGCAGCAGGCATCTTCATCGCCGTAGCAGGCCAGCCCAACACCTGGCAAAGCCCAGATGGTGCATTCACCCTCACCCACGGCGACACCTGGACTCTGAGCTACAACGGCGGCAGCATCAACCTGGGTGAGAGCCTGAAGCAAGGCGACCTGGGCCTGCGCTGGATGGATGCCCCACCCACCTACGCCTCCACCCCCACCATCGTGGGCGACCGCAAGCCGGTGGACTTCGACCCGGTGGCCGATGGCACGCAGCCCCGCAAAGACACCCTGGGCAACATCATCACCGACCCCAACCAACCCGACCCCGGACGCGCAGACACCTTGTACGGTAGCGACGGGGCCGACTTCATCAGCAGCGGCGCTGGCAACGACACCATCGACGCCAAGGCAGGCGCTGACCTCATCGACGCCGGTGCCGGGCGCGACATCGTGCGTGGTGGCACAGGCGCCGACCTCATCATTGGCGGTGCCGATGCCGACAACCTCTTTGGCGGTGCCGACAACGACACCCTGTTTGGCCACACCCGCACCAGCGTGGCCCAAGCCATCATCGACGGCAACAAGCCAGGCGGCTCCACGCAGCAAGGCGACTGGCTCTCGGGCAACGACGGCGACGACACCCTGGTGGGCAGCAACGCGTCAGACGCCCTGTTTGGTGGTGCGGGCTCCGACCTGCTGATCGGTGGTGCAGGCACCGACTACCTCTCTGGCGATATCGACTGGGACACCAGCACACTGGACTGGCGCGTGGTCCACTACCCGGGCTACTTTGAGTTCCTGCCTGCCACCGGTGCCTCGCACCCCGCCAACTACGGCGACGACACCCTCTACGCGGGCAGTGGGGCCGACTACGCCTGGGGTGGCCGGGGCAACGATGTGCTCTATGGCGAAGACGGCAACGACCAGCTCGCTGGCAACGGCGACAACGACGCCCTGTTTGGCGGCGAGGGAGACGACATACTCATAGGCGATGGCTCCGACCTCGTGGGCGATGCAGAAGCCAACCAAGGCGACGACTACCTGGACGGTGGTGCGGGCAAAGACCAGCTCGCGGGCGGCAAGGGCAACGACATCCTGGTCGGCGGCACCGGAGACGACTATCTCGAAGGCGGTGCGGGCCAGGACATCTACCTCTTCAACAAAGGCGATGGAACAGACACCGTCGTAGACACCAAGGCCGACAACAACATTTTCCGCTTTGGCGCAGGCATAGCGGCCAGTGACATCAAACTGCGCCTGGGCTCGCTGCTGCTGGACCTGGGCGGTGGAGACCAGATACACATCGACAACTTTGACAAGAACGACGTGTTCAACAGCGTCTCCATTGGCAGCTTCGAGTTTGCCGACGGCACCAGCCTGAGCAGTGCGCAGCTGCTGGCGCGCGGCCTCGACCTGGACGGCACCGAAGGTGATGACACCCTCATTGGCACCAACACCACCGACCGTATGCGTGGCCTGGGCGGCAACGACTACCTGTATGGCGGTGCAGGCGACGACACACTGGACGGTGGCAGTGGAAAAAACCTGCTGCTGGGGGCGCAGGGCGATGACACCTACGTAGTGCACACCGCCGACGCTCTGGCGCAAACTGACCCTACCACGGGCGCGCTGCGCCTGGGCACCGTGATAGACGATGCGCAGGGCCGCAACACCGTGCAGCTGGACACCACCCAGGCGGGGGTGCGGGTGGTGCGCACAGCGCAGGGCTATGCGCTGGTGTGGGGGCAAGACGCTGGCACCGCCGGTGTGGTGCTGAGCAGCATGGCCACCGCCGGCCAGACGGTGCTGCAATATGCGGACGGGCAGCGCCAAGACCTCTCCCGCTTGGCTGGCGACACCATGGAGCAGGTGCAAGACGTATGGAGCAGTGATGCGGGTGCGGTGGTGTTTGGCGGGATGCAGGACGACGTGTTGTCCGCCTCGGGCACGCAGGCCACGGTGGTGGGCGGGCGCGGGCAGGATGTGATTTCGCTCTATGGCCTGAACCAGACGGTGCAGTACCGCTGGGGCGACGGCGTGGATACCTTGCAGGGCTACGGCCAAGGGGCCGTGGTGCAGTTGCAAGGGGCCTTCAACGCGCAAGACCTGCGCCTGGAGGTGGATGCACAAGGTCAGTTGCATGTGGTGCTGGGGTTGGATGCGGCCACTGGCGAGGTGCAGCGCCTGCACTTGGCGGTAGACCTGCAAAGCATGCTCCGAAGCCCGTTGATAGACCGGTTTGCGTTTGACGACGGTACGACCCTGCGGTTTACCGACCTGGTAGCCCAGGGGGTGCAGGTGCTGGGCACGCAGGGGGACGACTCCCTGGTGGGGACCGATGCCGACGACACCTTCGGTGGCAGCGGTGGGCAGGACGTGCTGGCCGGTGGTGCGGGCAGCGATACCTATGTGGTGCAGGCCGGGTCGCACTACACGGTGCTCGATGCGCAGGGAGCCAATGTGCTGGTGTTGCAGGGGGTGGATGACTGGGGCGCGGTGCAGCTCACCCGGCCCGATGCACAAGGCAATGGCCTGCTGTTGAGTGTGGGGGCAGATACCACGGTGAATCTGGACGCCGCACTGGTGCAGGCCGACAAGTTCCGCGTGCAGCTGCAAAACGGGCAGACCCGCACCCTGGCTTCGTTCATTGAGGCGCTGCCTGCCATGGTGGTACAGGGCGATGACGGTGACAACGTGATCGTGGGCAGCACACAGGGCAGCATGGTCGACGCGGGCTACGGCAACGACACCGTGCTTGGCGGCGATGGGGATGACTGGCTGGTAGGGGGCCAGGGCAACGACACCCTGCACGCTGGCGGCGGCACCAATGTGCTGATGGGCGGTGAAGGCGACGATGTGTATGTGCTGGGTGCTGCGTCCAGCGCCCCAGGGCAAGACCAGTTGTTTGACCGCGAGGGCCATAACACAGTGCGCTTTGTGGTGGGCGTGGACCCCGCAGCGGTGGTGGTGGAGCGGGTGGACAACAGCACCGATGTGCGCCTGGTGCTGGACGCTACGCGTTCCGTACTGGTTCGCGGTGCGTTGGAAGGCGCCGTGGGTACGTACACCTTTGCTGATGGCACGCAGTGGTCGTACGCCGACCTGATTGGCCGCCTGGCGTCGCCCAATGGGCAGGTGTTTGCCGGGGACGATTTGGACAATGCGCTGGATGCCAGCACCGGTGACGATTTGCTGCTGGGCAACCGGGGGGACGACACGCTGCGTGGCTATGCGGGCAATGACGAGTTGTTGGGTGGTGAAAGCCGCGATGTGCTGATTGGCGGCACTGGCAATGACCGTCTGGATGGTGGTGCTGGTGATGACCGTTTTGAGTTTTCTCTGGGCGATGGGGAAGACACGCTGTTGGACACCGAAGGTGCCAGCACCTTGGTGTTTGGTGCGGGCATAGCGCTGCAAGACCTGAACGCCACGCGCATCAGCGTGGACGGTGCGGACTATGTGCGCCTGGCTTATGGGCCGGGCGATGCCGTGCTGATCAAGGACGGCGTCAACTTGAATGGCAGCGCGTTTGTGTTTGCTGACGGGGCGAGCATGACAGCGGCGCAGTTGTATGCGCAGGTGTTGCATGGTGTGCCAGCGCCTTCCAACCCTACCGAAGGTGCCGATGTGCTGTACGGGTACGCCGACGGCGATGTGCTGTTCGGCGCAGCCGGCTCGGACCATTTGCTGGGGGGCAAGGGCAACGATACGCTGGATGGCGGTGCCGATGACGATGTGCTGGAGGGTGGCGAAGGCGATGACACCTATGTGCTGGGCATGGGCGGCGGGCGCGACACCTTGGTGGAGAACAACGGCCAAAACAGCACCATTGCGCTCTTGCAAGGCGAGGCGTCCGGTCTTTCGTATGCGCGCAGCGGGGCGGGCTTGCTGATTTCCAGCGAAGCGGCGGGCTCCAGCTTCTACATTGCCAACTTCTACAGCACTACAGGAAGTTGGACACTCAAAACAGCTTCGGGTGCCGAAGTCGATTTGCGCGTGGCCTCGCCAGCTGGTTTGCAGGGTCGCTCGTTCGATGCGCGGCGTGATGCTTTCTATGCCGGCATTTCCAACAATGCGGTGGTCATGGGCTTTGAAGGGGCCAACCCAATTAGCTTTGTGGCGACGGGCAGCAAATTGTTGACGGATGCACAGGGTAACGAGCAAAACTATGCGTTCACCCGCACGCGCGCTTTGGTGGAGTCGGATGATGCAGTGATCGTGGCCAATGCCGATGAACGGACGGACTCCAACAGCACTAGCCTTTTACGATCCGAGGAGCGCACTCGCAGCGTTGTGGTGACCGACGTTACATACTCCACCAGCTATTCGGTAGCACCAGGGGCAGACTACCTTGTGTTTGGCAGTTCATGGATAAGCACGGCTGGCTCGGTAACAGCGGGGCCCATGCCAGTTCCGCCTGGCTACAGCACGTATGTGGACGCTTCCGGGTTGCTTCACATGAAGGGGCCGGAAACTGTGCGCACGTTCCAAACGCCGATTTACACCACGCACACAGTCACCGAAACCTATCAGGAAAACATCTACCGCTACGACTACCAAACGCAAAGCACCGTGCAGGATATTCGAGCAGGTGACAGCGCCAACAGTATTCAACTCAGCGGCACTGGCTCCAAACTGGTGGAGGCAGGTGCCGGAGACGATGTGGTGACGCGTCTGTCTGAACAAACAGATGATCGACTGGGTGAGTCGCCTTCGTACGCGGGTGATTGGATTGACGGTGGTATGGGCAACGACCGCATATTGGCAGGAGCGGGGGCTGACGAACTAAGTGGCGGTGCTGGCAGTGACTTCTTGTCTGGCGGGGCGGGTGCTGACACCTATGAGGTCGCTGCCGAAGATGACGGCTGGGACACGATTTATGACAGCGCTGCCGCCACGGTGCATGTGGATTTTGAAGCCAGCTACTATGGTCGCCTGGATCAGAATCTGATGGACGAGCTGGCTGCGCTGATGAATGCACCGGTGTATGTGCGCGATGACTTTGGAGTTACCCTGCTTTCCGGGAATGTGGTCGCCAGTGCCCAGAACATGAATGCCCTGTTGGATATTGACCGCAGGCGTCCATTGCAGGATGAGAAGTCTTGGAAATGGTGGGATCCACAAAACCCTGGGCGTTCGGTTATTCGCAGCAAGGGCTTGGATGAGTTGATTGCCCAGACGACCCATCGCTCGTACCAAGAATATGGCACGGAGTTGGAGCACTGGGAACCCACGCATGCAACGCAGCGCCCTGTACTCTCGATTACTGAGGCGGACGTGCAACTGCTGCGCAACGCAGTGTCAGACGTCGTGCGGTTTGGCCCTGGCGTTGACGTTGGCAGTTTGATGTTCACTTGGGACACTACCGAAACGACAGATGGCACCAAAGATGTACTGAACTTGTCTTGGGGTGGTACCGGTGGTGTGCGGGTAGTGGTGCCAGATACCGATGCCCGCGCTGGTGAAGGCATTGAGCGCTTCGAATTTGCAGATGGTTCCGTGTTGACCATGCAGGAATTGCTGGCGTTGGCCCCTACGCGCCCAGTCGTCAGCAACGGAGTCGTTGCAGGCCATGGGCTCAGCGATCGTCAGGTGGTGCAAGGGCAAGCGTTGTCGGTTGAATTACCACCGGATGCTTTTGCGATTACTGGCAACAAATCGGTTCACTACAGCGCCAGGGTTTTGGGCTCGGATGGGCCGCTGCCGGCCTGGTTGCACTTCGACAGCGAGACCGGAGTAATTTCTGGAACCCCTGGCAACGACGATTTGGGACTGTTGCGCATTGAGGTCACAGCCAGCCAATCGGCAACGCTTCGGGCCAGCCAGGTTTTCTCGCTCAATGTGGTCAATTCCAACGATGCGCCGACAGCCAATGGCGTGGTCAGCAATGTGGAAATGAATGCAGGGGAGCCGCTAGCGTGGACGCCCCCACAGGACGTCTTCCATGACAACGACACGGGCGACCACCTGTTCTATCGGGTTGAAAGCGTGGGGGGTGGTCCTTTGCCCTCTTGGCTGAAATTCAATGCCATCACCGGTCTGCTCGAAGGTACACCGGCCAATGCCGACGCCGGTACGTTGCAACTGGATCTGGTGGCAACGGATCTTTCGGGTGCCCAGGCAAGAACCAGCTTCAGTCTGGTAGTCCATCCAGTGGGTCGTCCACAGTTGATTGGTACGCAGGGTGACGATACGCTCGCCAGCCCACTGATGGCGGCTGACTTGTATGGCATGAATGGGGATGACACGCTGATTGGCTCAGCCCAAGACGATGTTCTTGACGGCGGCGCAGGCAACGACTTCTTGCAAGGCGGCGCAGGCGACGACACCTACATCCTGCAAAGCGGCGGCGGTGCCGACACCGTGGTAGACAGCGCTGGCCTGGATCGTGTCCTCGTCAAAGGCATCACCAGCCTCAGCGACATCACTCTCAACCGCCACGACCAGGACGTCGTCGTCACCCTGGCCGACAGCGGCGACAGCCTCACCCTCAAAGACTGGTTTGGCACCACCCCCGGTGTGGAGAGTGCCGGTGCCATCGAACGCATTGAACTGGACAACGGCCAGTACCTCACTGCCCAAGACATCCACAGCCTGCTGGACAACCACACCCCCTACGTGGTGGGCGAGGCCCTGGCCCTGAGCGAAGACGGCGTTACGGTGGCCAGCGGCAACGTATTGGCCAACGACAGCGACGTGGACATCACCCGCCACTGGGACAGCCGCCAAGAGCTCAGCGTGCAAAACGCAGGCACCATGCAGGGCCAGTACGGCACCCTGGTGCTGGGCGCAGACGGCAGCTACACCTACACCCTGCACAACAGCGACGCCGTGGTGCAAAGCCTGGGGGCAGGCGTGCAGGTGCACGACGTATTTGCCTACACCGTGCAAGACGGCGCGCTGGACAACAAGACGGGGCAGGCCAACCTGCAGATCACCATCACCGGCACCAACGACGCCCCCACCCTAGGGGGCAGCGTGGCCAACCAAGCCGCGCGCGACTTCCAGCCCTTCAGCCTGCAACTCAGCCGCACCCAGTTTGCCGACGTCGATGCGGGTGACACCCTGGCCTACCGAGTCACACTGGGTGACGGCAGTGCACTGCCTGCCTGGCTGCACTTTGATGCCAACACCTTCACGCTAAGCGGCACCCCGCAAAGCGCGGACGTGACCACCCTGGCCCTGGCCTTCACGGCCACCGACAGTGCAGGTGCCAGCGCCACCCATGCGTTCACTATCGAAGTGCAGCCCCTGCCGGTGCTGCAGGGCACCAACGGCAGCGACACGCTGACCGGCGGCGGCAACGGTGGCGTCACCCTCCTGGGCGGTGCGGGCTACGACACCCTCACCGGTGGCACAGGCAACGACAAGCTCTACGGCCAAGCCGACAACGACACCCTGTACGGCGGCGTCGGAGACGACCTGCTGGAGGGCGGTGCCGGTTACGACGAGCTCAACGGCGGTGATGGCAATGACCTGCTGCTGGGCGGTGCCGACAACGACACCCTGCGCGGTGGCAATGGCGATGACCGACTCGAAGGCGGCGAAGGCTACGACACCCTGTATGGCGATGCTGGCAACGACACCCTGGTGGGCGGCACCCTCAACAGCACCCTCAACGGTGGCGACGGCAACGACACCCTGCTGGGCCAAAGCGGCATCGACGCCTTGAACGGGGATGCTGGTGACGACATTCTGGACGGTGGCGCCGGTGGCGACATCATGGCCGGGGGCACGGGCAACGATACCTACTACGTGGACTACCAGTGGGAAACCGTGACCGAGGCGGCCAATGCCGGAACCGATACGGTGATCAGCACCGCCACGTTCACCCTCAGCGCCAATGTGGAAAACCTCACCCTGGCAGGCAGCGCGGCCATCAATGGCACCGGCAATGGCCTGGCCAACACCCTCATCGGCAACGCCGCTGCCAACACCCTCACCGGTGGTGCAGGCAACGACACGCTGGACGGCAAAGCAGGCAATGACATTCTGAACGGCGGTACGGGTAACGACACCTACCTGTTCGGCCGCGGCTACGGGGTGGACTCGGTGCAGGACAACGATGCCACCGCAGGCAACACCGATGTGCTGCAGCTGGGAGCGGACATTGCCGCCAACCAGCTGTGGTTCAGCCGCAATGGCAACAACCTGGACATCAGCGTCATTGGCTCCACCGACAAGGTTTCCGTGAGCAACTGGTACCTGGGTAGCAGCTACCACCTGGAGCAGATCAAGACCAGCGATGGGCATGTGCTGTTGGACAGCCAGGTGCAGAACCTGGTGAACGCCATGGCTGCGTTTGCCCCGCCGCCAGCCGGGCAGACGACGCTGGGCGCCACCTATGACCCACTGCAGACGGTGATTGCGGCGAATTGGCAGTAGTTCCTTTGTTTATGTAACCCAAACGGCTGCCTCAAGGCCCCGGTGTCGCACATGCCGGGGTCGATGGCGCCCTGCGCCTCCAGTGTTGCTTCAACTTCAGCGGCGTGGGTGTGCAACCTCCCCAATTTGGTTCAACCAATCTTTTCAGAGGTCAGATTACCTTGGTAACAATGAATACCCTTCTAAGCACCATAGCCCTATCGCTCGCACCGCTAGCACTCATATGGATCACTAACAACCAGCTATCTCGCACACACCACAGTGATATTCGCGGTGTGTGGTATTTCTTCAGCCTGTCGGCGGTGATTTCATTTCTACTCACCTTGTGGGCAAGAAAATCTGAGGTCGTAGACACCCACGGTGAGTTTCATGGACAGGCTGGTAACGTGCTTAGCTTCCTTTTGCAGTCTTCACTGGATGTCAAAGGCAGCTTGCTCTTGTGCGGGGCGATTGTTGTCGTAATTCTTCTCCCCCAAGTTTTGAGCTATTTGTTCAGTGGCCTTGCGGGATGCGCGTCAGCGCCCATCTTCGTGCAGGGGTCGCTCAGTTTCTTTGTTTGGGGTCTTGTCAAAACACTCAGTGTCGCTTCTGGTGTCATTTTGATAGTTCCAAGCTATGCATGGCTTGATAGTTGGAGCGACTGGTCATTCCATCAGTATCTAGGCACTCTATTGCTGTCGGAAATGCTGATTGCATTGGCTTTCAGTGTTCTTTTCCTCTACCGAAACATGGAGGGTGCATCCTCAGTGCTGAATCGGATCTATCAACACCGAGCCTTTCAGCCACTAGAAACCATTCGCCAATGGATGTCGCGTCGCGTTAGGCAACAGTAGTGAATACAGCAGAACTGAGCACAGACCGGCCGTTATCTTGTGGGGGGCGGGTATCACAGGCAGAGAGCCGAGACGAACAGCATTTGATCCGTCTGGCAATCAGCCCAGTCTGCTCGGAAGGATATCTGCAACTCAATCCTTGACTGGGCATCGGAAGCGCTCAACAAGAACGCGGCCAAATGAATGCTGAATAGACAGGCGCAGCATCTCTTAGTTCAATGAGTTCGAGAACAGGCTCTGAAAGCCTCCACTGTCTTGGCGTTCCGGACAACGCCACGCCGGACTGGGTGAGCCCGGTGTTCCGGTAAGGCTCCCCAAATGCTCTTGCGATTCAGCACCGTGGACTATAGCCTACCGGGTACGCTACTGGGTACGATTACTACCGCACCAGCAATTGCCTCCGGCCGTCAGGCTGGGGACAATGCATCCATGCCCCTACGCAGTACCCGTCGCCAACCATTCGCCCAACGCTCCCTCAGTGCGCAAAAGCGCGCCTACTGGAAAGTTCTGAACAACATCCGTAACCAGGCTCCTGTTTCGGGTGGGCGTTTCTACACCCACCACTATGTGCATGGCGACAACGGCTGGCTGGATGGCTATTTCCTGGGCCTGCGCAAACCAGTCTTCTACAACTTTGCCTTGCAGACCACCCGCTATGCCTACAAGGAGTTGGTCTGGGATCGCGCTTGGGATCTCTCCTTTGAATTGGCACCCACCGAACATGACGTTCCGATCTGGGAGGACGTCTACAAGGATCCAGCCACAGGAAGATACATCACACCCGCGAGGAAGCCCCATCGCTACCCGGAGCTCGCAGGACTGACACGCCTGAATTGGGTGCGGGCGCAACTGCCAGCCTTGGCGGACCGGGGTGACATTTGCGTTGCCGAGTGCTGGAGTCTTCACCGTGGATACCACAGCGGTATCGGTCTGCATGCAACGCTGGATGTGCCGTCGCTGACGATCGACACGGTCAATGCCTTCATTGATCGCTTCCTGGCGTCACCCACAGCCAATTGGGTAGGAACGCTCCACAGCTTTCGATACGAGCAAATTGCCAACTGGGGATTGGAGTCCAACGCGGTGCTGGAATCCTGAAAGTGCCAACTCAGCATTGTTTGTGCACATTAAACTATATGTGCGCAAAGAATCTACAACACCCCCCCCAGCAATTCAAGGACCCAGCAATGGCACGTAAACGCACGGCGGCCTTCACCGAAGTCTTTGATGGCGACCGACGCTTCCTCCGGTTCCCTTCCCACGGGCTGCGCAACACCCGGGACCTGCATACCTTGCTGCTGGAGGCAGCCTACGCATTGCAGGCGCATCCTGAATTCGATGGCGCGGACATTGCCTTGTGGGATTGCGCACTGTCCAAACGCGTTGTGCAGCAGGAGGTGGAGCAGTTCCGTGTGATCTGTCGACCAGCGATAGCGCGGCGCTTGCGTGTCCTCGATTCCAGGGTGGGTCTGCCTGAGCACAACCAGAATCCGGCGATGGGAGTGCAACCAAAGAGCGCTTTGACTCTCCCTACCCAGGCGAGCCAAGAGGCTGTGATGGCCACGCTACTGCATCGCCATGTCCGAGGGCTGCCGGGATTGACGATGGAGGCCTTGGTGGAGGAAACAGGTGCCAGCGTCCCGACGGTGTATCAGGCACTTAGGCGGTATGCGAACTGCCTGGCGCCACGCAACCGGGATGACAAGTTGATTCAGATTCAGGGGTTTTCCAGAGCGAACTGGTGGGAATGGATGGAGCGAAACAACCGTCTGTCCAGCGTCAGCTTCGTGGACAGGTCTGGCTTGCCACGCAGCGCCACCAGGTTGGCCAAAGGTCTTGCACGGCTGCAGCGTGATGATCTGGCCATTGGAGGGCTCATGGGGGCCATGCACCATTTGCCTGCGCTCGACGCTACGGCCGCGCCATTCCTGGACATCCTGGTGCACGGGACAGCACGCAGTGATTTGTCTTTCATCGAACAGATCGATCCTGGGCTCCAGCGCAGCCGCGACCCCAACGAACCGGCCCATGTCGTGGTGCATTTTGTGGATCGGCCAAGATCGCTGTTCGTGCGGGAGGACGGTCAGAATTGGGGGGCACTGGCGGACTGCATTGCGAACATGCAGCGGGCCCATCAGACGCATCAAGTTAGCGATGCAATTCGATTGACCGACAAAGGAATGTGAGTACGCAAAGTCAAACGATTGGAACCGCCAGTGCACCCGCCGTTATTCATTCAAGAGTGGCTATCCAAAGTCCACCGGCAACAACAATTTCGGTGACGTTACTCAAGACCGACATGGCAATCCAGTTCTCCTTCGAACCGAAGTATCCAGAATTCTGGGCCGGGTACGCGAGGCTCAGGCCTTGTTGATCAGAAATTCGTCTTTGCTGCGACCTGCAGCGATGGCCTCTGACATCCACTTGGGAGCTACACCGCGGCCCGTCCAGGTTTGACCGTCGCCATTGCGGTACTTGGGTTCGACCTTGACGCCAGCCAATTTAGAAAAACGCATCGACGAAGGTATCTCCGCAGCGGCCTTGCGACCTTTACGGCCAGCCTTGGGCTTGTTCTGAGCTGTCTTGAGGTCGGCAAAAGTGATGCCGAACGCTTTCATCTTGGCTTGGATGTCGGCCAGGGTGGCTGCGAACTCTTTGGACTTGATCTGCGCGGCCTTTTGTTGAAGTTCGGCGATCTGGGCTTGGAGGGAGAGAAGGGTAGTCATGGTGTGGGATTATGCGAGGGGTGGCCAGGATTGACTACCGCGGGTCGACTCGCGCTGGATGGGGTGGTTTCGATCCCTTATGGTTGGAGAACCCGATTGAGCAACGCAGCCAGCCTATGTCCTGCGACTTTCAGCCGTGCTTCCAGCGTGCCCTTGTACGAGGTGATGTACCCCACGTCAACCAACCGCCCTGGATAGAACCCATCCTGGTTCACGATGCGGCAGGACTCCTCAGCGGCAGCATCGGGCTTCCAGTCATCGGAAGTAGGTTGGTTGTTTCCAGTTTCCAGCGTGGGAAGCAGTGGCCCCTCCTGCTCTTCCAGGTACCTGATCATCCCGGAGTCCCACCACGCGTGCAGGTTCGAGCCACGCATGAAAGCTTGAAGCTGGTAGGTATTGCCTCCACGGTCTTCGGCCCATCCGGCATGTAAGGGCTGGTGAACGTCACCCACCAGGTGGACCAGATATTTCAGTGCGTTCAGGCGCTTCTCGTCATTGACATCGAACTGCAAGATGGCGGTCTGCTTCTTGATGGCTTCGACCACGCATTTGCCATCCGCGCAGTCACGCTCCTGCTGGTACTGGCAATTGCCCTTGGGGAAGTTGATGAAGTGCCAAGGCGCCGTAGCAGGACTGCGATGTTCGTCGGCCCAGGTGGAGACGGAAAGCAATGTGGCACCCGGCTCCAGTGCCAATAGGCGATTCACTTCCTTGGCAGCCTGCGGGTGTAGCTTGCTTTGGGCGATGGCGGAAATGATCTGGTGGCCTTCGGATCCCCAGGCGTGGGCGTTGAGGCTAATGGTCAGGCCCAGAGCAGCGCAGGCCAGGAGGAGAGGTGTTTTCATCGATCTGTTCATCAGCTCCTTTTAACTGGTGCAGCCACGCAGCCATTCAGCAGAGTAAGGCCACCATTTGCGCAGCATGGAACATGGCGGCATGACCTGGACACTATGCCGGATTTTCTTCTGCGGTACCTAGGCTTGGTGAAATAGCTAAAGGACTGGGACCGACCTTGACCCGTATCAGAAGTCGACAGAACAAACTTTGGACGCAATAACTGCCTTCCTGCTGGCTGGTATAGGTACTGTCGTCGTATACGCAACGTTCGGGGCTGTGCAGTAGATCGAGTAATGTGTGCTTAGTTTGCACGTTGTGGCCGCTGTCATGATGGCGCTGTAGGCCACCCCCGTGCGGCTACCCGTTTGCGCCCCAAGGTCGATGTCCAGTGAGCACTGCTGCAAGGGCAGCGTTGAAAGCTTTAGCATCCCTCCCGTATCATTGACTCATGGATCTCAAAGCCACCAAAGCCCGAATCCGCACACACGGAACGAAGCTAACGACTACCACCGGTGTCATGGGCTATATGGCGCCTGACGTGCCTACCGAGGCACTGGAAGGTCTGCGCGGCAAGCTGCTCGCAAAAGCAGTTGATTCGAAACAACAAGGTAGCTCGAATGACCAGGCGCCCGCAGTTGGTGCGGGGTGCACTCCTAAAGTGACTGATTCGATTTAAGTGGCGGAGTTTCTGACCGGCGAAACACTGCTCGCGAAACTATTCCTGTACCAGGAGGTGGACGCCGCCAATTGGCAAGAGGCCCTCACAGTAAGTAGTTGGTAGGTGACGCACGGCGAGAGCCGCCAGTTTGAATAGCAAACACTTGAACGATCCACGACGTACCGCTGCGTGGTTGGTGCAGTGTTGTTTCCGCACCCACAGTGGCTCAGTTTTGGATTGAAATCAACATCCTGGTCATCATTGTGATTACAGACATGCAGGCTCTTGCCTGAGGTGGATTGTCCGCTTACACAATGTCCTGCACACCCTCCGACCAGGCGAACTACTTAAGAGTTTCAGTTTGTTGGAAAAAGGCCCGCCGACGCGGAGGTTTACGATGAAAAAATCGAGCACTGCCGCCGATCTTTTTCGGCAGATTAGGGACTCAGCTGGCTCAGGCTATCTCAACCGCGCCCATCAACGCAGCTTCTCGCTCAATGTGTTCCAGATGAATGCCTTGGAACTCATTGAGGCCACTCAAAGGGTCAAGGACCCTGATCAGGGCATAGTCTTGATGATGGAGAAGAACCGGGAAGCCGGGCGCCAAGCCCATCGTGAACTTAACCGTCACGTTCACAACTTTGCCTCATCCGCCATGACCCTTGTTGAGCACACACGAGTCTTCATGAGGAAGCATTACGCAGAAACCGACCTCTATGCCACCTACGAAAAGCAAGTGACGGCGACTTTTGCGCAATCGCCTGTAGCGCAGTTCGTACAAGGCCTTCGCAATTACATGCTGCACAGAGGTCTGCCCAGCTCCAGTATGTTTATGAAATTCGCGACCGATCCGGGCGCAACGGATGGTTCTGGCACGGCGGAAGCCGGTGTGCACTATGACACCGCTTCGCTTCTTGATTGGGATGGCTGGAAGCCCGTGGCGCGCACTTACCTGGAACAGGCAGGGGAACATCTAGACCTCCACGAGTCCGCTCAAGAGTACCTGACGCTTGTCAACCAATTCCACGGATGGCTAGATGCAAGTCTTGCGGCACATCATCGGTCAGACCTTCAAGAACTCGACCAGCTTCAGGCGCAGCTCCAAGCGATTAGCCCGACGAGAGAACTTATCTCAGCTGCAACGGTAGAAGCGCTTGACGCCGCCATTGTCGAGCCCTTTGAATTCACCTTGATTCAAACCACAGAGCTCATTCAAATTTCCTCTGGCCTGCGCGAAAAGATTCGAGAACTTCACTTTCCGCAGGCTCATCAAGGGTTCCCGACTGAAAGGCCAACCACCACGATTACGGATCGCGAGTTGGCCGGCCCCATCACCTTCTGGGGGCAGGAGGCGAGCGGCGAGACAGCCTTCATGTTCATCCACCATGAAGGCAGATCCTATGGCCTATCGGAGGGCGATTATGAGTCCCTGGAGGGACTGATCGACACCGTCATGAGATCAACTTGGGCTCGCGCCAGCCTAAGCCGTAAGTTCGTCGAAAAGTCCTTCTGGGATTGGGCCAGACAACGATTTGGCGCGGAGGGGCCTCCCTTTCACGAGGCCCTGATATCGGCGGCACGGGAGTGTGTCACGAAGGTCGAAGTCTGGGCACCGATCGCCAACATGGAGGTCGAACAGGGTTTCGACTTCGGCCCTGTCCGCATCGAATCAATTACTGCGGGCGTAATGGAGAGTTTTCGTAGCAGGGTGTCCTCAATTCGAACGGAACATGCCCAAGAAGTTAGCCAACTATTCGAGGAGTTGAAGCGTGAGCTCCAGGGTTTTGCCGCCGTGGTTCTCTCCATGAAAGCTGAACCTGCAGTCGCACAGGAGCGAGCGTTGCGGATTGCTCAAGACGCGGTGGGTTTGCTACGTTTTTTCGCTCCAGCCGCGCCCAGGTCGTATCTCTTCAACCCCGTAGCACTCATGGGCGCGGAGTATCTTCCAACATCGAAGCTGATTGTGCTGGGCGAGGGCAGCTTTCTTCTCAATCAAGGTATTCTGCCGAAACAGGTGGGGCACTGGCGCTTACCTATGCAGCAAATTTCGGAACTTAAGTCAGGCCTGTTGGACACCGCGGCCTCGCTTGTGATGCCAGAGGGCCTGAGCGAATTTGCCTTGGCTGTGCGAGCAAGCCTCCTAACATACAGCAAAGGCACCACCTTGGTGGACCCGCTAGATCGCCTTCGAAACAGTCTCTCTGCCATTGAAGGCGTTCTTCTCAGACACGATATGGAGCCACGGGCGCACAGCGTCGCTAATCGGATGAGCTTCCTTCTTGCACGCAGAGGGGCTGATCGCGAAGCCATTAAGCAGATCGTCCAGAAAGTCTATTGGCTGCGGGGGGTGCCCAAGCTGATGGAGCAAGGCCGGCGAGAGGACGAGTTGATCACTGTCTTTACGTCCTACGCTTATGATGTTCTTCGTTTGGCACTTGGCAACACCCCGACATTCAGCTCGAGGGTTCAGTTCGTGATCGAAATTGACAGGGTTGGTCTTTCTACCAACTAGTGAATCTACCTGTGATTTGTATTCATTGTCGAGACTGGCATCAGTCTTTCATCAAAGGCGGCGATAGGCTGGTCTGAGTCACTCGCGCTCAGCGGCTGGTGTGGCTGCAGCGACCAATACCGGACTTTCGACTGACAGCGGCTCGCATGGCCGCTGTAGCTCCGAGACCGGGCATTCGGTGTGGTGATGGCAAACCGGCCATGAACGACCGGTTCGGTGCGGACCGTACAGACGCTACCGACCCATAGCTGTCGCAGATTGGCGAGGAAAGCAGCCACTCAACGTTGGAGGTAAGGGGCGCGGTGCCGGCTTGCCGGCGGAGCGTCCCTCTTGACCGAAGAATTAGGCATTCACCACCTCTTTTGCTTGTGCCTCAGCCAAAAACCGGCAACGAAGGACGCGCTCAACTATGAGCTTGGCATCTGAAGTTGCATCGGATAGCACCTTTTGATCCAAACTGCCCTCGTGGACTAAAGTGCTCCGATGGTCGTATATCTTTACCGCATTTTTTGCTGCGTCTTGCGCATCTGAATTTCCAGCAGAGCTCAATACACCGAGCACGAGCGCACGAATTTGGCTTCGAATAGAGCTTTCTTGCTTAAATAAGAGTTCTCGCGACAATGAATCCAGCGCACTTAGGCGCTCGTTATCTCCACTCAGCTCCGATTTGGCTTCCTCAACTTCTTCATGCCACTTTTTTAGCAGGCCCAGAACTGGCTCAGTCCTTTGTATCGGAGACGATAGTGCCTCAAGTGCCATAACAAGCGTAAGGAAGCGCGCATTTTTAGAGGTCTCACTGAAATAGGCGGAATATAGTTCGAGGGCGACCTGAAGTTTCGAATCCGCCAAAGGTTTGGCTGGTGCAGAGAACCGAGAGTGTTCGTCCAGTAGTTGGAACAATCTCACAGCAGGGGTGCCAACGGTAATCGTTGCATCGCCCATGGTAAGCGCGCGAAGTTGCTTTTCGGTCGGGAAAACAACCGGCCTGCTTCCGTCAATCAACCCATCGACAGGTCCATCAATATTTGTTTTAAAACTTCGAGACAGATTGGCTGCGGCGGCAAGCGGATCTTCACAGTAGGCAACGTTAGATAACTCGACTGTCGCGGAAGGGGCTAGGTTTGCATTCAACAAAACCCACTTCAAGCCCGCCCAAAGACATGTGATGGCGCTGAGTGCTTGGTCTTCAGATACAAAACCATCTATGTTCAAGGCATACCAATTTCCAGACTTAGAGAGTCGATATCGTCCATCCGAGATTTCAATGAAATCTTTTCCATCCCCAATTGCTTGGCCTTCAGCGAGTCTAAACGGGAAGCGCAACGTGTACATGAGAGACGAAGTAATGTCTAACGTAGAAGTGACCAGTCTGCGCGGCTTTTCGCGCAGGCCCGCTTGACTGCCGGGTTAGCCCCTTCACTTCTTGCACTGCCAGACATACACACTTCCCTTTGTGGCTGTACCGACGGTTGAATGGACTACCGTTATGAGTTCAGTTTTTAGGCGGCGAGCCCAGCCGTTGAATGTTGTTTGGGGGACTCGATCGCCGAAGTCGGGGAAATGAGTATTCAGGTCGGCGTTAGTCAACATGCCTTCGTGGTTTGCAAGAACTCGGCTGAAGAGACTGGAAAATGCAACGCGTTGCTGCTCTTGCTGTGGTGCTTGTGGATGCGGCACGTCAAACAACGCTGTTAATGCAGAAGTAGTGCCACCCAAGACAACAAAATTGGCGCAGAGATTACCCGTGGCGGAGAACGCCACTCGAACGGCATCTTCGACGATGGCTTGACGTGTGGCGGCAACGGCAACACTCTCTCCCGGCCACTTTAGTTCGATTGCTCCATACCAGCCCTTCGCTCCAGCCTTCTTGCCGAGAACCGCAATATCAATTCGCTTCTTGGTGTTCGTTGGCCAGTTTGTTGGCCGTGCTGCGGTGTTCGGCACAAACGCGCGTTGGGCGCTAATCATACGGACAAGCTCAACGCGTGCTGCATCCTCTCCAACCTGATGCTCCAAATTTTGGGCGGCTAGTTGTTGGAACCACCCGCCAAGCCCGGCGGCAATTCGTTCGGCAAACTCGGTACGTGTCATAGGTGCCTCGTGAGGGGGCTAACGTTTGAGCTGAGCCGCGAGCAGCGGCTGGGCACGGAAGGCCCAGAATGAAATGAGGGCCTGAAGTGGCCAGGCGTTGCGAGTCGGCTCGAGCGCCCGGTTAGGTTGCATTTTTGAGCCTTGCTATTGCACCGACCTGTGTCCCGACGCCCCGCAATTGCAATATGAAGTGATCAACTTCTGCGGGGACCGTGTCAATTTGAATGATCGCGGACTCGGCAGCATCCTTCCATCCACCCGGCGTCATGAACACCGAAACTTCCGCGGATAAATGCCCGCTTGAATCCTTGCAGCGGAAGGTAATTTTTGCGCCACCGTAGCCAGGCAAATTGTTCCCGCCGAACGCCACAGTCCTCAGATCATTTGGACTGGCAGGGAATCCCTCAAGCAGCGTAGCCAGGTCAGGCAACTCATTGAAGCCTGCGTAGAAATTTGAACTCCCAGCGAAATTTTCGCTAGCGGCCGAAAGGCGCAACTCGATCATGTCGCTGTCAAACCAGACGAGTTGTATTTCAAGCATCGGAGCGATCGACGGCATTTAGTTCTGCAACCTAACGTAATGTAGACGGCAAAACCCGGTGGATACATCCCGAACCCACCGATACATCTTTTGGAAAAAAAGCTGGAAACCCGCTTGAACATTGGGCCAGCGGCCTGTATGTTGTATAAATATACAGGTATAAATTTTCCATGAAACCCGGCACTCCCTTGTTGCAGTCAACCCGCCTTCTTGACTAGGTGCGCGAGCGGGTTTGCTATATGCACTATAGCCTCAAAACCGAAAAGGCTGACCTGTACTGGGCCAGGGTTTTCGTCCGATGAATTGATGGCGCGTGGGTAGGGATGACCGCTTTGCGGTGCGGTAGACGTGAGTCCGCTATTGGCCCGGAGTGTGCGTACGTAGCGGCGCCTCAAAGCAGACATTCAGCCACCAGGGCCTCTTAGCCAAAAAGTCGGCTTACGGTGTACCACGGCTACACCCGTTCCGGGCCCTTAGCGGTCGTCGATCTAGGCTAGCTTTGAAGCTCAATGGTCTCTGTTGATTCCGGGATGATTCAGGTTGAGGTTCGCCCCAGTGATTTTTTTCCAGAATGCGCGTATTCTTCAGTCAGTATTCGCTGTTAACCCCAACTGCGCCGCTGGAGGAGTCTTTTTCATGAAGCTTGCACATTTCTTCTCCTTGGGTATCGTCAGCTTGGGACTAGTTGCCTGTGGCCAATCCAGCGGGCCAAGCGTGAGCACTTCCACTGCGCCCGCTGCGACAGCCACCGTAGCTCCTGCGGTCAAAAAAGTCGGATTAGTCATGAAGACGCTGACCAACCCCTTCTTCATTGAAATGGAAAAGGGAGCGCGTCGTGCCGAGCAGGAGCTGGGCGTCAGCTTGGAAGTCAAAACCGCCGCGCAGGAAACCTCCATTGAGCAGCAAATCCAACTCGTCAACGACCTCATTTCGGCCAAGGTTGACGCCATCGTTATCGCTCCCGGGGACTCGCAAAGCCTGGTTCCCATACTCAAAAAGGCGGCTGATGCTGGCATCAAGATCGTCAACATTGACAATCGTCTCGACCCCGCCACCGTTAAACAAGCCGGCATGGCGGACGTGCCATTCGTCAGCGTCAATAACGACCAAGGTGCCTATAAGGCAGGTAAATTTTTGGCCGAGGGCGTTACGGCCCCGACTAAGGCGGGCATCCTCGAGGGAATCCGCAGCGCTGACAACGCCCGTCAGCGCATGGAAGGGGCCAAGCGAGCCCTACTGGAAAACAAGCAGATCAAGGTAGTGGCGTCCGAAACGGCCAATTGGAAGATTGACGAGGCCTACTCTGTGACCAAAGCGATGCTTGCCAAGCATCCCGATATCACTTTGATCTTCGCCGCAAACGACATGATGGCCTTGGGTGCGACCAAATACCTGCAAGAGGTTGGTAAAAACAAAGTAAAAGTCGCTGGGTACGATGCGCTTTCCGAAGCCATTGCGGAAATTAAGGCCGGCAAGCTGTCTGCCACAGTAGACCAGCAGGCCGCGGAACAAGGATACCAAGGCGTAACCCTGGCGGTGCGCTTGATAAAAGGCGAAACGGTGCCCGGTGAGACTGTGATCGACACTCGCCTAGTGACCGCGGCGGAAGCCAAGTAATCTGTAAGGGCGTGGTCTAGCCCCATGCAATGGCCTCGCCTGAATATCACTGCCAAGCTGTTGGGCTACTTGTTGGTGGTCGGCATCGTGCCACTTGTGGGGTTGGGCATTGGGGGGCTCGAACTCACGCGGCGAGTGGTACTTGAACAAGTCAGCTCCGAAGATCGAAAGGTCGTTGGCGGCTTCGCTTCTTATCTCAGCCAGTACTTTGACCAGATTGACGATCTGGCCACCAATATCGCAGGCAACGAGGCCATCGGTAACTCCCTTCGCAAGGCGGACAGCGGCAATGTCGGGGGCTTTGATGCGCTCAACTTGCGTGCACAGGTGGGCTACACGCTCAGTGGCTATGTCCGTGTCAAAGGGCTGGTGTCACTGGATCTATTTTCCGTTGGCGGATCGCGTTTTCATGTAGGTGATACGCTGGACGTGGACTCGTCAAGTCCAAAATTGGCCAGCGACTTACTGCGCGAGACGGACTCCGCACTCTCCTTCTCGCGCTGGCGGGGGATTGGAGCAAACATCAACCCAACCTCACGATACACACAGGTCAATACGGTGCTGCGCGCTATACGCCACTTTTCGCCTGAGACGGGGAAAAGTGATTTGGTGGGCGTGCTAGTCATTAGCTTGAGCGACAGCATCATGGCTGAATACCTTCGCCGAGTCCCCTTGCCCCAAGGCCAGACGCTGATGCAGGTTGATAAAGAAGGGCGCGTGGTTTTGCATTCCGATGTTGCTCAGGTCGGTAGCAAGCTGTCTCAAGGACTATTCGATTTGATCCGCCAGAGCAAGGGAACGCAAGAATTTCGGTTGGATGGAATTGACGTGTTAATGGATACGGTGGTCTTCGAGTCGGGCCAGGGCTATGCCGTCATGGTGACACCGCGAAAACAGGTGACCGCGGCTCTGGATACGCTCACCGGATGGATCATCGCATTGGTCAGTTGCGGGCTGTTATTGGTGGGGGCGTTGACGCTGTACTTCACGCGTTCGATGGTGGCCCCGATTCGATCCGTGTCATTGGGCTTTGCTCGACTCAGCGCGAACCCGGAAGCGGAACATCTGCCACTGCCTAAGCCGGAAACCGGCGACGAAATCAGTCAGTTGGTCGAAGGCTACAACAGCCATCTGCAGACGCTCCGTGAGCAGCACGAGGCCAACCTGGCTTTGATCCAGGCGCGACACTTGGCTGAAGATGCCAACCGGGCGAAGAGTGAATTCCTGGCAAATATGAGCCATGAGATCCGCACACCCATGAATGCCATCTTGGGAATGCTCAAGTTACTGCAGACCACTGTGCTCGATTCACGTCAAGCCGACTATGTGGTGAAGACTGAAGGTGCTGCCAAATCCTTGCTTGGACTACTGAATGACATCCTTGACTTCAGCAAGGTTGAGGCGGGTCAGATGACGTTGGATCCGCACCCAATTGACCTCGACAGAATGTTGAGAGACGTTGAAGTGGTTCTTTCGGCGAATCTGGGTAAGAAGTCGGTGAACCTGCGTTTCGATGTGGCTGATTCCGTGCCACGCTCCCTACTGGTCGATGATTTGCGGTTGCAGCAGGTACTCATCAACCTAGGGGGCAACGCCATCAAGTTCACCGAAAAGGGGGAGGTGGTTCTGTCGGTAGAGCTTATCGAACAGTCGGATTCTGAAGCCCAACTGCGCTTCATGGTGCGCGATACCGGCATAGGAATCGCACCCGAGCAACATGCCAAGATCTTCAGCGCGTTTTCCCAAGCCGAATCAAGCACTACGCGCCGGTTTGGCGGGACAGGACTGGGGCTATCTATCTCTCGAAGATTGGTTGCGCTTCTAGGAGGAGAGTTGGAGTTGCGCAGCCAATTAGGTGAAGGCAGCGAATTCTCTTTTGCTTTGCGGTTACCTAAGGTTCACAGCAGCGATATTGGCGCTGCAGCGACGACCGCCAGTGCACATGAATGCCAATCAAGGGTACGGCGCCTGGATGGGCTACGTGTGTTGCTGGTGGAGGACAACAAGATCAATCAGACGGTTGCTGAAGGGCTTTTAAGTTCCGAGGGTGCACTGGTGAGCTTGGCTGATGACGGTCGGATGGGCGTTGACATGATCTCCAAGGCACAGCCACCGTTCGACATCGTCCTAATGGATGTGCAGATGCCTGTGATGGACGGCTATGCAGCCACACGGAAAATTCGGCATGAACTTGGTATGTCCCAAGTGCCCATCATCGCCATGACGGCCAATGTAATGGCCTCCGACCGCGAGGCTGCCCGGGAAGCCGGTATGAACGACCATGTCGGAAAGCCATTTGATTTGGATCACTTGGTGAATGTCCTGTGTCAATACACTGGTCGAGTGGCCGCGCCCACCGATGTTACGGATTCGGGATTTGCGCTGATCCCCTTGCCGGGTAAGTCACAAGATTCACAGGTCGTCTCGACAGAAGAACTGGATTTGGTCAGTGCGCTTCAGCGTATGGGTGGCGATCGCGAGATCTTGCGCACAGTGTTGGCTTCTTTTGCTGATGATTTGACTGGGACACCAAATCAAGTAAATGAACTGTTGCGATCTGGAGCCATAGGTGACGCTATTCGTTCGCTGCACACGCTCAAAGGTCTTGCTGCCACCGTTGGTGCGAATCATCTCTCACGGGAAGCAGCTCAGATGGAGCGCGCCGTCAAACAAGGAATTCACCCCGATCAACATCAGTCCTTAGTGCTGCGACTGCAGCGGGAGATCGATAACGCCTCTACAGCTATACGAGATGTCTTGAATAATTTCGCAGTGGATAGCGTTTCCTCAGCATGCGCTAGTGAAGAAGATTCATTGGAGAACATTAGAGGCGCACTTACGACACTGATTGCTTTGTTGAATGCACAAGACCTCCAGGCCTTGAAAGGCTTTGCGGACTTGCGTCAACGTTATGGAGCATTACTGGGCGAAAACCTACATCCACTGGAGGAGGCCATGGCCAATTTTGACTTCGCCGCGGCGGCAGCCTTATGTGAGCATTGTCGTGATCGGCTTCATCCTTAATGCGACATCGGTAACGCGTTGACGATGCTCTACTGCAAACTGGGTGGGTTTTCGTAGGCTTTTGAAAGGCTCCAGCAACCGAACTAATGCGATGCCTGTTTTTTTGAGCAACGACTGGTGCCCCACGTCAATACTGGCTGTGGCGAGCATTTCTTGCAGTTATCCACTCAGTTAATCACTGTCGGTGTGGACAAGCACTAATGAGCGCTCTTAGGCGCCGACTTCGAAGTCTCCAACTTCCGCTTTGGGTCGATTGCCGATTGGCTGCTACGTCCCTTCATGTGGGATGTATACCGACCATCGAATTTGCCTGAAAGGTGTGCGCGCGGCAACTGCAAAAATCCAAGAAACTCCGCAAACAACAATATTTGCCAACAGCCTTTTTGACTTACGATGTCGAATCATCAAATCGCCAGTCATTCATACAAAAATGTCAAAAACCATACTGATTGTTGATGATTCCGCTAGCCTACGCCAGGTTGTTCGGATGGCACTACAGGCCGCTGGGCACACCGTACTTGAGGCCGGGGATGGAAAAGCTGCACTGGCAATGCTTGATGGTCGCACCGTGGATATGGCTGTATGTGACGTCAACATGCCGGTGTTGAATGGCATCGAATTCGTGAAAGCTGTGAAGGCTTTGCCGGCGTATAAATTTATGCCCGTGCTCATGCTCACGACCGAAAGTTCTGATAAGCATAAAGAAGCAGGCAAGGCTGCTGGAGCGAAGGCCTGGATGACAAAACCATTCATCCCTACGCAATTGGTGAATGCCGTAAACAAGCTCTGTCCGTAGGTTCTGAGAGTTCTGCGTTGCCATCCCGCCGCAAATGCGCTCAAACTCAGCTCTCCTAAAAAGGCTTGCCTACGTTGAGTTTGGATTGCTCAAATTGGGTCTTGGTCTCGCTCCTTTGGGTTCGGCCCTGTTAATTGAATCAGACCATGACCTCTACTGACTTGACCGCAAACCTTGCTCAGCAGAAAAATGGGCTCACTCTTGCTGAGATGGGTAGTCTGCTAGAGCACATGCTCAATGGTGTGGCCTATTGCCGCATGCTCTTTGTGGACGGAAAAGCGGATGACTTTGAGTACATCTACACGAACCCCGCTTTTCACACACAAACCGGTCTGGGGAAAGTGCAAGGGAAGTTGGTAAGCGAAGTCATCCCCGGTTTGCGCGAATCCGATGCATCATTGTTCGAAATCTACGGGCGCGTTGCAAAAGGTGGTACCCCGGAGTCGTTTGTCTTGTTTATAGAGGGACTGCAACAGTGGTTTTCGGTATCGGTCTACTGCCCGCAAATCGGTTACTTTGTTGCACTGTTTGACGTTGTCACCGACCGCAAGAACGCTGAACGTGAACTGGAAGACCGTGCAACCCAACTCCGCTTTGTTCTGGAGGGATCTGATCTTGGTTTTTGGGACTGGAACATAGCCGCTAACACGGTGATACGCAATGAGCGCTGGGCAACGATGTTGGGCTATACCCACTTGGAAATACAGCAGACTACCCAGCAATGGTCAGATTTCGTTCACCCCGAGGACAGGGAGCGCGCCTGGCAGTCGATATTCGATGTTGTCGATGGGCGGGCCGAATCGCACAAAGCTGAGTACCGGATGTTGCACAAGAACGGCAGTCATCGCTGGATACTTGACCAAGCACGCGTCATGCAACGCGACAGCAAAGGCAAAGCCCTTCGGATGTGCGGCACCCATACCGACATTACTGAGCGCAAGATTATGGAGGAAGAGCTTCGCAGGCAGGCCCACTTCGACTATCTCACTGGGGTTTTCAATCGCCGCCACTTTATGGAACAGGCGGAGAAAGAGTTGCACCGTGCAATTCGGTATGGGAATGCGCTGTCATTCCTCATGCTCGACATTGATCACTTTAAGCAGATCAACGATCGTTTTGGACACAAAGTGGGTGATCAAGTCCTAAAGGGGCTCGCAAGTTTGTGCAGCACAACCCTGCGCGACATTGACTTGTTTGGACGTCTTGGGGGCGAGGAGTTTGCAGTGCTATTGCCCCAAACAGACCAAGACACGGCAGTCGAGGTGGCAGAGCGCTTGCGCCAAGTTATTGGCAACGCAAATGTGTCCCTGGAAGGCAATCTGAACGTGCAGTTCCAAGTCTCTATCGGGGTGTCTTCACTAAGGTCAAAAGAAGACACGATCGACGCGTTGCTCAACAAGGCCGACAAGGCTTTGTATGAAGCGAAGAACACTGGGCGCAACCGCGTCTGTGTATTTACCAGTTCCTAGCTGCCACCGCCCCAATCAAAGTGGTATTTTGTGTCGTCTACGACCGGCAGCTTTATGGAACAAACTATGGATCAGCGAATGTCCGAGGTGGGTCGGTCGCCCGTATTTACCCTCGCCGTCAGCAGACATCCGCGACGTGTGGTGAGCCTAGGCGGCACCTAAGTCACCTGTTCACTTTATAAACGTCGTCCAGTAGGCAGAAGCGCGGCCTCCCCGATGACCGCTCTGCGACAGATAGCGTAACCAGACCGCGCATCCGTGAATGGCAGCAACCGCTGCACACCTGCCGGTCGACCAGGTGATGTCATAGAGCGCTCTCGATCGGCAGCAGTCTTTCGCGTCCGTATAGAGTGAGACTGCTCAAAAACAAAGCATAGGTCGCAATCCCGCACCAGTGCGTGCCTCAAGCGAGTTCTCCCCCAGTTATCCACACTATTGCGCACAGCCTGCGTGGATAAGTGTTGTCAGTGTTCACGGTTACGTCTCTCTAGAATTCAGCGGCCGAAGGCTCCAAAGCAAAACAGCCGTCGGACAAGGACGGCTGTTTGAGGGACTACCACCCTTTGGCGGTTTGCTTGAGCTTACTTCTTGACCGGTACTTCCGGCTCAGCAGCCTTCACTGGCTTGGTGGCCTTCTCAGCCTTAGCCTTATCGTGAGCGGCCTTGGCTTCAGCATGCTTCGCCTTGGCTTCTTCACGTTTGGCCTTCAACTCTTCATGCTTTGCCTTCGCGGCTTCAGCCTTGGCCTTGTGGGCCTCTTCACGCTTTTCCTTGGCAGCGTCTGCAGGCTTGGCTGCAGCGGTGGCAGCAGTCGCAGCGGGTGCAGTGGTTGCAGGAGTCGCTGGCGCTTGGGCAAATGCACCAAAGGTGGAAATTACCAGAGCAGTAGCGATAAGCGATTGTTTCAACATTTCAGTCTTTACAGGTCATGGCGATGTTGCCATGAGCCTATAACCATCGAGGTGTCGAAGTCGTTTACGCGCGCAAGGTAAATCAATGTAAAGGCCTCCCAGCAATCGACCTCACACCACAGTCCCATAAAGAAAAAACCCGGCACAGTGGCCGGGTCAAACCAGCAAGGCGCTGGCCGCGCCAGGGAGGAGAGCGCGGGGGTGGATACCCAAGCGCAATACTGCGCTGGGCACATTAGGGTTTGCTTAACGCCCGGTAAAACTACGTAAAACCAAAGCCGCACAGGTATGGGCGCTCACGCCCTCACCAACACCATCTCCTGCGCATCCGTTGTGTACCGCGGCGTCCGGCGCATCTGTTTCATGGTCCAATTCTGTGGACGCTGGGTTGCCCCCGCGCTGCCCAGCTTCATCGTCCCCTTGCCATAGCGCGTGTTGACGGTATCCAGTGCCAGCATCAGACGGCTGCGATCACGGTCTGGTTCGTCTTCCAGACGCAACTCCATCTGCTGCACCTGATCCGATTGCAGCTCCATCAGCATCACTCCCGCCTTGGCGTAGTCATACCCGTCCTTGAAAATGGACTGCAAGCCCAGCAATGCCGCCTGCACCAGATGCGCGGTGTCGTCTGTTGGCCGGCGAAGGGGTACCACCATGCTGCGGCTGTACTGGGCTGTCTTTCCGAACGGGCTGGTGCGGATGAACACCAGAACCTGCCCACACAGGCTGTGCTGGTGTCGCAGCTTCTCTGCCGCCCGACTCGCAAAGGTCGTCACGGCTTCTTCCAGGTCACGGTAGTCGGTAACAGCCTTGCCAAACGAGCGTGTACAGGCGATCTGCTGACGTGCCTGGCCACTGTCTTCCAGATCGACACAAGGGATGCCCCGCAGTTCCCGTACGGTGCGCTCCAGCATCACTGACCATCCACGCTTGATGGTGGCCGGGTCGAGTTGCAGCAAATCGTGGATCGTATGTACGCCACCTGCATGCAGCTGCTTGCTGATCTGTCGACCGATGCCCCAGACCTCTTCCACAGGAGTCAGGGCAAAGAGGGCGTCTTTGTCTTTCTGGGACAGAGACTCCAGATTGCACACCTGTGCCAGATGTGCTGGGTAGCTGCCGGGCTTGCGTTCCGCATCCTTGGCGATGTGGTTCGCAAGTTTGGCCAGTGTTTTTGTATTGCCCATGCCAATGCAGCAGGGAATGCCGACCCATTGCTGGATGCGGCTGCGGATCTGATGCGCGCGATGCACCAAGTCACCCCGGATACCACTGACGTCCACAAATGACTCGTCGATGGAATAGATCTCCTGCTGGTGCCCCAGTCCTGCCGCCAGGCTCATCATCCGATCGGACATGTCCCCGTAGAGCTCAAAGTTGGCTGAGAGGGCCACCAGTCTGGCGTCGTCTTCGAGGTGCCTGATCTGGAACCAGGGTGCCCCCATCTTGATGCCCAGCGCCTTGGCCTCGTTGGAGCGGGCAATGGCACAGCCATCGTTGTTGGACAGCACCACGACGGGCCGGTCAGTCAGACTCGGACGGAAGACCCGTTCACAACTCACATAGAAGTTGTTCCCGTCGACCAATGCATACATCGGCCATCACTCGTAGTTGCGCCGCACTAGCTGCACCGTCATCACATCCGGCTCACCGCCATAGAACCGATCCAACACCTTCTGGAAGAGAGGCTCGTTAGGCGCAGCCAACGCAAACAGCGTCATGCAGGAGCGCAGCTTCAGATCGTCGGGGTGATGCAAGATCTCCAGGGCGGACTTGTCTGTATGGGCGAGCAGCAGACGGCTGCACTCCAGCAGGCGCTGTCCCAGTACCGGATGGGCCAAGTAGGCGCGGGCTTCACGCAGGGAGCGGATGCCGTAGTGCTTGGCAAGGGTGCTGTGCCCGAGATCGCGGTGCTGCGGAAAGACGAACCACATCCAGTGGCTGGTCTTGTCTCCCGCACGCAGTTCATCGAGGACGTCGGCATAGACACGGTCTTGAGCCTCGACGAAGCGTTCCAGTTTGAAGCTGTCGATCGAGAACATGAAATCGGGATTCGGCATGTTCATGGGGCCTCCGTATTCCACAAGGCAATGACAGGGTGCTGGCCACTCAGGATGGGTTTGCACAGAATCTTGTAGCCATCGGCATCAAAGCCAGCGGCCTGCTGGTTCAAGCCCTTGGCCTGTTCTTCGGTCTCAACGCTGCCCAGGTAGCACCATTGGTGAATCACATGGATCTGCTGCTGGTCTTCCCAGCGCTCCACCAAGCCGATCGGGCCTGGGAACGGCCAACAGTTGACCTGAATGTCTTCCAGGGCAGCCAGTAGCCGGGCATCGTGTTCTTCACGGCTCTCCTTGCCACAGCAGGCACCGGCACATTGCTTGAGCATGGACCGAAAGCACGGCTTGCCGGGGGCGAGTTTCTCCATCTTGAGGAGGCCATAGCAAAGCTTGTGTTGGTCAGCGATGGACTGCAGGGACTGCACCGCGGCATGGCGGCTGCTGTAGAGGCCATACAGGCGTGGGGTGCTGGCGAAGTTCACGTCCTTGGAGAACACCAGACTAGGGATCATGGATCCGTCGTCATCGGGCACCTGCCAGGAGCACAATTGTTTGGTGCGGCGCAGTTTCTGGTTGAAGAGGGGTTGGCGCTGCTTGATGAGCTGGGCTTCCAGCAGCAGGGCGCCGATCTCCCCACAGGTGCGAACATGGTCGATGCGCACCGCCTGGCGCAGCATTCGGGCTTCTTCCTCATTGCGCAGGTGCGAGAGCACACGGTGGCGCAGGTTCACGCTCTTGCCGATGTACAGTGGCAGATCCCCCTCCTGGCCCTCGAAGATATAAACCCCCGGCGCTTGGGGCAGGTGGTCCATGACCTCGCGCAGATGCTGTGGGTACTCGTAGAGCGCCACAGGGTCGAACTCGGGATGGGCTTTGCGAGGTGGGCGCATCAGGACACCATCTGGCGCACTGTGGCAGTCACGACACCCCAGACCTCGATGGTCTGGCCATCTTTGGGGGTGATGTCGGGGTAGATGGGGTTGGCAGCCTTGAGTTTGGTGCGCCCGGCGCGCTGGTAGAGCTGCTTGACGGTGAAGTCGCCATCGACGATGGCCACCACGATGTGGCCATGGCGAGGTTTGATGGCACGGTCCACCACCATGATGTCCTTGTCGAAGATGCCAGCCTCCACCATGGAGTGCCCGCTGACGCGCAGGAAGTAGGTGGCCTGGGGGTGGGTGATGATCAATTCACCAAGGTCGATGCGCTTGCCGCCAAGGTCTTCCGCCGGAGAGGGGAACCCTGCTACGACCGAGTTGGGCAGGAAGCAGCCAGCCAGTGAGGCATTGCCCAACGGACGTGGCATGTCCTGGAGCAACTCCACGGCATCACGGGGGGCAAAGGTCACAGCAGGCATGGGTAAGAGCAATGGGTAGGATGGGAAAAGTCCATCCAAACACGAAAGCATAGAATACTGTTTAAATATACAGCAATCAAGTAACCCCTGTATCTCCCATGAGTTCCCACGACTACGGCGTCATTTCCGCAGATTCCACCCAACTTTGCTTAGGGCTGGTGTCGGACCGGGGCACCAAGTCCGATCTTTGGTGGGGTTGACAATGAAGCTGTTGTCGACGCTTCTTGCCGCTGCACTGGCCCTCATCCCCAGCGTCCACGCGCATGCCTGGGGTGTCGAGGGGCACCAGATCATTGCTGCCATCGCCCAAAGCCAGCTGCAGCCGGCCGCCGCAAAGGAGGTGCAGCGACTCCTGGCACTGGAACCCGGTGCCACGCTGGTGTCGATCTCCACCTGGGCCGATGAGCATCGCAATCCAGCAACTGCCCCTTGGCACTATGTGAATTTCCCCAAAGGGAATTGTCAGTACGTTCCTGAGCGCGACTGCCCGGATGGCAAGTGCGTGGTCGAGGCCATCCGAAAGCAGAGTGACATCCTGCAGTTCGAGGCCAATGACGAGAAGCGGCTGACGGCGCTGAAGTACCTGGTACATCTGGTGGGTGACATCCACCAACCACTGCATGCCGGGTGGGGCGAGGACCGAGGGGGCAACAGTTATCAGCTGCAGGCGTTCATGCGGGGATCGAACCTGCACGCTTGGTGGGACACGGGCATGATCAAGTACTTGGAGGAGCAGGAGGGACCACTCTTGCCTGTGCTGCAGGCACACAAGCCGATGGCTATGCTGAAGGACTGGAAGCCGGAGGCAGTAGCGGAAGAGTCATGCCGGATCGTGGATCAGGAAGGGTTCTATCCAGGGCGCCTAGTTGATGTGGGGTATATCGAACGCTACCGAGACACACTAGGACAACGGCTGCACACCGCTGGTATGCGCTTGGCGGGTTTGCTGAACAAGGTCCTGCAGCCTTAGACCACCGCACAACGCAATGGATGCACTTCTCAAAGCCCACGAGATACTGACTCAAGCAGATGCCTTGGTCATCGGTGCGGGTGCCGGGATGGGGGTGGACTCCGGGTTGCCGGACTTCCGGGGTAACGACGGATTCTGGAAAGCCTATCCGGCACTTGGCTCGGCCGGACTTAGCTTCACGCAGGTCGCCAGTCCCACCACCTTCCATCAGGATCCCCGGCTGGCCTGGGGCTTCTATGGCCACCGTCTGGACATGTACCGAAAGGTAAACCCACATGCTGGCTTCTCGCTTCTGAAGTTCTGGATGGAGCGTATGCCCTTGGGCGGGCGAGTGTTCACCAGCAATGTCGATGGCCAGTTTCAGACGGCAGGTTTTGCGCAGGACTCAGTGCACGAATGCCATGGATCGATCCATCACCTGCAATGCCTGAACAACTGCATTGGACAGATCTGGAACGCTGATGGGTTTGAGCCAAGCATCGATACCGAGCGTTGCCGGCTTCTCAATGAACTGCCGACTTGCCCAGACTGCGGCGCGATTGCACGTCCCAACGTCCTGATGTTTGGCGATTGGGATTGGGAGCAGCGCCGAACCGCCCAGCAATCGCAGCGGGAAGATCGCTGGCTTGAGGTCATGGCGCAAGAGCGGGCCAGAGTGGTCGTTGTGGAGATCGGTGCCGGTACGGCGATCCCATCCGTGCGGCATTTCTCCCACAAGTTGATCCGGGATTTGGGGGCTCGTCTGATCCGTATCAATGTGCGCGAGAGCCAGGTACCGGACACTCGGGATGTCGGACTGGCCATGGGAGCATTGGAAGCATTGACCGGGATCGACGCGATAGACAACAACTGAATGAGCCACTGTCATGCGATCGCTGTTTTCTGATCACGCATTGATTGACGCGTTGCAGCGCCAATTTGCCATTCACTGGCATGGCCACCACGGCATCGCCCACTGGAGCCGGGTGCGGCTCAACGGAAAGGAGTTGGCTGTCGGTACCGACGCCGACATGCACGTCATCGAGCTCTTTGCGCTTTTTCATGACTCGCGCAGACTCAACGAGGGAATTGACGACGGCCATGGAAGTCGTGGGTTTGAATTGGCCAAGCAATGGCAGGGCAAGTATTTCCAAGCCACCAAGACGCAGATGGGACTGTTGGAATTCGCCTGCAAGCACCATAGCGATGGTGTGATGGATGGACCTCTAACGGCTCAGATCTGTTGGGACGCTGATCGCCTGGATTTATTGCGGGTGGGGACCATGCCTCTGGCCAAATACCTTTGCACTGCGCAGGCGAAGGACCCGCAGCAGAGGGAGCGATCCAACAAGCGCGCCAAAGCTTGGTCCGAGCACTTTGCAGCGGGGCGGTTTTTCAATGCATAGGAGTTGCCACTTCATGGAAAACGATGGTTTCGGATTGGTTGTCGTGTCTGCTGATGAATACCCCAAAACCCTCGGAGCGATTCACAGTCAGTCATGACAGTCTTTATGCAAACTAACCAGGACAAATCGTCAAAGGCAGCTCCAGGCTGATCTGAGTCATTCGCGTTTCAGATTGTGGACTGCAGTAAACGCCAATACCGGTCGTTGAGCATCGCCGGTCCCCAGGGCAACCGGTTGCACCCAGCTTGGTGCACGCTAGAGAGTGCGATAGGACCTACACCATGGTGGCCAGGCGCGCCGGAGTGCTGCTGGTGGGCACAGAAGGCGCGTGAGGTATATCGGCGTCCCTGGTGCATGAATCCGCCTCAAATCTTGCGCTTGTTGATGTCCAGGGCGTAGTCAGTTTTGCTCAGCGAGGCCTGGTAGATGTCCAGTGTGTGCGACCTTGCCTTTACCCACTGCTTGACCAATGCGACGGTGTCTGCTGATGCCAGAGCGCCAATAACGATGCCCGTCAAGTTCTCCGGCCTGAACTTCACCGTCCCCGGCCCTTTCTCGTAATTGATAAGTCGCCATTCCTTTTCGTACGCCCAATGCATGGACTTGGTGAGCAGCGCTTTCGTCATGGACGCGTCCTTGTCGTCCGAGTACGCGTTGATGGGCACGCGCTTTTGCGAATACAGCACCCTATGCGCATGAGCCATAAGCTTGGCCTCGCCGTCGAATTCGAGACAGATGCCCCTGTGATAGTCCGCATAGTGCGACCACATCAGAATGTCATCACGCTTGGTGGATACGCAGTACAGGCCAACGTCTTCGGTAAGCACACGTGCGTGCTGGGTCTGTATTTCTTCCTCCGTTGCCTTGATGTTCTTCCGGCTCAACGAGTTTTTGACGGCCTCCTTGGCCTGGGCGCGCCGCTGCTCGCGGTTCAGGCCAGGTTCGTACTTCTTGGACAGCCGTTCATACCCCTTCACCTGCATGGCCTTCGGCGCATCGAGCGAGAAGATCGGGCGAAGGTCGAACGGATCGTTGAAGGTCTTCGCCGGCGCGAAGTACAGTTCGTTGTGCAGGACGATGCGCTCGACCCACTTGATGACGCCTGCTTCGGCCATCGACCGGTACTTGTAGAACTTTTCCGGTTGCTCGTCGTCTTGTTTGCTGTCCGTCATGGTTGCCTTCTTGGGGGGACGGCCAATTGTGCAGCCGCGAGGTCGTTACGGTTCTCTGATGTACGCAGATCGGCCGATGGCCAACGATGCTCATACAGCAAGCTTTTTGAGCACCGCGATGACCACTACCGAATCCATTAAGAACCGCGAGCGGGCTGAGCGCGTATGCGCTGTCCTGACACCAAGCGGGCCGCTGCCGGTTCACCAGGGACTTCTGCTTCACCCCCACAGCAGTCCTCGCATTCGGCGCGACGCCAGGCATGCCGATGGCGGCTTCGGGTCCCTGACCGTGAACCTGTCGACCTGCGGAAGACAGCCCCCGCTGCAGGGACGACTTCAGGCTTAAACTGGAGTCGCCTAGCTCGCATCATCCACCTAGTGATTGAGTGGTTCCCTTGAGCAGAGTCCCTTGTCTCTCTAACAAGCAGGTGGGTGGCATGAAATTTCCGTTGGCGATGTGTGATCGGATGACAGTGTTGCGGCTTGATGCGCAAGTCAGTCGGCTGTATTGAAGCAGTCCTTTCAGGGAGAAACTAACGTGGCATCAGACCACCAACGCATCCTTATTCTGTGCAAGACCTACCCGTCGCCGAGCGCGCGGTATGTCGAAACCTCCTGCGTCGCTGGCATGACCGACGACGGGCGCTTGATCCGGCTGTTTCCGGTGCCGTTCCGACTGGTTGAGGACGACCAGCAATTCAAGAAGTGGCAGTGGATCACAGCCCGGGTTCGCCGCGCGCAGGACGACTCCCGGCCCGAGAGTCACCGCGTTTCGGTGGACACGATTGAGGTGGCGGGCGATCCACTTCCTACGCGTGACCACTGGATCACCCGACGCGAGGCGATCAAGGGTGTACCGGTGTTCGATTCGTTCGATGCGTTGGAGGCTTCACGTCAGGCGACTGGGACGACCCTGGGGCTGGTGAGGCCAAGCCGCTTGCTGGGGCTGGACATCAAGGCTGTGGACTCTCCAGGCTGGACTGAGGATGAACTGGCAAAGTTGTTGCAAGAGCAGCAGCAGGGTAGCCTATTCGACGCGGAGGAAGATCAGCGGACCCTCAAGACGCTCAAGAAACTTCCTTACGACTTCCACTACCGCTACGAGTGCCAGACCCCGGAGGGTGTGAAGCCGTTCAAACACAAGCTGGTGGACTGGGAAGCCGGAGCGCTCTACTGGAACGTTCACCGCCGCGCTGACTGGCAAGAAACGATGCGGCACAAGTTTGTCACCCAGTTCAGCGAGCTGGATGTCATGTTCCTCATGGGCACCATACACCGTTTTCCGGGGCAATGGTTGATCGTGAGCGTGCTGTACCCACCTAAGGTGCCAGAGACGCTGGTGCGTCAGCAAACACTGTTTTAGCCGTCAGGTGGTGCACCGGGGGCCCACCAGCAGCTCGCACGGCGCGGGCCACGTATGTGCGGTGGCAGGCAGAAAAATCAGCCTCGAAACATACTAGGCAGGCCCGGTGGTCACGGGCTGTGGTGGCCAAGTTTCGCACCTCGGTTTTCACGGTATCCAAATGGGCTAGAAAACCACGGGTGTAGTCAGCCCAATCGCCGTTTTCGCGGTATTTGTCGCGCACGGGCTTGGGGCAACCCAGGGCCGGCCGATGCTCATAGCCGATGCCTGCTGCAGCCAAATGTTCGCGGAACGCGCTTTTCGAGAACCCCTTTTTGCGTGAGAGAGGCAACTCGCGCACGTCCACGATAAGGTTCACGCGCGCGTCCTTCAGACGGGTGATGAAACCGTCGATAGTCAAACTTTCGTAGCCGAAGGTGAAAAACGCGGGAATGGTCACTGGTAGTCGAGTGTTGGGGCATCACCATAACTGGTGCATGCCGATTGTCTCACGCGAGCTTTGACCAGGTCGGTCGCGGTCTACTACTTCGATGTAGATCCGCGACGTTCGGGAAACGGCCATTCGTCAACGCCCACTCCTAGCCGAAAACGGTCGCCCGCGACTCTGTTGACCTGCAGGAATCGCTGCACTGCCGCCCTCAGATGGCTGACTTCGCCTACAGGCTGATTGCTGCCGATCAGGATTCGGCATCGAACAGCAGCTGACGTCAGAACCTGCCATTCGCCGTTGCCATACGCTCGTCCGTAAGGCATCACCGTTTCGCTATTTCGGCACGTGAAACACGAGCACAGTCAGGACCAACTCGCGGTTCTTGTCGCCGCAGCTATGAAGGACGTACCGGAAGCCGCTCTCATGCGGCCACGTCACGACGCGCTTAAAGTTACCGTGCGCCTTGGCAACAGCGTCGATGCCGGAGAGAACCGTTGAGGTCTCGGTGCCACGATTGAAAACGAGGATCGCTGTCTTGCTATCGCGCCACGTGGTGTAGCCAAGCAGCTGGTCGATGGCCTCGCCGAAGGCTTTCGGCCCCTTCCAGAACTTGCACTCGGCGATGAAGACGTTGCAGTCGCCCTCGCGAAGGAGGATGTCGGTCTTGCCCGCCATGTTGAAGGTCTCGCCCGTCGCCTTGCCCTCAAACTGGCCGTTGAGCTGCACGAGGAAGTGCTGGCGCAGAGCTTCCTCGTTCATCGCCTTGAAAGCACCGGGGCTGCGCTCCATGACGAGCGCCATGTCTTGCACCACTTTCAGGATGTGCTCGTACAGCTCCATGGTGAGCGCCGGTTCGGGCTTGAACTGCGCCGTCGTCGCCGGTGGCAAGGTCGGAACCGCCTTGCGCTTCACCGTAGGGAGCGCGTAGGTCTTCGGTGCGTCAGCGCGCCGCCGGATCGGGATGCCGAGTGCCTCCGCGCGCTGTGACTGTGCCAGCAGGCGCTCGCGCCGCTTGTGGATCGCTTGCTCCGCAGCCTGTGGGAGGCTCTGGTTGTGCGCGTCGATCATCGGGCGCTGCCATCCCAGATGCTGCTCGATCTCCTTAAGGGTCTGATCAACCAGCGCGCGGATGTCGCGGGGCTGGTCAGCAGGGGTTTCGTATCGCAGGACGATCTCGTTCTTCTCAATGACGGCGCGGGGCGGGTTGAGCGAAAAGGTGTTGGCCTTTGCGTAGAACAGCTCACTCTCGCCCTCGAAGGGGATGCGAACCTCGACACGCTCGCCCGCCACCATGACCGGGCGGCTCCGGTCATCAATCCATCGCATGGGGTCGTGCCGTACATCAACCGCCGCATCCTGATAGTCGGCATACCACTTGTCGCGCAGCAGCGTTATCGGCGTGATGCCGTGCCTCTCAACCATGTACCGCTTCAGGTCTTCAGGCGGGGTGTTGAGCAACCGGTTCTCTTCCAACCCCTCGACCTCCTGCTGCATCTTCCGCATGGTCGCCTTTATGGACTGGTCGAGATCGTGGGTGACGAACAGAAGTCCCTTGCTCTTGTCGATGGTGCCGAACATGTTCCTCTCCCTTTCTCCGATCAGATGGTCTCGGTTTTGTTGTGAGTTCAGCGCGGCGCGCCGTCATCGTTGGTTGGCAGCTGGAGCCTAACTTGCCGAACGAGGAGGCCCTTGTAGGCTGTCAGGCAGTTCGCGACTGCCGACGCATGTTCTCGACGGCGGCCACCAAGTCCACTTCTTTCTTCGGCTTCGCCCACCGGGACCAAAAGGCGATCGTCGCGCTGCGAGGCTCGTGGACTGGCTTGTTCATCCGAATTCGCGTTGGTAGGAGCGTCGCGTCACCGACCACGACCGCCTCGCCTACATCCAACGTCGGCAACACCTCCATTAGCCCCTCCAAACTCTCTGGTAGAAGCTGCTTCACCACGCCCTGGTCAGTCTTGTTTGATAAGCGCAGGCTGATGATGTTGCTGCACTGGCTGAGGATAGTTGTACTGACGTCCGAGGGACGCTGACTCACCACCAGCAAGCCGACGCCGTACTTGCGACCTTCCTTGGCGATGCGCTCAAAGTTCTCAAGCGCCCGCCTCTCGAGCGGCCCGGTGGATGCGGCCGAGCTTGGCAGGTATAGGTGTGCTTCATCGCAGACGATGACCACTGGATGTCGCTCATCGCCGGCTGGCCCCGGGTCGCTCCAGAACTGAACTTGATAAACGAGGCGGGCCACCAGACCAATGACCACAGGAAGAATGTCTGACGGGACCTCCGAGAAGTCGATGATCTTGATGCCCGGGTTGACACCATCCTTGGCATTGCCGGTTCCCAGAAGCTTCTTCGCTAGGGCATGTAATGCGTCGTAGGTCTCGTAGTCCGCCGGAGCCTGGTACATGAACGCGTACCGTCTGTCGTTCATCTTCGTCTTCAGCCGGATGAGGAACCGCGATAGCTTGCCATTGAGGGGCCCCTTCTCTGTCTTCGGCTGGCCCTTCTTGGCACCGCTTACATACTCTTCGCCCGTAGGAATCACTTCCTCGTTCTTCGAGTCGAGAGACTGCACCAGTTCGGATAGGCGGTAGGGAACGGGCGTGTCCACCGTGAAGCCATCCAGCAGGTCCGGCCTCTTCAGCGCCTCGATGGCGCCGCGCTTCATCTCAATCACCGAATCCATCAACGCGAGCGCCTGGTTCGGTGCGTTGTCGCCGGAGCGATCCACGAAAACGGACTGCATCTCGTCGTACGTGAGCAACCAGAAAGGCAAGAAGATCGCTCCCTCGCGCGCGTCCTTTAGGTCGCCGATGCCAGCAATCCGGTAGTGCGACGCGAACTTCATGCTGGAGTATTCACCGTGCAGATCCAGAACAATCATGTTCGTGTGGGGCAGCTGGGCAGACTGCTCCAAGATTGAAGCCACCGTGAACGATTTTCCAGAACCGGTGCTGCCCAGCAACGCCGCGTGGCGTTGGAAGAGTTTGTCGCCGTCGATATAGGCGGTCGCTTTGCCATCAAGGGTGTACGTGCCAACCTTCAGCGGAGCAGCAGCATCGGCTTTCGACGAGGCGCTGAGAATGCCCATGAAGTCTTCGAGAGACTTCTCCTCGATAGGGAAAACCGGGCGATTGATCTCAGGCAAGGCGAAGACTGCGCGCGAGAAGGTATCCCGCTTCTGCCCGTCGCGAGCACGGTAGGTGCCGACGAGGCTGATAGCCACGCCGTTCTCCTCCTGCTGGATGATCGCCTGGTCCGCAGGCATCTCGGCCGCGGCAAGAGTGGGTAGCTCAACGGGATGCCGCCAGACCCGCTCGATGATGCCGATGAGCCATTCATCGCCCATGGATTGGATGGCGACGAGACGCCCAACGCGTGCCTTCTGGAGGCGCTGGCCATCGGTCACTCGGACCGTGATGCGCGCAGTCTCGACGCTGCGAACCTCGCCGATGCCTTGCTCTTCTGTGAACGAGAAAATGCTCATGCTATTGCGTCACTCCAAGAATGTCTTCAAAAAGTCGTCGAGCTGCCAAAGCGGTGTGGCGTTATGCATGGTTGTCCCACGCCAGTGAATTTCGGCACCGGTGCCATCGCTGAAGACGCCAATGACATGGGGGTACGTTTTCAGCACCTCCTCGATGCTGGGAGTCTTGCCACGGGTCAACATAACCATGGGCATGCCGGAATTCAGCCGACCGCGGATAACTCCCTGAAGGTGATCGTCGTTGAAACCAAAGCCAAGGCAGAGCAACGCCGAGGCGTTGGTGATGACGCTGTTCATTTCTGTACGCATCGAGTCGAACAGGACGTTCACCAGCGCATCCTGATACTTTGACGGTCCCGGAACCACAATTGCGCGCGCAGCAACCGAATCTGCGTTCAGCACCTCGATAGGCCCGTGCTCGGTGGTCAGCCAGCTGATGGAGCCGTGCGGCTTGTGCAAGCGGATGGTCTTGCACGGCCTGTGGTCGATCTGCATCCCGCCCCGCTTCTCAGGTGCCCAGCTCCGGCTGTACTGCGTTTGGAAGATTGATCCAGCCCTCGGCTTGCGCCGACGATGTCCAACGAAACCCGTATCCAGTGCTAGCTCAGCGAGATCGCAGAACAGCTCGATGAGGGTGTCGTAGTTGGTCGTGATGACGGAGATGCACTCCGAGTTCTGCGGTGCACCCGAGAAGAGGATCTTCAACAACCGAACTGGCGCGAGCTCGGCTGCATTAAGTGCCAGGATGTCGCGCTCTGCCTTCTCGGTGGCCGCAAGAATGAGCTTGGCCGTCTCGCTCCGGATGGCCGCGACAATCTCCTCGCGACCAGCCACACCTAGAGGGATCGTGTTCAGCCCAGCTTCGAGGTTGTCGTGCACCGCCGGCAGCGACTTGGCCCAAAGCACCTGCGCCTCCGCTGACACCAAGCCAGGGCCAACCTTGGCCTCCAGGTGGGCGCCTAGTGCCCACATGCCGGGCAGACCGTACCCGCAAGAAAACCCGGAACCCACAAGAAGCGCCGGTGTCTGGCGAAAGATCTGCTGGACTTCCTTGAAAAAGTCGTCCGGAAGGGCCACTCCCGGAGCGGTCACCGCAAACTCCCCGATCGCATGGAATTGCTCCCACTACGCAAACAACCTTGACGGCCGAACGGCATGACCTAACCTCCCTGTACGGCGCACACACGCCGCCCTCTTTACGGAATCTTACACGGCCCCGGCAGAGAGGTCGGGGCTCTCAGGAACTTTTCAACCAAGCCCCAGCTAATACAACGACGATAGCCGGGGTAAGAGAAGCTGGGCAGCTTGGGGACGGTCGAATTCATGGAGGTGGACGACAGATAAGGGGCAATCTGAGACGGTCTCGATGCCTCGAATTTACCCCCCGGACGTCATGAGCGAGCGGCCGGCTTACCGTCAATCCGAACGCTCGGAGCTTGATCTGGCCGGCGACTGGATGACCAGAATGAGCGCAGGATCGGTCATACGACAAGCTGCGTCCACTGACCGCATCCGCTGCACAGCTGCCGGTCGAGCAGGTGATGTCATAGAGCGCTTTGGGTCGAAAGCGGGTTGAGGCGAGCGGCGCGAAATTGTGTTTTCGACTTTAAATCCGGCTGTTGCGAATTTGGTACGCCGCAAACCCGCATCAGTGCTAGGGTGCTGTTTTCGACTTTATTTGGTCGGAACAACTGAGCATCTGCAGTCAGGATTAAATGGCTAAGACCTTCGGCCCATTGAGCGTAGCCGAGCGAATTCGGATGAATACCATCTGCTGCCATTCCGGTAGATGTCGTTGATTCTGGGTGCCAGTGCATGACGCGGTCTTTGTGACCGGACAGGTGGGCGGATAAACGCCTATTCATCTCGCGTGCCCAGCGACCCATGAACCACCGCAGGGGCTGCGGTAAGGCCATACAGGCGTGCATAGGCGGTACTGCGCTGTGCACTAGCAAGTTCGGCGCGAAGCGATGTGCTACGAGTTCAGCCAGTTGGGTTTGCCATTGCACCCACTGTTGGGGTGCGCACAGGCAGGTCACATCGTTGGCTCCCATCGATAGGATGACCACATCGAAGTGGGTGGTAGGCGCACTTTCCAGCATTTTGACCAAGCCCGGCGAGTCGAGCCCATTGATTGCCAGCACGCACCATTCGATCGTGTGGTGTTGGCTCAGAAGACGGACCAATTGACCACACAGCGCCTCATCTTGGGTTGCGACGCCGACACCGGCTGCGCCCGAGTCGCCAGCGACAAGCACGCGGCACAGCGAACCCTGACCGCATATGCCATCACGCGAACCCGTTGGTTCAGGCATGCGCACAGTGACCCTGCGGACGTGCTTGCCTTGTAGCCAGAAGATTGGCCACAGAAGGGTCAGGAGCAGGTGACGCTCCCAGTTATGCATCGCAGCGTGCATGTCGAAAGCTAAAGCCAGCGTGGCCTTTGGGGTGGGTGTGATGTGCCTCTGGACGTGCTGTTCTTGGCATAGGTATGACTGGCTGCCCTTGCAATACACGGCAGAGAACAGCTCTGCCAAGGGTCGTGCAACTCGAGCTTGCGGCAGAGTGCTGCGCAGTGTCCGTGCGTCAACACACCTAAGCGCTACCTCGCCTGATGCGCTGTAGCCGGACGGTTTACAGAGTCTGCCAACACCGTGTGATGGCGCACAGAAAAAATGATTGTCCGTGGGTAATCTGGGGCCGGGTCTGAGCTAGGCCCGCGGATGCATTCATCTACTTCACCCACAAGGAAATCTCATGAACAAAGACCAAGTCAAGGGCCAGGCAAAAAAAATGGCCGGCAAAGTGCAGGAAGCCACCGGCAAGCTGGTTGACAGCAAGTCGCAGCAAGCGAAAGGCATCAAGTTACAGGTAGAGGGAAAGATCCAGCAGGGAGTCGGCAACGTCAAAGAAGTCGTCAAAGACGCACGCGATGCACAGAAGGAAATTGTGAAATCACATTCTTGACAGCAACGGGACGTAGCACTCACTTCACACAGGAGATTTCAATGAACTATGTAGAACAGGACACTTTTGGCATGTATGGGCGTTCTGACAGCAACGGCCCTGGCCCCCGGTTGATGGGCGCAGACACATTGATGGGAAACGACGTGTACAACCGGCAAGACGAAGATCTGGGCGACATCAAGGAGATCATGCTCGACGTGCCGGCAGGTCGAATCAGTTACGCCGTGCTGTCCTACGGTGGTGTGCTCGGCATGGGCGAAAAATTGTTTGCTGTGCCGTGGAATGCGTTAACCCTTGACACCGAGAACAAGCGCTTCACCCTGGATGTGTCCAAAGAGCATTTGAAAAAAGCGCCCGGATTTGACAAAGACAACTGGCCCAACATGTCAGATCAAACTTGGGCCAAGGGCGTTCACGCCTACTACGGCACCACGCCGCCTGAAACCGTGCGAATTTGAATTTTTGTCAGCGAGTATCCCCTTCGTTTCTGAAATTGGGGTATGGGCATGGGCTGGGGAATTGGATCGATCGGTTTGATCCTTTTTGCCATCATCATTGCCTACGTGCTCTTTGGCTACCGTGGACGAAGGGGGTAGCCTGGACAAGACCTGTCAAGGATCACTGTATGAAGCATGCACCATTGGACCCCACCCAAGTGGCCCAACTGAAGGAAATTGCCGATTCACTTGAGGACATTCGGGAGTCTTTGATGACAATCTCGTTGGCTCTGGCCGACGTGATAACCGAAGTGCCGTCGCCCGAGCGAGACGAGGTTTTGGCGGGTGTCCAACGCTATCTGAATCGATTCGCAGTCGTTCAGCCTTGACAGAGGGCGTATCTGTCACATGTCGGTTGGCACCTTGGCAGGGTACCCTCGACAGCGAACGCAGCCACCAGTGCTGCCCAGAAGGCCTGCAGATAACTAGCGCAACCGCAAGTAACCTTCGGTTGCTGTTCCCGATATGCAACCAATGGCCTTTAGCCGCTGGATGGCTGCACCCACTGACCCATGCGGGATCTTTGCACCAGCGGCTATCGTCGCTTGTGTGATGACGGTGGGCTTGGAATTACTGAGATGACTTTGCAGAAAGGTCCAGACAGCCAATGATGTTTTGGTCTGCTTGGGCTGCTTCTCGTCCAGCACGGCCCCGTTGTCCTTGGCCAGGCGAAGATTTGTGCGTGTCGCCCCTGCAATGGCTATTGGTTCCACGGGCTTTATGGTGACGCCAGTAACTTCGCATGCCATTGCATACACATTGCGCAGATTGTTTTCCACTTCGGTCAAAGCACGGGCCAGTTCCGCCAAATCCTTGGCTTGCTGGTAGAGCGCATCATTACCAGGTGCAGAAAGGTCTGCAAGAACCTGTTGCGAAAATATTTTCTTGGCCTCATTCAACGCGTTGTTCGTGATGGTGAGGGCTTCAAAGGTTTTACTACCTGCCTGTTGCAGGTTGGTAACGATATACGCTTTGGGATTCATACAGTGACATTGACCGTGGTGGTGGGCTGGACACTATGGTATCAGTCCACCGTGTGCGGTTGAAGACCCCGTGCAAGCACCCTGCATGAAATCCGTGTCCTTTCGTTGCCTTAACTCCGGTGGTGTTACCGCTACGTCTGTCGTTGAGCCATTACGGCTCCGGAACACTGATCGAAACGATTTGTTCTTTCTCTGGCACGGCCCGCTCATCCAGCGCGGCTAAAACCAGACCCGGATTCATAGACTGCTGGAGTACCGCTGCTTCGGGGTCATGGCGATTCTTGACATTCGGTAGATCGCGCCGGAGCTCTTCCAGCAGGTCAATCATCTTGGCTGCCTTCTGCTCGGTCAGCAAGGTCACCTTGAGATCCAGATGTGCCCTTTGCTCCTCAAGTTGCGTTAAGCGGTTTTGTCGAATCAGAACGACTGTCGTTGTCAACAATGCAGCCAGTCCAACAATGCCCTGTAACCATAAGAAGGGAGGGGGGTCAAATTCAATCAGGCCTAAGAGCCGCAGTGAAATGTTGCCCAGAGTCCAGATTACGACCACAAGCAAAATAATCCCAAGGAACATCGGCTGACCAATCACCGCACTGATTCGTTCGGCTACCCGCTGCCAGTAGCTGATTTTTTCATTCTCTCGTGAGTAGAAATCCAGCACGGCGAGAATGTTTTGATTGATCTGCTCATTCTCCGCGGGTGAACCTGTCAGTTCAACTGCTGGACCATTCGCAGTGTGCGATGTCTCCTTCATAGGTTGGACGCTACCCTAATTGGGGCGCCAGCTTTGCCAGCCTTTGAAGCGGGGTATTGATCTGTCGGATGCAGTTGCGAGTGGCATGGGAATCACCTTGAGTTGGCGATGATGGTATTTGACGATGCTGCCAACGTCTGCGCGGTAGCCCACATGCAGTGTATTGAATACCAATGACTAGTCAGATGCCCGAAGAACCAGCACAGCATTGGTCCCTCCAAAGGCAAATGAATTCGAAAGCATGGTGCGTACCTGAGAATGGTTACGTGCTTGGTTCGGCACGTAATCCAAGTCGCAATCCGGGTCCGACGTGAGCAGATGCAGGGTCGGCAAAGTCACATCGTGCTGCATGGCCAAAAGTGACAAGGCACATTCAAGTGCACCGGCCGCTCCCAGCAAATGGCCATGCATGGCTTTGGTTGCACTGACAGGAATTTGGTAGGCACGTTCACCGAAAATGACCTTGATAGCAGCGGTCTCCGTTGCATCATTTGCCAGTGTTCCGGTGCCATGGGCATTGATGGCATCTAACAGGGGCGGATCAAGGGCGGCTGAGCGCAGGGCTGCTGACATGGCCGCTACTTGCCCCTCCACGCTCGGACGCGTGATGTGACCGGCATCGGTCGCAAGTCCATATCCCAACAGTTCACCCTGAATGCGTGCTCCGCGCGCTATGGCGTTGTCCCTGGATTCCAGGACCAGCATGGCGGCACCTTCGCCCAGCACCATGCCCGATCGATCCTTGGAGAACGGCTTGCAGGAGGCGTGTGGTAATTCTTTATCGATCTTGGCCAGCGTGTGCAACGCTTCCCAGGCTTTTATTGATCCAAATGAAAGCGGGGCTTCAGAGCCCCCAGCGATGGCCATGTCGAGGGCACCATTGGCCACGCGCAGCCATGCCTCGCCAATGGCAACCGCAGACGATGAGCAAGCGGTCGAATACGTCAGGTTGGGACCGGTAAAGCCGTGCTCAATACCAATCCAGGCGGCTGGTGCGTTGTGCATGCCTGCCAAAACAGTGAACGGTTTGATGCGGTCAGACCCATCCGAATAAAGGGACTTGTAGCCTTCATCGTTGCTCAGCGTTCCTCCCAAACCCGTACCGACGAAAACCCCGACTCGGCCTCGGTCCATCTTTGTCAAATCCAATTGAGACTCTGCCAAGGCCTGATTGGCTGCAACGACACCAAACTGACTGACACGGTCAAGCATGCGAAGCTTCAAAGGCTCAAAGTACGCAGCGCCGTCGAAGCACACCGTTGCTGCAATCGGTGCCACGAGTTGCTTTGCGAATGGTGACTCAAGGAATCGAATTCCAGAGCGCCCTTGACGTGCACTTTGAAATGCTTCCCCCGCACTGTTGCCCAGCGGGGAGATCACTCCGATGCCGGTAACGGCAACTCGCCTCATAGGGAAGATACCGGGGCATCCGCAGTAGCTGCCGTCGCAACATCTTTGTTGTGCTGACTTGCAACAAGTTCATCAATAAACCCAACCACGTCGCCGATCGTCGTCAGGTGGACCACATCAGGTGGCAGGGTAACGCCGAATTCGTCTTCAATTTTGAACAAAAGCTCGGCGGTGCCCAAGGAGTCAATTCCTAAAGTGTCCAATGGCGCAGCAAGAACAAGCAAGTCGGCGTCAAGCTTGTAGTCGTTAATAAGGGTACTGCTCAAGCGCTCAAGAGTTGTGGTCATGCTGTCCTCCTAGTGGTTGTGATGAATCGTGTTTTCCCACCCAAAGTCGCTCCAAGCGGCAGAAGTCTGGGCCAGGCGCCTGCCAGGCGCATCAGCAAGGAGAAAGCGGCTGGTCGCATTGCCACATGCGCAAATACCGATGCCAGGTGCATCCGCTGCATAAATTCGAGATTCCAATCCTGGGCGTAGCTTTTTCCTACAGCGCGTTGCCACTCCCTGTTGGGTAGCCGTTGCAGCGTGTCAGTGCCAATAAGATGCGTGCACAGCAGCCATGCCGATTGAAAGGCCATGCTCATACCTTCACCAATGATGGGATGAGACTCAGCCGCCGCATTGCCAATGCGAAAGACCGCATCATCCGAGCGAATGCGGATCCCTGTTCTCAGTGGGCCGGCAGCCAGCCAAGCGCCGGCGCGGCTTGCATGTATCAGCGCTGCATCGACGCCAGAACACGACTGCCTCAACATCAATTCCACTACGCCCCCCGCAGCCATGCCTGGGTATTTCCGACGCAGTGCCGCCAGCCGATCGCGTCGAATGCAGCATGCCAGGGTCAAGGTTTCTCTGTCGGCCATCACCATGCCGCCGTAGCCGCCCTCAAAAGACAGAACTGGTAGCAGGCCCCTTGGAAGCAAGGCACCCACGAAATTTGCTTTAAAGGCTAACAGGTCACTTGCCCTGAGAGGCTGTTGGGATCGCTCAAAAGGGAACCGCTCCCACGACCCATGGGCGTCGATAGCAATGGGTGCCGATAGTGTCGTTGCAACTTGATTTTGGAGGTCTTTGCACTGAACACGCCATTGTCCCGGTTGGCCTTCAATGCCTTGCAAAGTCCATGGCTGCAACACCTGGACACCGCTCTTACGTGCTTGTTCAAGCAGCAACGTGTCCAGAGTTCCGCGACCCAGCGCGCGCCCGAATCGCAAGTGTGAGCCATCAAGCCCCGGTAGTTTGGCCTCCACGCTGCATGTGCCGTGCATGAGTGCCACCTGTCTAAGCTCCGGTCCAGCGAGCGCATCAAAGGCCGCACCGATCCCGAGAGTGTCCAGCAATGGGAGATTGCTGGCCGCTATACATTCCCCACAGACCTTCCGTCTTGGGAATAGATGCTTCTCCATCAGGGCCACGCGCCAACCTGCATGTGCCAGCAATATGGCTGCGGTAGAGCCTGCCGGACCAGCACCTACGATGATTGAATCGAAGTGGCGTTCCATCAATGCAACCTTGCGGATTCCGCACGAAAGCAGTGGCTGAAAAGACCCGCGGAATATTCCTGCAGTATCCAAGGATTGCTATCGTTGGGCCACCTGTCAGTGAGCTCATTTCCATTGAAGCCTGCGTGCACGCTGAGTACAGCATCCTGACGCGTCACATGGTTGGCCCCTATTGCACCGATCATGTGACTACCCGCCAGGGACAGCCAATCACGGCGTGGTTCGCAGGCAAAAAAAGCTTGGCTGTGGCGAGAGATGTATTTCAATATCAAATCCAGTTGTGCACCTTCAAAGTGGTGCAAAAACAGATTCGAAACGACCAGATGCCATGGCGCATTCACAGAGGCCGCAGCCCGCCCGAAGCCGCTGGCCGCCAAGTCGATAACATCGCCTACTTGCTGCGTTGTGTTCCAGCCCACTTCTTTGTAACGTTCAATGGTGCTTGGCTCAACCAGTGGCTGGCGATCGAACAAGGTCAGTAGGACGTTTAGCCGCATGGGCACCATAGCTTGCGCGACCCCCAGCATGAGGCTTCCATCTCCTGCGCCGATTTCGAGAATCCGCAAAGGCATCGCCTTCGAGTGGTTCGCGGTAAGTGACCTCAAGGCACGCAACACAATGGAACGTGTTCCCATGACCCGGTGGACACGATGCAAGTCTCTGCGTGCGCGCATGGCGTCCGGGTTGTCTGGCCGAAGGCAATCGAGGACTTCAATTGACACGACCCGGGGAATCATTGGCCCACCCTCAACAAGGCACCATGGCAGCTAAACCCTGCACCAAACGAAGACAACCACCACCATCCATTCGCAGCCCGATCTGCCAGTGCGGCTTGGAGGACAAAGTAGACAAAGGCACTGGACAAGTTACCGTATTCACGCAGAGTCGCTGCGCTGTAACCCAGGTTACTGGGTTCGAGTTGGAGCTTGCGTTCCAGTTCCAGCAACACGTCACGCCCACCGGCATGCATGATCCAGGTGCTGATATCAGCAGTTCGCAGCCCGGCGCGTTTCAGCACGGTCTCCAAAACTTGTTGTGCATATTTGGCAGCCAGTACAGGCACTTCGCGAGAGAGAACGTTGCGCAGCATTCCGTCCCGCTGCTCAAGCATCAGTTTGTTACGATGCGACGGCTCCGTATGGGAGGTACAGTCAATCCACTCGATGCGTCGGCCAATTTTCGATGGGTAGCGGGACAAGACAACAGCACCCGCGCCATCGCCAAAAAGGCACGCGCTAATCAATACGCCAGGGTCGTTATCAAGGTACATCGCAGCGCTACTGACCTCGACGCAAACGGACAATACGTTCGTGCAGCTGTTTGATGCAATTAAGGCACTACCTAAACGCATGTTGGGTAACGCTGCGGCGCAGCCTTGTCCCACCAAATCAAAGGCCTGCACATCCGTGCGAAGTCCAAGGCGCTCCAGCACATGGCCGGAAAGGCCTGGGCACAAAAAGCCAGTACAGGTGCTGACCACGACGGCATCAATTTCACTCGCAGGCATGCCGCTTTGGTCCAGGGCCCGTTGGGCAGCATCAGACGCCAATAAAGGTGCATGCGCTACAAACCGTTGCGACAAGGTGTTCGGTTCAATTCTGAACACTTCATCCAGGGTCTCAACGGCAATCCGCCGTGCCCCAATGCCGTTGTCACGCTGGAGGACAGTGCGGGCTATTGCATGCGAACGTTGATCAAGCCGCGCGTACCACTCCGATTCTTGGAACGCAACCAGACAATCTGCTTTGGTGAAGCGAGCGATGGGTGTGGCAGTGCCGATGCCGCTTATGAACATGGCTGCACTTCCCTTGGCTAACGCTTGCTCGTATCGTTGAAGGCGCCTGCCGACTCCTTTATTACCGCTTTGGCGTTCGCAGTTTCAGCCTCGTTCAATGTCGTGGCGACCAGTATGACCTGACCGTTCATGAGCGCATTGTGAAACAGCTCGGTGAGCTTTGCGTTTGATTCGGTGGTGCCTTTCGAACCAATTGCCGCCCCGACGACACCTCCAAGGCTGGCGCCCCAGCCAAGCATCGCCAACGGAGCCAGAATCGGGCTGGCAACAAACAGAGAGAAATTTGCGATCACCAGCCCTATCTCTGCCAGCACACCCAGCGCAGTGCCAACGGCTGCACCTATGGCTCCGTTGTAAAGAAGAGCCTTCAGCATTGCTTTGCTATCGCTAAAGGGTGAGTGCTGGTTTGCCTGTGCAACGTTGTCATAAATTGACAGCCGACCCTTCGGTATTCCACGGGCGTTGAGTTTAGATAGTGCTAATTGGGCCTCGTTTCGTTTTATAAAAAAACCTGAAACTTGGTGCGTGTAAGCAGTCATATCTAATCCTCAGTGGATGCCGATGCACATTGATCGAACTTTGATCGTAGTAAAGAGAAATTGATTCGTCTGTGTCCTGGCGAACTGAAGTGCGACGTGTCGCGCCTTAGTTTGAATGAATGCAATCAACCTCCTCCAAGAGCCCCCATCCTGCCGATTCGAAAGGAGTGGACAGCACCACTATTGATGCTCTGGCGGGAAATGCCCCAGGGTCAGAACCTGAATCGGTATCGATGCTCGTTGAGCCAGAGTTTCAAGAGGGTCAAGAAGATCCTGAACAGTCAGAAGAGTTGGAGAGACAACAAGATGCGTAGCCTTGGTCTGACACAAACACCATTCGAATCTCGCCAGTCAGACATGCAATTCTTCTACCGTGTCTTCGGCGTTGCGGGGACTACAGGCAAAGTACTGCTATCAAGTGCCCGTGCAGACTTGCAACTCGCAGGGTAGTCGATCAGACCAACTGCATGTACATAGGCCAAGAAGCGTTCGTTAACGAACTGATCTTTTGACTTCCTTTCAGCACAGTGACGGTTTTCATTTCGAGGTCATCATGTCGAAAAAAACCGATTTCACTGAAATCAAAGTCATGCGCCGGGCTGCGCGCAAGAATTTGAAGCGGGGCGCTGTAACGGCCGACTACAAAGCTGATCGTGACCAGCTCATCAAGCAGCTCAACGAAGCCTTGGCCACCGAATTGGTGTGCGTGCTTCGGTATCGCCGCCACTACTTTATGGCGAAGGGCATCCACTCGCGAAGTGTTGCTGCGGAGTTCTTGGCGCACTCGAATGAAGAGCTGGGGCATGCGGACAGTCTTGCAGCCCGAATTGTTCAATTAGGGGGCGAGCCAGACTTCTCTCCAGTGGACTTGGCGTCAAGAAGCCATGTGGAGTACATCGCTGCGGTCATCTTGGATGACATGATTCGCGAGAATTTGGTTGCGGAGCGAATTGCCATCCACAGTTACAGGCAAACCATTGACTCCATTGCCGACAGAGATCCCACCACCAGTGATCTACTCAAGAGAATTCTTGCTGTCGAAGAAGAGCACGCAGACGATATGTCCAGTCTCTTGGACAGTGCGGCACCCGAATAGAAGTGCCAGGGGGATACGACTTGAAAACACTAAACATCTCCGTTTTTGTCGGGAGCTTGCGCCGGGATTCATTGAACCGCAAATTGGCCACTGCGGTTGCTCATCTGGCACCACCAGACTTCAGTTTTAGCCAGGTGGGGATGGATGACCTGCCGCTTTACAACCAAGATGACGATGGGCACCAGGCTGCTTCGGTCTTGCGCTTGAGGAAGCAGGTCAAGTCCTCGGACGGCCTGCTATTCGTGACACCGGAGTACAACCGATCCATTCCTGGTGTATTGAAAAATGCAATTGATCACGGCTCACGTCCCTATGGCCAAAGTGTATGGAGAGGAAAGCCTGCGGGGTTGCTTGGAATCTCGGTAGGCGTGGTCGGAACCGCCGTGGCTCAGCAGCATTTGCGAAACATCCTTGCTTACCTAGACATTCCGACTTTGGGACAGCCGGAGGCATTTCTGCACGCCCATGAAGCCTTCTTTGGTACGGATGGTCAGTTTGGCCCTGCAAGCCTGGCCTTCATGCAAGGGTGGATGGGTGAATATGTGACCTGGGTACGCAAGCACCAGACTGGCGTTGCCAGCTGACTGCGGCATCAATCCGGGGGGTGCCCATGGAACTGATTGTCAAGCAATTGAGCAGTCTGTTCGCCCAACTTGGCGAGGCCGATGACGAACAAGGCATTTCTCGCTTCATTGCATTGCATGGAGAAATGCCTGGTCACATTCACCTGCACGAGGCAGGATTCTGGTCGCCAGCGCAGTCCAGCTTTCTCCGAGAGTCTCATTTGTTGGATGCGGCGTGGTCACAGGTGGTTGACGAACTCAATATCAAGTTGCACCAAACCTCCGAAACGGCAAAACCAGTACGGTAGCGTACAGTCATGGGGCGTGGTAGTCCATAGACTTTCATGGGTGTGCAGTCACAGTCCCCAATCGAACGGAGGTTAAATGGAATTTGTTCCCGAACTGAAATTGAACCATTTGCTGGCGGCATTGCCGGCAGAATGTCTTTCGCGATGGTTGCCGGACATGGATCCAGTGGACATGCCATTGGGGCAGGTGCTCTACGAGTCGGGCGGAACCATGCGCCATGTTTACTTTCCCACAACCTCGATCGTCTCCTTGCTCTATGTGCTTGAGAATGGTTCTTCGGCTGAAATTGGGGTTGTCGGCAACGAGGGCCTGGTCGGTATTTCATTGTTCATGGGGGGAGGCTCCACTCCCAGCAGGGCGGTGGTTCAAAGTGCGGGAAAAGGATTTCGCCTCAGGGCTGAGGCCATGAAAACCGAGTTCGATCAGTCCGGCCCGGTCATGCACCTTTTGCTACGCTACACGCAAGCGCTCATTACCCAAATGGCCCAAACTGCAGTTTGCAATCGGCACCATTCTTTAGACCAACAACTGTGCCGGTGGCTATTGCTCAGTATGGACCGCTTGAGTGGCAATGAGTTGGTGATGACTCAGGAGCTGATCGCCAACATGCTGGGCGTGCGACGCGAGGGTGTGACAGAAGCCGCACTCAAGTTGCAGCGCGCAGGTCTTATTCAGTACGCCCGCGGGCGTATCCAAGTGTTGGATCGGCCGGGCCTGATGCGGCGCTGTTGCGAATGCTATGAAGTCGTAAAAAAAGAATACGACCGGTTGTTGCCGCCTAAAGCAGGCGTCTGACCTGGCTGTGCAGGAACAGTCCCGCAGTGGAGTTCATATTCATTGGTCTGCAGTGCATGCCGCACAGACGCCCGGTCGAACAGTTGAAACACAAAAAGAGGGAGATGCACGCACTGCATGCCCGAGAGCCAAGGCAGTGGCCATTCGACAGCGACAATGGCGCCGCATTGCGCTTGCTTCATGAAAGAGGCCCTGCTTGGTTAACTGGGCAGGGCCTTTTGCACGGCTTATGTCCAAGAGCCCCGATGTCCCCCTTGCGATGAATTACGACGACGAATGATCGTACCGACCATTCCAAGCCCCGCAAGCAGCAGGGCATAGCTCTCTGGCTCGGGTACTGCGGATGGAGAGAAACCGCGTGCGTTGTCACCGATACCATCAAGCAGCCCGAAGTTACCCTCCGTGTAGTGGGTAGCGTTGGTACGTATGATCTGGGTGTAACTGGTGGTGCCTGGGTTGATCTTGGATTGCAGATTGGGAACAAAGCTGAACCCGATTACACCGACCGTGGTGCGGTCCGCGTAATCAGACTTTTCCGTGCCTGCTGCAAAGATCCCAAAGTTGGCAGCCGTTTGGTACACGTCGACAGCACTGCTTTTCAGCGAGGTGAAGTCATAGCCAGTGAACCTTTCAACGCCGTTTTGCGAAGATGCGTCGTTTGTGAACTGGTAGTAGAAGTCCAGGCCTTGTGCCGTTTGGTAGACAGCTGCGCGCGCGATACCGTTGTAGCTGATGTTGTTGATGGCTGTCACTGCGGAATCCAGCAACGTTCCACCGAACGAGCCTGCGACAACATCCACATTACTTGTGAGCACGTAGGGCGTCAGGACGGTGGCTTGCGCCCCTAATGCGGCCCCACCCATTGTCAGCGCAAGTGCGGCGTACTTGATATTGAATTTCATGGAAAACTCCTTGTTGATTCATCGAAATTGAACCGTACTTCCGGCTGAAAGTATTGGGCTCTGTTCGATACTATTTTGTGGAGCATCTCGGCTCTGTACGCTGAAGAACGCAGAATCCATTCGGCTAGTTGTAGGATGAGAAGGAGTGCTTAACTTGCCTCTATTTTCGGTAGCAGGCGGTCGTATTCTTTTTTGACGACCCCATAGCACTCGCAAGTTCGCGCCTCCAGACCTGGTCGGTCAATGACGGTAATGTGTCCGCGTGAGTACCGAATTAGCGAAGCCTTTTGTAGTTTGAGTGCGGCCTCGGTCACGCCTTCCCTGCGCACCCCGAGCATATTGGCGATCAGTACCTGGGTCATCACCAGTTCATTGCCGTTCAGCCTGTCAAGGCTCAATAGCAACCACCTGCACAGTTGTTGGTCTAAAGAATGGTGACGGTTGCAGACTGCAGTCTGGGCCATTTGCGTAATCAGCGCCTGTGTATAGCGAAGGCAGAGGCGCATTACCGGCACTGATCGCATGAACTCGTCCTTGAAGAGTTGTGCATGCAGACGATAGCCTTTGCCCGCACTTTGAACAACGGCTCGGCTGGGGGTCGATTGCCCTCCCATGAACAGTGATATGCCCACAACACCTTCCTTGCCCACTACCGCGATTTCCGCTGATGCACCGTCCTCCGTGACATACAGTAGCGAGACAATACTGTTGATGGGAAAGTAGGCGTGGCTGAGTGTTCTTCCCGATTCGTATAACACCATTCCCAGAGGCATATCTACCGGTTCCAGCCGCTCCACGATTCTTGCAAGGTCTATGGGCGGAATTGAATCGAGCAGATGATTTTTCCGAAAATCACTCGCGATGGGGCCGAAAATGTTGATAGCACACCTCCCTTTAAGTTGTTTGCACCTGTGTCCGGTGTTCTCTACTTGGGATAGAGTTTAGAGGCGTGCCAAAAATGTGTATGTACGACGGCGTACACAATTGCTGCCTTGGAGGCGCGTTGTCTCAAGGTTCGTACCAATGGTCTTCGTCCGCAACAATCGGTGTCCGTGCAATGGTTGATGGCGGTAATGCCCTTGTTCCTTGGAGCTGATCCAGTGGGTCTTTGGGCTTGGATAAGGCTGAACTGCGAGAAGGCCGTCTTGGTGTTTCCTTGTCTTTCAGAGCTCCTGATCGCGAGCTGCCACCAGTGCCGGCTTTGCTTCGTGAATCACTCATAGCCGACCCGTTAGAAGCAACACGATCAGAATTATCACCACGACCCCCATCACTCCACTGGGGCCATAGCCCCATTGGGAGCTGTGTGGCCATGATGGCAACACTCCCACCAATGCCAATACCACGAGTATCAAGAGTACGGTTCCGAGGTTCATTGCAATCTCCATTCAAAACTTCATATTGCCCGCGATATGCAGTTGCATCCGTACGGCAACAGACAGTTCCTTGAATGATTTTTTTGCATCATTTGCTTTCAACCATGGAGAGCTGACATGCAGAAACCTGTTCCGAGTCCCACATTAGTCGATCGCTTTGACTTGGCAATGCAGTACCGTCAATGCGCGGAGCTACATGAACGCGCTTGTCGCCACTACCGAGAGGCAGCGCGCTTGTATGAATGTGATGACGCTGAGCAAGGAGCTATTCACAGCAGCATCGCGCGCAGGCATCTGAAGTCCGCGGTGCAGGCGGAAGTAGTTCGAAATGCCCACCAAGCGCCCGAACAGCTGAACGCACCTTGAGTACTTTCACTGCCGCCGGGTACTGCGTGGAATTCCACCGGCGAGGTATGCCGGTGATCTCAACCAACTCACTCTATCTGCGTAAGGCGTTGAGGGCTGTGGCGTTGGCGTACTTAGTTGCCCGGCCAACCAAAAGTAGCGATCAGCTTGGAGATCTTCTGATCATTGCCACCTGCCAGCACGTTATCCAGAACAAGTCCGGAACTCTGTGAATTTGCCCAGCAGATAAGCGGCCTCACCGAGCCAATCTTGCGTGCAATCGCGCCGTTTTTTCGCATCATCCAGTACAGCCACACGTCATCTGCATTGGGACATAGCCATTCAAACGCATAGGCATTGAGCACAGCCTTGTGAAAGACATGCGGTGGATAGAGCACCCCAGCTCCACTGGTTGGGAATGTCAAGGTGGAATCATCCTGTCTAGTGGTTTCGTGCTCCCATTGTGCATACGATAGGGGTAGATGGTCCACGCCTAGCGCTATGTGATGTGCCCGGTGGCATACCACCTCTTGTTGCATGCCTTTGTAGCTGCCAAGCAGTTCAGCAAGCCAATTGGGCCAGTAGTACAAGTCGTCATCAGCCGTTACGACATAGTCGTTTGGATATCGCCTGAGCGTTGGAATGATTTTTTTGTAGGAGCGCAGGTCATCGCAATAGGCGATCTCCAAGCCTTCGTCCTGTAGTCCCAGAATCTCCGGCGTCAGCGCTGACTTGTCGCCATGCGCTATCCACAGGATGGTGTGGTCCGCAGCCACGGTCTGCATCAATAGGCACTTGAGTGTCAGATGCAAAGTGGCAAAGCGTGCGGGATAAGAAGTAAGCGAAACAATCAGCTTCGCATCCAGGCCATGGGGCATACCCAGTTTGCGTCGGCAAAACGCACTGTTGACCCAGCCGTGCATGACTAAGGGTGCCACATGTTGGTAAAAGCGCACCGATGCGCGCGCCCGCAGACCTGACAGTAGACGGTGTGGATACGCCATCGACTAATACATGCGTGGTGAAAAGGACGGAAATGCGCGGGACATAGCGGCATATGCTTCACACGCAGCCACTCCCTCTGCAGCAGGAAGAACAACAGCGAGTTCGAGATACAAGTCGCCAGCATTTGCATTGGCCGTTCCCCCCGGAATCCCCCGACCTTTCAACCGAAGTGAGCGACCGTGTTTCCAATTGGGCGGAATGATCACCTCGGCCGCACCCGTCGGCGTGCTAACTCTTGCTCTTACGCCCAGCGCTGCTTCCCAAGGAGCGAGCAATACGGGGCCGCCAAATACGTCTCTGCCCATTGTGCGCCAGAGCCGATCTGGCTTGAACTTCACGCTCAAGAGCAAATAGTCTCTCTCTGGGGCATCTGAGCCCGCCTCACCACGACATGCAAGGCGAATCCGCTGTCCTTCAAAAACTCCCTTTGGAATGGTTACCTGGTAGCGCTGTTCGACTGTGCTTCTGTCTGTCGTGCTTGTTGGCGCGATGCGTACGACAACGGTCTTTACCCCCCCCTCATACGCATCTCTCAGATTCAGCTCAATGGTTGCTTGTGGATCAGGCTGTTGGTCTTCTCGCTTTGGCCCGTGACGCTGCAGCATGGCTTCTGTGAAAAGCTGTTCAAACAATGGATTCGGATCCCGGGCCTTTGCTTTCGATGTTGTGAAGTCAAAACCTTCGTTCCACCCGGAGTCCGCCGTGGTTCTCCGTACATGTCCAGGCTTCGGTCGATTCTTTGATTCCGACAGTATTGAATCGTATGCGGCTCGCCTGGCCGGATCGGAAAGAACGCCGTACGCCATGTTCAGCGCCGTCATGCGAGAGTCCGCATCATTGGAGCTGCTAACGTCCGGGTGGTTTTTCCTGGCCAATCTCCGCCAATTTCTTTTAATGTCGGTTGCACTGGCCGTGCTCGGTACCTCCAATACCGAGTAGTGGGTAGGAGTCACCGCATCCATGGTCTATGCCCAGATCAGAACTGTGCTTTGAAATAGTTGATGGAATGCACAAAAGCATGGCGAATCTTGTCCACTTCCTTGACCATTTGGTCCCAGGAGTCGTCTCCTGCATCGCGCAGCTGCTCCAGCTTTGCGATTGCTTTATCGGACTGATTGCGCAACTTGAGCAATTCGCTCTTGTAATTGGCACGGGCATCAGCTTTTGCTTCACTCGACTTGCTCTCCAACTCCTGCATCTCTATATTGAATTCGTCGAGTTCGAGTTTTAACTTGGCGGTGTACTCATCGCGGCTCATGGTCATTTCGTTGCTCCGATACGTGGTTGAAATGGTTCCAATGTATGGGTCTGTGCCAATCATGTCGGTGCGATGCACAACATACCGATGCAGCATTGCGCACTGCAACATTGGGGTCTAACCGAATCTGCCAATGCTGACCGTTGAGCGCGATTCGGGCGTCATAAGAGGGAAGTCGGGTGCAGCGATTCCCTGGAAATATGCGATGGGCTGATGTGCGCGTGACGCTTCAATGCAGGAAGCCAGTGGAGGAATTCGTCGCCGTTCAAGCGCAAAGTGGTGCGTCTGGTCGTACCACCTGTGGTGACGGGGACTGCATTGGCCAAAATTTGAGATTCAAGATGTGTGGTCACAGCCCCCGTGTCACTCTCAAGCGCAACTACCGATAGCATGTGCGCCTACCGCGCCAAGGAATAAAACGTTGGGGTGCCTCCCAGTGATCGGCGACGTGGCCTCCAATCGGGCCCTGGTGATGCGTGATTCGATTTGGCGCTTTTGTGAATGGTCGAACCTTTTTTTCGCATCCGCGATTACCCGTTTGTCGCGAGCGGGTTGGCAGCGCTAGGAGACAGACAGGTCAATAGCGATAACGCAGCCCCAGCGTGGTTGCATATACGCGGTTGCTGTGATCACCGGCAAATTTTAGGTAGTGCTCATCGTATTGAAGCACTGCGGAAACAGAGGGGACGAGTGTGAGCTCTGCGCCAATTCCGTAGGACCAGTCAAATCCGTCAACAGTACCAGTGCTAGCTCCAGATCCCGCTGCAGCGGAGACATTGGTGTGTCCATAAGTGGTACCAATCTTTCCCAGCAAATTGAAGACTTCGTTGAGAGGTAATCGTCCAATAAGGCTCAGGTTGATTCCTTCGGCACGTGTGGTCCCTCCAGATCGACTTGCTGAACCGAAGTCGATGTAGCCAATCTCAAAACCGAAATTGTCCTGAGGGACATACACACCATAATTTAGTTGCGTTGCATGACCGCGGTTGCTGTTGGGGATCAATCCGAAGTCGTTGCTACTTTGTGAAAGGTCTGTGGCGCCAAAGCTCAGGCCAATGTAGGTCAGCGGCAAGTTTGAATTTGTCGAGTTGATTTGAGCATGTGCATGCGTCGGTCCCCATAGTGCCACGGAAAGCATCACCGATGCGACCGTTTTGTAGCTGCTTTGCAGGGTTGAAATATTTTTCATGGTTTGTCCTCGGTTCAGCGATTGCTGGTACTTGTTGCATCAATTTCAACAACTACGCGGCGATCAGGTTGAAGGCATTGGATTAGCTTAGGGCTCACCTTTCCTTTGCAGAGTCCCTGCGCGGTCATGGGTTCTGTCTCACCCATTCCAGACGTTTTGATCCGAGATGCATCTGTCCCATTGGCTTCGAGATAGTCTCGTACTGCATTGGCCCTTTGCATGGAGAGTTTTTGGTTATATGTAGTACTGCCGATTCGGTCGGTATGGCCGATGATGTGGATCTGATAGGAGTCAGCACCCCTGATCATTTCGACCAACTCGTTTAGCTGGGCTTCCCCTTTGTCGGTCAGGGTGAAGTCGTTGAATCCAAACAGCGTATCGGTTGAAAGGTTGATGCGAGATGTGGTTGGTGGTGCAATGGCTGCCACAGCCACGGGACTTGTCACTGCCGGAGCCGGTGAAGTTGTTTCTTTCTCCGGTTCTGGTGTAGCGGCCACAGTCCTCTTTTTAATAACCGGGTCACAGGGCTCTTGAGCCAAAGCTGGCGTCCAACTGCCTGTATGCCAACATTGTGACGGTGTCGCACTGCCTACGAATCTTCCAGATCCGTCTGTCAGGTAGCCCTCTTGAAGTTTGGGTTGGGCCATTGCTGAAGGAATAAAACTGGCGAGCACTGTGGCTGTCAGCAGGAGTCGTCGATCGGTGCGCATGTTGTTGCTCCAATAGGGTGAATGAATGAAATCCTGCGTGTTTAGCTGGAAGGTAGGCCGCGTGAAGTGACTGCCGCATCATCACCATTGCGATTCGCACTGTTTAGTGCCAGTTGATAACTGTTCTCGCCACGTGTACCTCCAAATGCAAATTTGTTGCGATCTACATGATTTCTGCAAATACACATGGCATGAAATCGGCGAAGCTCGAAATCCAGCGGATGACTGTCAGCAGTTCATCCGTCTGCATTTAGGGACGCACGGTAATTTCGTTCTTTACAGCTTTAACGCCTTTCACATTCCACGCTAGCGTTTCGGCTGTCGTCTTTTCAGTGGTGTTCTTTGCAAACCCGGAAAGCATTACGGTACCTTTGAGGGTCTCAACACTGATGGCCGAGGCATCAACTTGTTTGTTTTCGACAAAGCGGCTTTTCACGGCAGTAGTTATTGCGGTGTCGTCGATATATGCCCCTACAGACTCCTGCCCACGAGATACAGCACATCCCCCGGCAGTTAGGAAGAACAATGACGCCGCAGTGGCGGCAGTGACGGTTATCAATTTCATGGTGAGAGCTCCATAAGGTCGTTTGTGAAGCTCCAATTTAGTGGCGATGACTCCGCATGTCAGTGCGTCAGCGTACCAACCGCCATGTATATCTGAATGGCCCCGAAACCATAGACACCTTCGAACCTCAAGCCTGAGGCCTAATAGAAAGTGCCATGAGCAACGAAAGGTATCCAGAAGAATTCAATATCGAAGCTGTCGGGCAGTAAGCTGACAAGGGTCACCTCGTAGCCAAATTCGCATCCTGACTGGGCGTGAGTCAGCACAGCCTGTACAAGTAGATCAAGGAGCAGTCCCCCCTGCAGGCCAATGCCGAGAGCAGTTGTCGCAGACCGAAGAACTACGCCTTTTGAAGGCCGACCTCAAACGGGTCACCGAGGCGCGTGACATCCCGAAAAAGTGCAGCAGCATACTTTGCCAAGCTGTCCGGGTACGATACGCATTCATTCAATGCCACGAACCAGTACACCGTGTGCGGTTGCTACGCCAGGAAGGCCTGCGCTCGCAGAGCAGGGTAGCACCGACGCCCGGGCAAACGCTGTGGAGCGCCCTCGCTCTCGTGGCCCCCAACCACTTGAATCGACAGTTCACGCCTGACCAGTCCATACGGGCATGGGTCACAGACACTACCTACAACCGTGTTCATCAAGTCTGTTTGTACCTGGTGGCGTGATGCCCTTAGCGTTCGAGAATCGCTATTTCCATCGGGTCGGTGGTTCCTAGGAAAACCGGGACGATTCAGACCGTGGAGCGTATCAATGGCTTGATACATTGAATCTATCCATGGCTGAAGTACGTCAATCGGCAAAGGAAACAGCGGCCACCCGCGATCTATCGAGATTTCAAGATAGGGATGACGTATCGGTAGCAGGATTCGAGCCGTGTTAAGTCGAGCTCGAATTCTGGTTTCAGAAGCAATTCACCAGGGGATAGCGTCGCCAATACCTCTGGCTCAGTTTTTCTAACGAGACGGAAATGTAGCTGGCAATTCTTGTGAAGCAGAGAAACTGATGCTTCATTCCAGTGAGAGGGTAGGCATGGCGAGAACGATAAGCTGCTTGCTGTTCGATCAAGTCCGAAAATTGATCGAATAGCTGCTTGGTATAGCCACCCAGCTGCCCCTGTATACCAACTCCAGCCTCCTCGTCCAACATATGGGGGCTGCGAGTAGACATCGCCAGCTATTACGTAGGGTTCGAGTCCATATGCTTGCCCCCAAATTTCATGTTTTGCTCGGTGTGCTGAACTGATAGAGGTAAAGTAGATATAAGGGATATCAGCACGTTGCTGAGCTAGTGCGGTAGGTAGCGCCATTCTGTGCGCTTGTGCTTGTGCCATCAGTCCCCACACGCCAGCATGGTTGTATTGGCCGCCGTTTTCTCGAACTCCAACCGGATACGCTTGGATGTAGCCAGGGCTGGGCTGGCTCAATTTAAACGGCGGTGTAAGCAGCTGCAGTAGTCCGCTGTTGGGGTCAAACAAATGGCGATGCATAGAATCCAAAGCATCTGCCTTTTGCATAGATGTCGGCGTGACGTTGTTCAGACCATACGAGTCTTGGGTCGGCGATGAACTGCATTCGCCGTAAAGTACGCTCCATGCTTGTGCAATTAAATCAATTCGGCATTCAATACATTCACTCGAACCCAAATCTTGTCCACTGTCAAAGAAAGCACGCTTAAACCATGAGCCATCCCAGGCCTCTGTGGTGAGCGATGCTTCCACTTTACTCAAGGCGGCTTCCCATTTCACTGCTCGCTCAAAGTCACCGCGCTGCCTTGCCAGTTTGGAAAAGCCTTTTGTAACGTTGCAAACAAACCAGCCGAGCCAAACAGATTCGCCACGGCCATCGGGGCCTACACGATTCATTCCGTCATTCCAGTCTCCGCTTCCCATTAGCGGCAGACCATGGGTGCCTGTGCGTAAGCTGCGATCGATAGCCCGTGCACAGTGCTCGTAAACGCTTGCCTCCTCCGAGCTCGCAGCGGGAGTGAAGTACAGGTCTTCTTGGCCGTTGGGAATTTGAGAGCCCTCCAGAAATGAGAGCACTTCCTCCATCATCGTGGCATCACCAGTGGCGCGAAGATAGTGGAGTGCTGCGTAAGGCAGCCAGAGCAGGTCGTCTGAAAATCGCGTTCGGACACCCACCCCGGACGGGGTATGCCACCAATGCTGAACATCGCCCTCATGAAATTGGCGCGATGCACATAGCAGGATTTGATCGCGCAACAATTTCGGCGATGCCCAGACCAATGCCATCGCATCTTGCAATTGGTCACGAAAACCTGTGGCGCCTCCAGCTTGGTAGAAACCTGCTTTGGCCCACAAACGACATGAGACTGCCTGATACAAGAGCCAGTGATTTACCATGGAGTCGAAGCTCGAATCTGGCGTGGAAACTTGTAGAGCTCCGTTCAGTTCTGCCCACTGGGCATTCACTTTTGCAAGTGATGTGCGCGACCCAGGGACGCCCTCCATCACCCTTGATTCATGTGCTCGAACTTCTTCGAGCGCCTCTTCAGGGGACTTCGCATATCCCTGCAAAAAACAAACAGTTTTCTCCTCACCACCACGTATGCGAATGGTCGAAGCGTGTGCGGCACATGGATCACATCCCGCCGCAGCAAATTTTCCCAGTTTGTCGGGGAGAATAAAACGTCCCTGCTCGTCAAAGAACTCCCGACGGTCGCATGTCCAGTCATTTTCACTATTGAATTCTGAATCACTTGATGGCTCAGTTGCAGTGAAACTGACAAAGGCGGTTCCGCGACCAAACCCGGATTCTTCTGCCTGTTGGGTGCATCCGAGCACCGTGCAAACTCGTGAGCCAATGTGAAGTTTCTGACTCCAAGTGGAGGTCGTTGCCCTGTCTGCTTTGCTTGAGCCCAAAACCCATTCATGCAGGCTTACCAAGCGTAGATGGATCGGTGAGACGGAGTGATTCCGAACTCGCAATTCGATGGTCTTCAGTGGGCTATCCACATGGACCCAGTATTTGACTTCAATTTCAAGGGCACCTCTCTTGTGATTGACGCTTGTGCAACCTAAAGTGTGCGTAATCTGGTATGTGGCATTTTGATCACCCCAGGCGCTAGGGCATACGTGCCAGACCTCTCGTGTGTCTAAATTTTGTATCAAGAGCCATTCGCTCGGTGGGTCCAGAACTGGATCGTTAGACCACGTAGTAATCTGATTCAGCCGACTATTGATTCCCCATGAATAGCCACCTCCACTCTCGGTGATCAATGATCCAAAATTTGGATTGGCCAACACGTTCGACCAGGGGCGTGTAGGGCGGTGGGTGGTACTTACTTCGAATTGGAATGCCCGCCCACCTTCAGCAAAATCCGCGTGCAGCTTTTCCATTGGAGTTCTTCTCGCTGTGGCCACCAACTGTGCAAAGGAAGTATTCGCCAATAGGGGGGGAACTCCTACAACTTCGTGCGGGTTGTCACGGTGTCTTCGCTTGTAACGTTCATGCCCATTCAACCAGTCCCGAATGGAATGAGAAAGAGGTCGCCCATCGGCGGCCAGGTGCATGCGAGCAAGGCGATGCAGCGTTTGGCTTTCCTCAATACTCAACTCCTCGCTGCGGAAAACATGCATGGCAACTAGCAATGGCATAGTCGCACAATCCTGTGTCACCTTGTTCTGCAGAGTATTGATTTCGTGCTTTAAGCCCATCTGATACGTATTTACCTCGTTGTTAATGACAACAATGTCGCAACTAACGCCTGACCATGACCATAGGCGCAATGCTTGGGTGAGTGAGCGAAGAAGCCCCAATCCTTGGAGAACGCCAACGCTCACAAGGATCAGCGGCTTGTCGCCTGATATGCCCAACCGCCACAATGTCCTTCGATCACAGACAATGTCAGAAGGCTTGGTATCAGCGTTAGGATTTGTTGATGTCGAAAATTTGGACTTCTGGTGATCAACCGAACTGAGTGTTGTGAGCAGTGCGGTGGAGATCGTTTGAATCGCGGCAAAATTCTCACTCCCGATTCGCAATGAACGCAGGCGAATACCAGCCAAGGTGGCTGACATAAGCGAGGAGCGCTGAATGTGGGTTGCTTGTCGGTACTTGTCGATAACGGCATGCAATGTGGACTCTGAGTCAGTGGCCGCGACCGCAAATGTGATTTTGGACTTTGCATTAGGCTCTAATCGGACTCTTACTGACAAGACCGCGCATGGATCAAGACCGGTTGTTAAATCCTGCATGGAGTTCGACGGTGTAGCCGTGAAATGCAAGCTTCCCGGATGCAACTGTGGATGGCTCCGATTTGCGTTTCTCCCGAACCATGACTGACGGTCTACGCAGTACCTAATGTCTAGTACTTCTGCACCTGAGTGAGCTAAGAAATGTGCAGCATGTACATTGACGTCCGAGTCAATTCGCGGGGTTCGTTGGTATACAAGTGACTGCTGCTCGGAAAGCCATTGCGCTCGTACAAAGAGACCTGCAAATGCGGGATGTGATTCATCGGAACGTACGTCGGTGAGCACCACTTCAAAAAATGAAATTAGCTCTAACTCTATGACGTCATTTTGGAGGTTGTGAAGTTCAATCTGCCGAAGTTCGATGTCATCTTCAGGGCTTACCCAAACAGTGGTTTGACAATGCAACTCTTCCCAATCTGCAGTGAAAGTGGCTCGGTCCGCATGAAATGAACAGCGGTACTCCGCCTTCTCATCGGGGGCAGGGCGCTGAGATAACGAGACAAGCTCAAGAGGACCGGCATTCTCATCGCTGTTGCCGGAGATTCGGCCGTCTTTGTACTTGGCAAGGAAGAAGAAGTTTCCAAAGGAGTCGCGTAGCGCGTCGTCGCGCGTCCTACTGATTAATGTCTTCCCCCAGCTACTGTGGCCTGCGCCATTTGCGCGAAGTGTCACGTGGTAGCGTCCATTCGACAGGAGGTGTGTTGGTTCTACACCTAGACAACCTGGAGCTACTTGGCGCAATAGGCCCGGACTGCGTTGCCGCAGCATTTGGGCCGGAATTCCCTTTGGTAGTCGATAGAGCCGAGATATTTCTTTTGGCGCTCGTTCATGCAGTAAAGACATGTATGCCTGAATCCGGGGGTGTGCCGTTCCCCATCTTTGCACTACACCGTCGAGCAAGACATTGGACAGCGCTGCAATGCTCATTCCCTGATGATGTGCCATATACGCACCTACCGCAGTGAAGGGCTTTGGCTCGGTCTGGCGTGCGGGGGTGTAGTCCAAGGCTTCAATGAAACCAAAATGTTGGCGTGCGCCAAGATTTTGAAGTGCCTTGAGATTTGCACAAGCCTCTTGTGGGGACTGCAACAGTGCAAGAAAGGTTGCGTAAGGAGCAATTACCAGTTCATCGGTAGGTGTCCTGCGCAAGGCCAACCGCGGAACACCTTGTGGTGCATATTGATACGCCAAGCTGTGATCGCGCCCACTGTACGCGGACTCAGATATTCCCCAGGGTATCCCCAGCGCTTCCGTGTATCGCATCTGCTCTTGAACTGCAACATATGTCCCGTCGCGAAGTACGCTGCCTTCCGGCTCTCCCAAGACCAAACTTGGCATTAGGTATTCGAACATTGACCCGGACCATGAGCGCAGGCCGGCGGTCTTGCCAAGTGCGTAGAACATGCGCCCCAATGCTGCCCAGTGAGTCACCGGAACATCTCCTTTTGCAATCGCAACAAGGCTAGTAAGGCGAGCCTCGGATGCCAACAGGTCATAAAAACCAGAGTCCAATTGCTGCTCTTGGACTCGATAGCCGATGTGCAGTAATTGCCTGCGGGGGTGGTAGAGGAATTCGAATTCAGGAGCCCACGCAAGGGTTTCGAATTGATGGGCCAGATGCAATAAAGTTTCCCCTGCATCTTGTACCAAAGCAAGGTTTGCCGAGCGAAATGTATGCCGGTGATCAGCGATAGCGCACCTTAGAGACCTACGCCCTTCAACCGTCAGTTTTTTCCGCATGGACAGAAGCTGGCCTATGTGGATTCGAGAATTTCGCATTGCCTCGGAGGTCGCAATGCTTGATTGACGTGAGATTTGTGGCCATGAACTAGCAATTTCAGTCGTTTGCGCTAACGCTCGGCAAGCCTGGGCAACACACAACAGATGAGCACTCAAATTTCCACTATCCACTGTAGAAACGTACTGAGGCAGCAACGGCTCTCCGGTCTGAGTCTCATACCAGTTGAAAAAATGGCCTCTATATGTGGGCATTTTCCTTAGTGTTGCGAGCGTGGCTTGCAGCCGAATGATTAGTTCCTGAGTGCTAATCCAGCCAAATTCACGGGCACAAGCCGTGCTGAGTAAATACAGTCCAATATTGGTGGGCGATGTCCGGTGCGCGACCAGTTCATATGGGATGAACTGAACGTTGTCTGGTGGAAGATGGCAGTCCCCTGCGGTGACATGCTTCTCAAAGAATCTCCAGGTCTCTCTCGCAATTGAAGCTAAGTAGTCCTTGTCGCCTTCGCTGAGATCGGCACTTCTGGAAGTGCTGTAGGTGCGACTTACCCACCAGATCCCAAGCGGGGATATGCCCCACACCAGGCACATTCCGATTCCAGTTGCAGATTGTTTTCCTGCCCATGCCAGGCCGAAGGCGGTGGCTGTTGCGAGGATTGGAATTGCTCGATGTCGCCAAAATAAGGAGAAGAGACTATCCTTTACGCTGAGTCGTGCAGCAGCATCTGTAGTCCATTCCAATAAGTGGCGACGGCTGATGGCACTACGGTACAGCGCACGCGTTATTGCATCAAGACTTTGCAGGCTGTGAAACCCTAACTGAAGAAAATTCCATATGCTGCTGCTGAGTGCTCGCTTGAAATCTGTCACGGCCTGGGCGTAGAAGTGGGGCAAGGATAGGTTACTCCGACTTGGAAGTAAGCCTGCAATGGCAGCTATCCAAGGCCCAGCTCCATAGGCTAAGAAATACACAAGAAGGACAGTTTCTAACGGTAAACCCCGGCCTGCAAGTGAAAGAATAAATAGCGCAATGCACGAGAGTGGCAGCAGAGTTCGGCGCAAGTTGTCAACCATCTTCCACTTATTGATGCCTGTAATTCCATAAGCTTTGGCATTGCGAATAAGTGGCAACAATTGCCAGTCCCCGCGCATCCAGCGATGTGCGCGTGAGGCGGCTACGTCCGCATGGAAAGGCGACTCTTCAACAAGTGTTACATCTGTAACCGCAGCACACCTTGCAAGTGCACCTTCCAGCAGATCGTGGCTCAGAATTTGTGATTCAGGCAGGCGTGAACCTAGAACGTGATGTGCAGCATGAACATGAATCAAACCTTTGCCACTGAATGTCCCCTCACCAAATGCGTCTTGGTAGACCTCTGAACATGCTGCGCTGTAGGGGTCCATTCCAATCTGACCTGAGTACATCCAGTGATATGGCGTAACAGACCGTGATTGTGGCAATGGTGTAACGATCCGAGGTTGAAGGACTGCATAGCCACTTTCAACACGCAACCCCGTGGCATCCAAGCACGGTTGATTCGATGGATGAGCTGCGATCCCTACGAGTGCGAGTAGTTTTCCTGGAGGTAACTGTGTGTCACTATCAAGCGTGACGACATATTTGGTGTCACTGGAAATTAATGAGTCAACGCCGAAATCAAAGAAGCTCTCGCCTTGACCCATAGCGAGCGTGCTAATCAACCGCTCCAGCTTTCCTCGTTTGCGTTCCCATCCCATCCAAAATTGTTCACTCTTGCTGTATTCGCGCGCTCGATGAAGCAAGAGAAATCGGGGGGGAATTAAGGGCGAATTTGGCGAAGTTGATGACTTTCGTCCATGTTTGGCATTCAACTTTTGGATGAGTTCATTTGCATACTTCAGCAGTATCTCATCACCTGGCATTTCTTTGGCTGGTGCGTCTCCCCAGTCACTTAGAAGCGCAAACTGAGCTTCCTCTAGTGGGTTGGCCAAGTAGTGCAGGTGAAGTCGATGAGCTAACTGGCTGATGTTGACCGTGTCGGTCAGCATGCACGGGATGACTACGATCACCCGATGCTCTGACGGGAGACCATCAGAAAAAGCCAACCGTGGTAGTGCTTTGGGGTGCACTGATTCACTAATCATCCTATTCAAGAGAGCTATCACAAATTCAGAAACAGGACACACAAGTAGCAAGGCCACCATTCCCCAAGAACCGAATTCACCAAGTGATGGCAGCGTGAGAATGACACTCGGTCCCATCGCTAGCAATAGCCAGACAATCACAAATGCAGTGCAAGACCACAAAGTCGAAAGATAGATTGCGAATGGATAAGGTGAGAACTTGTGGACCAGCATAGAGATGTGGGCCTGAAATGGCGGCTCGGGCCAATGCAGCTTGGCACGCAGAGCAGGTCGCCCGGGACCTTCGAGCCAATAGCTAGGCACTGAATACATCACTTTTGATGATGTTTCCTCCCCCATTTTCTGTAGGACAGCTGTGGCAATCGTGCGCTCACTTTTACCAGAGCTCCGTGCCATTCTTTCAATGCTGTGAAGCGTTCTGTCTCGCGTGGAAGTGTGCTCCGACGCAAAGACTGTTGATGTCATGAGCAGGCGCACGAGCCCACTCGTCTTGGCTACGATCTCTGGCCAATCGGTGTCTCCAATTGAGCGGAGAGAAGTTACGGCATTGCTAACGCTAAGGTTGTCCGCGGCTTGACCTGCTCGCAGTTGAGATTGGACCTCCGCTAAATCTGCCATTACATCCATTAGCCACTTCTGATAAGGGCGGTGCGTGGTGTTGATCGTGTGCATACGATGAGACATATGTGCCAGGAATACCTGACCAACTCCACGCGAGTTGAGCAATTCAAGAAGGCTCGATAGAACGTCTATGCTGAATGTAGTGAGGTGGTCGCAAACAACATTGGCCAATTCACGCGCAGCCTTGTTTGCGGCTACACGCTCAGCAAGCCTACGCATGTTCTCCATGAGCACGACGCGCAATGTTGTTGGCAGTGCCCAAATTTCGCTAAGTTGGAGCTCGCATTCTTCTTGGTAGGCCAAGAGGAAATGGCAGAGCAGATCCTCGTCAAATGCTCCATCCGTATGGGCCACGAATGCCCACGCAATGCCGTAAACACGCGGAAGACCAGATAGCGGTGGATGGACGAGTAAAGGCAGCGTATTGAAGTACCTTCTTGGAATTCCATCGCTCACTTCCTTGAACTGAGCTTCCAGCAAATGAAAGTTCTCAATAAGCCATTCAGCCGCAGGACTGATGTCATAGCCTGCACTGGCTTGCGCGCTTATGTATTCATATGAACTCCGTAACCTTGAAATATTGATCCGAAGTCGTGGTGCAAACGTTTCGGAAGTTTTTGCGAACTTCGTGACTCGATGAGTGAGTCCTAAGCTGTGGCCATGTTGTGAGAACCGTTGCTTGCCAAATATCTCAGAGCGAATCGGTGCATCTAGCCCTCCGTCCCCGGGATTTAAAAGTTTGCAAAGTGAATGTGATGATTGAGGTACCAATCGTTTGAGTTCGTTGGTACGCATGGGTTATCGAGCCAGCATGATGGACCCAACGAATGCGGTCAAAATGACGGCGCTGGTAACAACCCGAGATGTAAGAAAAGCAACTGCGGACTCCAACTGACATTCCAATAGAAAGAGTCGCCCGCGAGCCTGCCGACAAATTTCAAGATGAGCCCCCAGGCAAGCCAATTCACTGGGAGAAGTGTCGGGTGGCTTCCCAAATGATGCAGTACTCCAGGGACAAGTTGGGTGTGATGAACCTGCACGATTGGTTCCCGTATTCATGGAAAGATCCCCGTGGCTGGCTTGGTCAGTAACTCCAAGTTGGCATGCGGTAGGCGCTGTAAAGCAAAGCTTTCTTGGCTGCTGATCGCATATGGATGAGTCGGTTCCAATTGCAACGAGATCGAAATTTCATTGCTTAAATCTCGGATGCCCGAGAGTGTCCGCAGGCTTCGAGTGACCGCTTGCTTCTGGAATTCCCAGCGCAAAATGCCCGTCAAATAGATACGGCCGCTGACCACACTAACCTGAACATTGGCATTTGGAATGTGTCTTAGCCATGCCAATGCATGGCTAACGGACTGTGCAATTTCCGAATCGGTTCTGCTGCTTGCCTCGGTCAGACAAACCTCAATTTCATTTTGAACGATTGCCACGCCGAAAGCGCGCCCCGCTGTTTCGCCTGCTAACCACTTTTGATCGTAGTCATCTACATTTCCATTCAGCGTGACAACGCCCTTGTCTTGCCCGGTGACGACCGACAAGTTGCGAATGTGAACGCATGGATTCCAAGCAATTTCCTCAAGCACATTGCTCCGAATTTGAGAGTCAGTTGTCATGGAATTTCCTCACGTAGCCATGCATGCAATTCTGCGCAAAACAATTGCAGAAAACAGTTCGCTTCCGTACAGACTCCGCATCTGCGATTTGCGAATATCGCCGCTCAGAATGAGATTCCTGTCAGGCTATAGACCAAAAGAGGACATTGAATTGAAGCGAACTATTCCACCAGAAGCAATCCAAGAACTGGCTATGTTGAGATTCGAGCGGAATGTATGTAGCGGCGGAAATGCTCAGAAAAAAAATCCCGCAATGGGGGTTGTCGCGACCTCTAAAGCACCTCTCCGTCCCATATTGCATCTTCGGCGCCCCAATGAGCAGAGCGACGATAGTGCGCCGCCTCATATTCCGAATGAGAAGCCATGATTGCGCCAATTTCTATTCAACCTAGTGTCGTACAGGGGGGGCCATGCCACTGACTAATGGTGTAGTGAACGAAACCTATCGCAATGATTGGCAAGGCAAGGACGGTAGAAGTGACCAAGTCCAAGTTGAACTATCTGCTGACGCGACAGATGCATGCGACTATTCCGAAATAGAAAATTTGTTGACCGCAGTCTGCGATCGACTGAATCTGATTTCCGAGGATCTACCTGAGGAGGTACATTCTCTTCGGCAGAGTGTGGTTCAGTGCGCAAGAGCATTGGAGCATGTCCAGAACGGGATTAGCAGGGAGATCGCAAAAGCAGAGCTTGCCCAGCAAGAGTTGCTTGATACTCGTTTCTCCTTGGGGCGAGTTCGTGAAAGCTTGGTGGCTTTACGTGGTGGTGAGCGGCGCGCTCATCATCGTGCGACACATGACAGCCTAACCCTGTTACCAAATCGAGAGCTGTTTCGAAGTCGTCTTTTGCAAGCGGTGAATCGGGCAAAGTCAAATGGTCTACAACTGGCGGTTCTCTTCTTGGATCTTGATGGGTTCAAACAGGTGAATGACACACATGGTCACGCAGCCGGAGACCAACTTCTTCGCGTTGTCGCTGCGCGTCTTAATCACTCGGTTCGGATTGAAGATGTGGTCAGTCGGTTTGGGGGAGACGAGTTTGCATGCATGCTCACTGGCTTTGGAAGCGATGCAGACCTCCACCAATTGGCAGCTAAGCTGTACGAAGACGTATCTGGAATCTGTAAGGTTGGTGACGAAGAAGTCATGGTTACACCGAGTATCGGAATCGCGCTATGGCCCATGGACGGCGACACGGCGGAACGCTTAATAGGTAGTGCTGATGCCGCGATGTACCGCGCTAAGCGAACAAGGACGGGTTTCGCATTTTGCGAGCCGGGCGTGGGGCTCAGCAATTAGCTGCACATCTTTCTATGGAAATTTGTGATTTTTGCTTTTGGAAGGTTGCACAGAATAGGCCACTGATCTATTAAATAGCCATCCCCAGGCAGGCGTCTTGACAATCACTCCTCCAACTACAGCGGCACTCAGTACCAAGGTCCATGGGCGTCGTTGAGCGATTGGGCTAAGTTTTAAATGTGCGGCGTTATTTGCGATGCAGACAGCATCACGTATTGGTTGTGATGACATCCACAGTTGTAGAACTGATTTTAGGCAGTGTGGTACAGGCAATAACAATAGTAAATCCACCCATGAAGGAGGTGCTAGCGATCGCAAACCGGTATCTGATTCGCGCTGGCCAGATGACTTCTCAGGCATTAGAAACGTTTGGCGAATTTCTTCCCGAGAACGCTCTAGGTGTTCTATTGCATTTGACCGTTCCAGGTTCATGAGTGGGTGCTCTCGGATAGAACCTGCATATCAGCGCGTACCTGCTTCAACAAACGTTCCATTGAGCCTGGTGTTGGTAATTTCTTCATTGCATCCCAGGAAAAATATGCAAGCCCAAACGGGGCTAAACCGATCATCAGCATGATGCAAAGAGTGCGGAATTCCAGTCCGTAATGACTTATCGAGATGAGGCATGCAACTCCAAGCAACACACTGCCGGAACCAAGACTAAAAATGAACACTGAGTACAACCAGACCAGGCGTTGCCAATGATCAGTTTGAATATCCCACTCCTCTTGAAGTAAAAGCGAATATCCTTCGATATGTTTCAAAAGCAAATTTGGGCGCTGAATCGCCATATTCAAGAGTGGTGGGGTCATGACGCTGAGTCAGATGCGTGCACGACTAAATAGGCTAATGATGCTCACAATAGCCGCTCCTGCTGCTGCTGCCAATAGAACAGACTTAATGGGCTCTCGCTTTATGTAGGCGACTGTCGCGTCGTTTGCGATGCGAACCTTCGCGAGAAGCTGTTCTGACTTGTCACGCGCAGTTTGAAGGCCGTGTTGGAGGTCCATTTCGGCATGCTCAACCACTTGGGTTACAAGCGGCTTTGCATTAGCGCCAATGCCGTCATTCAGGCTCGAGGGGGGGAAGGATGTCATGCGAAGCTCCAAGTTCTATTTTTTGTCAATTTGATTGCCGATCACTGCACCCACGGCAGCACCGCCGGCAGTTCCGAGTGGGCTTCCGCCAGAGATAATGGCTCCACCAACGGCCCCGGCACCCGCGCCGATAGCCGTATTTTTCTCTCGTTCAGTCATGCCGGCGCAAGCGCTTAGACTTAAGAAAACGGTTGCCAAAGCAGCACGGTATAGCCAAAGATTGGGTATTCTCATTTGTTACTCACTTTTCAGTAAAGTTTTGCGGTCGACTGCTTGTGCAGCAGTATGAAACAACGCGGGGAGTTGGCTATTTGCCGTATTGCAGCTTTGCGTCAGCAACACACTTGTCCTTGGCCGCACCAGACTGGCTGTCGCATTTTTCGGTAGCGAGCTTGTATTGAGCGCTTGCTTTGTCGTCTGTAGCCTCTTTTCGAGCGTCAGAGATTTTTTCTTTTGAAGTGGATTTGGCGTCGCTTGTTTTTTCTGCCGCTTTCGCATCTGCAATAGCAGTAATCTCTTTTGCTTTCGCTTCTTTCACACAAACATCTTTGGCGTTACCTGCCGAGTCGTCGCATCGCTCTTTCTCGACGGCATACTCTGCTTCGGCTTTCGCAACTCGTGCCTTGTAAGTGGTCTTAGCGCTTGGCGAATACCGAGCTTCTAAATCGGCCTTTGCAATTTTCTCTTTGGCCTTTGCCTCCTCGATACATACATCTTTTGCATTACTTGCCATCGATTCGCAGGCTGACTTCTCTGTCTTATATGTCGTGGATATGCTTTCCTTCGCAGTCTTGTATTGCGCCTTTGAAAGCTCATCAGCAGATGCTTGCGTGGCGAATGCCATGCCGATCGCCAGGGCGACGATATGAAGTTGAAGGTTGTTCATGGTCTGTCCTTAGGTGTTGTGAGTTCTCTAAGATTAAGCAGACCAGCTTGCGGCGTCTGTTCGATGCCGTACGCACTAGCTAAATTTTCAGAAGCGAAGAAAATAGCTTGGAATCGTTGCCTCTGATGACGTCGTAGCACGAGCAGCTTTCACGAATCAACGCTGGACGGTCTAGTGGATAAATCAGGCCCCCTCTCAGTGCGATGGCATTAACGTCGACGAGGTGTGCTGCGCACTCTTTGAGTTCAGTGTTCGAAATCCTATGCACGTTTTTCATCGTTCGCATGGGGATCGATGGGCTAGAAATTTCTGCCTCATCTTGGCGCAGCAATATTTCGCGACTAAGTCGCTGTAGCGCGCTATGGTGTGTATTGCAAAGAGCTGTCAGTGCAATGAAATCTGTCATAAATTCATTGCACATCATTAGCGCCTGGAAGACGCGGATCTCGGCCAATGCCAGACTTTGAAGTGCAGATCCTTGCGCTCGCCAGACCGCCCCCGACTGAACCACCACACAGTGGGGTATTACTTTTGAGACAGTACTCTTTTCGTAATCTTCAACGCTGGGTTCGCAGTCAAACAGAAGCTGCAGACCGGCAGCCCCTGATTTCCCTACTACAGCCAATTCGGTAGTCGGGCTGTTCAGTGCCTCAACTTGCAGCGAAAGACGAGCTGACTCTGGAAAATAAATGCTTGTTGAATTGGTTTGCGAAAGCTCAAGCACCATCCCTTGCTTCACTTCCACGCATTCAAGTAAAGGCAGTGTCGTGTCGTGAAAAACTATATGAAGAATGTCGAGCAGCTGATTTCCGTATCGCATATTTGGCACCGTGTTAGCTCACGCCTTCCGGCGACGTTTGCGAATCCATCCTAGACACCAGCAAGTGTAGTTCCAATTCCCATTCGTGAGTACGTTGGCGTACATATCATCCAAACGACTAAACTAGCTAAGCTGACCGAACAGTCCACTTGGCAGTGTGGCTCGTACACTTATCTCGTTTCGACATCATTAGGGAAATTCTGCTGGCCGGACTCGGTCGACTTCACTCCTGCTAAAGCTCCATATATTGAACGGTTTATGTGAATCTTCTTCAAAACGGACTAGTCAAAGAACTCTTGCCTCAAAGCCAGGCTCTTCTATGTTCGTGTTGCACAGAAGTCCACCTTGCAGCAGGGGCGATCCTCTCCACTCCCGAAGTGGATTCATCCAAAGTTTATTTTTTGTGTGGAGCAACCGTAGCACTGATAGTCAGAGACCCTGTTCAGTTCGGTTCGCCAGGCTTGGCGGTTGGCTTAATCGGGCATGAAGGGGCTGCGTGTTTGCAGAAAGCGCTTGGCCTAGGCTCTGGAGTGCTCAGCCAGCAAGTTCAGACAAGTGGATCTGCTTGGGCAATGGACGGAAAGGCACTTGCCAAAGCGACAAGGAATGATGTCCACATGCTTCTTACCTTCGGGCGCTATTTGTGGAGGGTTTCACAGGAGGTTGCGAATATGGCGGCCTTCTCGCAAAGGCAGGAAGTACATCAACGATTAGCAGCCTGGATTGTCCTTAGTGCTGTGCGCAGCGGCACCGTCGAGTTGAACCTCACGCATGCACATTTGGCCGATATGCTGGGAGTTCGTCGTGCCAGCATCACTGATGCTGCGCTGTTTCTGAAAGATCTTGCGCTTATCGATTACCAAAGAGGACAAATTCAAATCTTGAGTCTTGAAGGCTTGAAAGCGGCAACTCAATAGAGTCTTCTATTGCGCATAAGTGTTTCCTGTTGTGTTGCACTGCAGTCAATCGAGCAATTTCGATGGTGACTCGAGTGCCGGTTATCGCAAGCCCTGCAAAGGACTACCGGCCAATCGCCACATATTCGATATCCAAGGAACGTACCATTTTGGGATCGTAGAGGTTGCGACCATCGAAGATCATCGGGTGTTTGAGTGCAGTTCGAATGGCCTCGAAATCTGGGCTTTTGAATTCCTTCCAATCTGTAACGATTACCAGTGCGTCTGCATTTTTCAATGCATCCATCGCGTTGTTGGCCATTTGAACCGTTTCCATATCCGAATAACATCGCCTGGCTTCAATCATCGCAACTGGGTCGTATGCAGTGACAGTCGCACCGGCTATCGTCAGGTCATCAATCACATCCAAGCTAGTTGCTTGTCTCATGTCATCAGTGTTCGCCTTGAATGCAAGACCCCATATCGCAAAGTGCCGCCCAGTTAAGTCATCGCCGAATCGTTTCTTGATTTTTCGCCCTAACACATGCTTTTGATGGTCATTTGCGTCTTCAACTGCCGCTAACACTTTTAGGTGAATACCGTCGAACTTGCTCGCTGTATGCAGTAACGCCCTTACATCTTTGGGAAAGCAGGATCCGCCGTAACCGGCGCCAGCATACAAAAAGTCAAAACCTATACGTGAGTCACTGCCAATACCTTTGCGGACTTCTTCAATATCAGCGCCAACGCACTCCGCAAGGTTCGCCAATTCGTTCATAAAGCTAATGCGTGTAGCAAGCATTGCATTCGCGGCATATTTGGTGAGCTCAGCGCTCTTTACATCCATCACAATCAGTCGATCATGATGTCTTTGAAATGGTGCATACAGAGCACGCATAGTGGTGGTTGCATTCATATCGTCCGAGCCAATCACGATGCGACCAGGGCGCATGAAGTCGTCAATGGCAGCTCCTTCTTTCAAAAACTCCGGGTTAGAGACCACACTAAACTGGATTTCTTGAACTCTCTGCGATAAAGCATTGACAACGGTGGAACGAACAGCGTCAGCCGTTCCGACTGGCACTGTGCTTTTATTCACAATAATCTTGTAGTCAGTCATTGAGGCGCCGATTCCTTTGGCGACCTCAATCACATATTTCATATCTGCTGAACCATCTTCGCCGGGTGGGGTACCAACAGCAATGAACTGAACAGTTCCAAAGTTTGCAGCAAAATGAACGTCAGTGGTGAAACGCAGTCGGCCGGCCTTAACGTTGCGGGCTATTACCTCCTCTAAACCGGGCTCATAGATGGGGATATTTCCTTCTTGCAATGCAATGATCTTCGATGCATTGCTATCCATGCATAAGACATCATTGCCGACATCTGCGAGGCACGCAGCGGTCACAAGGCCAACATAGCCACTACCATGAACAGAAACTTTCAACGTCGGACTCCGTTTGCTTTTACTTGCTTCAATGGGTCTCGTGGGTACCGCAGGCATAGCGAAAGGAACCGCCCAATATCGATGGTGTAACGACGCATCAGTCGGCGAGGTTCGTGCCCTAGGCGGAATAGCCACTCTAAGTGCAGAGCTCTCATCCAAACAGGAGCACGTACAACGGTACCACTGAGGAAATCCAGTAACGCACCAACCCCGATGACAAGTGGTGCATTTAAATTTGGTGCATTCGCCTTGATCCACTCCTCTTGGCGAGGATTCCCCAAGGCGACTAGAACAACATCGGCGCCACTCGAATTTATTCTGGTCTGCAGTAATACCGGATCGATTCTTGAAAATCCATCTTGTATGCCGACCACTTGGTGGCCAAATTTTGCTTCGATGAATTTTCCTGCGCGCTCTGCAATCTCGGGCATTCCGCCCACTAAATAGACTTTTTGTTGTGTCGCCAGTTGTGTAAACAAAAAAGGGAGGAAATCCGTGCCGTTCAGGTTCTCCTCAAATCGGTGGCCGACAACCATCATTGCGGCAATATCGACACCAATACCGTCATTAACCAGTACAACGTTCTCGCCACTCAACCAAGTTCGCAGGTGCTGGCATTGCATGACACAATTTGCATTTGCAAAAACAAGTACGGTTTTGATATGCCCAACTAGGCGTTCTTGAAGCAATGCGCTCAACGCAGCTGAGTTGGTTGAACGGATAGAATATCCGGCAAGCGATATGTTTGCCGTTGGAGTGAGAAGAGCCATAAATTGCCTGCATCGGGTGGATGCAGGCAATTTAGAAAATTCCGTAGTTTGGGACTGTGCGGTGACATACAGATTAGTCCATTCGGCTAAGACCTATCATCTTTTCAGTCCAGCCGAGAGCCGTAAAGTCAGATCAAACCTTCAGATAGGCCGCGAACACACAAGCCCCTGGAACTGGCCGTCCTCTCGCAGCCCGGCTGTTTGTCCTGCATCTATTCGCGCCCCCTTACTTCGCGAAATGCATCATGCACCCCTGGCAACAACTTGATCACCACTCGATGCAGCGCAACGTAAATTGCGGCTCCAAATGTGATCCATGCGCCTAGTTTTGCTATCTGCGATGTACCAGGATCTGCCACGTGGATCTGAATGGATGGCAGGAATAGCCAAAGGAGTGCCACCATGCAGAACGCCCCAATCAGTGGTGCAAGCATGCAATAAACGAGTTCTGAAAGCCGAAGACTTAAGTACGTGTTGCAAGTTCTCTGATTCCATGGCCACACTGAAAATGTCGCCAAAGCGAAACCTGCTGCCATCCATGCAAGTCCAAATTGGGAGCCAGCCCACCCAAAGATGATGGAGAGAAGAATTTGACTCAACGATCGCTTTAACGGCGCGCTTCGCACATTAATTGCATATAGCAAGTAGTCGTTGACTTGATTCACAACAAGTAGCAAATACAAAGCTGATAGCAGGACGACGATTGATGCTGCGGGCAACCACGCATCACCAAACAACACGTGGATTGTTGGCTCAATGAGGACGCTTAACCCAAGCAACATGGGCAGCATTAAGAAGAACGAAGTACCCAATATTCGAAGGTAAGCTTTCTTTAATGCTTCTGCGTCAGTATGGGCTGTCGCGAAGGCCGAAATTGACAGTCGAAGTACTGCTGCGCCGAAAGCGAGATAGACTGACGATGTCAGCCGTTTTGCGAAGCTGTAGAAGCCTGTAGCTTGAGCCCCAAGCAATACGCTTACCAAGACGGTATCGCCTTGACTAGATAAGAATCCCATGAATCCTGTGGCACTGACCCGATAGATGTCTGGTGAAAATCTCCTCCAGTTCTTCTTTCCCTTGAGAAGATTCGGTGTCCAATGCGACTGAGCAATAAGCAATATCAGTGCAACACAACTGGAGGCTACCTGTTGTGCGACCAGCGACATAACTCCTCCAACTTCAAGAGCATACGCAATTCCGACAATTCCGCCTGTTGTCACTGCGATTACGGATCGAATGGCCAGTGAACGAAAGGCCAACTTTCGTATTAAGCGCGCTTCAAACGCAGCGCTTGCACCATAGGCCAAAACCACCAACGCCATCCAAGGCAAAATATCGCGAAGCTCTGATATATCGAACCAATCTGAAGCCCATGGAGTCACTCCAATCATGATGGCTGCCATCAGGGTTGCGGCCAACATGCATATTCCAAGTCCCCAGGAGTAGAGCTCATCTGTAGCTTCATTTGTCCGAGATATCGGAAGAACAATGGCATCAAGCACTGATTGGCGGAAGAAGGTGACAAGAACATGGAGCACCGCGATAACGCCAAAGTCGCGTGGAGATATCAGCCGTGCCAGTATCAGAAAGACCAAAAGCGAAAGAAATTGCTGTGCCAGGTTATCAATGATTGACCACAGTGCATTACGCTCTGTGTTGATGTTCACTGGATATCCCATACTGGCTGCTTAACTAATTTTGGTGTCGGTATAGAGCGTGGGCTGCAAAATTCGATTTGCGACTTCGGACCAAGTAAGGACAGAGCGCGAACGTAGATGGGGGCTCGCAATTGCCTGTTTTATGGCTCGCTCAATTGACGAGGGATTCCCCGCGTTGTAGCCGAAGCGTCCTTTATGTGAACCAACAACTTCGAATGGACATACTGTTGGTAGTCCGAAGTAATCGTATTGCAGCATTTTCAGTGAACTATCAGCTAAATATGCCGGCAAAACCAGTGCCTGGTAAGGCGCGATTCCGATGTCGGCATGCTTGATGTACTGAATGGTTTTTGAGTACTGCATCCGCGGATAGAAAATTACATTTTTACTGGCGATCCCCACCCCATCGTGCCCACTTCCAATGACATGAAATGTCATGTTCGGAAATGCCTTACCTGCAACTGTGAAGAAACTGGGGTCAAACAACATTGATCCGACTGACACAGCATGCAGCGAATCTTTTGGGCCTTCCGCATACGGGGAAGGGTCACCCAAGTCATCAAGTCGCTCTTCCACGCCATGTGGAACAACAAACACATTGTTTGCGTTGGCAAGACCATTAAGTGAGTGATGCCCCCATCTTGTAGCCATGCTTTTTGAAACCAAAGCCACTACATCAAATTCGGGGATTAGTTCTTCCAACTTGCGCTGGACATAGACAGAGGCGCCGATTTCTCGTAATCCGTCATTGCCTTTGTAGATTAAGCGTGCCTGAGGATTGATGCGGGCTATTCGACGGAGAAGTATGGGAGCAATTCCACTTTCAAAGATGACAACATCGGCCTGTGCAGCCCATTCATCTAATACGGCACAAGACCATCGCTCATATATCCAGAAAAGAGCCCTCTCGATCGGCCATAACCAGCGCTGCTTAAATGCAATTGGATGAAATGGAGTCTTCCAGAGGAAGCACTGAACTCCACCATGCAATTCGACTTTATTGGTTTGTTTCTCTAGTGGCACGCGTGCATCGTTCTTGTACTTACTCGCCGGGCTATACCGCATGGAGAAAAAATTGACAGCCCCATGCGATAGCAATTCATTCGCAACAAAATGAATGCTCGCCCTGTTTGGAGTCCGATAGTCGTGGTGTGCAGAGACTATGAGCGTATTCATCAAAACTCCCGATAAACCCGGTCCATCAGAGCCGAGAGGTAATTGTGGCCAGCGCGTAGCGCTGGAAGGGGATTGGCCTAGTGAAAACGGTCTTGTGTGGCCAGTTTGTCTGTAACTACAGCCACGACCGCCAGTAAATTGCCCTGCGGTTTCGCCGCAAGCGGCTCACAAAATTCGATTTCAAAGATGCGCACTACCGGCGCCAGACATGAAGCCCTGGCAGAAAGAATCCCGGTCCATTAGGCACGTGAGGATGTCAAACTATCCACTTAAGTGTTCGGGCATGGAAACGCCACTGATTGAGAAGAAAACGGCGGGTTATCCTTTGCATGGGTATCTCTACGTACGCAGAGAGCACCATCGGTAATGCAACTGCAAGAACCCCAATTGGCACCCACAAAGGCTCATAATGGTGAAGATCCAAACCCAATAGTCGACCGCCTGCATATAAGACCAGCATGTGGGTCAGATAGATTGAAAAGCTGGCTTGCCCTATGCGGCGCATCAAGTTCGACCCCAGCAACCATCCAGTCACAGTGCTCGGAAACGAAAGCAAATAGATAGCTACAGCCATACTCAGGCCGACCTCAGTTGCTAAATACAGCTGCGGTTGGGTCGAATACAAAAAAATGGGCAGCACCAACAGTACAACTGCACACATCTGCAAACCAATCAGTTTTTTCCCCTGAACGAAGTTGGATACGCGACCCCGAGGCGCCATACCAGCTGCACAACCAGCCAGAAACAAATGTGCTTTAGAAGGCAAACTCAAACCAGCCCACAGTGAGTGAGTCAGTAACAACGTTGAGCAGACCACAATCAGCACTAACACGGTGAAGGTGCGATCGTCAACTCTGCGTGAGGCAATGCTGTTCAGTGACCACCACAAGTACAAAAAGAATATGTAGAACTGTACTTCTGGTGAGATGGACCAAAAAACGAAGCTGCTTCCACCGAAAAGCAGGTGACGACCAATCAACTGCCAACCCTCCAGTTGCAGAGGAAAGTCTGGCTGCCCAAGCAATGGTGTCAAAGCGGCGCAAACCAAAATCGTGAGCCAATAAATTGGAGCAATTCGCGCAAACCTGGCAATGGCGAATTCCCCGGCTGCCTCCGTGCTCCAGGATTTGTGCCCGTACAAATAGCCCATAAGGAATCCACTCAACACGAAAAATAGCGCTACCCCGGTTGCTCCTACGGTGTCAACTTTGAATGTCTCAGGAACATGTGCGACAACAACCATGAGGCAGGCCAATGCCCGGATTCCATTCAGGTTGGGAAGTTCGCCAACGGATGTTTGAGATACACCTGTTCCAGCTGAAGATTGGAGAGATGGGGCGTCGTCGCTCACTGCACACGTCCTACCAAGAATGGTTGGAGCACAGACATCTGTCCTGTTGTTGAAGGTTCAATGCGGGCCGGGCCATTGGTTACATCGAATTTGCTGGTGCTGGGCTGGATACTGAATGGGTAATCTCCCCACCATGCGCCTGCTGACCAATAGGTCCAGCCCAACCAGACATCTGCTTGCTGGGATTCTTCCAAGATGACCTTTAATGCCTGCAGACAATCAGGTGTATTTGCAACGCCAAATTCGCCAAGAAATAATTTGACTTTGTGTTCTCGTGCCCAAGTGCTTACGCGCAACATTACCGAACGAAGTCGCTCTGAGTCGACACAATGTGAGGTGGTGCCTGAGTAATCTTTGTCCGCATACTGATGCAGTTCGATTGCGAAATGATTTAGTGGGTCTTTGAATACAGCAAATGCCTGTGCTGCCGAGGTTCCATCAAACATCTTTTCAAATTCATGCGCACCGCTCCAGCGTGGACTGGCGACAAGTAGTAAGTTCTTAGCACCAGCTTGACGAAGTGCCAATACGGTTGTCTGCGCTGCGGACATCCATTGCGTACTACGTATTGCAGCGGGTTCGTTCATTAAGCCGAGCGCGACCCACTGTGGATCAGGAAATTCTTTCTGTAGTCTTCTCCAAACGTCCACAAAAGCATCGACAATTAACTCCGGGGAGCCTAATTTTTTACCGTTGAATCCACCGTAGTTGTGCAAATCCAGTAGAACACACAGATTCAACTCCTTGCCCCAATTCACTACTTGTCGAAGCTGATCCAACTCTCGTCTATCCAATGAACCGAATGGTGTGTGTTGGACACGCTCCCATAGAAACGGCAGGCGGATGACGCCCATACCAGCTTCGCGGAAATGGTGCATAGTATTGCGACTTGGATAGGTGTAGTCCTTAAACATCACGCCAGGTCTTTGCTTACCAAATTCAGCGCCAGATAGGTTTACCCCCCGCAATGGACTGCTCTCACAGTCAGCGAATGCGACACAAGTGAATGACAACGCTGCAAGCGCAACAACGTATGACGCGAAAGAGGAATACGTTAGCTTTGTTCGTAGCGAAAAGAGTTGCTGCAAATTCATGAGGTCCCCAGTATTTGGTTGTATTGCTGCGTATAGAGTTGCGCGACACCTGCCCACGCATAGACACCTGATGCTTTGCACGCACTAGCGCGTGGATTTTTTTTATCAGCGGTATTGGTGCTGAATTGAATAGCGTTGCGTTGATGAAACTGGTAGATCTGCTGTGCCTGAAATGTGGCGGATGTTGAGGTAAGCACCAGTCCACTCTGTGATGTTTCCACTAGTTTGCGAAATGGTGGGATATCACTAAGAAGTGGCAGTAATCCAGCACTCATGGCCTCGATGGGCGCGATTCCAAAGCCCTCGTGATGAGACTGGCAGATGAAATAGCTGCATTCAGCCATGTGACTGCGTAATGTCTGATTACTTGGGTTCGTAACGATTGTTAAGGCATTGTCGACACCTCTAAGGCGCGCTTGCGTACGAAGCCTCATCGCATTCAAGTCGTATTCACGACCTGCAATGGTGAGATGCCACGGAACTTCTGGGAACTGCGATCTCAGTGCTGCTAGTACATCTAGCGTTTCCAGTATCCCCTTGTTGACCGACCAACGGCCGAAGTACAGCATCCTTGGCAAAAGCGCTTTAGAGCTTGAGTCGTGGAATTTTTCGACATCAACCCCGTTTTCAATGACACAAATAGTTTTGGGAGCTACCACCCTAGAAAACACGCGGCCATCGCTCTGGCTTGTGCATACGACTCGTTGATATGCCAACGCGGAGAGGCGAGTTATTCCCTTGAAGTAAATTTGTTTCAAACGGGGTGCAAAGTTGCTATGAAAGAATCCACCATGCGTGGACGCAAGCATGGGCTTTCGGTGTAAGAAGTGGGTTAGCGCAAGATAGTCGAAGAAGAAATCGATTCCATGAACATGAATCAGATCTGCTGAATGAAGCTCGCGCAATACCTGGGGACAAAGCGGGTAGCGTTCAGAGCCAGCAAATCCCAACCGCCGAACGGAAACTCCATCGATAAGCTCGGTGGGTGAAAGCCGATGGGCAGACTCCCGAAAGACACGGTTGAGGGTAACAATTCGTGGCGCGTAATTGGAGTCATGGACTTGGTGATGTGCCAAATTGCGAACGACTTCTTCCATGCCTCCAACGGACGGAAGATACTGACGTACGACATGCAGAACTTTCATGGCGGTCGCATGCGATACCCGGCATCTGTTGAGCCTGCGCTTATATAGCCCGGTTGAAAAAATGCACTCTTCGGGTTCTGGTTTGCTATGCCATCCAATCGTGAGCGATCTGATTCGGCAGATTGAGCGTTTCTTTCCCCCACACTAAGAACTCCAAATAGGAACCAGAGAATCCCAGCCGTCTTTAGTGCAAATATTGATGTGCCACTGATAGCAAGATTGGAAAATATGTAGAGAACGACAAATGCTCGGAACCACTGACCACGCGTGTCTGCCATGGGTACCAAGAAAAGTCCGAATGTGAGCAGCATGCAGACAGGAATGCCAAAACGTGAAATCACATAAGCAAAACCCATATCGCCGAACCCCGGAAGGGGGCCTCGCAGGCCTAACGACATCAGTGCGTCAAAGTGGAGGAGCGCAGTACCGCTTTGCCTGACTCGCCCCAAAATGTCATCGCTCACTGCCGATGTTTGCAAAGTGATTAACAAGACGCACGCCAAGATCATGACTGGAGATACTGGTGCCAATCGGCGCACCACCGCCAATGGAAGAATGCGTGCAATGAAAAAGACAAGGCCCATGACCAGCCCGAACCTTGAGTCCGCCAGAACGATCAACAAAGCAGCGCTCAGCAAGAACACCGGATACTGAAGCATCTCTTTTCGTGGCTTTGTCAGCCCCCAAGCCAACAAGATCACGCCGAGATTGCCTAGGGAAACCGGCTCCATCATGGTTGACGATGTCCGATGTACACCTAACACCATCGGCAAGAGTGTTCTGCCGATTCCCTCCGGGCGAAAGCCATTCAGGGTGAGCGTCTGTCCGCCGTACATGGCTGCACTCTCTCGGATTCCTCCGATGTTTCCGTAGAAGGAAAGTGGATTAAAGATTCTTCCGTAGATGTCCAGAAAAGCTGCTTCAAAAATGGCAACTGCCACAACAATAAGAACAATGAGCGTTAGAACACGATCCGCAAATTTGACAGATCCGTTTTGCATGCCCAAGCCGATAAATAGGAGCGGAATCAGCATGTCTCGCATGCTCTTTGGGTCTATGTTTTGACGAATTAACCAAGTGAAAACGATCCAGGTCAAGACCCAGGCAGTCACAGCAACAGTGACTAGAGGAATGCGCCTCATCTGCAAACCAAGACAAACGACGTAAATCAGCACTTCGACAAGTGCAACTTGTGCGGTGCCTATTCGTACCCCTCGGGCATTCAGAAAACTCAGAACCGTCAGGTAGGCTATGCAACATACAAGCAAAGCCCCAGTCAGCCTAGTAAACTGTGTGAAATTTAGCGGGGGGAAAACAAGCGGAGCAGCACGTGGCAGTCGCGAGCCTTGGTACATGTCCCTAGTTGTTGTGGGCCCCATGATCTACACACCGGCGAGCTGACGCCGGGCATCCTTAGGCATTGCATAGAGCATTTGTTGAACAAAATTCTGCTGCCGCTCAAATGCCCGGGGAGTATTGCTATCGATGCTGGAAATCCGGAACAACAACCCATCTGTGGTGAAGCCTGAAAGGCCATGACGTATCTCAACCAACTTCCGTTGCGCACTGCCCAAGACGACTTCATCGCCGACCATCGCCCAATAACTCACGGGCTCAACTCGTGAGGCACTAAGTCTCGTTTGCAACTGTCGAACCGGAATAGTCCCCATGGGCGTACTAAATACCGAGGTCGTATTCGTGAGCACCTCAAATCCTTGTGCGGGATAACAAATCTCTGGATGGTGCAATTGCAGGTTACCCCGTTGCGTCTTCCCGTAAACAACTGACAGCATGATGCGATAGCCTTGTTGATTGACGTATGTACGAGATAGCGTCTGACTGTAGGTCCGTTCAATTGTTTGTTGCTGCTGTGGGTCAATGACCTGTGCCGTCGCATCAGGAAGAAGCGTCCACCCATGAATGTTGGTTGGAATGAGCTCTGCAAGGATCACTTCTGGCCGTCTATCAGAAATATTCAAGCGCGGTTGTAGTAACAATGCAATCAAGGCAGCAAGTGCAATGAAGAGAAATATGTACCAATCAACAACTTTCGTTGGAACAATGCGCAGTCCGATACCGCTCGTACTTTTCATGGTGTGACCGATCTGTTTGAGGGAGCAACAATTGCATTTGTGCCGGGTCTTTCATCTTGTAGTGCATTGACTGCAGAATGTTTCGAACCTTTTGTGCGTGATTGCATTGCATGCAGGGCAGTGTCCGCAACGATGATGAGAATCAGCGCGCTCATAAAAAGCACCATCCCAGCGAAGCCATGCAAAAATCCCTGACCGGCTGCATCGCCAAAGTGGTAGGTAATCAAACTAAGTGTGACCACCCGTATGACATTGGCCGAGAAGGAAATAGGGACGATGAGCAGAGCTAACCCAATGTTTCGAAACAGTGAGTCACGCCGCACAAGATTGAGATAAAGCAGCCCCAAGGCTTCGAGCGTAAGCAAGGTATGCAAGCCGGCGCAAGCATCCGCGACAAGCAGTTTGTAGTGCCCAATTTGGAGAATGATCCCGCTACGTCCTATGGGATATCCTGCCCAGTAAAGAACTTCCTCCGCCACATATGAAACGACCATCTTCATTGGCATGGTGACGGTGTCTACCACCGCGGCTGGCAGTGGAATCATGAAAAGCATGAAGAACAACGGAAACCATTGAACCTTTAATGCTCTGGTGCCGTATTGCAAAAGTAGCAGTGCTGCGATAACCCAGACACTGGAGCCGACTTCAAGAAACAATACATCTTGAGATCGACCAATTGCATACATGGACAATCCAAGCAAAAGCACTGGCCATCCCCATGCTGCCGATTTTTTGTCGGCTACCATGTGCTTCATGTTGAGCCAATTGCGTGCCATTAGCCAGAGCGAAAGAGTTAGCACGACGGGCCCCTGCATCTGGGCTTCAGTGCTCCACACGCCAATGAACAGATCAATCAATGTCGGCAAATACAGAAGACACAAGCTTGCCAGCAACATTAAGTTCACTGGCACAACGCTTCGCGCGCCAGTCTTAAGTGTGCGATGGTGCTGAGCCATGCTCCGACGAACACTGGAATGATGAACAGCGGAGGGTTCGTGCAGCCGATCTATTTGCAGTTCACGCATCGTTTAGCACCGCGCCCAACAATAGAACTCCTTGATCCTGCAGACGCTGAGATAGCAAGGCGGCATCGGACAACTGACTTTTGTCTTTTCTTGTGACCATCATTGCGGCCCCAGCCCTCGCAGCGATGATCTCCGCATCAGAATACTTGGTTCCACTAGGTGTATCGATCAATATGACATCGAAGTTTTGTGATGCTTCAAACAGAAGTTGTGCAAAGCTAACCCTGCCCAGAAGTTCTTGTGGATTGGGCGGTTGTGCACCTGCTGGAAGAACTACCAAGCGTGCTAGCCCTGGGACAGCCTGTGCAGCTTCAATGGTTGTGCGACCTGCCAGAATGCCCGACAAACCCACGCCGCCACGTAGTTTGAACAATGCGCCTTGACCGTTAGCTGGGTCACTGCGCATGTCCGCATCAATCAGCAAAGTACGTTCACCTTGTTGAGCAAAAACGATTGCCAGATTCGCGGCAATAAAGCTTCGCCCTTCACCGGTACCAGGACTGACAAGCGCCAGCAGTTTATTGTGCGGATCGGCATTAAACCAACGCAGCATTAGCTGACTCCGCAAGGCACGAAGGTTTTCGCCGACCCTGCTGAATGGCTGGTATGCGGCAATGAGTGCAGGACTTAGATCGCTTTCTTTATCACTCAAATAGGCATAGTCAAACTGTAAAGAAAGCGCGTAGTCGACGTCAGCGCGTGTCAACACCTTGAGAGCAATGGCGATTTCCCCAAACGGTTTTTTGCTGACTTTTTGCTGATGCAAAATGCGCAAGGCGTCCTGAGTACTCAACCGGCCTGTGGACACAAGAATGTCACCCATAGAGCGGGCGGATCCTCGTGGTAGTTCATGCCTTTCGCCGTCTAAATGCATCAATGCTGGCACGGTCATCTTTGCCCCTTGTTTGTGGAGTAACCAATTCGCGAAGATGTACTTACGACGGCACCTAACAGGGGGAGTCCCAGGCTACCGAAAATGTCCTGGCGTGAACGAATTCTGCTGTGTGTAAGCTCCAATACGAGAGCAACCGAAACTCCCAGCAGAAGTCCGAGAAACACTGATATCAGTGTGTTGATAAGGACTCGGGGTTTGGATGGTTCAATAGGTGCAACTGCCGGGTTGAGTACAGAGATATTTGTTTGATTGGCCTGACTCTCTATGCTGGCTTGGGCAGCTCGGCCGCTCAGTACTTCAAAGCTGCGCTGCGCTGACTCGATGTCGCGACGCAAGACGTTAAGTTCACCACGTTGTTTGTTGAGAACCAGAACTCGCGCTTTTTGTGCTGATATGGCACCCTGCAACTGTCCCTCCCGAGCCCGACTGACTGCATAGGATGTCTCAATGGAACTGTTCACCTTGCGCGTTTCCGCTTCAATTTGAACTCTTAGTGCGGCAAGTTCAGATTCCGCGCGAAGCGTTTGGGGGTGATTGCGCCCTAGGTTGACATTGTTCTCAGCAAGTTTGGATTCCAGCCGCGCTACATCAACTTTGAGGCCATTGATGACGGGGTTTTGCATGACATCTGAAAGCGTTTCGGTACGGGCACTGCCGCGTTTGCTTTGGCTTTCCGTTGTTTGTCCTTGGACGCTGGTGAGTTGGCTGGATGTCTCACTGAGTTTTGCGGTTTCAAAGTCCATTCGCTCATCAGAAGACGTTATCCCGTTCTCCTGCTGATATTCGGAAAGTGCGCGTTGAGCGCTGTCTATTTTTTCTCTGGCAGCTTGCGTTTGCGCATCAAAGAATGCGGCGTACTGCCGCGCGGGTGCTTGGCGCAAATCCAGATTTACGTCTGTATATGCTTTCGCAAATGCGTTGGCAACCGCAGCAGCAAAATCCGGGTCGGGACTGGTATACGTGATGTTGATCACGTTGCTCTCTCGCGATGGCTTTACGTCGAGCTTCTGCTGCAAAAGATTAGCAAGCCAATCGTCAAGTTGCCCTTTTCCATTGGTATCTGCCAGCCATAGTTCCCGTACTGTGGGGCCTTGGTCAAGACGCAGTTGTTGAACTACTGCCTTTGCTACGCGATCACTGTTGATGACGTCGATTTGTGTAGCCATGTAACCCGGTGACATCATTCCTTGCAGCATGATGCCGCTCACGGGGTCCGGGGACTTGACTTCTAGAATCAAGGCAGCGCTGGCTGTATATTGCTTTTCCATGAAAATGCTAATGCCAAGTACGGTTGATACCGTAAGCACAAATAGCAGTAGCGCAACCCTATAGCGTGCCCGCATGATGAGGAGAAATTGATAGATGCTCATGGCTAGAACATGCTTTCTTTGACAAAGAGTACGTCGTTGGGCAACACAAGGTCAGTCAGTTTTGGATCGATTTGAAGTACCCGCCCATCACTGAATCGGCGGTGTAGTCGCAATCGGTTCTCACTTCCGCGACTTGTGACACCGCCACCTTGTGCAAGCGCTTGCATGATGGTCATATCGCGTTCTATGCGGTAAGAGCCGGATCTCTGGGCCTCTCCATAGATGTAGAAAACTGGAGCGCGGTGGACATAGATGCTGTCCCCCCCTTGAAGCACGAGGTCGCTGGAGTGATTGGCGTCAATGAAAATCGAGGGGATATCGACTTGCTGCCGGAATGCCTTACCGTCGCGCAATCCAGTAACAATCGCTACGTCATCCCCACCGCCCAGAGTGCCACCAGCAGACGCCAATATGTCGCTCAAACGGGTATTGACCGTATCGAGAGAGAACCGTCCAGGACGAGCGACTAGTCCAAGGACCGATACTTGATTCCCACGAGCAAGCAAAAGCGTAATATTGACTTGAGGCTTTTGCAGGTACCCCCCCGCTTTCAGCGATTGCGCAATGACATTTTCAGCGCTCGCAAGAGAACGCCCCCCTACGTATAAAGCCCCGACCAGTGGGTAGGTGATCACTCCATTCTCAGAAACGCGCGTCTCGATTGTTAGGTCGGGGTTTTGGTATACCTGAATGCGGATTGAGTCCCCTGCGCTCAGGAGGTAGTCCACATACATCGGATGACCGGACATGGTCTCTGCGATAGGCGAGCCGTTTTCAGCCGTTGTGCTAGGACTGCTTGCATCGACAATCGATCGGGTGCCTGCAACGACACTTTCTTGGGCATGTGCAAGGCCCCCTCCGACCGCAAGAATCAGGGTGACTGCGCCAGGAACTAGCATGTGACTTAACTGGGGAAATTTGAAGAAGTTCATGTTGATATTCCCGGTTTGGATAGGTTCATTGATGGTTGGAGAAAAACTGTTTGTGGATGGGCAAGAAATCCACTCACTTCAATCCGGCCACCCCTTTTTCCTTGGCTTTTCCAGATATTCCAGCCGGAACTTGGCCTGATTCAATGGGTGTCGTCAGGGCAACTCTTCCAACATCAGGCAAACCAGAGTCGATATTTGCGAACTCACCCAAGTACTCGACTTTGGTCGTGCTTCGCTTGTCTTTCAAATTGCTTGCAACCGCGCTATTGATTCGCTGGTTCAACATGAACTGTGTAATTCGAGGTAGTGCCAAGGCTTCGGAAACGGGAGATGCCTCTGATGCCACTAACCGCATAAGCGTCAGTGTCATGGGGGTGTCGATCAATGTCGTTTGGCCGTCCTTTAGCTCTGAAATTTGAGCCAAGGACTCCAATGGAATTTGCTCTGCGGCACGCGTTGCTTCACCCCCTGTGAAAGCAATGTTGCGAGACTTCAGAAAAGTCGCTGCATCCTGAATGCTTTTCCCCGCTTTGGTGTATTCACGAAGCTCGTCAGCTAAACCACTTGTTTTCGAAGTGACAATTTCCTGAATATGAAAAATTTTGCGCTGAGAAAAAAGGTATGGGTGGTCAGCAAAATATTGTCTTGCTTCAGCTTCGGTTGGTCGCGGCAACGTACCGGCCAGTTGTTTGACCCACGCGGCTGCCAGGATTTCGCGCCGCGCCGATTCAATCTGCGTAACGACTTCGGGCGATCGATTCAGCTTGGCTTCAATCGCTTGATTTAATGCAAGTTGCTGGTCGATCAATTTCTCCAGTATCGATTTGCTGAATGCTGAAATTTCCTGCTTGCTTGCACCTTGTGTGTTGCGTCGGGATAAAGCGTCATTGATCTGGTGGACTGAGATCTCGTCATTTCCAACTTTGGCGGCAACTTGCGTGACAGCTTTTGGCGATTCCTTGTCCCCACATGCGGTGAGCATCAGGAGCGTAGTCGCAACTGAGGCGAGCATCCAATAACTAATGCCTCCAGAATGTGCTCGCGGTGAATGTGTTGGTAGCGAAATAGTCATGGTGTTGCTCATTCGTAATGCGGAGAATCGTGTTCAGTAAGAAATGTGGGCCGATATGGTGGCGGCGTTGGTAGCAACCACTGCGTAGAGATCGTTCGATTCGCGAGAGAGATGCTGCAAACCGGCGTTCAGAGACAAGTGCTTGTAAGGTTTCCATGCAAAGCCAAGTGCTGTGACCCTCAACTTATCGAGCCGATGCAATGCATTGCTCGAGTACCCCCCAAATGTTTGCTGAGCCCATGTGTGGTGCAAAGTGAGTGCAGTTTTGCTTCCGATTTGCCAAACCGGGCCGACAGTCACACGATCGGTCTCACTAAACAGAGGGCTGTCTAGGCCTGTAGCTGCCAACGTATGTGCCAGGTCTATCTGCAATGTCGACAGGCCTCCAAATGACCATGTGAGACTGCCACCGGCATTCCAGCCGTCGAACCCCTGCTTGCCCCCTGTGCTTGGGTGGTTTCGTGAATTTTCTGAATATGTCGTGTAGGCATCTGCGGTGCTTCCATCACTGATAACCCAGTGGAAGCGGATGTCACTGTCACGTTGTGTGAAGTCAGAGCGGACAGATGTCGAGGAAGAGGAAAAATCGCCATCTGTAGATATCTGCTTAAATGTTAAAGAGCTCCCGGTTCCGGACACATAACGGATACCTGCGTTTGCTGAACGAGTGTTCTGATCACTCGGGGCGCTTCGGGTGGTGGCGGTTCGCGCTTGCGCCACACCAGCTATCAATCTCCAAGGTCCATCCACTTGCCATGCGACGTCAAAGTGACTGTCATTGGTGAGTACGCTATTGGCCTGCCCTTGGAATGGGCTACTCACAAGGGTATCGAACGACTCTCGTCGAGACGCACCGAGTTCCCCTGTCCACCGCGGCGTTGCCACCCATTGCCACAGAAGGTTGTAATTGCTCGTAACTGCGTTGACGGTTTGGGTGCTCTCGAAACTGCGATTGACTAAGCTGCCATCAAGCATTAGGCGTTGCATACCCTGCTTGGTACGGACACTGAACCCCACTGTCGCGGTCTCCACGTGATGTGTATTGTTGCCTTCAGTGAGCAAGGCATCTGGAACATACGAAAGGTTGCTGCCATTTTGTACTGCGTAAGTTGCCGTGATTTCTGACTCTGGTAAATCCTGCGCCAGGCAAATGCTGCTCGTGCACAAGCCAATAGAAGTGACCAAGAGGCAGCGAATTGGTTGTGCTTGCATGCTTAATACGCCTTGTGGTCATTGAGGACCAAGCGAATAGTTTTGAGAATGATGGTTATGTCCAAAGCCAGGTTCCAGTGACGCAAGTAATCCAAGTCAAGGTCAATGCGCCCCTGCATCTTGTCGAGCGTGTCGGTTTCGCCGCGAAAGCCATTGACCTGTGCCCAGCCAGTGATGCCCGGCTTTACCTTGTGCCTAACCATGTAGCCTTTGATCAGCTTGCGATACACCTCGTTGTGTGCCACCGCATGTGGTCGTGGGCCCACGATGCTCATGCGGCCTTGCAATACATTGATGAACTGAGGTAGTTCGTCCAACGAAGTCCTGCGAAGAAAGGCTCCCAGCGGGGTCGTGCGGCTGTCATTCCTTGTGGCTTGTTCGATGGCGGCACCATCGTCGGTGGTGCGCATAGAGCGGAATTTGTAAACAAGAATTTCTTGGCCATCTAATCCGTAGCGACGCTGCTTGAAAATTGCCGCCCCAGGTGAGCTGCGCTTAACGGCTATGGCAATCCCAACCATTAGCGGTGAGATCAATAGCAATATCAGTAGCGAAAGAAGCACATCGCTCGCCCTCTTCACAAAGCCGTTGAAGCCAACGAATGGTGTTTCACAGACAGAGATGACGGACATGCCGCAAACTTCGTCTGCATGCCCCTGAATCAGATCCGTCACAAACATGTCGGGCAGGAAGTAAATTGATGCAGTTGTGTCTTTGAGACCATCGAGGATCTGCAAAATGCGTGGCTGCGATGCCATCGGAAGTGACAGGTAGATTTGTCCGATGCGCTGTCTTGCTACTAACGTGGCCAGATCACTCGGTGTCCCAATGACACGATGCGGTCCAACGGCATTGAGGCGTTCTGCACTTCGTTCGTCAACGAATCCAGCAAGCTCGATGCGAGAGTAGGGAGAGTTCTTGACGCAGGTGGCAAAGTCGCGTCCCTGCGAGTTCAATCCGACAATGATTGCCCGCTGCGCTGGGCCTTGCATGCGCACCACTGCCGGGGCTGAATTTCGCAGCGCGAACGCGGTTAGCAACTCAGAGAGTGGCGCAGCCCAACCCCATGTCCACAGTACATCCGAGGAAAACGCATGCAGGTAACCCGTGGCGTATCCAGTTAAGAGCAGCAACGAGAAAATCCACAACCATTGAAGCCCAATGTCACAAGCCAAACGGAGTGGCCTTGATTGGAGTCGCAATTGGCCAGGAAAACTGAGAGCAAAAACCAAAACGCAGAGGAGAAGTGTCGCCGCACTCAAATTGCCATCAAGAAGCACAGTTATCAAACACAGAGTTGTGATCAGAGCAAAAGGCGTAATGAGGCGCTCTATCGCCCCCAAAAGGCTGCCGGTTCCTGGCGTAAGCACACGAACATTCGTGCGCAATGTCGGCGAGTGTGCGGCGACAGTCTTAGTCATTCTGCGCAACCTCGGCAACTGCTTGTGCTCTATTACTGACGTTGAGCTTGCGGAACATTCGCTGGATGTGGTTCTTAACCGTATAAAGGCTGAGATCCAAAATGCAGCCTATTTCTGGATTGGTCTTTCCTAGGGCAATCCACTGCAAAATTTCGAGTTCGCGCTGGGTTAAACGTTCAACGCGCTTGTGTCGACCAGGTGTAAGCTTTTGGGGAATGTGCGCTGGGTACTTAACGGCGGGCAATGTGGCTACTTGACGCAGTGCGTTATCCAGGTGCGGCAACATTGACTGGATGGCAGAGCATTGGGCAGCATCAAATTTGTCTGCTGTATTAAACGCCAAGTAAAGACAAACTTCATTTCTGCGGAGATCTTGAACGGCATGCACAAGTACCGAGCGCATTTGACGTAGCGCGCAAGTCAGGTTGCAATCTAGACCATCGCTGTCTAGTAGGAATCCCCGGGTACCAGCGCTTAGGACAAAAGCCTGCCCACCGTTCTCTCCCCATTTCGCAAAACACCGCGTAACAAGGGGTGCCAGAGCCTTTGAGTTGACATGTTGGGAGCGAACACCCGCTAACGAGGAGATGATGTCATGTTGGAGATGACCACGATCAAAATCTCCCCACGCTGACACCATGATTTGATGCGGAAGATGACGTTGCACGTCGCCCTGAAGCCACTCGAATACATCCTGATGACTTCGCAACGATGCAGACTGTGCAATCACCCTATCAAAATGATCGTCTGAATTCTGACCAAGCGTGTTTTCAAATGCCTCTCTGACGACAGGCATTTCGAAGTTCACGCTGGATTGATACATGATGTATTTAGACGAGCGTTGCTGTCGTGAGAACGCCAGTCTCGGTGCTTTGAACCTTTTCAGTATGTCGATTGCGGCGACGGATTAGTCCGCCAATGAGACCAAGTCCAGCCATAAGCAGGACAATGGACTCCGGTTCTGGAACCGGTTGCGCCAGCATCGATACACTGTAATGACCGTCTTTCTGCGATACGCCGTGAAGTGACAGGGTGTAGTCACCAGTCTTCAACAGACCTTCGTATCCGATCCCATTGACTGTGAACCCTCCCAGGGAATTCACCCAAGGCGTCAGGTTTGCTACAAACGCATCAGGACCCGTAAGTTGACCACTTGCGAAAGTGATGACCTGGTCGATGGTTAGTGAGAGTTTGGATGCGATGGAGCTAAATGCGTTTGGCCCGCCAGAGATCGAGAAGGAGTATTGGTCGTTGATGGTCCCTGCAAAAAAGTCTGTCGATTGGCTGTACCCGGGATCGCCTAAGGCTGTGAGGTCGCCTACCGAGTAAGTAGCAGCATGTGCGGTGCCTGTGCCCGCCAGTGCTGTTGCAATGGCGAGTGAAACTAGGTTATTTCTCATGTGATGTTCCAGTTTGATGTGTCGAAGGTGCCGTTGCATCCTGACTGGAAGTACTCACGATTCACTAAATCGCAGTGCTGCTCGGCCAGGGGCAATTGCCAACCCATGGTAGGACTGACATACCCTGTAGCCTAGGGGGCGAGTGGCCTGCTTGTATGTCCTTTACCGTACAGACCGGGCAACTATTTCGCTTCAAAACTCTGAAGTTCCATCGACTTCAAAAGTAGAGAACGCAATGACCAAGGGAATGATTTTGGCGGCTGGACAGGGCACTCGTGTGCGCCCCTTGACACAGGATTTACCCAAGCCCATGGTGCCGATTTTGGGGAAACCGGTCATGGAGTACCTGATAGATCACCTAGCTTTGCACGGCGTCAACGAGATCATGGTCAACGTTGCCTGGCACCACCAGACAATCGAGAACTACTTTGGCGATGGCAGTCGGTGGGGGGTACAGATCGGCTACTCCTACGAAGGCCGCTGTGAGCACGGTGAGATTGTTCCTCACCCGATGGGGTCCGCTGGAGGTATGCGTCGCATTCAGGATTTTTCCAGGTTCTTCGATTCAACGACGCTGGTTCTTTGTGCGGATGCGCTCATTGATTTGGACATCACTGCGTCTATACAAGAGCACCGTGCCCAAGGAGCAATCACGAGTGTGATTGGCATGGAGGTTCCGCGGGAAGATGTGCAGTCCTATGGCGTGATTCTTGCCGACAACGATGGGCGAGTGCAATCGTTCCAGGAAAAACCAACTCCAGCATTAGCACGGTCCACAATCGCTAGCACGGGCATCTACATCTTTGAACCCGCAGCTCTGGATTTGATTCCTCCTGACACCGTCTATGACATCGGCTCACAGTTATTTGCTGAACTAGTCAAACGTGACTTGCCCTTTTTTGTGCAGCGTCGGAGTTTCAACTGGATAGACATTGGCCGTGTGAGCGACTACTGGCAGGTTCTGCAACGCGTTCTCGCGGGGACAGTCCCCAACATGCCCATGCCCGGTGTTGAGATACGACCTGGAGTCTGGGTCGGACTTAACGTCTCAGTGGCTTGGGATGATGTTGATGTCGAAGGGCCGGTCTACTTGGGTTCTGGGGTATGCATTGAGCCAGGGGTCAAGATCAAGGGCCCTGTCTGGGTAGGGCATGGATGCGTACTTAAATCTGGCTCCCGAATCACTAGAAGCGTTCTATTTGAATACACCCGGATCGCAGCAGATATGGATATCTATGAAATGATTGTGTCACGCCAGTACTGCGTTGATCGTCATGGCAACACTCTGTACAAAGGCGATGACGCGTCGATCCTGCGATGGGGTGATGCACGGGATAAGTCTGTATCAACGCCTCTGAAGGCAAAGGACCTGGTCACTGCCTGATTACCGCTTCGGTTCAGTGCCGGGACCTTTGAATCTATTCCTTGCTAGATGCGCCTAATAGGCGCGGTGGGTAGTTTCGTTCTTAGGCTGAACTGGTTTTTTTGTTCCAGCTTCGTGGCCACTGTCTGCTTTCTTGGTGCCAGCGGCTTCGCGACGGTCAAGGATAATGCGGCGATCTGCTTGATTGGCCTTTGGTGCCGTATGTTGTCCACTGCCACTGCCACTGGTATTCGATACTGCGGATGAAGTCATAGACGCTTTCGTTAAATTCCGATGTCTCGCGGATTTGCGAAGTGATCGGATCGTTACTTTGACATTCAAGATCCTGTGCGTCCGTGCGCTTTGACACCGAGAGTGAAATCTATCGGCTCTTCTGCCAGATTAAATTTGGGGTCGGGCGTCGGCTTTTCCTCATATGGCCAACGTTCGTCGGTCACCGATTTTTCATGGCGGCAGCAATCTCTTGCTTTGCATCACCCACCGCGGCACGAACTGCGCCAACCTTTTTTTGGGCACGGCCTCTTAGCTCCGTCTCGTTGTCTTTGACACTCTTTCCGATTACCTCCTTTGCCTTTCCCTTGACTTCTTCAGCACGTCCTTTGCTTTGATCTTTGTTGATACTCATGCTCACTCCTTTAGTTTGACTGGCTAGGTGCCGACACGTAGCGAATGCAACGTAGAGCAACACTAGCCTTGGATTCCGGGGCGGTCTGTGCGCGAGCAAACGGATGGCTAAAGCCGCAGAGATGAACGGTCGGCGCAGTGCTTAGATCTGCTTAGCTTGCTGAGGAGTACTCTTGTTTTCGACTTTGGATCGTGCTGTTGCGAACTTGGTACGCCGCAAACCCGCATGGATGCTAGGGCGCTGTTTTCGACTTTAATTGGTCAGAACAGCAGCGCCCTGCGGCCTTGGCCGCAGCCAATTGCGCGGCTTGCGGCGCAGGCTCATTTCGCGCAGCGAAGTGAAGGCCCGCAGGGCCGTGCCGTAGCCACAACCCAGAAACCTGGCCAAGAGCGTGACCGTCGAATGACGGGCACGCTCTGTTGACGCGAAGCGTCAGCCCGAAGGGCTCCGGGTTACTGGGTTTGGGGCGAAGCCCATATGCCGCAGGCATGTGGGCGTAGACCACAAACCACGTAATCTCGCCAAGAGTGTGACGGTCGAATGACGAGCGCGCCAGAGCCTATCGGGTGGGGTCGTAAAGCCAGCGCTTGTCGATGGTGCGGCTGGCGGCGGGCAGCAGCGGGTTGCCGATGCGCAGCACGCGCCGTTCCTTGAGGCGCAGCGTCGCTTCCACTGCGGAGAACTCGGTCTTGAACAGCCGGTCGAGCGTGCCATTGGCCTGGATGGCACGCATGCCTTGCTCCACGCGCCGGGCGCGCTGCTGGCCCGCGCTGTCGCGGCTGAACCAGAAATACACCGGCATCGGGTAATACAGCAGCAAGGACTCTTCGATCTGCATGTCCGGGTACTGGGGGCCGAAGCTGCGCATCTCGCCCAGCACCTCGACCGCGCCGCGGCTGAAGGCATCAAAGCGGCGGTAATTCAGCATGCCGAACAGCCCTTCGTAGGCATAGCCGGTAACCACCTTGAACCCGGCCTGGCGCAGGATCTGGGTGTCGGACCAGTCGGCCCCCTGGCCGATGCTGAACGCGCGCAGCTGCTGCAGCGTTCGCACCTGCGAGAAGGCGGCCTGGTCGTCCTTGCGGATCAGGAAGACGCGGTAACCCAGCAGGCCCTTGTCGATGGGCAGCCGCACCGGGAGCAGTTTCTGTTCCAGCTCCACGGTGGTGTCGAGCACCATGGTATTGAGCAGGCCCGTGGCATTGGACAGTTCGGCCACCTGGCGGGTCTCGTTCATGTACGGGGCTTCGCGCAGTTCATACGGCCCCCACTGCGCGGTGGTTGCGTCCAGCGCGGCGCGCAGCACGCGCCAGTGGTATTCGTAGCGGGTATCGCCTGCGGACTCCTTGGCATGGTGGATGAACACCATGGGCTCGGTCTCTCCTGCCTGGACCGGCGGCGCAAGGTTCAGCCACGCCAGTGTTGCGGCAGCTGCGCACACGCCAAGGCTGCGGCGAATGCGGTTAAACCAGGCGGGGACAAAGGGCATGGTGCGGTGCGGGGTGTCGGGCCATTCTAGGCCCGACCTGTGCGCACCGGCAAACGGGTGTTGCTTCTAGCCAAACCAGTCCGGGTGCAGCATGCGGGCGTTGGCCAGCGACTGGGTGGTGGTCTCGACCAGGTCCGGAACCGCATGCAGCTCCGTGCCATCGGAGGCGCCGGCCATGGTGGTCAGCCACAGGTGCCTGGCCCACAGGGCGCGTGCGCGGCGTTCGATGTCGATCTGCAGGTGCTCCAGCCCCCACTGCACCACCAGTTCCTTCTGGCCTTCCTTGCCGTAGGGCTGCAGGCCGTGCAGGTAGAGCGTGGCCAGGCACAGGGTGTACAGGCTGGAGTGGATATGCCCGCAGGCCAGATGCGGGCGCTCCAGGTTGTTGCGTGCGCACTGCAGGCCATGGATGGCATGGCTGAGCATGGTGACGGCACGGTGGTCATCAAAGCGCACGGGGCGCAGCTGCTTGCTCCAGGTCAGCACTTGCAACTCGCGGGTAGGCGGGCGCAGCAGGCCGACTTCGGGTTCGAGGTGTACGGTGGCGTCGATCATGTCTTTGGTATCGGCGGCGCGCAGCATGAACTGGAATGGGAAATGGCGGGGTTTTCCCGTGGTGTTCGGACTCCATTTTTGGCGCTTCGCGCCGGTGCCATGCAGGGCAACGTGTCTCCGTGACAGGGGGAGGCCGCCAGGGGCAGCTAGACTGCCGCTTTTATTCTCTCAACAATGGAGTAGCCATGAGCGAACTGGTCACGTACCAACTGGAAGACGGCATTGCCACCCTGACCCTGAACAACGGCAAGGTCAATGCCTTCTCGCATGCCCTGATCGATGCCTTCAACGCGGCCCTGGACCGCGCCGAGGCAGACAAGGCCATCGTCATCGTGACCGGCCAGCCGGGCATCCTGTCGGGCGGATATGACCTCAAGGTCATGACGGCAGGCCGCCAGCAGGCCATCGACCTGGTCAGCGCAGGGTCCACGCTGGCGCGGCGCATGCTGGCACACCCCCAGCCCATCATCGTGGCCTGCTCCGGCCATGCGGTGGCCAAGGGCGCCTTCGTATTGCTGTCGGCCGACTACCGCATCGGCGTCGAGGGCCCGTTCAGCATTGGCCTCAACGAAGTGCAGATCGGCATGACCATGCACAACGTGGGCATCCTGCTGGCGCAGGACCGGTTGACCAAGCCGGCCTTCCAGCGCAGCGTGGTCTGCGCCGAGATGTGCAACCCGCAGCAGGCCCTGGCAGCTGGGTTCCTGGACCAGGTGGTGGCTCCGGAGCAGCTCATGGCCACGGCCCTTGAGGTGGCACAGCGCTACAAGAAGCTGAACCCCGGCGCCCATGCCGCCACCAAGCGCAAGGTACGCCAGGCCCTGCTCGATGCGCTGGAGGCCGGCATCGCGGCGGACCGAGTCACGGGTCTGGGCAACTGAGCGGCAGGGGGCGTAGGGCAGATTGGGGCGCAAAGCCAGAAAAAGGCCTTGTTTCTGCCGCCAATTGACCGATAACCTTGATGAAGCGGACGGTTTTCCGTGGTGAAAGTCCCAAATTGCACCAATGTGGTGCAATTTGGGTGTCAGTGGGCCGTTTTTTGGTTTTTTCAAAAAAAATCAGAAATAGGCCTAAATAACCCGCTAAATCTGCCGTTAAGAAACGTACGTCAACCTACAGAAGTAACCGGAGGGGGCCGAAAGGCCCAAACCAAAATGCAACTGCCTTCCATTGATCGAAACCCTATCCAGCGCCCCGCCGGCGCGGAGGTGGTGTCGTCTGGGGCAAATAGGGTTTTGCCCGTTGCTCCGGTCAACCCATCTGTCGCCGTCTCCACGGCGCACCTGGAACCCACGCCGAGCGTGATCAACATGGTCAAGCCCCCGGCGCCGCCCGCCGATCCGAACGACCCGGTCTATACCAACCCGGTCGATCCGATGGTGCGCAGTGCCGAGGCCAGCAAGGTGGCCAAGGACTGGACCATCCACCACCCGGAACAGGCGCAGAAGAAGGAAGAAGTTCCGCCTCCGCCACCACTGTCCCAGGTGCTGATGGACCACCTGCGCACGGTGTGGACCGCCAGTGCCAGTGCGGTGCAGATCGAGCAGGTGAGCAACACCCTGACCGACCCCAAGCACGTGACTCCCTTGAGCCAGCCCGGCAACCTGGCCAAGCAGTCCACCGAGTTCAAGCCTTCGGAAATCACCAAGACCGAAAAGCTCTGAGCCTGCACCCTCGCAGCATCCATGAACGGCCCGACAGGGCCGTTTCTTTTGGCACCCGCGCCGCGTGGCAGATGCCCTACCATTGCCCCCATGCATACGACAGCCCTTGTCCTTTTTTCCGGCGGCCAGGACTCCGCCACCTGCCTGGCCCATGCCCTCTCACGCTACGAGCGCGTCGAAACCCTGGGTTTTGACTACGGCCAGCGCCACAGCGTCGAGCTGCAGGTGCGCCTGGAAGCGCTGGCGCAGTTCAAAGCCCGCTTTCCTGCGTGGGGTGCAAAGCTCGGTGAAGACCATGTACTGGACCTGGCGGTGCTGGGAAAGGTCAGTGACACCTCGCTCACGCGCGACATCGCCTACAAGATGGAAGCCAGCGGCCTGCCCAACACCTTCGTGCCGGGGCGCAACCTGCTGTTCCTGACCCTGGCCGCCGCGCTGGCCTACCGGCGTGGCCTGCAGGTGCTGGTCACGGGCGTGTGCGAAACCGATTTTTCGGGCTACCCCGACTGCCGCGACGACACCATGAAGGCGCTGCAGATCGCGCTGAACCTCGGCATGGAACAGCGCTACCTGATCGAAACCCCGCTCATGTGGATCGACAAGGCCCAGACCTGGCAACTGGCCCATGACCTGGGCGAGGCCGCACAGCCCGGCGGTGGACAGGCGTTGGTGGAGCTCATCCAGGAACACACCCACACCTGCTACCAGGGCGACCGCGTGCACCGCCACGACTGGGGCTATGGCTGCGGCAGCTGCCCGGCCTGCGAGCTGCGCGCGCGCGGCTATGCCGGGTTTGTGGAAAGCCGGAACAAGGCGGCCTGAGCGTCCGTGCCCGCGTTGGCGTTGGGCACGAGTTCCCAGCGCCGGTTGTGGAAGCGTGCCAGCGCGGGTCGGTGGGCGATGGACACCAGGCCACCACTTTGGGCCGTGACCAGGTCGCATAAGCGCTGATACACCACGGCTTCAGCCGCTTCGTCCAGCGCACTGGTGGCCTCGTCGGCAAACAGCCACTGCGGTTTCTTCAGCAAGGCGCGGGCAATGGACAGGCGTTGCTGCTCACCCCCCGAGAGCTTCTGCCCCCAGGCGTCAATGCGGTCCAGCTCGGATTTCAGCTGGGGCAGCAGGGCGTCATCGAGCGCCTGCTGCAGTTGTGCGTCGGAGTAGGTGCTGGCGGGCAGCGGGTAGGCCAGCGCTTCGCGCAGCGGCCCGTTGGGGAAGTAGGGGCGTTGCGGCAGGAACATCGCGTTGGCGGGCAGCGCCACCTGCCCCTGTGCAAACGGCCAGATGCCTGCCAGGCTGCGGAACAGCGAAGACTTGCCTGAGCCCGAAGGCCCCTGCAGCAGCACGCGCTCGCCGGGCTGCACCGCCAGCGTGGCCGGGGCCAGCAGTGGCTGGCCACCGGGCAGCTGCACCTGCAGGTCGGTAGCGTGCACTTCCGATTCGTCTGCTACTGAATTGCTAGCTGCCTGCGCAGTTTCCACGCGGGCCAGAGCCTGAAATGCTGCCTCAAAACTGGTCAGGCGCTCGGTGGTGGCGCGCCAGGTCGCCACCGAGGGGTAGTTGTCCACCAGCCAGCTCAGCGCACCCTGCACCTGGCCGAAAGTGCTGGAAATCTGCATCAACTCGCCAAGCTGGATGGCGTTCGAGAAGTAGCGCGGTGCTGCGATCAGAAAGGGAAATATCACCGATGCCTGGCCGAAGAAGTTGGTGAACCAGATGAGTTGCTTCTGGGCACGCAACAGCGCCAGAAAGTTTTCCAGTACCTTGCTGAAACGGTGGCTGGTCTGCTGCAGTACCACACCCTCACCGCGTTCCAGGGAAATGGCCTCGCTGTTCTCGCGCACCCGCACCATGTGGTGGCGGAAGTCCGCCTCTCGGCGCTCTTGCTCAAAGTTCAGCCCAATCTGTTTGCGGCCCACGTAGTGGGTGATGACGCTGCCGGCCAGGCAATACAGCACCGCCACCCAGACCATGAAGCCGGGAATGCTGAACTCCTTCCCGGCCAGATTGAAGCCAAAGCTGCCACTCAGGCCCCACAGGATGCCGACAAAGCTGGCCAGCGTGACCACCGAGTTGAGCAGGCCCATGGCGAGCGAGAGCGACTGGCTGATGAACCCGCTGATGTCCGCAGCAATCCGTTGGTCCGGGTTGTCGGGGTTGCCTTGGAGACCTTGCGCGTCCGGTTGCTTCACAAAGCGCATCAGCTCCAAGTGATAGAAGGCCTGGTTGCTGAGCCAGCGTTGCAGGTAGTGCGCCGTCATCCAGGCGCGCCAGCGAATTTCCAGCAGCTGCGTCAGGTAGAACTTGTAGACCGCGATGATTATGTAGCCGAACGCCAGGTAGCTGAAACGCCACAACTGCTCCCAAAAAACGACTTCGTCCTTCTGCTGCAGCGCGTCGTAGAACATGCGGTTCCAGTCGTTGAACAGCACCGCCATGTAGACCAGCGCCAGGTTCAGCGCCACGATGGCCGCCAGCATCGCGCGGGCCTTCCATTTTTCGTCGGAGCGGAAGTAGGGGGCGCTCAGGGCCCAGACTTGTTGTCGCAGGACATTGGTGGCGTGCAGGCGTTGGCGGATGGCGGTTGTCCAGGTCATGGTCTCGGTGGTGTTCTTGTTATTTGGGGTGGGTGGGGGATCGTAACGGCAGAGTGTTTCTGGCATGTTTCTGCGAGCGGGCGCTTGGGGCCTGAAGGTGCGCCCGGCCGGGCGCGGCGTGCCGGGTTTCGCCCCGGCGGGCGACATCCTTTTCTTGCTCGCCAAGAAAAGGATGCAAAAGAAGGCGACCCCGCTGTCTGCGTCCCTCCGCTGCGCTTCGGGCACCCTGCGGTGCTCGCAGCCGCTGGGGGTCGCGCAAACTCGCCCTGCGGGCTCAAACAGCGCGCGCCCCTTCACCCAGCGCCCGCTGCGCTCCTCGGCGCAGCCAGAGGGGGTTGGGGAGATTCACGCGCCATCGCTTCGCTCGGCGCGGGGGGCGTTGGATTTCTTAAGTCCTGCTTTGGGGCGAAAACTGACCTTCAAAAGCCTATCGCAGACAGTAGCATCCGCATCACGTCTATTGCTTCAATCCTTCTGAAGGCTACGGTGAACCTCATTCTTGAACGTACAGATCGAGTCAGTTTTTATACAGATATGCGTGTCGTATTCGATGCCGCCGGTCTTCGTGCATCTGCGTTTGATTGGTATCTCAGTGATGTTGAAACGAATTACTACGGTACCGATTTTCCTAACGATGACAGATGGATACCTGGAACTGAGCTGGAACGATTCCTGACTACGCACACAGTGCAATTCATATGGGCGGTTTTTAGCGCGTTCCCTGTGGGCTATCGCCGCGACATTACAGAAGCGCCATACGTCGATGACAATCCTCGCTATTGGCAGGGGGTCGAGGTATCGCCCCAGTTGAGCGACGCCCTTTTTGAAATTGTGTGTTGGGACAGCAGCGCTACTCTGCTCATTGGTCTGCCGGATGATGCGGTGAGGCGTTTCACCAGTGCCTATCCTGAAACTCGCGGTCTTGCCGCTGCCTCCCAAAATCGGCACATTTAGCGAGTTGAATCCCTGCGACCGGCCCAATCTGATAGTCGTCCGCTATTTAATTTATAGCTTCTTGCGCAATCAATACCAGGGCTACCACCTGACTTGGCACCAAATCGCGCCGAGCGAAGCGATGGCGCGCGTGGTATTCCCCGCCGTCATGCGGAGTCGAGTAGCGCAGGGTGGGGCGGATGAAGATGCGCGCGCTGTTTGAGGCGATAGCCGAGTTTGCGCGCCTCCCGCCCCAGCCGAGCAACGCAGTGAGCCCGAAGGGCCGACGCATCCGGCTCGCCATTTCTTTGCTTCGTTTGGTGCCTGCGTAACTTCGCTACGCGAAGTGAGCAAGCCCCGCGTGCAAAGCACGCCATTGGCGAGCAAAAGAAAACCCGCAAAGCGGGTTTCGCTAAATGAAGGCGGCCGCCGGGCCGAGACCCGGCCTGCAGCGCAGCAAACCGCAAAGCCCTTCGACAAGCTCAGGGCGAACGAAAAGCCCTCATGCATCAAGCCCGATGCATCACCCCATCCAACCTTGCATCCCAAACAAACCCCGGAAACAGCGCATCCAGTTGCGCAGAGCTAGACCCCTGCGTAGCCCGCAGCACCTGCGCAAACACCGCCCGGAAATCGTGGTGCACCGGCAGGTCGCGTCCCTCGTGCAAATTGCCCGACGCGAGACCTGACCACTGCCCGTGCCAGCGACCACCCTGCACGCGGTTGCCCAGCAGCCACAGGGCGTTGCCGTGGCCGTGGTCGCTGCCCCGGGTGCCGTTCTCGGCACTGGTGCGGCCGAACTCGCTCACCACCAGCACCACGTCGTCGCGGCGGTTGAATTCACGCCGAAGCACCACCAGGGCCTCGGCCAGCGCGCCCAGGTTGTTGGCCAGTGTGCCGGTCACCGCGCCCTGGTTGGCGTGGGTGTCCCAGCCACCGGCCGAGAGAAAGCCCAGGCGCAGTTGTGGGTTGGCACGCATGAGGGTGCCGAGGTGTTGGGCGTCCTGCGCCAGGCCTTTCACGCTGCCGGCACCGTTGTTGGCGGCCTGCATCACGGCGTCCATCCTGGCGTCCATGGAAGGAGCTTGGGTGAGCATGTCGGCGGTCTGGGTGCGGCTGGCGGCTCCGGCGCGGAAGGTTTGCGACAGCGCGTCGTCTCCGCTGTACAGGCGCATCACGGCGTCGCGGGTGCGGTTGTCACCCAGCGCCCCTTTGCGCGTGGCGGCTTCGCCCTTGGGTACTAGCTGCACGGCCTGCGGGCCGCCCAGGATCTGCGGGTTGGCCTCACCCACGCCGATGGCCTTGGCTTGGGTTTGTCCGCTCAGGGTGTTGAGCCAGCCGGGGCTGGCACTGCTGTTGCCGGGGATGCCGGTTTCCCAGTGGTGCTGGGCGTCGAAATGCGAGCGCGTGGCGTCGGGCGAGCCGGCGCAGGGAATGGCGGCGAGCAGGCCTTGCTGCCACAGCGGCAGCAAGGGAGCGAGTGCCGGGTGCAGGCCGAACTGCAAATCGAGCTGCAAGGCAGTGTTGGCACTGCCGTCCGGCGCGGGAATTGCAATGTTGGGGCGCATGCGGTAATAGTCCGCGTCGCCATGCGGTACCAGGGCCGAGAGGCCGTCGTAGGCGCCGCGCAGAAAGACCAGCACCAGGCGGCCCTGGCTGGCGTTGGTCTGTGCCAAGGCCCAGGGTGCAGCCCAGGCCAGGCTGCTGCCCAGCAGCCACTGCAGGTGCTGGCGGCGTGAAGCACAGAGGGTGTTGCGTTCAGTCATGGCGGTTCACTTCCACTGGAATTCGGGGCTGGCCAGAATGAGGCCGCTTTGCAGCGCGGGCGCTTCATGGGTGATGGTCTGCACTGTGCGCTCGGACAGGTAGGGCAGCAAGTAGCGCGTGTCGCTGTTGCGCGCAAGCAGCAGGGCGAAGTCGGCCCGGCGCGTCAGCGCTTCGGGCACACGCCAGGTGGCGGCGTCGAAGCGGTAGCCGTCGGGCGTTTGCCAGCCGTGCAGGGGCTGGCCGGCCTGGTTCAGGAAGTGGAAGGTGTGCAGCAACACCCGTGGGTCGCTTCCGGTCTGCGTGGCCGCCATGGCCGAACAGGTGAAGTCCAGCGGGGTCTTGAACAACTGGTTCTCGGGGGCCCAGAACTCGCTGGACTGCAGCAGGGTGCGCAGCACCTGGGCGATGTCGCCCTGGCTTTGCGTGAAGCTGCGTACCAGCTGCTGCACCAGTGCATCCGGTGGCGTGTCGCTGACGAAAAACTGGGCCAGGCGCAGGCACACGCGCTGCGCGGTGCTGGGGTGGCGCACCAGGGCGCGGATGGCATCTACCCCTTCCTGCTCGCCGTTGCCGGTGCCGCCATAGCGCTGGCCCAGCAGGGTCTTGGTGCCGTTGTCGTGCATGCGCGGGGCGAAGCGAAAGCCGCTGGCCTCCTGTGGGCCGATGGTCCAGCCGGTGAGGATGCGCGCCAGTTCGCGCACATCGGTCTGGGTGTAGCCGCCGTGTACGCCCAGGGTGTGCAGCTCCATGAGTTCCCGGGCGTAATTTTCGTTCAGGCCGCGGGTCTTGCCTTCGGGGCCGCGGCTGCCTTCGGCCACGCTCTGCCATTGGTCCAGGTAGTGCAGCATGGCGGGGTGGCGGGCAGTGGCAAACACCAGGTCCTCAAAGCGGCCCAGCGCATGGGTGCGGATGGCGTGGACGAGGTAGTGCCCAATGAAGGGGCGCACGGCGCCCTTGCCGACGTAGACGTTGAAGTGGTTGAACCAGAACTCCGTCATGCGCGCCAGCAGCGGCGGCTCCAGCGCGGGGTCACTGCTGCTGCGCAGGTGCCAGGCTGCGGTGCCCATGGCCATGGCGCGGCTGAACTGCGTGGGATCGTCCAGTGAGGGGCGGTCGATGCGTAGCGGTTGGTCGGGCTTGGTCGCCGCGTTCTCACGCCGGAACTTGGCCGACTCGCGCTCCTTGCGTGCGCCTTCAAAGAGGGCCGGCAAGGGTTGCAGGATGTGGGCATAGTCCGCCGGGATGGCGGGCGCCGTCTGGCTGGCAGTGCGGGCCACGTCCACCTGCTGCAGCGCCCAGCTGCGGGCGCCTTGCTGGCGTACGGTAGCCAGTAGTGCCGGTGTGGGGCCGTACCCCACGCGGGACACGGCGCGCCACACCTCGGGCGGGGTGCTTGCGCTGCTCTGGGCGCGCAGCGGTGGGACTGCGCCGAGTGCACCCAGGCCCAGGGTGGCCAGGACGCTGCGGCGGCGCAGTGCGGGGAGGGCTGGGGGTGGAGTGTGCATGGCGGTCCTTTGCGGTGTGCCCCGTTTGTAGCGCCCTGGGGTCCGCTTGACCAGCCTTTGCAAAGCGGCTTTACCGAGGGTTACGCCCGCATACCGGCGGTTTACCGAGGGCGCAGCGGAAGCTCAGGCTTCGTTGCGTACACCGCTGGCCACATGCCCGGCCGGTACATGGCGCGCGGCCGATTCGATGTGGCCGGTCTGGTCGTCGAAGAAGAAGTCGGGCTCGAACTCGCGCAGGAACTCGCCCTTGTCCAGGCCTCCCAGGAAGAAGGTCTCGTCCACGGCAATGCCCCAGTCCATCAGGGTGCGGATCACGCGCTCGTCGCTGGGGGCGCTGCGGGCCGTGACCAGGGCGGTGCGGATGCGCATGTCGGCCAACCCGGCCTGCTGCAGCTGGTGCAGTGCCGCCAGCAGGGGCTTGAACGGCCCGTCGGGCAGCGGCTGCGTCACCTTGTCGGCTTCGTGCTGCTGGAAGGCGCTCAGACCCCCCTGTGCGTAGACCTGCTCGGCTTCGTCGCTGAACAGCACGGCGTCGCCGTCGAAGGCGATGCGCACTTCGGAGGGGTGGCGGTCGCTGGCATGGGCACTGCGCGGGTACACCTGCGCAGCCGGCACACCGGCATCGAGCGCGGCGCGCACGTCGGCCAGGTGGGTGCTCAGGAACAGGTTGGCACGCAGCGGCGCCAGGTAGCGCCAGGGCGGCGTGCCGCGGGTGAAGGCGCAGCGCGTAATGGGCAGTCCGTAGTGCTTGGCCGACTTCATCACGCGCAGGCCGCTGAAGGGGTCGTTGCGCGAGAGCACGACCACCTCGACGCGCTGCTGCGTGGGGGTGTTGAAGGCGAGCAGTTTGCGTGCCAGCGAAAACGCCACGCCGGGCTTGGCCGGCACGTCCAGCCGCTCGCGCTGCAGCTGCATGTAGGCCTCGTCGTCGGCCTGCTCGAACAGTTCGTTTTCCTCTTCGAAGTCGAACAGCGCGCGGCTCGAAATGGCCACGACCAGCTTGTCATCGAGTGTTTGTGCCATAGGTTTAAAGTGATCTTGAGCGCCGACGGGCCGCCCCTAGGCGCGAGGGCCCCCTTGGGGCTGAGGGCTGCGGCTCCCAGCCTGCCTGCGCAGGGTGGGACAGCCCGAAGAGGCGTTGCCTCTGGCAATGACGCGGCCTGCAAGGCCAGCGACCCGCGCAGCGGTGGAGCGTGGGGGCTTCATTTCACCAGTTGATTCAGTTGGATGATGGGCAGCAGCACCGCCAGCACGATGAGCATGACCACCACGCCCATGCCGACGATCAGCAAGGGCTCCAGCAGGGTGGCGAGTTGCATGGCGCGGCGCTGCACATCGGCGCGCAGCTGGTTGGCGGCGCGGTCGAGCATCTGCGGCAGTTGGCCGGTCTGCTCGCCCAGGCGCGCGAACATGGCGATGAGCGCCGGAAAGCGCTGCTTGTGGGCCAGCGCGCTGGCCAGCGGCGCACCTTCTCGCACCAGCACCAGGGCCGCCAGGGCGTCTTCGCGCAGGGCCCGGTTGGACAGGGTTTCTGCGGCGGCCTGCAAGGCTTTCAGGATGGGCACGCCCGCGGCCGTGAGCATGGCCAGGGTGCTGGAAAAGCGTGCCGCGTTATAGCCGCGCATGAGGCGGCCCACCAGCGGTGTGCCCAGCAGCCAGGCATCGAACTGGATGCGAAATCGCTCGCTGGCCCAAGCAAAACGTGCGCCAACAGCTACCAAAACCATAGCGATCAGAATGATCCAGCCCTGGTTGCGCACGACGCTGCTGACGCCCAGCATGACCTGCGTGAGCAGCGGCAATGCCCGCTTGGAGCCCGCAAACACATTGGCCACCTGCGGCACCACATAGGCCAGCAGGAATATGACGATGAGCAGCGCTACGGCACTCACGATGGCGGGGTAGAGGGCGGCGCCGAGCAGCTTGGCGCGCAGGGCCTGCTGTTCCTCCAGCTCGTCGGCCAGGCGCTCCAGCACCAGGCCCAGTTGGCCGCTGTGCTCGCCCGCACTCACCACGCCCACGTCAATGGGCGGAAATTCCTTGGGGTGCTGGGCCATGGCCGCACCGAGTGCCACGCCGGCATTCACTTCGGAGCGGATGGCGGCCACCACATCGCGCTGGGCCGGTGTCTCGGCTTCGTCGGCCAGCGACGACAAGGCGCGCTCCAGCGGCAGGCCGGCGCTCACCAGGCCGGCCAGCTGGCGCGTCCAGACCGCGCGCTGGGCCGGGCTGAAGGCCCGCGTGCGGGAGCGGGTGGGTGTACCGGGTTCGGCTGCGACACCCAGTGCCTGCACCTTGAGCGGCACCAGCTGCTGGCCGCGCAGCAGGCCGCGCGCGGCCTTTGGGCTGTCGGCGTCGATGGTGCCGGTGCGGGACTGGCCCTGGGCGTCCAGGGCCTCGTAGGAAAAGGCGGGCATGGCGCGATGGTAGCGGCAGATGACGTACAAAAACGTGCACGGGGTTTACCCCAATAGCATGCGATTCGCGCTCAAAAATACAATTTCGCACATTAGCACGACCGTGCTATTGAAGACCGCTGACGGCTCCACCACAGTCCAGACAGCGCGTCGCGCCGCGACACCGCCCCCACCCAAGAGGTCGCATTCTTTTCCGATGGTTTGATTTTTCATTAACCCGGAGCCGCCCGACGTGACGGCAGCTCCACGGTGATCGGTACGGATGCGATGCGGGACGCTGCAGACCCCAAGGGGGCGCTGCGTGAAAGAGCCCGCCGAGGACGCATGCCCATCCGATGCCCTTTAGACAGGATACGGATATGAAGCTGAGTTTCATCAAGGCCATTGCTGCGCTGTGCGTGGCGGTCGTCATGGCACCCGTGCAGGCGGGCACCTACACCCAGACCAAGTACCCCATCGTGCTGGTGCATGGCTTGTTCGGTTTCGACAACATCGGGCCAGTGGAGTATTTCTACGGCATTCCCTCGGCCCTGCGTGCCGACGGTGCCAAGGTCTATACCGTGCAGGTGTCTGCGGCCAACAGCACCGAGGTGCGCGGCGAGCAGCTGCTGACCCAGGTGAAGCAGATCCTGGCCGCCACCGGCGCCTCCAAGGTCAACCTCATGGGCCACAGCCATGGCGGCCCCACCATCCGCTACGTGGCCTCGGTCCGGCCCGATCTGGTGGCCTCGGCCACGTCCATCGGCGGCGTGAACAAGGGCTCGGCAGTGGCTGACATCATTTTGGGCATTGCGCCTCCCGGCTCGCTGTCGCGTGCGGTCATTACGTCCGTGGCTGACGGCTTGGGCACGATCATCAGCTTCCTGTCTGGCGGTGGTTCCGGCTACCCGCAAAAGTCCATCGAAGCGGCCAAGTCCCTGTCCACCGCCGGCACTGCGGCCTTCAACAGTCGCCACCCCCAAGGCGTGCCCACCACGGCCTGCGGCGAAGGTGCCTACAGCGTGAATGGCGTGGCCTACTACTCCTGGAGCGGCGGCAAGACCTACACCAATGTGCTGGACATTGCCGACCCCGCGCTCGCATTGACCGGCCTGGCTTTTGGTGGTGCCAAGAACGACGGCCTGGTGGCCAGCTGCGCCACCAACCTGGGCCGCGTCATCCGCAACGACTACGCCCTGAACCACCTGGACGAAGTGAACCAGACCGTGGGCCTGACCAACCTGTTCGAAACCAGCCCGGTGACCCTGTTCCGCCAGCAGGCCAATCGCCTCAAGAACGCGGGGCTGTGAAGCTCGAAGCACTTTGGAGCCAGGCGACGGCCACCCAGCGATGGGGCGCGGTCGCCTTCTTTCTGGGTGTGGGGCTGGTGGCGTGGTGGCAGTGGCCGTCGCCATCGTCCGCTGAATCCGAGGTGGTGCTGCGCCCCGGCGCAGACGGCGCCTTGGTGCGTTCGCACGAGGGCACGGTGCCGGACGGTGACCTGCGCCTGTGGGGCCAGGGCAAGACCCTGTCGGCGCTGGGCGGGGGCTTGCCCTATGCCGAACTGCGGCGCATGTTCGACTACTTCCTCAGCGGGCTGGGCGAACAGGGGCTGGCTGCCATCGTGGCGCGTATCGACCAGGAAATCCAGGCCCAGCTGCCGCAAACGCAGGCGGGTGCTGCCAAGGTCTTGCTGCGCAAGTACCTGGCCTACAAGGAAGCGCTGGTGGCCCTGGACAAGGCACCGGCTGCGCAGGGGCAGGGGGTGGAGGCGATCCGCCAGCGTTTCGAGGGCATGCTGGCGCTGCGGCCCCGATTCTTCACGCCGGTTGAGAACGAGGCCATGTTCGGCTTCGACGATGCCTACGACCGCGATGCCATCGCGCGGCTCGAAGTTCACCAGAATCCGACCTTGAGCGAAGCCCAGAAGCGCGAGCGGCTGGCGGTGCTCGACGCCGCCATGCCAGCGGCCGTGAAGGCCGAGCGCGAGGCGCCGCGCCAGATCATCAACCTGGAAAACCAGGTGGCTGCGCTGCGCGCCCAAGGCGGCACCGATGCGCAGGTATTTGCCCTGCGCGCCAAGGCGCTCAACCCCGAAGCAGCGCAGCGGCTGGCGGTAGTGGACCGTGAGGAACGTGAATGGCAGACCCGCATTGCCGACTACCAACGTGAACGCCAGCGGGTGCTGCAGGCCAATGCCAACAGCAGCAGCGGCGAGCGGGACGCCGCACTGGCGCAGCTGCAGCAGTCGCGCTTCAGCCCGGCCGAGATACCGCGGCTGGCGGCCTACGAAAACTAGCTTGAACGGGAGTCAACGCGGCGTGTGCTGGCGGGCCCAGCGCACGATGTCCGCTGCCCCCATGGCACCGGGTTGGCGTGCTACCTCCCGACCGCCGACGAACAGCGCCAGTGTGGGGATGCTGCGGATATTGAACTGGCTACCGATCTCGGGGTGCGCCTCGGTGTCGAGCTTGACCAGTTGGTAATGCGGCTCCAACTGCTGGGCTGCCTGCGCAAAGTGCGGCGCCATCATGCGGCAGGGCCCGCACCAGGGCGCCCAGAAATCCACCAGCACCGGCAGGTGGCTGTTGCGCACATGGCGCGCAAAGCCTTCAGCATCCAGCGCAATGGGCGCGCCCGTGAACAGCGGCTGCTTGCAGCTGCCGCAGGTCGGCGCGCTGCCCAGGTGTTGCACCTGGACGCGGTTGGTGGTGTGGCAGTGCGGGCAGACGATGTGGGGGGCGGTGGAATTCATACCCTGGCAGGTATGGGGCGGATTGGAAGTTTCAAGACTGATCGACGTAGTTCGGGGCTGACAGCGTCTTCAGCCCGCCAGGAAGGCGGCGATTCGTCAGCGTGGCTTCGGCGCCCTCGGCGAGCTTGAACACCGCCACGGTCTGCACCAGCTCCTGCGCCTGGGACTTCAGGCTCGATGCCGCAGCGGCCATCTCTTCCACCAGGGCCGCGTTCTGCTGCGTGGTCTGGTCCATGGAGCCGATGGCCTCGCTGATCTGGCTCACGCCCAAGCTCTGTTCGTTGGAAGCGGCGCTGATCTCGCCCATGATGTCGGTGACGCGCTGGATCGAGGCCACGACTTCGGTCATGGTGCTACCGGCCTGGTCCACCAGGGTGGTGCCGTGTTCGACCTTTTCCACACTGGCAGTGATCAGGGCCTTGATTTCCTTGGCGGCTTCGGCACTGCGTCCGGCCAGGGCGCGCACTTCGGAGGCCACCACCGCAAAGCCACGGCCCTGTTCGCCGGCACGCGCGGCTTCCACCGCCGCGTTCAGCGCCAGGATGTTGGTCTGGAAGGCGATGCCGTCAATCACCGAGATGATGTCGGCGATCTTGCGGCTGGAGTCGTTGATGTCCTTCATGGTGTCGACGACCCGGCCGACGACTTCACCGCCCTGGACGGCGACGCTCGATGCGTTGGTGGCGAGCTGGTTGGCCTGGCGGGCGGCGTCGGCGTTCTGGTTCACGGTGCCGCCGAGTTCGGCCATGGAAGCGTTGGTTTCCTCAATGGCAGCAGCCTGCTGCTCGGTGCGGGCGGAGAGGTCGTTGTTGCCCTGGGCGATTTCGGCGGAGGCCATGGCGACGGATTCGCTGCCCTGGCGTACCGAGGAGACCAGGCCCACCAGCGAGTCGCTCATGGCCTTGAGCGCGGTCATCATGGTGGCGATCTCATCCTTGCCCTCGGATTCGATCTTCAAGGTCAGGTCACCCTGTGCCACGGCCTGGGCCAGACGGGCGGCCTCATTGAGCGAGCGCGAGAGGTTGCGGATCATCACGAAGGCAAACCAGGCCACCAGGGGCAGGGCGATGCCCAGCGAGCCGATGGCGAGGTTGCGGATGATGGTGTAGCGGGTGACCGCTGCGTCGTACTCGGCCTTGGCCACGTCCATCTGCAATTGCAGCAGGGGTTGCATCGCATTGTTCAGCCGGGTCGTCATGGGGGTCACGGTTTCGGCCAGCATGGTCTGGGCGGTGCTGAGCTTTCCTTCCCGGATGGCGTGGGTGGTCGGTGTCATGCCGGTCTTCTTGTAGGCATCCCACAGGTCTCCATAGGCGGCGGCCAGTGCCCGCTCCTGTTCGGTCAGTTCGGTCAGACGGTAGGCATTCCACTGGCGCTCGGCGACCTCCGTGTTCTCTTCCACCTCCTTGAGGTAGCCGGGGGCGTTCACGCCCATGGTGTCGCCCTGGGCCATGGACAGCAGCAGGGCATTGCGGTTGGCGATTCGGCTCAGGTCAGCGAGCTGCCCGAGCGCGACGGTGCGGTCGGCGTAGACCGTGTTCAGTGCCTCGGCGGTGCGGGAGATTCCATACAGGCCGATGGCTGCTCCGGCGATCAGCATGGCGGACAGGATGCTGACCAGGAAGGTCAGGCGTTGGGAAATCTTGAAACGGGTCATGACGGAACGGGCTCCTGCGGCAAGTGCAAAAAATGGGTTTGTGAAAGAATAATTTCCATCATTATGGTGTCTGCGTCTCGGCCGGGTTTGCCGATTTGCGCGTCGGTGACGCCATTCTTTTCCATGTTTTCCCTAGAAAATGTGCGGGAAAACCCTGTTTTTGCAATTTTGATTTCACTCTAAATTTCACCTGCATTGAAATTTTCGTGTACTTCTAAAAAGATGTTAAAAAATTTCAGTGAAAGGATTTGTCCAACTTCGTCCGAAGTTGGGGCGAGTCGGGCGACCCTGAAGCGCTATGGCCCAGGGTCTTCACAAACGGATGACATCACCGGCACCGGCCGGACTGGAGACAAGATGAAACGAAGCAACGTCGTGGGGGTATTGCTCATGGGGGCGCTGTTGTCGGCGGCACCATGGGTGGGAGCGCAGACCTGCCGCACCACTGAGACCGAGAGCAACAACACGGCAGATACCGCCAATGGTTCCGTCTGTTCGGGGACGGCCATCAGTGCCAGCCTGAGCAGTACCAGTGATCTCGACTGGTACAAGTTCGACGTCACCGGCCCGGGGACGATCACCATCAGCGTGTCGCACGGCAGCAGCAACGACTTTGACTGGTACCTGTACCCCTCGCTGACAGGCAGCTATGTGGCCTACAAGTCCACCACCAGCAACCCGGAAGTCGGTAGCTACAGCGCGCCGTCGGCCGGCACCTACTACCTGCGGGTCAAGAGCTACACCGGCTCCGGCAGCTATACCGTCAATGTGACCTACCCCAACGGCAGCACCGGCGGCGGTGGCTCCGGGTTTGCACCGGTGACGGGCAAGGTCTGGCTCAACGGCGGCGGCATGGATCAGACCAATACGGCAGTGTTCGTCAATGGCCTGCGCAATGCCACGGGGCGCAATACCGGCGTGACACCGAACATCAACAGCACGGCCAACTGCTCAACCGACTGGGCCACCACGCCCTGCCCGCGCATCGCGGTCATCACGGCGTCTGCCAATTCGTCGCTGCAAGGGGTAGACAAGTTCAACAACGACCTGGTCAATGCGACCACGGGGGCCGTGTCCTGGTCCTACTACAACCTGTTCCAGCGCCACGGCTTTTCGCCCAAGCACGTCCTGAGTCACCACGACACCTATGCCTCCAACTCCTATGACACGAGCACGCAGGGGCAGGCCAACATCGCGATCGTGAACCAGGCCGATGTGGTCTACATCATTGGTGGGGACCAGTTCCGCGTGGCCCGCACCCTCCTCAAGGACGATGGTTCCGACACCCCCCTGATGGCGGCCATCCGTGCACGCCAGAAAGCCGGGGCACTGATCTATGCCGGGGACTCGGCCGGTACCGCCATTGCGCCCGCCACCTCGTACGGTGAAGGCATCAGCCTGGGCTACCTGAACCAGAACACCCTGGCCAGCATCAACATTGCCGATTGCCCCTACCGCGCACCGGTGGGTGGGGAGTCGATCAACCCGCCGTCGACGCCCCAGCCCTCGTGCACCACCCTGCCCAGCAATCCCGACTACGGGGCCAAGATCAAGGGCCTGGGTTTCATCCCCAACGCCAATGTCGAAACCCACTTCGATACCCGCAAGTCCGCGACCGGGCGCCTGGGTCGCATGATCAATGCACTCAAGAACATCGGCCCGGATGTCGCCTACGGCATCAACGAGAACACGGCCCTGTTCTTCAATGGCGATGTCGCCACGGTCTACGGTGCCAATGGGGTGTACGTGGCGGAAAAGACTGCCAACACCTTCCCCACAGGCAGCAAGCTCACGGCGAGCGGCATCGTGCTTTCCTACCTGACGGCGGGCGATACGTTCAGGTTCAGTGACCGCTCCATCACCACCACCAAGTCACTGCTGATCGGATCGACCGGTGTCGGCTACCAGTACAGCAGCTACCTGGATTCGAATGACATCTTTGCAGTGGACGCCAATGGCTTGGGCAATACCACCAAGGTGTTCACCCACCTGGGCGACCAGAGCCCGATAGACAGTATCGGCAACGCACCCTCTGACAAATACAACCCATCGTCCTTCAAGCTGACATTCAAGCGCGATGCCACTACCAAGGCCTACAAGAACGCGACGGGAAGCTATAGCGGTCCCTACACCATCATGAAAGCCCGGCTGGACGTGCAGTGATACGGCACTGAACCGGCAAGCAACGGCACCTTCGGGTGCCGTTTTTCATTGGCGGGAAGTTGGCGTTTAGCCCGTGGGGCTGCGCAGTGCAGTTCAGTCCCGCACCACCCGCATCAGTTCCTCGCGGGTGGTCACGCCGTTCTGCACCAGGCGCTCGCCGTCGTCGCGCATCAGCACCATGCCGCCGGCCAGACCGGCCGCGCGGATGTCGGCTTCCGGGGCGCGTTCGTGGATCAGGGCGGATATGGCCTCGTCCACCACCAGCAGCTCGAACACGCCGGTGCGGCCTTGGTAGCCGGTGTGGCCGCAGGCTTCGCAGCCCACACCAGAGCAAGCCGCACAGGTTTTGCGCACTAGGCGCTGGGCCAGCACGCCGCGCAAGGATGAACTCAACAGGAAGGGCTCCACGCCCATGTCCATGAGGCGGGTCACCGCGCTGGCGGCGTCGTTGGTGTGCAGGGTAGCGAGCACCAGGTGGCCGGTGAGCGAGGCCTGGATGGCGATCTGCGCGGTCTCGAAGTCGCGGATCTCGCCGATCATCACCACGTCCGGGTCCTGGCGCAGGATGGCGCGCAGGGCCTTGGCAAAGGTGAGGTCGATCTTGGCGTTCACCTGCGTTTGCCCCACGCCCGGCAGCTCGTACTCGATGGGGTCTTCCACCGTCATGATGTTCTGGCGTGTGGCGTCCAGCTTGGACAGCGAGGCGTAGAGCGTGGTGGTCTTGCCCGAACCCGTGGGGCCGGTGACGAGCACGATGCCGTGGGGCTGGGCCACCAGGCCCTCGAAGCGCTGCAGCACTTCGCCTTGCATGCCCACCGAAGCCAGGCTGATCTGGTTGGCGCTCTTGTCCAGCAGGCGCAGCACGGCGCGCTCGCCATGGGCACTGGGCAGGGTGCTCACGCGCACGTCCACCGCGCGGGTGCCGATGCGCAAGCTGATGCGCCCGTCCTGCGGCAGGCGCTTTTCGGAGATGTCGAGGTCGGCCATGATCTTCAGGCGCGAGATCAGTGCGGCGTGCAGCGCGCGGTGCGTCTGCACCACCTCGCGCAGGCCGCCATCGACGCGGAAACGCACCACCGAGTGGCGCTCGAAGGGCTCGATGTGGATGTCGCTGGCACCATCGCGTGCGGCCTGGGTCAGCAGCGCGTTGAGCATGCGGATGATGGGGGCATCGTCCGAGGTTTCGAGCAGGTCTTCGACGGCCGGCAGTTCCTGCATCAGACGCGAGAAGTCGGCGTCGCCCTGTACCTCGCTCACCACGGTGGCGGCGCTGGATTCTCCCTGGGCATAGGCCTGGCTGATGCGCTGCAGCAGTGCTTCACGCTCCAGCGTGTCGAAGCGCTCCGGGCGGTGCTTGCGCACCACTTCGCTGACGGCCTGGGCCGAGGTGGTGCCATGCAGCCACAGGGTGCTGCCGCTGGGCTGTTCGTCGAGCAGCAGCTCGTGCGTCCGGGCAAAGGCGTAGGGCAGGGGGTAGGCCATGCGCGCGCTCAGGGCTGGGTAGCGGGGGCCGTTGGCGACTTGCGATCCAACTGCAGCATCACCGGCGCCTCGTTGATTGGCACCAGGGTGCTCTCCACGGGCTGGGCGTCGATCTGCTTGGTGCGCATCTGCTCGTAGCGGTCGGCCGAGAACTGCACCGTGCTGTTGGCGTCACGCAGCACCACGGGCCGCAGGAACACCATCAGGTTGGTCTTCTTGCGGCTGCGCGATTCGCTCTTGAACAGGTTGCCGAAGAAGGGCAGGTCGCCCAGGCCTGGCACCTTTTCCTGGTTGCCGCCGTATTCGTCCTGCAGCAGGCCGCCGAGCACGACCACGGCACCGTCTTCCACCAGCACGTTCGACTCGATGGTGCGCTTGTTGGTGGTGGGGCCGTTGGTGGCGGTGGTGGTGGAGGCCAGCACGCTCGACACTTCCTGGTAGATGGCGAGTTTGACGGTGCCGTTCTCGCTGATCTGGGGCTTGACCTTGAGCGTCAGGCCCACGTCCTTGCGCTCGATGGTCTGGAACGGGTTGACCGCGCCGCCGCTTCCGCCGCCGGTGTTGGTGAACTGGCCGGTCACGAAGGGCACGTTCTGGCCGATGACGATCTTGGCTTCCTCGTTGTCCAGCGTGAGCAGGTTGGGCGTGGAGAGCACGTTGCCGCTGCCGCTTTCTTCGAGGAAGCGGGCCAGAAAGCCCAGCACATAGACGCCGTTGGTCTGGGACGCGGCACCGATATTCACGCCGCGCGCTGGCGCTACGGTGCCGGCCGCGCCCTGGGTGGCCAGGTTGATGATGTTCTTGCCCGCCGTGCCGAAGTTGGTGCCCAGCAGGCCCACGGTGCCGTCGCCCGCCTTGCCCAGGGCGCCTTGCCACTGGATGCCGAACTCGGCCGCCTTGTCGGCGCTGACCTCGGCGATCAGGCTTTCCACGAACACCTGGGCGCGGCGCGCGTCGAGCTTGTCGATGACCGCGCGCAATTGCCGGTACTGCGGCTCACTGGCGGTGATGATGAGGGCGTTGGTGGCGGTGTCGGCCTGGATCTGGCCGCCAGTGGTGGTGGCCGGTGCCGCTGCGCCGGCTGCGCCACCGGCTGTCGCCGTGCCGGGGCTGGCCACCGCGGTCTTGCCATCGGCGCTCATGGCAGCGCGCAGGGTGTTGGCCAGCGCCGTGGCATTGGCGTTCTTCAGGTACACCACGTACATGTTGCCGGCTGCGCCGTTGCCGCCGTGGCTGGGTTGGTCCAGCTTCTCGATGAGGGACTTGGCCAGCGCCAGGCGGGCCTGGTTGGAGGCGCGCAGGATGATGCTGTTGGAGCGCGGCTCGGCCATCAGCGTGGTCTTGAAACCGGTGTCCACGCTGCCCGCTGCCGGGGCGCCGCCGACGGAGCCGCCGCTTTCCACCAGGCGCTGCACCAGCGGGGCGAGGTCGCTGGCAATGGCGTTCTTGAGCGGAATGATTTCTAGGTCGGTAGCGTTGGGCACGTCCAGCGCGGCCACGATGCGGGCCACGCGCTTGAGGTTGTCGGCGTAGTCGGTGATGACCAGGGAGTTGTTGCCCGGGTTCACGTTGATGGGGTTGTTCGGGCTGACGAGCGGGCGCAGCACCGTGACGAGGTTGTTGGCGTTCTCGAACTGCAGGCGGATGATCTGCGTGACGAGCTGGTTGCCGGCTGGGGTGGCGGTGCTGCCGCCGTCGATGCTGGCCACGGTGCCGCTGTGCAGCTTGGCGTCGGCCTCGGGCACCACCTTGTCCAGCCCTTCTGCGGCCACCACGGCAAAGCCCTGCAGGCGCAGCGCGGCCACGAACTGCTGGTAGGCCACGGCCGGGCTCACCGGGGCTTCGGTGTTGAGCGTAAGCTGGCCCTTGACGCGTGGGTCCACCACCACGTTGCGGCCGGTCAGCACGGCCATGGTGCGTGCCACGGCCTCGATCTCGGCATTGCTGAAGTTCAGCGTTACCGGCTCGCCGCGCTTGGGTGCGGGCTGCACTGCCGCCGGCTGCGCCCAGGTTTGTGTGGCAAATAAGCCTGCAGCCCCCGTAATCATTGCGTAGGTCGCTAGCAAATGCGTAGCGACTGCGGTGCGGACGAAAGAATGTGTCGTTGGCATGGTCTCAGCCCACGGTGATGACGGAGCGCGCACCTTCGCGGCGTCCGATGATGTTCAGAAGGTTGCCCAGTGCACCCTGCGAGGCCTCGTCGGTCCGGGCCTCGCCGGTGAAGCGCCAGCGCCCCTGGTCCAGCTGCCCCTGTCCCGACAGCTGCAGCGGCCCGGCCAGCGTGCTCAGTACCGTGCGCGGTTCGGTGCCGCCCAGCAACTGCAGGCGGTAGCTGCCCACGGGCTGCAAAGTAGACAGGGCGGTGCCCAGGCCCCAGGCCTCGACCCCGGCTTGGCCCGCCAGGTTCCAGCCATCGCGTCGCACCGTCAGGGCCAGGTCCTGCGCCGACAGCGACAGGGTTCCGCGCAATTGCAGGGTGTTCCAGGGCGTGCCGAGCCCGGTGAGTACCTGGGCCGGGAAATGGGTGGTGTCGGCGCGCAGGGCGTCGGCCTGCAGCGTCAGCCCGGCGCTGCTGGCCTGCAGCTCCCAGGCCCAGGGCGTATCCATGCAGCAGCTGGCCTGCAGCGTCAGGCGCAAGCCGTTCCAGCGCGGGCGCAGCGTCCACTGCACGGCGCCTGGCAGGGCGCTGGTCACGGCACTGGCTTCGCCCGAGCTCAGCACCAGCTGGGCCGCACCGTTCCACACCGTGCCCTGGGCCTGCACCCACTGCACACGGGCGCCACTGGCCCAGGTCAGCGCATCGGCCAGCCAGCGGGCTGGCGCCCACAGCGCCAGAGCCACCAAGGCACCCGCCAGGGCACCCAAGCCGCTCCAGCCCCAAGGGGCCGCAGTGGCCGTGCGGCTGCGGGCTGGCGATGCGGCATGCAGCATGGTCATTGGGGCAGGCTCAGTTGCACGGTGCCGCTCCAGCCCTCGCCGCTGCGCTGCAGGCGCGCCAGTTCGACCTTGGCATGGGCTTCGGCGCGAACACTGGTCAGCCAGCGCGCCAACGCTGCGGGGGTGACCGTGCGCAGCGTCACGCTGGCCCCACCGGCGCGCAGCGACAGGTCCGCCTGCTTGCCCAGCAGTGCCGTGGTCTGCTGCTGCAGTGCTTGTTGGGCCAGGTTGGCATCGATGGCGCTGCCGGCTTGGGCTTGCAGGGCCTGCGCCTGGGCCTGCAAGGCCTGCATGCGGGACAGCGTGCCTTGCAGCTCGGCCACGCGGGCATCGTGCTGGCGCAGGGTCTTGAGCGCCGGTGCCAGGGCCAGCATCCACACCAGCGCCAGGGCCAGCACGGCACCGGCCAGGGCCAGCAGGGTCTGTTCGCGCGGATCGCGCTGGCGCCACCAGGAGAGCAGGGCGTGGGGCATCAGGGTGTTCCTTGGGTGTTGAGCATCCAGTCATCGCCGTCGCGGCGCAACTGCAGGCCCTGGCTGCGCAGGCCCTGCTGCAGTGGCTGCAGGTCGGACTCGGTCCAGGCCAGCCCACCCAGGCGCAACTGGCCTGCTTCGAAATGAATAGCTGTTGGCGCTTTTCCTGCCTGGGCTGGCGGCATGTTCTGCTGCACGGCCTGGAGCATGGCGTCCAGGTCGCGTGGGGTGGGGGCACCGCTGCCCTGCTGCAGGGCAGCGACCGCACGTTGCATCTGCACCGGTGCATCCACCACCACCTGGACCGACGGGAAGGTGCTGGTCAGCGTGCTGGCAATGGCGGTCTTGAGCTGCGCTTCCTGGCGTTTGGCTTGCCAGGCGGCCGCGTTCAGGGCCACGAGCTGCACCAGTACCAGCAAGCCAGCGGCCCAGCGTGCCGGGCGCCAGGCCGGGTCCTGCCACAGCTGCGCCAGGGTCTGGCGCAGCTGAACGGGCCAGGGCTGGCGCAGGCTCAGGCGGCCCTGGGCCAGGTTCCAGGTACTGGTTCGGGCGGTCTGCTCCAGGCGTTCATGGGTGGACAGTACCGACACCGGCCGCTCCAGCGCCTGCTCGGCCCACGCGGCCAAGGCCGGGTCGGCATAGACCGGCCCACCCCGGTCGCGCTGGCGCAGCACCGCCGTGGGCCAGGAGCTGGCGTGCTGCTGCTGGGGCGGCAGGGGCCAGGCATGCACGCCTTCGTCGTCGCACCAGTGCGCCACGGGTGCATCCTGGGTGCCGGTAAGCCACAACGCGCTGGCATCCTCGCCACGTCCAGGGGCCCATTCGGGCACCAGGCGCTGGGCGATGTGGCCTTGCGCCGCCAGCTGCTGCATGCCCTGGGCCAGGGTGCCGTGGTCGCATACGGCCACCCACACGGGGGTGTCCGCTTGGGGCTGCGCCTGCAGCGCCATGTGCAATGTGGCGGGTTCGTCGAGCAGGTGTTCCTCAAGCAGGCCTTCGAGCACGCTGCGCAGGCGCGGCCCCATAGGGTCGGCGGCGAGCGTGCGTGGCAGCACGCCGCGCGGCAGCTGCACACGGTGCCAGGAAATGCAGTGGCCGGGCACCAGGGCGACAGTGCCGGTTTCCAGGCGCAGGGGAATGAGGGATACGGTCATGACAGCGGAAGGCAGCCGGGCATTGTAGGTGTCAGGGTGTGCTTGCGGCACTCTGGTTAACACCAGTGCCAGCAGGTGCCAGCCGCTCGCTGGAAAGCACGCGCACACTGAGTCCGTCGCGTTGCACCAGCGAGCGTTCCAGCACGCGCAGGTTCTGCAGCCGCATCTGCCCCACGACCTCGAAATAGCGGCTGTTGACGCCGTGCTGGGCATCTTCCAGTACCCACTCGCCACCGCCCAATGCCTGGGTCACGTCGGAGAGGCTGCGGAAATACTTCTGGCTGCGCGCACTGGCCAGGCGCTGCGCATCGACCAAGGCCAGCTTGTCGATCACCGCGTGCAGCACGATGGGGGGCGCCGTGTTCAGGTTGACCGGTGTGCGTTCGGGCAGCACCGCCACGTAGGGCGCGAGCCGCTGCACGGTGGCGGCGGACAGACCGAGCCACTGCAACTGGGCGACGCTGCGGGGCGAGAGCGGTGCATCGCCGCCGCCAGCCGGTGTGGCGGCCGGCTCCTGGGCACTGCGCTGCAGCTGGCTGGTCAGGGCCAGCAGTTCGGCCTCGGGCAGAGCCAGGGCGCGCCATAGCCTTGTGAAGGCCCGCACGGTGGGGGCGTGCAGGCTGGTGCCGTCGAGCAGGCTGGTCACGTTCAGGCGCGCCTGCAGGTCCTGCATGCGCCCGGACAGGAAGGCTTCCGGCAGGTCGGTGCTGGTGTCGGTGGCACCTTGGCCGGATGCAAGGAAGGTGGAGAGTCGGGCTTCGGCCAGCGGCACGGCCCAGGGTTCCCCCAGGTGGTCCACCGCGCCTTCGCGGGCGTCCTCGCGCAGCAGCAGGCGGGCCCAATCGGTGGTGCCCTGCAAGATCCACGCGGCCTGCAGGCGCTGCTGTTCGGCACTCTGCACCGCAATGTTGCGCCACTGGCGCCACACCGCGCCGGCACTGAGCGCGGCCACCAGCGCCACGATCAGCATGGCCAGCAGGATGGCGGCGCCGCGCTGGTGCCTGCGCGAACTCACGGGGTGACTCCGAGCAGGGTGACGGGCCGGGCCCAGTCGCGCGTGAGCGTGCCGGCCAGCGGGTGCGGTGCGGCCACCTCCAGCACCAGGCGCACACCGTCGGGCAGTGGCGTGTTGCTGGCGTTGGGTACCTGGGCGCCGGGCGCGATGCCGGCGGAGGACAGGGGGTTGCTCCAGGTGCCGCCGCGAAAGTAGTAGAGCTGCCAGCCTGCCAGCGGCACCAGGGCGACCTCGGCGGCGCGCAGCGTGTCGGTGGGGCTCTGGGCCCACTGGCCCGCCGCGGCCCAGGCCGTGCTCCATTGCTGGCGCGTGAACACGGGCGCCGATTGCCAGCGCAGCCACTGGGTCTGACTGTTGCGCTCGCCGCGTGTCCAGGCCACCACCACCAGGCCGCCACTGGGGTCGGCCGCGGGGCGGCGGGTCAGTCGCAGTGCCCGGGCGTCCCACTCCAGCGGGGTGACGAACGGGGCTTCCTGGATTGCGTCCAGGTCGGCATTCCATTGGCCCAGGGCGGCGTCCACGGTCCACACGGCATCGGTGTGGGCCTGGGTGCGTTGGCTGGTCTCGGTCATGGTGTGGACCGCGCGCCAGGCCATGGTGCCCAGCAGTGCCAGGATGGCCAGGGCCACCAGCACCTCGACCAGGGTGAAACCACGGGCGCGACGCTGTTGCATCAGTAGCGCCCCACCACGGTGCTTAGCTGCAGGATGTACTGGCCCTCGCGTTCCAGCCGTGCATCGACGCGACGGAAGTTCGGGTTGGGCGTGGGCTGGACGCGCAGTTGCAGTTCGAGCGTGCGCCCGGCCTGGGCGCAAGCCGCCGTATTTTCGCCCACGTCGGGCAACTGGCGGGCCAGGCGGATCTGCGCCAGGGCGTTCTGCGCGCACAGCGTGGCCAGCACGCGGTCGGCCTGGCGTTCGGCGTTGGTGCCCAGGGCCGCACTCGCCTGCAGACCAGCCAGCAGCGCGATGGCCACGATGCCCAGCGCCACCAGCACTTCGACCAGGGTGAAGCCACTGTTGCGCTGCCGGCTCATGGCTTGCTTTCGTTGTACACGATGGCAAAAGGGCCTACGCCGTTGGTCGCCACCGTGATGCGTTGCTGGGGTTGCTCGGCGCGCCACAGTTGGACCGACTGCGCGCCAATCAGGGGCTCTGGCCCCAGCAGCAGTGGCGCGGCTACCTGGGCCTGGATGCCCTCGGTACGCCAGGTGGTCGGCAGGGCGTCCGGACCGCTGTTGTCCAGTCCCACCCATTCGAACCCGCCGGGAACGGGCTTCCAGCGGACGGGCACGCCGGTGGCGCGCGATTGGGCGCGGCCGCTTTCCAGCAGCGCGGCCAGGGCCTGGGCCTGGGCCTCCAGCGCAGCCTGCCCGCTGTCGCGCAGGGCCAGGCCCACGCCCACAGTGCCGACGGCGATGAGCGCGACCACTACCAGCAGCTCCAGCAAGGTGAAGCCGGAAAAGCGCTGGCGCATGGCCCAGTGGTGCAACGGAGTTATTGCCAGCTGCCGATGTCGGCGTTGTTGCCTTCGCCGCCGCTCTGACCGTCGGCCCCGAAGGACAGCACATCGACCTCGCCCTTGACGCCGGGGTTCATGTAGACGTAAGGGCGGCCCCAGGGGTCGTTGGGCAGCTTTTCCACGTAAGGGCGCCAGTTGGCGGGTGCGGGGCCGGTGCTGGGCTTGGCAAGCAGGGCCTGCAGCCCCTGCTCGGCGGTGGGGAAGCGCTGGTTGTCGAGCTTGTAGAGCTTGAGCGCCTGCATCAGGTTGCCGATGTCGGTCTTGGCTGCCGTCACCCGTGCATCGTCGGCGCGGTCCAGCACGTTGGGCACGATGAGTGCGGCCAGCACCCCGATGATGACCAGTACCACCATGAGTTCGATCAGCGTGAAGCCGCGTTGCAGGGAGCGGCGCAGAACGGTGAAGGCAGCGGGGGAACGTTTCATGGCAGGGACAGTGGCGGGGGAGGTAAAGCTTCCATGATAATGCGGCGCATGTCGTTCTCCCCCACATCCTCCTGGCCCGCGCGCATCAGTGCCTTCGCGTTCGCAGGCTTGGCCATGGCCAGTGCCGTGGCCTGGGGGTTGAAGTTGCGCGCGCTGGTGGCACCTGCCGCCGCGGCGGTGGCGCCAGAACTGCCGCTCCAGGTGGATGCGCAACTGGTGGCGCAGGCGCTGGGGGCTGGTGCGGCGGGCGCGGCAACCCCCGCGACGCAGGCGCCCAGCAGCCTGGTGCTGGTGGGGGTCGTAGCGGATCGGGGGGCGCAAGGCGCGGCCCTCATTGCCGTGGACGGCAAACCGCCCAAGCCGGTGGCGGTGGGCGCGGCGGTGGGCGAGGGCTGGGTGCTGGCGTCTGTGGCGCCGCGCCGCGCGGTGCTGCGCAGTACCAGCGGTGCCGGTGAATCGGTGCTGGAGCTGCCTGCGCCGGCGGCTTTGCTGGTCAAAACACCCTGAGGCCCACGCAGGTATTGCGCATGCAGCTACGAAAGTCGTAGCGACGTGGTGCCTCAGCTGCGCTGCAGGAACATCCGGTATACCGGGTTGGCGGTTTCTTCCACGTAGGGGTAGTCCAGCGTCTCCAGGAACTTGGCAAAGGCCTTGTCGTCCTTGTCCGGCACCTGCAGGCCCACCAGGATGCGGCCATAGTCGGCGCCCTGGTTGCGGTAGTGGAACAGGCTGATGTTCCAGCCCGGTCGCATCAGGCTCAGGAACTTCAGCAGCGCGCCCGGGCGCTCGGGGAAGACGAAACGCAGCAGACGCTCGTCATTCGCCAGCGGCGAATAGCCCCCGACCATGTGGCGGATGTGCTCCTTGGCCAGTTCGTCATGGGTCAGGTCGAGCGCGTCGAAGCCATGGCGCCCGAAGTTGGCGGCAATCTTGGCCGACTCGCCCTTGCCGTGGGTGCTCAGGCCCACAAACACGTGCGCCTTTTGGGCATCGCTCATGCGGTAGTTGAATTCGGTCACGTTGCGGGCACCGCCGGGCAGGTTGCCGATGAGTTCGCAAAAGCGCTTGAAGCTGCCGCGCTCCTCGGGAATGGTCACCGCAAACAGCGCTTCGCGCTCCTCGCCCACCTCGGCGCGCTCGGCCACGAAGCGCAGGCGGTCGAAGTTCATGTTGGCACCGCACAGGATGGCCGCGTAGCTTTCACCCTTGGTCTTGTGCGTGGCCACGTACTGCTTGATCGCCGCCACGGCCAGGGCGCCAGCCGGCTCGACGATGGAGCGGGTGTCGACAAAGATGTCCTTGATGGCGGCACAGACCGCGTCGGTGTCGACGGTGATGTAGTCGTCCACCAAGCCCTTGGCCACACGGTAGGTTTCCTCACCCACCAGCTTTACGGCCGTGCCGTCGGAAAACAGGCCCACGTCGGGCAGGGTGACGCGCGCGCCGGCCTTGACCGACTGGATCATGGCGTCGGAATCGTTCATCTGCACGCCGATGACCTTGATACGCGGGTCCACGGCCTTGATGTAGTTCGACACGCCGGCAATCAGCCCGCCACCGCCAATGGCCACGAACACCGCATCGAGCAGCGGAGCACCCTTGCCCCGACCCTTCTGTCCGGCCTTGGCGGCCTTGTCTGCACCCAGCGTCTGCACCTGGCGCAGCAGTTCCATGGCGATGGTGCCTTGGCCGGCGATTACGTCCGGGTCATCGAATGGATGGACGAAGGTTAGTCCTTCCTTCTTCTGCAGCGCCAGCGCATGGCCGTAGGCGTCGGAATAGCTCTCGCCAAACAGCACCACTTCGCCACCGAAACCGCGCACAGCGTCCACCTTGACCTGCGGGGTGGTGGTGGGCATGACGATGACCGCCCGGGTGCCGAGCTTGGTGGCGCTCAGGGCCACGCCTTGTGCGTGGTTGCCGGCCGAGGCGCAGATCACGCCCTTCTGCAGGCTCTCCGGGTCCAGATGCGCCATCTTGTTGTAGGCACCGCGCAGCTTGAAGCTGCGCACCGGCTGCTGGTCCTCGCGTTTCAGGAGCACGCTGTTGTGCAGCCGCTTGCTCAGGGCGCGTGCGGGTTCGAGCGCGCTCTCGACGGCCACGTCGTAGACGCGGGCAGTCAGGATCTTCTTGAGGTAATCGGCCGGGGTGAGAGCGGCTGTGGCGGGTGTGGAAGGCATCGCGGTTAAACTCCTGATCCCATTATAGGTTCACAAAATTTTGCTCCGCGCGGAGTGTCTTGAAAGGATTGATCCATGGAATGCACCGTCAGCTGGACCGGCGCCCTCAACACCCGCTCGGGCATGGGTTTCGTGGCGGAAACCGGTAGTGGCCACATCGTCGCCATGGACGGCGCGCCCGATGCCGACAAACCCGAAATGGGGGGGCAGAACCTGGCGGCCCGCCCCATGGAGCTGCTGCTGGCAGGTACCGGCGGCTGCACCGCCTACGACGTGGTGCTGATCCTGCGCCGCGGCCGCCACCAGGTGCGGGGTTGCACGGTCAAGCTCAGCGCCGAGCGTGCCAGTACCGAGCCCAAGGTGTTCACCAAGATCAACATGCACTTCACGGTGACCGGCAAGGGGGTACCCGCTGCCGCCGTGGAGCGCGCCATTGCCCTGAGCCACGAGAAATACTGCTCGGCCAGCGTGATGCTGGGCAAGACGGCAGAGATCACCACCAGCTTTGAGGTGGTAGAGGCCTGAGTTCGGCTGCGTTTCGTTTAGATGTGGTGGGCGACGGTGGTCATCACCTTGCCCGCGGCGTGCATTAGCTTCTTGACCGGTGTGGGGAGTTCCATGGCGCCCGACGCGGTCGCGTTGTCCGCATGCCTGATTTCGTCGTCGTACATCTGCGACACGATGGCACGCGAGGCCTGATCGCCCTCCGGTAGTCCGCCGTTGGCGGCATCGAGGTGACTCTGCAGGTGTGCGCCGACCTGCTTTTCCGTTTCCACGACGAAACCCAAGCTCACCGCATCCCCCAGCTTGCCCGCCACCAAGCCAATACCAAAAGCGCCCGCGTACCACAGGGGGTTCAGCAGGCTGGTGCGCGAGCCCAGTTCGGCCAGACGTTGCTCCGTCCAGGCCAGGTGGTCGGTTTCTTCGATGCAGGCCTGGGTGAAATGTTCTCGCAATTTGGGGTTGCTGGTGGCGTAGGCCTGCGCCGTGTACAGCGCCTGGGCGCAGACTTCCCCCACGTGGTTCACCCGCATCAGGGCCGCGGCGTGGCGCTTCTCTTCATCGCTCATTTCGGCGCTCGGCGCATTGGCCTGGGGCGTCGCGTGGGCACTGTGGTGCGGTGCAAAAAGCGTGCGTAGCGCGGTGTCGAAAGTGTGGAACAGGGCGTCCATGCGGGGCGACTTCCAGAGGGTGTTGATTGAATCAGGGTAAACCCTCTGTTTCCGAGCGAGGGCCGCGTTGGAGTCTACCGCTGCGCTGCTTTGTCAGGCAAGGTAACTGCTTGTTGCAGCCATGCAACGTAAAAGCGCCTGAATCCGGTTTTTTTGCCCCTTTTCTTTGCCATCGGGGCATTCGTCTGGTGGAATACACCCAACTTCCTGAACTAGGAGGTTGGCCCTGGGTACCGAGACATCGGACCGGTGCCCTTTGTTTAACCTTGGAGATTTCTACATGAAAAAGACTCTCGTTGCTCTGGCCGCTCTGGCTGCCACCGGCGCTTTCGCTCAAGTTACTATCACTGGTGAACTGGCTATGGGTTACCAAGCTACCACCACCGGTGGCGCTACCACTGCCGACGCAGGTGGTCTGGGTGTTGATACCTCCCAACTGTGGTTCAACGCGAACGAAGATCTGGGCGGCGGTACCAAGATTGCTGCTTCCATGTCTTTGGCCGGTGCTGACCGTTCTGGCGAATCTGGCGACGGTTCCGTCCGTGGCCGTAACGCCACCCTGACCCTGACCACCAATGTCGGTGCTTTCGTTCTGGGCTCTGCCAAGGCTGCTGACTACCTGTCCGGCGGCGTTGCTGGTCTGGGCGTGTACTGGAACGGTTTCGATAACAAGGTGTTCTCTGCCCGTTCTAACCGCGACACCCTGTCCTACATTCTGCCTGTTGGCGCTTTCACCCTGACCCTGTCTACCCAAGAGTCCGCTGGTCTGCAAGGTATTGGCGCTGGTCAAACCGGTGACGGCGTGGCTACCGGCCAGCGTCTGAACGTGATCGCTGGTAAGTACGCTTCCGGCGCTCTGGTGGTCGACGGCCAATGGCTCCAATTCGACAGCCGCGGTGACAACACCGACGCTCTGTCTAAGGACCAACTGCGTTTGTCCGGTTCTTACGATCTGGGCTCTGTGCAACTGGGCGCTGGCTTGACCCAAGCTTCCACCACCGGCAAGCAAAAGGTTACCGACTCTCTGGTCGCCATCAAGGTTCCCATGGGTGCTCTGACTCTGGGTGCTCAACTGGCTAACCGTCGTGTGGATGACTCCACCGTTCTGACCAACGGTTCCCGCGGTGGCTACAGCCTGAACGCTCAGTACAACATGAGCAAGACCACTTACGTGGTTGCCAACTACGCTCGTTGGGATGCTTCCGTTGGCGCTGCCAACGCTTCCAGCCAGTACAACGTTCTGCTGGTCAAGGATTTCTAATTTGAGGCTGGTGTAAGCCAGCATTGAATTCGAGATACAAAAAGCCCGCGCCGAAAAGCGCGGGCTTTTTTGTTGCTGCGAAACTACGAGCCTTCGCTGTTTTGTCGTTAATAGGCACGATCGTACAATTTTTTGTTTTCGATTTGTATCGATTCTGTTTCAATTGATATGCCTTGAAAACTTGACGAATTCGAGGAGACAGGTCGGCGGCGTCCATTGCGCGCCGGACGTTAATATCTATTTAGGACAAGCTATGAATAAATCGATCGTTGCATTGGCTGTATTGGCCTTTAGCAGTGCTTCTTTTGCCCAAGTCTCAATCACAGGCAGTCTGGCCATGGGTTATAAGGCCTCCAAGGCATCCAATCGCAATGCGTTTGCTGCCACTGGTACGACTTACGCGGGTGGCGCAGAATCAGCTGGTTTGGGCGTGGATACATCCCAAATCAACGTGACTGCAAAGGAAGACTTGGGCGGAGGTCAAACGGTCGAAGCGAATATGGCTTTTGCTGGTGCCGACCGCTCTGGCGAGTCAAACACCACCAGCTCAGGTGCTGTGACCGGTCGAGACGCAACCCTGTCCTATACAAATACATCCTTTGGGCGCATTCAAATGGGTTCGACCGAAGGCGCGGCAGTGCATGCAGGTATTCCCAGCGCCGATGCCCCAGTGATTGACATGGACGGGAAGCTTTTCCAGATCAAGTCAAGCAGTGACTTCATTAGCTACGCCGCGCCCATTGGCCCCGTTATCTTTATTTATAAACTTTCAGAGAGTAGCGCCTCCAAAGGATTAGGCCTTGGCTTTCAGGGGAATGCAGGTGCTTCCGCAGTTGGTCAACGCACGTCAGATGTTGCTCTGGCCTATTCTTCGGGTGCGATGGAGATCGTAGGTGCCTATCGTTCATACGACAACACCAACAAGACAAGTATCACTACTGCTGACTCGCTGACGAAAGACAACGTCTACAACTTCCAGTTTGGATATGACGCTGGGTTCGCTAAATTTGGTGTGGGGTACCAACAGGCGACGGCAAGTGTTGGGCCTAAGGTACAGGATATCCTGCTTGGTGCGTCCTTCCCTATGGGTGCTTGGACGTTCGGTGCGACCTATGCGCTTTCAACCGTGTCGGGCGTGGCTGATACGCCGCTTTCTGCTTTCAGTGGTAGCGCTACGTTGAAAAGCATCATGCAACAAGCCGATGGTTCTGCCAATGGATTCAGCCTCGGGGCCAAGTACAACCTGTCTAAGCGAACCAATGTGTTGGTGCGTTATGCGAGCTGGGTCAAGAGCGGGTACGAGCAGTTTGAGTCTTTTGATGGCGCCGCATTTAACGGAGGCGACATGACCCAAGCTGGTAAGTTTGGCTATGGCGACCGCGCTTCAGAAACAAGCATTTTGTTGGTTCACAACTTCTAAAGTTTGATCATCGGCCTTTGGCCGGTTTGTTTAGTGATCAAAAAAGCGACTGCAGAGATGCGGTCGCTTTTTTTTTGGGTAGTCAGGCATACCGTTTGCTGCGCAAGTTCTGCTTCATCTCTTGCAGCAGCGGCTGCAGCTTGCCGCCGCCTATGCGCAGGGCCACGCAGGTGGCTAGGATGTCGATGATGGTGAGGTGCAGCAGGCGGGAGACCATGGGGCTGTAGCGGTCGAAGCCCTCGGGGTGGTCGGCGCTGAGGTGGATGTCGCCGGCACTGGCCAGGGGCGAGCCGCTAGCGGTGATGACGATGGTGGTGGCGCCGTTCTTGCGGGCGATGTCGCACGAATCCATCAGGTCGCGGGTGCGGCCCGAGTTGCTGATCACCACCACACAGTCGCCTGGCCGCAGGAGCGTTGCGCTCATGACCTGCATGTGCCCATCGCTGTAGGCCACGGAATTTATCCCTAAGCGGAAGAACTTGTGCTGGGCATCCTGGGCCACGATGCCCGAATTGCCCACGCCAAAGAACTGGATCTGGTGCCCGCCATGGTAGGCGTCGACGAGCTTCTCCACGGCCTTGTCGATGGCCGCGGTGGACACGTCGTTGCGGTATTTCAGGAAGGCCGCCACGGTGTTGTCGATGACCTTGACCGCCACATCGCCGGTCTTGTCGTCGGCGTCCACGCTGCGGTGGATGAAGGGCACGCCTTCGTTGACCGTGCCGGCCAACTTGAGTTTGAAGTCGGCCAAGCCGTCGTAGCCCACGCTGCGGCAAAAGCGCACCACGGTGGGCTTGCTCACGTGGGCCCGGTCGGCGAGTTCGCTGACCGGCATGCGCGCGAATTCGCGTGGATCGGCCAGGCAGAGTTTGCCTACACGCTGCTCCGCGGGCGCCAGGGAGGGCAGGGAAGCCTTGATACGGTCGAGCATGGGTGCTCCTTCCTAAAGGTGGTTCAGCGCGCAGGAGCGGCGGTGCATGTCAGTTCTCTTCCGACCAGCAAAAGCCGTCGCGCGCGATCATGGCGCTCGATGCACTGGGGCCCCAGGTGCCGCTGGCGTAGGGTCGCGGGCCTTGGCTGTCAGTGGCCCAGTGGTTGATCATGGGTTCGACCCAGCGCCAGGCTTCTTCCTGTTCGTCGCTGCGTACGAACAGGTTCAGGCGGCCGTCGATCACGTCCAGCAGCAGGCGTTCGTAGGCACCGACGCGTTCGGCACCGAAGCGCTTGTCGAAGTCGAGGTCCAGTTGCACCGGTGACAGGTTCTGCGCCGCGGCCGCGCGGCTGCTGCGGTTTTCCTGCCCCTGTGCCATCAGATGCAGTTCCAGTCCATCCTTGGGTTGCAGGTTGATGACCAGGCGATTGGCCAGGCCGGCATGGGTATTGAAGATGGCGTGTGGGGTGGGGCGGAAGTTGACCACGATGCGCGCATCGCGCCCGGCCAGGCGCTTGCCGGTGCGGATGTAGAAGGGCACGCCGGCCCAACGCCAGTTGGCGATTTCGGTGCGCAGCGCGACGAAGGTTTCGGTGTTGCTGTGCGGGTTCACGCCCGGTTCGTCGCGGTAGGCAGGGACCTTGTTGCCACCACTCACACCCGCGCTGTATTGGCCGCGTACCACGTCCTGCGTCAGCGACTCGGTCGTCCAGGGTTTGAGCGAACGCAGCACCTTGAGCTTCTCGTCGCGGATGGCGTCCGCATGGGCGTTGATGGGCGGTTCCATGGCAATGGCACACAGTAGCTGCAGCGCGTGGTTCTGCACCATGTCACGCAACGCACCCGTGGTTTCGTAGAAGGCACCACGGCTTTCCACGCCCAGGTCTTCGGCCATGGTGATCTGGATATTGGCAATGTGTTCTCGGCGCCACAGCGGCTCGAACAGCGCATTGCCAAAGCGCAGCGCAAACAGGTTCTGCACCGACGGCTTGCCCAGGTAGTGGTCGATTCGGAAGATCTGGTTCTCGCTGAAGAAGCGCCGCACGGTCTGGTTGATGGCGCGGTTCGAGGCCAAGTCGTGGCCCAGCGGCTTTTCCAGCACCACGCGTGTGTGCGGCGTGTTAAGCCCGCTGGCTGCGAGCTGCTCGCACACGGTGGTGAACAGCGCCGGGGCGGTGGCCACGTACATCACCACGGTGTCGGCCTGGCGTTCCTGCAGGGTCTGTGCCAGTCGGGTGTAGTCGTCGGGTTTGGACAGGTCCATGCGCACAAATTCGAGCAGTGCAGCAAAGCGCGCAAATTCGTCCGCGGAGGGGCGTTTGGCCAGGTCGACCTTGTCGAAGCGTTGGCGAATCAGGTCGCGGTACTGCTCGTGGCTCAGGTCGTCACGTCCCACGCCGATGATGCGCCCACCCTCGGGCAAGGTACCGTGGCGAAAAGCCTGAAACAAAGCGGGCATGAGCTTGCGCCATGCCAGATCACCCGTGCCGCCAAAGAGAACCAAATCAAAGCTCATACTGATTGATGTTCAATAGTTACAAGAAAATTACGGTTGTAATGTAACTTTGTTTCATTGATAATTCAAGCCCTCGCTAACTTAGTTACATCGACCTCGCCGTTCGCGGCCAGCACTTCTTGTTTCCATGACCCAACTCGACGCACTCAAATCCTTCACCACCGTGGTCGCCGACACCGGAGATTTCAAGCAACTCGACGCATTCAAGCCGCAAGATGCCACCACCAACCCGTCGCTCATCCTCAAGGCAGTGCAGAAGGCCGAATACGCGCCTTTGCTGAAGGACACGGTGGCCCAGTTCCGTGGTCGTGCCCTCGACGAGATCGTGGACCGCCTGCTGGTGCGCTTCGGCTGCGAAATCCTGTCCATCATTCCCGGTCGCGTGTCCACCGAAGTGGACGCCCGCCTGAGCTTCGACACCGAAGCCACCGTGGCCCGTGGCGAGCGCCTGATCGAGCTGTACCAGGCCCAGGGCATTTCGCCCGAGCGTGTGCTCATCAAGGTGGCGTCCACCTGGGAAGGCATTCAGGCGGCCCAGGCGCTGGAGCGCAAGGGCATCCATACCAACCTCACGCTGCTGTTCTCGTTCTGCCAGGCTGTGGCCTGCGGCCAGGCCAAGGTGCAGCTGATAAGCCCCTTTGTGGGCCGCATTTACGACTGGTACAAGAAGTCGGCGGGTGCGGGCTGGGTGGAGGCCGAGAACGCCGGTGCCAACGACCCGGGCGTGAAATCGGTGACCCAGATCTACAACTACTACAAGAAGTTCGGCATTGCCACCGAGGTCATGGGTGCGAGCTTTCGCAACGTGGGCCAGATCACCGCGCTGGCCGGCTGCGACCTGCTGACCATCAGCCCTGAGCTGTTGGCTGAACTGGCCGCCAGCAACGCACCGTTGCAGCAGGCGCTGAGTGCTGAAGCCGCCCAGGCCCTGCCGCTGGAGCCCGTGCGCTACGACGAGGGCGGTTTCCGCCTCGCGCTGAACAACGACGCGATGGCGACCGAAAAGCTGGCCGAAGGCATCCGCGCGTTCTGCGTGGATGCGGTCAAGCTCGAGCAACTGCTGCTCGCGGCGTAAGGGAGGCACACCATGGTACGTACCCGGTGTGACCGCACGCCCGTGTGGGCCCAATTGCGCGCAGCGTTCGATGCGAACGGGCGCCAGATGGACCTGCGCGAGGCCTTTGCGCAGGAGAGCGCGCGTTTTCAACGCTTCAGCCAGCAGGCCCCCCACGTGTTTGCGGACCTGTCCAAGAACCGCATTGACACGGCCACGGAGGCCCTGTTGCTGCAGTTGGCGCAGGAATGCGGCCTGGAAGCGCACCGCGATGCGATGTTCGCGGGCGAGGCCATCAACAACACGGAAAACCGGGCTGTGGCCCATGTCTGGTTGCGAAAACCGGCTTCTGCCCACGTGAATATTGCGCAAGCAGCTACTGATTTCGTAGCGGCAGAGCAGGCCAAGGTGCATGTCACGCTGGACGCCATGCTGGCCTATGCGGAGCTAGTGCGTGCCGACGCGGCCATTACCGACATCGTCAACATCGGCATCGGTGGCTCCGACCTCGGCCCGCAGATGGCAGTGCGCGCCTTGCAAGCCTTCGCCCACCCGGGAAAGCGCCTGCATTTCGTGAGCAATGTGGACGGCCATGAACTGGCCGCTGTGTTGAAGGGCCTGAAGGCTGAGAACACGCTGTTCCTCATTGCCAGCAAGACATTCACCACCGTGGAGACCATGGCCAATGCGCAGTCGGCCAAGGCCTGGTTTTTGGCGCAGGGCGGCACCGACACGCAACGCCACTTCGCCGCGCTGACCACCAACGTGGCGGCGGCCAAAGCCTTTGGCATCTCCACCACCTTCGGCTTCTGGGATTGGGTGGGCGGGCGCTACTCGCTGTGGTCGGCCATCGGTCTGCCGATTGCCATCGCCATCGGCGCAGGAGGTTTCCGCGGCTTCCTGGCCGGTGCCCACGCCATGGACGAGCACTTCCGCACCGCGCCGCTGGCGCAGAACCTGCCGGTGCGCCTGGGGTTGCTCGACGTCTGGTACCGCAATTTCCACGGCTTCACCAGCCGCTCCATCGCGCCCTACCACAGCGCCCTGGCGCGCCTGCCGGCCTACCTGCAGCAGCTGGAAATGGAGAGCAACGGCAAGCGCGTCGACGCACAGGGCGAGGCGCTGGCGTATGGCACTTCGCCGGTGCTGTGGGGCGAGCCCGGCACCAACGGGCAGCACGCCTACTTCCAGATGCTGCACCAGGGAACCGACGTGGTGCCTGTGGAGTTCATCGTCGTGAAGAAGGTGCGCCATGACCTGGCCGGCCACCACCCCATGCTGCTGGCCAACGCCGTGGCCCAGGCCCAGGCACTGATGCTGGGTAAATCGGATGCTGGTGGTCACAAGCACTTCACCGGCAACCGCCCCAGCACCTTCCTGCTGTTGGACGATCTCACTCCCGAGTCGCTGGGCGCCCTCATCGCGCTGCAGGAACACCGCGTGTTCGTGTCGGGCAGCCTGTGGGGCATCAACAGCTTTGACCAATGGGGTGTGGAATTGGGCAAGGTGCTGGCCAAGGACATCGAGCCGCGGCTGGCGTCCGGTGATGTGACGGGGCTGGATGGCTCTACGGCGGGTCTGTTGGCTTTGTTGCGAAAGTAGCAAGATAGTGAAAAGCGCGATGGGGGAGGGTGGCGGGCGACTTCTGCGCATTTGGCAGCATGAGCCCGCCGCCCGCCCCCATCGCGCTGCTCCACGACTTACGCAACGGACATGATTTCTCTCCAGCAAGCCCGCCACCTGCACCTGGCGGCCCAGGGCCTGCTGAGCGCACCTCCCAAAACCCCGACCCGCAAGCACCTGCTCGCAGCAATCGACCGCATGGCATTGCTGCAGATCGACACCATCCACGTGGTGGCGCGCAGCCCCTACCTGGTGCTGCACGCGCGGCTGGGGGATTACCCCGCCCAGTGGCTGGACGAGGCGCTGGCGCGGGGCCACATCTTCGAGACCTGGGCGCATGAGGCTTGCTTCGCCCCCATGCCCGACTGGCCGTTGCACCGCGCCTGCAATGCCAGCGTGCGCAGCCACTGGGGCCTGAAGCATGCGAAGCAGACCCTGCAACGCGACGCCGACCAGGTGGCGCAGCTGCTGCAGCATATTGCTGCCACCGGCCCGGTACGCAGTGCCGACTTTGCCCGGCCCGACGCGGCCAGCAGCCCCTGGTGGGGCTGGAAGGACGAGAAGCGCTGGCTGGAAGCCCTATTCGCCAATGGCGACCTCATGGTGGCGCGCCGCGACAAGTTCCAGCGCGTGTACGACCTCACCGCGCGTGTGTTACCTGCCGCGCTGCATGACGCACCTCTGCCGTTGCCCGCGCAAGTGCGCGCTTACATGCTCGAGCACTCGGTGCGGGCGCTGGGCGTGGCCAAAGCCAGCTGGCTGCATGACTATTTCCGCCTGAAGCCCCGTTTCAGCCGCACTGAGCTCGATGCGGCAGTGGCGTCGGGCACGCTTCTGTCGGTGGCGGTGGAAGGCTGGGATGAGCCGGGCTACGTCCATGCCGACCACGCTGCCTTGTTGCGGCGCGCGCAGCGCGGCACACTGCAGGCCACCCACACGGCCCTGCTGTCTCCCTTCGATCCGGTGGTGTGGGACCGCGCCCGCGCGCTGGACTTCTTTGGCTTCGACTACCGGCTGGAGTGCTACACGCCGGAAGCCAAGCGTCGCTACGGCTACTTCGTGCTGCCCATTCTCTGTCGGGGCGAACTCATTGGGCGGCTCGATTCCAAGGCACACCGGCAGGAGGGCGTGCTGGAGGTCAAGTCACTGTACGCCGAGCCGGGAAGTCCCTGGAATGATGCTCAGGTGGAGGACGTGGCCCGGTGCGTGGCGCGCTTCGCGCACTGGCAAGGGCTCACCCGCGTGACACTGGCGCAGACACAACCGAAACGACTGGCCGCGGCGCTTCGCCGCGCCTTGCAGACACAGGAAGAACCATGAACTACGTATTCGACTTCGGCGCCGTGCTCGTCACCTGGCAACCGCTGAATCTGCTGGCCGAGTGCTTTCCGCAGCAGGCAGACACACCGGCCCATGCGGGGCACCTGGCCCACGCGGTCTTCGGGCACGAGGATTGGCAGAACTACGACCGCGGCGTGCACTCCATGGACGAGGTCATTGCCCGCACCAGCGCGAGACTGGGGCTGGACCAGCCGCGCTTCGATGCACTGGTGCGTGGCATTGGCCAGCGCCTGCTGCCCATGCACGACACCGTGGAGTGGCTCGCCTCCTTGCGTGCGCGCCGTGAGGCCGGTGAGGATGTTCGCCTGTACTTCCTGTCCAACATGCCGGTGGATTACGCCCGGGTGCTGGAGCGCGAATTCGAATTCCTGAACTGGTTTGACGGTGGCATCTTCTCGGGCGACATCGGCGCCATCAAGCCCGAAGAAGCCATCTACCGGGCGCTGCAGGATCGCCACCAGCTGGTGCCCGCGCAGACCGTTTTCTTCGACGACCTGCTGGGCAACGTGCAAGCCGCCCGTGCGCTGGGCTGGCATGCGGTGCATTTCCACAACGCGGCCCAGGCGCAGCGCGACTGGGCCGCTCTTGGCAGTGAAATTGGCACTTTGCCCGCATGAATATTGCGTAGACAGCTACTGAAACAGTAGCGACTGGGGCGTGCTCAGCGGGTCAGACGTACCGCGAACATGTCCACCACTTCGGCCCAGTCGGAGTCGTCCGCCAGTGCGCGGCGCAGGAAATGGGCCTGGGCCGGCGTCCAGAACACCGCGTCGGGCAGGGACACGCCCTGTTCGAGCCGGTGCGTGGCAATGAACTGGTCGATGTGCTCGGGCGCTCCGGAGTAGCCCAGCTGGCGGAACAGGTGGCTCAGGTCGTGCTGATGCGTTTCCATGCCGTAGGTCTCCACAAGGTGCGCGGGCAGCGTTCGCGGCCAACAGTAGGCCACACCAGCGGCTTCATTTGGCGGCGGACGCCTGCATGCGGTCCATCATCATCTGCATCATGGACTCCATCATGTCCATGCGCTTTTCCATCATCTTGTGTTTGGCCATCATGTCCATGGGCATCTTGTCCATCATGGAGGGTTTGTCACCACCGCCCATCATCATTCCCTTGTGGCCTTTGTCGGCCATCATGCCCATGCCGCCCTTGTCGGCGGCGCTGCCAGCGCGCATCTCCGCCATCATCGCCATGGCGTCCTGCATGGTCTTCATGTGTTCGGGCATGAGGGCCATGCGCTCTTCGGGCGTCTTGGCGGCCATGAACTTTTCGCGCATCTCCTGCATGGCTTTCATCTTGGCATCCATCTGCTCCATCCTGTCCATGCTGCTCTTGTCCATGGCAGCGGGCTGGGCCGGGGCTGACGCAGGCTTTGCAGCGGGTTTGGGGGCTGCAGCCTTGGGGGCTGGTTTGGGCGCAGAGGCGGCATCGGCAGGGTGGTGGGCCGTGTGGTCTTCGGCCTTTGGGGCTTGCGCCCACGCGCCAAACCCTGCGAATGCGAGCGACAGGGCCAGTGCCAGACGCGATGCGGCAAATCCAATGGTGCGCGATTGCATGGTGTGTTTCCTTTCGATGTTGGGTTGCCGCCCCGGAGCAACCAGCTTGAAGGGGCGATGGCCTGCACTACGGCTTTGCGCGTTGCGGGAAGCGATGTAGCAGCAGGCCACCCAGACCCATGAAGAACACGGAGCCAAAGCCCCACACCCAGGCGTAGCCGATCATGTCGCCCCAGGGCGCCAAGGCATACAGCACGCCCAGGATAGCCCAGACCACGGCCACCGGGACAATGAGCCAGAAATCTTCGTTCATGTGCCAGCGCTCCTTCCAGTTCAATGGCCACCGCCACCCGCGGCCGTGAGGGGCAAGGACTGCATCAGCTCAAACCCGAGGGCGGAAAACACATACATGGCGGCCACGATGAGCAGGATGGACACCGGGCCCACCCAGGCTTGTGTGCCCACTTGCACGGCCGTTCCGTCCCAGGAAACCTGCATGCCGGACACGGCACCGCCGGGTCGACTGGCGGGCAGCAAACTCGCGGCGATGCCACCGGCGAACACCAGCAAGGCCGTGGCCATGATGCTGCCGCCTACGGCCACTGCCAGCATCAGGCTGTGCCACAGGGCCGGAGCCTGCTGCTGGTAGCCCACGTCCATGACGCGGCGCGGCACGCCCAGGTAGCCAGCGGTGACGCCGGCCGCACCGAACACCAGCAAGCCTGCCAAGGCCAACCAGGGCATCCAGCGCAGCAGCGTTGGCTTGCACAGTGTGCGCCCACCGATGGCGGGCAGCACCACGGACAGGGCGGCCAGCAGGGTCAGGCTCACCGTGCCCACGGTGAAGAAGTGGAAGTAGCCGGGCACGAAGAAGGTGTCGGACAGCAGCGGCGCCAGCTGCCCCTGGATCAGCACAAAGGCAAACACCAACCCGAACCCCATGCTCAGTACTGCCGCGCCCATGGCCGACATGGCCGGGTTGCGCCAGGGCAGCATGGCCATCCAGCCGAACAGGCCGCGCCCGCCCTGCGAGCGGGCATGCACTTCCAGCGACGCCACGATGATCAGGAAGGCAGTGAGCGTGGGCACGCTGACGAACAGCGACAGCAGCGAGCCCGCCACCTGCACTACCTTAGGCAGGTCCGGCTCCAGAAACATGTGGTACAGCGAGGTCGGTGGCACGAACACCAGGTACATGGAGAACACGATCTTCGAGAAGCGCTCGCCGAACACCGACTTCACGCCGGTGAGTGCCTGCACCAGCACGTACCACAGGATCACCGTGGCCATCAGTGGCAGGTAGTGCATGTTGTGGAATACGATGTGCCAGCGTGTGCCGTGGCTCAGCGGGAACGGGCCTGCATCCAGTGCCCACAGCACACCCGGCACAAAGGTGTAGAGCGCGGCAAAGCCGGTCACCACCAGGAAGCCGGCCCAGGCGAACAGGGCAAAGCCTACGGCGCTGAGCGTTTCCTGGCTCCCGTTCCAGCGCGGGCGCAACAGCGTCACGATGGCGCTCAGGGGCAGCAGCATCAGGCCCAGGCCCAGCAGGCTGTAGCCGCTGTTGAACAGCAGCAGGTCCCGCGGGTTGTCGCGCACCAGCTCGGGTGAGCCGTTGTAGAGCAAAGGCGTTCCGGACACCGAGCCCGCCATGCTCAAGCAAAAGCCCACCAGCATCAGGCCAAAGGCCGCCCAGGCCAGGGGGCGCCATGCCAGGCCGTGCCCGTGCTCGCACGCCGCCAGCGCCAGCAGCAAGGCGCTCTGGGTAGTGAAGAGCCAGTAGAAGAAGATGCCCACGCCGTGCACGGTGAGAAAACGGTAGCCGTCGGCCATGGGCACGCTGAGCACGCCCCCACGCACCAGGGCGGTGGCCACACCGGCCAGGATGCCGATGAACAGCGCCAGCAGGGCCACGGCGGCCATGGCCTTGAAGAGTGAGCGATCCGGCGCGGGCAAGGCGGCCAGGCGTTGAGGGTAGGTGGGAGTGTGTGCCATGGTCAGAGCACCTCGATCGTTGCCCGCATCAACTGGTGTGCTTCACCGCAGTACACGGAGCAGACCATCAGGTAGCGCCCCCGCTTCTGAAACGTGAGCGCCGCTTCGGTGATGCGCCCAGGTTGCAGTCGCATCATGCGCCCGCCCTGACCCAGCTGGATGGAGGCGCCGTGGGCGATGTCCACCGCCATCATCCTGAAGCGGTAGGCCTGGCCGGCATCGAGGCGCAAGGTGTTGGGCAGGTAGTACCAGCGGCCAGCGGTCATCAGCACATCGATGGGCTGGCTCTTGTCTGCAGACGCCGTTGTGCTGGCCTCGCCTCCATGCCCCGCATGGCCTGCATGGGAGTCTGGGGTGGCAGTGGCCCCTGCAGGGGAGGCGCTGCGCCCCGCGTGCGGGTCAGCTGTGGCAGGCAAGGCATGGTCGGCGTGCGGGTCGGTGGCCATGGCGTGCCCTGCATGCGCGTCGGCTGCGGGCAGGGTGCCAGCGGCCAGGCGGCGCGGATAGACGCTTCCGTCCGGGAGCCGGTAGCGTTCGACGAATTCCTCCGTCATGCGGCTGAACTCCTGGGCGGACGGCCCCGTTGCCGCCGCACCATGCCCTGGATGACCACCCGAGGCGGGCGCCGCAGCGCCGCCGTGTTCGGCGTGCGCAGCCTCGGTGGAGGCGGGGGTGTGGTCCAGCCCCAGCAGCGCCAGGGGGCCCGGGGCTGCGCCGTAGGCAGCCCACAGGCCGTACAGGCTCAGGCCACCGAAACCACTGGCGGCAATGAAGCCGCGCCGCGTGGTGAAGTGGTTCTTGGGGTCCATGTGGCAGCGTCCTCAGGCGTATTTCTGGTACACCGTGGTCTGCCCGTTGGGCAGCACCAGCAGCACCGCGTACGGGTCCTTGCGGCCTTGGTAGGCCGGTCCGTCCATGCCGGGCGAGCCCACCACCATGCCGGGTACGGTGAGCCCGATGGCCTGGGGTCTTTCGCGCAGCAGACGCTGAATCTCGCGCACCGGAACATGGCCCTCGATGGCGTAGCCCGCGACGCGGGCCGTATGGCAGGAACCCAGCTTCACGGGCATGCCCAACTGGGCGCGCATGGCGTTGTTGCCGGTCTCGAATACGCGCACCGGGAACCCGGCCTGTTCCATGATGGACACCCAGTCCTTGCAGCAGCCGCAGCTTGGGTCCTTCCAGACTTCCACCAGGGGCAATGCAGGCGACGCTGCCTGGGCGGCCCAGGGCAGACACAGGGCTGCAGCCAGCCATTCACGACGGCGCAGAAGGGGGGACGCTTGCATGGGGGTTCTCCAGTCAATGATTCCTATGGGTACCAGTCTAGGCGCGGGACCCCGCCGCCAAGATGACGGCAACATTACGTTCCTGTCAGCTTGCGAGCGGGCAGGCGCAAAAAAGCCGCACATCGGGTGCGGCGTGGTGCCGGGTGCAGGGGGGCTCATTCCATTTCCAAATCATTTGTGTCTAGGCGCGAAGCCGCAGACAGTGCAAACGCATGTCCGGCGCCGTCCCGGACGGCGCCGGAGGGCAAGGCGAAGCAACAACGACACGGGTGATTTTGAAATGGAATTACGGGGCGGGCTGGATCTCGGTCACCGTCATCAGACCGTTGTCGTAATGGGCCATGAACAGGATCTTGGCACCGACCGTGGTCTTGTCCAGCAAGGCCTTGTCCTTGACGACAAACACCATGGTCATAGGGGGCATGTCCAGGTGCTTGATCTCGCCGTGCTTGAGGGTGATTTTGCCCGCTTCCCGGTCGATCTTGCGCACTTCGCCGGTCGTGAGGCTGGGTGCGGCTGGGGCGGTGGCCTGCGGGGCGGTGGTGGCAGTCGTCTGGGCCCAGGCGGGCAGGCTTGCTGCGCATGCGGCCAGGGCCAGACCGACGCCGCGCGATAGCAGGTAGCTGTGTAGTGTCATGGAAGAGTACTCCATTCGATTCATTTGACCTTGACCACGCCCTTCATGCCGGCGTCGTAGTGGCCAACATGCAGGCAGGCGAACGGCACGTTGCCGGACTTGCTGAAGCGCCAGATGATTTCACCCTGTGCACCCGGTTGGAGCGAAATCTTGTTGGGCTCGTCGTGCTCCATGTTGGGGTACTTCTTCATCACCTCGTAGTGTTCGTCGAGCTCCTTCTGCGTACCCAGGCTGAACTCGTGGGCCACGGCGCCGACATTGCGGATGACGAAGCGGATGGTTTCGCCCTTTTTCACGGCAATAGTCGCAGGGGTGAAGCGCATGGTGTCCGCGGCCTCGACCTCGATGGTGCGGGTGACCTTGGCCGCGACGCCTGGCGCACCGTAGCTGTAGTGCTCATGTCCGCCACTGTGGGTGCCGCTGGCCAGGGCTGCACCGGCTGCCAGACAGCCGGCCAGCAGCACCGCGGTAGGTTTGGAGAGAATGGGTTTCATGGGGCTCCTCGAAATGAATCAATCGGATGGTAGGTGTGGATGGCCGGGTGCTCAATGCCCCATGCCATCCATCTTGGGCTTGATCGCCTTGGCTGCGCCCGGTGCCGATGAGGGCGTGGCCGCAGGGCGCTGGGGCGCGGGTAGTGCCCCAGTCCATTCATACGCCACGGTGCCGGCAGGAAAGCGGTAGGGGCCGGGGTCCTTGTAGTCGCCGGGGGGCTGGTCCTTGCGGACCTTGAAGACGGTGAACATGCCGCCCATTTCCAGCGGGCCGAATTGCCCTCTACCGGTCATCATCGGTGCGGTGTTGTCGGGCAGGGGCATCTCCATTTCGCCCATGTCGGCCATGCCACGCTCGCCCATGAGCATGTAGTCGGGCGCCACCTTCTGGATCTTGCCCACCAGTCCGCGGTGGTCGACGCCAATCATGGTCGGTACACCATGCCCCATGGCGTTCATGGTGTGGTGGCTCTTGTGGCAGTGCATGGCCCAGTCCCCTTCTTCATCGGCCAGCAGCTCGATCTGGCGCATCTGGCCCACGGCAATGTCGGTCGTCACTTCGTACCAGCGCGTGCTTGGCGGGGTCGGACCCCCATCGGTGCCAGTCACCAGGAATTCATGACCATGCAGGTGGATCGGGTGGTTGGTCATGGTGAGGTTGCCCACGCGGATGCGCACCCGGTCACCGAGCCGCACGTTGAGCGTGTCGATGGCGGGAAACACGCGGCTGTTCCAGCACCAGATGTTGAAGTCCGTCATGGTGTTGACCTTGGGCGTCTTGCTGCCTGGCTCGACATCGAAGGCATTGAGCAGGAAGCAGAAGTCCCGATCCACCTCGCTGATGTGGGGGTGCTTGGCCTTGGGGTGGGTTACCCACATGCCCATCATGCCCATGGCCATCTGCACCATCTCATCGGCATGGGGGTGGTACATGAAGGTGCCGGGTCGGCGGGCTTCGAACTCGTACACGAAGGTCTTGCCCACGGGGATGGCGCGCTGCGTCAGGCCACCGACGCCATCCATGCCGCAGGGCAGGCGCTGCCCGTGCCAGTGGATGGTGGTGTGCTCAGGCAACTTGTTGGTCACGAAGATGCGCACGCGGTCACCTTCCACGACTTCAATGGTCGGGCCCGGGCTCTGGCCGTTGTAGCCCCACATGTTCACCTTGAAGCCGGGCGACACTTCGCGCACCACGGGCTCGGCCACCAGGTGGAATTCCTTGACGCCATTGTTCATGCGCCAGGGCAGGGTCCAGCCATTGAGCGTGACCACCGGGTTGTAGGGGCGGCCCGTAGTGGGGACCAGAGGCGGGGCGGTGGAGACCGAAGTCTGGATCACGGGTTCGGGCAGCCCGGCCAGGGCCGAGCGGGCTACGGCCAGGCCGGCCACCGATGCGGCGGCGCCGGTGAAGAATTGGCGTCGGGAAGGAGTCGTCATCGGGAAAATCCTCTCAGTGAGCTGCAGCGGCCGGGGCGTCGGCGGCCCCTCCATTCAATGAAACCAGATTGGCGGGCTCGCCGCCTTGCAGTACCCACTGCAGGTCGGCATCGGCAAGCCAGAAGTCGCGCTGGGCGTTGATGGCTTCCAGCGCCGCCTGCGACTGGTTGCGCACTTCGCCCAGCAGGTCCCACACGCTCTTGAGCATGCCGTTGTAGTGCAGCAGGGTTTCCTCGGTAATGAATTCCCGGGTCTTGAGCACGACTTCGGTGCTGTCCTGCGCCAGCGCATGGGCCGTCTCCATGGTCTTGCGCGCATCTCGCAGCAGGGCCTGGTTGCGCCGCGCCTCGGTGCCCGGCAGTTGGCGCGCCAGGGCCTCGGCATGGGTCTGCAGGGCTGCGGGCGACACCAGGTTCGTCGGTACAGCCGGAAGCTGGTCGGGTAGCGCAAAGGCGCTGGCACTGCCGGTCAGGCGCAGGGCCTTGACCAGCTGGCTCTGGGCCATGTCGGCACCGTGCTGCGCACGGCGCAGGTCCATGCGGGCACTGGCGTGCGCCAGGGTCAGCGGGGCCAATTGCAGCTTGCTCCAGTTGCCCACCGTGACCATGCGCTCACCCAAGTCCTTCGCCGCTTCGGTCGCGTCCAGCATGGCACGGCGGTGCTGTACCAGTTGCCGCGCGGCTACGGCCTCAAGCCACGCCTTGCGCGCCAGGGTGGCAACCTCCAGCACTTCGGCCATGCCTTCGATGCGGCGCTGCAAGCTGGGGTCCAGCCCCAGCCAGCGGCCTTCAACAATGGCCTGCGTTGCGTCTGCCCCCAGACGTGCGAGTGGCACCACCAAATCCGGGTGGGCCTGCCAGGCCAGGCGGATGGCAGCGCCCGCATCGGGCAGCGCGGTAAGTGCAGTGCTGGGCGCGCCGTCTTGCGCGACCGGGTTGGCTTGCTCCCAGCGCAGCACGTCGGCATGCCCGCGTTTCAAGGCGCCTACAGCGTCATTGGCGCGGCGCCAATCGGACTCCTGGGTGATGGTGGCGGGGGTCTGCGCCCACAGCGCCAGGGGCATGGCGGCCAGTACCGCCGTCAGCAGCCGACCCGCCGTGCTGCGCCTGTTGTCGTTCGTCACGTGATCCACTCCTGTTTTCCTGATGTCGGTGAAGTTCGCCGGATTCTGCTTGTGCCAGCGCGTCATTTGCCTGTCCTCCAGATTACAAATATGTCAGCTTGCGGTGGATGGCGGTAGCCCGGCGCACAATGGCGGGCTGCGAAAAACGGAGCGCGAGGAGACTGGCAGTGAAGATACTGATCGTGGAAGACGAGCCCAAGACTGGCGACTACTTGCGCCAGGGTCTGAGCGAGGCAGGCTTCGTCACGGAACTTTCCACCGATGGCCAGGATGGGCTGCACCTGGCCCTGACCGGCGACTTTGATCTGCTCATCCTCGACGTGATGCTGCCGAGCCTGAACGGGTGGCAGGTGATGGAGCGCATCCGCCAGGCGGGCAGGCAACTGCCGGTGCTGTTCCTCACGGCGCGCGACCAGGTGGAAGACCGGGTAAAAGGCCTGGAGCTTGGTGCCGATGACTACCTGGTAAAACCGTTTGCATTTTCCGAACTGCTGGCCCGCGTGCGCACGCTCTTGCGCCGCGGCAAGAGCCAGCTGGAGCCCAGTGTGCTGCGTGTGGCCGACCTGGAGCTGGACCTGCTGCGCCGGCGGGTGGTGCGCGGCGGCGACCGCATCGAACTCACCGCCAAGGAGTTTTCCCTGCTGGAACTGCTGATGCGCCGCCAGGGCGAGGTGCTGCCGCGTTCCATGATCGCCTCGCAGGTGTGGGACATGAACTTCGACAGTGACACCAATGTGATCGAAGTGGCCATCCGCCGACTGCGCGCCAAGGTGGACGACCCCTACGAGCCCAAGCTCATCCGCACCGCGCGCGGCATGGGCTACGTGCTCGAAGTGCCCGGGCAAGCGTGATGGCACGCTTGTCCCTCACAGCCCGGCTGACGCTGCTGTTTGCCCTGGGGTCGAGTGCGGTATTGCTGGTGCTGGGCTGGCTCGTGGGCATGGCCGTGAACCACCATTTCGAGCAGCAGGATTTCGATGCCCTGGCGGGCAAGCTCCAGCTGGCGCAGCACGCCATCGAACGGGTGTCCGCGAAGAACGAGCTGGATGCCTTGCCCTCGCAGCTGCAGGACGCGCTGATCGGCCACCAGGACCTGGCGGTGCAGATCGTCGGCCCCGGCGGCGAGGTGCTGCTGCAGACGCCCGGAGTCGTTTTTCCTGCCGAGCGCCTGGCCATGGCGCCAACCCGGCTGACCGGCCGCCTGTTCCAGTGGGAGCACGATGGGCGCAGCTTCCGCGGTACGGCCCTGAAGGTGGCCACGGCCACGCCGCAATCGTCCATGGTGGTGGTGGCGGTGGGGCTGGACATTGGCCACCACCAGATGTTCATCCACAACCTGATGCGTGCCCTGTGGGTGTTCGTGGCCTGCGCCGCACTGGCCATGGGGTTCATCGGCTGGCTCGCCGCCAGCCGTGGCTTGGCACCGCTGCGTTCCATGCGTGCGCAGCTCACCGACATGACCGCGCACCGGCTGCACGAGCGCCTGCCGGAAACCGCCGTTCCCCCGGAGCTGGCCGAACTCACGGCCTCACTCAACGCCATGCTGGAGCGGCTGCAGGACGCGTTCAAGCGCCTGTCCGACTTTTCGTCCGACATCGCCCACGAACTGCGCACGCCCATCAGCAACCTCATGACCGAAACCCAGGTGGCCCTGTCGCGCAGCCGCGATGCCGACAGCTACCGCGCCACGCTGGAGTCCAATGCCGAGGAATACGAGCGCCTGGCGCGCATGATTGCCGACATGCTGCTGCTGGCCAAGGCCGAGTATGGGCAGATGGGTGACTGGATCGCCGCGCATGGCGAGCGCGTGGACCTGGCGCAGGAGGTGCGCAACCTGTTCGACTTCTACGAGGCCCTGGCCGAGGACAAGGGCGTGCGGCTGGAACTGCAGGGCGCGTGCCAGGTGTGGGGTGATCGCCTGATGCTGCGCCGCGCCGTGAGCAACCTGCTCTCCAACGCGCTGCGCTACACCCCACAGGGCGGCGCTGTGCGGGTCGAACTGGGCGTTGAAGGTGAGCGTGCCCTGCTGGTGGTGGAAAACCCGGGGCCCACCATCGACGCTGCCCACCTGCCGCACCTGTTCGAGCGCTTCTACCGAGCCGACCCCTCGCGCCAGCAGGCCACCGGGGAGGGCACCGGCTTGGGGCTGGCCATCACCCAAGCCGTGGTGCAGGCCCACGGCGGCAGCATCCAGGCCAGTTCCGACAACGGGCTGACCCGTTTTTCCATGGCGCTGCCTGTCAAGCAAACATAGCCATTGCCGTTCGCGCGGCTTGCGCCATGAAAAAAGCCTGCAAGGCGCAAACCTTGCAGGCTTTGTTTCTTGCGGCTGGAAGCCTTGCGGCCTCCAGGCAGCCGGGCAATTACATGCCCATGCCGCCCATGCCACCCATGCCGCCCATGTCGGGCATGGCGGGAGCGGACTCGGTCTTGGGAGTCTCGGCAACCATGCACTCGGTGGTCAGCATCAGCGAAGCCACGGAAGCGGCGTTCAGCAGGGCGGTACGGGTTACCTTGGTGGGGTCCAGGATACCCATTTCGATCATGTCGCCGTAGGTGTCGTTGGCAGCGTTGAAGCCGTAGTTGCCCTTGCCGGCCAACACAGCGTTCACCACCACAGAGGCTTCGCCACCGGCGTTGAACACGATTTCGCGCAGGGGGGCTTCGATGGCCTTCAGCACCAGGGCAATGCCGTGGTCCTGGTCAGCGTTGTCACCCTTGATGGTGCCAGCAGCCTGACGGGCGCGCAGCAGGGCCACGCCGCCACCGGCCACGATGCCTTCTTCCACCGCAGCGCGGGTAGCGTGCAGGGCGTCTTCCACGCGGGCCTTCTTTTCCTTCATTTCGACTTCGGTGGCAGCGCCCACCTTGATCACGGCAACACCGCCGGCCAGCTTGGCCACGCGCTCTTGCAGCTTCTCGCGGTCGTAGTCGGAAGTGGCTTCTTCGATCTGGATGCGGATTTGCTTGACGCGGGCTTCGATGTCAGCCGCCACGCCAGCGCCGTCGATGATGGTGGTGTTTTCCTTGGCCACTTCGATGCGCTTGGCAGAGCCGAGGTCGGCCAGGGTCACCTTTTCCAGGGTCAGGCCCACTTCTTCAGCGATGACCTTGCCGCCGGTCAGGATGGCGATGTCTTCCAGCATGGCCTTGCGGCGGTCGCCGAAGCCAGGAGCCTTGACAGCCACCACCTTCAGGATGCCGCGGATGGTGTTCACCACCAGGGTGGCCAGCGCTTCGCCGTCCACGTCTTCGGCAATGATCAGCAGCGGACGGCCAGCCTTGGCAACTTGCTCCAGGGTGGGCAGCAGGTCGCGGATGTTGCTGATCTTCTTGTCGAACAGCAGCACGAAGGGGTTGTCCAGAATCGCAGCTTGCTTTTCGGGGTTGTTGATGAAGTAGGGCGACAGGTAGCCGCGGTCGAACTGCATGCCTTCGACGACGTCGAGCTCGTTGTTCAGGCTCTTGCCGTCTTCGACGGTGATGACGCCTTCCTTGCCGACCTTGTCCATGGCGTTGGCGATGATTTCGCCGATGCTGGAGTCAGAGTTGGCGGAAATGGAACCCACTTGGGCGATTTCCTTGGAAGTGGTGGTGGGCTTGGAAGCCTTCTTCAGCTCTTCGATCAGCGCAGCCACGGCCTTGTCGATACCGCGCTTCAGATCCATGGGGTTCATGCCAGCGGCCACGTACTTCATGCCTTCGCGCACGATGGCTTGGGCCAGCACGGTAGCGGTGGTGGTGCCGTCGCCAGCGTTGTCAGAAGTCTTGGAAGCCACTTCCTTGACCATCTGGGCGCCCATGTTCATGAGCTTGTCCTTCAGTTCGATTTCCTTGGCCACGGACACACCGTCCTTGGTCACGGTGGGGGCGCCGAAGGAGCGCTCGAGCACCACGTTGCGGCCCTTGGGACCCAGGGTGACCTTCACTGCGTTGGCCAGGATGTTCACGCCTTCAACCATGCGTGCGCGGGCTTCGCCGCCGAATACTACGTCTTTTGCTGCCATGTTTGGCTCCTAAAAATGTGTCAAATATGCCGCTAGCCCGCGTGAATACTGCGTAGCCAGCTATTGAATGAATAGCGAGTGGAATTACTCGACGACTGCGAACAGGTCGTCTTCCTTCATCACCAGCAGCTCGTCGCCGTTGACCTTGACGGTCTGGCCGGAGTACTTGCCGAACAGGACGCGGTCACCGACCTTGACGTGCATGGCCAGCAGCTCGCCCTTGTCGTTCTTCTTGCCGGGGCCCACGGCCAGGACTTCACCTTGGTCGGGCTTTTCAGCAGCGCTGTCGGGAATCACGATGCCGGAGGCAGTCTTGGTTTCGTTTTCAACGCGCTTGACGATCACGCGGTCTGCCAAAGGACGCAGTTTCATGGATTTCTCTCCTAGGATTTTCAACAGAGCTGAACAACAAGACCAACCGATGGTTGGTCATTACTAACTTGGATTGAAGTGCCTTGTTGGCACTCAACTCCAGCGAGTGCTAATGATAAGGCCTTTTGGCCCGGATTCAAGGGGCCGTGGGCCGCAGGAATTGACGATCCCGGCTGTCAGGTGTTTCAAATCACGAACGCCGCAATGCCATTTCGCGCATTTTCCGCGACGCTGTTTGTTTTATTGCCAAAAGTAATGTTGTGTGCTATATTTAATCACCTGCAGTAATTTTGCTTTCCCAAACTGCAGCGAATTTCGATCTGGGCAGCGGTACCCCAAAACCGCACTCCTCCACCTTGCACCCCCTCTGCGTGCCCAACGGTGGATTGACTTTCCCTCTAGGCGAGCTTGATTTGCGCGACCACTGTGTCGCCAAGGCCGATGTTCATCGCACTTTGCGATCGACATCACTCCGGGCCGTTGGGCTCGACTACCAAGATTTCATATGTCATTTGCTTCCACACAACCGTTCGCCCTTGGCGAATTTCAGATCACTCCGATCAGCCGCGCACATGGTGCGGATCAGCACACCGCGCTTCTCTCGATTCGCCGGGGTCAGGGCACGCAAACCCATGACCGCATCTACACGTTCAAGCCGGAATTCAAATCGAAGGACAGCGCGCTCATGTATGCCGCTGCTCAAGGCCGCTATTGGCTTCTCAACCCTGCCTCCCTGAACTGAGCGCAGCCTGCACAGAGCGGGCCGAGCCCCTGGCTTCGGATCCCACCCGCGCACCCTTGCAACCAACCCGCCTGAACTTCTTTCTGCATGCCTCCCGCGCTTTTTGAGGCGCAGAGGTCCACCTTCAATCCTTTAGCAACACGCGCCATCGTTCTTGGCGCATCCATGAAAGACTCCAAATGAGCAATAGACTTTATGTCGGCAATCTGTCCTATTCCGTTCGCGACAACGATCTGCACGAGCAGTTCTCTTCGTTCGGCAACGTCCAATCGGCCAAAGTCATGATGGAGCGCGATACAGGGCGCTCCAAGGGTTTCGGCTTTGTCGAAATGTCCAACAGTCAGGAATCCCAAGCGGCCATCGAAGGTCTGCACGGCACAACCATGGGTGGTCGTGATCTGACTGTGAATATCGCGCGTCCAATGGAAGCCCGTCCCCAACGCAGCGGGGGCTACAGTGGTGGCTACGACAACGCTCGCCGCAGCTATTGATCGTCAACCAAATTCAGAAATGGGCCAGCGCAAGCTGGCCCATTTTTTTGGTGTGAAGAAAAGGCCGGGAACTGCAACAGCTGGGTGGGAAATCGATCCAGGACTTTCCCAGTAGACCGAAGGCACGCTGTTGGTTTCGCATGAGAGCGCGTTCGGGAGTTCCTGCGAAACGACGCTAGGCCGGAGGCACTCAGTTTTTGCGCGCCGCCTTGACCAGGTCGCGCCAGAACTTCGTCACGAACTCCGGATAAGCCTCGTAGTAGGCCTTGCTGGCTACCGGGTAGTAGTTGGTGACCAGCACCGTGGGCTCCAGTTTCTGAATTTCGGCGCGCTCGGCTTCCGGCAAGGACAGGTAGGCCGTGTCGGAGGTGAAGGCGACATGCATGCGCCCGCCCTGCAGCATCTTGAATACGCCGGTGGGCGACTGCCCCTGCTCGGTGCGCCAGCCACGCTCGTGGGCATAGCTGCTGGCCGCCACCAGGGGCGTTACCCCGACGCGAAAGCCTGGCGGGCCGACGAGATTGCGCCCATCCCAGGTAATCTGGTTTTGCCCTTTCATCACGTACAGGCCGTATTCGACGGCTTGCACACGCATTGCAGGGTCGGGGCTGCCGCCCTTGAGCGGCATGGCTGAAATGTCGCGGATTTCCGGGTTGTCCGAACCGGCAACGAGCATGTCCAGGGTGCCGTCGGCCAGCTCCACGCGCATCCGAGCCACCGGCATGCGCACCATGCGCAAGGCAGGCTTGCAGTTGCTGGCCTCCAGGGCCGACAGGATCCACTCGACATGCTTGCCCGGCGGGTCGGCAATGGCGTCGCCCTTGCCGAACATGTAGGGCGGAAATGCAAAGTCAATCAGCGCAATGCGCAGCGTGTTCGGGCACACGGGCGGCGCCGCCCAGACCGGGGTGCCCGATGCCATGACGCAAGTTGCGGCGAGAGCGAACGCACGCGCAGATCCAATCCAACGTTTCATTTGATGTTCTCCTGTGAATCACCCCGCATGCCGGGCCGACTTGGGCGTGGCAGGTGCAGCTGCGGCCCAAACCGCCAGTCCGCCGGGCCCGAAAGATCGCTGGCGAGTGTATTCAATCGCCCCGAGGGTTTCGGACCGGTGATGGGGGCTGGGGCTGGTCTACTTCACCACCACCGGCGGTGGCACCGAGATGGTGGAGGGGCCGATGTCCTGCAGTGGCCCCAAGGGGTTGCGGCGCACATCGGTCTCGTGGATGGTGGGCTGGCCGCCCCAGGTGCGGTAGACCACCACGTTGTCCACCAGCAGCACCACCGCGTTGAAGCGCCAGCCGGTTACCTCGGTATGGCGCTTGAAGTTGAAGAAGTCGGCCAGGAAGTTGCCCTGGCGCTCGGTGTCGAGGTGGGATGCCACCACATCCACACCACGGCAGGTGTCTCGGGCCTGCAGGCACTGCACGATGCCCGGGTCCAGGTCGCGCTTGTCGATCACGCTGGCGGGCACGAAGCGGCGCACCACGTCGGCGTGGGTGAGCAGGGTGGTGTTGGCCGACTTGGCCGGGTCGATGCCGAGCTTGCGCAGTGACTCCACGGTGCTGGTGCCCGGCTGCAGCGCCTCGATGGCGTCGCGGGCCTGCGCAAAGCTGGTGAATTCGGATACCTGGCTCTGCGAGTGAGGCAGCAGGTTGCTGCAGCCTGCCAGGGCCCACAAAACTGTTGCCAGAACCGTCGGTGTCAGGAAATTCCGTGCCAAAGCCATGGTCGGTAGCCAGCGGGCGCGCCGCCGGGAAAGTAGTGTGCCGGCCCATTATTGCAGGCGGCGGGCGCTGGTGGCCGTGCGGCGCGGGGGCGGCTCCCTAAAGCGGGGGTGGCGGATGAGGGAAAATGCTCGGTTTTGCCGCGAAGCCTGGAAAGCCGGGAAGCCAGCGGCCGCGAGTAACAAGGGACGGTTTTGCAGTATCGGATCAACCGCTGCGCCCTGCAGGCATTGCTGCAGCGCTGGCAGCGCGACTTGCCTCCGGGCGACATCCAGGACGTGGCGCAGCGCCTGAGCCAATGGCTCGGCGCCATGGACGCCGTGCGCCTGGACGCCGCCCTGCGCACGCTGGAAACCGCCCCGGCCGAACGCGCCGCGCTGCCCCAGCGCGATGCCGACCTGCTGGACGTGCGCTGGGAGCAGGGCGTGCAGGAACTGCGCGCACTGGTAGCCCAGCATGGTGCCCCCGAGCCCGCCCCGCGCGGCCGCGCCGCCCGCCTGGCCCCGCTGCCCGCCGTGGCAGTGGCCGAGGCGCCGGTGTTTGCCGCGCAGCACAAGCGCTACCTGTTGACGCAAAAGCAGCTGGCAACCCAGACCGCGCGGCTGCGCGAGGGGCTGCGCCAGCTGTTGGCCCGCAGCAGCGGTGCGCTGCGCCAGTTGGCGGGGCTGGACGCGGTGATGGAAACCATGCTGGCCGCGCGTGAGCAGGCGGTGTGGGCCGCCATACCGGCGTTTCTGGAGCCGCGCTGGCACTGGCACATGCAGGCCGCGGGCGGCTTGCCCGCCGTGGGTGTGCGCGCCTTCGAGCAGGACGTGCAGGCGCTGTTGGCGGCCGAATTGGAATTGCGGCTGATGCCGCTGCAGGGGTTGGTGGAAGCCGCCCGCAAGGGAACGTGAGAGAGAAGCAGAGATGAACAACACACAACGAATGGCGGCCGTGTTTGGCCTGGGGCTGGCGGCCGTGGCCTGGGTGGCCTGGGGCTTTGTGGGCACCAGTGCCCTGGCGCTGCTGATGACGGCGGTGATCGCCGCCGTGTACTGCTGGGGTGCACGCGAACTGTGGCAGTTTGCGCAAGCTACAGACAGCCTGCGTACCGCCACCCAGCAGGCTGGCGCGCCCGTAGCCGACCTGCCCGCCTGGTTGCAGCTGCTGCACCCCACGCTGCGCGCACCCGTGCGCCAGCGTGTGGAGGGCGAGCGCGTTGCCCTGCCGTCCCCGGGCATGACGCCGTATTTGGTGGGCCTGCTGGTCATGCTGGGCATGCTGGGCACCTTCCTGGGCATGGTGGTCACCTTCAAGGGCGCGGTGTTTGCGCTGGAAGGCTCGGCCGACCTGGACGCCATCCGCGCCGCGCTGGCCGCGCCCATCAAGGGGCTGGGCCTGTCCTTCGGTACATCCGTAGCAGGCGTGGCCACATCGGCCATGCTGGGTTTGCTGTCCTCGCTGTGCCGCCGTGAGCGGCTGGAGGCCGTGCGTGCGCTGGACCACTGCATTGCCACCACGTTGCGCGGCTTTTCGCAGGCGCAGCAGCGCGAAGACCTGTTCCAGGCCCTGCAGGTGCAGGCCCTGGCCATGCCGCAGGTGGTGGACCGCCTGCAAGGCCTCATCGACGCGGTGGAGCGCCGCCACGAAGCCCTGGGCAGCCAGCTGCAGACGCAACAGCAGGCCTTCCACACTGAAGCCAGCGCCACCTACCAGCAGCTCGCCGCCAGCGTGGGCACCTCGCTGCGCGACAGCCTGGCCGCCAGTGCCCAGATAGCGGGCGACACCATCCGCCCGGTGGTGGAGCAGGCCATGGCCGAGCTGGCCCGCGAGTCCGCCGCCGGGCACCAGCGCCAGCAGGCCGCAGCGCAAGAACAGCAACAGGCCTTGTCCGAGCAATGGCGCGGTACCGCCCAGCAGGTGGCCGACACCTGGACGCAGGCCCTGCACACCCAGCAAGGCACCCAACAGCAGCTGGTGCAGGCGCTGGACGCCGCCCTGCAGCGCTTTGCCACCAACTTTGAAGCGCGCAGCGCCGAGGTGCTGGCTGGCTGGCAAGCCCACGCCACACAAAGCCAGGCCACCCAGGCGCAAGGCGACCAGGCCCGCCTGGCGGCGTGGAACGACAGCCTGCAAGCCATGGCGCGCAGCCTGGCTGCCGAGTGGCAGCAATTGGGTGCGCAAGCCGCGCAAGAGCAGCAGCGCGTAGCCGCCCAGCTGCAAGCCGCCGCCGAGCAGGTGGCCCAGCAGGTGGCCACCCAGGTGCAGGCCACCGTGGAAGGTGCTACTGCTTTGGTAGCGCAGTCCGCAGATCTTGTGCGGGCTAGAAGCGAATCTGAGGCTAAATGGATGGAGTCGCACCAGGCCCAGACCCAGGCACTGGCGCAGGTGTGGCAGCAGTCGCTGGCCGAACTGCGTGGCGACGAACAGCAGCGCGGCCAGGCCGCCGTGGAGCGGCTTGACGCCCTGCAGGCCGCTGTGGCCCAGCACCTGGCCAGCCTGGGTGCAGCGTTGGAGCAGCCTCTGACGCGCCTGCTGCAAACCGCCTCCGACGTGCCGCGCGCCGCTGCCGAGGTGATTGCCCAGCTGCGCCAGGAAATGACCCGCCTGGGCGAACGCGACAACGCCGCTCTGGCCGAGCGCACCGCCATGCTGGAACAGGTGGCCACGCTGCTGGCCACGGTGGAGCAGGCGTCTGGCCAGCAGCGCCAGGCCATCGACGCGCTGGTGCAGTCCGCCACCGGCGTGCTGGAGCAGGCATCGAGCCGCTTTGCCCAGGCGCTGGACGCGCAAAGCGGCAAGGTGGACGACGTGGCCGCCCATGTGGCCGCTAGTGCCATCGAACTCTCCAGCCTGGGTGAAACCTTTGGCCACGGCGTGGCGCAGTTCGGTGCCAGCAACGAACAGCTCATTGCCAGCCTGCAGACCGTGGAAGGCAGCATCCAGCAGGCCATGCAGCGCAGCGATGAGCAGCTGGCCTACTACGTGGCCCAGGCGCGCGAAGTCATCGACCTGAGCCTGAGCGCCCAGCAAAGCCTGGTGGAAGACCTGCGCCGCCTGCATGCGCAAGCTTCCGGAGTAGCGGCATGAGCGCTTGGCGAGCTGGAGTGACTACATGAGCCCGTGGGAAGAGGCCGACGACACCATGGAGCAGACCGCTCCGGTGTGGGCCGTGTTTGGCGACCTGATGGCTGGCCTGCTCGGCGCCTTTGTGCTCGTGCTGGTGGGCATGGTGCTGGTGCAGATGGACCTGGTCACCAGCCTCAAGCAGGAAGTGGAAAAGCGCCAGCAGGAAGAGCGCCGCCGCGAGGCGCTGGAAAAAGCCCTGGCCATTCCGCTGGCCAGTGGCCGTGTGACGGTGCGCAACGGGCGCATCGGCATCAGCGGCAGCGTGCTGTTTGCCGCCGGGTCCGACGAACTGCACCCCGAAGGCCGCCAGCTGCTCAAGAGTCTGGTGCAGCCCCTGAAGGTGTACCTGGGTGAGCGCGACGAAATGCTCATGGTGAGCGGTTTTACCGACAACACCCAGATGCGCGGCAAGAAAGCCCCGTTTGACGACAACCTGGAACTCTCGGCCCAGCGCGCGCTCACCGTCACCCGCGCCCTCATTGCCGAGGGCATGCCCGCCGCACAGGTGTTTGCCGCCGCCTTTGGCGCGCAGCAGCCCGTGGCGTCGAATGCGGATGAACAAGGCCGCGCCCAGAACCGCCGCGTGGAAATGGCCCCGGTGCCGCGTGCGCCCCGCGCCGCCAAGGCCGATGGCAATGGTTGAAAGAGTGGCTGAAGAAAAGGCTGAAGCAGTGGCCGACGACCTGCACGCCCACTTCCGCCAGGTGCTGGCCCAGCGCATGGCGGGCCAGCGCGAGGCTGTGCAGCAGCGCCTGCGCCAGCGGCTGGACGCACTGTCGCAGCGCCCGGCCACCCCGTTAACCCAAGGTACTCCGCAGCGCCCATCAGGCCCCAGCGCCCTGGCACTGCTGAATGCCGAACTGGCCCAGCGTGCGGGCACGGCAGCCGCAGCTGGCGCCGAAGGGCCACAGACCAGCGCGCCCTTGCCCGAACTGGCCAGCGTGCGCCGCTTTGGCCAAACCTGGGCCAAGGTGGCTACTGAGCAGCAAATGATCGAGGCCCTGGCCAAGGCCCCCAAGAACGCCGGGCCGCTCAACTCGCACCGCCTCATGCTGCGCGCCCTCACCCAAATGCGCCGCCTTTCCCCCGACTACCTGCGCCTGTTCCTGGCGCAGATGGAAGCGCTGCTGTGGGTGGAAGACGCCGTGGCGCGCTTGCCGAAACCGGCGGCGAAGGGGAAGGGGAGTGCGGGGCGGGTGGTTAAGCGGAAGGGTTGAAGTCGGCCTGGGCGCTTTGCATCTGGCAGGGCATTCGATTCAGCGATTGGTTTGATTCACAAAACCGACACTTAGCGGAAGTAGCGTGATAGAAATATCGGCCGCTCAATATAAGGCCAGACTTGCGATAGCAAAACGACTGTCCAACAGGGAGAACCGCAGCCCTAGGGTCGGCGAGGATTCCGCTACAAAGGAAAAACGCTTTCCGCATTAAAAGGCAGCTTGCTCTTCACAAATTCGACGACAGCTACGCCGAATTTCTTCCCGCACTCCTCTGTAAGTGAAGTCAATAAGACTTCGAAAGAGTTGTCAAGAATGGCCCACTTTTCCGGCCAGTCACCTACCAGGGGGGCCTCGGGCGGTTGAATAGCTGGCACCAGTCGATGGACCATCCAGGCCACCTCCACGTAACGGTTCATGTGGAGGGCGAATTCTCTTTCTCGGAAGACTGGAACGATTGACAAGGGTTCAGTCCCGCTCAGCCAGCCAGTGGCTCCAGCCAGGGAAAGACGGGAACCATGGACCTCTAAATCGTACGTGTCTCCGAGTTTCTGCATCTCCACAATGGTGTCTGTAGACAACCCACTACTTTTGCCGAGCATTACATCCAGTACTGCCCACTCGGTTTTTTTCCGCTGCTGCTTGAGCGCCTTCGGATCCAACGGTTGGCTAGGGTCGATACCCTCAATGGCATAAAAGTCGGTGAGCTTCTGCAATGAGGCAGCCGTCAGGACGGCATTGTCGAATGTGTTGCGGTGGATCGTGTATGCCTGAAGCGGATACCCATGTAGCGCCAAGCGTTCAGCCCCCACAAGAGATTGAACATTGTTGTTGAGCCTGGCGACGAAGAGGGGGTACTGCTCCGATAAGGGCGTCTTTACTTTTGGCCGACATTCTGTATTCAGCCTCTCTATCGTTTCCAAATAGAAAGCCTTGAAGGAGTCTGATAAGGCCAGGTACCCGCTCATGCTTTCGGCAACCTTCAGGCCGTAGGCAGTCTCTTCCTCAAAGATCATGTGTACGCGACCGTAAGGCACACCGGTATAAACGGAGATGTCTTTAAGGCGATTGATGAATTCAGCGACTGTCAGAGCCATGACGCCAGTCTATCAATCCCCATAGCCGGGGGAATATTGATCTTTACTTACCCAACCATTTGAATTGCGGCTTTGAGCAATACTGTAGAAGGCCCGCTCTTGGCCCCAAAGCAGGTGTTGGTCAAACGCAAGTTCAATGACCCACCAGCGTCTAGCCTTCAGACGCGCCCGTGAATCAACACATCATCAGGCTTCGGCCCCCTCACGCATACCTCTCCCGTAACACATTCTTCTGCACCTTCCCCATCGCATTGCGCGGCAGTTCGGCCACCACCACACAGCGCTTGGGCACCTTGAAGTGGGCGAGTTGGGCCTTGAGCTGGGCCAGGATGGATTCGGGGTCTAGCGAGGCTCCGGCGCGGGACACCACCACGGCCACGCCCACTTCGCCGAAGTCGGGGTGCGGGGCGCCCACCACGGCGCTTTCCTCCACGCCGGGCAGGTTGTTGATGTAGCCCTCCACCTCGGCGGGGTAGACGTTGTAGCCGCCGCTGATGATGAGGTCCTTGCTGCGGCCCACGATGGTGACAAAACCGTCCGGGTCACGTTTTCCCACGTCGCCGGTCTTGAAGAAGCCGTCGGCCGTGAACTCTTCGGCGGTCTTTTCCGGCATCTGCCAGTAGCCCTGGAACACGTTGGGGCCCTTGACCTGGATGCCGCCAATCTCGCCGTCCGCCACGGGCTGCCCGGTATCGTCCACGATGCGCAGTTGCACACCCGGCAGGGCGGGGCCTACGGTGCCGATGCGGCGTGTGCCGTCGCGCGGCTTGCAGGGGTTGGAGGTGAGCATGGCGGTTTCGCTCATGCCGTAGCGCTCCAGAATGGTGTGGCCGGTGCGCTTGCGCCACTGCTCATGCGTTTCCACCAGCATGGGGGCCGAGCCCGAAATGAACAGGCGCATGCCCTGGGTGGCTTGCTTGTTGAGTGTCGCCTCGGCCAGCATGCGCACGTACAGCGTGGGCACGCCCATCATGACCGTGGCCTGCGCAAAGTAGGCAATGGTCTTGCGCGGGTCGAACTTGGCGCACCAGATCATCTTGCTGCCGTTGAGCAGCGCGCCGTGGATGGCTACAAACAGGCCGTGCACATGGAAGATGGGCAGGGCGTGGATGAGCACATCGCCGCCCTGGGCCTGGGTCTTGCCGGGCTTCTTCCAGTCCCAGTAGCGCTGCAACACTTTGGCGTTGCTCAGCAGGTTGGCGTGGCTGAGCATGGCGCCCTTGCTGCGCCCGGTGGTGCCGCTGGTGTAGATGATGGCGGCTAGGGCCTTGGGGCTAACCTGGGCTACCGTGTGCTTGCGGCTTTGGCGCGCCGCCGCGTCCAGCAGCGTGCCGGTGCGGTTGTCGTTCAGGGTGAATACATGGCGTGTTTTGGCGGCGTCGGCCAGGGGCTGCAGCCAGGGCAGGTTGGCGCTGCTGCACACCAGCACGGCGGCCTGTGCGTCCTGCAGAAAGTAGGTCATCTCGCCACTTTGGTAGGCGGTGTTCAGGGGCACAAAGATGTGCCCGGCGCGCAGCGTGGCCAGGTAGAGCATGAGCGCCTCTACCGACTTGTCCACCTGCACCGCAATGCGCGAGGCCGCGGGCAGCTGCAGCGAGTCGAGCAGGTTGGCCAGCATGGCGCTGGCATCCAGCAGGTCGCGCCAGCTGTACAGCAGGCCGGTGTCGGTTTCCACAGCGCAGGCGCTGCGGCGGGTGGGGAAGGCGGCCGTCAAGGCCGAGAACAGGTTGGCGTTGGTACGGGTCATGGCAAGGCAGTCGGGCTACAAGCGAAACTGCCGGCCATTATCCGTCGCTTCAGGCGCTTCGAGTCGCTATGCAATTAATAGCTGGTTACGCAGTGTTTATGAGGGCCAGGGGCCAATTTGGCACCTGAACCCGCTCTGGTGGGCTGCTGTTCAGTCCACCAGAGCCATCTTCATCTCGTCGTTGTGGTGGCGTTGCTGCTCTTCCATCACCAGCTGGCCCAGCTCGCGCTTGAGGGCGTTGAACTCGCTGCTGGCCGGGTCGCGCAGGCGTGGCAGATCCACCAGCATGTCGCGCTTGATGGTGCCTGGCCGGTAGGTCATCACGACGATGCGGTCGGCCAGGTAGATGGCCTCTTCGATGCTGTGGGTGACGAAGATGATGGTCTTCTTCAGCTCAGCCCAGATGCGCAGCAGCTCGTCCTGCAGGTTGCGCCGGGTCAGTGCGTCCAGCGCGCCGAAGGGCTCGTCCATGAGCAGGGTGGGCGAGTCCAGCGCCAGCACGCGGGCAATGGCCACGCGCTGGCGCATGCCACCCGACAGGTCCTTGGGGTAGCGGTTGCGGAAGTCGTACAGCCCCAGCTTGTGCATGAGCTCGGCCACGCGGGTCTGGATGGCAGCGGGCTCCATGCCCTTGATCTCCAGCCCGAAGCCGATGTTCTTCTCCACCGTCATCCACGGGAACAGGGCGTATTCCTGGAACACCATGCCGCGGTCCGGCCCGGGCGCGGTCACTTCCACGCCCTGGGTGGTGATGGAGCCGCTGCTGGGCAGCGAAAACCCGGCAATGGCATTGAGCAGGGTGGACTTGCCGCAGCCCGAGGGGCCCAGCAGGCACACGAACTGGCCCGCCGGAATGCTGAGCTGAATGTCCTGCAGCGCAACGACGCTGCGCTCGTCGCTCTTGAAGACCTTGTGGACGTCGCGGACGACGATGTGGGCTTTGTCGTTCATGGCTCAGTGCTCCAGGCCGCGGTGCCAGCGCAGCAGGTGGTTGTTCAGTTTGTTCACCGCGGTGTCGATGGCCAGCCCCAGCATGCCGATGGTGATCATGCCGGCGATGATCTTGTCCGACCAGAAGTACTCGCGCGCTTCGAGAATGCGGAAGCCCAGCCCGTTGTTCACCGCAATCATTTCGGACACGATGACCACAATGAAGGCGGTACCGATGCCGATGCGCACGCCCGAGAGGATGTAGGGCACCGCTGCCGGCAGCATCACGCGCAGGAACAGCACGCGCTGGTTGGCGCCCAGGTTGCGGGCGGCGCGGATGTAGATGCTGTCCACCTGCCGCACCCCGGCAATGGTGTTGATGAGCACCGGGAAGAAGGCGCCGATGGCGATGAGGAAGATGGCGGGCGGGTTGCCCAGCCCGAACCACAGGATGGCCAAGGGAATGTAGGCAATGGGTGGAATGGGGCGCAGCACCTGCATCAGCGGGTTGAGCCAGCCGTACACGCGGGGGCTGGCCCCCATGACCAGGCCCAGCGGCAGGGCCAGCCCGGCCCCCACCAGAAAGCCCATGCCCACGCGGTACAGGCTGCCTGCGGCATCAATCAGCAGTTCGCCCGACAGCGCCCAGGCCAGCCAGCCGCCCTGCGCTTCGGCCAGCGGCGTCTGCGGCAGCAGGTAGGCCACCCAGCGCGTGACCACGGCCCAGGGCGAGGGCAGCACGTGCTCGTTGACCCAGCCCATGGAGCAGGTGAACTGCCACACCGCAATCAGCACGGCGGGCACCACGGCCCCGGCCGCATGCGCGCGCAAGTGGCCCGAAAGTGAAGTTGCCATGGCGCAGCCTTACTTGATGTTCATCGACTTCTTGGCGGCGTCGAGCAGGTCGGTCTTGACCCACTCGGTGGCCACGGGGGGCGTGGCCATCTTGCCGATGCCGTACTTGGCCATCACGTCGGTGGTGGTCTGGATGTGCGCGGCGGTGATGTCAAACGAGTAGGGTGAATTGGCGATCGCGTCCTGGAAGTCGTCGGCGGTGATCTGGCCCTTGAACACGGTCTGGGTCACGTACTTCTCGGCCAGGGCCTTGTTGTCGATGAAGGTCTTGGTGGCCTCGACGAAGCAGCGCATGAACTTCTCGGCCTGGGGGCGGTTGTCCTTGTAGAACTTCTCGGTCATCACCAGGGTGCGGATGGGCGAGCCGATGGGCGTGTCGTAGGGCTTGATGATTTCCACGCCGAAGCCCTTGTTGATGGCCTGCGAAGACTGCGGCTCGGTCTGCATGATGGCATCCAAATTCTTGCCCAGCAGAGCCTGGTTCAGGTCGGGGTAGCCCAGGTAGACCAGCTGCACGTCCTTGCCCGGCGCGTCGGACGAGGTGAGGCCGTTCTGCCCCAGCTCGGCCGCCAGCAGCACTTCCTGGATGCCGCCACGGGTCACGCCCACCTTCTTGCCCTTGAGGTCCTTCACGGTCTTGATGCCGGCGTCGGGGCGCGCCACCAGGCGCGCACCGCCCGAGGCGAAGCCCGCCACCACGTAGATCGGCACCTTGTTGGCGCGGCCGGAAATGGCGGCTTCCGACGCGGTGGCACCCACGTCCAGTTCACCGGCGATGATGGCCTGCATCACGTCCAGGCCCTTGGCGAACACCTTCTCCTCCACCTTGATGCCGCACTTGGGCGCAATCTCCTTGATGTAGGACACGGCAGCGAAGTGCGCGAGCTTGAGGTTACCCAGGCGGATCACGTCTTCGGCGTGGGCGGCCAGGGGGGCGAACAGGCTGGAAGTCAAGGCCAGCACAGCGCTGGCGGCGATCGATTTCTTGAACATGCAGGTCTCCGGTGTTGGTTTATGGAATGCGAACACCTGCACTGTAGGGAGGGGGCCACGCTCTGTCGTCCGTAAGATTACGCAGCGCCGTTCACCGGGCCATACACCAGGCGATGGAGCGGGCTATGGCCCGCGCGATCCACCGGGCTACAGCCCGGCGCAGCGCAGGAAGGCGTCCAGTTCGGTAGGGTTGGTGACGCCGAGCTTGCTGTACACCTTGGCGCGGTGGGTTTCCACCGTGCGCACATCGATGTCCAGGCTGCGCGCCACCACCTTGTTGGCGGCCCCGGTGCGCAGTTGCAGTGCCACTTCGCGCTCGCGCGGCGTGAGCGTCTGCCAGCGGCCCTGCTGCTCCACACGCGTCTGGTAGGCGGCATAGGTGCGGGCGGCTTCCTCCATGGCCTGCGTCACGGTGTCGTGCAGCACGGTGTCCTTGCAGGGCTTTTCCAGCCACCCGAACGCGCCTTTCTTGGTGGCGTCCACCGCCAACGATATGTCCCCGTGGCCCGACAGGAACAGCGGCACCAGGGGGCTTGCGCGCTCGCGCAGCACGTCAAACACCTGCAGGCCGCTGAGGCCACCCATGCGCAGGTCCAGGATCACGCAGCCACCGCGCTGCAGGTCCGCGCTTTCCAGGAACGATTCACCGGATGCGTGGGTGCAGACCTGGAAGCCCTTGGCCGTCAGCAGGTACAGGATGGACTTGCGCACCGCCTCGTCGTCGTCGACGACATGCACGGTTAGCGTGGATGGGGTCATCCTAGAAACCGCAGTTGGATGCGCCTGCCAGCGCCGTGATCGGCGTGCCAGGCAAGGCGCGACAACGCGGCGCACTCCTGTGCGCAAGGCGGAGCAACGCCGCATGGCGCGTCGAGCGCGGCGCTGGCAGGTGCATAGCGCTCTCACGTTCTGGGTGAGCGTCAATAAAGAGAACAGATTCAAGTGCCATAAGACTTTCCACTGGAAGCAAGCGGTCAACTGCGGTTTCTAGGATCACGACAGGCGTTCCAGTTGCAGGGTGAAGACGGCTCCGCCCTCGCGGTGATTGTGCACCGTGAGGCTGCCGCGGTGGCCCTCCACGATGGTGCGGCAGATGTTCAGGCCCAGCCCCAGGCCTTCGGGCTTGGTGGTGAAGAAGGGCTCGAAGATGCGGGCCTTGTTTTCGCCCGCCACGCCCGGGCCGTGGTCGCGCACTTCAAGCGTGACGTGCTGTGCATCGTGGAAGCTTGCGATCTCCACGCAGCGCTGCTCGGGGGGTACGCCTTCCATGGACTGCAGTGCGTTCATCACCAGGTTCAGCACCACCTGGGCCAGCAGGACGCCATCGGCCAGCACCGGCGGTTGGTCGCTGTCCAGCCGGGTGGCGATGCGCGTCTTGCGGTGCTGGGCCTGGGGGGCTACCCACTCCTGCACTTGGTGCACGATGGTGTTGAGCTGCAGCGGCTCCTGCCCGGGCGTTTCGCGCTTGCCGATGGTCTTGATGCGTTGGAGGATGCCCGCCGCGCGCTGGATCTGCTGCTGGACCTCCACCAGGCTGCTGTCGAGCATGCTGGCATTGCCCTGCTGGGCAAAGGCGCGGGCCGCGCTGGCGAAGTTGCCGATGGCCTCCAGTGGCTGGTTGAGCTCGTGGCCGATGGTGGACGCGATCTCGCCCATGCTGGCCAGGCGCTGGGCATGCTGGAGCTGCTCCAGCTGCTGGCGCTGCAGTGCTTCCGACTGCTTTTGCTGGCTGATGTCCACCACCGAACTCATCCAGCCCCGGTGCTGCCCCTGCGCGTCGATGAGTGGCGCGGTGTAGACCATGGTGTAGACGTCGTGCCCGTCCTTGTGGCGCAGGCGTGACTCCCAGCCGGTCAGGTCGGCCTTGCCCTGCAGTGCTGCATCGCTGTTGTGCCAGTGGCGCTCCACGTCCTGCGGGTGCCAGTAGGGGTAGGGGGGCAGCTTGCCCAGCAGCTCGTCGGCGCTGTAGCCGGTGATCTGGGCGTGTGCCGGGTTGACGTAGATGATGTGGCCCTCCAGGTCACGCGCGCGCATGCCCACCAGCAGCGAGTCTTCCATGGCCTTGCGAAAGGCGTGGGCGTCACCGAGCTCTTGGGTGCGTTCCTGCACCCTCCGCTCCAATTCCTGGCTGGCCTGGCGCACTTCGCGGAAGCGCCGTTCGCGGGCCTGCCAGTACAGCCCCGCCATGGCCAGCAGGGCCGCGGCCAGGCTGGCAGACAGCCAGGCACTGTTGCGCTCGCGCACCACGCTGCCGTAGTCGGCCATCACGGTCAGGGTCCAGCCCAGGGTGTGGAACGAATCGGCGGCATCGAACACCGGGTGGTCCAGGGCCAGGAAGCGCGGTGCGCCGGGTTGCGGTCCGGTGACGAAATAGAAGCCATCGGCGGCCGTGTCAGGCTGCGCGGCCCAGGGCGCGGGCTCCAGGTGCGTCTTGCGCCCGTAGACATAGTGGTCCTGCAGCCATTGGTCTTGTGAAGCGGTCAGGGCGCGGGTGCGCACATAGCGGCGTTCTTTGCCTAGCCCCAGGTCGCCAAACGGTGGTGCACTGCCCAGGAAGACGACGCCGAAGGCATCGCTGAGCACCAGCGGCGTTCCGGCGTCGCGCCAGGTGGCCTCGATCTCGCCCAGGCTCACCTTGACGGCCACCACCCCCAGCACTGCCGCACCCCGGTGCACGGGTGCGGCCAGGAACAGGCCGGGTTCCCCTGTGTCCTTGCCCACGGCGTAGAACAGCCCTACCTGGCCGCGCATGGCTTCGGTGAAGTAGGGGCGCGCCGAGTAGTCCTTGCCGACAAAGCTGTCGGGCCGTTCCCAGTTGCTGGCATGCAGGGTCACGCCGTGCGCATTCATCAGGTACAGCACGCTGGAGGCGGCATGGGCATTCACGGCCTGCAGGTAGCGGCTGGCCTCCATGCTGCCCTTGCCGGGGGGCGACTCCAGGGCCCGCACCACGCTGGGGTGCTGGGCCACCGTGTAGGGCAGGTACTTGTACTTTTCCACCACGCTGCGCACGGCCAGGGTGTTGACCTCTGCGGCACGGCGCATGCTGCCCTCCAGCGCTTGGGCTTCGCGCTGGCCCACGGCAAGCCCCGCCTGGGCGATCAGCCACACGGCCAGACCTGCGGCGCAAAGCCACAGCAGCCCGCGGGGCCAGGTGGAGTGCCGCATCAGACCCTCAGGCCTCGGGGGTGATGCCCAGCGCCACCAGGAAGCGGGCGACCATGTTGTAGGTGGCAATGGCGGCGGTGAGCTCCACCACGGCGGTTTCGTCGAAGTGGCTGCGCAAGGTGGCGAACACGGGATCGGGCACCTGCACGTCGCGCGTCATGCAGGCAGCGTAGTGCACCACGGCGGCGTCCTGGGCGTCGAGGGCGGCGTCCGCCGGGCTGCCTTGGGCACCAGCCGCTACGTAGCGGCCCAGGGCGTCGAGCGCCGCCTGGGAGCCCCCGGCAGCCAGGAAGTCCGGCGCATGGTGGTGGTATTCGTACGTCGCACCGGTGAGCAGGGCCACGGTGCAGATCGCCAGTTCACGCAGGCGCCGGCTGGTGGGCAGCTCGGTGCGCACCGCTTTCAGGTAGACATTCCAGCCGCGTGCCAGCGGTTCGCTCCACAGCAAGGCCTTGTCCAGGTTCAGCAGGGTGCCGCCGCGGCGTGCGCGGATGGCGTCCACCAGGTCGGCGGGGCGGGCGATTTGTTCAGGGGTCCAGTCGGGCAGGCGCATGGTGCGAGGGGAAGGGCGGTTTGGAACAAGCAGCACTGTAGTACGCCGCCGGTACGGTGGCGTCCGTAGAACTACGGTGCCCCGGCGTTCGGGCGGGCAATGGGAGCATCCCCTATCATCGACTTCCACCATGTGCAGCCACTACCAAAGCATCAAGGAAGCCGCGCGGCTGGAAAAGTACTTCGGCGTTGCGCCCCCCAGCGCGCCGGTGGTGGACGACGTGTGGCCAGGCTATGCCGCTACCTTCATCCGCGCAGGCGCGGGGGGTGAGCGTACCAGCCACGCCGGCCGCTTCGGCCTGGTGCCGCACTGGGCGAAGGATGCAACGATGGGGCGCAAGACCTACAACGCGCGCAGCGAAACCGTGACTGAGAAGCCCGCCTACCGCGACGCTTGGGCGCGGGCCCAGCACTGCATCATTCCGGCCGAATGCATTTTCGAGCCCGACTGGCGCAGCGGCCGCGCGGTGCCTGCCGCCATTGGGCTGGCCAGCGGCGAACCCATGGGCATTGCCGGGCTGTGGGCGCAGTGGCGTGACCCCGAAGGCGCGCTGGTGCACAGCTTCACCATGCTCACCATCAACGCCGACGATCACGCCTTCATGCGCCAGTTCCACCGGCCTGAAGACGAGAAACGCAGTGTGGTGATCCTGCCGCCCGAACGCTGGGACGACTGGCTTGCGGCCGATGCCGCCAACAGCGCGCCCTTCCTCCTTCCCTTTCCCGCGCAGGACCTGGTGGCCACGGTGGTCACACCGCCGCCGCCGCCGCGCACGCTTTCCCTTTTCGACTGAGCATGGACGACAGCAGCCAGATCATCATTCCGCCCAGCTTCACGGCCCTGTACGTGCCGCCGGGCAAGACCCGCCCCACGGAAACGCACGCCCACATCGCGCAGCGCTACGAGCTGTGCGAGGACATGGCCACCATGCTCAGTGGCACGGCCGCCGAGCAGCAGTTCAAGACCGGCTGCGACACCACCGAGCTGCTGCAGTCCATGGCCGCCACCCTGGCGGCGCCCAGCGGCATGCTGCAGCCCAACGAGGCGCACTGGGTGGTCTGCCGCCTGGCCGAGCTGCTGCACTGGGACATGCCGCCCGCTGGCATTTCCGACTGAGGATCAGCTTTCGTCCCAGTCTTTCCAGTCCACCTTGTAGGTCTGGCGGTACTGGTTCACGGCATAGCCGGCGGTGGCGCTGAAGATGTGTTCGCCCAGCGTTTCGAGCGTGCCGTAGTGGCGCAGGCGGTCCTTCACCGGGCCCTTGAGGCCGGCAAACCAGAGCTCGATGCCGTAGCGCACCAGCTCCTCGTGCAGGTGCAGCAGGGCGTCGGCGGCGGTCACGTCCACGTCGGTGATGGCGTCGGCCACCACCACCAGCCTGCGGGTTGGGGTCGGTGCATTCTGGGCAGCCAGCAAGGCCTGCTGGTGGAACACTTCCGCATTGGCGAAGAACAGCTGTTCGTCCCAGCGGAACAGGACCAGGCCCGGCACGTGGCGACCCTCGGGGTGGCGGTGGATGTCGTGGTAGCCCTTGGTGCCGTCCACGCGCACCAGGGTGGTGTAGTGCGGGTGCCAGGCGTTCCACACCAGGGCCAGCAGGGCCAGTCCCACGCTGATGGCGATGCCTTCAATGGCGCCGACAAAGGCCACACCAAGGAAGCTGGCCAACGCGTAGCCGAACTCGGCCTTGCGCAGCCGGTACAGCGCGGCCATGCCACGAAAGTCCGCCAGCGACAGGCAGGCCGCCATGACCACGGCGCCGAGCACGGCAATCGGCAGGTCGCGCAGCAGGCTCGGTGCCCACAGCAGCAGCGCAGCAATGGTCAAGGCACCGAATACACCGCACAGCTGGGTGCGGGCACCGGCCGCTTCTGCCACCGGCGTGCGCGAGGAACTGGCGCTGACCGGAAAGCCCTGGAACAAGCCGGTGGCCAGGTTGGACAGCCCCAGCGCAATCACTTCCTGGTTGGGATTGACCTGGTAGCCACCCCGCACGGCGAGGGCGCGTGATAGCACGCTGGTATCGGCAAAGGTCAGCAGGGCGATCAACAGCGCGGCGGGCAGCAGGTGCACGGCGTCTTGCCAGCCCACCCCGGGCAGCCCGGGGGAAGGCAGGCCCTGGGGCAGCGGGCCGAGTACGCGCAGGCCGACGGTCTGGTGCAGGTTCAGTGCCGCGGACAGTGCGGTGGCGAGCACCACGCAGACCAGCATGACCGGCCAGCGCGGGTGGCTGCGGCGTAGCACCAGGATGGCGGCGAGACTGCCTCCGCCCAGGGCCAGCGCGACCATGTTGCCCTGCCCAGCCAGCACCTGGGTCACGATCTCCAGCGTTTGCCGCGCCAGGCCCTCGGTATGCAGTTGCAGCCCCAGCAGCTTGGGCGTTTGTCCCACCAGTACCGTCAGCGCAATGGCATTGAGGAAGCCGATGCGGATCGGCTTGGACAGCAGGTCGGCCAGCAGGCCCAGCCGTGCCAAACCGATGAGCAGCGAGAAGCCGCCCGCGAGCACCGCCAGCAGGGCCGCCAGTTCCGCCGCGCGCGCGGCATCTCCCAGTGCCATGGGCGCAATGACCGCCGCAATGACGGCGGCCAGCGTCGAGTCGGGTCCCAGCACCAGGATGCGACTGGGGCCCACCAGTGCGTACACCAAGAGCGGGACGATGCTGGCATACAGGCCGTAGATGGCCGGCAACCCCGACGCCTGCGCATAGCCCATGCCCACCGGTACCAACACGGCGCTCAAGGCCAGGCCCGCCATGGCGTCGCGGGCCCACCAGTTGCGCTGGTAGTGCAGCAGGGTCTGCAGTCCGGGTAGCCAGCGCAGCATCCACGCCATGGGTTACAGATCCAGCGTCGGGCGCACGTGCCCGGACTGCTTGATGTAGCGCCACTGCGCCAGGTAGCTGCCCAGCAGCCAGGTCAGCAGCAAGGCAACGCCCAGTTGCAGCAGCGGGGCCTGCCAGGCACCGGCATAGGCATCGAACATGGTCGCCTTGAGCGCATGCACCACCCAGGTCAGGGGCAGCCAGGGGCTGATCTGCATGAACCAGCCGCCGCTGAGTTCCACCGGCACTACACCGCCGCTGCTGGAGAGCTGCACGGCCAGCAGGATCATGGCAAAGCCCTTGCCGGCGTCGCCGAACATGAGGGTCAGGGCCATGATCATCATCAGGAAGGTCAGCGCGGTCAGCGCGAGCGTCAGCGCAAAGGGTGCGGCGTGCACCACGTGCACGTTGAGCACATGGCGCAGCACCAGCCACAGCACCAGGGTCTGGGCCAGCACCAGAAAGGCGGGCATCACGGCCTTGCCGGCAAAGCGCACGGGTGCCGGGAATAGCCGGGCATGGCGCGGCAGCACGCGAACGTGGATCAGGAAGGCTGCAATGCCCGCGCCCAGCCACAGCGCCGCGGGAATGACGTTGGCGGCGAAGCTCTCGCCGCTGTTGTGCACCGGTGCCAGGATGTCCATCACCGGCTCGACCGAGCGCGCCAGTCCGCCGGCACTGCCTTCGGGTGCATTGAATTCCTGCGGCAGCGAGCTTTGCAGCAGGGCAATGCCGCCTTCCATCCGCTGCATGCCGGCGTCGAGCTTCTGCAGGCCATCCGCCATCTTTGCCGTGTTGTCGGCAAGCTGCTTCCCGCCGTCGCTGAGGCGATCCAGCTGTGCATCCTCGGGCAGTTTTTCGACCATGCTTCGGATGCCCTGGTTCATGGCCCGCACGCCGGTGGTGAGCGCGCCAACGCCGGTGTTGAGCTTCTTGGCCCCTTCGTGGAGCTGGGTCTGCCCCTCCTGTGCGCTGGCCAGTCCGGTTTCCAATTGCGATAGCCCGGCATGCAAGGTGCCCAGCCCCTCGCTGACGCTGTCGGGCACAAAGAAGCTGGCCTGGGTCTGGGTGCGGTAACCGCTGACCCCGGATGACAAGGTCTTGGCGCCGGTGTGCAGTTGTGCCAGCCCCTCTCCGAGTTCGGCGTGGCCAGCGGCCAGGGCCTCTGCACCATTGCTCAGGGCCGTGAGTTCGCGGTTGTGCGGCCGTCGGGCGTCCATCGTGCGCAGACCGGAGCCCAATTGCTTGACACCATTGGTCAGTTGCTCGATGCCATCTTCCAGCTGGTGGGCGCCATTGTTCAGGGCCTTGCCACCGGTGCTGAGCTGGGAGCTGCCCTGGCGCAGTTCACTGGCACCGTCGCGCAGCTGGGCTGCCGCCAGCTTGAGACGCTCGACGCCACTTTGCGAGCCCGCAGCGTCACGCAGCACCAGGGCCCAGCGGCGCTCATTGAGGGTCTGGTTGATCTCGCGGCCCAGGGTTTCGGCGAAGTGGCGTGCAATCGAGGCGGTCTGGAAGTTGTTGCCCTGCGAGGCCACGATGAGCAGCTTGCCGCCGCCCGGTGCGGCACCGGGCACGGCCTGGGCGCTGAAGCCGGGCGGAATCACCAGGGCGAAGGCCATGCGACCCACGCGCACCTCGTCGCGGGCCTGTGCTTCGTCGGTGACCGCGCGGTAGCCGAACTGGGTTGAAGCCAGCAGTCGGTCCGTGAGTTCCTGCCCAATGTTGAATCGGTGCTCGCGGTACTCGACACCGGTGTCCTGGTTGACGATGCCGACCGGCAGGGCCCGGGTGTGCCCCTCCGGGTCCCACACGGAGGACAGGTAGATCAGTGCATAGATGGAAGGAACGAGCGCGATGACCAGCGCCGCCAGACGCAAACGGCGGTGCTGGGCGAAGTAGTGCGCCTCCATGCGCACCAGGAACACCATTTGCAGGAACAGCTTCATGGTTCGGGCCGCGGTGCGGTGCCACGGCAATTGGATTTGGGATACTTGTGCCATTGTCACTGATTTGCACCCACCATGAACCACGCCGCCGAACCCCGCCTGACCAGTCTGTCGCACGGAGGCGGCTGCGGTTGCAAGATCGCCCCGGGCGTGCTCTCCGACATCCTCAAGACCACCACCGGCATGCCCATGCCGCCCGAGTTGTTGGTGGGCATCGAAACGGCGGACGATGCGGCGGTGTACCGGCTCAACGACGAGCAGGCGCTGATCGCCACCACCGACTTCTTCATGCCCATCGTCGACGATGCCTTCGACTTCGGGCGCATCGCCGCCACCAATGCCATCTCCGATGTGTACGCCATGGGTGGCACCCCCATCATGGCGCTGGCCCTGGTGGGCATGCCGATCAACGTGCTGTCCACCGACACCATTGGCAAGATCCTGGCGGGGGGTGCTTCGGTGTGCAAGGCTGCAGGCATTCCGATTGCCGGTGGGCACACCATCGATTCGGTGGAACCCATCTACGGCCTGGTGGCACTCGGACTGGTGCACCCCAAGCGCGTCAAGCGCAATGCCGATGCGCGGGTGGGGGACGTGCTGGTGCTGGGCAAGCCGCTGGGCGTGGGCATCCTGTCGGCCGCGCTCAAGAAGGAAAAGCTCGACGCCGACGGCTACCAGCGCATGATTGCCACCACCACGCAACTCAATACCCCCGGCCCTTTGTTGGCCGCCATCGACGGCGTGCATGCCATCACCGACGTGACCGGTTTCGGGCTGGCCGGGCATGCCCTGGAAGTGGCGCGCGGTTCGAACACCATGGTGGAGATTGACTGGAGTCAGGTGCCGCTGATCGACGGGGTGGAGGCCTTGGCCGCCGCGGGCATGGTGACCGGGGCCTCGGGGCGCAACTGGGCCGGTTACGGGGCCCAGGTGCAGTTGCCGGCCAACTTCGGGACCGTGAACCAGGCCCTGCTGTCGGACCCGCAGACCAGTGGTGGCTTGCTGGTGAGCTGCGCGCCCGACGCCGTCGAGGCGGTGCTGTCCACCTTCGCCGCCAAGGGCTTCGCCCAGGCGGCAGTGGTAGGGCGCGTGCTGGACGCGCAAGGCCAGGTGCCGGGTCTGCGAATTCGCGCATAAACGAAAAATTCTCCGGCGTCAATTCAGGAATCCGATGAGCCTCGGCTGGAGCATAGGAAACCTGCCATGCTCTTGGTACTGACTGGTACCAATCTCAGAGTACAGCAAAGAAAACTCGCGAGAGTCCGGTCGCCCGCAGTGCTCCGGGGGGCTGTGTCGCGCAGACGACACCGGCATTTGCGGTGCTCGTTTTTATTCGTTTTGCTTCTTACCATTGCGCCGGTTCGCCGGACGGGTGCACCACCCAGACCCGATGCCTAGCAGGGAGACAGTCGAAACCGAAGGTACCCAGGCTGCGACAACGCGCGGTGGCACGCATCACCCAGCGGCGCAGTCCCACGAGGAGACACAATGAAGCAGTGGATGAGATTCCTTGGCGCGATGGCCGCGCTGCTGGCAGCGCAGGCTGCCCAATCTGCCACCCAGGCAGAAATGTTTGCGCGCCCTGGCGCGATCGGCGACTCGCTGTCGCAAGGCTTCTACGGCGTGACCGTGGAGAAGAAGACCCAGGACTGGGCCTACCCGGTGCTGGTGAGCAAGCAGGCAGGCTCCAACCTGTCCTACAACGTGCTCGAAGGCCCCTACCTCAACCTGGAAGACGTGATGAAGGGCAACTGCGGCCCCTTCTGCATGGCCGGCTCCATCATCGGTGGCAATGGCGCCACCGTGTCGCTTCCCACCCATGCCGGCATTACCGGTGCCGAGTACACCTCGGTGCTGCGCACCAGTGGCCAGTGTGCCGACGTCACGGCGCGCAAGATGGAGCGCCAGTGGTACTGGGCCACCTGGTACTGGTACACCTACCGCTGGGTGGAGGTGGCCGATTGCCAGGAGCCCGACAAGTTTCACCAGTACGGGCTGCGCAGCTCCGGCACGCAGATGGAAGTGATGGAGAAGGTCAAGCCCACCTTCCTGTTCGGTACCGCAGCGGCCAACCATGTGCTGTGCACCGCCTTGCACACCGGCACCAGCTGCCTGGACATGGACCGTTTCAAGCGTGACTTTTCGGAGACCATGCGCCGCCTGGCCGCCATGGGCAGCCTCAAGGGTGGCGTGCTGTTCACCATTCCGAACGTGACCAGCATTGCCTACCTGGAAAAGTACACCGACCCGCAAGGCCGCGCGGACTACAGTGGCCTGAAGGCGTTCTACCGCAGCAGTGTCTCCAGCCCGGACCAGGTGCTCGATGCCAATGAAGTGGCCACGGTGAGCCAGTTCCTGGGCACCATGAATGCCGACATCAAGGCCCAGGGCGCGGCCATGGGCTTTGCCGTGGCCGACCTCAAGGTGGTGTTCGACGACATCCGCGAGAACGGCCGCCCCATCACCGGCCCCAACGGCACGGCCCCCGCTTTGGCACGCGCCAACTGGCCCCTGCCCAACCAGCCCGGCCTGTTCGGTCTGGACGGCGTGCACCCCAACATGCTGGGCCACGCGGTGTTCTCCAACGAGCTCATCAAGGCCATCAACGCCAAATACGGCTTTGCCATCCCCAAGGTGTCGGAGTACTCGGCCTGGGCCAACGACAGCCTCAACCGCAACCCGGTGGACATGAAGGACTTCCTCACGAACAGCCTGCTCGGCCAGGTGATCTCGTGGGTGATCAGCATCTTCGCCTGACCCAGGCGTGACCATGGCTACCGTGCAACGCCGCCGTCGCCAGCTCACCGCCGCAGCCGCGGTGGTGGTGGCTGCCGTGCTGGGCTGGTGGCTCTGGCCGACGCCGGATGCCAGCGTTGAAGCGGCTGCGGTGGTTCCGAACGTCGGCAGCGAAGGTACGGTCTTCGGGCCCCTGCGCGCGGCATCGGCGCCCGGCGTGCAGCCAAGCACCGCGGCGCAAGCACCTGCGCCCGGCGGTACGCTGGACGAGGAGACCCTGCGCCTGTGGCCGCACCTGCGCCAGCCCGCACCGACGCGTGAGGAGCAGGCCGCGATCCAGGCCCAATGGAGCCGCTTTGCGCAGCAGCACCCGGACAATCTCTACCTGCCAGCCTCCATGCAGCCGGCCCTGACGTCCGAACAGGCGCGCGCGGCGCGCCAGCGGCTGGACAACACCACGGCCGTGGAGGCGCGCCAGGCGGCCCAGAGCTACGCACTGCGCTATGCCGAGCCAGGCCAGCCGCCCCCGAGCGCACCCGCGGCACCGGCCGATGCCGCCATGCAGCGCGACTATTTCGACTACAAGATCCGCGAACTCGAGTCGCGCTTGCAGTTGGTCCACTTCTACCTCGCCAATGGCCAGCCGAGTGCGCAAAAGCGCGCTGCGGCCAACAAGGACATCCAACAATGGACCCGCGAACTGGAATCGCTGCGTCAGGGGCGCGCGATGCTGCCGTCTTCGTGAAACGCCGCGCATTGACCCTGGCAGCCTGCATGGTGCTCGCGCTGTACGGTGGCGTGGCCTGGGCACAGCCATCGGCATGGCAGACCCAGATGCGCTCGCCCCAGCCCATGGAACGGGCCCAGGCAGCCTTGGCCGCAGCCCAGGCGCAGGACCGCAGCAGCATTGCGCTCTTGCGCGAGCTGCTGGCGCGCGATGCCCAGCCCAACGTGCGGGCTGCGGCCGCTCTGGCCCTGGGGAGCCTGCAGGACACGACTTCCACGCCTGCCATTGCTTCCCTGCTGCAGGGTGCCAGCGGCGTGGGGCCGGACATCGTGCTCGATGCCCTGGTGCGCATGGGCGATCCGCGCGGTGCCGTGGCGGTGCTGCCGCTGCTCGATGCCGACGACGATGTGTTGCGCCTGCAGGCGGTCGAGGCCCTGGTGCAGCTCCAGGCACACGCGCTCGGCCCCCAGGTGCTGCAGCGGGCCCAGGCCAACCGCGATCCAGCCAAGGCCAAGACCTACGCAATGGCCTTGGGCAAGCTGCAGGTACGTGCGGGTCAGGAGTACCTGCTGACCTTGGCACGCCACAGCGAGCCGTCCCCCACGCGCTGGGCCAGCTACCTGGCGCTGGGCCGCATCCGCAGCGAAGCTGCCATCGATGTGCTGGTCGATGCACTGGAAGCACCGTTCGAGAAGGGGCGCGAGAACGCCCAGCAGGCCCTGACGGAGATTGCCAGCGGCAAGGCTGCACCCAAGCTGTGGCCCCTGCTGGAGCACGGTGAACGCAGCGTGCGGTTTGCCGCGGCCGAGGTGCTTGTGGGGCTGAAGCACACCGGCACTGACGCCGCCCTGTTGCGCGCGCTGGACAAGCCCCAGTCGCAGGCCGCCGCCGCCCTGGCACTGGGAAAGCGCAAGGTGGCTGCGGCCCGCGAGCCCATCCAGGCGGCATTGGCCCGTACCGAGGCCAGCGAGCGCGAGGTGCTGGCCCAGGCGCTGGGCTGGCTTGGCGACCAGCGAGCCATCGCCGTGCTGCGGCGCGTGCTGGTGGAACCGGGCGGCGAGGGGCGTTACGGTGCTGCCTGGTCGCTGGGCGTGCTGCAGGCACGCGAGGCGCGGGAAGAGCTGCAGCGGGCGGCGACCGGCAGCGACAACCGGCTCGCCCTGGTGGCCATGGATGCGCTGGGCATGCTGGCCGATCCGGCCAGTGCCGACTTCCTGGCGCGCCAGGCGCAATCCAACCCGGCACAGGCCCTTGGTGCCTTGACCGCCTTGGCCCAGGTTCCGGGCGACGCGGCCCGCAAGGCGCTCGAATCCATGGTGCTGCACAAGGACGACCGGGTGGCCCGCGCTGCGCTGCAGGGACTGGCCCAGCGCAAGGACGGCGCCAGCGTGCCGGCCCTGCTGGACGCCTTGGATCGGGTGGTGGTGGACAACCGCAAGGCGGTGCACTATGCCCTGACGGCGATCACGGGGCAGCGCTGGAGCACGCCCACGCAGTGGCGCCAGTGGTATGCGACGGCGCCGCGCTGACGGGCCGCCGGTAGGTCCCCTTAGCGCGCGGGTGCCGGGGCTTCGACCGAGTACCGTGCCAGGAAGCGCCGGTCGATACGGTCCTTCCACCACCAGACCCAGCGCCCCTGCGCGCTCCACTGTCCCCAGCTGGCGATGGCGGTGCGGTTGCCGCAGGACAGCAGGTTGAGCGTGCGTGCCGGGGGCTGGTGGGCATGCAGGGGTTCGTTGCGGGCCAGGGCCGCAAGGTTGCGCATCAGCGCGGGGCCGGAGCGCACGGCATAGACACCGCTGCGTGGCAGTTCGCGGTCGCCCCGGCGGCAGACGTCGCCGACGGCGAACACATGCGGGTGGCTGGTGGATTGCTGGAAGGCGTTGACCAGCACGAAGCCCTGCGCGTCCAGTGCCAGCGCGGAATCCTGCAGCCAGCGCGGCGCATGGGCGCCCACGGCGATCAGGGGCACATCACAGGCCAGGCGGGCGCCATTGGACAGCAGCACCTCGCCGTCGAGGAATCCCGTGGCGTTCTCCTGCAGCACCGTGATGTTGCGTTGCTTCAGGGCCCGCGCGATGCGCGTCTGCACGGACTCAGGGTAGTTGGCGCCCGGTGGGTGGTCGCCGCTGACCAGGGTGACCGCACTGCGCGGCAGGCGTTGCTGCAGCGCCATGGCCAGTTCGATGCCACCGGCACCGCCACCGATGACGGCCATGCGCAGGGCGCGCTCGTCACCCATGGCGGCCACGCGCGGCCACAGGGCGGCAAAGCCTTCGATCGGGCGCAGGAACAGCGCATGGGTGCGCGCGCCGGGCATCGCCGCTTCGATCTGCTCCCGGTCCTGCACCGGGCCGGTGTTGAGGCTGGCCCAGTCGAACGGCAACTCCATGCCGTTGTCCAGGCGGACCATGCGGGCATCGGCGTTGAAGTCAGTCACGCTGGCCTGCAGCCAGCGTACGCCGGCCCGTCGCACCAGTTCGGCCAGTGCAATGGCGCAGTCGTCGATGGCGTAGTGCCCGGCCACCATGCCCGGCACCATGCCCGAGTACAGCTGGCGCGGGTAGGGCGCTACCAGCACCACCTGCACGCCGACTAGGGGCTCCTTGGCCAGCTGCGCCAGCACATGCACGTGGGCATGCCCGGCACCGAGCAGCAGCAGGGTGTGCGGCTGGAATCCGGGGCCGCTGAGTGGACCTTCGGTGTCCAGCGCGTGTTGCAGGTGCTTGACTTTCATGGCCCCCGATTGTGACGCAGCGGGCAGGCGCGGTCAGCGCCGCTGCCAGGCGAAATAGCGCTGCAGCCAGCGCAGGGCCGCTGTCGGCGCATGGGCGCGCTTCCAGGCGCCTGCCGCGTACTTGGCCGATTCGCTCCAGGTGGGATAGGGGTGCACCGTGCCCAGGATCCTGTTCAGGCCCAGGCCATGGGTCATGGCGAGCGTGAACGGTGCCAGCAGCTCGCCGGCGTGGCTGCCGACAATGGTCGCCCCGAGGATGCGGTCCCGACCCGGCACCGTGAGCACCTTGACCCAGCCACGGGCTTCGCCGTCGCACAGGGCGCGGTCCAGGTCGTCCAGGTCGTAGCGTGTGACTTCGAAGGGAATGCCGCGGGCTTGGGCTTCCTGAACGTTCAGGCCCACGCACGCCACTTCAGGGTCGACGAAAGTCACCGCAGGCAGGTTGCCGTAGGGAACCTTGAAGCGCCACAGCCCCCCGAGCAGGGCGTTCACGCTGGCGTACCCGGCCTGGTGCGCGGCGGCATGGGTGAGCTGGAACGGGCCGGCCACGTCGCCGGCCGCATAGATGTGGGGCAGCAGGGTCTGCAGGTAGTCGTTGGTCTGCACCGTGGCGTGTGCCGGGATGCCCAGGCCTTCCAGCCCCAGGCCGTCCAGCCGTGCCTGGCGCCCCAGGGCACACAGCAGCTCGTCGAGAACGATGGCTGCCTGTCTGCCAGCGGTTTCGACCACCAGCCGCTTGCTGCCGTCGGGCGCGCGCTCGCAGCGCAGTGCGCGGGTGGCGGTATGCACACGCACGCCGTCGGCTTCGAGGGCGCTGCGCACGGCCGCACCCACGTCGGGGTCTTCGCGCTGCAGCAGCTGCGCTGCCAGCTCCACCAGTTCGACCTGACTGCCCAGGCGGGCGAAGGCCTGGGCCAGCTCGCAGCCCATGGGACCACCGCCCAGCACCACCAGGCGTGCGGGCGGCGCATCGCGCTTGGCCATGGCATCCCACAGGGTGTCGCTGGTGAGGTGGCCGATGTCTGCCAGGCCGGGCAGCGCCGGCACCACGGGGCTGGCCCCCGTGGCGATGACGATGCTGCGCGCCGTGAGGGTCTGCACGCTGCCGTCGGCACGGCGGATGTCCACGGCCCAGGGGGTGCGCAGGCGCGCCTGGCCCTGCAGCACCTCAACGCCCAGTGCGGTGTAGCGCTCGATGCTGTCGTGCGGTGCAATGGCAGCCACTGCCTGCTGCACGTACGCCATCACTTTGGGGAACGAAATTGGCACCTGGCCCGTGTATTCATTGCGTGACCAGCTATCAATACCATAGCGACTGGCGTGCCGCGCCTGGTCGGCGGCGCGGGCGCAGCGCAGCAGTGCCTTGCTGGGCACGCAGCCCGTGTGCAGGCAGTCGCCCCCCAAGGCCTGGGCTTCCACCAGGGTGACCTTGGCCTTGAGTGCTGCGCCCATGTAGGCCGACACCAGCCCGGCGGCCCCACCGCCGATGACGATGAGGTTGCGGTCGAATCGCTGCGGGCGCTGGGCTGCCCATGGGCCCAATGCGCGGCGCGCCTGCACCCATGCGAGGGCTGCCTTGGCGACCCAGGGGAACAGGCCGAGGGTGACCAGCGCACCCAGCACCGGGGCATTCATCACATCCGACACCGAGCGCAGCTGACCGAGTTCGGTGCCGGCCCAGACGAACACGGCCGTGCCCGGCAGCATGCCCAACTGGCTGACCCAGTAGTAAGTCCAGGTGCGCTGGCGCGTCAGGCCCATGGCCAGGTTCACCAGGAAGAACGGCACCACGGGAATCAGGCGCAGGCTCAGCAGGTACCAGGTACCGTCGCGGGTCAGCCCCGCGTGGATGGCATCCAGGCGCGGACCCAGACGGCGGGTGACGGCGTCGCGCAGCAGGTAGCGCGCGCTCCAGAACGCGAACGTGGCGCCCAGTGTGGACGCGAACGACACCAGCAGCAGCCCCCAGCCGAAGCCCAGCACCGCACCGCCGGCCAGGGTGAGCACGGCCGCACCCGGCAGCGACAGGGCTGTCACCGCCACATAGAGCAGAAAGTACAGGGCACGCACTGACCACGGGTGCTGGGCATAGATCCGGGTCCATTCTCCCTGGGCGGACTGCAGGTAGTCCAGGCGCAGGTAGCGATGGGCGTCTGTGGCCCAGAACAGCGCGACCACAGCCAACAGCGCCACGGCCAAGGCGAATCGGCGGGCCGTCATTGCAAGGCCTTCCAGCCCCACCACAGCCGAGTGGCGATGGTGAGTACGCACAGCGTTGAGAACCCATAGGCCAGCGCGGCGAAGTGCTGCGGCCACAGGCACATGGCCACGAAGCAGGCCAAAGTCTCGAAGCCTTCGGTAAGCCCGCCCAGGAAGTAGAAGGATTTGGTGGGGTAGTGCGGGTTGCGCAGGCCACGCTTGGCCGCCAGGGCGGCAAAGGCCAGGAAGCTGCTGCCCGTGCCCAGGAAAGCGGCCAGCAAGGTGGCGCTGGCCAGGGCGTTGTGCGTCGGGTCGGCCACGGCGAAGGCCAGCGGCACGCTGGCATAGAACAGGAAATCGCCCACGATGTCGAGGAATCCTCCGGCATCGGTCGGCTGGGTCTGGCGGGCCAGCGCACCATCGAGCCCATCGAGCAGCCGGGACAGCAGAATGCCCAGGGCGCCCAGCAGGTAGCCCTGGGCCGCAATCCAGGCGGATGCCCCCAGGCCGGTGGCCAGCGCTGCCAGGGTTACTGCGTTGGCGCCCACGCCGCAACGCGCCAGGGTACGGGCCAGGGGTGTCAGGACGGGTTGCAGCAGGGGCAGTACGAAGCGGTCCAGCATGGTTGAGGGGCCACCGCCGCAGGTGGCGAAGCGGCAATCCCCTAGAGTAGCAGTTCCGCCACGGTGTCCCAGGCCTGCGGGGCCATGCGGCCTTCGTGCCGCGCCACCACCCGGCCCTGGGCGTCGAGCACCAGGGTCAGGGGCAGTCGGGCGTTGGCGGTCAGGCTTCCCATCCAGTACGCCCTCATGTTGGGCGGCAGGGTAGTGGAGCGCGCAACAAGCTGCTCGTAACCCTGCCAATCCGCGCGGTGGGCGTCGACATTGAGCGTGACCAGCTGGAATGGCTTGTGTGACCACCCCGCCGCATTGGCGCGCAGTTCGGGCAAGGTCGAGCGGCAGACGGCACAGGCGGTGGACCAGACAAAGACGACGGAGACCTTGCCTTGCGCCGTGCGCGCATGCACCACGCCGTCGTCCATGGCGCGGGCCTGCCATTGCAGGGTGTCGCCCAAGCGTGCCATGGGGATGTTGGCGGGCACCGGCTGGGCCACGCTGAAGGTGGCATGGAGGAAAAGCGTCAGGGCAACTGACCGGGAGCGGGCGGCGAGGGGCATGGGGTTCCAGGGAAAGATCGACATGGCCTTGGTCGCGGCATGTCGGCAATTCTTACATTGGGAGAGCCACTTGCCGTTGGCAGGGCATCCTGCCGGCCCCGCTCAGTCGGGGTCTTCGCCGTCCGACAGGATGCGCGTCAGCGCACCCTCCATGGTGCGTACGTCCTCGCGGCTGGCGGCGATGGTCTTGGCCCTGGCGCTGTAATGGGACAGCAGGGTATGCAGCGCATGCTTCTGGGCGCTGGTGAGTTCGGGCGCGCCCAGGCGCATGCCCGCCTCATCCACGAGTTGGAGCAACGCCTTGCGGTCCCACTCGGTCATCAGGCGACCTTTCGGCTGCCGGGGGCGGGGTCGCTGGCGCGACGTTTGGCGCGGCGGCGTTCAAACTGCTCGCTGAGCTTGCGCAGTTCCTCATCGAGCCCGGCGCAGGCTTTCAGGAACAGGGGCGTGATGCTGTAGTGGTCGCTGCGGGCATCGCGGGCGTTCGGAACCTTGGTGACGTAGCCCGCGTCTATCAGCTGGCTCAGCCGACGCCGCAGCGTGGTGGCGGAGCCACCGCGCATGAGCAGCATCTGCTTCATGGTCAGGGAGCGCTGGAGTTGGTGGGCGGCTGCCAAGTCAATCAGGATGTCATGGCCGTCTGGAATGGAAGAGGGAAGCTTGCTGATGGCCAGATCGCGGATGTCCCGGATCAATACGAATGACATTGGAGGGAGTCCCTTGGTGTGCTTGTTATTGTGTCAAGCATTCTCGTCGTGATCCATCAGCACAGGCAAGACCAGATTGTGTCAAATTTGGCGCGATAGCGTGTCTGGTGTTCAGTGGGATGACGGGCCCTGCCGCGGGCCTGACGCGCCCTGTGGCCAATCCGTGCACTGCGCGTCGTTGGGGGCGTCTGCCCGGTCATGGGTGACGAGCAGCGCCGCTATGCCGCGCTCTCTGGCAAGGCCGAACACCAGATCGCGCATGCGCTGGCGCAGGGCCGCGTCGAGGCGTGAAAACGGCTCGTCAAGCAGCAAGGCCCGGGGCTCGGCCAACAGTGCGCGGGCCAGCGCCACGCGGCTGCGCTGGCCGCCCGACAGGGTAGCCGGGTCGGCGTTGGCGCAGTCGGGAAGTTCCACGTCGGCCAGGGCCTGGCGGGCCTGTTCCTCGCGTGCGCGCCGCGCCCCGCGCGGCAGTGCAAACAGCAGGTTTTCCAGCACGTTCATGTGGGGGAACAGCAAGTCGTCCTGGAACAGGATCCCGATGCGGCGTTGCTGCACCGCCAGGGGGTGCAGCGCCTGGCCATCGAGGACCACCTCTCCGGCGAAGAGCAGGTCGTCGTCCAGCGTGCCGCACACCGCAGACAGCAAGGTGGATTTGCCGCAACCGCTGGGGCCCATGAGCGTGTGCACCGTGCCAGGCGCGACATCGATGGCGAGCCCGGTGACCAGGGTGCGCGTCGGAGTGGCCAGGTGCTGCACCCGGATGTGCAGGCCGGCACTCATGGCGCCGCGATGCGGATCGCACCGTCGGCGCCGACCTCGACCGGAATGGCCAGCAGGCCCTCGCCATCGCAGTCGCCACCGAGGCAGCGACCGTCCTGCCAGTCGTAACGCGCATAGTGCACGTTGCAGGTGATGCTGGCATGGGGCATGAACTTCAGGTGCTCCTGCTTCTGTGCCAGCGGCACGCCGAAATGGGCGCAGCGGTTCACATAGGCGCGTACCGTGTTCCCACTGCGCAGCAGCAGGTAGGGGAACGCGGGAGTGCTCTCCGTGGCGGTTGCGGAACGCCAGAGGCCCATGCGGGCCTGACCGTCGTCCAGATCGGACAGCCGGGCCAGGATCTCGCCGTGCGACGGTGCTCCGGGGATCTGCTGCCAATGGCTCGGAATGCTGTTCATGGGGCGATCATAGTGGCGACTCCGCAATCCTGCGGTACTTGAGGCAGATCAAGCGGCCGCGTGCCGGCCTGCCTAGAATGGGCCTTGTCACACGTTGCAAGGGTTGCCATGTCCGGGTCCGTTCTCCGCCGAGTTGCACTTTTCGTCGTGGTTGCTGCCCTGCTGGTGGCCGCCGTCCTGTGGGCCAAGCGCCCCAAGCCCGTCCTGGTAGCAGTGGTCGAGATCGCCCAGGGCAAGGTCGAATCCAGCGTGGCCAATACCCGTGCCGGCACCGTGGAGGCCTGCCAGCGCACCAAGCTCTCCACCACCATGGGCGGGCGCATCGAGGTGCTGGCCGTGAAGGAGGGCGACCATGTGAAGAAGGGCCAGCTCCTCATGAAGCTGTGGAACGACGACCAGCAGGCCCAATCCAGTGTGGCCGCCACCCAGGTGGAAACGGCGCGCAAGCGCATGCTGGAAGCATGCACCGTAGCCGCCAATGCCGAGAAGGAGGCGCAGCGCCAGAGCGCGCTGTTGGCCCAGGGTTTCATCTCCAGCTCGCGCGAGGAGCAGGTGCGCAGTGAGGCACAGGCCCGCCGCGCCGGTTGCGAGGCCGCCACGGCCGATGTGGCCCAGACCCAGGCGCGCCTGGCCGCGACCCGCGTGGAGCAAAGCCGCACCGTGCTCTACGCCCCCTTTGCCGGCACCGTGGCCAAGGTGGTGGGTGAGGTGGGCGAGTACTCGACCCCCTCGCCTCCGGGCGTACCCACGCCCCCGGCCATCGACCTGATCGACGATACCTGCCTCTACGTGAAGGCACCCATGGATGAGGTCGATGCGCCCAAGATCCAGAGCGGCCAGCAGGTGCGCGTGAGTTTCGACGCCCTGCCCAAGCAGAGTTTTCCCGGCACAGTGCGGCGCATTTCGCCCTATGTCTCGGCCCTGGAGAAGCAGGCCCGTACGGTGGACATCGACGTGGATCTGACCAAGAGCGAGCAGGCGCCGCGCCTGCTGGTGGGCTACAGCGCCGACGTGGAAGTGGTGCTGGCGGTACGCGAGAACGTGCTGCGTGTGCCGACCTCGGCGATCCAGGAAGGCAGCAGTGTGCTGGTTGCCGGGGCAGATGGCTTTCTGGTGGCCCGCACCATCAGGACGGGCTTGGCGAACTGGGAGTTCACCGAAGTGCTGGAAGGCCTGAGCCCGGGCGACAAGGTCGTCACCTCGCTCGAACGCGAGGGGGTGAAAGCCGGTGCTCGCTATGCCATTGATAGCGTGTTACCCAAGTAATACGCGGGCTATAGCAATATATGGAACCCCAAATCAGCCTGCGCGGCATCCAGCGGGTGTTTCACCTGGGAGACTCGGATGTGCATGCCCTGCGCGACCTGGACCTGGACATTGCGCCCGGCGAGTACGTCGCCGTCATGGGGCCTTCGGGGTCGGGCAAGTCCACACTGCTGAACCTGTTGGGCTTGCTGGACAGCCCCAATCAAGGGCACTACCTGCTCGAAGGCCGCGACGTGACCACGCTCTCGCCCGACGAACAGGCCCGCGTGCGCAGCCAGCGCATCGGCTTCGTGTTCCAGAGCTTCCACCTGGTGCCGCGCCTTACTGCGGCAGAGAACATCGCGCTTCCCATGGTGCTGGCGGGACTGCCTGCACCCGAGCGACAGCAGCGCGTGGCGCAGGCCCTCAAGGACTACGGGCTGGAACACCGCGCCGACCACCGGCCCGAGGAGTTGTCGGGCGGCCAGCGCCAGCGTGTGGCCATTGCGCGGGCCACCATCATGCGCCCGGCCATGATCCTGGCCGACGAGCCCACCGGCAACCTGGACCGCGCCACGGGTGAGGAGGTGGTGCGCCTGCTTGAAGGGCTCAATGCCAGCGGTGTCACGCTCATCGTGGTGACGCACGACGCCGCCCTCGGGGCCCGTGCCCGGCGCCAGTTGCGCATGGAAGACGGCGGCCTGAAGCTGGACACCGCCCGCGACGCCACTGTGCCTGCCTGAAACGCACCATGCGCAGCACCGACCTCGTCCGCTTCGCCCGCGATGCTGCCACCGGCAACCCGCTGCGTGCGGGCTTGCTGGTGCTGGCCATGGCCATTGGCGTCGCGGCCGTGGTGGTGCTCACCGCCCTGGGCGACGGCGCGCGGCGCTACGTGATGAACGAGTTCTCCTCGCTGGGCAGCAACCTGGTCATCGTGCTGCCCGGGCGCTCGCAGACCGGCGGCTTCAACCCCGGCAATGCCGTCACCAGCACCCCGCGCGACCTCACCATCGACGACGCGCAGTCGCTATTGCGCCTGCCTGCCGTGGCCCGTGCGGCACCGCTGATCATCGGTACCTCGGAAGTGCGCTTTGAGGGGCGGCTGCGCGAGGTCATGGTGGCGGGCACCACAGCCGAATACGTGCAGGTGCGCCAGATGGCCTTGGCCCAGGGGCGCTTCCTGACGCAGGGCGACTGGCGCAACGGCGCGCCCGAGGCGGTGATCGGTGCCAAGGTGCGCAGCGAACTGTTCGGAACGCAGAGTGCCCTGGGGCAGCTGGTGCGCATCGGCGACCGGCGCTTTCGCGTCGTGGGAGTGCTGGCGGCCAGCGGGCAGGGCCTGGGCATGAATTCGGACGAGCTGGTGCTGGTGCCCGTGTCCTTGGCGCAGGCCATGTTCAACACCACCACGCTGTTTCGCATCCTCATCGAGGCCAAGGGCCGCGAGTCCATCGAGGCCGCCAAGACCCAGGTGGCAGCGCATATCCAGGCCCGGCACGAAGGCGAGCAGGACGTCACCGTCATCACCCAGGACGCCATTCTTTCCACCTTCGACAAGCTGCTGGGTGCCCTCACGCTGGGGGTGGCGGGCATCGCCGCCATCAGCCTGGCCGTGGCGGGCATTCTGGTGATGAACGTGATGCTGGTGTCGGTGACGCAGCGCACCTCGGAAATCGGCCTGCTGAAAGCCCTGGGGGCCGATGGGGCCACCATCCGCAACGTCTTCCTCATGGAGGCGGCCATGCTGTCGCTGGCCGGTGCCCTGGTGGGCTACGGCCTGGGGCTGGCGGCCGCGGCACTCATCCGGCAGATCTACCCCACCTTCCCGGCCTATGCCCCCGACTGGGCCGTGCTGGCGGGCCTGGGCACCGCCTTGGTGACCGGCATCGTCTTTGGCGTGCTGCCGGCGCGGCGCGCGGCGCGGCTGGACCCCGTGGCGGCATTGGCGAAACGATGAAGCTGGTTGACTCCTCCCGCCTGGCCCTGCGCGCCGTCACCGCGCAGAAGCTGCGCAGCTTCCTCACCTTGCTGGGCATTGCCGTGGGCATTGCCTCGGTCATCCTGCTCACCTCCATCGGCGAGGGTATCCACCGCTTCGTGCTGGCGGAGTTCACGCAGTTCGGCACCAACATCGTCAACATCAGCCCCGGCAAGGTGAAGACCTCGGGGCCGGCGCCCAGCGGCATCCCCAGCTCGGTGCGCCCGCTCACGCTGGAGGACACGGCGCAGATTGCCCGTTTGCCCAACGTGACCGGTGTGTCGCCTACCGTGTGGGGCAATACCGAGGTCGGTGCCAACGGGCGGCTGCGGCGCAGCACGGTCAACGGTGTGGGTGCGGACATGCTGGACGTGTACCGCATGAAGGTGCGCTCGGGCCAGTTCCTGCCGCCCGACGCGCTGGAAAACGCCCGCGCCTTCGTGGTGCTGGGTGCCAAGCTCAAGACGGAACTCTTCGGCAGCGAGAACCCGCTGGGCCAGCGTATCCGGCTTGGCAATGCACAATTCCGCGTCATCGGGGTGCTGGAACCCAAGGGCCAGTTCCTGGGCATCGACCTCGACGACGCGGCCTACATTCCCGTGGCACGCGCCATGGAACTGTTCAACCGCGAAGGCATGATGAAGATCGATGTGGCCTACCGCGAAGGGGTATCGGCCTCGTCCGTGGTGGGCTCCATCACCCGGCTGCTGGTAGCCCGCCACGGCCGTGAGGATTTCACCCTGGTGACGCAGGAAGACATGCTGCGCACCCTGTCCAACATCCTCGACATCCTCACCATGGCCGTCGGTGCGCTGGGTGGCATCTCGCTGCTGGTGGGCGCGGTGGGCATCGCCACCATCATGACCATTTCGGTGGCCGAGCGCACCAGCGAGATCGGCCTGCTGGTGGCGCTGGGGGCCACGCAGCGCTCCATCCTGGGCCTGTTCCTGGGCGAGGCCGTGGCGCTCTCCGCCCTGGGCGGACTGGCGGGTCTGGTGCTCGGGCTGGGGCTGGCCGAGATCATCCATTTGGCGCTGCCGGCCTTGCCGGTGCACACGCCGCTGAGCTTTGTGGCCCTGGCGCTGGCCATGTCGGTGCTCATCGGACTGCTGGCCGGGGTGCTGCCGGCCCGGGGTGCCGCACGGCTGGACCCGGTGGAGGCGCTGCGGGCGCAGTAGCAGTCGCGTCGCCACCGTGTTTTCCCCAAGCGCGTTCCATTCCCCTGCGGCGGTTTTTGCCGTACGATGACTTCAATCCATCTCCTGAAAGGACAGGCCATGAACCACTCCAAATTCCGTCTGGTTACCCGCAGCGACTTCGATGGCTTGGTCTGTGCGGTACTGCTCAAGGAGCTGGACATGATCGACGAGATCAAGTTCGTGCACCCCAAGGACATGCAGGACGGCAAGATCGAGATAACGCCGCGCGACATCACCACCAACCTGCCCTATGTGGCCACGGCCCACCTGGCGTTTGACCACCACGAGTCCGAGACCATCCGCAACAAGGGCGAGCGGCCCAACCACATCATTTCGGCCCATGCACCTTCGGCAGCGCGGGTGGTGTACGACCACTACGGCGGTGCCCGCGCCTTCCCGCGCGTCAGCACCGAGATGATGGAAGCCGTGGACAAGGCGGACTCGGCCCAGTTCACCCGCGACGAGATCCTGAACCCCAAGGACTGGGTGTTGCTGAACTACCTGATGGACTCGCGCACCGGGCTGGGGCGCTTCCGCGACTTCCGGGTCAGCAACTACCAGCTCATGATGGACCTGATCGAGTACTGCCGCACCCATGGAATTGCCGATATCCTGCAGCTTCCAGACGTGGTGGAGCGCGTCAACCTGTACCAGGAGCATGCGGTGCAGGCCAAGGCACAGATCGAGCGGTGTGCCACGGTGCACCGCAACCTGGTGGTGCTGGACCTGCGCAACGAGGAGACCATCTACGCCACCAACCGGTTCATGATCTATGCCATGTACCCGCAGTGCAATATCTCCATCCATGTGATGTGGGGGGTGCAGAAGCAGAACACGGTATTCGCCACCGGCAAGTCCATCCTTGACCGCAGCAGCCGCTCCAATGTGGGCGAACTCATGTTGCGCCGTGGCGGCGGTGGCCACAATGCTGCGGGAACCTGCCAGGTGGACAACGCCGTGGCCGACGCCGAACTGCGACTGCTGATCGAGCAGATCAACGCCGACGGTTGAGCTGCGCGCTGGGGTGTCGTGCGGCCCAGGCCGCGAGCCCGAAAACGGTCCACGGCAGAAGCCACTGCAACCAAGCAAAGCTGGCGGCCAAGGCACGTTGCCCACCGCTGGCCTGTGCCACGGCTTCGGTGGTGACGGTTGCAAAGCGCCCGGCACCGATGTACAGCGTGGGCAGGTACTGGGCCACGCTCACCGCGATTCCCACCGCCAGTGCGGCCAGCAAGGGGGCGCGCAGCAATGGCCACTTCACCTGCAGCAGAAAGCGGCTCTGGCTTTGCCCCAGGCTCGCCGCCACGTGACCCAGGCGCGGGTCAAAAGCAAGGTAGGGCCCTTGCAGCGTCAGCAGCGTGTAGGGCAGCACGCTGAGCGTGTGGGCCAGCCACAAACCCACTGCCGAGCCGTCCATGCCAGCCCGCAGCATCCACTGGTGCAGGCCCAGTACCCACAACAGCGCCGGTAAGGCCAGGGGCAGCGCCCACAGCGGGGATAGCCGGCGCTGCCAAAGTTGCGGTGCCCATTCCAGCCAGGCCACGGTCCACAGCAGGGCCGCCATGCTGGCTGCCAACGCCAGGACGGCGGTGACGGTGAGGGTGCTGCGCTGCGCCAGTACAGTGTTCCATGCCGCGAGGCTCCAATGTTCGGGTAGCAGGGCGGGAAAGGGCCAGACGCCAATGGCACTGCCCAAGGCAAGGGCCAGCAGGCACGCGCCGTACAGGGCCAGCAGCACCCACCACAACCCAAGGGCCCCGATGCGCCGCTGGCGTGGTGTCGAGGTTTGCCAGCCACGCACCCAGCTTCGGCGCCATGGCTGCGCGCGCAGCACGGCCCAGCCCATTGCCGCGCAGACCAGTACGCACAGTGCCAGCAGCCAGGCGGCCACGGCGCCCAGGGCATGGATGGCGGGGTTGGTGTCCTGCAGCCATTGCCAGGCCAGCACCGCCAGCGTGGGTGGGCTGGCAGGACCCGCCAGCCAGGCTACATCCACCACGGTCAGGCTGTAGGCCAGCACGGCCAGCAGTGGCGCGCCCAGGCGTGGCAGCAGTTGCGGCCAGCCGACCCGCCACCAGGCTTGGCTGCGGCTGTAGCCGAGGGTGGTGGCCCAGCGCAGCTCGCGGGCCAGGCGCGGTCCGATGTCGGGCCGGGCCAGCTGGGCGCTGGCAGCCCACAGCAGGAAGGGGACTTCCTTGGCGACGAGCACCAGCACCAGGCCCAGACCCCAGGGGTCCTGGGTGGTAGGCCAGGGCGGCGGGGCATGCCAACCCGTGGCCCAAGGCGAGGTCAGGCGCAGCAGCCAGCCACTCGAGGCCAGCAGTGCCAGCACGGCGATGGCCATGGCGGCATGGGGTACGGCCAGCAGCGGGGCCAGCCAGGCCTGCACGCGGCTCCAATGCCGACTGTCCCGCAGGCTGCCGAGGAGCGCGGCGCTCACCCACAGTGCCAGCGCCGTCGCTACCGTTCCCGTGCCCAGGCTGCGCAGCAGCGCCAGTGGAAGTTGGGGCTGCTGCCACAGCTGCGTCCAGGCCGCAGGTTGCCACAGCGCCAGCACAGCCGCGGCCAGGCTGGCCAGCATGGGCGGAGCCGCCAGCAGTGTCAGCACCATGGCAGGCCAGAAGCGGCGACGTGGCGTCGGGTGCATGGACAAAGGCGGTGAGGCGTACTGCGTGAAATGGCAAAAATGTGCTCGAAGTGACAAGCCAGAAGTCACCGTCGGCACTAGCATGGGCCCGATTCGATCACGAATCGACAAGACCCAAGGAGACAAGCATGGCATTCAAACATATCCTAGGCGCCCTGGCGGTGCTTTGTTCCAACGCGCTGTGGGCGTCGCCCCCAACGGATCCGGCGCTACTGCCCTCGCCGCGACCGGGTTTCGTTCCAGGGTACCTACCAGCCGGGAGCGCGGTAGACAGCCTGGCGCTGCTGCCGCCACCAGCCACGCCCGGATCGGCTGCCCATGCGGCCGACGTTGCAGCCCATCAACTGGCACTGCAGAACAAGGATTCGGCGCGCTGGAAGTTGGCGGCGATGGACGCCGAACTCAAGTTTCCGAAGGCAGCCGATACCTTTGCCTGCGCCTTGGGGGTGCAACCCAGCGTGCAGACCACGCCGCACCTCGTAATGCTGCTGCGCCGCACCCTGGCCGACGCCGGGCTGGCCACCTACAAGGCCAAGGACCACTACAAGCGCGCCCGTCCCTTCATGGCCAGCGACCCGGCCAACGACGCTCCCATCTGCACCCCGCACGATGCACCGGGGCTGCGCAAGGATGGTTCCTACCCTTCGGGCCATTCGGCCGTGGGCTGGGCCTGGGGCCTGGTGCTGAGCGAGGTGGCACCCGAGCGCGCCAATGCCCTGGTGCAGCGGGGGTGGGCCTTTGGCCAGAGCCGTGTGGCCTGCGGTGTGCACTGGCAAAGCGACGTCGATGCCGGTCGCCTGGTGGCTGCCGCCGTGGTGGCGCAACTGCACGGCAACAGCGACTTCAACGAGCAGTTGGCCGAGGCCCGCAAGGAGGTGGCAGCAGTCCGTGCCACGCAGGCCGCTCCGACCGACGACTGCGCCAAGGAAGCCCAGGCGCAGGGTCGCTGACGCGTCCTGTCTTGCAACCCAGGGCAAGCGTCTCACGCCGCTTTGCATACACTAGGGCCATGCGAATCGTTCTGGGTTTCCTGAGTGCTTCTGTGTGGCTGGTGGTGTTGCTCAGCGGCATGTACTGGGGGGTCAGCGCCGACGTCAGCACCGACGGCTGGGTGGGCATGTTGTTCCTGCTGACGCTGTCCCTGGCGCTGGCCTGCTCTGGGGTGTTCCTTCTGCTCTGGGCCGGCCGATTCGAGCGCCTGCGCACGCCGGGCTGGGTGCTGCTGGGCTGCGCGATCCTGTTCTGGATGGGAGACGGCCTCGTAGCGGGGCTGCTCATGGTCGTTCCCAGTCTGGGCTACGCGGCCTGGGCCGGTTGGAAATCCTTTGCCGAGTTCATGTCGCAGCCGCCCATCCTGCCCACCCCAACGGACGAACGGGAGCCTTGAGCCAGCGCATTCCTTCGCGACACAATGCGGCCATGCGCAAGGAACACCGATTCTTCGAACGCTTCCCTCTGGACGCCCATGTGCAGGTGGGTGACGAAAAACTGACCAGCCCCTACCACGTCTACGACGGAACGCTTCTTCTGGTGGGTGGAACCGTGGAATCGGCGCAGGCCGCTGCCTTGCTCGGGCCCAGCGGCCTGCATCCGGTGCGCGACACCGAGGGTCGGGCCTTGGCAGCGGTGTGGGTGGGCGATTTCACCGAAGCCAACCTCGGCCCCCACCATGAACTTCAGATCTCCCTGCTTGCCAGCCGGGGGGAGGCGCCGCCAGTGGTGGCACACCCGCTGGCCATGCTCGTCGCCCTGGTGACCCAGCCCCAGGTGCGCGTGGTGTGCCACGGCCTGTGGAACAGCACGCAACGCGTGGTGCGCTACAACGCCGAGCATTTGGGTCTCGATGCCCGGTTCGGAACCGGCATACTCACGCGCGCTGGTTCCCGCTGGCAGTTCGAATTTTCAGACATTGACGGACAGCCGCTGGTGCAGGGGGCCCTCGACGAAGTGCGTCGCATGCCAACGGCGCTGGCCTGGGAGCTGGCGCGCCGTGTGGGCTGGGCTGCGGCTTGGCGTGCACTGCGCGACCCGGTGGTGCAGGTGCCGGTGCTCAACACGCTGAGCCCCTATGCCGACACGCTGGAGGTGGCGCAGACCTACACCCTGGCCGACCGCCAGTCCCTGCGCCTGGCCACAGAGAGCGATGCGCTGCAGATTTCCGTCGCACCCTATGCCGCCCTGGGGTTCACACCCGCCTTCGTGCAGCAGCTCGAAGGCCTGCGCTTCATCTACCTGCGCCCGCGACCCGAGGCGGTGTAGTGGTCGGTTCATTGTGCTGTTTTGGCACTTTGCCCGCATGGAATATGCGTAGCTAGCTCCTAAGTTTGTAGCGACTCAAATGCCACCGTGGCACCGCAGTAGCCCAGCCCGGCGGCCACGCCGCCGAAGCGGTTGCCTTGCACCAGGGTGGCGTGGGGCATGGCGGCCTGCAGGGCGGCCATGAGCGGGCGCAGGGCCGAGGAGCCGCCGGTGAGGTAGACCGTGTCCACCTGGGTCAGGTTTGATGCCTGCACACAGTTCTGGGCGCAGGCCACGACCTGGGCGATGGCGCCTTGCAGGGCCTGTTCCAGCAGGGCAGAGGGCAGGGCGGCACGCAGACCGCGCTCCACAAAGTCGAGGTCCAGGGACTGCTCCGCGCCTGCCACCGAGCAAGCAATCTTGGCGCGCTCCACCTCGGCCAGCAGGTGGTGGCCGCTGCGCTGCTCCAGCACCGCCATGAGGCGCCGGTGCAAGGCTAGGTCGGCGTAGTCGGTCCACAGCTCCTTGGCGTTGTGCAGGGCCTTGCGCGTGGTGGTCTGGTGGATCAGGTGCCAGGTGGAGAGGTCGAAGAAGATGCTGCTGGGCACCGGGCGCCCCCCGGTGCCGATGTGCTTGTAGCCCAGCAGCGGCATGACGCAGGCCAGGTCGAGCAGGCGGTCGAAATCGGTACCGCCGATGTGCACGCCGGTGGTGGCCAGCACATCGGCACTTCGGTCGGCCAGCGTGCTGCGCTGCGGGTTGAGGCGGATGACGGTGAAGTCCGAGGTGCCGCCGCCAATGTCCACCACCAGGGCCGTGGTCTCGCGCTGCAGGCGCTGCTCGTAGTCCAGCGCGGCGGCAATGGGTTCGAACTGGAAGGCGATGTGGGTGAAACCGGCCTCGCGGGCGGCGCGCCCGAGTGTGGCCTGGGCCAGTGCGTCGCGCTCGGGGTGCTCGTCCACGAAGTGCACCGGGCGGCCCAGCACGGCATGGGTGAGCTGCAGGCCAGTTTGCGCTTCGGCGCGGCGCTTGAGTTCCTTGAAGAACAGCACCACGATGTCGAAGAAGCGCACGCTGCGTTCGCCCACGGCGGTGTACTCGTCCATCAGGGCGCTGCCCAGCAGGCTCTTGAGCGAGCGCAGCAGGCGGCCTTCGGTGCCGCTCAGGTATTCGGCCATGGCCTGCGCACCGAAGAGCACGCGCTGGGTTTCTTGGCAGAAGAACACGGCGGTGGGCATTTCGTCGCGGGTGCCGTCCAGCGCCATCACCTGCAGCTGGCCATGGGCGTCCACCAGGGCGGCGGCGGAATTGGAAGTGCCGAAGTCAATGCCCAGCACGGGCACGCGGGAAGAGTCGATCACGGTCAGGAAGCAGGAGAGCGCAGGCGCAGAGCCCAGGTTGGCGGGTGGGCATTGTCGGGCAAAACCGGCGCTTCGGTGCGGTGCTCAGGCCCGGCCGGTGCGCAGGGGTTGGCGTGGTGGCTGGCTGCCCTTGGGGCTGCCAGCCATGCCCAGCGTGTGCCAGCTGCGGCGCAGCTGGCCGTCGGAGCTGAAGCCGGCCATCTCCGCTGCGCGTGTCACGCTGTAGCCCGCCTGCAGCGCCGACTGCGCCGTGGCAAGCCGGATGCGCTGCACGTATTCCAGCGGTGCAATGCCCGCATGCTGGTTGAACAGCCGCGCCACATGGCGTGTGGAGCTGTGTGCCAGCGCGGCCATGCGCGGCAGCGACCAGTCCAGCTGCGGCTGCTGCCCAATGGCATCTTGCAGCCGGTGCACGGTGGGGTGGATGTGCTGGCGGTAGCTCAGGAAGGGCGACAGTTCTGGGTCGTTCGGCCCCCGGCGCAGCGCCACCACCATGGTTTGCGCCACTTGGGCTGCCAGTGCGGGGCCACCCAGCGCGGCAATGCGGTGCAGGAACAGGTCGATGCCGGTGGTCATGCCCGCGCTAGTGTAGATGCCGTCGTCGTGCACGAACACGCGGTTGTCCTGCACCTGGCAGGTGGGGGCTACCGCGCGCAGCTCGTCCAGGTGCTGGTGGTGGGTGGTGGCATGGCGCTGGTGCAGTAGTCCGCCGTGCGCGGCAATGACGGCGCCGGCGCACACGCACAGCAGCTCGACGCTGCCGCTGCGCAAGGGCACCGGCAGCGCCCGCAGCCAGCGCAGCAGGGCCTGTGCGTCGGGGTGGTCCAGCGCCACCTGCTCCCCCGGCTGGCCTACCAGCACCAGCCAGTGCTGCCCCTGCGCCAGCGTGGCGGCACCCGGCAGCGGCTCCAGCGTCTGAATCACTGCGCCTACCGAACTGCGGGCCTGGCTGCTGGCGCCGCAGAAATGCAGCTCCCACAGCGCAGGTTGCCCTTGTGCCAGGCGCAGCTGGTTGGCAATGCGCAGCGCCTCGGCCGGGCCCGCCCAGTCCAGAATGATGCTGCCGGGCAGCAGCAGGAAGTGGACGTGGGTGGTGGGGCTCATGGGCGGGCGGGGAGCTTGTCCGGTGGGGCGAAAAGGGCCTTCCAGCGCCCGCCCAGCACATGGATGCTCAGCCCCAGCAGGATAGTGGCGGCACCCGCCAGCTGCAGCGGGGCCAGTCGTTCGCCCAGCAGCAGCCAGGCACTGGACAGCCCCACCACGGGCACCAGCAGGGTCAGTGGTGCCACCGTGCTGGTGGGCAGTTGGGTCAGCAGCGTGCCCCACAGCGTGTAGCCCAGGATGGTGGCGGCGTAGGCCAGGTAGAGCACGGCCAGCACGCCGCCCCAGTCCAGTCCTGCGAGTGCGGCGCTGATGCGCTGCGGCCCCTCCAGCCCATACGACAGCAGCGCAAAAGGGAGCACCGGCACCATGGCGCCCCACACCACCACCCCCATCAGCTGCGAAGGCGCGGCCTGCATGCGCTTGTTGATGAGGTTGCCACAGGCCCAGCACAGGGCGGCCAGCAGGCACAGGCCAAAGCCCAGCAGCACGCCCATGCCATCCGGGGTGTGGGCCTGGTTCAGGCTGTGCCAGCCCAGCAGGCCCAGGCCCCCCATGGCCACGAGTACGCCCACCGCGTTGTGCAGCTGCAGCCGCTCGCCGAGCAGCAGCATCGACAGGCCCAGGGTGAACAGCACCTGCGACTGCAGCACCACGGACGCCAGGCCCGCCGGCAGGCCCACCGCCATGGCCCAGAACAGGAAGGCAAACTGCCCCAGGCTGATGGTCAGCCCATAGGCCACCAGCCAGCGCAGCGGCACCTGCGGGCGCGGCACCAGCAGGGCGGCGGGAAAGGCCACCAGCGCAAAGCGCAGCGCCCCCAGCAGCAGCGGCGGCAGTCCGCCTTGCAGGCCGACCTTGATGACGACGAAGTTCACTCCCCAGGTGAGAACGATGGCGAGGGCCATCAGGGATTGGCGTGGTGTCATAGGTAGCTGGGTCTTTCGGTCAGGGGTGTTTGGCACCAGGTGGCCACATCGCTCACGTGGGCAAAGCGCTGGTGCAGGGCTGCGGCGGTGCGCTCGAACAGGGCGTCGGCAGTCAGGGGGCGGCCGTCCGGGGTGTGCATGTCGAAGGTGAGGGTGGCGTCGAGCAGGTAGTCCACGCTCCAGCCCAGGTCCGAGGCGTGGCGTGTGGTGGTCTCGCAGCACTGTTCGGTGCGGATGCCGTTCACCACCAGGCGGCGGATGCCGCGCTCGGTCAACCACACGTCCAGCCCGGTGCCCACCAGCGCGCTGTGGCGGCGCTTCACGAAGCGGGCGGCTTCGGCGAATTCGACCAGGCCTTCCAGGGGGCGCACGTGGCCGCTGCACAGGGCAAAGGGGTTGCTGGCGTCCTCGGGCCCGTCGGTGTGCAGGATCCGCACGATGGGCAGGCCGCGCGTCTGGGCCTTGGCAATGAGCGTGTTCTGCCGCTCCAGATAGGCCGCCGCGCGCACCGGCTCGAAGTAGGGGCGTTGGCGAAAGGATTCCTGCACATCGATGACCAGCAAGGCGGCATTCATTTTGAGACTCCATTCATTAAGTCGAAGTCCTGATTCTGAGTTTGTTGTACCAGCGATGCAGCCCATAAAGAGACAGGAATCGCTCATTTTCAGACATGTTGAAAATGCGAGGGTACGGCGCGGGGCCGCGCGGGCCTGGGGCGGGCGGCGCGATCAGGTCTTGGGCAGCACGCGGCGCAGGAAGGCGCTGATGTCGGCCACCTCCTCGGCGCACAGGCTGTGCTCCATGGGGTAGCTGTGCCAGTCCACGGGCTGGCCCAGGGCGAGCAGGGTGTCGCGGCTGGCGGTGCCGCGCTCCACGCGCACCACCGGGTCCATGCTGCCGTGGGCCATGAAGACAGGCGTCTGGGCATTGGCCGGGTGGCGTTCGGTGGCCATGGTTTCGGGCAGGGGCAGGAAGCCCGATAGCGCCACGATGCCGGCGAGTCGCTCCGTCAAGCGCAAGCCGGTATGCAGCGCCATGGCGCAGCCCTGGCTGAAGCCTGCCAGCACGATGTGCTCGGCTGCGATGCCGCGCGCACGCTCTTGGGCAATGAGGGCATGAATCTGGGTCTGCGAGCGGCGGATGCCGGCTTCGTCCTTCGGCCCCTGTCCGTTCATGCCCAGGATGTCGAACCAGGCCGGCATGACGTAGCCGTTGTTGATGGTGACCGGGATGCTCGGCGCATGGGGGAAGATGAAGCGGATGGGCGGGCAGCCACGCAAGTCCAGTTCAGGCACCAGGCCAGCAAAGTCGTGTCCGTCGGCCCCCAGGCCATGCAGCCAGATCACCGCTGCGGTCGGCGCAGAGGCAGTTTCCACTGTGAGGTGGGGCAAGAGCGGGGTGTCGGTCATGGTCGTATCAGGCGCTGGGCAGTTCGGGCAGTGCCGGCGATGGGGGCGTGGCAGCCTCGGCAGGTGGGTCGATGAATTGGGCCAGTGTGATGGTGCACACATTGGCGCCTTGCTCTACCTGGTGCGCCACCGAACCACCGAGTGCACCCTGTACCAGCGCGCGCTGGGTGTGCTCGGGCACCACGCAGGCGTGGCTGTTGCCGTTGTCGGTGATCTGCAGCAGCACCACGTCGACGCCGTCGTCGCGCCGGGTGGCCCGGGCACTGAGGCGCACGATGCCCTCGGCACTGGCGTTGAAGGCCTGAGCTACTGTCTGGGCCAGTGCCTGGCCCAGCAGTTGGCCGCATCCCTGGGCACGGGTGAGCAGCTCGATGTCGCGCGGGATGCCGTTGACCAGGTGGATGCCCTCGCGGCGCACCGCGGCCGGCAGCTGGCCCAGCACCTGCTCGGCCAGGGTATGCAGCGCAAAGCGTCGCGGTGTTTCGCGCGTGGGGTCGGTGCTGGCCTGGCGCAGTTGGGCCAGCACCGGGGCCATGCCCTGCAGTTGCTTGCCCAGGGCTACGGTGGCCTGGTCCAGCGCCAGGGCCTGCTGCTGCAGTTCGTCAGCGGGCGCGCCATGCAGCAGGCCTTGCTGCAGGCGTTCGTTGTGCTGGTGTACGGTGTTGGCGGTCTGCTGTGCTTCACCGAGCAGGGGCAGCAGGGTTTGGGTGGCCTTGGTCACTACCGGTCCGAGCGCTGCCTGGCGTTCGGCTCGCACCAGCTGCTGCTGGCAGGTCTGCAGTTCAGCCTGCGCCTGTGCCAGCGCCGCGGCACCGTTGTCGACCTCGGCCTGGCGCGAGTCCTGCTCGCTTTGCTGCTGGCGCGCATGGCGCAGGGTCGCGCTCATCAGGGTATGGCGCTCGCGGGCTGACTGGGCCAGCTGGGCAAACCATGGCGCCCAGGCCGCAGGTGCCGGTGGGGCCTTGCGCTGCGGTGACTGGTCGAGCTGGTGGGCGTACTGCACCAGCTGCAGGGCGGGCAGGGTGAAATGCCGGTTCTGCCAGTACACCAGTGCGCCCAGCGCACAGACAACGACCAGCACCAGCGCGAAGTAGGGTTTGAGGGGCCCCAGTGCCGCGGACCGCAGGGCGGCGGGGGGCTGGTACAGCAGCAGGAAGAGGTCGCCGCCCCGCAGCGTGAGCCGCTGCCAGGCGGGGTCGGGCGATGCATCGCTCCAGGGCGTACCGGCGCCGGGTACCACATCGGTCAGGCGCAGCGGCGCTTTGGCCTGGGTCAGTGCACCGCCGCTGTCGCCCAGCACCTGACCCTCGGCATTGACGACCAGGGCCCGGCCTATGGTTGGGGCGTGCTGCACCAGTACGAAATCGAACAGGTCCAGGCCGACGTCGGCACCGACCACCCCGAGCTGTTCCTGTCCCAGCAGGACCGGTGCCAGCAGGGCCACCCCCAGCCCCTTGGGGCTGGAGAACGGGGCAGTCCATACCGAAGCGCGCTGCGCCTTCTGTGCCGCCTGGGTCAGTGCCACGGGCTGAATCGCGGCACCGGGCCAGAGGTTCTGCAGCGCAGTGGCCATGTCGTTGGCGCCACTTGCCTTGAGTCGCTCATCGTGGGCCTGGGGTGGGTAACCGAGGCGCCAGCGTTGGGTGCTGTCGAGGTAGTAGCTGCTCCACAGCGTGGGGGTTGAGCCATGCAGCGACACCACCGCCGGCAGCGCGGCCGAGACGGCGTTGAGGTCGCGGCGCAGTGCGGCGGCGTCGAATGCGGCGTCGGGGTGCATGTGCAATGCACCGACTTCACGCACCAGGTCAGCGGGCAGGCGCTCCCAGGGGGCGCCGCGCACTGGAGAAAGGTTGCGTTGTTGCACGCGATCGACAAAACCGCCATCGGCCAGTACCGGCCAGCGCAGCGCGCGCTCCACGGCATACCGCATGCCCGCGACATGGTTGCGTACCAGGTCCAGCCGCATCTCCAGCGCCTGCTGGGTCAATGTGGCTTGATCGTGCATGGCCAACTGCAGCTGTGCGCGCTGGCGCTGATAGGCATAACCGCACAGCAGCAACATCACGATCAGCAGCGCAACGCCTGCCAGCAGCACGGTGCGGGTGTGGTGGCGTTGCAGCGGTGCGGTGGCCGCCGCATCGGGCGCGCCGTCCTCGATCACGGTGTCTGGACCGTTGTCGCGCGTGGGAGCTTGCATGCAGGTGTCCTCAGGGGCGAAAGGCGCCAGTGTAGGGGAATGCTGCCGGTTCGCACGGCGGGTAGGACCAGCGGCCTTCACCGAGGGACGATCGGCGTAGCCCCGACGACCTTACTTTGGCAGCCAGCCCAGCCCCTTGGCGTGCAGGCTCTGCACGTACAGGCGCTCCCGGGTTTCGGTGACCGCGGTAGTTTCCGGGTAGGCGCCACTGGGGTCCTGCAGGTCGGCCACGATAGTCCCGTCTTCGGTGAAGGCGACCACATGCCCATAGGCTGGGGGAACCGGCCATAGGGCGCGTGGCAGGCGCAGGCTCAAGGCACGCAGCCAGGATTTGGGGCCCATGCCGTCCACCTTGGGGTTGCGCGGTTTGGCCAGGCCGAGCCAGATACGGCCGTCCAGTCCGCGCATCAGGTTGTCGGGGTACCCCGGCAGATTGTCCAGCAGCACCTGGGCACCCGCCACCGGGCCATTGCGCAGGCTCAGGTTGGACGCAGTTACCGCCACTTTCCACACCCGGTAGCGGCCGGTCTCGTTCACGAGGACATGGCGCTCATCCTGTGTCAGTGCCACGCCGTTGGCGAAGCTCAGGCCGGAGGCGAGCACGCGCACCGTGCGCGTCGCCGGATTGTATTCGAGCAGCCGGCCTGTGGCGCTCTGTTCCATGATGTCGAGCACGCTGGCGTTGAAGGTCCCGCCCCAGTCGCGTGGTGCGAATCGCTGGGAAGCGTCGCTGAAGTAGATCTTGCCGCTGCGCGCCACCACAGCGGCATCGGCGTAGCGGATCGGGTCGTCCGGTGTGACATGGTCGGCCAGCACGCTGCTGTGCCCCTGGGAGTCGATGGCCAGCAGCCCCCGCATGGCGTCGGCCGCAATGAGGCGCCCCTGGGCGTCAAAGTCGAAACCGAGCACGCGCCCACCGGTGTTGGCAAATACCTGCTGACCCGCGCCGTCGGCGTCCATGCGCAGGATGTTGCCGCTGGCCACGGTGGTGTAGAGCTTGCCATCGGGTCCGAACGCGATGTGTTCCGGGCCTTCTTCACCGTGCAGGTCGATCAGTTGCAGCGCAGCCAGTCGCTGGTTGGGCGCGTGGATGCCGGTGTAGCCCGACGATGCCGGTAGCGTGATGGCAACCGGCTCGATCGGGACCGGCCACAGCATCAGATAGGCAACCCCGAGGGCCAACGCCAACCCAACTCCCAGGAAGATTTTCCGCATGCTTGCCTCCTTGTGCGATCCGTGATGGTAGCCGGATCGCTTCGCGCAAGCGGGCAGCGGCGGACGGTCAGCGTGCCGCGCGCGCGTTCTGGATTCGGCTGATGGCGGCCTGGAGCTGTCCCAGCAGGTGCTGGTCGCGCTTGGCCAGGGTCTGGATGTTCAGGTGCGCGCCAACCGGTGCCGTATTGCTGCTGACCAGCACTACCGGAATGTTGCTGTTGCTGCAGCGCGCCTCGCGCAGCGCCGCCACCACGGCCAGGCCGTTGAGTGCTGGCAGTTCGCGCGACAGGATGAGCAGGTCGAAGGGCTCGTGCAGCAGGCGCTCCAGCGCCTGCATGCCGTTGCCGATCAGGTGAAGCTTGGTTTGCGGTCCGGCAAGTTCATCCTGGTACACCCGGCGCAGGGTCTGCGAAGGCTCGGCGATGAGCACCGAGGTGCGGCCCGACAAGCGTAGCAGGCGCATGGCCTCCAGGGCCTGCTCAGTGGCCGCTACCGCGGCGTCCGTCCTCCCGTCCGCTCCGATGGTGCGGCGAAGCAGATCCACATAGGCCAACGCGGTATTGGTCGCCTTGTGGTCAAAGCAGACCCGCACTTCGCTCAGGAACGATTCGAACTGGTGGCAGATGGTGGTGATGACGGGCAAGCCCACGCCACCGCCTGTTCCCTTGAGACTGTGCACTTGGCGGTACAACTCGTCGAACGCGCCTTCCTGGCCTGACTCCAGCGCCAGGATGGACTCTTCCAGCTCGTGGCAGCGCGCCGGCAGTTCGTCCAGAAACTCGGCCAGCAGTTCGGCCATCAGGGCGGCAAGATCGGCGCTCATGGAATGGTGGTTTTTCGGTCCAACGGTGAGAGTTCAGTATGCCACGGGCACGCAATTTGTCAGCCCCCGTAGCGACGGGCCCACTCGCGCTCCAGCGGCTCAACCCAGCTGCCGTGCGGCTCAGGGATGGTGGGCGCGCTGCGCTCCACCTGCCCAGGAGCGCGTTGCTGTCCGAACAGGGCCCGGTCGGCCGGTGTCAGCTTCTGCATGGACAGCACGGTGGGATCGCCCCATGCGGCAATGTCGGCCTTGCGGGCCTGCGCCATCGGGCTGAGCAGGAAGTTGGCAAACACCTGCGCGGCATCGGCCGCCGCGGCATTGAACGGGATGGCCAGGAAGTGCGTGTTGCCAATGGTGCCGCTATCGAACTGATAGCTTGTCACGCTTTTGGCAAAGCGGCCCGCGGCGATTTCATTGGCCGCATCGTTGGGGTTGAACGTGAGGGCCAGCAGCAACTCCCCGTCGGCAAACATCTGGCGCTGGGCCTCGGCACTGAGGGGAAACTGGCGCCCACCACGCCACAGGAGGGGGTGCAGCGCATCCAGCGCAGTCCAGAGCGGTGCCGTGGCTTGGGAAAACGCGGTGTCGGTGACCGGGCGGTACAGTGCGGAGCGGTCGCGGTTCACGTCCATCAGCACCTGCTTGACGAAGGTGGTGCCATGGAAGTTGGGAGGCCGTGGGTAGCTCACGCGGCCTGGGTGGGCCTTGGCAAATGCCAGCAGCGCTGCCAGCGAGCGCGGTGGCTCCGGGGTGCGCTGCGCGTCCACCATGAACGTCAGCTGGGCCATGCCCCAGGGCGCCTCGAAGCCCTCGGTGGGTTCGGCGAAGTCCAGCCGCGTGGTCGGCTTGCCCTGTGTGTCCACCAGCGCAAAGTGGGGCAGCTGTTCGGCAAAGGGGCCGAACAGCAGTTGCTCGCGCTTCATGGCCAGGAAGTTCTCGCCATTGATCCACACCAGGTCCACCGACCCCCTGGTCTTGCCCGCAGCCTTCTCGTTGCGCACACGCCGCACCGTATCGGCCGCATCGCTGATCTTCACGTGCTCGACCTGGACACCGTAGCGTTCCTTGGCCTGCGCTGACGCCCACTGGATGTAGGCATTGATGGCCGGCGAGCCGGCCCAGGCATTGAAATAGACGGTCTGGCCTCTTGCTCGTTTTTCGATAGCTGCCCACGCAGTTTCTGCCTGGGCTGCAGGCCAAAATGGCAAGGAAACCGCGGAGACGGTCGTGAGTTGCAGCCAGTGGCGGCGGGTGGGGGCTTGAGAAAGAGGGTGCATGGAAGGGGCAATGCTTGACGCCTGTATCGGGCCACCCTACATTGTGCCAATGCGTTGGAAGCGAATATTGGCATGTGCCCTGGGTGTCTTTGCGTGTGCGGTCTCCGCGCAAGCCCTGCGCGTCCAGTTCCAGGAGGCCTCCGCCCCCAAGTACCTGGAAGCCGACGCCAACCACCCTGCGCCGTACGGGTTGTGTCCGGACATCATGGCGGCGCTGGAACGGCAGGACGCCAGCTTGCGCTTCGAGTTGGACCCCGTGCCACGTCCCCAGAAGCGAATCGAGTTTGACTTGGGTAGTGCAAGCAAGGATGTCATGTGCGGCTTGTTGAAGTCACCTGAGCGTTTGCAGGTGGCCTATCCGCTGGAAACGCCGGTCTACCTGATCAGAGAACGCATGGCGGCGCGCAAGGACGATACGCTGGTCGTGGCGACGATCGAGGACCTGGCGCGGTCTGGCGCCTTGGTGGCGGTGCAGACCGGGGCCGCCTACTACCGCAAGCTCAAGGATGCCGGGGTGCAGGTGGTCGAGTCCGGTGGGTCGGACGTGGCAGTGCGCGCGGTGGCCAACGGCCAAGCGCGCTTTTTCTATACCAACTCGCTCACCGCTGCCCACTTCATCCGCGCCGAACGTTTGGAGCGGGTGCTGCGCTTGCATCCTGGGGTAATGGATACCTCGCCCGCGTATTTTTGGGTCGCCAAGCATGTCGACCCAGGCGTGGTCAAGCGACTGGAGGCCGCCATGAAACGCCTCAAGCGCAGCGGTGAGCTGGACCGCATCTACGCCCGCTACGACTGATCCTCGGCCCCTTCAGACCACCAGAGCCTGCGCGAACTCCCGCGCGTTGAAGGTCTCCAGTTCGTCGAGCTTTTCGCCCACGCCGATGAAGTAGACCGGAATCGGCCGCTCGCGCGCGATGGCCGCCAGCACGCCACCCTTGGCGGTGCCATCGAGCTTCGTCACGATCAGGCCCGTGAGGCCCAGCGCGTCGTCGAAGGCCTTGACCTGGGTGACGGCGTTCTGTCCGGTGTTGCCGTCGATGACCAGCAGCACCTCGTGCGGCGCGGTGGTGTCGGCCTTTTGGATCACGCGCTTGATCTTTTTGAGCTCTTCCATCAGGTGCAGTTGGGTGGGCAGGCGACCGGCGGTGTCGATCAGCACCACGTCCTTGCCACGGGCCTTGCCGGCGTTCACGGCATCGAAGCTCACGGCGGCAGGGTCGCCGCCGTCATGGCTGACGATTTCCACGGTATTGCGGTCGGCCCACACCGTGAGCTGCTCGCGCGCAGCGGCGCGGAAGGTGTCGGCTGCGGCCAGCAGCACCTTGGCATCGTGGTCGATCAGGTGCTTGGTGAGCTTGCCGATGCTGGTGGTCTTGCCGGCGCCGTTCACGCCTGCGACCATGACCACCGTGGGCGTGTGCTGGCCGATGACCAGCTGCTTCTGCAGGGGCGTCAGCAGGTCGGTGAGGGTGGCGATGAGGATGTTCTTGAGCGCCACCGGGTGGGTGACGCCCGTGGCCTTGACCTTGTCGCGCAGGGTCTTCAGCACGTATTCGGTGGCCGCAACACCCGCGTCGGCCTGCAGCAGGGCGGCTTCCAGGTCTTCGTACAGGTCTTCGTCGATGACCTGGCCGGTAAAAACGTTGGAAATGTTCGATGCCGTCTTGCCCAGACCGGCCTTGAGCTTGTCGAGCCACTTCTGGCGCTCGGGGGGTACGGCAGCGGGTTCGGGAATGTCGATGGGGATGACCAGCGCACTGCCGATGAGCCCGCCCGAAGGCAGCGGCGAGGGGCTGGACGGGGCGCTCGCCGGTGCCACCGCGGGTGCGGCTGTGACCGGTTCCGCGGGGGCACGCTCCGCAGTGGGCACCTCGGTGGGGGCCGGCGATACGGAGGCTGGAGGCGGTGAGGAGAATTTCTTTTTGAAAAAGCTGAACATGGCGTGCGTTCTTAGAATGGCAGCATTCTATGAAACACCCTTTCCACACCCTGAATGCGCGCTGGCGCCGTGGCCTACTGGCTGCGGGCTTGGCGCTGGCTGCCACCGTCCCGGCGCTTGCCGCTGACGCTGTGCAGACGGTCCTTCCCAATGGTCTGACCGTCATCGTCAAGCCCGACCACCGCGCCCCTACCGCGGTGCACATGCTGTGGGTGCGCGTGGGCTCCATGGACGAGGTCGACGGCGCCAGCGGTGTGGCCCACGTGCTCGAGCACATGATGTTCAAGGGCAGCGCCACACTCAAGGCCGGCGAGTTTTCGCGCAAGGTGGCCGCGCTGGGTGGGCGCGAGAATGCCTTCACCAGCAAGGACTACACCGGCTACTTCCAGCAGATCCCGGTGGAGCGCCTGGAGGCCGTGATGCAGCTCGAAGCCGACCGCTTTGCCACCAACCAGTGGAGCGACGAGGACTTCCGCAAGGAACTGGAAGTGGTGAAGGAGGAGCGCCGCATGCGCACCGAGGACAACCCCCACGCCCGGCTGGGTGAACTGCAGAATGCCACGCAGTTCGTGGCCCACCCCTACCGGCGCCCCATCGTGGGCTGGATGGGTGACCTGGACAGCCTGCAGCCCGACGATGCGCGCAGCTTCTGGCGCACCTGGTACACGCCGGCCAATGCGGCCGTGGTGGTGGCGGGCGATGTGGAGCCTGAGAAGGTGTTTGCGCTCGCGGCCAAGTACTACGGCGGCATTGCCCACCGCGACCTGCCGGCGCGCAAGCCGCGGCCTGAACCTGCGCAGAACGGCGAGCGCCGTGTCTGGCTCAAGGCCAGTGCCGAGCAGGCGGTGGTGGCCCTGTCCTACAAGGTGCCGGGACTGACGCCCCAAGGCTTGCTGGCAGACACGCCGGACGCCCAGACTACCGACGCCCTGGCCCTGATGGTGCTCGACGCGGTGCTGACCGGCTACGACGGCGCGCGCCTGGAACGGGCGCTCACGCAGGACGCGGACCATGTGGCAGACAGCGCCGACGCCTACTACGGCGGCATGTCACGCGGCCCTGCCACGTTCGGCCTCTCGGGCGTTCCAGCCAAGGGCAAGACGGTGGAGCAGGTGGAAGCGGCCTTGCGCGCCGAGATCGCCCGGGTGGCGAAGGAGGGCATCTCCCAGGCCGAACTGGAGCGGGTCAAGGCCCAGTGGGTGGCGGGTGCGGTGTACGGCCAGGACAGCGTCTTCAACCAGGGGCGCATGGCCGGCTCCAACTGGGCGGTGGGCTACCCGCTGGACACGCAGGAGCGCCTGATTGCGCGCTTGCGCCAGGTGACGGCAGCCCAAGTGCAGGCAGTCGCTGCCAAGTATTTCGGCAATGACGAACTCACGGTTGCCACCCTGGTGCCCCAGCCCATGGGTGCGCCCCGCTCGCGCGTCGCCATTCCCGGCATGCGGCACTGACAATTGATGCGAATTGCTATGAAAAAACGAGCTGTCTACGCAATATTTACCTGGGCTATGGCCATTTTCATCTCTCAAAGTGCGGTGGCAGGCATTCCCATCGAGCACTGGGCGCTGGACAACGGCGCCCAGGTCTACCTGGTGCGCAGTCCGGGCATTCCCATGGTGGACGTGCAGTTGGACTTTGACGGCGGCAGTCGCCGCGACCCGGCAAGCCAGGCAGGCCTGGCCAGTGTCACCGCGTCCCAACTCAGCGCCGGGGTGCGCGCCGCTGCGGGCCAGAAGGCGCTGGACGAAAACGCCCTGGGCGAAGCCTGGGCCGACCTGGGTGCGAGTTTTGGTGCGGGTGCCACGGGCGACCGCCTGAGCGTGTCGCTGCGCAGTCTCAGCTACCCCGATCTGCTGGAGCGCGCCGTGCAGCTGGCGGCGCACGAGCTGGCGCACCCCGCCTACCCGCAGACCGTGTGGGAGCGTGAACGCAAGAAACTCGAAGCCAGCCTCAAGGAGGCCGAAACCCGCCCGGCCACCGTGGCGGGGCGTGCGTTCGGCCGCGCGGTCTATGGCAGCCACCCCTACGGTTACGAAATGACCGCGGCCACCTTGGCCGCGATCCGTGTGGAAGACATGCAGCGCCACCATGCAGCCACGGTGCTGCCGTGCCGCGCCAAGGTCAGCATCGTGGGTGCGCTCGACCGGGCGCAGGCCGATGCGGTGGTGCGCCAGCTGCTGCAGTGGCTGCCGCAGGGCGCCTGCCCGGCCCTGCCCGCCGTGCCCGCCGTGCCCGAGGTAGCGCCCTTGCAGCAGGCCAGCGAGCAGCGCATTCCCTTCGATGCCGCCCAGGCTCAGGTGCTGCTGGGTCAACCTGGCTTCAAGCGCAATGATCCCGACTTCCTGGCCCTGAACCTCGCCAACCATGTGCTCGGTGGCGGGGGCTTCACTTCGCGCCTGACCGAAGAAGTGCGCGAAAAGCGCGGCCTGACCTACAGCGTCTACAGCTACTTCTCGCCGGCCTTGCATGCCGGTGCCTTCACCGTGGGCTTGCAGACGCGCCCGGACCAGGCCGAGCAGGCACTGACCGTGGTGCGTGAGGTGCTGGAGCGCTTCACCCGCGAAGGCCCCACGCAGGCCGAGTTGGATGCCGCCAAGGCCAACATGGTGGGGGGCTTCGCCCTGCTGCTCGACAGCAACAAGAAGCTGCTGGGCCAAGTGGCCAACATCGCCTGGAACGGGCTGCCACTCGACTATCTCGACACTTGGCAGGCCCGCGTGCAGGCCATTCCGCTGGAGCAGGTCAAGGCCGCCTTTGCCCGCGTGGTGAACCCACAGCGCATGGCGACCGTGGTGCTGGGCGCAACGCCGCCCAAGGCCACACCCTGAGGCAGGGGACAATGCAGGCATGACACCAAAGCAACCCCGTTCAGGCGCCAGCAGACCGTCCACCAAGAAGTCTCCCGCCGTACACAAACCCGCCGCCCACGCGGCCCATGAGATCCGCATCATCGGCGGCCAGTGGAAGCGCACCAAGCTCAAGGTGCTCGACAAGCCCGGGCTGCGGCCTACGCCCGACCGGGTGCGTGAGACCCTGTTCAACTGGCTGGGGCAGGACCTTACCGGCTGGAAGGTGCTCGATGCCTTTGCCGGTACCGGCGCGCTCGGTTTCGAAGCCGCGTCGCGCGGCGCCAAGGATGCCACGCTGGTCGAACAGGACAGCGCCCTGGTGGCGCAGTTGCAAAAGCTCAAAGCCCAGCTGCAGGCCGAAGCATTGCGCGTGCAGCGTGGTGACGGTGTGGCAGCCATTGCCCAGGCGGCGCCCGGCAGCCTGCACCTGATCCTGCTCGACCCGCCGTTCGACGCTGACTTGTTTGGCCCGTCGCTGCGCCACTGTGCGCGCGCCTTGGCTGCCGATGGCTGGGTCTACCTCGAAGCCCCCCGGGCCTGGAGCGAGGACGAACTGGCCGCTCTGGGCCTGCGCCTGCACCGCCACCTCAAGGCCGGCATGGTGCACGCGCATCTGCTGGCCCCCCTGGGGACTACCGCTTGACATCCTGCATGCCGGGGCCGACAGTGTGCCCAGCACCCTTGATTTCTTTCCTCTGACACGACGCCATCCATGAGTCCCTCCGTTACCGCCGTGTTCCCCGGCACCTTCGACCCCATTACCCTCGGTCACCAGGACCTGATCCGACGCAGTGCCATCCTGTTTGCGCGCGTGGTGGTGGCGGTGGCTGCTGCGCACCACAAGAAGACGATGTTCAGCCTGGACGAGCGTCTGGCCACGGTGCGCGAGGTGTTTGCCGACAATCCCGCCATTTCGGTAGAGCCGTTCACCGGCCTGGTGCGTGACTTTGCGGTGGTGCAGGGCGCGCAGGTCATGGTGCGCGGCGTGCGCTCGGTGACCGACTTCGACTACGAGGCGCAACTCGCGGGCATGAACCGCTCCCTTGCCCCCGATGTCGACACGGTGTTCCTGACGCCGGATTCGCGCTACCAGTTCATCTCCAGTACCTTGGTGCGGGAGATCGCGACGCTGAAGGGCGATGTCCGCGCCTTCGTGTCACCACAGGTGCTGGTTCGGCTCCATGCCAAACTGCAAGCACCGTAACACTTGGGAGACCACCATGAAGATTCTCTTGCCTGTTGACGGATCGGAGCTCTCGCTGGCCGCCGTGCGCTTTGCTATCGATCTGGCCACCAAGGGCCTGCAGGTCGAGGCGGTACTGGCCAATGTGCAGGAGGCCTCCAACCTGTACGAATTGCTGGTGGCGCACGACCCCGAGGTGCTCGACCGCGTAGCCGCCGAAGCCGGCGTGCACACCCTGCAGGCCGCGCGGGCCCTGCTCGACGCCCAGGGCCTGGCCTATGAAATGGAGGTCGCGCGCGGTGACCCGGCCCACACACTGGTGGAGATTGCTGAACGCTTTGGTTGCGACATGATTGCCATGGGCGCACGCGGCAACAGCGCGCTGCGCAGCGCCATGCTGGGCTCGGTGTCCAACGAAGTGCTGCACGCCAGTGCGGTGCCGGTCGTGATCGTCAAGGCGCCAGCGGACCTGGGCGACGAGGGCTGATCCAGCAGGGGCTTGCTGGCAGACTGTTGGCTGCCAAGCCAAGACCCTGTCAGCGAAGGGGGCCATCGATGCTGGGATAATTGCGTCCCATGAACGCAGCCTGTGAGCGCGCCGGATTGCACGGGAGCCGTGCATGGCGCTGACCATTACTTCCGATTGCATCAATTGCGACGTGTGCGAGCCCGAGTGCCCGAACGAGGCGATTTCCATGGGCGAGGACTTCTACGAAATCGACCCGGCCAAATGCACCGAGTGCGTGGGGCATTTCGATGAACCGCAGTGTGTGCAGGTCTGCCCGGTGGAATGCATTCCGGTGCACCCGGAACATGTGGAGTCGAAAGAGCAGCTGATGGCCAAGTACCAGCGCTTGCAGTCCGTCAACGTGGTGGCATACGCCAAGGCGCCTGGCTCGGCGGTTTAGCCCCTGGGGGCCTGGTCCCTACTTGGCCTGTGACGCCTTGGTGGCGGGTACCTTGGCGGTGAAGTACAGCGTGCCCTTGTCCTTCGAAGCGTTCTTTTTCTGCGTGGCAGCTGCTTCCTTTTCTTCCGCGGCAACTGCGGCTTTTCGCTCCTTCTCTGCTGCCTGTTGTGCCTTGGCTTGCGCCCGTTCCTGCGCCTGGCGCTCTTTTTCAAGTTGGTTGGCGGCTTTCTCCGCCTCGCGGTTCTCCTTCTGTGCCGCGCGCTGCAGTGCAGCGCTGGGGCCAGCGCCGGTGTTCAGCTCCACACCGTCCGGGCATGGTACCTGGCTGTAGGTGGTCCCGCATTTGTAGACTTTTGCGGCTGCAGCCCACGGAGAGACTGTCCAGGCCGCTATCAAGAAAAGAGCAACGTTGAGCGGGCGGATCATAGGGTTTGCTCCGGGGTAGTGCTAGGCGACGTGGCTGCGGCAGGCGCAGCAGGTACGGCAGCAGGGCGGGGTGGCTTGGGGCGCGGGGGCTTGCTGGTGTGCACCAGCAGGGTGGCCTTGTTGATCTCACCGTGCAGGAAATGGGGCGTGGCCTTGAGCGCGCGGTCGATGGTCTGCTCGATGGCGATGCGGTGGTCCAGCGTGGGTTTCTTCAGCACCCAGCCGACCACTTCGTCGCGGTTGCCCGGGTGGCCCACGCCAATGCGCAAGCGCCAGTACTGGTCGGTGCCGAGCTGGGCATGGATGTCGCGCAGGCCGTTGTGTCCGGCGTGGCTGCCTCCGAGCTTGATCTTGGCCTCGCCGGGGGGCAGGTCGAGTTCGTCGTGGGCGACCAGGATCTCGTTGGGCTGGATCTTGAAGAAGCGTGCCAGCCCCGCCACCGATTTGCCCGAGAGATTCATGAAGGTCTGAGGCTCCAGCAGCCAGACCGTTTGGCCTTCTGCTGTGGTGCGCGCCACCAGGCCGTGGTAGCCCTTGTCCATGACCAGGTTGGCCTTGAGTTGGCGTGCCAGTGCGTCGATGTACCAGAAGCCCGCGTTGTGGCGGGTGGCTTCGTATTCAGGACCGGGATTGCCCAGGCCGACAAACAGTTTGATCATGGGGACAAGGGAAAGGGCAGGTGAGGCCATACCGCCGTTCGCACAGTGTAATGGCAGCATGTGCGCACAAAGCAAAACGGCCCACCGAAGTGGGCCGTTGACGCACAGGCACGGGGAAGAATTACTTCTTGCCCTTGCCCTTCTTGGCGTCGGCAGCAGGTGCAGCGGCAGCAGCAGCCGGGGCTTCTTCGGTCACCACGGGTACCACGGACACGACCACGCCATTGCCCTTGCCGTGGGTCACGGCGGTCACGCCCTTGGGCAGCACGAGGTCGGAAATGTGCAGGGAAGAACCCTTCTTCAGGCCGCTCAGGTCCACGGAAACGAACTCGGGCAGGTCCTTGGGCAGGCACAGCACTTCGATTTCGCTCATCACGTGGTTGATGATGCAGCTGTCGGTCTTGACGGCGGGGGATTCCTGGTCACCGGTGAAGTGCAGCGGCACCTTCATGTGCAGCTTGGTGTTCTCGTCCACGCGCTGGAAGTCGATGTGCAGCACCAGTTGCTTGTAGGGGTGGTATTGCACGTCGCGCAGCAGAACCTTCTGCTCCTTGCCGTTCAGCTCCATGTCCAGCACGGAAGCGTGGAAGGCTTCCTTCTTCAGGGCGTGCCACAGGGCGTTGTGGTCCAGCTCGATCAGAGCGGGTTCCGAGGTGGAACCGTAGACGATGCCCGGTGTACGGCCGGTGATACGCAGACGGCGGCTCGCACCCGTTCCCTGCTTGGCGCGCTCAAAAGCGACGAATTTCATAGTTAACTCCTGTTGAAGTCCACCGCGACCAGTGTGACTCCGGTTGAAAAATGCCCGGAACTCGCTGCCCAGTGCAGCGCGGGCGGTTTTGACAGCGACCTTAGAACAGATTTTCCTGGTCGTTGAACAAACTCATGACCGACTCACCCTTGGCAATGCGCTGGATCGTTTCGGCGAACAGCGGTGCCACGGAGAGTTGGCGGATTTTCTGGCACCCAGCGGCTGCGGGGGACAGGGGAATGGTGTTGGTCACCACGACTTCATCGAGGGCATTGCCGCTGGAAATGCGTTCGATGGCGGGGCCCGAGAAGATGGGGTGGGTACAGTAGGCGTAGACCTTCTTGGCGCCCCGCGCCTTGAGCACTTCGGCGGCCTTGACCAAGGTGCCTGCGGTGTCGATCATGTCGTCCATGATGACGCAGTTGCGGCCTTCGATTTCACCGATCACATGCATCACTTCGGAGACGTTGGCCTTGGGGCGGCGCTTGTCGATGATGGCCAGGTCGCAGCCGAGTTGCTTGGCCAGCGCACGGGCCCGCACCACGCCGCCGACGTCGGGGGAGACGACGATCAGGTCGTCGTAGTTCTTCTGGCGCAGGTCACCCAGCAGCACGGGCGAGGCGTAGATGTTGTCGACGGGAATGTCGAAGAAGCCCTGGATCTGGTCGGCGTGCAGGTCCATGGTCAGCACGCGGGACACGCCTGCGGCTTGCAGCATGTTGGCAACCACCTTGGCGGTGATGGGCACGCGGGTGGAGCGCGGACGGCGGTCCTGGCGGGCGTAGCCAAAATAAGGAATGACGGCACTGATGCGCTCGGCCGATGCGCGCTTCAAGGCATCGACCATGATGAGCAGTTCCATCAGGTTGTCGTTGGTGGGAGCGCAGGTGCTCTGCACCACGAAGACGTCGCGTGCGCGGACGTTCTGGTTGATCTCGACCGTGACTTCACCGTCCGAGAAGCGCCCGACGGTGGCATTGCCCAAGGTGATGCCCAGGTGCGTGGCGATTTCGGATGCCATGCCAGGATTGGCATTGCCGGTGAAAACCATGAAGTCGGGGGTCGATGGTGCCTGCATGTGGATTCCAGCGAAGTGTTTGGGTTGAATGCATCACAAAGCGCGCGCTGTTGCCGGACATTCCAAACAACAGATTTGGCAGGGGAAGAAGGATTCGAACCTTCGCATGCTGGAATCAAAATCCAGTGCCTTAACCAACTTGGCGATTCCCCTACACGGGTTGACAGTTTGCACTGCCCACCGATAAACCGTTGCCGCTTGCCCAACCCTGAAGGGGATGAACACCCACATTGCTGCACACCCTGACCTCGAACGCTGCCGGTGCGTCGCTGAAGTCAACCTCATGCGGCAAATGTGCGAACACTGCACTTCCGGAGCCGGTCATCCGGGGCTGCAAGCCTTTGTCGGACAACCATGCCAGTGCTTGGTTCACGTCCGGGCTGAGCCTCTGGGCGACTGCTTGCAAGTCATTTCGGCCAAAACCAAATGTGTTCGCAGCGAAGCCATAGATTGTAGCAGGTTCTGTATCGCGTTTCAACAGCGGGTCAGAAAAAATTCGTGCAGTTTCCAAACCCGATGGTGGCTTGACCACCACAAAGCGCGCGGGCGGCAGGGAGATCGGTGTGATCCGCTCACCGACTCCTTCGACCCAGGCATTGTCGCCGTGCACAAAGAAAGGGACATCGGCACCCAGCTGCAAGCCCAGCCGCGCCAGACTCGTGCGGTCCAGCTCCAGCTTCCAGAGTCGGTTCAGGGCCAGCAGGGTGCTGGCCGCATCGGACGATCCGCCGCCCATGCCGGCCTGGGCAGGAATGGACTTGCGCACCCGGATATGGGCGCCATGCGTGCACCCCGTGTGGGTCTGCAGTAGGCGGGCCGCGCGCACGATCAGGTCGTCATCGGGCAAGGCAGTGGTCAGGTCCTCTCGGCTGATGGCCGACGTCGGACGCAGTTCAAAGTCCAGAGAGTCGCACCAGTCGATGAGCATGAACACCGACTGCAGCAGGTGGTAGCCGTCGCTGCGCCGCCCGGTGATGTGCAGGAACAGGTTGAGTTTGGCGGGGGCGGGGACGTCAAGCAGCGCGGTCATGGAATCGATTATCCCGCGTGGCCCGGTGACGTCGTTCAGCGTTCCAGCACGATGCGTAGCGTGGCCGTGGGCAGCGGCTGCTCGCGCTGGGCACTGATGCGCCCTTGGGCATAGTCCTGAAGGTTGACCTGCCAACCGCCCGCCTGGGTAGGCATTCCGCGCAGCCAATCCCACAGGGCCGCAAACGGCAAAGCGGTGCCGGTCAGTCGCCAGGCCAGTTCATCCAGGTTGGCAAACACAGCCGTCTCGCTGCCCGCTTGCCACTGCACACCGCGGGCATCCCAGCGCGCCTGCGCCAGTACGGTGCCAAGGGGGCTGGTCAGGACCAGCTCGCCGTTGGTGAGGTCGCCGCGCAGTTCGAAGGCGCTGGACAGGGATTGCACAGGGGTGCTGTCGATCCGCACACTGAGTCGGCCCTGCCACTGGTCTTCAGCAGAAGAATGACTGACCGCCCTCGGATTCACTGCGCAACCAGCTATCGAAATGCTAGCGACCAGTGATGCGAGCCAGGTCAGGCGCCAGCGCCGAGCGGTCACGGCTGCACCTGAAAGCGGCGCATGGTCTCCAGCAGGGTGGCGTTGGTCGGGTTCAATTGCAGTCCCTGTTTCCACAGGGCGCGTGCCGCATCGGCTTGGCCTTGCTGCCACAACACTTCACCCAGGTGGGCGGCAATTTCCGCATCGGGTTGGGCCGCAAAGGCTTTCTCCAGCAGGCGGCGGGCCTCGGCCAGGTTGCCGCTGCGGAACTCCACCCAGCCCATGCTGTCGATGATGTAGGCATCGTCCGGGGCGAATTCCAGTGCCTTGGCAATCAGTTTGCGGGCCTCGGCCAGTGATACGTTGCGGTCTGCCAGCGAGTAGCCAAGCGCGTTGTAGGGCGGGTGGTATTGGGGATGGCTGGCGATGAGCTCGCGCAGCAAGCGCTCCATGTCTGCCAGTCGCCCGATCTTTTCGGCAAACATCGCCTGCTCGTAGCGCCATTGAGGCTCTTCGGGCAGCGCCTGTGCCGCCTCGGCCGCCAGGTCATACCCCTGCTGGTGCAGGTTGCGCTCGCGCAGCAGCTGGAGCTCCGCGTTGTAGCGCATGCGCAGGGCTTCGGCGGTGTTGGTCGGTAGTTCGCGCAGCAAGGCCTGGGCTTGCGCTACCTGTCCCTGCGCCCCTGCGATGGACGCGCGACGGATGGTGATGCGAGTCTGGAAATCAGGGTTGTAGATGCGGTCCAGGTAGTCCTCGGCCTTGGCGTAATCCTTGCTGCGCTCGGCAAGGGTGGCAAGCAGGAGCAGGGCCTCGGCCATGTTGCGTTGGGTGGGCTGAGCCGCTTCCTCCGCGCCGGTGCGCTTGTCCTGAAGTTCGAGCAAACGCAACACTATTTGCAGCGATTGCTCGGCAAGTGCATCCTCGTTGTTCTGCACCTCGATCGAACCCTTGACCAACCAGGCAGGTACATGGTCCGGTACTTCCCTGGTCAGCAGCGTTAGCTGTTCGTACGCACCGCGGTAGTCCTGCCGGTCCACCAGATGGCGCATCATGGCCATGCGCAATTCAGCCCCCGGCTGCCTGTCCAGGCGTTGTCGGATCAGGCCTTGCGCGGCGGCCGCGATCTTGGGGCCCAGCTGCAGGGCCGCGAGGGCGGCCTCGTCCGAACGTGGATCCAGCGCAGCGGAGCGCTCCAGCGCCGCCACAGTTTGGGCCTCGTTGCCGGCAAAGGCCTGCATGCGCGCCAGGGCCGCCCAGGCGGCGGGCCCGCGGCGGGGGCTGCCCAGATCTGCGGCCAGTGCCTGCTGCACCGTGTGCACGGCGGCAGCACGATCCTGAGTGCGGGCAAAGTAGTTCGGCAAAGTCGCCAGATGCGCGGCGCGCTCCTCGTCGCTGCTGGTGTGCAGCAACTGGCGCAGAGGCTCGGCAATGTCGTCCAGGCGGTTCAGCCCGATCAGGATCTGCAGGCTGTAACGGTGGGCGCGCGCGCTGCTTGGAATGACCCGGGCCCAGGTTTGCGCTACCTGCAAGGCACTGTTGGCATTGCGCTCGGCAAAAGCCAGTTCCACCGCCCGCTCAAACAGTTTGTCCGAGCGGGTGCGCTGCGCTGCATCCAGCATCAGGGAAACGGCTGTCGAGAGTTCTCCTCGCTGTGCGCTGAGTTCTGCGACCATGACCTGGTAGAAGGCAATGCGCTCGTTGGCCTGTTGTGCAGCTTTGTCGCTACCCGAGGACTGTGCCCAGCCCGTTGCGGCGCTGCCTGCGCCCAGTACCAGCAAGCACGCCAGAATGCGGTGAAAACGTCTCATCGGCCCATAATAAACGAGCCTGTACTTTGCCTTGCTCCCATGCCTGAATTACCCGAAGTTGAAGTGACCCGCCGCGGTATTGATGCCGCATTGCGTGGCGGTCTCATCAGTTCCGTGCGGCTGGGCAAGCCCTTGCGCTGGCCTCTGGGCTGCGACCCGCAGGCATTGCTGGGTCGGCGCATCACCGACGTACAGCGCCGCGGCAAGTACGTGCTGCTGCTGCTGGATGACGGCGTGCTGCTGCTGCATCTGGGCATGTCCGGCAGCGTGCAGTGCCTGCCCAGCCTACCCCCGCCCGGCGTGCACGACCACTTCGATCTGCACACCAGCGAAGGCTGCCTGCGACTGAATGACCCGCGCCGATTCGGCGCCGTGGTGTACGCCCCGTCACTCGATGACGAGCGCGCGACCAAGCTGCTGGGCCGGCTGGGGGTGGAGCCCCTGCAGGCGGCCTTCACCCCGGAGCACCTCCATGCCGGTCTGAAAGCGCATCGGACGTCCATCAAGCAGGTGCTGCTGGAAGGGGAGGTGGTGGTCGGGGTGGGCAACATCTATGCCAGTGAGGCCCTGTTCCTGGCCCGCATACGCCCCACCATGGCGGCCTGTCGAATCAGCAAGCCACGCTCGGCCCGGCTCCACGCGGCCATCATTGCGGTGCTGACACAGGCGCTCAACAGCGGAGGAAGCACCTTGCGCAATTTTTCGGGTACCCAGGGCGACGTCGGACGCTACCAGCAGTTGGTGCGGGTTTATGGCCGCGAGGGCCAGCCATGCCCGCAATGCGGCGCGCCGATACGGCAGATCCGGCAAGGCCAGCGGTCCACGTTTTTTTGCAATTTTTGCCAGAAACCATAATAAGCGGCTCTGTACACAGTGCTATATTGGCCCGAAACGCGGGGGACACTTGGCTTCTACATTCAACGAACAATTTGACGAACTCGGGTCGTGGCGCCGTGAATTTGCGCTGCGCCTGAAGCTGCTGGCCGAGTGGATGAAGGACCACGAACTGCTGGATGCGGCGGTCGAAGAGCGCCTCAAGCGCCTGGAAACCCAGGTGCGCAGCGACAAGGTGATGGTGGCTTTCGTGGCTGAGTTTTCGCGCGGCAAGTCGGAAATGATCAATGCCGTGTTCTTTGCTGGCTACGGTCGGCGCATCATGCCGGCCAGTGCCGGGCGCACCACCATGTGCCCGACCGAAATGGGCTACGACCCCGAGGTGCCGCCTTGCCTGCGCCTGCTGCCCATCGAAACCCGCCTGCAGCCGCAGGCGCTCATGGAGTGGCGCCAGGCGCCCGAGAAGTGGACCCGCATCGACCTCGACGTGAACAACCCCCAGCAGTTGGCCCTGTCGCTGGAAAAGGTATCCGAGACCCGCAAGGTCACCCAGGAAGAAGCCCGTGCGCTGGGGTTCTGGCACCCCGATACGCCGCAGGACAACCCGGTGGTGGACGCCAAGGGCATGGTCGAGGTTCCCAAATGGCGCCATGCCCTGATCAACATTGCGCACCCCTTGCTCAAGCAAGGGCTGGTCATCCTCGATACGCCGGGCCTCAATGCCATTGGCGCTGAGCCCGAACTGACCGTCAGCCTGATCCCGCAGGCCCAGGCGGTGGTGTTTATCCTGGGGGCGGATACCGGTGTCACCAAGTCTGACCTCTCGATCTGGCGTGAGCACCTGATCACCGACCCAACCAATTCCGATGCGCGTCTGGTGGTGCTGAACAAGATCGATACGCTGTGGGACGCACTGAGCACGCCGCAGCAACAGGCGCAGCAGATAGCACGCCAGAAGGCGGACACGGCGTCCATCCTCGGTCTGCCGCCGGAGCAGGTGATTGCAGTGTCGGCCCAGAAAGGGCTGGTGGCCAAGGTTACGAAGGACGCAGCCTTGCTGGAACAGAGCTGCCTGCCTGTGCTGGAGCAGGCGCTGGGACGCGGCATCATGGGCAAGCGCCAGCGCATTCTGGGCAATGCCATGGCGCAAGGCATCTCCGAATTGCGCGCAGAGACCAGCCGGGTCATCACCATTCGCAAGCGCGATCTGGCCGAGCAGTTGCACGAACTCAAGGGCCTGCAAGGCAAGAATGCCTCGGTCATCAAGCACATGCGGGCCCGCATCGCCGAAGAGCAGGCCGAATTTGACCGCGGTGGCGCCAAGATCCATGCCGTGCGCTCGGTGCACCTGCGCCTGCTGCGCGAGGTGTTCGAGCTGCTGGGGTCCAAGCGCCTCAAGGGAGAGATGGCCGAACTGGCGGGGGCGCTGCAGCAGAAGGGCCTGAAGATTGGGGTCAAGAAGGCCTATGCCCAGACCTTTGATCGCCTGCGGGCCAACCTGAGCCGCGTGCAAAGCCTCAGCGCCGAAATTTTCTCGATGCTCGGTGGCACCTTCAAGCAGCTCAATACCGAATACAGCTTTTCGCTGCAGGCGCCACCCGAGCCGCAGATGGGCCGTTTCATTACCGACCTGGATGCCATCGAGGCCAGCCACCTGCAATACCTGGGGCTGGGCAATGCCTTCAAGCTGGCCCAACCGGAGTTTGCAGACCGTCTGGTGCGAGCCCTGGCCACCCGTCTTCGTACCGTCAATGAGTCGGCGCTGGCCGAGATCGAGTTGTGGAGCAAGGCCGCGGCCGCCCAGCTCGATGCGCAGATGCGCGAGCGTCGCAAGAACTTCAGCCGCCGCATCGAAGCCATCGACCGCATCCACCAGGCCGCCGGTGGCCTGGAAGAACGCATTGCCGAATTCGAACAGCAGGAAGTGGGTCTGGACCAGCTCGAAGTCAAACTCGCCGAGCTGACCTCCTACCTGGTGGCGGCACGCGACGCGGGCGACTACCAACCCTCGGTCGACCTGGCCATCGGCTGATCTGCGGGTGACGGACTTCCAGCAATTCGCCACCCGGCTGGTGCGGTGGCAGGAGCGCCATGGTCGCAACCACCTGCCTTGGCAGGGCACACGAGACCCCTACCGCGTGTGGCTGTCCGAGATCATGCTGCAGCAGACCCAGGTAGCCACCGTGTTGGGCTATTTCGAGCGCTTTACGTCCCGCTTTCCCGACGTCGCGTCCCTTGCCGCAGGGCATGAGGACGAGGTCATGGCGCTGTGGAGTGGCCTGGGCTACTACAGCCGGGCCCGCAACCTGCACCGCTGTGCCCAACTGGTGGTGGCGCAGCACGGCGGCCAATTCCCGCACGACGCCCAGACTCTGGCCACCTTGCCAGGCATCGGCCGCTCTACTGCGGCAGCCATTGCCTCGGTCTGTTTTGGCGAGCGTGTGGCCATACTGGATGCCAATGTGAAGCGCGTCGTCAGCCGCGTGTTCGCGTTCGATGGCGATCTGGTCCAGGCGGCCTCGGAACGCGCATTGTGGGCCCATGCCGAATCCTTGCTGCCCAGTGCAGCGCGTGACATGCCCCGCTATACCCAGGGCATGATGGATCTGGGCGCGACGGTCTGTTCGGTGCGCTCGCCCGACTGCGCGCGCTGCCCGGTGCAGACCCTGTGCGCGGCCAGCCGGGACGACCCGACGCGCTTTCCCGTGCGCACCCGTACCCTCAAGCGCACTGCCTTGTCACTCTGGGTGGTGTGCCTGCGCCGTACGGACGGCGCCGTGTGGCTGCAACGCCGCCCGGAAAAGGGGATTTGGGCACGTCTGTATTGCATGCCGGTGTGGGAGGACGAGTCGGCGCTGGCATCGGAGCTGGCCCCGCTCGCGGCGCCCAACACAAGGCAGCTGCTGCCCGCGTTCACGCATGTGCTGACGCACAAGGACCTGCACATCCATCCCCTGGTCGTCAGCGGTATGCGCCAGGCACCGCCGGGCTGGAACGGGGATTGGTATGGCGCATCCCAATGGCAGTCGCTGGGGCTGCCAGCGCCGATTCGCAAGCTGCTCGAAACCCTGTCCTAGCGGGCGTCCAATTCCCGGTGGCGCTTGAGGGTGGGCCAGTGGGTGGCAAAGTGGGCTGCCAGCGCTTCCACCAGGTAGACCGAGCGGTGCTGGCCACCCGTGCAGCCAATGCCGACGGTGACATAGCTGCGGTGGTCGGTCACCAGGGCCGGTAGCCAGTCGTCGAGGAAGGTGGTGATGTGCTTCTGCATGCGGGCCACTTCGGGCTGGCGCTGCAGGTAATTCGCCACCGCGGCGTCCAAGCCGGTGAGGCGCCGCAGTTCGGCCTCGTAGTGCGGGTTGGGCAGCATGCGCACGTCAAACACGTAGTCGGCGTCCAAGGGCACGCCGCGCTTGAATGCAAATGACGTGAACACCAGGGTGAGTTGCTGGGACCGGGTGGTGACCAGCGACTTGACCGTACTCTGCAGCTGCGCTGTGCGGATGATGCTGGTGTCCACCACGTAACCCAGCGCCCGCAGGTCGGCAAGCAAGGTGCGTTCGGAATCGATGGCATCGACCAGGGCGCGCTGCGGTTCTGCATTGGCGTGCAAGGCGTCAGCCTGCGACAGCGGGTGCTTGCGCCGGGTCTCGGAGAAGCGGCGTACCAGGGTGTCGGTGGATGCTTCCAGGAATACGACCCGCACCGATGCGCCGCCCGCCCGCAAGACCTCAATCTGTTGCGGCACCAGGTGCAGCGAGGTGGCGCTGCGCGCGTCCATGGCGATGGCCAGACGCGGTACGTTGAAACGCTGTTCCACTTCCACCAGCTGTACCAGCAGTTCGGGCGGAAGGTTGTCCACGCAATAGAAGCCCTCGTCTTCGAGGGCATGCAGGGCAATCGATTTGCCCGAGCCGGACAGTCCGGTGATGAGCACGATGTCGGTCATGCGCCTGCTCCTTCGAGCATTTCCCGGGCGTGGGCCAGGCTGGTGTCGGTGATGCGTTCGCCGCCCAGCATGCGGGCGATTTCCTGTATCCGCCGGTCCTTTTCGAGCGGCGCCACCGAACTGACGGTCTGGCCACCATCGAGCGACTTGGCGACCTGCAGGTGGTGGTGTGCGCAGCCGGCCACCTGCGGCAGGTGCGTCACTGCGAGCACTTGCCGGTCGGCTCCTAGCTGGCGCATCAGGCGCCCCACCGTTTCCGCCACCGCACCCCCTACGCCAGAGTCGACCTCGTCAAAAATCAGGGTCTGTGCATTGCCCAGCTGGCTGGTGGTAACTGCGATGGCCAGCGCAATGCGTGACAACTCGCCCCCGGAAGCGACCTTGCCGACCGGGCGCGGGGTGCTGCCAGCGTGGCCGGCCACGAGGAATTCGACGTCTTCCAGCCCATGCTGTGCGGGTTGCGCATTGCTGCGCAAGGCCACTTCAAACTGGCCGCCCTGCATGCCCAAGCCTTGCATGGCCTGGGTGATGGCACGGGCGAGCTGCGGCGCCGCCTTGGCGCGTGCCTTGCCTACCGCATGGGCTTCGGCGAGGTAGCGGGCCTGCGCGCTGGCTTCGGCCTTCTCGAGCGCGGCCAGGTCGGCAGCCGCGTCCAGCGTGGCGAGTTCCTGCTGCCACTGGTTCAGCGTCGTGGGCAGCTCTTCGGGGCTGCGCTTGTAACGGCGCGCCAACGAGATCCACAGCCCCAGGCGTTCGTCGAGTTCGGCCAGGCGCTGCGGGTCGGGTTCGGTGTGGCGACCGTAGGCGCGCAGCGAGAGCGCCACCTCTTCGACCTGGGCCAGGCTGGAGTGCAGCAGGTCCAGGGGCTCGCGAAATTGGGGCTCCAAGGCCGCGCTATCCTGCAGCAGGGCAATGCAGCGATTGAGCTGGCGAATCGTGGCCTGCTCACCTTCTTGTAGCGCCTCACGCACATCCTGTGCGGACTGCAGAAGATTTTGGCTATTGGAAAGGCGCTGGTGCTCGGCGTTGATCTCGGCCCACTCATCTGCGCGTGGGGCCAGCTTCTGCAGTTCGCCCAGTTGCCATTGCAGGCGTTCACGTTCCCGCTGCAAGCTGTCCTGGGCGTTGCGTGCGTTGTCCAGGGTAGCCAAGGCGGCGCGCCAGTCGCTCCAGGTTTGGCTCAGCGTGGCGGTGGACACGCGGGCATAGGCGTCCAGCAGAGCGCGCACGGCATCGGGGCGGGTGAGGGACTGCCATGCATGTTGGCCATGGATGTCGAGCAGCTGCTCGCCCACCGTGCGCAATTGCTGGGCAGTGGCCGGGCTGCCGTTGATCCAGGCGCGGCTGCGGCCCTGGGCGTCTACGGTGCGGCGCAACAGGAGTGTCTCGCCCACCTCGAAGCCGCCTTCGGCCAGAAACGCTTCGAGCGCCGGGGCGTGGTCGAACTCCGCGCTGACCTCGGCGCGGGCGCAACCTTCGCGTACCACCGTGCTCTCGGCGCGTGCGCCGGTGGCCAATTGCAAGGCGTCGATGAGGATGGACTTGCCTGCGCCGGTTTCGCCGGTGAGCACGGTAAAGCCGCTTTCCAGGTCCAGGTCCAGGCTGCGCACGATGATGAAGTCGCGTAGGGCTATGCGTCGCAAAGCCATGTCAGGCCTCCCACAGGGCCACCCCGAGGGGGGCAATAACGATACAAAGTGAAGAACGCTGGCGCTTCATGCTAGGCGCCCCCCGGGTTCCAGTGCATTTTTTCGCGCAGCGTGTCGAAGTACGACCAGCCCTGGGGGTGCAGGAAGCGCACATGGTGCTCGCTGCGCGTGACCACAATGCGGTCACCGTGCATCAGCGAGGCCAGGGACTGCATGTCGAAGTTCGCGCTGGCATCGCGGCCAGCTACTATTTCGATAGCCACCTCTGACGCATTGGCAAGGACCAGCGGTCGGTTGGACAGTGTGTGCGGGGCGATGGGTACCAGTACCCAGCCCGGCAGGTTGGGGTGCATGAGTGGTCCGCCAGCCGACAGGGAGTAGGCGGTGGAGCCGGTGGGCGTGGCCACGATCAGGCCATCTGCGCGCTGGTTGGCCACGAAACGACCATCCACTTCCACCCGCAGTTCCACCATGCCCGAGGTGGCGCCGCGGTTCACCACCACATCGTTCATGGCCTGGGCCGAGAACACGCACTGCCCATCGCGCAGAACCCGGCCCTGCATGAGGCTGCGGTGGTCTTCCTCGTAGTTGCCGGCCAGCATGGGGGGCAGCACGGTCTGGTACTGGTCCAGCCGGATATCGGTGATGAAGCCCAGGCGTCCCTGGTTGATGCCGATCAGCGGCACCCCGTACTGCGCCAGCTGACGCCCGATGCCCAGCATGGTGCCGTCGCCACCGACCACCAGGCACAGGTCGCACTCCTGGCCGATCTCGTCCACGCTCAAGGTGGGGTGGTCATTCATGCCGGTGTGCGTGGCCGTTGCGCGTTCCAGCACCACTTCGCAACCAAAATCCATCAGGAAGTGGGCAATGCCGTCGAGCACGGCCCGCGGGGACGCACCGGTACTGGCGCCACTGCTGGCGTGGTACTTGCCCATCAGGGCGACCTGACCGAATTGAGATTTCATTGGCAAATTACAACATAAGCAGGCCCTTGAACGGATCGCGTACCACCCTCAGATGGCTGGTAGTGTGGCATTCCGTCATTACAATGAAATCATGCTTGACGACCGCTCCAAGATGTTGATGAAGGCGCTGGTGGAGCGCTATATCGCCGACGGCCAGCCCGTGGGTAGCCGCACCTTGTCGCGTGCTTCTGGCCTGGAACTGTCGCCGGCCACGATCCGCAACGTCATGGCCGACCTCGAAGAGCTGGGACTCATTGCCAGCCCGCACACTTCCGCCGGACGCATTCCCACAGCGCGTGGCTACCGGCTGTTCGTGGACACCATGCTGACCGTGCAGCACGACGAGCTGCCTGCGCAGAGCATTGCACCGGGCCAGCCCCAGCGGGTCATTACCAACGCCGCCAACCTGCTGTCCAACCTGTCGCAGTTTGTCGGCGTGGTGATGGCGCCCAAGCGTGCCTCGGTATTTCGGCACATCGAATTCCTGCGGCTGTCCGAGCGCCGCGTGCTGGTCATCCTGGTCTCGCCCGACGGCGACGTGCAGAACCGCGTCATCTTCACCGAGGTGGACTACACCCAGAACCAGCTGGTCGAAGCCGCCAACTACCTCAACGCCAACTACCTCGGGCTGGACATTGACCAGGTGCGCTCCAAGCTGCAGACCGAGGTAGAGAGCCTGCGCACCGAAATTGCCGCTTTGATGCAGGCCGCGGTCACGGTATCGAGCGAGGCGATCACCGAAGCCGAGGACGAGGTGGTGATTTCGGGTGAGCGCAACCTGCTGTCGGTGTCCGACTTCTCCAGCGACATGGGCCACCTGCGCCGGGCCTTTGAACTGTTCGAGCAGAAAGCGCAGCTCATGCGCCTGCTCGACGTCGCCGGCCAGGCCGACGGCGTGCGCATCTTCATCGGCGGCGAGAGCCAGGTGGTGCCGTTCGAAGACCTGTCCATCGTGAGCAGCCCCTACGAAGTCGATGGCAAGGTGGTGGGCACACTGGGCGTCATCGGCCCCACGCGCATGGCCTACGACCGCATGATCCAGATCGTGGACATTACTTCCAAGCTGGTGAGCAACGCCCTGAGCCACCACAAGTGATTGTTGGTCGCTGGATACAAACAGTGCTGCGGTTTGCAGTTGTCTTCAAAAGCTTCCGGGAATTGTGGTTTTTCAATCTAGAATGGTTTTCGGTAGCCGATACGCGGCTTTCCATTTTTTCAATCTTGATATTTGCAGGGATCGACATATGACCAAGTTTGCTTCTGTTGTTGCTGGTTTGTGCCTCATGGCGTCTGGAATGGCCATGGCCGCCGGTGAACAGGGATCCGGCCCCAGCCCCTATACCGAGTGCGGTATCGGCGCTTCCATCTTCAAGGAAACCGACTGGGCAGCCGCCACGTCCAACGTCACTTGGGACCTCGGTACCACCGCCCTGTCGTCCGCGTCCTACTCGCCTGAAATGTGCTCGCCCAAGAAAGTCAAGGCAGCCATGCTGATCCGCGACAACTATCCCCAAATCTCCGAAGAAGTCGCGCGCGGCCAAGGCGAGCACCTGGAAGCTGCCCTTGAGATGTTCGGTTGCGGCGCATCCACCCAGTCCGCTGCAGCTGCCCAAGTGCGTGGCGAGTTCCGCAGCGTGGTGTCTTCGCCCTCCTACGGCGGCCAGAACCAGGTGCAGAAGGCTGGCCAGATGTTCCAGATCATGCAAACCGCTGCCCAAGGACGTTGCGGCGCCTGATGGTGTTTCTCTCGCAGCAAAATGCCCCCTCGGGGGCTTTTTTTTGGCCCCGCGCCAGGCGGTTCCTGGGTCTGGCCGTGGGCTTGCTGCTGTGCTGGCACGCGGTCGCCCAGTCCGCCACCGCCCAACTAGGTGACCCTGGATCGCAGGCTGGCCTGGCCCAGAGTGCTACCTGGCATCGCCTGTTGCACTATGAGCGCACTTGGAATGGCCAGGTACTCAGTGCCATCCACAGCCCGGAATTCTTTCTGGACCCCCAGGGCGCATCCGACCCCACGGCCGAGTTGGCTGCGACCTTGCGGGCGCTGCAGCTTCCGCTGGTGCGCGGCCAGGAAGACCAGCATGCAGCTTGCCGGTTTCCTGCCCGCCGCGCTTGGCTGGAAAGCCGCCTGCCCGAGCTGCAACGGGCCTTGCGCACGGAACTGCAGGCGCTGCATTGCCCGGCATTCGAGGAGTGGGGTGGTGCGGCTGGCCCGGCTTCCATCAGCCTCATGTTTGCCAATGGTTACCTGGGCAACCCCGCTTCCTACTACGGGCACCTGTTCCTGAAGTTCAACTCGGAAAAGGGCGGCCAGTCCTATCTGCTGGACCGAACCGAGAACTTCGGTGCCCTCGACGTCAAGGGTGACAACCCGGTCCAGTACATCGTCAAGGCGTTGGTCGGAAGCTATGACGGTGGTTTCAGCCAGATCGACTTCTTCTACCACGACGCGGCCTACACCGAGAACGAGTTCCGTGACCTGTGGGAGTACCGGCTGGACCTGACACCGCAGGAAACCCGATTCATCACGGCGCATGCGTGGGAGATCCACCGCAAGCGCTATACCTACTACTTCTTCCACGACAACTGTGCCTATCGGGTGGCTGAACTGCTGGAGCTGCTCGATGGCGTGCAGGCCGTGCCGCGCTCGGCACCCTGGGTCATCCCCCAGGCCGTGGTGGCTGAAGTGGCCAAGCAAAGCCTGCGCGGCAAACCGTTGGTTAAGCAACGCCTGCTCCATCCTTCCCGCCAGTCGCGTCTGTACCAGCGCTTTGCAGGCTTGAACGCGGAACAGCAGCAGGCGCTGCAATCCGTGGCGGCCGGTGCCGTCGGCCTGGACGAGGGCGCGGTCCGGCGCCAGCCGGTGCAAGACCAGGCCAGGATGGTCGACACCCTGCTGGATTACTACCAGTTCACCCGCAACAGCGTGGATGCGAGCGGCGAGAAGCGGTTGCCTGCGGAGTACTACGCCGCCTTGAAGGCCCGCCTGGACCTGCCGCCCTCTGCTTCGGCGACGAAGGAGGCCCCCCCTCAGGTCGGCGCGGCGCCCGACGCGGGGCACCCACCCGGTTGGCTGCAACTGGGCTGGGGAACCCAGGAGGGCGGTGGCACGGTGCAGACCCTGCGCATCCGCCCGGCCTACTACGATGACCTGGACAGCGAAGCGGCACAACCCGCCTGGAGCGGCTTGAGCATGGGCGACCTGCAGCTGGAACGCCAGGCGGATACCGTGCAGGTCAAGCGCCTGGACATCGTGGCCATCAACAGCCACCGCCCTTCGGTCACCGGTCTGCCGGGCGATGGCGGCTATGGCTGGGTGGCGCGGTTCGGTCTGGAAAAGCAAAGCCTCGCCTGCAGCGACTGCCAGGTGTGGCGGCTGCAGAGCGACTACCGCAAGGTGGTTTCCCTACCCTCGCGCAATGCCATGCTGGCCGTGGGCGTGGGTGGGGGGCTGCAATCGAACCGCAACGATGCCGGTCCCACCTTTGCCTCCTTTGTCGTCAAGGCCTCCAAGCGTTTCGATGGGGGCAGCCACCTGAACCTTAGCCACGAGGTCAAGTCACCGTTGGACCGACCCGAGGCCACGCGCCATGCGGACAGCCTGGAGTGGCGCACGCCGCTGGCCCGAGCGCTGGACTTCCGCGTGATGTGGGAACGCGACGGCGTGGCCCGCACGACCATCGGACTTGGCGCCTACTGGTAGCCTCAGGGTCATGCCGTGCGCAGGCTAGAATCGCGGGTTCGGTCGGGGCGTTAGCTCAGTTGGTTAGAGCAGAGGACTCATAATCCTTTGGTCGCGGGTTCAAGTCCCTCACGCCCTACCATTGGATTCAGAATTGAAAAGCCGCTTCAACCTCAGTTGATTGCGGCTTTTTGCTATCTATTTAGTAGCTGTCTACGCAGATTCTGTGCGGGCTACAGCCTGAAAAGCCCCGAAGAATCGGTGGCGAACCGCGTCGGTTATGCCTTCGTGCTGCCTTCGCGCTCGGCCAGTTGGCGGCGGCAATCGGCGTTGATGAGGCGCAGCTCGGCCAATGACTGGTCGATCTGGGCGCGCTTCTTTTCCAGCTCGGCAATTTCCTGGTCGGTGCGTTCGATCACGTAGCCCAGCTGCTGGCTGCGGCCTTCGCCCTGTTCGCCGTACAGGTCCAGGTAGTTCTTGATTTCACCCAGGGACGAGCCGATGGCCTTGGCCCGCAGGATCAGGGCCAGGCGGGCGCGGTCGCGCCGGGTGTAGACGCGGGCGCCGTTGATGCGGCGGGGGCTGAGCAGCCCCTTGTCCTCGTAGAAGCGCAGCGCGCGCAAGGATATGCCGAACTCGCGGCACAACTCGGTGATGCCGAAGAGTTCGGCGGTGTCGACGTCGCGGTGCGACTCGACGAAGGCCTGCGCTGCGCTGACTTTCATGGCGCTTGCGTGCTTACAGAACGCGCTGCAGGCGCATGGCCACGCTCATGTCGCCGCTGACCTTGAGCTTGCCGGTCATGAAGGCGGTGGCGGGTTCCAGGTCACCCTTGATCATGGCGCCCAGGTTTTCCAGGGTGATGCCCACGTTGCAGTCAGCGCTGTCGGCGCTGTTGCTCACGCTGTTGGGGGTGGACTTGCCGTCGATGAAGATGGTGCCGTCGGCACCGCAATCGAACTTCAGGGTGGCAGCCAGGCCGCTGTCGGCGCCGACTTTGTTGCGGATGGCGGTGGTGCATTCGTCGAGTGTCATGGTTTTCCTCTGGATGGGTTGGTGTCCGCAATCGCGAAACGGCGCAATGCTAGCAGTCCTGGGTGCCGCAAAGTATAGGGTAAATACCTATAAGTCACTAGGTTGACGTTAACGTTACCTTGGCATCTAATGCGGCAAGTCCAACGTGAAGGAATTGCCTGCATGCCTGTCATCCGTTCCAAGATCAACCCGCGCAGTGACGCCTTTGCCGCCAATGCCCAGCGCATGGGTGGCCTGCTGGCCGAAGTGCAGCGGCTGGAAAACCTGGTCATCGCCGAATCCGAGTCCAAGCGCGAGAAGTTCGAGAAGCGCAAGCAGCTGCTGCCGCGCGAGCGTGTGGCCCGACTGCTGGACCGCGGCACCCCGTTCATCGAGATCAGCCGCCTGGCCGGTCTGAACATGCACGACGACGACGGCAAGAAGTCCGTCATGGGCGGGGGCTCCATCGTCGGCATCGGTGTGGTGTCGGGCAAGCGCTGCCTCATCTCCGTGAACGACAGCGCCGTCAAGGGCGGTACCGTGGCGCCCATGGGTCTGAAGAAAGGCCTGCGCGGCCAGCAGATTGCGCTGGAGAACAAGCTGCCCATCATCAGCCTGGTGGAAAGCGGCGGTGCCAACCTGATGTACCAGGCCGAAATCTTTGTCGACGGTGGGCGCAGCTTTGCCAACCAGGCCCGCATGTCGGCCGCAGGCATTCCGCAGATTTCCGTCGTGCACGGATCCAGCACGGCCGGTGGCGCCTACCTGCCGGGCCTGTCGGACTACGTGATCCTGGTGCGTGGCCGCTCCAGCATCTACCTCGCCGGACCGCCGCTGGTGAAGGCGGCCATCGGCGAAGACGCAACCGACGAGGAATTGGGGGGCGCCGAAACCCATGCGCAGGTGACCGGCCTGGGCGAATACCTGACCGAAGACGACGCCCACGCCATTGCCATGGCGCGCGAGGTCATGGACAAGCTGAACTGGGACCCGGCCACCACCCCCACCGGCTATGCCGAGCCCCTGTTCGACGAGCAGGAGCTCATGGGTATCGTGCCGGCCGACGAGCGCGAGCCCTACGACGTGCGCGAAGTGATTGCCCGCCTGGTCGATGGCTCCGACTTTTTGGAGTTCAAGGCGTCATACGCTGCGGAGACCGTGTGCGGCCACGCCCGCATCCAGGGCCAGCTGGTGGGCATTCTGGGCAACAACGGCCCGATCCAACCCAATGGCTCCACCAAGGCGGCGCAGTTCATCCAACTGTGCGACCAGAGCGGCACGCCGCTGGTCTTCCTGCAGAACACCACAGGCTACATGGTGGGCTCTGCGGCCGAACGCGGCGGCGCCATCAAGCACGGCAGCAAGATGATCCAGGCCGTGGCCAATGCACGGGTGCCCAAGTTCACTATCGTGCTCGGTGGCTCCTTCGGTGCCGGCAACTACGGCATGTGCGGCCGCGGCTTCGACCCCCGCTTCATCTTTGCCTGGCCCTCGGCCCGCACCGCGGTCATGGGTGGGGCCCAGGCCGCCAAGGTCATGGACATCGTGAATCGCGCCAAGCTGGAGCGCATGGGCGCCGAAGTGAATGAAGAAGCGCTGGCCGCCATGTCCGACGGTCTGCGCCAGCGCCTGGACAAGGAAAGCGCGGCACTCTTTGGCACGGCGCGCCTGTGGGACGACGGAATCATCGATCCGCGCGACACCCGCCGCATCCTGGGGCTGTGCCTGCTGCTCGCTCGCGAAGCGGAGGCCCGCACGCTGCGCCCCAACACCTTCGGCGTTGCCCGCCTGTAACCCGCATCCAAACCCGAATACACCCCGAGGAGACTCTCATGCAATTCACGCCCGAACACGAACAAATCCGCGACACCGTGCGCAAGTTCGTCGCCAATGAAATCAACCCGTTCACCAAGGAGTGGGAAAAGGCCGGCATGTTCCCGGCGCACCAGCTGTTCAAGAAGATGGGCGACCTGGGTCTGCTGGGCATCAAGTACCCCACCGAATTCGGTGGCATGGGGCTGGACTTCAGCTACTCCATGGTCATGGCCGAGGCGCTGGGCGACTGCAACGTGGGCGGCGTGCCCATGGCCATTGGGGTACAGACCGACATGTGCACCCCCGCGCTGGCCCGCTTCGGCTCCGACGAATTGCGCAAGGAGTTCCTGGCCCCGGCCATCGCCGGGGACATGGTGGGCTGCATTGGCGTGAGCGAAGTCACCGGCGGCTCCGACGTGGCCGCGCTCAAGACCACGGCGAAGAAGGACGGTGGTGACTACGTCATCAATGGCTCCAAGATGTGGATCACCAACGGCATGCAGGCCGACTGGTGTTGCCTGCTGGCCAACACCAGCGAAGGCCCGGTGCACAAGAACAAGTCGCTCATCATGGTGCCGCTGAACACCCCGGGCGTCACGCGCCAGAAGATCGAGAAGATCGGCATGCACTCCAGCGACACCGCGCAGCTGTTCTTCGACAACGTGCGTGTGCCGCAGCGCAATGTCATCGGCCAGGAAGGCATGGGCTTCATGTTCCAGATGCTGCAGTTCCAGGAAGAGCGCCTGTACGGTGCCGCCGGTGCCTTGCGTTCGCTCGACAACCTCATCGACCAGACCATTGCCTACTGCCGTGAGCGCAAGACCTTCGGCCAGCCCCTGCTGCACAACCAGGTCATCCACTTCCGGCTGGCCGAACTGCGCACCGAGGTGGAGGCCCTGCGCGCGCTCACCTACCGTGCCGTGGAAATGTACATAAGCGGCAAGGACGTGACCAAGCTGGCCTCCATGGCCAAGCTCAAGGCGGGTCGCCTGTCGCGCGAAGTGGCCGACAGCTGCCTGCAGTACTGGGGCGGCATGGGCTTCACCGCCGACAACCCGATTTCCCAGTCCTACCGCGATGGCCGCCTGATCTCCATCGGCGGTGGTGCCGACGAGATCATGCTGGGCATCATCTGCAAGCTCGAAGGCACGCTGCCGGGCAAGCAGCACTGAGCAGCACGGAATTCAGTTGCTATGAATTTCGAAGCTATCCACGCAGTCCGTACGCGGGCTGTACTCGAAATAACCCTCAACAAGCCGGAGTCGCGCAACGCCATGTCGCTGGCCATGGTGGCTGAGCTGCAGCAGGCGCTCCAGGCTGCCGAGCAGTCGGCGGGCCAGGCGGATGCCGTGCGCGTCGTCGTGCTGCGCGGGGCTGGGGGGCATTTCTGCTCGGGGGCCGACCTCAAGGACATGGCAGCAGCGCGCATGCGCGCCATGCAGGGCGGCGAAGACGGCACCGACCCCATTGCCGAGGTCAACGCCCAGTTCGGGCGCATGTGCGCGGCGTTTGCGAATTCGCCGCTGGCGATCGTGGCCGTGCTCGAAGGCACGGTCATGGGCGGCGGTTTCGGTCTGGCCTGTGTGGCCGACGTGGCCATTGCGTCGGAAACGGCGAGCTTTCGCTTGCCCGAGACCTCGCTGGGTGTGGTGCCGGCACAGATTGCGCCCTTCCTGGTGGAGCGCTTGGGCTACTCGCAGGCCAAGCGCCTTGCCGTCACCGGCGGTCGCCTGGCCGCCGCGGCGGCGCTGGCCATGGGCCTGGTGCACCAGCAGGTGCCGACAGCGCAGCTGCAGTCCGCGCTGGACGCCGTGCTGGCCGACATCCTGGCCTGCGCGCCCGGCGCACTGGCCGCCACCAAGGCGCTGATGGCCAAGGCCCGCTTGCAGGCCCCGGCCTCGCTGGTGGACGAGGCCGCTGCCATCTTCTCCCGTGCGGCCCAGGGCCCCGAAGGCATGGAAGGCATGGGCGCCTTCCTCCAGAAACGCAAACCGAATTGGGTACCTGCATGAGATGTTGCATTCCTATGAGCCGCGTGCGGAGTCTGGGCGGCGAAGCGTTTTGCTCCGTGTCCCCCGAGCGCTGCGCGCTCTCCTCCTTTACCTACGCAAAACGCTCCACCACCCAGACTCTGAGGGACGTGATCGATGTTTAGCAAAATTCTTATCGCCAATCGCGGGGAGATCGCTTGCCGCGTGATCCGCACCGCACGCAAGCTCGGCTACGCCACGGTGGCCGTCTACAGCGATGCCGACCGTGACGCTCCCCACGTGGCCCTGGCCGACGAGGCGGTGCACATCGGTGCCTCGCCCGCGGCCGAGTCCTACCTGAAGTTCGAGGCCATTCTGGAAGCCTGCCGCCAGACCGGGGCCGATGCCCTGCACCCCGGCTACGGTTTCCTGAGCGAGAACGCGGCCTTTGCACAGGCCTGTGCGGACGTCAACGTCGTGTTCATCGGCCCACCGGCGAGCGCCATTGAAGCCATGGGCGACAAGGCGCTGGCCAAGAAGCGCATGCTGGCGGCAGGCGTGCCCTGCGCGCCGGGCTACCTGGGCGAAGACCAGAACGACGAAACGCTGATTCGTGAGGCCAAGAAGCTCGGCTACCCACTGCTGGTGAAGGCCGTGGCGGGCGGCGGTGGGCGTGGCATGCGCCTGGTGCGTGCGGATGCGGAATTGCAAGGCGCCATCGACGGTGCCCGCCGCGAGGCCACCAGTGCCTTTGGCGACGGTACGCTCATGCTGGAGCGCCTGATCGACAACGGCCGCCACATCGAGATCCAGGTGTTTGCAGATGCACATGGCAACGCCGTGTACCTGGGCGAGCGCGACTGCACGGCCCAGCGCCGTCGCCAGAAGGTCATCGAGGAGGCGCCGTCACCCGTGGTGTCCCCCGCCATGCGCGAAGCCATGGGCCGTGACGCGGTGGCTGCCGCACTGGCCGTGGGCTACCGCGGTGCAGGCACGGTGGAGTTCATCGTGGACGACCAGCTCAACCACTACTTCCTGGAAATGAACACCCGCTTGCAGGTCGAGCACCCGGTGACGGAGTGCATCACCGGCTACGACCTGGTGGAGTGGCAGTTGCAGGTGGCGGCGGGTGATGAGTTGCCCGCCAAGCAGGACGGCATTCGCTTGACGGGCCACGCCATCGAGGCGCGCCTGTATGTGGAAGACCCCTACACCGCCTTCGCCCCGCAGACCGGGCAGGTGCTGTGGTGGAAGCCCGAGGCTGCGATACAAGGCGGCGTGGAAAGCGGGCGTATCGCCAGCGGAGTTCGCATTGACGACGGCATCCGTGAAGGCGCAGTCGTGTCACCCTTCTACGATCCCATGGTGGCCAAGGTGATCGTCCACGGGCGCGACCGTGGCGACGCCATCCGCCGCCTGCGCGCAGCCCTGGCGCAGGCGCCGCTGCTGGGCCTGAAGAACAACGGCCGCTTCCTGAGTGACCTGGTGGATCACCCGGCGTTCCGCAGGGCCGAGATGACGACCACGCTGATCGACCAGTGGCTGGAGCGGGGCGAACCCTTGCTGCAGGCCCCGGTGGCCACGGACGACGCCTGGTGCGTGGCGGCCATGGCCCGGGCTTCTGCATCGGGTACCAGCTGGCGTGCCAACAGCGTCTCCGCGTACGGCTTCACGCTGCGCTGCGGGGATGAGACCCGCGCTGTGCGGGTGAACCCCGACCGCGCGGGCGGCGTCGCCGTCACGCTGGGCACCCGCACCGAGCAGGCGCGAGTGCTGTCCTTCGCGGTCGGTGTCATGCGCTTCGAGCTGCGCGGCGTGCAGCAGAGCGCTGTAGCCATGTTGTCCGGCGCGCAGGTGCATCTGGCTTACCGGGGGCACAGCTTTGTGTTTGAAGAAGTGTCTCCGTTCCCGAGTGCTGACGCCTTGCAGGACCCGAGTCGCGCCTTGTCGCCAGTGGCGGGCAAGGTCACCCAGGTGCTGGTGCAGCCAGGCGACAGCGTCGCCGAGGGCCAGCAACTGGTATGCGTGGAAGCCATGAAGATGGAAATGTGGCTCTGTGCCCAGGCCGCAGGCGCGGTCAAGGCCCTACACGCCAAGGCGGGGGACCAGGTGGAGTCCGGTGCCCTGCTGGTGGAACTCGCAATCAATAACCCGACGGAAGCATGATGGAAAAAGCCATTCTCACCTGTGCGCTGACCGGCGTGCTCACCAATCCCAAGCAGCACCCGGTGCCGGTCACCCCGGCCCAGATGGCTTCTGAGGCGCGCGACGCCTTCAACGCAGGGGCCAGCATCATGCACGTGCATGTGCGCATGCAGGAAGAGGGCATGGGCCACATGCCGTCGTGGGACCCGGATGTGGCCGAGGCCACAGTCAACGCGATCCGCGAAGCCTGCCCCGGTGTCATCATCAACCTCACCACGGGCGTGATCGGCAAGGACATCTCCGGACCGGTCGAGTGCATCCGCCGCGTCAAGCCCGAAATCGCGGCCTGCAATGCGGGCAGCCTCAATTACCTCAAGATCAAGGAAGACGGGAACTGGGCCTGGCCCCCCATGGTGTTCGACAACCCCGTGGCCAAGGTGCAGCAGTTCCTCGATGTGATGGGCGAGTGTGGCACGCACCCCGAGTTCGAATGTTTCGACGTGGGCATCGTGCGCTGCGTGACCATGTACCTCAAGAACGGCATGCTCAAGCCCGAGATGGGCACGCCCGAATACAACCTGGTCATGGGCGTGGCCTCGGGCATGCCCTGCGACGCGGACCTGCTGCAGCTGCTGCCCCAGTGGATGGCACCAGGGAGCCTGTGGCAGACCACGCTCATCGGTCGCCAGGAAATCTGGCCGGTGCACCAGAAGACCGCCGAATTGGGTGGCATGCTGCGCACGGGCCTGGAAGACACCTTCTACCTGCCCAATGGCGAACGTGCCCGTGGCAATGGCGACCTGATCACCGAGCTGGCCGCCTGTGCCACCCGCGCCGGGCGCTCGGTGGCTACGCCCGCCGAAGCGCGTGCGCTGCTGGGCCTGAAAGGCTGAGGCCATGTCCATCGATGCGACATCGCCGCATTGGGATGTCGTCATCGTCGGCAGCGGGTTCGGCGGTGCGGTCAGTGCGTTGCGTATGGCCGAGAAGGGCTACCGCGTGCTGGTGGTCGAGCAGGGGCGTGCACTGAGCCCGGAAGACCTCGCAGCCGGTGGCGACGACCCGAAGCGCCTGCTGTACCAGCCCACGCTGGGGCTCAAGCGCGGCTATTTCGCGCAGGAGTTCTACCGCCATGTCAGCCTGGTGCGTGGCATTGGCGTGGGGGGTGGCAGCCTGGTGTGGGCCGCAGTGATGCTGGAACCCCCATCAGCCTTCTATGCCGACCCGGCCTGGACGCGATTGCCCGCGCGTGACTGGCAGGCGGAGCTGGCACCGCACTTCGATACGGCGCGGCGCATGCTCGGCGTGACCCCGAACCCGCGCCACACCGTGCAGGACCACTGGCTGCAGCAGACCGCCCAGGCGCTGGGCGTGGCCGACAGCTTTTCGAGCGTGCCGCAGGCCATCTACTTTGGCGACGCGCAGCGCGTGGTGGACGACCCGTTTTTTGGTGGTGCTGGCCCGCAACGGCAGGGCTGCCGCTTCTGCGCCCAGTGCGCCACCGGTTGCCCGCATGGCGCCAAGAACTCGCTCGACAAGAACTACCTGCATCTGGCGCAGCAGCGCGGGGCCCAAGTGCTGCCCGAGCGTCGGGTACAGCGCATCCGACCGCTGCCGACCGGGGGCTATGCATTGGACCTGGCCCACCCCTGGGGCCGATCGATCGCGCCGCACGCCGTCACGGCGGACAAGGTCATCGTCAGCGCCGGGGTGGTGGGAACGCTGGAGTTGCTGCTGGCGTGCCGCGACCGCTGGAAGACCCTGCCGGCACTGTCGGCCGTGTTGGGGCAGCATGTGCGCACCAACAGCGAAAGCATCGTGCCCATCGTTTCGCGCGACACGCAGGTCGATGTGCGCGACGGCGCCACGATTTCCTCGCATTTCACCTGGGGTCGCACCCATGTCACGCAGAACCGTTGCTCGCCCTCGCACCGCATCCTGGCCTTGCAGACCGGTCCGCTGGTCAGTGATGCCGTGCCGTGGCGCCGCGCGCTCAAAGCGGTATGGAAGCTCGTTCGGCACCCGTGGGACGCGCTACTGCCCTTGCGTGCGGGCAAACGCTTTGCGCAACGTACTACCTTGCTGACGGTGATGCAGGCCGCAGACAACGAACTGGCCTTTGCCCTGGCACCGCGCTGGCGGGGCGGTGGCCTGCGCTCGGTGGTACCTCAGGGTCAGACGCGCGCACCGGCTTTCATTCCTGAAGCCAATGTGCTGGGCGAGACCTTTGCCAAGGTCAGCGGCGGGATGGCCGGCAACTCGGTGCTGGAAACCTTGGGCAACGTATCCATGACCGCGCATATCCTCGGTGGCTGTGTGATGGGGGGCGATGCAAGCACGGGTGTGATTGATGAGCGCCACGAGGTGTTTGGCTACCCGGGCCTGTACGTGATCGACGCCTCGGCCATTCCGGCGAATGTGGGCGTGAACCCGAGTCTCACGATCACGGCCATGGCCGAGCGGGCCATGGCGCAGATGCCGAAGAAAAATGCATAAATCTTATTGAGAGTGGACAGGCGCGAAAAAGTCGTGCTAGAATAGCGGCTTCGCGGCTGTAGCTCAGCTGGATAGAGTACTTGGCTACGAACCAAGGGGTCGTGGGTTCGATTCCTGCCAGCCGCACCAAAAAGATGCCCCTAGAACAGCAATGTTCTAGGGGTTTTTCTTTTGTGCCCTGTGAGAGGTCCCATGAGCCGCGCATTTGTCAAAGAAACCGATCCGGACGACGACGATCCCCAGTTGCCACCCTTGCCGCAGGGTGGCAAGAACTACATGACGCCGCAGGGCTTTGCGCGCATGCGCGCTGAACTGCTGGACCTGATCGACAACGAGCGCCCCAAGATGGTCGAGATCGTGCATTGGGCGGCAAGCAATGGCGACCGCTCGGAAAACGGTGACTACCTTTACGGCAAGAAGCGTCTGCGCGAAATCGATCGCCGCATCCGCTTCCTGACCAAGCGGCTCGACGTGGCCGAAGTCGTGGATCCCAGTGTGCACCATGGCAATGAGCAGATATTCTTCGGTGCCACAGTCACCTATGCCGACGATGAAGGCGTCGAGCGCACGGTGCGCATCATGGGCATCGACGAAGCGGATTCCTCGGCCGGGGACGTGAGTTGGATCTCTCCGATTGCACGTACCCTGCTCAAGGCCAGGGTTGGCGATGTGCTCAAACTGGTGATGCCAGAACGCGTGGCGGAGATCGAAGTGCTGGAAGTGGTCTATCCCGCTCCCTGAGCCAGGCCGAGGTAGAGGAACGTCGCATACCCGGCCAGCAGCCCGGCGCCCAGGATGCGCGGGAGCCTGCCGAGCACGGCGATCCCCAGGAAGTGCACGGCCGCAGCGCCCAGGATGGTGAAGACGCCGACCTCGAAGAAGCCGGGCACCTGCACCTTGTCGAACAGGGCGTACAGGCCGATGCACATGGGAATGCAGATGTGGCTGTCACCAACCTGCGAGCTCACCACGATGTCCTGGCGCCCCTTGAACGCGTAGTAGACCGCAATCATTGCATTGGGCAGTACCATCAGCGCGCCGCTGAGCCAACCGAGATAGTCGGAGCTCACCCACCGGTTGCCCGGGGCGGAAGCCCATTGGACGAGGGCGTCCACACTGAAATAGATGCCGTAGGCGCACAGCCCGATCAGCAGCAGGTCCAGCACGATGGACCGATGGAAGCTGCGGTTGCGCCGCACATTGTTCTTCAGGATATCGAAGACGTGCAGCACTTGCCAGAACAGGAACAGTGCCACCAGCACCAGTCCGTCGTAGCGGTCCAGCGTACGGTCCTTGCCCAGGGACCACAGCGTGCCCGTAAACAGGAACAGGGCCACCAGTGTCAGCAGCAGGTCGAGCCGGTACAGGCGGTAGATGTCGGTCTGTTTCTTGCCTTTTGGGGCTGTTGACTGGGAACCGGCGAACAGCGCCGCCAGTCCCAGGATCAGGGTCAGGTTGGTGACGTTGTTGACGATGCAGTTCTCGATGACGGCCTTGCCATTGCCTCCCGCGCGCGCCATGACGAACGCAAACGTCAGGTTCGCGAAGCCCGAGCAGTAGGGCATGATGAGGCTGCCAAGAACCGTGCCTTCGAAGCCTTTGCCTTCCACCGCCTGCAAGCGCCAGATCATGACCACGGAGGACAGGAGAAAGAGCACAAACAACCCCAGCGGATGCTGGAGGTAAACGAGGTAGGGCTCTGGAATGCGGATCACGGGCTGCAGTGTGGCGTCGGGGGGAAAGGCGTCGAGGATACTTTATGTACACTGGCCGTTTTCGCCCGTATTTGCCATGTCGCGCCAACTATCTCCTTCAGCCAATGCCACTGCCGAACGCATCGTCCGCCACTTCCAGAAGGAAGGGTTCGATGGCATCAACGAGGCGCTGATCCTGCGCATTCGCTTACGCAAGGGAGATGCACTGCAGGTGCAGGCTGCGTTCGATGCGGCCCTGGCCTCGGGCTCGCCGCTGCCCCTGCAGGAGTATTTCGAGATCGCCCCCTACGGCTTCTACTCGCAGGCCCGGGACTTCTCAGCGGCCAGCGCTGAATTCCGCACCGATTTCGGCATGAACCTGCGCAAGGGGATTCCCTCCCTCTATTTCGGCCCAGCACCGCAGGTGGTCGATGATCCTCTGGCGACCGGTACCAAGTACGACGCGATGCTCAAGCTGTCGAACAACCTCGATGGTTGCGCGCTCGGAATCGTCCTGAACGACCCCAACGCCTCCTTCTTCGACTACCTGGGGGCGCACAACCACTATGACTGGTCCAAGGTGATGGGCGACTTCAGTGCCGTGGCCAGCGCGTTCGGCATCGAGTTCGAATCGCTGTAGTCGATTGGGGGGTGCCCGCCGCGGTCAGATCGGCAGTGCGCCGATGCTGTGGCGGCGCACGCGCATGACGTCAGGGGTGCGCGCCAAAGTGCGCGTCACGGCCGCCAAGTGCTGGGTGTCACGCACCGCGATCAGGAAGCGCAGGTCGGTGCTTTCCTGGGCTGCCTCCTGACCCATGTCGATGTGCAGGATGTCAGCTTCGGCGCGTGCCAATGCGGCAGCGATGCGGGCCAGTGCGCCTTTGCCGTTGTGCACCGTGATCACGATGCTGGTCTGGAAGGTGCGTACCGGTTCATCGGCCCATTCGACCTTGATGAAACGTTCTGCATCCTTGTTCTGGAGTTTCTTGGCCACGCCGCATTCGGCCGTGTGCACCACCAGCCCTTCCCCGCGTCCGAGGTAGCCGACGATGTCGTCGCCCGGAACGGGGCGGCAGCAGCTTGCAAAGGTGACCGATGCGTTCTCGCTGCCATCGATGGTGATGGTGTTCAACGCGGCCATGTCCGACTCGGTGAAGCGGTGCTGGGTCAGCACCAGCGCATCGGGGCGTTCGCCGGTTTCGGCCAGCGTGGCAGCAATGCGCTTGGCGACAATGTTCGCGATGCGCTTGCCCAGACCGATGTCGGTGAGCAGTTCCTGGCGGCTCTTGTTGCCGGTAAAGCGCAGCAGCTTGTCCCAGACGACGGAGTTTTCCGGTGCATCACTAACGAACCCGTCGATTCCTTCGGCACGCAGGGCTTGCTGCAGCAGTCTTTCCCCCAGCGACTCGCTCTCGATGTGGGCCACGGACTTGAGGTGGTGGCGGATCTTGGACCGTGCGCGCCCCGTGCGCACGAAACTCAACCAGGCTGGGTTCGGGGATGCGCTGGCGGCCGTGATGACTTCCACCACGTCGCCGTTCTTCAGTTCCGTGCGCAGGGGTACCTGTTCGCCGTTGATGCGCGCGGCCATGGTGTGGTCGCCGATGTTGCTGTGGATCGCATAGGCAAAGTCGACCACCGTGGCGCCGCGCGGCAGTGCCATGATGCGGCTCTTGGGCGTGAACACGTAGACCGCGTCGGGAAACAGGTCCACCTTGACATGGTCCCAGAACTCGGCAGCGTCGCGGGTCTCGCTCTGGATGTCGAGCAGGGACTGCAGCCACTGCGTTCCCAGCCGGTCATTGGCGGTCTCGTGCGGGTTGTTGACCTTGTAGAGCCAATGCGATGCCACGCCGGATTCGGCCACCAGATGCATGGCCTCGGTGCGCATCTGGAACTCGATGTTGATGCCGGCCGGCCCGACCAATGTCGTGTGCAGGGATTGGTAGCCGTTGATCTTGGCTATCGCAATGTGGTCCTTGAATTTGCCCGGCACCGGCTTGTACATCTGGTGCAGCAGGCCCAGCGCGGTGTAACAGTCGGTAATGGTCGGGACGATGATGCGAAAGCCATAGATGTCGGTCACCTGGGCAAAGCTCAGGTGCTTGCTGTCCATCTTCTGGTAGATCGAATACAACGTCTTCTCGCGACCTGCAATGCGGATGGGCATGCCATGGTTGGAAAAGCTGGCTTCCACATCCGACTGGACTTTCTGGATCAGGTCGCGGCGCCGGCTGCGGGCCTTGGCCACCGCTTTGGCCAGTACGGTGTAGCGCCAGGGGCGCAAATGCCGGAATGCCAGGTCCTGCAGTTCGCGGTAGGTCTGGTTCAGCCCGAGCCGGTGGGCGATAGGGGCGTAGATCTCCAGCGTCTCGGTGGAAATGCGTGCCCACTTCGAGCGCGGCATGTCCGACAGGGTGCGCATGTTGTGCGAGCGGTCGGCCAGCTTGATGAGAATGACACGCACGTCGCGGGCCATCGCCAGCAGCATCTTGCGGAACGACTCGGCCTGGTTTTCCTCGCGCGTGGTGAAGTGCAGCTTGTCCAGCTTGGTCAGGCCATCCACCAGTTCGGCCACGGGTGCACCGAAGCGCTCGATCAGTTCGATCTTGGTGGTGCCGCAGTCCTCCATCACATCGTGCAGCAGGGCGGCCATCAAGGCCTGTGCATCGAGCTTCCATTCGGCGCACTGCGCTGCCACCGCGATCGGGTGGGTGATGTAGGGTTCGCCGTTCTTGCGCAGCTGGCCCAGGTGTCCTTCATCGGCAAAGCGGTAGGCAAGGCGAACCTGCTCGATGTCCGGGCCGCCGAGGTAGTCGAGCTTGGCCGTCAGGGCCGCGAAACTGGCTGCCGCCGCGTTGCTGGCATGCTGGCGGGCGGATTCGGTGCTGGCGTGGCTGCTGTGTCCCATGGTTGAACTGTAGCGCGCTCGAGCGAAGTCACCACGCGCGGGGCAAAAAAAAGCACCGCGAGGCGGTGCTTTTCCAGTGCATGGACCTGGCTTACAGGGGCACTTTCTTGAGCATTTCCAGGCCGACCTTGCCGGCAGCAATCTCGCGCAGGGCGGTGACGCCGGGCTTGTTCTTGCTTTCGATCTTGGGGGTATGGCCCTGGCTGAGCATGCGGGCGCGGTAGGTCGCAGCCAAAACGAGCTGGAAGCGGTTGGGGATTTGCTCCAGGCAATCTTCAACGGTAATGCGGGCCATAAAAAACTCCGGGTAAGCTAGGAAATGTCCAGTGCCTTGAATGTCTCGGCCCGGGCGCGGCGCTGTGCCACCAAACGAAGCCTCTGGGCATGGACGATCGCTTTCAGATCGAAAAGCGCTCGGTCAAAGGAATCGTTGATTATAACGAAGTCGAACTTGTTGACGTGCGCCACCTCCTCGGCGGCGTTTTTCATGCGCAGCTCAATCACCTCGGGTGTGTCCTCGCCACGCCGCTCCAGGCGTGCGCGCAACTCGTCCCAGCTGGGGGGCAGGATGAAGATGCACACGGCGTTGGCAAAGATCTTCTTGATCTGGAGTGCACCCTGGAAGTCGATCTCCAGCAGTATGTCCGCACCTTGCGCCATGCGGTCTTCGATGGCCTTTTTCGAGGTGCCGTACCGGTTGGCGTGCACATGGGCCCATTCCACAAAGGCATTTGCAGCGACCATGGCGTCGAACTCTTGGTTCGAGACGAAGTAGTACTCGCGGCCATGCTTTTCCTGGCCGCGCGGTGCCCGGGTGGTGTGCGATACCGAGGGCTGCACGCGCACATCCAGTTCCATCAGGGCCTTGACCAGGCTGGACTTGCCTGCCCCGCTGGGGGCGGCAACGACAAAGAGATTTCCTGGGTATTCCATCGACGGGCACCTGCAAAGCGGTTGGCTAAACCCCTTATTCTATGTTTTGCACCTGTTCGCGCATCTGCTCGATCAGCACTTTCATGTCCACCGAGACCCGAGTCAATTCCAGAGCTGCGGACTTGGAACCCATGGTGTTGGCCTCGCGATGCAGTTCCTGGATCAGAAAATCCAGCCGCTTGCCGATTTCGCCGCCTTTTTTGATGAGGCGCGCAATTTCGTCCAGGTGCGAAGCCAAGCGGGTCAGCTCTTCGGCGACGTCGATCCGAATGGCAAATGCCGTCGCTTCGCTCAGCGCCCGCTCCTGGGCGGCCTGTGGGGTGACAGTCTCGTCGCCCAATGCCATGGCTTCTTTCCAGCGCTCCAGGAAGCGCTGACGTTGCTGTTCCACCAATTGCGGTATGAGCGGTTGGGCCTGCTGGGCCAGGGCCTGCAGTTGCGCGATGCGGTCCAGCAGCATTTCGGCCAGGCGCTTGCCTTCACGTTGCCGCGCGTCGCGCAGTCCAGCGATGGCTTGCTCCATCAATGACAGGGCCACCGGGCCCCAGTCCTGGCTTGGCCCGGACTGCTGGTGGGCACACAAGGCCATCACTTCGGCCACGCTCAAAGGCGCGGCCTGCGGCAACCAGGCCCGAATGTTGTCCTGGGCAGCATTGAGTCGCTGCAGTGTCTTGGCGTTGGGTTCCACCACGCCCGCGTTGTGCTGACGATCGATGAAGGCGCGCACTTCGATCTTGCCGCGCTTGAGTTGGGCCATGAGCATTTCGCGCAGGGCGCTTTCCTGGGCGCGCAGTTCTTCGGGCAACTTGAAGGTCAGGTCCAGGAAGCGGCTGTTGACCGAGCGGATTTCCAGGCCCATGGATCCACTGGAGCCGGTCTCGGTGGTGCTGGCGGTGCTTTGCACACTCGCATAGCCGGTCATGCTGTAAACTGGCATTGAAGGTCTTATGGGTAGTTCTGAGAGGTGGGGAGAATAACCCCTGCCGACCCCGGAACGACGGGTTTTTTCACTTCGGAGGCACCTCCCGGGCACCTGTCAGGGCCCGCTGGGCTGGAATAACGCACTATGAACGCCAAGGTTAAACCTTCTCCACTGCCCCCGGATACCGTGATCGGGGGGTACCGCATTGTCCGCAAGGTGGCCGCCGGTGGATTCGGGCTGGTGTACCTGGCCCTCGATTCCGACGGACAGCAGGTAGCCGTCAAGGAGTACCTGCCTTCCTCCCTGGCCACCCGCGGCCCGGGTGAATTGGCACCCAAGATCCAGCCCGACAAGCTGTCGCTCTACCGCCTGGGTCTGAAGAGTTTCTTCGAGGAAGGCCGATCGCTGGCGCAGATTTCTCACCCTTCGGTGGTGAGCGTGCTCAACTTCTTCCGCGAGAACGAAACCGTCTACATGGTGATGAACTACCTGGAAGGGGCTGCCCTGCAGGACTTCATCGTCACGGCCCGCGACCTCAAGCAGGAAAAGGTGTTCCGCGAGTCGACCATCCGTTCGCTGTTCGACGAGATCCTGCGCGGCTTGCGCATCGTGCACCAGCACAAGATGCTGCACCTGGACATCAAGCCGGCCAATATCTTCATCACCGACGACAACAAGTCGGTGCTGATCGACTTCGGTGCGGCGCGTGAGGTGCTGAGCAAGGAAGGCAATTTCATCCGTCCCATGTACACGCCCGGCTTTGCCGCGCCAGAGATGTACCGGCGCGACGCCTCCATGGGGCCGTGGACCGACATCTACGCCATCGGTGCCTGCATCTACGCCTGCATGCAGGGCTACCCGCCCAATGATGCGCCGCAACGCCAGGAGAAAGACCGGCTCACGACCTCTCTGGGGCGTTTGCGCGGTGTCTACTCCGACAACCTCATCGAGGTGGTGGAGTGGTGCATGGCGCTCGATCCGCTGTCGCGTCCGCAGTCGGTGTTTGCCTTGCAAAAGGAGCTTGGCCGCGAGGGTGAGCGCCGCTACACCAAGCTCACGCTGGCCGAGAAGATGCGCATGCAGGTCGAAGGCCTGATGTCCGACAACAAGAAACCCTCACCGGCAGCACCGGCCAAGCCCAAATGAAGTTCTCTGTTTTCCAGATCAGCCGCAAGGGCGGGCGCGAGAAGAACGAGGACCGCCACGGCTACTGCTACACCAAGAATTCGTGCCTGTTCCTGCTGGCCGATGGCATGGGCGGGCACCCGGATGGTGAGGTGGCGGCGCAGATCGCCCTGCAGACCGTGACCGCGCTGTACCAGAAAGAGGCCACGCCGTCGGTGAAGGACATTCCGGCCTTCTTCAATCTGGCCATCCTCACGGCCCACCGGCAAATCCTGCGCTACGCCGCAGAAAAAGGATTGCTCGATACTCCGCGCACCACCTTTGTGGCCGCACTCATGCAGGATGGCGCCGTCAGCTGGGTGCACTGCGGCGATTCGCGCCTGTACTTCGTGCGTGAAGGCGAACTGCTGGCCCGCACCCGGGACCATTCCTACCTGGAGCAGGCCGGCAATGATCTCGTCAAGCTGGCAGCCTTGGGCATGAACCGCAACGTGCTGTTCACCTGCCTGGGTTCGCCGACGCGGCCGGTATTCGATGTCACGGGTCCGGTCGGGCTCAAGGAAGGCGACCGGTTGCTGTTGTGTTCCGACGGCCTGTGGGGCTCGGTGCAGGACACCGAGATCGTCTACGAGCTGTCGCAGAAACGCCTCAACGATGCGACACCGGATCTGGTGGAAATGGCACTGCGCAACGGCGGACCGCACAGTGACAACGTGACGGTTGTTGCCGTGGAGTGGGAAACGCCTGATACGTTCCAGTCCACCCGCGGCAGCATCTCGACCCAGATGATGGAGGACGGCGTGTTTGCGTCCACCGTCCAGGCCGGCACGTTCGAACCGGGTGCTGACGATCTGGATGACGACGCCATCGAGCGCTCGATCGCCGAAATCAACGATGCGATCCGCCGCTCCGCGGCGGTGCGCAAACCCTGAAGCCCCTTCCAAGGACAACTCCATGAATGCCTACGTACGCTCTGGCGCACGTGCGGCCGACGCCCTGCGCCCGGTTCGCATTACCCGTTCCTACACCATGCACGCCGAAGGCTCGGTGCTGATCGAGTTCGGCAATACCAAGGTGCTGTGCACCGCTTCCGTCGAGGAGCGGGTACCGCCCCACAAGCGCGGCAGTGGCGAGGGCTGGGTCACTGCCGAATACGGCATGCTGCCGCGTGCCACCCATTCGCGCAGTGACCGCGAAGCCGCCAAGGGCAAGCAAAGCGGGCGCACCCAGGAAATCCAGCGCCTGATCGGCCGCTCGTTGCGTGCGGTGTTCGACCTGAAGAAGCTCGGTGAGCGCACCATCCAGCTCGACTGCGATGTGATCCAGGCCGACGGCGGGACCCGCACGGCCGCCATCACCGGCGCCTTCGTGGCGGCGCAGGATGCGGTGAACGGGCTGCTCGCCAGCGGCAAGATCGCCGAGACACCCATCACGGCGCAGGTGGCTGCCATCAGCGTGGGCATCGTCGAAGGCACCCCGTTGCTGGACCTGGAGTATGTGGAGGACTCCGCCTGCGATACCGACATGAACGTGGTGATGACCGGTGCCGGTCATTTCGTGGAAGTGCAGGGTACCGCTGAAGGCGTGGCCTTCACCCGTGCCGAGATGGAAGCGCTGCTCGCCCTGGCCGAGAGGGGCATTGGCGAACTGATGCGGATGCAAACCGAGTCGCTATCGAAATAAGAGCTGTATACGCAATGTTTTTGCGGGCTGGAGGCGTGTTTTCATGAAAATTGTGTTGGCATCGAACAACCAGGGCAAGCTGCGCGAATTGCAGGCCATGTTTGCGCCGCTGGGCTGTACCCTGGTGTGCCAGAGCGAGCTGGGAGTGCCGGAGGCGCCTGAACCCTACAAGACCTTCGTGGAAAACGCCCTGACCAAGGCACGCAATGCCAGTGCCCACACGGGCCTGCCCGCGCTGGCGGATGATGCCGGCATGTGTGTCGATGCCTTTGGCGGCCTGCCCGGTGTGGACACGGCCTACTACGCCACCCAGTTCGGGTATGAAAAGAGCGACGCCAACAACGTGCGCGCCTTGCTGGAGCAGATGCAGGGACTCACCAACCGTCGCGCTGCCATGGTGAGTACGCTGGTCGCGGTGCGCAGCCCGCTGGACCCCGAGCCCCTGATCGCGGTCGGCCGTGTTGCGGGCCAGATCGCACAGCAGCCGATGGGCAGCAATGGCTTTGGCTTCGACCCCGTGATGTGGATTCCCGAGTTCGGCCAGACCTTTGCGCAGTTGCCCACCGAGGTGAAGAATGCCAATAGCCACCGTGGACGTGCAGCACGCGCCATGGTCGCGTTGATGCAGGAACGCTGGCTCGGCGCAGCTGCGGCGGGTTGAGGCCGTGGTACAGATACCGGTGAACGATGCTGGCCGCGCTGCGAGCGGCCAGGCACCGCAGGATGCACAGCACTACATGCGCAGCGGCAGCCTGCAGTTGCAGGCTTTGCCGCCGCTGGCGCTGTATGTGCACCTGCCCTGGTGCATCAAGAAGTGCCCGTACTGCGACTTCAATTCCCATGCGCAGGACAAGGCGGGGCTGGAACAGGGCCGCTACATCGCGGCCCTGATGGCTGACCTGGAAGCGGCGCTGCCGTCCATCTGGGGCCGGCCGGTGCACAGTGTCTTCCTCGGCGGTGGCACGCCCAGCCTGTTCGAGCCCGAAGCCATCGACACCTTGCTGGCGGGCCTTCGTGCCCGACTGCCCCTGGAGCCGGGTTGCGAGATCAGCATGGAGGCCAACCCAGGCACCTTCGAGCGCGAGCGCTTTGCTGCCTTTGCCCAGGCCGGTGTGACGCGCTTGTCCATCGGCGTGCAGAGTTTCAATGACCAGCACCTGCAGGCGCTGGGGCGCGTGCATGACCGTGCCCAGGCGCTAGCCGCGGTGGAGGAGGCCGCTCGGGCCTTCCAAACCTTCAACCTGGACCTGATGTACGCCCTGCCGGGGCAGACGCTGGCGCAACTCGACGACGATCTCGCCACGGCCCTGGCGTTTGCGCCTCCGCACCTCTCGGTGTACCACCTCACCATCGAGCCCAACACGCTGTTTGCCAAGCACCCGCCGGCATTGCCGCCGGATGACGAGGCCTATGACATGCTCGACCTCATCACCGAGCGCACTGCGGCATTGGGGCTACAGCGCTACGAGGTCTCCGCCTATGCGCGGGAAGCCCATCGCTGCCGCCACAACCTCAACTACTGGACCTTTGGGGACTACCTGGGCCTGGGCGCCGGCGCCCACAGCAAGCTCAGCTTTGCCCACCGTGTGGTGCGCCAGGTGCGCCTGCGCGAGCCTGCGCTGTACATGCAGCGCGCGCTGGAGGGACGTGCATTGGCGCAGGATGAGGATGTGGCCCGTGAGGACCTGGCGTTCGAATACATGCTCAATGCCCTGCGCCTGCGCCATGGGTTTTCCTTGCGGGAGTTCACGGAGAGAACCGGACTGGGCATCAATGCCATCGAAGCGGGCTTGCAGCAGGCTGAGGCCAAGGGCCTGATCGAGCGCGACTTTGCGCGCGTGCGCCCGACGGCACGCGGTTTCGATTTTCTGAGTGACTTGCAGGAAATTTTCCTGTCCAATTCCTAGCACAGGTTCTTTGCGATGGTCGCCGTCTGCATCGGCGGCCGTCGGGATCAGGAGGCGACATGTTTTCGGTCTACGGCAGGGTGGGAAAAATGTTTTCCGGCTCATTGGAGGAGTTGCGCCGCATCGGCCCCAACTCGGCCCTGAAGGCGGTACGGGCGGCGCGTGCCATCGGGCAGGAAGCCATGGACCACATGGGTGTGGATACCTTCAACCTGGGCGGCGAAGGCCCGATGCCCGTTGCGCACCTCCCCGCCGATGCAGCGCACAAGTCAGCCGTTGCGGCCTATGTACAGGCCAGCCAGGCACCGGTACAGCGCCATGCGCTGACCCTGGTCGACTCGATCATGAGCCACAAGGTCGTCACGGTTCCCGACAGCTTCACGGTGGAACAGGCCTGGGCGGCGCTGGGGCAGCATGAGATCGGGCAGGCACCGGTCGTCGACGCACAGGGCGTACTGGTGGGGCTGTTCACCCGCGGCGAGTTGTTGCGCGCCAACCGCCTTCCCAAGGCTGACGCACACCCGCTGGTGTGGCGTGCTTTCATGGCACGCTCGGTGGCCGATGTGATGTGGTCGCCGGTGGCCAGTGTGGCGCTCGGTACCGATATCCGGCGTGTGGCGCGGGTGCTGCTTGATACCGGCCTGCCGGGCCTGCCAGTGGTCGATGCCCAGGGTCTGGTGATCGGCTTCGTGTCGCGCTCGGACATCCTGCAGGCCGTCGTGGCAGACCCGCCGCTCGATCTCTGGACCTGATTCCGATAACCCTCTTCAGCGCTGCAGTCCGCGCGCCCAGCGCGTGTAGATGCGGCTGGCCAGCACCTGGCTGGCAGCGATATCCGCGCTGAGGGTTGGCAGGATGGCCTCGGCGCGCTGGACCCCCGGTGAGTTGCGTTCCTGCATTTCCTGGTGGCCGTCGATGATCCATTCCCGCACCTTGGCCTCGTCCACCTCGCAGTGGAACTGCATGCCGATGTGGCGGTTGTTGAGCACATAGGCCTGGTTGCGGCAGTGGGCCCCAGTCAACACCTGCTGGGCCCCCGCGGGGATGCTGAACGATTCGCCATGCCATTGGAAGAAAACAGGCTCGGTATCCGGTCCGAACCATTCGTTTGCCAATGCGGCATCGGTGGAGCGCAAGCTGCTCCAGCCGATTTCCGCATGCTCGCTGGCCTGCACGGTTCCGCCCAACGCCCGGCTGATGAGCTGCCCGCCCAGGCAATGCCCGATGACGGGCCTGTCCAGCGCGATGGCTTCGCGGATCAGTGCGAACAATTGCGGAAAGTAGGGCAGCGGGTCGTTGGCACTCATGGGCCCGCCCAGGATGCACAGGCCGCTGTGGCCCGCCATGCTGGGAGGCAGCGTGGCCCCGTCGTGCATCGCGTAGACCTGCACCGGTAGCTGCTGTTGTGCACACCAGGTGGCAAAGAAGCTGGGTCCGTCGTTGGCGACGTGCTGGACGATGGCGATCGGAAGCATGGTGGGGGTGGTGCAGCCGCTTTACAGGCCGCTCTTGAACATGGAGAACGTACGTACCTGGATCTTGCGCACGCTCTGGGGCAGGCCTTCGGGCGTCACCATGGTGCGCAGGGTCTGGGCATCCGGAAACACGGTCTTGTTGTTGGCGATTTCCGGGTTCACGAAACGCATGGCCGCCGTGTTGGGGTTGGCGTAGTAGAGCTTGTTGGTGAGCGAGGCATGCACCTGGGGACGCAGGATGTAATTGATGAATTGGTGCGCGGCATCGACTTCCTTGGCGTCGCGCGGAATCGCCATTGAGTCAAAGAACAGCGTGGCACCGTGCGGTGGAATCAGTGCTTCGATGGGTTCGTTGCGCTTGGCCTGGATGGCGCGATTGCGCGCCATGTTGATGTCACCCGAGTAGCCGACCACCAGGCACAGGTTACCGTTCGCCATGCGGTCGATGTAGCCCGAACCCGAGAAGTTGCTGATGAAGGGGCGTACGGCGCGCAGCATCGGTGCAATTTCGGTGTAGTCGCCGACATTGGTGCTGTAAGGGTTCTTTCCGAGGTACATCAGCGCCTGGGGGATGATGGCAGTGGGCGTGTCCACCACACTGATGCCACAGCTTTTTGCCCGGGAGGCGTACTGGGGGTCGAACAGCAGTTGCCAGGGGTTTTCCGGCCACTTCAGGTCACCCAGCGCGGCTTTCAGGCGCGCCGTGTTCACTCCCACGGTGGTGAAGCCCCAGAGCCAGTCCACGAGGTGGTGGTTGCCGGGGTCGACCTTGGCCATCTTTTCCAGAATCGATGCATCGAGGTTCGACCAGTTGCTGAGCTTGCTGCGATCGAGTTTCTGAAACGTGCCGGACTCGATCAGACCCTTGCCGTACTCGGTGCCGATGACCACCACGTCGTAGCCGGAGTTGCCCATGAGCAGGCGTGCCTGCAGGACTTCCTCCTGGTCGAAGGTGTCGTAGCGCACCTTGATTCCTGTTTCCTTCTCGAAATTGCGGATGGTGTCCTCCGCAATGTATTCGCTCCAGTTGTAGACGCTCAGCGTCCGGGGCTCTGCAGCAAAAGTGGAAAGACTGGTCAAAGCACAGGCAGCGATGCCCAGCAGGGCCCGAAGGCGTCGAATCATGGAAATCTCCTCGTGGTGGGTCTTCTTCTCTGGCGTCGCGCAGGACATGAAACCTTTTGTAACAGTATGGCCAGGATTTCCGCGCGCACTGGAGCCACCGAGGGGGTGGACCACGGTGCCACAACAAGGGGTGAATCAGGCTGCTGTCTGGTCGCGCAGGGCCAGAAGCGAATGCAGCTCCTTCAGGAACCGCTCCACACAGACGTCCACAGGCCAAGGTTCCCAGGCTGTTCCGCCGTGTACGGCCTGGAGGGGGTCGTTTTGCAGCGGGGCGACCTCGATGCCGAGTACCGATTGCACCTCCTGCGCATCCCATCCGGCGACATGGATCGCTTCACTGGCAGCTGCCAGGATGTCGGCCTTCTTGTGCCGCGCCTTGTCCTGCGCCGTCCACCAGGCCAGGCCATAGCGGGCAAACACCATCTTCTGCATGCGGTCCATCAGGGCCAGGAATTCCGCGCCCAGCACCGGTTTGAGCGGCGAGATCGGGTCAAAGCCGATCAGGCCTTCCTCGGCGTCGTGCAGCAACTCGCGCAACTGGGCGGTCGGGCTCAAGGTACTCTGGTTGCGCCGGATCTGCAGCACCAGCAGCGAATGCTGGGCCACCGACATCGGCAGCGGCCAGCGCGAGTGGCCACCCCAGCGAAACGTCCGCGCCAGTCCCAGGGCCAGGTCGTGGTCGTCAATGTCGGCAAAGGTCGGGTTGTTCAGATCCATGCGCCGCCCCGAGGGCAGGCGCACCCAGGCGCGGTGAGCTTGGCTTGGCATGGTGTGTGTTGCAACGAAAAAAACCCCAAGCACGCGATGCGCTTGGGGTTTGCATTGTGGCGGAAGCTGTGAGATTCGAACTCACGGAGGGTTTAACCCCTCGCCGGTTTTCAAGACCGGTGCCTTAAACCGCTCGGCCAAGCTTCCAGAAGGCCCGGATTCTACCCAACAAAGCGCCGTAGGGACCGCGCGAACTGCCACAATCGGGCCATGCAAGACTCCGAAGCCCCGCCGCCCGCCCGGCCTGAACAGCCCCGCAATCCCTTGCATGGGGTGACCTTGCAGGCGCTGCTGCAGGCATTGGTCGACTACTACGGCTGGGACGGTCTGGCGCAGCGCATACCGGTGCGCTGCTTCAGTGCAGACCCCAGCATGTCCTCCAGCCTGAAGTTCCTGCGCAAGACCCCCTGGGCCCGCGAGAAGGTAGAGGCCCTGTACCTGGCCACCTTGCGCCATCACCAGCGCGGCGGTTGAGCGGGTCCCTAAACATTCAAAAAGTTTGAATTTAAACGTCAATCAATTGCAAAAATGATTGAATTCATGGGCCCTACACTGCGGGCCCATGACATCGCAAACTTCTTCCGCAACACGTTACTCGACCACCGCCGTGGTACTGCACTGGGTGCTGGGCCTGGCATTGGTGGGCCTGTTCGTGGTCGGCACCTACATGACGGATCTGCCGTTCTCGCCAACGCGACTGAAGCTGTACAACTGGCACAAATGGGCCGGTGTGACGGTGCTGATTCTGTCGGTGGTGCGTCTGCTGTGGCGCCTGACCCACCCGGCACCGGCCTTGCCTCAATCGATGACTGCGGCGATGCCGCAATGGCAGCACCGTGCCTACCATGCGACGCATGCTGCCCTGTATGCCCTGTTCTTCGTCGTGCCGCTGATTGGCTGGGCCTACAGCTCTGCGGCGGGCTTTCCCATCGTTCTGTTCGGCGTGCTGCCTTTGCCCGATTTCGTTGCGGCTGACAAGGCATTGGCCGAGCTGATCAAGCCCTGGCATGAAATCAGCGCCTTGATCCTGGCCGGCTTGGTGCTGCTGCACGTGGCCGCGGCCCTCAAGCACCACTTCATCGACAAGGATGGGTTGCTGGACCGCATGCGCCCCGCCCGTGGCTGAAGACCAAGCAACATTGTTGAAGGAACACACCATGATGACCCCGATCCGATCTCTGACCGCTGCCACGGCCCTGGTCTTGCTCGCCGCCAGCCCCTGGGCCCAGGCTCAGCAGAAACTGGTGCCCGGCCAGAGTGAAATTGTCTTTGTGAGCAAGCAGATGGGCGTGCCGGTGGAAGGGCGCTTCAAGAAATTCGACGCCCAGATCGCCTTCGACCCGGCCAAGCCCGATACCAGCAAGATCGCTTTCACGGTGGACCTGGCCAGCGCCACGGTAGGGGCTCCCGAGACAGATGCGGAGTTGCCCAAGGCCACCTGGTTCAATACGGCCAAGTTCCCGCAGGCAAGCTTCCAGTCCACCGCCGTCAAGGGGCTGGGGGGGGGCAAGTTCGAGGTCAGCGGCAAGTTGGCCATCAAGGGCACCAGCCGCGATGTGGTCGTGCCCGTGGCCCTGAGCCAGAGCGGCGCGACGACCACGGTGACCGGCAGCTTCGGACTCAAGCGTCTGGCCTTCAAGATCGGCGAGAACGAATGGGCCGATACCTCCATGGTGGCAGACGATGTCCAAGTCAAGATCAAGCTTGCCCTGACCGGTGTCGGCAAGATTTAAGTTTCCTTAGTCCCATCAACCAGTTTTCATTCAGGAGAATAACCATGCGTACTTCCTTCATTGCTGCCGCCCTGGCCTTGTCCACACTTGCAGGTGCCGCTGGCGCTGCTGACACCTTTGCGATCGACCCTTCGCATACCTTCCCCCGTTTTTCCTACAACCACCTGGGCCTGTCCACGCAGCAAAGCCGCTTCAACAACACGACTGGCACCGTGACCTTCGACAAGGCCGCCAAGACCGGGTCGGTGGACGTGGTGATCGACATGAAGGCGGTGGATACCGGTTTTGCCCCCTTCAACGGCCACATCCAGGGCGAGGATTTCCTGGATACCGCCAAGTACCCCACCGCCACGTTCAAGTCCACCAAGGTGGTGTTTGAGGGTGACAAGCCCGCTGCCGTGGAAGGCAACCTGACCATCAAGGGTGTGACCAAGCCTGTGACCCTGAAGATCAACAACTTCGTGGCCACCCAGCACCCGATGATGAAGAAGGACGTGATTGCCGCTGATGCGGTGACCACCATCAAGCGTACCGAATTCAACGCCGGCAAGTACGCTCCTTACGTGGGTGACGACGTAACCATCACCATCGCCCTCGAAGCCATCAAGCAGTAAGCAGCTGCAACCGGCGGCGCAAGCGCCTGCACCCCAAGCGACCGGCCCTTGTGCCGGTTTTTTCTTTGTACTGCCACCAAGCCCCGGTGGAAGCTGCGTATTAAGCTACTGAAGCGATAGCGACTGGACCGCTGCAGCGGCCTTGTACTTGGCCACCATCTTGTCGGGTGGCGGGCGTGTTCCGGTGCGCAGCGCCAAACCTCCGGCTTGGCGCTTGGGGTCACCCAGCGTGGCCTTGTTGGACGTGAGATGCGCACCTGACAGGGAGCGCAATTCCTGCACCTCCTGACCCATGGCATCGGCATCGGCAATCTTGGCACCATGCTTGTGCAACACCTGCCAGGCGTTGTCGATCAGGCGGGCGCTGAGCGTTTCGCGGCCGTGCAGTACCAGGTTCTTCACGGCCGCCGCAGGGTTGCCCGACATGCTCAGGGCCATGGCCACTTCGGCCATTTCGAGTACCTTGGTCTGGCATTCCCGGATGCGCGCCTCATAGGGCGGGTGCAATTTGGCGCTGCCGGCCAGCAACTCGGTGAGCGAGCGGTTGTTGCAGAAGCGCATGCCCAGGGTCGTCACGACGGCGTCCACTTCGTCGAGCTGGATCGAGCGCGTGGCCAGGTGGCACAGCAGCGCCACGAGGTTGGACGCCGACTCGAAGTCGAAATCGGGTTCGCGGATGGTCTTGCAGGCCTGGCGCACTGCATCCACCGAGGCGGCGAACTGGCTCTGCATGATGAGGTTCAGGGTCTGGACGATGCCGCACAGGCGTTGCAGGCGGCGGTTGTCCTCGTCCTTCTCCAGCAGGCGCAGGAAGTCGTCGTAGCAGCGTTGCAGGCCCTTGCGGTCGGCCAGTTCGAGGCGCGTGAAGGCCAGCAGCACCAGGGTCTGGGCGTCGAACATCTTCGAGTCCAGGCCCATGCGTACGGTCTTGTCCAGCAAGGCTTCCGCTTCCTTGTGGTCCCCAGCGTAGTAGGTCATCATGGCCAGGCTCTGCACCCGCGTGATGGCGTGCGGTGTGAGCGTGGCTGCCATCTTGTAGGTCTCCAGTGCCTTGTCGAACTTACCCAGTTCGATCTGGGCACGGCCCATCACGTCATAGGCGTCAGCGAAATTGCCGTCGCTGCTGATCAGGCTCTCCAGCGTGCTGGTGGCCTGGGTTACCTGCCCGGCTTCGAGCTGGGCCCGCGCCACGCCCAGGCGCGCCCAGGGCAGGGTCTTGGCGTCCACCACTGCCTTGTACAGGGCCTGGGCATCGGCCGGACGCTGCAGGCGCAACAGCAGCTCCGCGCCAACGCGCGCGGCGTAGAGCCAGAACTTGCCCTTGGACTCGAAGCGTTGCATGCACAGGGCTGCGGCCTCTTCGAATTTCTCGTTGTCGATGGCCTCGAAAATCTCCCGCAGGGACTCCTTGCGCAGGCGGGCGGCATGCAGGCGTTCGGCCAGCTGGGTGGCCTTGTGCGGCTTGAGCAGGTAGCCATCCAGCGCCGATTCCGCTGCTTCGGCCACCTTGGCGTAGGTGGCTTCCGCCGTGATCATGAGGAACACCGTGGAAAAGGGCAGCAGCTGGTTGCGGCGCAGGTCATCGAGCAGGTCTTGCCCGGTCATGGCATCGGTCGAAAAGTGCTGCTCGCACAGCACGAAGTCGAAGGTGCGGAACTCGAGTTGCTTGCGTGCGTCCTGCGCACGTGCAGCTTGCGCCACCGAGCCCACACCGAAGTCGCGCAGCTGCGAAATCAGGATCGAGCGCGACGTGGGGTTGGCATCCACCACGAGGGCCGAGCACGAGGAAAGGTCGTCCGCTATCAGTCGCATAAAAGGCGTGCAGCCATGGTCCAACTCCACGGCGTTGTGGCAACAGTGCTACTTATACCCTTTTTGGTGCGTAATGAATAGCAGAAAAGCCGCGCCAGCGGTGGGCTGGGGCGGCTCGAAGGGTACTGCGGGGCGGGGTTGAACTCAGAACGTGTTGGCCGCCTTGGCTGCTGCCAATGCCGTCATGTTCACGATGCGGCGCACGGTGGCCGAGGGGTTGAGCACATGGGCGCTGGCGGCGGCGCCGAGCAGGATCGGGCCGATGGTGACGTTGTGTGCCGAGGTCATCTTGAGCACGCTGAACAGGATGTTGGCGGCATCCAGGTTCGGGCAGATCAGGATGTTGGCTTCGCCATGCAGCGTGCTGTCCATCGTGGCGTTGTTGCGCACCTCGTCACTGAAGGCGGCGTCGCCATGCATCTCGCCGTCGCATTCCACATCGGGGCAGGCTGCCGCAAACAGGTCGCGGGCGCGGCGCATCTTGAGCGCCGAGGCGCGGCTGCTGGAGCCGAAGTTCGAGTGCGAGAGGAAGGCCACCTTGGGCGGCAGGCCGAAGCGGCGCACTTCGTCCACCGCCATCTGGGCAATGGCGGCGAGCAGTTCGGCGCTCGGGTCTTCGTTGACAAAGGTGTCGGCAATGAAGAGCGTGTGCTTTTCCAGCATCAGCGCGTTGAGCGTAGCCAGGCCCGGCGCGCCTTCCTTGACGCCAATCACGTCGCGGATGTGGTCGAGGTGCACGTCGAAGCGCCCGTGCAGGCCGCAGATCATGGCGTCGGCATCACCCAGCTTGACCATCAGGGAGGCAATGGTGGTGGTGCTGCGGCGCACTGCCGCCTTGGCGGCTTCGGGGCTTACGCCACGGCGCCCCAGCAGGCGGTGGTAGGTCTCCCAGTACTGTCGGAAGCGCGGGTCGTCTTCGGGGTTCACGCACTCGACGTTCTCGCCGAGCTTCAGGCGCAGGTCGGACTTCTTGATGCGCGCCTCGATGACGGCAGGACGCCCGATCAGGATAGGCACGGCCAGGCCTTCGTCCAGAGTGACCTGGGCGGCGCGCAGTACACGTTCGTCTTCGCCTTCGGCAAACGCCACGCGCTGCGGTGTGGCCTTGCGCGCGGCGTTGAACACCGGGCGCATCACCATGCCGGTGGAGTAGACGAAACGCATCAGGCTCTGGCGGTAGGCGTCCAGGTCGGTGATGGGGCGCGTGGCCACGCCGCTTTCCTCGGCAGCCTTGGCCACGGCCGGGGCAATGCGCAGGATCAGGCGCGAATCGAAGGGCTTGGGAATCAGGTAGTCAGCCCCGAAATGCAGTTCCTGGCCTGCGTAGGCATTGGCCACTTCCTCGCTGATGTCGGCCTTGGCCAGCGCGGCGATCTCGCGCACGCAGGCCAGCTTCATGGCTTCGGTGATCTTGGTGGCACCGCAGTCCAGCGCGCCACGGAAGATGTAGGGGAAGCACAGGACGTTGTTCACCTGGTTGGGGTAGTCCGATCGGCCGGTGGCAATGATGCAGTCCGGGCGCACGGCCTTGGCCAGCTCGGGGCGAATTTCGGGCTCGGGGTTGGCCAGGGCCAGGATGATGGGGTGGGGCGCCATGGTCTTGACCATGTCTTGTGTGAGCACACCGGCCGTGGAGCAGCCCAGGAACACGTCGGCACCGGTCACCACGTCGGCCAGGGACCGGGCCTCGGTCTTCTGTGCGTAGCGCGCCTTTGAGGCGTCCATGCCACCGGCACGGCCCTCATAGATCACGCCCTTGGAGTCGCAGACATAGATGTTTTCGCGCTTGGCACCCAGGCCCACGATCACGTCCAGGCAGGCAATGGCCGCGGCACCGGCACCGGATACAGCGAACTTCACTGCGCCTATGTCCTTGCCTACCAGCTCCAGCCCGTTGAGCACCGCAGCGGCCGAGATGATGGCGGTGCCGTGCTGGTCGTCGTGGAACACCGGAATGTTCATGCGCTCCGTCAGTGCCTTCTCGATGTAGAAGCACTCAGGCGCCTTGATGTCTTCGAGGTTGATGCCGCCCAGGGTGGGCTCCATCGCGGCGATGATCTCGATCAGCTTGTCCGGGTCGTTCTCGGCCAGCTCGATGTCGAACACGTCCACGCCGGCAAACTTCTTGAACAGGCAGCCCTTGCCCTCCATCACCGGCTTGCCGGCCAGCGGGCCAATATTGCCCAAGCCCAGCACGGCGGTGCCGTTGGTGATCACGCCCACCAGGTTGCCGCGGCTGGTGTATTCGGCAGCCAGGCTCGGGTCGGCCTGGATGTCCAGGCAGGGGTAGGCCACGCCGGGCGAGTAGGCCAGCGAGAGGTCACGCTGGTTGGTCAGGGGTTTGGTGGGCTGGACGGCGATCTTGCCGCGGCTGGGCAGGCGGTGGTAGGCGCGTGCAGCATCGCGCAGCATGCTTTCTGCGGGGGACAATTCTTGGGACATGGGGAACTCCAAACTTCACCGGCGCGCAGTGACTGCGCCACCGGAACGATCAAATTCACGCCTGACGATGCAGGCGGCCTGGGCTTGCCAGCCGGGGCAGTGCGGGTGACTGCCCGAAAAAATGGGATGCTGGCCTTTTAGGCCCGCATTGCGGGACCCGGGTACCGTCCCGCTCCAATGCGAAGGGGGTCAACTCTAGCACGTCAGGCGCCCCGGGCAGTAGCCCAATCGGAGGAAGGGGATCAGGCGCTCAGCAAGTCGGCGAGGCTGCGAGCCACCACCTTGGTGGCGCGGCGCAGGTCTTCGAGCACCAGGTTTTCATCGGCGCGCTTGGCGTTCGATTCGAGCACCGTGCGTGGCCCGGCGCCGTAGATGACGCCGGGAATGCCGCGCTCCACATACAGGCGCACGTCGGTGTACAGCGGGGTGCCCAGCGCGGGGATGTTCTCGCCGAACACGGCGCTGCCGTGTTTCTGTAAGGCGTTCACCAGCGGCTGGTTCCCGGCCAGGGGCTTCATGGCGTTGGCCAGCAGCATGCGGCGCACGTCGACGCGAATGCCCTTGCTCCCGCGTGGCGGGTTGTAGCTGGCGGCGGCGGCAGCGATCACATCGCGCATTTCCTGCTCCACTGCGCCAGAGTCTTCCTCAGGGATCATGCGGCGGTCGAGCTTGAACACCACCTTGCCCGGTATGACGTTGGTGTTGGTGCCGCCGTTGATGAGTCCGATGTTCAGGTAGGGGTGGGTGATGCCTTCGACCTGGGAGCGGATCTTCTTGTACTCGGCATTGCGCGCGTACAGTGCGTTCATGATGTGCACGGCTCCTTGCAGCGCGTCGGTGCCGCTGTCGGGAATGGCGGCGTGGCTCATCTCGCCGTGCACGGTCACTTCCATCTGCAGACAGCCGTTGTGCGCCACCACCACCTGGTAGCTGAAGCCGGCGGCAATCATCAGGTCTGGCTTGGTAATGCCCTGTTCCAGTAACCAGCCGGGGCCGACGTCGCCCCCGAATTCCTCGTCGTATGTGAAGTGCAATTCCACGCTACCCGTCTGGGGCTTGGCGACCGCTTCCAGCGCCCGCACCGCAAAGGTGAAGGTGGAGAAGTCGCATTTGCTGACCGCGGCCGCGCGGCCATAGATCTTGCCGTCGGCAATCTCGCCACCGTAGGGGGGGTGGGTCCAGCCGTCACCGGGCGGAACCACGTCGCCATGGGCGTTCAGGGCTATCGTTTTTCCGGAGCCGTACTGGCGGCGCACGATCAGGTTGGTGATGCTCTGCAGTCCGGCCGCATCGACCGCCGCTTGCGGGGGGGCGTGCTGCTCGGCCTGCATGCCGAAGGCCTGCAGCAATTCGGCGGTGCGCAGCGCGTGGGGCGTGTTGTTGCCCGGGGGTGTGTCGGTGGGTACGCGGATGAGTTCCTGCAGGAATGCCACCTGTTCGTCGAAGTGGGCGTCGATCCAGGCGTCGAGTTGTTCGTAGGCGGTCATGCGGTGCAGTCCTTGGCAAGTTGGTGGACGAGGTGGTTGAAGGCCTGAACGGCCAATTCCATGTCGTCGCTGGTGGTGGATTCGAGCGGGTTGTGGCTGATGCCGCTGTTCTGCCCGCGCACGAACAGCATGGCTTGCGGCATCAGCTCGTGCAGCTTCATGGCGTCATGCCCGGCGCCGCTGGGCATGCGGTGCACCGGCAGACCGGTGGAGGCCACGGCGGCTTCCCAGCGTGCCTGCCAATCCGGGCTGCTAGGGGCAGCGCTGGCACGCATGGACTCCTTGACCGTGTGGTGCAGCCCGCGCTGCTGGCAGACGGCAGCCAGCTTTTCCAGCACATCACGCTCCAGCGCATCGCGCTGCGCATTGCTGGGTGCGCGCAGGTCGAGCGAGAACAGGCAGCGCCCGGGTACCACGTTCACCGACCCCGCAGGCACGTGCAGCTGGCCTACGGTGGCAACCGAGTCGCCGTCGGTGCGGGCGCGCTGTTCCATGAAGAGCATCAGCTCGGCCACCGCCACGGCGGCGTCGCGGCGCCGGTCCATGGGGGTGGTTCCGGCATGGCTGGCCATGCCCACCACTTCGCACTGGTAGCGCACGCTGGCGTTGATGGAGGTCACTACCCCCAGGGGCAGGTTCAGCTCATTGAGTACCGGGCCCTGTTCGATGTGCACTTCCACGAAGCCCAGGTAGTCGTCCGGGTTGCGGCGCAGTTTCGCAATGTCGTCCACGCACAGGCCGGCGTGCTGCATGGCGGCGCGCAGGCTGATGCCCTGGGCATCGACCTGGTCCAGCCACTCGGCCTTGAAGTCGCCCACGAGCGCGCCCGAGCCCAGGAAGGTGGCCGGGTAGCGCTGGCCCTCTTCCTCGGAAAACGCCACCACCTCCAGCGCGAAGGGCAGGCGCTGTTCCGCAGCGTGCAGCTGCTGCACCACCGCCAGCGGCACGAAGATGCCCAGACGGCCGTCGTATTTGCCACCGTTGCGCACGGTGTCGTAATGGCTGCCGGTCAACAGTGTTTTTGGCTTCTGGCCCGCGTATTCATTGCGTAAGCCGCTACTGGATTCATAGCGACCGACGACGTTGCCGACGGCGTCGATGTGCACGCTGTCGAAGCCGCAGTCGTGCATGTTCTTGGCGATGCGCTGGGCGCAGGCGCGGTGGGCATCGCTGAGGTAGGTGACGGTGAGCTGGCCCTGTTCGGCAAAGGGAGGCTCCGAATGCTGGGCCAGCGCCTCGTGCCAGTCCCACACCCGATTGCCCACTTCCGGCACCGCCCTGAACTTGTCCTGCAGGCGGATTTCGGCAATGCGGTGGATGTTGCGCAGGCATTCCTCACGTTCGAAGTCGGGGTGGCCGTGCAGACGGCGCTCAAAGGTGGCAATGATCTCGGCCTTGTTCAGCCCCGTGCCGCGTGGGCCGCGCACGGCCAGGATGAAAGGGAAGCCGAACTTGTCGTTGTAGGCCGCGTTGAGCTGCTGGATCTTCTCGAACTCGGCCGGCGTGCACTGCGTAAGACCCGCCTTGGTCTGCTCGTTGGTGCTTTCGGCCGTGAGGCTCTTGTCCACCATGGCCTTGCCAGCCAACTCGGGGTGGGCGCGTATCAGGCCCAGCTGCGCTTCGCGGGGGGCGGCGGCCAGTACCTGCGCACAGGCGTGCTTGAGCTGGGCCAGTGAGGCAAAGGGGCGTTGTTGCAGGGCCTGTTCGGCAATCCAGGGCGAGTGCTCGTACAGGCCGTCGAGCAGGGCTACGGCCTCCTGCAATGGTGCCGCGTTGAGTTGGTCCAGGGTCAGGGGCATGGGTGGGCCTCAGGCAGTTGGCGCAGGCTGGTAGGGGTGGGTGGCGCGCCAGTGGCGGGCAATGTCCACGCGGCGGCAGACCCACACGTCGGCGTGGCGTTCGATGTGGTCGAGGAAACGCTGCAGTGCGGTGATGCGACCGGGGCGGCCCAGCAGGCGGCAGTGCATGCCGATGCTCATCATGGCGGGCTGGTTCAGACCGTTGGGGTCGCCCTCGGCATAGAGCGTGTCGAAGCTGTCCTTCATGTACTGGAAGAACGGGTCCGCATGCGAATAGCCCTGGGGCAGGGCAAAGCGCATGTCGTTGCAGTCCAGGGTGTAGGGCACGATGAGCTGCGGCACCACCGTGCCGTCGCTGCGCTGCACTTCCATCCAGAAGGGCAGGTCGTCGCCGTAGTAGTCGCTGTCGTATTCGAAGCCGCCGTAGTCCGCCACCAGGCGGCGGGTGCGCGGGCTGTCGCGCCCGGTGTACCAGCCCAGGGCACGCTCGCCCGTGAGCTTCTCGATGGCCTGCATGCCTAAGCGCATGTGCTCGCGCTCGGTGGCTTCGTCGATGTTCTGGTAGTGGATCCAGCGCCAGCCGTGGCAGGCGATCTCGTGGCCCAGCTCCTTGAACGCGGCAGTCAGGTCGGGGTGGCGTTCCAGTGCCATGCCCACGCCGAACACGGTCAGCGGCAGGCCCCGCTTCTCGAACTCGCGCAGGATGCGCCAGACACCCACGCGCGAACCGTATTCGTAGATGCCGTCCATGCTGATGTGGCGGTCGGGAAAACTGGCCGGGTTGAACATTTCCGAAAGGAACTGCTCGGAGCCGGCATCGCCATGCAGCACGCAGTTCTCGCCGCCTTCCTCGTAGTTCAGCACGAACTGCACCGCCACGCGGGCCCCACCGGGCCAGCGGGCATGGGGTGGGGTGGGGCCGTAGCCCTTCAGGTCGCGCGGGTAGGGCGCGTTGCTCTGGTAGATGCCGTGGTAACCGGGGCGCTGCAAGCTCATTGGAAAACCTCCGTGCTGCGCACTGCGGTGCGCGCTTGTTGGGGGCGGCCCTGCACTGCGCTCATACCGTTTCCTCTTCCAGGATGTTGAGCGTGGCGGCCACGTTGCGCAGGTGTTCGTCCATGCAGCGTACGGCGCGCAGTTCGTCGCCGGCGCGCATGGCGTCGACCAGGGTGGCGTGTTCGTCGACCGAATGCGAGGCCGCCGTACTGGACTGGTACATCAGGGTAATGAGGGCACAGCGGGAAATCAGCTCGCCCAGCATCTGTGCCAGCACGGTGTTGCCCATGAGTTCCGCCATGTGGACATGGAAGTCGCCCAGCAGCGTGGTGCGACCGGCGACGTCGCCGCGGGCGATGGCCATCTTTTCCTGAGCAATGTGGTCTTCCAGCGCGCGCAGTTGGCTCTCGGTCTGCTGCGCCATGAAGGCCTTGACCAGGCCGGCCTCCAGCATGCGGCGCACGCCGAACACCTGGCGTGCCTCTTCCATCGACGGAGCCGCCACAAAGGCTCCGCGGGCTGGCTCCAATGTCACCAGGCGCTGCTGCGAGAGCTGGAACAGGGCCTGGCGCACCAGGGTGCGGGATACGCCAAACTGATCGGCCAGGCGTTGTTCGGCCAGTTTGGAGCCGGGCTGCAGGCGGTGTTCCACGATGGCCCGGGTCAGTGACTCCACGATCGCATCGGTGGGGGTGACAGAGGAGGGAGATGAGGCGTGCATCGCGGCATGATAGCCGTATTCGAAAAAAGTGTATACACTTTTACGGACGATCGAAAACCCCCATACAAGGAGACACGATGGGCCTGAGTACGCACGTTCTGGACACCATGCACGGCTGCCCCGCATCCGGCATGGAAGTGGCGCTGTACACCACCGAAGGCGAGCAGGCCACGCTGGTCAAGCGCTTTCAGCTCAACAGCGACGGCCGCAACCCGGACGGCCCGCTGTACGACAACGCGAGCCTGAAGGTAGGCACCTACCGCCTGGTGTTCGACGTGGCAGGGTATTTCAAGGCCAGAGGCGTGGCACTGCCCGAGCCGAACTTCCTCAATCGCGTAAGCCTGGACTTCGGCGTTGCCCATGCCGATCAGCACTACCACGTGCCGCTGCTGGTGAGCCCCTGGAGCTATTCGACCTACCGCGGCTCCTAGCCCTTCGTGCGCTGCCATGCAAAAAGCCACCCGAAGGTGGCTTTGCGCATTTCGTCGGTGGGAATCAGCCGTTGATGGTGGTCTGCAGTTCACCGCTTTCGTACATCTCCATCATGATGTCCGAGCCGCCGATGAATTCGCCCTTGATGTAGAGCTGGGGAATGGTGGGCCAGTTGCTGTACTCCTTGATGCCCTGGCGGATGGCGTCGTCTTCCAGCACGTTGACGGTCTTGATGGCCTTGGTGTCCACACCGCAGGCCTTGAGGATCTGCACCGCGCGGCCCGAGAAGCCGCACTGCGGGAAGCTGGCGGTTCCCTTCATGAAGAGCACGATGGGGTTGTTCTTGACCAGTTCGTCGATGCGTTGTTGGGTGTCGCTCATGGCTGTGGGTTCCTTGCAAAACAAGGCGCGGATTATTTCACCATCGTTACAGCCCGACCTTGACGTAGTACAAAGGTCGTAGGCGGTGTATGGGCATGGGCCCAGGTTCTGCACGGTTGCACCTTGCGCTCACTGGCGATGGTTGTTTTGGAAAATTGCCTTTTTTGCAGTTAAATGGCCACATGATTCCAATAATCAAACCTAAGAAGGCATATTGGCAATAATCTGCTCCGCAATGCGACGTAAGATTGCCTTCAATCTGCCTTATCTGGAGTGTCTACCGTGTTGTCTCAGCCCGCATCCAAGTACCAAGCCTTCGCTCCCGTCCAGTTGTCCCAGCGCCAGTGGCCTTCGCGCACGCTGGACCGTGCCCCAATCTGGATGAGCACCGACCTGCGTGATGGCAACCAGTCGCTGTTCGAGCCCATGGACGTGGCGCGCAAGCTGCAGATGTTCAAGATGCTGTGCGATATCGGCTTCAAGGAAATCGAAGTGGCCTTCCCCAGCGCTTCGCAGACCGATTTCGATTTTGTCCGTACCCTCATCGAAGACGGTCACATTCCCGACGACGTGACGATCGAGGTGCTGACGCAGTCTCGCGAGCACCTGATCCGCCGCACCTTCGAGTCCCTGGTGGGTGCCAAGCGGGCCATCGTGCACGTGTACAACGCCACGGCGCCTGTGTTCCGCGAAGTGGTGTTTGGCATGGACAAGGCCGAGGTGGTGCAGCTCGCCACCGAATCCGTGCGCCTCATCAAGCAGTTGGCCTCCGAGAACCCGGCCACCGAATTCGTGTTGCAGTACAGCCCCGAGGTGTTCACCAGCACCGAACCCGAATTTGCATTGGAAATCTGCGACGCGGTCACCGAGGCCTGGGGCGCTACACCGGACAACAAGATCATCCTCAACCTGCCCGCCACCGTGGAGGTGGCCACGCCGAACGTCTACGCCGACCAGATCGAGTGGATGCACACGCACCTGGCACGGCGCGACAGCATCGTGCTGAGCCTGCACCCGCACAACGACCGCGGCACGGCGGTGGCAGCGGCCGAGCTGGCGCTGATGGCCGGTGCCGACCGCGTGGAAGGCTGCCTGTTCGGCCACGGCGAGCGCACTGGCAACGTGGACCTCGTGACACTGGCGCTCAACCTTTACACCCAGGGCGTGAATCCGGGGCTGGATTTCTCCGACATCAATGCTGTGGCCCGCACGGTGGAGCACTGCACGCAACTGCCCATTCACCCGCGTCACCCCTATGTGGGCGACCTCGTGTTCACCGCGTTCTCGGGCTCGCACCAGGACGCCATCAAGAAGGGCTTCGCTGCGCAGAAGGAACGAACCACCTGGGACGTGCCCTACATGCCCATCGACCCGGCCGACCTGGGCCGCAGCTACGACTCGGTGATCCGCGTCAACAGCCAGTCCGGCAAGGGTGGCGTGGCCTACCTCATGGAAACCAGCTACGGCATCGTGATGCCACGCCGACTGCAGGTGGAGTTTTCCGCCGAGGTGCAGAAGTGGACCGATAGCCACGGCGGCGAGATGACGGCCCCCGACCTCTGGGCGCTGTTCGATTCCACCTACCTGCAGGCACCGCAGACCGGCGTGCGCTATGTCGAGCACCACCTCTTCGAACACCCTGCCGCCAGCGGCAAGCAGCACGTGCAGGGCATCCGCCTGGGGCTGAACGTGAATGGCCAAAGCCTGCTCGTCAGCGGCGAGGGCAATGGCCCCATCGACGCCGCGGTGCATGCGCTGCAGAGCATCGGCATCCAGGTGCAGGTGCGCAGCTTCGAGCAGCGCTCCACCAACGCCAGCACCGAAAGTGCCCATGCCCAGGCCTGTGCCTTCCTGGAGCTGGCACCTGCGCAGGGCGGCAGCGAGCGCTATGGCGTGGGCTTGGACAACAACATCGTCACGGCCAGCATCCGCGCCCTCATCAGCGGCGTGAATCGCCTGGGGCTGGTGCCCAGCGACGAGCCGGCCGACATGGCAGCTTAGGCGGGCTGGTTGTACACGGCCTTTGGTCAGGGAATTCCCTAGGCCGCTGCATGGCGCCAAGTCCAACAATGGGGCGAACTGGCGCAGTGTGCACCAAACGGGGGATGCAATGAACGATGGTGACGTTTCCAGACGTCGATGGATTCGCCATTGGAGTCGGATGTTGGGACTGGTCGCCTGCGCGGGTGTGTCGCCGCTATCACTGGCGGCGGAACCAACGCTGCGCATAGCATTCATTAACCCTGACCGGGCGGGTAACCCGTTTTGGGACAAGTTGACCAGCCTTATGCAGGCTGCCGCCACACGCTTGAACATTGATCTGCAGGTCTACTATGCAGGCACCGGCCGCTTTCAGTCCCTCAGTGTTGCGGAACAGGCTCTGCAAGCGCAGCCCAAGCCTGACTACCTGGTGTATATCGCCCAGGCCGGTACGGTGGCACAGATCCTTGCGGCGGCGGAAGCCGCCAAGGTGCACTCCTTTATCTTGAATACCGATCTGTTGGCTGAGGACCGGGCCCGCGTAGGCGCACCGCGCGAGCAGTTCCGATACTGGATCGGTCATATGTTTCCCGACGACGTACAGGCGGGCGCTGCCCTGGCCACGGCCCTCGCGGGCGCTGCCAGAAGCAAGGGAGCGCGCCAACCCATCGAGATGATCGCTTTGTCGGGTACCCGGGATTCGTCGGCGGCGTTGGACCGCGGTGTAGGGCTCGAACAGGTGCTTGCCAAGAACAATGATATGCGGTTGAACCAACTCGTCTTTGCCGGATGGGACCCGCAAGAAGCGTTCACGCGCACCGTAGGTCTTTTGCGTCGTTACCCCCTTACCCGTGTCTTGTGGGCTGCCAGCGACGCCATGGCCTTACGCATGATCGACGCGGCACGTCAGATGCAGAAGACACCGGGGCGGGATGTCTTTATTGGTGGTGTCGACTGGAGCGACGATGCGCTGGCAGCAATCGCCAAAGGTGATCTGAGTGCCAGCGTGGGTGGTCATTTCATGGATGGGGCTTGGGCCATGGTGTTGCTGTACGACTATCACAACGGCAAGGACTTTGCTTCGGCTCTCGGCTCCACCATCCGCTCACCCATGCAGGTCATCGATGCGGGTAACGTGGCCACCCAGCGCAAGTTGCTGTTGAGCAGGCGCTGGGACACGATCGACTTTCGGCAGTTTTCACGGGTTTTTAACCCTTCGTCCAAGCAATACGACTTTGGATTAAAGGCACTTGCTGCAGCGACGCGATCGTAAGTAGGGTGTGCGGTGCCGCCTGGTCAAGCACCTTCGTCGCGTGAATCACACGGCGTACCTTGCGCAAGCGTGCCCCCTGTTCCGTGACCTTGCGCCAGTCGGGTATGCATGGCCAATGGTCTGTGCCTGCCAGTAGCGGTCCCATTCAGTGGCATCGGCGCTTCAGAAGTCATCGCTGGTCGGCCGTCCATATGATGCAGCGACGCTCCGCGAGCCGTGGGTGCACGGCTTGATGAATGACCGTGCATTGACTATAGCTACAGTATTTATAGCAAGAAAATTAATATTCATGCGGGGATAGTGGTGTTTTTATTGCAGTTTTAGCGAAGAGGGGATGTGGCAAGCGCCACTAGGGTAAGTCCTAGGTACGGATTCCGGTGTAGCCCTGATACTTGCATTTAGTTAAGTAGTTAACTATTTATTGCTAAATCAAATCGGAGGCGTGATGAAAATTGTCTGCATTGGCGGCGGTCCGGCGGGTTTGTATTTCGGCCTCCTGATGAAGATGCGCAACCCCGCCCACGACGTGACGGTGGTGGAGCGCAACAAGCCCTACGACACCTTTGGCTGGGGCGTGGTGTTTTCTGACGCCACCATGGACAACATGCGCCGCTGGGACCCGGTCACGGCCGACGAGATCCAGGAAGCCTTCAACCATTGGGATGACATCGAACTGCTGTTCAAGGGGCGCACCATCCGCTCCGGCGGCCACGGTTTCGTGGGTATCGGACGCAAGAAGCTGCTCAACATCCTGCAGGCGCGCTGCGAGCAGCTGGGCGTCAAGCTAGTGTTCGAGGTCGATGCCGAGTCCGACGCCGCCTACCCCGATGCCGACCTCGTGATTGCCAGCGATGGCATCAACTCGCGTATCCGCACCAAGTACCAGGACGTCTTCAAGCCCAACATCGTCACCCGCCCCAACCGCTACATCTGGCTGGGTACGCACAAGGTGTTTGATGCCTTCACCTTCGACTTCCGCCGCACCGAGCACGGCTGGTTCCAGGCCCACATCTACAAGTTCGACGATGAGACCTCCACCTTCATCGTTGAGTGTCCCGAACACGTATGGCTGGCGCACGGGCTGGACCAGGCCGATCAGGCGCAGAGCATTGCCTTCTGCGAAAGGCTGTTTGCAGAGAACCTGGGTGGCCACCAACTCATGACCAACGCACGCCACCTGCGCGGTTCGGCCTGGCTCAACTTCCAGCGCGTGGTGTGCGACCAGTGGTGGCTGAAGAACGAACACGGCAGCCACGTGGTGCTCATGGGCGACGCCGTGCACACGGCCCACTTCGCCATTGGCTCGGGCACCAAGCTGGCGCTGGAAGACGCCATCGACCTCACCGCCCTGTTCGTCGAGCACGGCGACACCGTGGACAAGATTCCTGCCGTGCTTACGGAGTACCAGGCCAAGCGCAGCATCGAGACCCTGCGCCTGCAGAACGCCGCCTGGAACGCCATGGAGTGGTTCGAGGTGTGTGGCGAGCGCTACTGCGACCAGCTGGAGCCCGAACAGTTCATGTACTCCATGCTCACCCGCAGCCAGCGCATCAGCCACGAGAACCTGCGCCTGCGCGACGCCACCTGGCTCGGCGGCTATGAAGACTGGTTTGCCCGGAAGGCCGGTGCACCCGTGGTGGGCAAAGCCCCGCCGCCCATGTTTACGCCCTACACCGTGCGCGGTGTCACGCTCAAGAACCGCGTCATGGTCTCGCCCATGGCCCAGTACTCGGCCCAGGACGGTGTGGTCGGTGACTACCACCTGGTACACCTGGGGGCCCGTGCCATGGGCGGCGCCGGTTTGGTGATGGTGGAGATGACAGCGCCCAGTCCGGACGGGCGTATCACTCCCGGATGCCCGGGGCTGTGGAACGACACGCAGCAGGCGGCCTTTGCGCACATCGTCGATTGGGTGCACGCCAACTCGGACGCCAAGATCGGCATCCAGCTCGGCCATGCCGGAGGCAAGGCCTCCACCAATGCGCCGTGGGAGGGTGCAGGCATCGACAAGCCGCTGGCCCAAGGCAACTGGCCGATCATTGCCGCCAGCGAACAGCAGTACCTGGAAGGGGTGAGCGACACCGCGCGCGCCATGACCCGCGCCGACATGGACCGCGTCAAGGCCGAATTCGTGGCGGCAGCCCAGCGCGCGGCTGCTGCGGGGTTTGACTGGCTGGAGTTCCACTGTGCCCACGGCTACCTGTTCTCGGGCTTCATCTCGCCCCTGGTCAACCACCGTACCGACGAATACGGTGGCAGCCTGGAAAACCGCCTGCGTTACCCGTTGGAAATGTTTGCCGCGTTGCGCGCCGTGTGGCCGCAGGACAAACCCATCAGCGTGCGCATCTCGGCCAGCGACTGGGTCGAGGGCGGCATCACCGCCAGCGATGCCGTGGCCATTGCCAAGGCCTTCAAGGCCGCCGGGGCCGACATGATCGACTGCTCCTCGGGCCAGGTCAGCAAGAAGGAGAAGATCACCTTCGGGCGCATGTTCCAGACGCCTTTCGCCGACCGCGTGCGCCAGGAGGCGGGCATCCCCACCATTGCCGTGGGTGCCATCAGCGAGGCCGACCATGTGAATTCCATCATCTCGGCCGGGCGGGCCGACCTGTGCGCGGTGGCACGCCCGCACCTGGCCAATCCGGCCTGGACCCTGACCGAGGCTGCGCGCATCGGCTATACCCCCATCGCCTGGCCGCAGCAGTACCGCTCGGCCAAGCCCCAGCTCGAAGCCAACTACGCCCGCGCCCAGGCGCAGGCCAGCGCCAAATGACCCAGCAGGCGGTGTCACTTTTCACCGCGCTGGCCGGACGCCATGCCGTGGTGACCGGCGGCGGCAGTGGCATCGGTGCGGCCATTGCCACCACGCTGGCGGCCCAGGGCGCACGCGTGACGGTGCTGGGGCGTCGGCTGGAAGCACTGCAGGCCGTGGTGGCTGCCCACCCGGGTGCGATGCAGGCCGTCGCGGCCGACATCACCGATGCGGCACAGGTGGATGCGGCCTTTGCCCAGGCACGCGCCCAGTTCGGCGCCATCGACATCCTGGTCAACAACGCGGGCCAGGCCCATAGCGCCCCCTTTGCCAAGACCGACCTGGCCCTGTGGCAGCAGATGCTCGACGTGAACCTCACCGGCACCTTTGTCTGCACGCAGGCGGCGCTGGGCGACATGCTGACCGCGCGCTGGGGCCGCATCGTCAACGTGGCCTCCACCGCCGGCCTGGTGGGTTACGCCTATGTGGCGGCGTATGTGGCGGCCAAGCACGGCGTCATTGGCCTGACCAAGGCGCTGGCGCTGGAAGTGGCCAAGAAGGGCATCACCGTCAACGCGGTGTGCCCCGGCTACACGGAAACCGAGATCCTGCGCGAGAGCATTGCCAACGTGGTGGCCAAGACCGGGCGCAGCGAGGAAGACGCGCGCGCCGAGTTCGCCAAGGGCAACCCGCAAGGGCGCATCGTGCAGCCCCAGGAGGTGGCCGACACCGTGGCTTGGCTGTGCCTGCCCGGCAGCGCGGCGATCCATGGGCAATCGATTGCCGTGTGCGGTGGGGAGGTGATGGCATGAGCGAAAACACAGGCGACCACAGCCGGGCCCTGCTCGATGCGGCCGATGGACTGGGCCACGAAGCCCGTGCCGACCAGACCGACCATGCGGCCCTGAAGCTGTGGCTGCGCATGCTGGCCTGTACCACGCAGATCGAGGACGAAATTCGCCGCCGCCTGCGCGCACGCTTCGACACCACGCTGCCGCGCTTTGACTACCTGGCCCAGCTCTACCGCCAGCCCGAGGGGCTGCGCATGAAGGACCTCTCCAGCTACCTCATGGTGACGGGGGCCAACGTGACCGGCCTCACCGATGAGCTGGCGCGTGACGGCCTGGTGGAGCGCATCGCCAGCGCAACCGACCGGCGCTCCTTCATCGTGGCGCTCACACCTAAGGGCCGTCAGCAGTTCGAGGCCATGGCCCAGGAACACGAGGCCTGGATCCTGGAACTGCTGGGCGTGCTGCCCGCCAAGACCATCCAGGCCCTGCACACGGAACTGGGGCGCCTGCGGGTGCACCTGCTTTCTACGTCCCAAAACCCTCTCCAAACTTCCAACCCGGAGTAGACCGGCATGACCGCACCGACCCTGACCCATACCGCGCCCAGCATCGATGCCAGCCTGCTCGCGGGCAACCGCAAGCCCCTGCGCGGCTACCAGGCCACCCACTTCCTGTGGCAGTGCGACGAGGCCGGCGTGGCCACCATCACGCTGAACCGCCCCGAGCGCAAGAACCCGCTCACCTTCGATTCCTACGCCGAACTGCGCGACCTGTTTGCGGCCCTGAAGCTCGCCCCGGACGTGCATGCCGTGGTGCTGCAGGGGGCGGGGGGCAATTTCTGCTCCGGTGGCGACGTGCACGAGATCATCGGCCCGCTGATCCATCTGCCGGCACCGGAGCTGCTCATGTTCACCCGCATGACCGGCGCGCTGGTGGCCAACATGCGGGCTTGCCCGCAGCCCATCATCGCCGCCATCGACGGCGTGTGTGCAGGGGCCGGGGCCATTTTGTCCATGGCGTCCGACCTGCGCGTGGGCACTGCCCGCAGCAAGACGGCCTTCCTGTTCAACCGCGTGGGCCTGGCCGGCTGCGACATGGGTGCCTGCGCCATGCTGCCGCGCATCATCGGCCAAGGGCGTGCCAGTGACTGGCTCTATACCGGCCGCGCCGTGCCCGGCGAAGAGGCCGAGCGCGCGGGCTTCTTCAACCGCCTGGTGGCGCCGGAAGAGCTGCTGGCCAACGCCCAGGCCTGGGCCACCGACCTGGCCACTGGCCCCAGCTTTGCCAATGGCATCACCAAGACCATGCTGCACCAGGAATGGGCCATGACCATCGAGCAGGCCATCGAGGCCGAAGCCCAGGCCCAGGCCCTGTGCATGCTCACCAATGACTACCAGCGCGCCTACCACGCCTTCGTGGCCAAGCAGCGCCCCCAGTTCGAAGGGAACTGAGCATGAGCGATACCCGTTACCTGCAGTGGCCCTTCTTCGAGCCACGCCATGCTGCCTTGGCCACCGAGCTCGATGCCTGGGCACATGCCCACATTGCACACGACCATGGCCCCAATGTGGACCAGGAGTGCCGCGACCTGGTGAAGGCCTTGGGCGCTGCCGGTTGGCTGCGCCATGCCGTGGGCGGTACCGCCCATGGTGGCGCGGTGGACGTGATCGACACCCGCGCCATCTGCCTCGTCCGCGAAACCCTGGCCCGCCATTCGGGCCTGGCCGACTTTGCATTTGCGATGCAGGGGTTGGGTTCGGGCGCCATCAGCCTGGCGGGGACCGATGCCCAGAAGCGCGCCTACCTGCCACGTGTGGCGGCCGGCGAAGCCATCGCTGCGTTTGCGCTGTCCGAGCCCGATGCCGGATCGGACGTGGCCGCCATGGCCTGCGAGGCCCGCGTGGAAGGCGACACCGTGGTGCTCAACGGGAAAAAGACTTGGATTTCCAATGGTGGCATTGCCGACTTCTATGTGGTGTTTGCGCGTACCGGGGAAGCTCCGGGGGCACGAGGCATCAGCGCCTTCATCGTCGATGCCGACACGCCCGGTTTCACCGTGCCGGAGCGCATCAACGTCATCGCCCCGCATCCGCTGGGTCTGCTGCAGTTCGACAACTGCCGCATCCCCGTGAGCCAGCGCATCGGTGCAGCGGGCGAGGGCTTCAAGGTGGCCATGCGCACGCTGGATGTGTTCCGCACCTCGGTGGCCGCCGCCGCGCTGGGCTTTGCCCGCCGGGCGCTCGACGAAGCTTTGGAGCGTGCCACCACGCGCAAGATGTTCGGTGGCGTGCTGGCGGATTTCCAGCTCACGCAGGCCAAGTTGGCCCAGATGGCCACCACCATCGACAGTGCCGCACTGCTGGTCTACCGCGCTGCCTGGCAACGTGACCGGGGCGAAAACGTGACCCGTGAAGCCGCCATGGCCAAGATGGTGGCGACCGAGGGTGCACAGCAGGTCATCGATGCCGCGGTGCAGATCTTCGGCGGCCTGGGGGTGGTGAGCGAGGTGCCGGTGGAGCGGCTCTACCGCGAGATCCGCGCCCTGCGCATCTACGAAGGTGCGACCGAAGTGCAGCAGCTCATCATCGCGCGCGAGCTGCTTAAGGACGTGAAGGTACAGCACGGCTGAAGCCGGCCCCACAAGGAGACACCACCATGGCAAGCGCCCACCTCGATACCTTCGCCCGCGACAACCTGCCGCCCCGGGACCAGTGGCCCGAGTTCGTGTTCGACCTGCCCGAGCTGCAGTTCCCTGCGCAGCTGAACTGTGCCGCGGAGCTGCTGGACCGCCATGTGCATGAAGGCCGCGGCGAGCGCCTGTGCGTGCAGGGCCCGGGCGGCGTGCGCTGGACCTACCGCGACCTGTACGAGCGCGCCAACCGCATCGCCCATGTGCTGACCACCGACATGGGCCTGGTGCCCGGCAACCGCGTGCTGCTGCATGCGCCCAACACGCCCATGATGGCAGCGTGCTGGTTCGGCATCGTCAAGGCTGGTGGCATTGCCGTGGCCACCATGCCGCTCTTGCGCGCCAAGGAGCTCAAGCAGATCCTGGAAATCGGTCGTGTGAGCCATGCCCTGTGCGACGCCGCCCTGGCCGGGGAAATGGCCGAAGCGGCGCTGGCCTCGCCGGCCTTGCGCCAGCTGCGCCACTTCAATTACGAGGGGCCGGACAGCCTGGAAGCCTGCATGGCGCGCAAGCCCACCGAGTTTGCCAATGTCGATACCGCCAGCGATGACACCTGCCTGATCGGGTTCACCAGCGGCACCACCGGCATCCCCAAGGCCACCATGCACTTCCACCGCGACGTCATGGCCATCTGCGCCTGCTGGCCGCGCTCGACGCTCCAGGCCACGGCCGACGATGTGTTCATCGGCAGCCCGCCGCTGGCCTTCACCTTCGGTCTGGGCGGGTTGGTGCTGTTTCCCCTGTCCATCGGCGCCTCCACCGTGCTGCTGGACAAGGCCGGGCCGCCGCAACTGCTCGAAGGCATCAAGGAATACGGGGCCACGGTGTGCTTCACCGCCCCCACGTCCTACCGCACGCTGGCCGCGCGGGGCCTGGAGCTGCGCAAGACAGGTTTGCGCAAGTGTGTTTCGGCCGGCGAAGCCTTGCCGGCAGCCACGCGCACGCAATGGCGCGAGGCCACCGGCATCGAACTCATCGACGGCATCGGTGCCACCGAAATGTTGCACATCTTCATCTCGGCCGACGAGGCCAGTTCCCGGCCTGGTGCCACGGGCAGGGTCATTCCCGGCTACCAGGCCCAGGTGATGGACGACAACGGCAATCCTGTGCCCCCGAGCACCGTGGGCAAGCTCGCAGTACGCGGCCCCACCGGGTGCCGCTACCTGTACGGTGACCGCCAGGGCAACTACGTGAAGAATGGCTGGAACTACACGGGTGACGCCTACCTGATGGACGCCGATGGCTACTTCCACTACCAGTCGCGCACCGATGACATGATCGTGTCCTCGGGCTACAACATTGCCAGCCCGGAGGTGGAGGACGCGCTGATGCAGCACCCCGCCGTGGCCGAATGTGCCGTGATCGGTGTGCCGGACGAGGAGCGCGGCCAGATCGTGAAGGCCTTCGTGGTGTTGCGGCCCGGACAAACGGGCGACGAAATGATGGTGAAAACGCTGCAGGACTTCGTCAAGGGCGCAATTGCCCCGTATAAATACCCCCGTGCGGTCGAATTCATCGACAAGTTGCCGCGCACCCAGACAGGCAAGTTGCAGCGCTTCAAGCTGCGCACCCCCTGATCACCCCCAGAACCACACCAGGAGACACACCATGAGTACTTTGCGTTCGTTCGTTTTCCCTTGCACGGTCCTTGCATTGGCGGCATCGCTTGCCACCCAGGCATGGGCCCAATCCAAGGAAGTCAAGGTCGGCTTGCTGTCCACGCTGTCTGGCCCCGGTGCGGCGTTGGGCGTGGACATCCGCGATGGGTTCCAGCTGGCGGTGAAGCAGAACGGCGGCAAGCTGGGCAACCTGCCGGCCACCGTGGTGGTCGCGGACGACCAGGCCAGCCCCGACGTGGGCCGCCAGACCGCCGACCGCATGGTCAAGGCCGACAAGGTGGACTTCATGACCGGCATCGTGTTCTCCAACGTCATGCTGGCCGTGGGTGCGCCCACCTTTGCCAGCAAGACCTTCTACGTGAGCGCCAATGCGGGCCCCTCGCAATACGCGGGCGAGCAGTGCAACCCCTACTTCTTCTCCGCTTCGTACCAGAACGACAACATGCACGAGACCGTGGGCAAGATCGTGACCGACAAGGGTTTCAAGCGCGTGGCGCTGATCGCCCCCAACTACCCGGCAGGCAAGGATGCGCTCAACGGCTTCAAGCGCTTCTACACCGGGCAGGTCGCCTCGGAAACCTACACGGCGCTCAACCAGCTCGACTACGGCACCGAAATCTCCAAGCTGCGCGCCGACAAGCCCGATGCGGTCTACATCTTCCTGCCCGGTGGTCTGGGCATCAACTTCATCAAGCAATTCGTGGGCGCTGGCCTGTCCAAGGACATGACCCTGTTTGGCCCGGGCTTCTCGGCCGACGAGGACGTGATCAAGGCCGTGGGGGAACCCATGCTGGGCATGTTCAACAGCTCGCAATGGGCGCACGACATGGACAACGCAGCCAACAAGCGTTTCGTGGCCGACTTCCAGAAGGAATACGGCCGCCTGCCCACCATGTATGCCGCCCAGGGCTATGACGCCGCGCGCCTGATGGACGCCGCCGTACGCGACAGCAAGGGCAAGCTTGACGACAAGGCCGCCGTGCGCAAGGCCCTGGAAGCCGCCAAATTCGACTCGGTGCGTGGCAGCTTCAAGTTCAACAAGAACCACTTCCCGATCCAGGACTACTACCTGCGCGTGATCACCAAGGATTCGCAGGGCCGCATCACCAACCGCACCTTGGGTGGCGCGGTGCTGAAGAACCATGCCGACGCCTACGTCGGCAAGTGCAACATGCCGTCCTGAAGGACTGACCCAGAACCGGAGCGCGCGCATGACTAGTGTCCTTTTGCTGGAACAGGGCCTCAATGGCCTGCAGTTCGGGCTCATGCTGTTCCTGCTGGCCGCTGGGTTGACTCTGGTGTTCGGCATCATGGACATGATCAACCTGGCCCACGGTTCGCTCTACATGATCGGCGCCTACCTGATTGCCACCGTGGCCCAGGCCAGCGGCAGCTACTGGGTGGGGTTGGTGGCCGGTGGGGTGGGTGCGGCCCTGGTAGGGGTGGTGCTGGAGCTGGTGGTGTTTCGCCACCTGTACCAGCGTGACCACCTCTCGCAGGTGCTGGCCACCTTTGCCGTGATGCTCATCTGCAATGAAACCGTGCGCATCATCTGGGGCTCGCAACCCATCAGCCTGAACCCGCCGGCCAGCCTGTCGGGTGCGGTGCAGCTGCTGCCCGACCTGTACTACCCGGCGTACCGCCTGTTCATCATTGGGGTGGGCTTGCTGGTGGCCTTTTTGCTGTACCTGCTGATCGCCCACACCCGGGTCGGCATGCGGGTGCGGGCCGGGGCATCGAACCGCGACATGGCCATGGCCATGGGCATCAATGTGCGTCGCCTGTTCTCGGCCGTGTTCGGCGTCGGTGCCGCCCTGTGCGCGGTAGCCGGCGGCATGCTGGGCCCCTTGCTGGCCGTGCAGGTGGGCATGGGCGAGAGCATCCTGATCCTGGCCTTCGTGGTCATCGTTATCGGTGGCATCGGCTCGGTGCGCGGCGCGCTCATTGGCGCGTTGCTGGTGGGCGTGATCGACACGGCCGGGCGCACCTTCATGCCCATGCTGTTCGCCTCCATGATGTCGCCCGAGGCCGCCTCGAATGCGGCACCGGCGGTGTCGTCCATCCTGATCTACGTGCTGATGGCGGTGGTGCTGACCTTCAAGCCCCGTGGCCTGTTTCCCACCCACTGACCCCGGATTGCTGTGATGACCCCTTCGACCCCTTCTGTGGCAGACCATGCCCGGCCCGCCAGTGTGCTGGACCACCCTTTGCACGGGGCCTGGGCGCTGGGCCTGCTGGCGCTGCTGGCCGCTTTCCCGTGGCTGGCCAGCGCCACCGGCAACGACTTCTACATTGCCCTGGTGGCGCGCATGCTGATCTTTGCCATGGCCGCCACCAGCCTCAACATCGTGCTCGGCTTTGGCGGCATGGTGTGTTTCGGGCAGGCGGCCTTCATCGGCGTGGGAGCCTACACGGTCTCCATCTTGCTGCAGGAAGGCGTGGCCAATGCCTGGGTGGCCTGGCCCCTGGCCGTGGGCGTGACGGCGCTCGTGGCGCTGGTGGTGGGCTTCATCAGCCTGCGCACGCAGGGGGTGCACTTCATCATGATCACCCTGGCCTTTGCGCAGATGCTGTACTACCTGATCACCTCGCTCAAGGCCTATGGCGGCGACGATGGCCTGTCGCTGCCGGGGCGCTCGGAGTTCGGCTTCGGACTCGACCTGGCCCATGACAAGACCTTCTATTACGTGACCCTGGTGTTTGCGGCCCTGTCGTTCTACGGCGTGTGGCGGCTGGTGAATGCGCGCTTTGGCCATGTGCTGCAGGCCATCCGCGAAAACGAGACGCGCGTGGTGGCCATCGGCTACTCGCCGCTGCGCTACAAGCTCAGTGCCTTCGTGCTGTCCGGCGCGCTGGCGGGCCTGTCTGGGGTGTTGCTCGCCAACCTGGGCGCGTTCGTCAGCCCGTCCATGATGCACTGGAGCCAGTCCGGCATGCTGATGATCATGGTCATCCTCGGCGGCGTGGGCTACCTGTGGGGCGGGGTACTCGGTGCGGTGGTGTTCCTGGCGCTCGAAGAGGTGCTGGGGCACTTCACCATCCATTGGCAGTTGGGGCTAGGTATCGTGCTGCTGGGCATCGTGTTCGCGGCGCCCAAGGGCTTGGCAGGATTGCTGCGCGGGGGGAACAAGGCATGACCGACACCATCCTGAAGATCGACGGCCTGGTCAAGCACTTTGGCGGCCTGGTGGCCACGGACCACGCCCACCTGGACGTGAAGGCCGGCAGCGTGCATGCGCTCATCGGGCCCAACGGGGCAGGCAAGACCACGTTGATCCACCAGATGTCGGGCGCGCTGCGCAGCGATGCGGGCCGCATTGTCTTCAACGGCACCGATGTCACCACCGTGCCCATGCATCTGCGTGCCCAGGCCGGGCTGGTGCGCTCGTACCAGATCACCAGCATATTCCGCAAGTTTTCCGTGCTGGACAACCTGGCCCTGGCGGTGCAGGCGCGCAGCGGCTCCAGCATGCGCATCTGGTCTCCGGCCAGTGCCGAGCGTGCGCGGTTTGACGAAAGCGCCGCGCTGGCGGCCCGCGTGGGGCTGGCCGGGCGCGAATACACGCTGGCCGGGTCGCTCTCGCACGGTGAGCAGCGCCAACTCGAATTGGGCATCGCGCTGGCCACACGGCCGAAATTGCTGCTGCTGGATGAGCCCATGGCCGGCATGGGGCCGGACGAATCGGCCCGCATGGTGGAGCTGCTGCTCGAACTGCGCCAGGAATCCACCCTGCTGCTGGTGGAGCACGACATGGATGCCGTGTTCAAGCTGGCCGACACCATTTCGGTGCTGGTGTTTGGCAAGGTCATCGCCAGCGGCAATGCCGACGCCATCCGCAACAACCCCGACGTCAAACGGGCCTACCTGGGCGACGAAGTCGACGCCCATTGAATGGCCAAGGCAGCACCATGAGCACTGAAACATTGCTGGAAGTCCGCCAACTAGAGTCTTCCTACGGCCCCAGCCAGATCCTCTTCGGCATGGACTTCTCCATGCGCCAGGGCGAGACCGCCACCTTGCTGGGCCGCAACGGCATGGGCAAGACCACCACGGTCAAGTCCATCCTGGGGCTGGTGCGCCCCGGTGCGGGGGAAATCCGCTTCCGCGGCGAGCGCATCGAGCGCCTGTCGCCCGACCGCATTGCGCGCATGGGCCTGGCGGTGGTGCCCGAGGGGCGGCAGATCTTCCCGGTGCTCACGGTGGAAGAGAACCTGCTGGCCTTTGCGGCCAACCGCAGCGCCAGCAGCCAGCCCTGGACGCTGGAGCGCGTGTACCACACCTTTCCGCGCCTGCAGGAGCGCCGCCGCAACATGGGCAACCAGCTCTCGGGTGGCGAGCAGCAGATGCTGGCCATTGGCCGCGCGCTCATGACGAACCCCTACCTGGTGATCCTGGACGAGGCCACTGAAGGCCTCGCACCGTTGATCCGCGAGGAGATCTGGCGCTGCCTGGGCGCCTTGCGGGCGCAGGGCCAGAGCATCGTGGTGATCGACAAGTACGTGCAAAAGCTCGTGGGTCTGGCCGACCACCACACCATCATCGAGCGGGGGCAGGTGGTCTGGCGCGGTGCCTCCAGCGAGCTGGCAGCCCAGCCCGACATCTGGCACCGCTACATCGGGGTATGAGCGTGCAGGCCAACGACGCACCTTCTGCCAGCGCATGTTTCACGGTGCAACGCCTGGTGCGCTTTTCCGACTGCGACCCGGCCGGCATGGTGTTCTACCCGCAGTACTTCGTCATGCTCAATGGCTTGGTGGAAGACTGGTTCACGCAGGCCCTGGGGGTCAACTACGCTCAGTTCCTCGGCGCGCGCCGCCTGGGCCTGCCCCTGGCCCGCTTGCAGGCCGAATTCAAGGCGCCCAGCCGCATGGGCGAGACCATTGCCCTGCAGCTGCGCCTGGCACGCCAGGGCCGGCGCTCGCTCGAACTCGACGTGGCCTGCCTGGGCGCAGGGAATGACCTGCGTTGGCAGGCCAATGTCGTCATCGTCACCACCTCGCTGGACGCGGACGCTTCGATCAACATTCCGCAAGACGTGGTGGAGGGCATCCACCGCTGGCAACAATCACAAGGAGAGCCATGATGCAAAAGATTCTTCAACCCCCCAGCTGGCCGCGCCCCCGCGGCTACGCCAACGGTGTCATGGCACGCGGCACCATGGTGTTCGTGGCCGGCATGATCGGTTGGGACGAGAACAACCAGTTTCACAGCGACGACCTGGGCGAGCAAGCCGGCCAGGCGCTGCGCAACGTGGTGGCGGTGCTGAACGAGGCCGGCGCGAAGCCTGAGCACATCGTGCGCATGACCTGGTACGTGACCGACAAGCGCGAGTACGTGGCCGCCTACCCGACCATCGGCAAGCACTTCCGCGAAATCATTGGCAGCTTCAACGCCGCCATGGCCGCGGTGCAGGTGGCGGGCCTGGTGGAAGACCGCGCCAAGGTCGAGATCGAAGTTACCGCCGTCATTCCGGACTGAGGGCACAGCATGTTCGACCCCCACAGCGAATCGCTGCGCATGGCCGTGGTCGGCACCGGCGTCATGGGCCGCGGCATTGCGCAGATTGCGGCGCAGGCCGGCGTGCACGTGCTGCTGCTGGACGCCCTGGCCGGGGCCGCCGAGCGCGCCCAGGCCACACTCGCGGGCGTGTGGGCCCAGCAGCAGGACAAGGGCCGCATGGGTGCCGAGGCGGTGGCACAGGCCAAGGCCCACATCCATGTGGCAGCGGACATGCAGGCGCTGGCCGACTGCGACCTGGTGGTCGAGGCCATTGCCGAAAACCTGGAGGCCAAGCGCCAGCTGTTTGCGGCGCTCGAAGCGGTGGTGTCGCCCCGCTGCGTGCTGGCCACCAACACCTCGTCGCTGTCGGTCACGTCCATTGCTGCGGCCTGCCAGCACCCCGGGCGTGTGGCCGGTTGGCACTTCTTCAACCCGGTGCCGCTGATGAAGATCGTGGAGGTGATCGCCGCCACGCGCACCGAGCTCTGCGTGGTGGACGCCCTGCTGGCCCTGGGCAAACGCTGCGGCCACCGCGCCGTGCGTGCGCAGGACACGCCAGGCTTCATCGTCAACCACGCCGGGCGCGGTTACGGCACCGAGGCCTTGCGCCTGCTGGGCGAGTCCGTGGCCAGCCCCCAGGTCATTGACGACGTGCTGCGCGGCCAATGCGGCTTCAAGCTCGGGCCGTTCGAGCTGTTCGACCTGGTGGGGTTGGACGTGTCCGTGCCGGTCATGGAGTCGATCTACCGCCAGTACTTCGACGAGCCCCGCTACCGCCCCTCGCCCCTGGCCGTGCAGCGCCTGCACGCGGGCCTGCTGGGCCGCAAGACCGGGCAGGGCTTCTACTGCTACCAGGACGGCACCATCGTGCGCCCTGAACTGCCGCCGCGCCCCGATGCGGCGCCAGGCCCGGTCTGGGTGAGTCAACGCCACGCTGCCTGGGGCCAGGCCTGTGCCCAGTGGTTGCGTGACATGGGTGCGCAGGTGGATACCCACACCGTGCCCACGCCGGACGCACTGTGCATCGTGCTGCCCCTGGGCGAGGACGTGACCACCGCCGCACTGGCCGAGGGCCTGGACCCGGCGCGTACCGTGGGGCTGGACTGGCTGGTGCCCCAGGACCGTTGCGCCGCAGTGTTCGCCAACCCGAGCACCTCGTCCGACACCCTGGACCGTGCTGCCGCCTTGCTGGCCCCCTGCAGCAGCGCCGTGCGGGTGCTGCGCGACAGCGCGGGCCTGGTGTCGCAGCGCGTATTGGCAACCATCGTCAACATTGGCTGTGACATTGCCCAGCAGGGCGTGGCCAGCCCGGCGGACATCGACGCGGCGGTCACGTTGGGTCTGGGCTACCCCAGGGGCCCGCTGGCGTGGGGCGATGCGCTGGGCGCATCCACGGTTCTGCAGATCCTGCAGCAGTTGCACGCCAGCAGCGGCGACCCGCGCTACCGCCCTTCACCCTGGCTACGCCGCCGTGCGGCGCTGGGCGTGTCCTTGCTGCTGCCCGATCCTGCGGTGTGAGTCAGGCGTTGGCTGCGACACCGGGCCACTGCGCCCCGGTGCAGCGCGCAATGCCTGCCAGGTCGTGGCGCGACTGCGCGTGGGCAAACCCGGCCTGGGTCAGCAGGGCCTGCACCTCCTGCGCCTGGTCGTAGCCGTGCTCCAGCAGCAGCCAGCCGCCGCGCAGCAGGTGCTGCATGCTCTGGGCAATGATGGTGCGGATGTCGTCCAATCCATCGGCGCCGCTGGCCAGCGCGGAGAGCGGCTCGTGGCGCAGCGCGGCCAGGTGCGGGTCGGCTGCGGCAATGTAGGGCGGGTTGCTCACGATCAGGTCAAACGCACCCACCACGGGTTCCAGCCACGAGCCCTGTGCAAACCGGACATCCAGCTGCAGCCGCTGGGCGTTGGCACGGGCCACGGCCAGCGCGTCGGCGCTGTAGTCCACGGCTTCGACGGTGGCGCTGGGGCACTGCGATTTCAGCGCCAGCGCAATCGCGCCGCTGCCGGTGCCCAGGTCCACCACGCGCGCGCTTTGGCGCTCCTGCAGCAACTCCAGCGCCCACTCCACCAGGGTTTCGGTGTCGGGGCGCGGGTCCAGCACCCGGGCATCCACCTGCAGGCTCAGCCCGAAGAATTCCTTGCTGCCGGTGATGTAGGCCATGGGCTCCCCGGAAAGCCGCCGCGCCAGCGCGGCCTGCAAGCTGGCCTGCTGCGCATCGGTCAGCACATCGCCATCGTGCGTGAGCAGCCAGGCCCGCTGGTGCAGCCCCTGCCCGCAGGCCAGCAACACCAACATCTGCGCATCCAGCCGCTCCAGGCCTTGGCGCTGGCAGTGCTGCAGTGCTTGGGTGAGGGTGAAGGTGGTGGGATTCATCTGCTATTAATTTGGGAGCTGCTTGCGCAATGATTGCGAGGGCTTGATGCTTGTTTGATGCATGGAGACTGCTCTGCGTGCCGGTTCATTGGTCCGTGATTTGCCTAATCGCTCATTGAATGTCTGCCATGCGGGACGTACTGAGCGCTGTTACAAGTGCCTTGATATTGCGTTCGTTCAAGAGAATCATCCCCGTGTTGGAAATCTGAAGGCCACCCTCCTGGACTTGCAGCGCCTTTGCGAACGCAAAGCGGTAACGCAAATTGAGGAGGAGGGTCACGACCTGTTCGGCAGTGAGCGTTTTCCCTCCGTTGGTCTGGGTGGCGGCATCGACAACATGGTTCCACCCCTGAATGAACGCCGACGCCTCATTCTCCATGCGTTTGTTCTGCCCCAGTAGCAGAAGGTCTGTGTATTCGTGTGAACCGGAGGTCTTGCGACGCTCATCCAGCATTCGCCCCAAGTCACTATCAAGCTTGGCCAGGTCATCGCTTGTCTTTGCATGAAATGCGATGTGGCTGATGACAAAGGTGGTGTTGTTTGGGAGGACGTCATTGGGTCTCACGACGTCATGGAGGCGGTTCTTGGTCAGCTCGGTCAGAAGGTTTGCCGCCAGGAGCAGTTGTGTTCCGTGGAGCGATGCGCCAAAGCGAACTCCTTGTGATGGCGGAATCGCTTCGAGCGGTATCACTCGAATCTCTGTGATCTTTCTGGTTGTTGCCAATTCATTGAGCTGTTCCGTCAGGGCGGGAGACGCAGCAATGGAACTAGATATTTGAGCGCTTTGTTCGGGGCTTGTGCTGTCAGAGAGCTTGTGCAAGACAGCGTCTAGTTCGGCATTGGGGGAGGGAGGGCCACTCAGTGCATTGGCGGATAAGACGAGCAAGAGGTAGAAGACAATGACACGAAAGGGGAGTGTTCGCATGAAAGAATACGCCAGGGGTATGGGTATGGGGGTGAGGGGAGCTTCCCCTTTTTTGTCTGGCCGGATTATGGCTTCTGCAAGGCGGGTATTTGCCGGACAGACGCGTGCAACGTTTTCACCATATCGTGCGGATTGCCACCCTGGCGCCAGTGATGTTGTTGGACATGCTTGGAGGCATGAGCTGCTATCAAAATGCTGGCTGCTTACGCAATATCGACAACGACTAGGAGCCGTATATCTATTGCAGCGACGCACTTGGCACGTTCAACCCAGCACCAGCCTGACTCCAAAGCCCAGAAAGGCCAGCCCCAACACTCGGTTGATCCACAACGCCCAATGGGGTGCTTGTGCCAGGTGGCCGATGACCCAATTGGCACCGCTGATCAAGGCCGCCTGGTAGAGGCAATTCATCGCAACGAAGGCGGCCCCCAGCAGTGCAAAACTGGTGGCACCTGCCTGCGGGGTGGTGAACTGGGGGAAGAAGGCCATGAAGAAGACAATGGCCTTGGGGTTGAGCAGTGTCACCCACAAGCTGCGTTGGAACGCACTTCCGGCGGCGGGGGCGCTGACAGCCAGCGAAGGCTCCCTGGAACGCAGGGCCTGCAGGCCCAGCCAGGCCAGATAGGCACCACCGCCGTAGCGCAAGACGCTGAATGCGACCGGGTGTCCGTGCAGCAGGCTGGCGGCTCCTGCCGCAGTCACTGCCATGAGTATTGCGTCGCCCGTACTGGTGCCTGCCAAAGCCTCGAAGCCTGCCCTGCGCGAGCCCGTGGCAGCGCCCAGAATCGCCAAGGTTCCCGGTCCCGGTGACAGGATGAGCAGTGTCGAGGCCAACACAAACGCCGGGAAATTGACGATGCCTTCCATGGAACTTTGGATGTTTGATTCTGAAAATATCATTCAGGGCGTGGCCGCAATGGTCTCCTACTCGCACAAACCCTCGCGACTCAAACCTTCCCCTCCAGCTCCGCCAGCTGCTGCGCCGCCTCATGGGCCTACACCGCCTCCCCCACATCGCCCAGATCGCCGTCCTTAGCGCGGTCGCGCATGTACGAGGCAAAGTCGATGCGGAGCTCGGTGCGGTAGCCCGGGAAATTGTAGGTGTGGACGGGGTTGCCGCAGCTCTCTGCGGCAACGGCTTGCGTCACAATGTGGCGTTGGCACCGTCCTGCGGCCTGAAGTTGCCGGACGCATCCCGTTTGCAGCACCTTGGTGGAGCACCGCATGAATATTCCTGTCCATACCCTGTCCGACATCGTCACGAAGCATGTGATGCCCAGCGCATTGGCCACGGAGGCCTTGCCTCTGCTGATCCAGGAGCTGGGCGCCGACAACGGTTCGCTGATGCTCTTGTCCGAAGGGCGCGTGGTGCACAAGGTGCTGGCAGCGCGCGATTCGTTCGCCGAAGTGGCGGAACACCGTGTGCAAGCCGTGCTGACCGAGGGCCTGGCCGGCTGGGTGGTCAAGCACCGGCAGGGCGCGCTGGCCTCGGACACCGAACTCGATGAACGCTGGATCTCCATCGGGACGTCGAACATCGCATCCGCCCTGGTTGTGCCGCTGATGAGCCGCGGCTGCGTGGTGGGCGTGCTGTCCCTGCACCATGGCCAGCGCTCCTATTTCCACGAGGCGCATCTGGCGCGGGCGGCCGAGTTGGCCCATCTGGTGGCTCCGGCGTTCGAGATGGCGCTGATGGTCGAATCGACCCTCGCGTCCGTGTCTGCGTTGTGCCGTGAATCGGCCCAACCCTCGGTGGTGCTCGACTGGCAAGGCCAGGTCGTGGCGGTCAACGCCGCGATGCAGGCACTGGACATCGCCTGGGAGCGCGCGCAGATGGCGCAGACCTTGCTGCCCCGCGAGCTGCAGGTCGACTCTGCGCGGCTGTGCGACTGGGAGGGCGCGCGACCACTGGCTTCGCTACCCTATGCAGCCGTTGCGGTGCCGTTTGTCGGCGCGGGTGCCTGGGTGAAGCTGGTAGCCCGCTCCTGACCTGCTGCGCTGGCCCCCATCTGCCGGCATTGACTGTGAACCCACTGCCTTTCTGTCTATGACCAACACTGCCACTTCCTCGCCTTCCGCCCGCGCGGTGACCGACATTCCCGAGTTGGGAGCCAAGACCATCGAATTCCTGTGCCAGCGTATCCCCGGGTTCGCCATGGCACCGCAGGAAGCGGCATGCGTGGCGGCGCAGATGCGCCTGGTGCACTTTCCGGCCGGTGCGGCCTTGTTCAAGGCCGGTGACAGCAGCAACACGGGCTACATGCTTCTGGTACTGGACGGCAATGTGTCGGTCGACACGGGCGGACGCAGTGCCCAGACCAAGGTCGAGATTTCGGTGCTTGGGCCGGGTGCCCTGCTGGGGGAGCTGGCCTTGGTCGACGGCATGCCACGCTCGGCCAACTGCACTGCCGTGGCTGCGGTTACCGCTGCGGGCCTGACCTCGGCCGGTCTGCAACGGCTGATGGACCAGCACCCGGCCGTAGCCACCAAACTGGCCCTGTTCATGGCCCAGAGCGCCGCCGATCGCCTGCGCGCCTTGAGTGAACAACTGGAGATGTACGACCAGATCACGGCCAGCATGCAGCGTGAGCTCGACCAGTGGCGCGCTGGCCTCAAGCGCGCGCCTTAGAGATTGCTCGCAGCTGGGTCTGGCCGATGCTGGGGTATCGGCTTTCCATTTGCTATTATTTTGGTAGCTGTTTCCCCAGTATTTACAAGGGCTGGATGCTGATTTGGCATCAAAACCGATAGGCTTTGAGTTGCTCGACCGTGGCCGTGACACCACCGCAGACGATCACGGCAATGTCGCTGGCCGAAGCCAGCACCGGGTGTCCATGGTGGAGCGCTGCCAACGCGGCGCCGCAGGCGGGCTCCACCACCACGCGCTGGTCCTCGACGAACTGCAAGGCGGCGGCCACCGCCTCGGCATCGGTCACGACCAGGCTGTGGATGGCATGTTTGCGGGCCCAGTCCAAAGCGTTGTCGCAGGGGCGTCGGGCACCGAGCGACGTGGCCACGCTGGAAATCGTGGCCAGCTCGACGGCGCGGCCTGCCGCCAGCGACTGGGCGTAGCAATCGGCGCCACGCGTTTCTACGGCCACCACCGGCACGTCGGACCAGCGATTGCGCCACAGACCTTCGAGCACGCCGCACAACAGTCCGCCACCGCCCACGGCGAGCAGCACAGCGCCAGGCTTGTGCCCGTGTGCGGCCATTTCATCGACCATGCTGGCGTGGCCTTGCCACAGCATTGGGTCATCGAAGGGGTGCACGAAGGCGTCGTGCGGGCCGACTAGCGTCTGGGCCAGTTCGTTGGCCTGTGACCATGCAGCACCGTGCACGATCAATTCGGCACCTTCCTGGCGGATGAGCTGGCGGGCACGCTCCGAGGTACTTTCTGGCACCACCACGACCACGGGCACCCCCAGTTCCCGCCCGCAATAGGCCACGGCAATGCCAGCGTTGCCGCCCGAGGATGAAACGAAGCGCCGGGCACCTGCCGTGCGCTGGGCTTCGCACACCGCACCCACGCCGCGCAGCTTGAAGGACCCCGATGGCTGCAGCGCCTCCATCTTGAGCCAGACATCTTTTCCCAGTCGATTCGACTGGGAACGGGAGCGGAGGAAGGGGGTCGTGATATGGAGTGGCATGGGGCGATGGTATGCAGGCGCTTCCATGCTGGCAAATACTGTTTGGTGCGAGTTGCTATGCTCTATAGGTATTGGAATTGGGGGTTGAAGCGGCATGCGAAATGTGGAAATGCGCCATCTGCGCTACTTTGTGGCGGTGGCCGAAGCGGGCAGTGTGGTCGCGGGTGCGCGTGCGGTTGGCATTGTCCAACCCGCGCTGTCGCGGCAGATCCGCGAGCTGGAGGCAGCCATCGGAACGCCCTTGCTGATCCGACAAGCCAAAGGCGTGGCACTGACGGCCGCGGGTGCGAGTTTTCTGCACGACGCTCGCCAGCTTCTGGCCGAGCTGCAGGCCAGCCGCCAGCGTGCCCTGCGTGCAGGGGCTGGCGAGTTGGGCGAGCTGCGCCTGGGTGTGCTGCCGAACTACCTGGGTTTGCCCGTGTTCGCAAAAACACTCCATGCCTTTCGGAAGGCCTGTCCTGATGTCCGGGTTTGCGTGGAACCCATGCTCTCGGCGGCACAAGTAGCCGCCATTGCAAATCTCCAATTGGATGGTGGCGTGATGGCATGGCGGCAGGAAGCAGCGGCGCACTTGTCGGGTGTGCTGCTGCAGCGCGAGCGCTTTGTGCTTGCAGTCCCCGCCTCCGAGCACCGCGTGCCGAAAACCCTGTCCGATCTGGCCCATTGGCCCTTCATCTGGTTGGATCCGATCAGGTCCGCAGCCCACCACCGTTTTTTGATGGCCCAGTGTGCGCAGGCGGGTTTTACACCACAGATCACCCAGACCGGCAGCGACATTCCCACGCTGGCGGGGCTGGTGGGCGCGGGCATGGGCTGTGCTTTTGTGCCGGAGAGCCTGTCGGCAACCTGCCCGCCCACGGTTCGGCTGGTGCGCCTGGAAGAAGTGGCACAGACGTTCGACGTCGAATTTGCCTACGACAGCGCCACGGTGTCCCCGGTGCTGATGCGTTTTCTGTCGGTCTTGCGACAGCAGCTTTAGGCATTTCGGCGTTCAAACCTTCCCTTCCAGCGCGGCCAATTGCTGCGCCGCCTCATAGGCCTGCAGCGCTTCCACCACGTCGCCCAGGTCGCCTTCCATGGCGCGGTCGAGCTTGTACAGCGTCAGGTTGATGCGGTGGTCGGTGAGGCGGCCCTGGGGGAAGTTGTAGGTGCGGATGCGGTCGCTGCGGTCGCCGCTGCCCACCAGGCTCTTGCGCTCGGCGGCGTCCTTGGCGGCGCGCTCGCTGCGCTCCTTTTCGTGGATGCGGGCCGTCAAGACTTTGAGGGCCTGGGCCTTGTTGCTGTGCTGGCTGCGCCCGTCCTGGCACTCGGCGACGATGCCGGTGGGAAGGTGGGTGATGCGCACGGCCGAGTCGGTCTTGTTGATGTGCTGGCCACCGGCGCCGCTGGCGCGGAAGGTGTCGATGCGCAGGTCCGAGGGGTTGATCTTGGCGGCCTCCACTTCGTCCTGTTCGGCCAGCACGGCAATGGTGCAGGCGCTGGTGTGGATGCGGCCCTGGGTTTCGGTCAGCGGCACGCGTTGCACGCGGTGGCCGCCGCTCTCAAATTTCAGCATGCCGTAGGCGCCGCAGCTGCCGCTGCTGGTCTGTGTCGTGCCTTCCACGCGCAGCACCACTTCCTTGTAGCCGCCCAGTTCGCTCTCGGAGGCGCTGGCAATTTCGGTCTTCAGCCCGATGGAGTCGCAGTAGCGCGTGTACATGCGCGCCAGGTCGGCGGCAAACAGGGCCGACTCGTCACCGCCGGTGCCAGCGCGGATTTCCACAAACGCCGGGCGCGCATCGTCGGGGTCCTTGGGCAGCAGCATGCGCTGCAGCTCGGTTTCCAGCTGCGCCATCTCGGCCTGGGCACTGGTGATTTCTTCCTGCGCCATCTCGGCCATATCGGGGTCGTTCGCCATTTCCTGCGCGGCGGCGAGGTCGGCTTCGCGCTGCTGGAAGCGCGCCCAGCGGCTGGCCACGGCGGCCACATCGGTGTGCTCGCGCGAGAGCTTCATGAACTGCTCCATGTCCTTCATGATGTCCTCGCGGGACAACAGGAATTCGAGTTCGCCCTGGCGGTCGGCGTAGCGGCTGAGTTGTTGGCGGAGAAAAGGTTTCATACGGTGCGCCGAAGAAGGTGTCGGCAGTCGCTATGGTTTTGGGAGCTGGTCACGCAATTTCTGCGCGGGCTAGAGGCTGAAAAGCCACTGAACAAAGGCGGCGCAGGGGCCACCGGAGCCGGGTCGGCCCAGCTAACGCTCGGAGCGCAGGAAGAAGTGCTGGATCGCGTTGCTGGCGCGCTCGCGCGCCTGCGGCTCGGCGGCACGCAGTTCGGCCATCGCACCGTGCAGCATCTTCTGTGTGAGGCCACGTGACAGGGCTTCGAGCACGCTGTCCACGTCCTTGCCCTGGGCCAGGGCCTTGCGGGCGCGGGCGATTTCCAGGGCGCGCCACTCGTCGGCCTGGGCGTTGAGTTGCTGGATCAGCGGCACGCTGGCGCGCTGGTCGATCCAGTGCATGAAGCTCTGGACCCCGGCGTCCACAATGGCCTCGGCCTGGGCCACAGCGGCCTGGCGGTTGGCCTGGGCGGTCTGCACCACGTTGGCCAGGTCGTCCACGGTGTAGAGGTAGACGTCTTCGAGCGCCTTGACTTCGAGTTCGATGTCGCGCGGCACGGCCAGGTCCACCATGAACATGGGACGGTGGCGGCGCTTCTTCAGGGCACGCTCCACGGCGCCGAGTCCGATGATGGGCAGGGTGGAGGCGGTACAGCTCACCACCGCGTCGAATTCGTGCAGGCGGTCGGGCAGGTCGGCCAGGCGCATGACTTCGCCGCCAAAGCGGCTGGCCAGCTTTTCGCCACGTTCCAGCGTGCGGTTGGCAATGGCGATGTGCTTCGGGCTCTTGGCGGCAAAGTGCGTGGCGCACAGCTCGATCATCTCGCCTGCACCCACGAACAGCACCTTGACCTTGCCCAGGTCTTCGAACAGGTTGCCCGCCAGGCGCACGGCGGCGGCGGCCATGCTGATGGAGTGGGCGCCGATCTCGGTGGAGGTGCGCACTTCCTTGGCCACGGCGAAGGAGCGCTGGAACAATTGGGAGAGGGTGGTGCCCAGCGCGCCCGCTTCTTCGGCGGCGCGTACCGCGTCTTTCATCTGGCCCAGGATCTGCGGCTCGCCCAGTACCATGGAATCGAGCCCGCTGGCCACGCGGAAGGCGTGGCGGGCGGCGAGGTCGTCTTGCAGGGCATAGGAGTGGGCGCGCAGCACCTGGGGCGAAACGCCGCCGATGTGGGCCATCCAGTCCAGCGTGTGCTCGACCTGGTGGCGGTCACCGGCGCAGTAGATTTCGGTGCGGTTGCAGGTGGACACCAGCGCTGCCTCGGGCCGCGACAGCGACTCGCGCAAGGCCCGCAGGGTGCCCGGAATCTGGTCCACGGCAAACGCGAACCGTCCCCGCAAATCCAGCGGTGCGGTGGTGTGGTTGATGCCGAGGGTCCAAACTGCCATGGGGGTATTGTCCACGCTAGGCTCAGGGTCTGACATGACGTAAGTCAAATTCCCGGTGCGAAGCGGTGTGAAGCGTCGATTATAAAATTCCCGCTTTCCGACACGCCCCGGGGCCTGTCACGGCCATCTTTCATGGGATTCTGGACCCTGTTGATTCACCTTGCCAATTTCCTTGCTCCCGCCGCAGCGGTGGGCGGGCTGCTCGCCGTGCTTGCTCCATGGTTTGCATCAAATCGGCCTGGAGCCCGCAAAATACTTGTCCAGGCAGCTATCAATGCGGTAGCGGGCGGGTCGGTGCTCGTGGTCGGCCTGGTGGTCTTCGGGAACGACGGCAAGATGGCCACCTACGCCGCCTTGGTGCTGGCGATCGGGACTGCCCAGGTGCTGGGGATGCGCCGGTGAGCGGCGCTGTGGTGCGGGCCCTGCTGATCGACCATGACGGTACGCTGGTGGATTCGGAGTCGGCCCACCACCAGCTATGGAACGTGGTGCTGGCCCCTTTCGGCGTGTCCATCACGGCCCAGGAGTACGAGCGCGACTATGCCGGGTTGCCCGCGCTGGACAATGGTGCGCAGTGCGTAGAGCGCTTCGGTCTGGCAGCCAGCGCCCACGAGCTGGCCCAGGCCAAATTCGCCGCCACCCGCGCCTACCTGCAGGACCGCGCTTTCCCCTTGATGCCTGGCGTGGCAGGGGCGCTTGCGCAGTGGCGTGGCCGCTTTCGCCTGGGTGTGGTCACGGGGGCGCGCAGCTTCGCGGTGCAGAACAGCCTGGCCAGGCACGGTCTGGTCGATGCCTTCGAATGTGTGGTCTCGGCCGACGACGTGGATCGGACCAAGCCGGACCCGGCCTGCTATCGCCTGGCCTTGCAGCGCATGGGGCTGGCCCCTGAGGAGGCGCTGGCCATCGAAGACACCGGCCATGGCGTGGATGCAGCGGCAGACGCCGGGGTGCGCTGCCTCGCCATTCCCACCACCTTGTCGGCCGGGCATGACTTTTCCCGCGCCTGTGCCGTGCTGCCCAGCATGGAGGCTGCGGCGTCGTGGATTTCCCGGTTCGTGAAATAGCTCTCAGGGGTTTTGCTTGCTACCCTGAAGGACATCAATGTTCGTCCCGGGTATCGCCGCTAACATTGCAGTTTCGCGAGGATGAAAAATGCCAAAAACAATACTGATCGTTGACGACTCCGCGAGCTTGCGCCAGGTCGTGAAAATGGCGCTGCAGGGTGCCGGCCACACCGTCATTGAAGCCGGTGACGGCAAATCTGCATTGGCCCTGCTCGATGGCCGCACCGTGGACATGGCCATCTGTGACGTGAACATGCCCGTGATGAACGGCATTGACTTCGTCAAGGCAGTCAAGGAAAAGGCCGCCTACAAGTTCATGCCGATCCTGATGCTCACCACCGAAAGCTCGGAAAAGCAGAAGGAAGCGGGCAAGGCAGCGGGCGCCAAGGCCTGGATGGTGAAACCCTTCGCCCCCAGCCAACTGGTTACGGCAGTGCAGAAGCTCTGCCCCTGATTCCCAAGGCGTCAGCGCAGCGACGCGCTGAATTCCGCATCGCCCAGGCTGGCAAAGGTAAATCCGTCAGCCCACAGGGCCTGGATGATGTCTTCGAGCTGGCGCAGCGTGTTGGAATGGATTTCGTGCAGCAGCACGATGCCTCCCTGGTGCGCGCGTGCCGAAGCCAGAACGTGTTCGACATAGTTGCTGCGGTTCTGCGGTAGCACGCCGCGGTAGCATGTCGTCCGTGCGCATCGCAAGCGCTGTCCAGGAGAATTCTTGCGTCCAGAACCACGCCCCCCTGCGGGCCCGACCATGGTCCCCGAGTCGGTGGCCTTCGCCGTCTACGCCATGTGGGCCAGCCTGCTGCTGAGCCTGGGCTTTGCGGTGCACGAATGGCTGCTTGCATCGTCCAAAATCGACCCGCTGGTGCGCTTTGCGATTTTTGCCGGGGATGTACTGTGCATCCGCGCGCTGGCGACGCGCAAGGCCTGGTCCCGAGAGGTCGCGGTGTGGCTGGCGCTGGTGTTCTATCTGCTGCTGGCGGTGGACGCCGACGGCCTGACCACCAACGACCTCTGGCACATGCTGGTCAAGGCCCCCATCGACGTCTTTGTCATCGGTCGTCTCTATAGCCAGGCGACCAGTGCATGGCTGTACAGGGATTGAAGCCGAGTGCTTGCCTCAGGCTGGGGTGAACAGGTCGACCCGGTCGGTGATGATGCCGTCGGTGCCTAGCGCGATCAGGCGCTCGGCCACCCACTCGTCGTTGACGGTGTAGCTCAGGGTGCGAAAGCCAGCGCTCTGGGCCTGGCGCACGGTGCTTTCATCCCACAAGGCATAGTTGCAGACGATGGCTTGGCAGCCCAAGGTCAGCGCGCATTCGAGCCAGCCGGTCCACAGGCTGTCGAGCAAGAGGCCGCGCGGCAGTGCCGGGGCGGACTCCTGTGCACCCATGAGCGCCTCGGGCTGGAAGGAGGTGAGCAGTGGCTGTACGGACTGGCTTTGCCACAGGCGCGCTGCCTCATGCGCCACGGCTTCGCCAGTGTGCCGCTCCGTGCCCGGCGTGGGCTTGATCTCGATGTTCAGGAAGTAGCCATTGCGGATGCAGAAACTGGCGACGGCCTCCAGCGTGGGCAGCGGTTCGCCCGCATAGGCCCGGCTGTGCCAGCCACCGGCATCCAATTGGGACAAGGTGTGCCAGGGGTGGTCGCCGCCCACGGCACTGTGGCCCGCGCCAATGCGTTCGCGGGCATTGGTGGTGCGCTGCAGGGTGGCGTCGTGCATCAGGAACACCACGCCGTCGCTGCTCAACTTCGCATCGCACTCGAACATGCGGTAGCCGTGCTGGGCACCAAGGCGAAACGCTGCCAGGGTGTTCTCGGGCGCCAGTTTGCCGGCGCCACGGTGGGCCACCCAGCGCGGGTAGGGCCAGGCAGGCAGGTCGGGGGCGGTGGTGTCGGTCATGGGTTGTCGAGGCGTTTTCCGGTGCTCGCATCGAACCGGTGCAGACGGTCCGCCCGCGGCGTGGCGCAGATGCTGGCACCGACGGCTGGGGCCGGGGTGCCTTCGTCTACCCGCAGGATGAGCAGATCATCCTGTGCTGCGCCTTGTGCGTCCGCCCAACGGGTGTAGAGCAGGCGCTCGCCACCCAGCAGCTCCACGGCTTCCACCCGAAGGTTCCAGCCTGTGGCGGTGACGTCCAGGTGCTCGGGGCGGATGCCGGTGATCTGCCCAGCGGCTGTGCCTGGCGCGTGGCGCAGCAGGTTCATGGGCGGGGAGCCCATGAAGCTGGCAACAAAGGTGCTGGCGGGTCGGGCGTACACCTCTTCGGGTGTGCCGAACTGCTCCATCACACCACCGTTCATGACGATCATGCGTTGCGCCAGGGTCATGGCTTCGACCTGGTCATGGGTGACAAACAGGCTGGTGATGCCCAGCTCGCGGTGCAGCTTTTGAATCTCCAGACGGGTCTGGGCGCGCAGCTTCGCGTCGAGGTTGGACAGCGGCTCATCAAACAGGAACACCTGGGGCTGGCGCACGATGGCGCGGCCCATGGCCACGCGCTGGCGCTGCCCACCCGACAAGGCCTTCGGCTTGCGATCCAGAAAGGGGCCGATTTCGAGAATCTTGGCCGCCTTGTCGACGCGGGCCTTGATTTCCGCCTCGGGCACCTTGGCGATCTTGAGGCCATAGGCCATGTTCTCGAACACGCTCATGTGCGGATACAGGGCGTAGTTCTGGAACACCATGGCGATGTCGCGTTCGCTGGGTTCGAGGTCGTTGACCACGCGCCCGCCAATGCAGATCTGCCCGTCGGAAATTTCCTCCAGCCCGGCCACCATGCGCAGCAGCGTGGACTTGCCGCAGCCGCTGGGGCCGACGATGACGATGAATTCACCGTCCGCAATCTGGGCGTTGACGCCGTGGATGACCTGGTTGGCCGTTTTGCCCGCGCCGTAGCGCTTGATGACGTTCTTGAGTTCGATGGATGCCATGTTGCGTTTACTTTTCCGTGTCCACCAGGCCTTTGACAAACCACTTCTGCATCAGCATGACCACCAGTGCCGGGGGCAGCATGGCCAGCATGGCGGTGGCCATGACGATGTTCCATTCGGTCTGGGCGTCACCACCCGAGATCATCTGCTTGATGCCCACTACGACCGGATACATGTCTTCCTTGGTGGTGACCAAGAGCGGCCACAGGTACTGGTTCCAGCCGTAGATGAACTGGATGACGAACAGCGCCGCCATGCTGGTGGCGGACAGCGGCAGCAGGATGTCCTTGAAGAAGCGCAAGGGGCCTGCGCCATCGACCCGCGCAGCCTCTACCAACTCATCGGGCACGGTCAGGAAGAACTGGCGGAACAGGAAGGTGGCCGTGGCCGAGGCAATGAGCGGCACCGTGAGGCCCGCATAGGTGTTGAGCAGCCCCAAGTCCGCCACCACCTGGTAGGTGGGGCCGATGCGCACCTCCACGGGTAGCATCAGCGTGACGAAGATGGCCCAGAACACCGCCATGCGGCCAGGAAAGCGGAAGTAGACGATGGCAAAGGCAGAGAGCAGCGAAATGGCGATCTTGCCGATGGAAATGACCAGCGCGGTGACCAGGCTCACCACCATCATCTGGCCCACGGCGGCTTTGGAGCCCGTGCCCTGGCGCTCGCCATTGAGCGCGATACGGTAGTTGTCCAGCATGTGTTCGCCCGGCAGCAGCGGCATGGGGCTTTGCACCACGGCTTCGGTGGTGTGGGTGGAGGCCACGAAGGTGATGTAGATCGGGAAGGCGACGACCAGCACCCCCAGGATCAGGATGCCGTGCGACAGGATGTCGAGCCAGCGGTTGCGCTCTACCATGCGTGGGCTCCCGGCATCAGTAATTCACTTTCTTTTCGACAAAGCGGAACTGCACGACCGTCAGCAGAACCACGATCACCATCAGCACCACGCTTTGCGCCGCCGAGCCGCCCAGGTCCATGGCCTTGAAGCCATCGAAATACACCTTGTAGACCAGGATGGCCGTGTCCTTGCCCGGGCCGCCCTTGGTGGCCGCGTCGACGATGGCAAAGGTATCGAAGAAGGCGTAGACGATGTTGATGACGAGCAGGAAGAAGGTGGTCGGCGACAGCAGCGGAAACTGGATGGTCCAGAAGCGCTTCCAGGGCTTGGCGCCGTCCATGGCCGCCGCTTCGATCAGCGACTTGGGGATGCTCTGCAAGCCAGCCAGGAAAAAGAGGAAGTTGTACGAAATCTGCTTCCATACCGCCGCCATCACGATCAGGGCCATGGCGTGGTTGCTGTTGAGCAGCGGGTCCCAGCCCATCCCGAGCTGGCGGATGCTGTACGACACAATGCCGATGCTGGGGGCGAACATGAACAGCCACAGCACGCCGGCCACGGCCGGGGCCACGGCATAGGGCCAGATCAGGAAGGTGCGATAGAGGACCGAGCCGCGCACCACCCGGTCGGCAAAGGTGGCCAACAGCAGTGAAAGGCTCAGGCCCAGCACGGCCACCAGGGCCGAGAACACGGCCGTGGTCTGGAACGAGGCCAGGTAGGAGGCGTCATTCCAGAGGTTGCGGAAGTTTTCCAGCCCGACGAACTCCACCGAGGTGCCGAACGCGTCGGACTGCAGCACCGACTGCCACAGCGCCTGGCCCGCAGGCCAGAAGAAGAACACGCTGATGATGGCCACCTGGGGTGCGATGAGCACCCAAGGCAGCCAGGCCGAGTGGAAGACGACGCGCTTTTCCATGCCGCCTTACTTGTTGGCTTTCTCGAAGCGCTCCAGCAGTTCGTCGCCACGCTTGACGATGGCGTCCAGTGCCTCCTTGGCGCTCTTCTTGCCCGCCCAGACCTGTTCGAGTTCCTCGTCCTCGATGGCACGGATCTGCACATAGTTGCCCAGGCGGATGCCGCGGCTCTTGTCCGTCACCTTGCGCACCATCTGGTTCACGGCCACATCGGTGCCGGGGTTCTGCTTGTAGAAGCCCGAGTCCTCGGTCAGCTTGAAGGCGGCGGTCGTGATGGGCAGGTAGCCGGTGCGCTTGTGGCTGGCCGACTGCACTTCCGGCTTGGAGATGAAGTCGAAGAACTTGGCGATGCCCTTGTATTCCTCGGGCTTCTTGCCGGCCATGACCCACAGGCTGGCGCCGCCGATCACCGTGTTCTGCGGCGCACCGGGCACGTCGTGGTAGTGGGGCAGGGGCGCCAGGCCAAAGGCAAACTTGGCGTTCTTCTTCACGTTGCCGTAGAAGCCGCTCGATGTCGTGATCATGGCGCACTCACCCGACACGAAGGTGGCTTCGGGCACGTTGCCACGGCCCTTGTAGACAAACAGGCCCTGCTTGGCCATGTTGGCCAGGTTTTCGATGTGGCGCACATGCAGCGGCGAGTTGATCTTCAGGCGGGCATCCAGGCCGGCCAGACCATTCTGCCGAGAAGCGAATTCCACGTTGTGCCAGGCCGAGAAGCTCTCCAGCTGGGTCCAGCCCTGCCAGGCCAGGGTGATGGGGCACTTGTGGCCCGAGGCCTTGAGCTTTGCGGCGGCCAGGGCGACCTCACCCCAAGTGCTGGGTGCCTGGTCGGTGGGCAGGCCTGCGGCCTTGAAGGCGTCCTTGTTGAAATAGAACACTGTGGTCGAGCTGTTGAACGGGAAGCTCAGCATCTGGCCGCTGGGGGCGGTGTAGTAGCCGGCCACGGCCGGGATGTAGACCTTGGGGTCGAACTTGTAGCCCGCATCGGCCATCACCTTGCCCACGGGCACGATGGCGCCCTTGCTGGCCATCATGGTTGCGGTGCCGACTTCGAACACCTGCAGGATGTGGGGTGCGTTGCCGGCACGGAAGGCGGCGACGGCGGCGGTCATGGACTCGTCGTAGCTGCCCTTGAAGGTCGGGGTGATCTTGTAGTCCTTCTGGCTGGCGTTGAATTCCTTGGCCAGGTCGTTGACCCATTCGCCATTGACGGCGGTCATGGAGTGCCACCACTGGATTTCGGTCTGGGCATGGGCGGACAGAACGCTGGCACAGGCCAGTGCGGCCAATGTGGCTGAGCGGCGTACAAAGGTCATGGGGGTCTCCTGCAGAAAAGCGTCGGATCGTGGCATTGGATTGTGACAAAGCGGTGAACGGCCAATTACAGCGTTTTGCCCGCCAGCGCCCGATAGGGGCTTACCACTAGAGAAGACCGGTATTTGCTGCACTGCGGTACCATCACGCTCTTGCCGTTTCGCTTTGCCGGGGGCTGTTGGGCCCCTCTTTCAAGGCACCTTGCCGACCCATGAACGCTCCCACCTCGTTGAACCAGCTCCTCAGTGCTGCCGATCCTGCTGCCCACGGCGCAGAGCGCATTCGCGAAATTCCGTACAACTACACCTCGTTTTCCGACCGCGAAATCGTCATCCGGCTGCTGGGCGCCAAGGCCTGGGGCCTGCTGAACCAGCTGCGCACCGAGCGCCGCACCGGCCGCTCGGCCCGCATGCTGTACGAGGTGCTGGGCGACATCTGGGTGGTGCAGCGCAACCCCTACCTGCAGGACGACCTGCTCGACAACCCCAAGCGTCGCCGACTCCTGGTCGATGCCCTGAACCACCGCCTGCATGAAGTGGAGAAGCGCCGCACGCCGGACAGCGACCCCGAACGCGATGCCATGGTGGGCGAATTGCTGGTGGCGGCCCGCGCGGCGGTGCAGGCGTTTGACCGTTCCTTCGACGAAGTGGGTGCCTTGCGTGCCAAGGCGCGGCGGGTACTGAACCGGCTCACGGCCAAGGACAACGTCAAGTTCGACGGCCTTTCGCGTGTCAGCCACGTCACCGACGCCACCGACTGGCGCGTGGAATACCCCTTTGTAGTGCTGACGCCCGACTCCGAGGAAGAGATGGCCGGGTTGGTCAAGGGCTGCTTCGAACTGGGCCTGACCGTCATCCCGCGCGGGGGCGGTACCGGTTATACCGGCGGCGCGGTGCCGCTGACCTGGAAGAGTGCGGTCATCAACACCGAAAAGCTCGAAGCCATGACCGAGGTGCAGATGCTGCGCCTGCCGGGGCTGGACCGCGAGGTCGCCACGGTCTGGTCGGAAGCGGGCGTGGTCACCCAGCGCGTGGCCGACGCGGCCGAGCGCGCAGGCTACGTGTTTGCGGTGGACCCGACCTCGATGGAAGCCTCGTGCATCGGCGGCAACATCGCCATGAACGCGGGCGGCAAGAAGGCCGTGCTGTGGGGTACGGCACTCGACAACCTGGCTTCCTGGCGCATGGTGACCCCCAGTGCCGAGTGGCTGGAGGTCACGCGCATCAACCACAACCTGGGCAAGATCCACGACGCCGAGGTGGCAAGTTTCGAGCTGCAGTACTACAAGGCTGACGGCAAGACCAAGCTGCGCACCGAGCGGCTCGACATTCCCGGCGCATCGTTCCGCAAGGAAGGTCTGGGCAAGGACGTGACCGACAAGTTCCTCTCGGGACTGCCGGGCGTGCAGAAAGAGGGTACCGACGGGCTCATCACCAGCGCGCGCTGGGTGGTGCACAAGATGCCGGCCCACACCCGCACTGTGTGCCTGGAGTTCTTCGGCAATGCCAAGGACGCCGTGCCCAGCATCGTCGAGATCATCGACTTCATGTTTGCCGAGGCCAAGCGCAGCGGCGTGGTGCTGGCCGGACTGGAGCACCTGGACGACCGCTATCTGAAGGCCGTGGGCTACGCAACCAAGAGCAAGCGCGCCCAGGCCGCCGGTGGCAACGGCCTGCCCAAGATGGCGCTGTTCGGCGACATCAGTGGCGATGACGCGGACGCGGTGGCACGTGCCACCAGCGAGGTGGTGCGCATCGCCAATTCGCGCAATGGCGAAGGTTTTGTGGCCATCAGCCCCGAGGCGCGCAAGAAATTCTGGCTCGACCGCAAGCGCACCGCCGCCATTTCGCGCCACACCAACGCCTTCAAGATCAATGAAGACGTCGTGATTCCGCTGCCGCGCATGGCCGAGTACACCGACGGCATCGAGCGCATCAACATCGAGCTGAGCCTGCAGAACAAGCTGGCCTTGTGCGATGCGCTGATTGAGTTTCTGGAGGCCGGCAACCTGCCCTTGGGCAAGTCGGATGACGCCAGCGAGATCCCCGCCACCGAGTTGCTGCAGGACCGTGTGGTGCAGGCACTGGACCTGGTGCGTGAGGTACGCACCCAGTGGCAGGACTGGCTGGACCGGGTGGAAGCCCTGTTCCCCCAGTTGCAGGACCATTCCCTGCGTGCCAGCTGGAAGGTCCAGCTGCGCAACCCTTTGCAACGTATCTTCACCGGGGCCGAGTTCGAACCCACCATGGTGCAGCTCTATGCCATCCAGCAGCGCGTGCTGAAAGGAAGGGTCTGGGTGGCTCTGCACATGCACGCGGGCGACGGCAACGTGCACACCAACATCCCGGTCAACAGCGACGACTACGACATGCTGCAGGCCGCCCACGGCGCGGTCAAGCGCATCATGGCGCTGGCGCGTTCGCTCGACGGCGTGATCTCGGGCGAGCACGGCATCGGCATCACCAAGCTCGAATTCCTGAGCGACGCCGAGCTGGCACCGTTCACCGCCTACAAGGCCAAGGTGGACCCCGAAGGGCGTTTCAACAAGGGCAAGTTGCTACGGAATCAGGAGCTGCCTGCACAATCCCTGCGCGGGCTGGAGGCCAATTCGACTGGCAACGAGGTGTCCTACGCCGATCTCACCAACGCCTACACGCCGTCCTTCGGCCTGATGGGCCACGAGTCGCTCATCATGCAGCAGAGCGACATCGGTGCGATTTCCGATTCGGTGAAGGACTGCCTGCGCTGCGGCAAGTGCAAGCCGGTGTGCAGCACCCACGTGCCGCGCGCCAACCTGCTCTATAGCCCGCGCAACAAGATCCTGGCGACCTCGCTCTTGGTGGAGGCCTTCCTGTACGAGGAGCAGACCCGCCGCGGCATTTCCATCAAGCACTGGGAAGAGTTCGAGGACGTGGCCGACCACTGCACGGTGTGCCACAAGTGCCTTTCACCGTGCCCGGTGAAGATCGACTTTGGTGACGTGACCATGAACATGCGCAACCTGTTGCGCAAGATGGGCAAGAAGACCTGGCGCCCGGGCAATGCCGCGGCCATGTTCTTCCTGAACGCGACCAACCCCGAAACCATCAAGCTCATGCGCTCGGCCATGGTGGGCGTGGGCTTTCGCGCCCAGCGCCTGGCCAACCAGGTGCTGCGCCTGGCCGCCAAGGCCCAGACCAGCAAGCCACCGGCCACCGTGGGCCCGGCACCGGTCAAGGAGCAGGTGATCCACTTCATCAACAAGAAGATGCCCGGTGGCCTGCCCAAGAAGACCGCACGGGCGCTGATGGACATCGAGAACCCGGACTACGTGCCCATCATCCGCAACCCGAATGCGACCACCAGCGAGACCGAGGCGGTGTTCTACTTCCCCGGCTGCGGTTCGGAGCGCCTGTTCAGCCAGGTCGGTCTGGCCACGCAGGCCATGCTGTGGCACGCCGGGGTGCAGACCGTGCTGCCGCCGGGCTACCTGTGCTGTGGCTACCCCCAGCGCGGCAGCGGCCAGATGGACAAGGCCGAGAAGATGATCACCGACAACCGGGTGCTGTTCCACCGCGTGGCCAACACGCTCAACTACCTGGACATCAAGACCGTGGTGGTGAGCTGCGGTACCTGCTACGACCAGCTGCAGGGCTACAAGTTCGAGGACATCTTCCCGGGCAGCCGCATCGTCGACATCCACGAGTTCCTGCTGGAAAAGGGCATCACCCTGCCCGAAGGCCAACCCGGCTACCTGTACCACGAGCCCTGCCACAACCCCATGAAGCAGGGCGACAGCATGAAGACCGTGAAGGCCCTGGTGGGCGACAAGGTTCTCAAGAGCGAGCGCTGCTGCGGCGAGTCCGGCACGCTGGGCGTGACACGGCCCGACATCTCGACCCAGGTGCGCTTCCGCAAGGAAGAGGAAATCCGCAAGGGCGAGGCCGCCCTGCGCGCCAGTGGCGCCGTGGGCGAGAAGGACAACATCAAGATCCTGACCAGCTGCCCCAGCTGCCTGCAAGGCATCAGCCGCTATGGCAACGACCTGCAGAACGGTCTGCTGGAAGCCGACTACATCGTGGTCGAGATGGCCAACCAGATACTGGGCCCGGACTGGATGCCGCAATACGTCGAGAAAGCGAACGCTGGCGGCATCGAACGCGTGCTGGTTTAAAATCGCCCCATCCCTGCAGCCGCCCCGAACCCTCGGGGCGGCTTTGTTTTTGTCTGTAGCTGAATATGTCCGATTTTTCCCTCTACACCGTCCGTGAAGCCACCATGCGCGATGCCAAGGCTGTGGCTGCCGTGCACAACGCCAGCCTGCAGGCTGCGCTCGAACCCTGGTGCGACCCCGCGGCCATCCCTGCCGTGCCGGTCGAAAAGCGCGCCGCCTACTGGAAGGAAGCCATCGAGTTCATCGAACCCCAGGTGCATGTGGCCTGCATGGGCGACGAGATCGTGGGCTTTGTCGGCTTCGACCGCTCGCGCGACCCCAAGACCCCCAACACCATGGGCGAGATCTGGGCCATCTACGTGCACCCCGACCACTGGAATGGCGGTGCTGGCCTGGCCCTGTGGGATGCAGCACGCGAGGCGCTGATCGACGAGGGCTGCACCCATGTGAGCGCCTGGCTGCCCATCGGCTGCGAGCGCACCATGCACTTCTTTGACGCCGCCGGCTTCAAGCGCGAGATGAACACCGCCCGCACCACCCCTTCGGCCCAGGGGCGCATCGAGGAGGTGCGCGTCAAGCGCGCCCTGGACTGAGTACCGCGCAGGCGCAGCCATGCGCCGCGCCCAGATGCAAAAAACGCCGCTATCGCGGCGTATTTTTTTGTTGCTATGGTTTGCGTAGCGTCCTACGCACATTCCATGCGGGCTGTGGCCTGAAATGGCACCAATCAACCAGCCAGGGCGACGTAGACGTTCTGCACGTCGTCGTTGTCGTCGATGGCGGCCAGGAAGTTCTCCACTTCCTCCAGCGCTTCGGCACTGAGGCTGGCCGGGTCCACCGGGTTCTTGGGCTTGTAGCCGAGCTTGGCGCTCAGTACCGTGAAGCCGTGCTGGGGCAGGGCGCGGCTCACCAGGTCCAGGTCAGTCGGGTCGGTGAGGAACAGGCTCACACCCTCTTCATTGGGGGGCTCGAAGTCCTGTGCACCAGCTTCGATGGCCGCCACTTCGGGGTCGGCGCCGGGTTGGGATGGTTCGGCTTCGATCATGCCCACGTGGTCAAAGTCCCAGGCCACCGAGCCGGAGGTGCCGAGCTGGCCCTTGCGGAACAGCACGCGCATTTCCGGCGCGGTGCGGTTCACGTTGTCGGTGAGGCACTCCACCATGACCGCCACGCGGTGCGGGGCAAAGCCTTCGTACATCACGTTCTCGTAGTTCACCGCGTCGGCACCCACGCCGCTGCCCTTCTTGATGGCGCGGTCCAGCGTGTCCTTGGGCATGGAGGCCTTGCGGGCCTGTTCCACGGCCAGGCGCAGGCGGGCGTTGGAGTCGGGGTCGGCACCGCTGCGGGCAGCGACGGTGATTTCCTTGACCAGCTTGGTGAAGAGTTTGCCCTTGGCGTTGGCGACCAGCGCCTTGCCCTTGGCTTTCCATTGTGCGCCCATGGCGAATTCCCTTGTTTACTGTTTGCGGACGATGACCGAACCGATCGAGTAGCCTGCGCCGAAGGAGCAGATCACACCCACCTCGCCGCTCTGGATGTCGGCGCGGTGGCGGTGGAAGGCGATGATGGAACCGGCCGACGCGGTGTTGGCGAATTCGTCCAGGATCACTGGCGCCTCGTCGTCCGTGGCGTCACGGCCCAGCACCTTGCGGCTGATGAACTGGTTCATCGACAGGTTGGCCTGGTGCAGCCAGAAGCGGCGCACCTTGGCGGGGTCCAGGTCCAGTTCGGTCAGGTGGGTGGTGATGTGTTCAGCCGCCAGCGGGCACACTTCCTTGAACACCTTGCGGCCTTCCTGGCGGAACAGCTGGTCACGGTCCTCGGGGTTGCGGTCTTCGGCACGCGACATGAATCCGGCGTTGTTGCGGATGTTGTTCGAGAAGGTGGAGAACAGCTTGGTGCCCAGCACTTCGTAGGAACCGGCCGGGGCCAGGTCCAGGCGCTGCACCAGGATGGCGGTGCCCACGTCACCGAAGATGAAATGGCAGTCGCGGTCCATCCAGGCCAGGTGGGCCGAGGTGATCTCGGGGTTGACCACCAGCACGGCGCGCGCGGTGCCGCTGCGCACGGCGTTCACGGCCAGTTCCAGGCCGAAGGTGGCCGAGGAGCAGGCCACGTTCATGTCAAAGCCCCAGCCGTTGATGCCCAGCGCGGTCTGGATCTCCACGCCCATGGCCGGGTAGGCGCGCTGCATGTTGGCGGCGGCGCAGATCAGGCCGTCGACATCGGCCGCCGTCATGCCGGCCTTGTCCAAGGCATCCTGGCAGGCCTTCACCCCGACTTCGGCCATGAGCGAGAGTGCGTCGTCGGGGCGGGCGGTGAACTTCGGGCGCATGCGCGTCGGGTCCAGCACGCCGTCCTTGTCCATCACGTAGCGGGCCTTGATGCCCGAGGCCTTGACGATGAATTCCTCATTCGAATAGGTCAGCGCCGTGCGTGTGCCGGCGGCGATCTCGTCGGCATGCTTGGCGTTTTCCAGGTCCACATATTGGTTGAAAGCCGCCACCAACTCCGCGTTGGTAATGGTCTGCGGGGGCGTGAAAAGCCCGGTACTGCTGATGGCAACACGGTGCATGGTGTAGGTGCGTCAGGATAGGTGAATCGGTGCACGGAGCTTGCCGTGCCAGCCCCGATTATCGTCGCACTGTTCTGGGGCGACGCGCGGGTGGTGGTGGGCTGTGGCTGTCATCTGCGCGACGCGGCGTCGCGCCCGGACTCAGGCTTCGCCGCCCAGCGCCTGCGCGATGTTGTCGATGTACTGCTCGGTCATGTTCTCGAACTCGCTCTCCACCAAGGGGGCTGCCACCGACTTCATGATCGCGGGGAGGGGCAGGTGCAGCTGGCCTTGTACCTCCAGCACGAGGCGGGTGAAGGTCTTGTGGTCGGTGATGGTCCAGCTGCCGCCCACCAGCGCGTTGCCTTCCCCTTCCACGGGCGTCCAGGTAATGGTGCCCTTGGCCTTGTTGGCCACGTACTTCGAGGCATACACCGTCTGCACATGCACCGGGCCGCTGCCCACGGGCTCCATTTCCCAGCGGTAGGTGTTCTTGCCCAGATCGACCAGCTGCGCCACCTTGGGGTAGTGCGAGGCCGACAGGGGCACGTCCGCGAGCAGCGCAAACGCGTCCTTGGCCTTTCCCTTGACGTCGAATTCGTAGGCAAGGTTGAGTTCAAGGGTCAAGGACATGGTGGGTGTCTCCAAAAGTGGCGCAACAGGCAGCGCATCCTAACCGCTGTCTGCGGGAAAAGCCCCAGCAATAGAGTCAGTCATCGGCTTTGGAAAAGCTTGACGCATGTCAATCATGCCCGGGGCCGGTTTGCCCATACTGGATGCTTCTCGTAGCCAACAACAAGAGGGGAGCGCATGACGCTGTATACCGAATCCATCGAAGCCTGCGTGGACCATATCCTGGACACCGTACCCGGAGACATTGTGCTCGGCATCCCGCTGGGCGTAGGCAAGCCCAACCCATTGGTCAACGCCCTGTACCGGCGCATCAGGGGCAACCCCTCGCGTCGGCTGCGCATCGTCACCGCCTTGTCGCTGGAGCGCCCCGTGGGCCACAGCGAACTGGAAAAGAACTTCCTCGAACCGCTGGTGGAGCGGGTGTTCGAGGACTACCCCGACCTGGACTACGTGAAGGACTCGCGTGCGGGCAAGCTGCCCGCCAACATCGAGGTGCGCGAATTCTTCATGAAGACCGGTGACTACCTGGGCAACGAAACCGCCCAGATGCACTACATCTCCACCAACTACACCTTTGTCGCCCGCGACATGGTGGTGCAGGGCATGAACGTGATCGCCCAGGCCGTGGCCTCCAAGGAAGACACCGAGGGCCTGCGCCTGAGCCTGTCCAGCAACCCCGACGTGAGCCACGAGGTGGTCGACATCCTGCGTGCCAGCGGCAAGCCCATCATGGCCATCGGCGTCATCAACCACAAGATGCCCTTCATGCCCAATGGGGCCGAAGTCAGCCCCGAGTTCTTCGACGTGGTGGTCACCGACCCGGCCGGCACCCACGCGGTGTTTGCGCCACCCAATGGCAAGGTCACGGTGGCCGACTACGCCATCGGCCTGCATGCGTCCAGCCTGGTGGTGGACGGGGGCACGCTGCAGATCGGCATCGGTTCGCTGGGCGACGCCATTGGCCAGGCACTGATCGTGCGCGACCGGCACAACGCCGAGTACCGCCGCATCCTGGACGACATCTGCGTCGACGGCGCTGCGGACCGCGACCTGGGCCGCTTCGAGCAGGGCCTGTATGGCTGCTCGGAAATGTTCGTCAACGCCTTCCTCAAGCTCATCGAAGCCGGCATCGTGCGCCGCGAGGTGTACGACGACGCCGTGCTGCAGCAGCTCGTCAACGAAGGCAAGGCAGCCGGGCACGCTGTGACCCCGGAACTGGTCAAGGGCCTGGTCGATGCCGGGCGCCTGAGCTCGCCCCTGTCGGCGGCGGATGTCGCGTTCCTCAAGCGTTTCGGCATCCTGCGCGCCGAGGTGGAACTGCGCGGCGAGCATCTGGTGGCGGGAGACCAGCGCTGCAGCGCGCAACTGCTCGACGACGATGCCTTGGCCTATGTCTGCCAAAACTTCCTCGGCAGCCGCCTGATGGGTGGGTTCATCATGACCGGCGGCTTTTTCCTGGGGCCGCGCGACTTCTACGAGCGCCTGCGCTCCATGCCTGAGCACGAGCTGGCCAAGATCGACATGACGCGCATCAGCTTCATCAACCAGCTCTATGGTGACGACGCCCTCAAGCGCGCCCAGCGCACCAAGGCCCGCTTCATCAACACCACCATGATCGTCACCCTGCTGGGCGCGGCGGCCAGCGATGCGCTGGAAAACGGCCAGGTGGTCAGCGGTGTGGGCGGCCAGTACAACTTTGTTGCCATGTCGCACGCCCTGCCCGATGCTCGCCTGCTGATGATGCTGCGCGCCACCCACGACAACAAGGACGGGCTCAAGAGCAGCATCGTCTGGAACTACGGCCACGTGACCATTCCGCGCCATCTGCGTGACATCGTCATCACCGAGTACGGCGTGGCCGACTTGCGCGGCCAGTCCGACAGCGAGGTGGTCAAGCGCCTGATCCAGGTGGCCGACTCGCGTTTCCAGGCCGAACTCATCAAGCAGGCCAAGGCTCACGGCAAGTTGGAGGCCGACTACGAACTGCCCGCGCGCTACCGCAACAACACGCCCCAGGCCCTGGCCGACAAGCTGCACCCCTGGATGCAGGCCAAGCTGCTGCCCGACTTCCCCTTCGGCACTGACCTGACCGAAGACGAGATCCACATGGTCAAGGCCATGAAGAAGATGAAGCACGCCACCCACCACCCCACCGAGCTGCTGTCCATGGTGCTCAAGAGCCTGTGGGAGGGCAAGGAAGCGCCACCGGCGTACCTGGAACGGCTGGGGTTGGCGGAGGCGCGGGGGTTCAAGGAAGTGTTCATGCGGCGCTTGTTTGCGAACAACCTATAAGCCGCACATCCGTTCGCCCTGAGCTTGTCGAAGGGCTTTTCAGTCGCTTTTTATGCTACAGGCCGGGTCTCGCCCCGGCGGGCGACATCCTTTTCTTGCTCGCCAAGAAAAGGATGCAAAAGAAGGCGACCCCGCTGTCTGCGTCCCCGGTGCGCCGAGCGCACCGGGGCAACCTGCGGTGCTCGCAGCCGCTGGGGGGCGCGCAAACTCGCCTTCGGCTCAAACAGCGCGCGCCCCTTCACCCAGCGCCCGCTGCGCTCCTCGGCGCAGCCAGAGGGGAGTGGGAAAGTCACGCGCCATCGCTTCGCTCGGCGCGATTGGTGTTGATAGGTTGTAACGAGTTCAGCTTTGCCGGATAGCGGACTTTGGGCCGGCTCGTCCCGTTTGAGTCGCGTTGGATCGATTGCCGCAATGCGGCGTCTACGGGGCCAATCGGGTCTGCCAGAATATCGAGCATCAACCTGTTTTTTGAGCGCTTGTTGCTGCTCTGGACATTACGTTAGGCCACGCAATTCATGATCGACATTGCCGAGCTCCACACTGCAATCATGGCTCGCCTTCAAGCGCAATATCTGCCACTGCTGGAAATTCGCATGCTCGGTGAGAGTGGTTTGCAATTTCGCGTTGATGGCTCGAAGTGCTTAAGCAACATTGGTGTTTGGCCAAACGGCTGCTGCGACGTTGAGTACCTATTTGCCGAGGCAGAAACTGGCAATTTCCTGCATTTCGAATTCGGCTCTGTACTGGAGGCAGTTGAGCCGGTCGTCCGCGAGATCCGTGCGGCGTTGGAAAGGGCGCAATGAAGGCCGCAGCATTGCCTGACCAGTCGCTCAAACCGGCTCGCGACGGCAAGCCGCCGCTCGCGGCACAGCTTCAATGTTAAACGGTTGCTCCAAGTCCAATGTCGGCGACAGTAGCTATCAACGTTATAGCTGTCTATGCAATAAATTCGTTGGCTACAGCCTTATATGACCTCAAGTCGCGCCGAGCGAAGCGATGGCGCGTGGGGCTGTTCTGGCCGTCATGCGGAGTCGAGTAGCGCAGGGTGGGGCGGAAGAAGAGGCGCGCGCTGTTTGAGCCCAACGGGCGAGTTTGCGCGCCTCCCGCCCCAGCCGAGCAACGCAGTGAGCCCGAAGGGCCGACGCATCCGGTTCGCCTTTCTTTGCTTCCTTTCTTTGGCGAAGCAAAGAAAGGAAGGCGCCTGCCGGGGCGCAACCCGGCCTGCAGCGCTAGCAAAAGCGCAAAAAAGTCAGTGACTGCGCAGCCGCAACACCGTGAGCTGCAGCAAGCGCGCATCCGCACTCGCCCGGTGCCGCGTAATGGCACATTCCGCACAGACCTGGTCCTTGACGCTGTGCCAGCGCCCGGCTTCGTCTTCGCTGAGCAGGCGCCGCAGATTCTCCAGCTTGAAGCGGGGTTGCAGCTCTGCGGCGTCGAACAGCAGGCCGATCCAGCTGTAGTCGTTGGCCCAGCCGTCCGAGTACACGGTCATGCCGGCCAGGCGTTCGTTCAGGGCCTTGGCCACCTCTAGCGCCGGGCGGCCGTGGGTGTGCAGCAGTTCGCGCTGGATGCCATGCACCTGCTCGGCCTGGGGGTCCCAGTGGGTCCAGTCGGATTCGGGGCGCACCAGGGTGCAGAAGGCCTGGCCGTCGGGCAGCGCCAGGCCGACTTCGATGGGGTAGCTCTTGCGTCCCAGGCCGGAAGCCTCGATGTCGAGTACGGCCGGGGCGGAGGTCATTGCAGGCCACCCAGTACGGTGCGCTCGCCGCCGGTGGCGCGGGCGATCCATTCGCTGGCCTCGTCGGCGCTCAGGGGTTTGGCAAAGTGGTAGCCCTGCAGGGTGTCGCACCCGGCGTTGGCAGCAGCGCGGGCATGCGCGTCGGTCTCCACCCCTTCGGCCACCACGTTCATGTGCAGGGCCTCGGCCAGTTCGCAGATGGCCCGCACCACGGCCACCGACTCGGGCTCGGGCAGCGGGTCGATCAGGCCACGGTCGATCTTGACCGTGCCCAGGCGCAGGTTGCGCAGCATGTTGAGCGACGAATAGCCGGTGCCGAAGTCGTCCATGGCGACTTCCACACCCATGGCCCGCAGCTGCTGCACCTGGGTCACGGTCTGCTCCAGGTTCTGCACCGCCGAGCTTTCGGTGATTTCGAGCGAGATCCAGCCTGGTTGAATCCCGGTCTCTTCCATCAGCTTGTGCACCCAGTGGGCAAAGTCGGGGTCGAGCATCTGCAGTGGCGAGACGTTGATGGCGACCGGTACGCAGTCGCCGTAATGGGCGTGCCATTGCGCCACCGTTTCGCAGGCAGAGCGCATGAGCATGGCGCCCAGGGTGCCGATCAGGCCGGTACGTTCGGCGGCGGCGATGAATTCGGTGGGCGGCACCGGCCCGACGTTGCGCCGGTTCCAGCGCGCCAGGGCTTCGAAGCCCACCAGGGCTCCGGTGTGGGCATCGACCTTGGGCTGGTACACAAGCCGGAATTCCTGGCCGTCAATGCCCTTGCGCAGCGCCTGTTCATGGTCGAGCAGGTTGCTCGAACCCCGCTCGAACTCCTTCTTGGCCAGCATGTGCGAGGTGCCTGGTGTGCGTTTGGCCACATGCAGCGCAGCATTGGCCGCGCGCAGCAGCGACTCGGCGTCGCGTGCGCTTTGGGGGTACAGCGCAATGCCCATCGAGGCATCGAGGAAGAACTTGCCGTTGCGGGCCCGCAGCGGCTTGCCCAGCATGCGCCGCACCAGGGTGGCGATCTCCACCGCCGTTTCGCCTGCACAGCCCAGCGGCGACAGGATGGCGAACTCGTCTTCCCCCAGTCGCATGACGGCATAGTCTTCGGGCAGGGTTTCGCGCAGCCCCACACCCATGCTGATCAGGATCTCGTCGGCGATGGAGTGGCCGTGGGCTTCATTGAACAGCTTGAAGCGGTCCAGGTCGAGCAGCACCAGCACGAAGGGCAGCTCGCCCTCGGTGCCCTGGCAGCGCTCGCGCAGCTTTTCCAGCATGGCGGCGCGGTTGGGCAGGCCGGTCAGTTCATCGCGCAGGGCCTGGGCAGCCAGGGCCAGGTCGGCTTCGTGGCGCGCGGTTTCGTCGGTGACCAGCACCTGCAGCGCGGGTTCGCCGCCCCAGTCGGTACGGAAGTACTGCACCCGCAGCCACATGGGGGTGCCATCCATGCGCCGGCGCATGACTTCGTAGGTCACCTCACGCTCGGTGCCGTCAATCACCCGCTTCTGCAGCTGCAGCACGCGCTTGCGCTCGGCCAGGGGAATGGTTTCCATCACCAGCGGGCCAGTGGTTTCGTCCAGCTGCTTGAGGCCATAGATGGCCAGGAACTGCGGGTTGGCGTAGCGCACCACGCGGTTGTGCACCACGGCAATGCCCTGCAGCGAGCGCTCGGTCAGGCGCCAGAACTGGTCCTGCACGGCGTGCGACGTGCCCTGGGTGCGCCGCAGGGCGGCATACAGCAGCACCAGGCCGAGCGTCACGCGCAGCACCGCACCCAGCGTGGCCAGCAGTTCAGCTCCGTCGTCGCCCATGAACACGTAGATGAACTGGATCAGACCCAGCGCCACCAGCAGCGGGCCCACCAGGCGCTCGGGGCTGCGTGGGCCGTCACCGGCCTTGCGCAACCAGTAGGCACACAGCAGGCCGATGAAGGTGTTGATGCTGGCCACACTGGTCTGTCCCAGCGGCAGGCCGCCGATGGCGATGGCCAAGGCATCGGTGCCGGCGAACACCAGCCAGATCACCCACAGGCCACGCCGGGTCAGCGAGTGGCCGGCCAAGTGGGCAGCGCCGCCGATCAGCAAGGTGGTGTAGGTGCCCGCTGCCAGCGGCAGCAGGCAGACCCCGGCCCAATGCAGGGCACCGGTGCTGGCGCGGGAGACGCCATAGGCCACGGGAATGAGCAGCTGGATCAGGTTGGCCCAGCCCAGGTACAGCGTGAACAGCTGGCTGCGGTCACGTCGCCACAACAGGATCAGCGCCGCCCCCATGATCAGGCTCACCGTGGCGTTGATGAATAACGGATAGTGCATGGTGTCAGGGCGGTGCTGACCGCATTGTGCGCCAGCAAGGCGACAATCGGGGCTTTGAAACTTACGGAATTTCCCCTATGGCCAGCAGTCTCTTGGCACTTTTGGACGATATTGCCACCATCCTGGACGATGTAGCCGTGCTCAGCAAGGTGGCGGCCCAGAAGACCACCGGGGTGCTGGGCGACGATCTCGCGCTCAACGCCCAGCAGGTCACCGGCGTGGCGGCCGAGCGCGAACTGCCGGTGGTCTGGGCGGTGTGCAAGGGCTCCTTCATCAACAAGGCGATCCTGGTACCGGCAGCCCTGCTCATCAGTGTGCTGGCACCCTGGCTGGTGACGCCCCTGCTGATGGTGGGCGGTGCCTTCCTGTGTTTCGAAGGTTTCGAGAAGCTGGCCCACAAGTTCCTGCACAGTGCCCAGGAAGATTCTGCCCATGAGGCCGAGCTGATGCAGGCCCTGGCCGACCCGGCCGTGGACCTGCTGGCGCTGGAGCAGGAAAAGGTGCAAGGCGCGGTGCGCACCGATTTCATCCTGTCGGCCGAAATCATCGCCATCACGCTGGGCACCGTGCAGAGCCAGCCCTGGACCACGCAATTGGCCGTGCTCAGCGCCATCGCGGTGCTGATGACGGCGGGGGTCTACGGCCTGGTGGCGGGCATCGTCAAGCTCGACGACCTGGGCCTGTACCTGAGCCGGCGCGCCAGCGCCGTGGCGCAGGCTGTGGGTGCGGGCATCCTGCGTGCCGCCCCCTGGCTCATGAAGGCGCTGTCCGTGCTGGGTACTGCGGCCATGTTCCTGGTGGGCGGTGGCATTCTGGTGCACGGTTTGCCCTTCCTGCCGCATTGGCAAGGGCTGGCGGGCCTGCTGCTGGACGGCGCTATTGGCGTCGCCGCGGGCGCCCTGGTGCTGGCCGGTGTGCAGGCGGTCAGCGCGGTTCGCCGAAAATTTGCATCGAATTGACCTGGAGCCCCGGTGAATACAGCGCAGGTAGCTAGAAAAAACATAGCAACTGGCTTGGCCTTCGCGGTGCTGGGGGCGGTGGCCTTCAGTGGCAAGGCGATCATCATCAAGCTGGCTTACCGTCATGGCGTGGATGCCATCACCCTGCTGATGCTGCGCATGGCCTTTGCGCTGCCGTTTTTCCTGGCGATCGTCTGGTGGTCGTCGCGCCGCGCCACCGTGGCGCTGACGCGCAAGGACTGGCTCGGTGTGCTGTGGCTGGGGTTCACGGGCTACTACCTGGCCTCGTTCCTGGACTTTGCCGGGCTGCAGTACATCAGCGCCAGCCTGGAGCGGCTGGTGCTGTACCTCAACCCGACCATCGTGCTGCTGCTCGGGCGCGTGGTGTTTGGCAAGGCGCTGAGCCTGCGCCAGGCCGTGGGCATGGCCATCAGCTACGCCGGCGTGCTGCTGGTGTTCGGCCATGAAGCCGGTCTGCAGGGCAGCAACGCACTGTTGGGGGCCGCTCTGGTGCTGGGCAGTGCGCTGAGCTATGCGCTGTACCTTTCCTACAGTGGCGAGCTGGTGCAGCGGCTGGGTTCGCTGCGCCTGGTGGGGCTGGCCACCAGCGTGGCCTGCGTGCTGTGCATTGGCCAGTACCTGGTGCTGCGGCCCGTGGCCCAGGTGGCCGAGGTGGCGAGCCCGGTGCTGTGGCTGTCGCTGCTCAATGCCACGGCCTGCACCGTGGTGCCGGTGCTGCTGGTCATGATGGCGATCGAACGCATCGGCTCCGGGCTGGCGGCGCAGGTGGGCATGGTCGGCCCCATGAGCACGCTGATCATGGGCGTGCTGGTCCTGGGCGAACCGTTCACGGCCTGGATCGTGGCTGGTACGGTGCTGGTGCTGGCGGGGGTCTGGGTCTGCAGCCGTACCCGGTAGCTGCGCTGGCCCCTAGGCGGGGTTCTGGAACAGCACCGTCACGTGCACCGAGTGCCCGTCTTCGCTGACCTGCACATGGGGTGAGCCGCTGCGGGCCAGGCGCAGCATGCGTGCGTTGCTGGGCAGGATGTCGGCTTCGAAGCCACGCAGGCCACGCTTCTTCGCATGCGCCACCATGCAGGCCTGCAGGGCCGAGCCCAGGCCACTGCCCTGCCATTCCGGGTGCACCATGTAGGCGGTGTCCGCGAGATTGCTGGTGGGATTGATGAAGTAGCACGACTGCGCCACGATCTGCTCGGCTTCCCGCTCTCCCGTGGTGGCCACGAAGGCGACTTCGCTTTCGTAGTTGACGTTGCACAGGCGTTCCACCTCGGCGTCGGACAGGCCACGGATGCTGCGGAAGAAGCGTGTGTAGACATCTTCCTCGCTCAGGTGGTGGAACAGTTCGCGGATGCCCAGGGCGTCGCTGGACTTGGCCGGGCGCAGCATGACGGTGCGGCCGTCCTTGAGCGTGACGGTCTGTTCGTCTTCCACGGGATAGTCGCGCAGGTTGTGCAGGGTCTGGTTCGCTCCGATGTAGCCCAGCACCTGGGCCTGCGCAAAAAGCTCCGGACGGAACTTGGGGTGGGCCAGTTCGATCAGCGCGGTGGCACGCTGGCGGATCGACTTGCCGAACAGGTAGGCAATGCCGTATTCGGTAACGACGTAGTGCACATCGGTGCGCGCCAGCGTGGCGGCCTCGCCCGCCAGCAGCGCAGGCCGGATGCGCGAGGTCTGGCCGTCCGGGGTGGTCGAGGTCATGCAGATGATGGGCTTGCCGCCACGCGACAGCGCGGCGCCGCGGAAGAAGTCGCCCTGGCTGCCCAGGCCGGTGTAGAACTCACCTTCGAACTGGTCCACGCACACCTGGCCCGTGAGGTCGATGGCGAAGGCCTGGGCGATGGAGACCATCTTGTGCTGGGCCGCAATGGTGGCAGGGTCGCACACCACGTCGATGGGCTGGAAACTGAACAGCGGGTTGTGGTCCACCAGGTCATAGAGCTCGCGGGTACCGACGGCCATGCTGGTGACGATCTTGAACGGCTGCGTGGTCTTGCGCGCGCCGGTCAGGCAACCGTTCTGGAGCAGGGGGATGATGGCGTCGGAAATCACGTCGGAGTGGATGCCCAGGTCCTTGCGGTCGGTGAGGTGCTGCAAGGCCTCGTGTCCCAATTGCCCCATCCCCACCTGGAGGGTGGATCCGTCTTCGATGATGCCGGCGATATAGCGGCCGATGCGCTGCACCGCCTCTTCGGACGACGGAGGCGGCGCAAATTCGGTGATCGGCCGATCGACCGGGACCAGCTTGTGGATGCGGCTGATGTGCAGGGTTGATTCACCCAGGGTGCGCGGCATGGCGGGGTTGACCTCGGCGATGACCAGGCGTGCCTGCGCCACCGCGGTCTGCATGACATCGACCGAGATGCCCAGACTGACGTAGCCAAAGGCATCGGGCAGGGACACCTGGATCAGCGCCACATCGACCGGGATGCGGCCCAGCGCCATCATTTCCGGTACCCGGCTGATGGGCATGGGCACGTACTCCACCAGGCCTTGCTTCATGGCCTGGCGCATGTCGGTGCCGATGAAGAAGCTGCGGTGCCGGAAGCGGGTGCTGCTGCGGCCCTGGGCGTCGTGCGCGAAGGTCTGGATGGTGAAGAAATGCACCAGTTCCAGGTCTGCCGGCGTGCTGGGCAAGGACTCCAGTGCCTGTACCAGCCCCACCGGCGCCGCACAGCCGGTGCCGACAAAGACGTGGTCACCGTTGTGCAGTTCCGCCAGCGCCTGCTCGGCGCTGCAGACCTTGTCCTTGTAGGCGTCCAGCGGTTTGGTCTTGCGGCTGTAGAAGGAGAGCATGGGTGTTCACGGGTGGTGCGGCAACCGTGCCATCATCCGTGAACACCGGGGCGCTGCCAAGGGTGGCAGCAGCATTTTTTTAGGCGGTGGCCCCTTCGATCACGCCACGGCGCAGCTGGTCGCGCTCCATGGACTCGAACAGCGCCTTGAAATTGCCCTCGCCAAAGCCCTCGTCGCCCTTGCGCTGGATGAATTCGAAGAACACCGGCCCCAGCAGGGTCTGCGAAAAGATCTGCAGCAGCAGGCGCTTGGAGCCGCCTTCGGTGGTGCCGTCGAGCAGGATGCCGCGCGTCTGCAGGTCGCTCACCTTCTCGCCGTGGCCGGGCAGGCGTTCGTTCAGCATCTCGTAATAGGTGGCACTGGGCGCGGTCATCAGCGGCACACCGGCAGCGCGCAGCTTGTCCAGGGAGTCCAGCAGGTTGTCGGTGAGCAGGGCGATGTGCTGGATGCCTTCGCCGTTGTACTGCATCAGGAACTCCTCGATCTGGCCGCCGCTGCCCTTGGCTTCCTCGTTCAGCGGGATGCGGATCTTGCCGTCGGGTGCGGTCATGGCGCGCGAGGTCAGGCCGGTGTACTCGCCCTTGATGTCGAAGTAGCGGATCTCGCGGAAGTTGAAGATGCGCTCGTAAAAGCTGCCCCAGAAGGCCATGCGGCCCCGGTAGACGTTGTGCGTGAGGTGGTCGATGAGCTTGAAGCCGTGGCCCACGGGGTGGCGGTCCACGCCCTCGATGAACTCGAAGTCGATGTCGTAGATGCTCTTGCCATCTTCGAAACGGTCGATCAGGTACAGCGGTGCGCCGCCGATGCCCTTGATGGCGGGCAGGCGCAGTTCCATCACGTCGGTCGGGATCTCGATCGGTTGCGCACCCAGGTCGAGCGCGCGGTGGTAGGCCTTGTGCGAGTCCTTCACGCGAAAGGCCATGCTGCAGGCGCCGGGGCCATGCTCGGCGGCAAAGTAGGCTGCGTGGCTCTTGGGCTCGCGGTTGACGATGAAGTTGATGTCGCCCTGGCGGTACAGGTCCACATCCTTGGAGCGGTGCTTGGCCACCAGGGTGAAGCCCAGTTGCTCCATCAGCGGCTCCAGCACACCGGGCGTGGGTGATGCGAATTCGACGAATTCGAAGCCCATCAGTCCCATCGGGTTGTCAAACAAATCAGCCATGGTGGTCTCCTAGCAAAGTTCAGGCAAAGTCGGGTTGGTTGTCGGGGGCGGCGGCGATGAAGGCAGGCAAGGTCCTGCAATGGGCATCGATGCGCACGATGGTCGGAAAGCGTTCCAGCGGTGTCTGGAAGCGCCGTGCATTGGCCACCTGGGGAATGAGGCAGCAGTCGGCCAGTGTGGGCGCGTCGCCGAAGCAGAAGGCACCTGCGGTCTGTGCCAACTGGGCTTCCAGTGCCTCGAAACCCAGCGTGATCCAGTGGCGGTACCAGGTGGCCCGCGTGGCTTCGTCGTGCCCCAGCGTGTGTTCCAGGTACTGCAGCACCCGCAGGTTGTTCAGGGGGTGGATGTCGCAGGCAATGGCCTGCACCACGGCACGCACCTGGGCGCGGCTGGCGCGCTCAAGGGGGAGCAACGCCGGGCTCGGGTAGGCTTCTTCCAGGTACTCCATGATGGCCACGGACTGGCCCAAGGCCAGGCTCTCATCCACCAGCGCGGGCACCAGTTGGGCCGGGTTGATGGCGCGGTAGGCCTCGCCATGCTGCTCGCCGCCGTCGCGCAGCAGGTGCACGGGCACGGTGTCGAAGTCCAGACCCTTGAGGTGCAGCGCGATGCGCACGCGGTACGACGCCGAACTGCGGAAATAGCTGTAGAGCTGGCGCATGTCAGGCTCCCACGCTGGCGCGGGCCGGCAGCACGGTGCCGCTGACTTCGCCGAAGCCGATGCGGGCGGCACCTTCTTTCGCGCAGTGGGCCCGGAACACCACGGTATCGTGGTCTTCGAGGAAGGTACGCGTCTCGCCATTGGCCAGCGTGAGGGGCTGCTTGCCACCCACGGTGAGCTCGATGAGCGCACCGGCTTCCTCGGGGTTGGGCCCGCTCTGGGTGCCCGAGCCCAGCAGGTCACCCGGCTGCAGGTTGCAGCCGTTCACCGTGTGGTGCGCCACCATCTGCGACACGCTCCAGTAGGCGTGGTGGAAATTGGAGCGCGAAATGCGCTGGGCGGGCTGCCCCTGCGCACGCATGACGGCGGTCTGCAGCAGCACCTCGAGCTCGATGTCCAGCGCGCCTTCCCGGCGCAGCGTGGTGCTGTCCAGGTAGGGTAGGGGCTGGGGGTGGTCGGCCGGGCGGACCCAGGCACGGCGGTAAGGGGCCAGCGCTTCGAGCGTGACCACCCAGGGCGAGACCGTGCTGGCGAAATTCTTGGACAGGAAGGGGCCCAGGGGCTGGTATTCCCAGCCCTGCAGGTCGCGTGCCGACCAGTCGTTGAACAGGCACAGGCCGAACACATGGTCCTCGGCGGCATCCAGCGCAATCGGTTCGCCCAGGGGGTTGCCGTTGCCGATGAATACACCGAGTTCGAGTTCGTAGTCCAGGCGCTTGCTCGGGCCGAACACCGGCGAACTGGCACCGGGCGGCAGGGTCTGGCCGAGGGGGCGGTGGAAGGCCTGGCCGCTGACGCCGATGCTGGAGCTGCGACCGTGGTAGCCGATGGGCACCCACTGGTAGTTGGGCAGCAAGGGGTTGTCCGGGCGGAACAGCTTGCCGACGTTGGTGGCGTGGTGGATGGAGGTGTAGAAGTCGGTGTAGTCGCCAATCTGCGCTGGCACCGCGTATACCGCCTGGTCTTGGGGCTGCAGGCAGGCTTGCAGTACGGCCTGTTCCGCCGCACCTGTGCGCAGCAGGCGCGACAGGGCCAGGCGCAGGGCGGACCAGTGCGAGCTTCCCAGTGCCATCAGGGCATTGAGTGTGTGGCTGTCGCAGGCCTGGGCAGCCTTCAGGGCTGGGGCCGGCTGGTGCACGAACACACCGCTGCGCAAGGCCGCGCCCAGGTCGAGAATCTGGTCGCCGATGGCCACGCCGACACGAAAACCCTCCGGAGCACCCGCGCGGCGGAACACGCCAAAAGCCAGGTTCTGCACAGGGAAGTCGGTGTCCGGCGCATTGGCCGAGGCCACCCAGCTTTGCAGTGTCGGGTCGTGGGTCTCGTTCAGAACAACGCTCATGCGCAAACCTCCGTGCTACGCAGTGCAGTGCGCGCTTGCTTGGGGACGGTCCTGCACGCGCTCACTTTGGGAACCCCTGGCCGTTGTGCATCCAGGCGGCGTGCTTGGGGGCCTTCTTGGTGCGGTCCCACTCGGCGAGCATGTCGCGCTTGACGCGGTCCAGTTCGGCGTACATGGCGGGGGTGGCGGTGTTGCAGGCCAGCTCCAGTCGATGGCCGCTGGGGTCGAAGAAATAGATCGACTTGAACAGGGTGTGGTCGGTCACGCCCACTACCTCGATGCCAGCCGCTTCCAGGCTGGCCTTGGCTGCCAGCAACTCGTCCATGCTGGCCACTTCGAGCGCCAGATGCTGGGTCCAGGTGGGGGTGTTCTCGTCGCGGCCCATGGGGGCGCAGGTGGGCAGTTCGAAGAAGGCCAGCACATTGCCCTGGCCAGCGTCGAGAAACACGTGCATGTAGGGGTCAGCTGCGCCGGTGGAGGGCACGGCGTCTTCAGCGATGGCCAGGATGAAGCGCATGCCGAGGTGCTTCTCGTACCACTCCACGGTTTCCTTGGCGTTCTTGCAGCGGTAGGCGACGTGGTGAATCTTCTGGATTTTCATGGTGGGTTCCATTCACGGGAATGGGCGCCATTACAGGGCCAATTCATCTATCATGCAAACTGATTTTTATGATGAATTTATAGGAATATGTGATGAATGTGACCTTGCGCCAATTGCGGGCCTTCTGTGCACTGGTCGATACCGGCAGCTTTACGGAAGCTGCGCACAGCCTGTTCATCACCCAGTCGGCGCTGAGCGGGTTGATCCGGGAACTGGAGGCTGCGCTGGGGGTTCAGGTGGTGCACCGCAGTACCCGCAGGGTCAGCCTGTCCGACGCGGGTCGGGAGTTCCATCCGCTGGCGCGCAAGGTGCTGCAGGACCTCGACGGTGCGCTGGACACGATGGCCGACATCAAGGCCCTCAAGCGCGGTGTGGTGCGACTGGCCGCGCCGCAGCTGCTGGCGTGCACGGTCCTGCCCGAAGCGATGGCCGCATTCGCGCAGCAGTGTCCGGACATCGAGGTCCGCCTGCAGGACACCATGGTCGAAAGCGTGGTGGCCAAGGTGCAGAGCGGCGAGGTGGACTTCGGCGTGGGGCCGGAGCGCGACTATGCGCCGGAGCTGCAGACCGTACCGCTGTTCGAGTTGCCGTTTGTGGTCGCGTTTGCGCCCGGACACCCCTTGCAACGCTTGCGCAAGGTGCGTTGGAATGACGTGCTGGGCCACCCGCTGATTGCCTTGCAGGGCGAGTTCACGCAGCGGCTGCGTGGCGATCTGCAACCGTATCTGCGTGATGCCAATGTGGCAGCAGTGCGGGAAGTGGGTTTCATGACCACGGCATTTGCAATGGTCCAATGCGGGCTGGGGGTGACCACCTGCCTGCCCTACGCCGCCCCGCTGATCCGTTTGCATGGGTTGCAGTCGCGGCCCCTGTACGACCCGGTGGTGCGGCGCAAGTTCTTTGTGCTGCACCGCAAGGACCGCAGCTTGTCTCCGGCCGCCTTGCGCTTTTCCGAGTTCCTGCTGGCCTATGTGCAGGCGCAGGAGTGGGCGGTGTAGTGGGCCTGCTACCTGCGGGAACTGAAGGCAATGCCGGCCACGATGAGCACGAAGGCCACGCCGTGGTACAGGTGTGGTGCCTCGCCCAGGAAGGCCGAAGACAGCAGGGCCGTGAACAGGGGCGTGAGGTTGATGAAAAAGCCCGCAATGGCCGGGCCTGCGCGCGCCACGCCGGCGCCCCAGGTGGCATAGGCCGTCACGGCCGGCCCCAGGGCAATGAAAGCCAGGGCAGCGCATACGGCCGGACTCCAGTCGATGTGGGCAGGCGTCCAGGTCCATTCCGCTGCGCTGAAGGCCGATGACCACACCAGCCCGAAGGCGATCTGACCCAGCAGGAACGGGGCCCAGTGGGATCGCACCGGGGCGGTGGCCGCAGGCGGGTGTGCAATGAGCCAGCTGTAGTAGGCCCAGGCCATGGATGCCAGCAGGATGTAGATGTCGCCCGCCACCAGACGCAGGGAGCGCAGGGTGTCCCACTCGCCGCGCGACAGCACCAGTGCGACACCGGCCATGGACAGCGCGGCTCCCAGCAGCTGGCGCGGGGTGATCTCGGTGGCGTAGAAAATGCGCCCGATCAGCAGCATCCAGATGGGTGTGCTGGCGCCCACCAGGGTGACGTTGATCGGGGTCGAGGTGTTCAGCGCCAGGTACAGCAAGGCGTTGTAGCCACCGATGGAAAACAGGCTGATCCAGGCGAACCAGCGCCACTGGGTCCACAGCGGGCTGCCGCTGCGCAGGATACCGCCGGCCATGGGCAGCAGCACCAGTCCGGCCAAGGTCCAGCGCAGCAGGTTGAGCGTCATGGGGGACACCAGCGGCGCCATCATGCGCCCGACCACCGCGTTGCCAGCCCACAGCATGGGGGGAATGATGAGGAGCCCCGCCGCCGCCGGGGTGAGTCGCTTGTCCATGGTCGCTACTGTACAGGGCGGCGCGGGTGCCCCAGTCACTGCGCAGGAAATGGATTGCATGGCAATATGCCGGCCATCGCCGTATCAACCTTGAGGAAACACGCCATGTCTGCCATTTCGTCCCGCGCCGTACGCATCCACCAGCACGGTGGCCCCGAACAACTGGTTGTCGACCAGGTCCATGTGGGCGAACCTGGCCCAGGCGAAATTCGCATCCGCCACCACGCTGTGGGGCTGAACTACATCGATGTCTACCACCGCACCGGCCTGTACCCGATGCCGATGCCGGCCCAGTTGGGCATGGAGGGAGCGGGTGTCGTGGAAGCTGTCGGCGACGGGGTGACGCATCTGCAGGTGGGGGATCGTGCGGCCTATGCCAGCAACCCGGCAGGTGCCTACTGCGATGTGCGGGTGATGCCAGCCAAATGCGTGTGCAAGCTGCCCGACGCCATCAGCTTCGAGACCGGTGCGGCCATGATGCTCAAGGGGCTGACCGCCCAGTACCTGCTCAAGCGCACCCTGCCGGTGGGCGGTTTGCAGGCCGGAGACTTCGTGCTGTTCCATGCCGCTGCGGGGGGCGTGGGCTTGATTGCCTGCCAGTGGGCCAAGGCCCTGGGCCTGCGCCTGATCGCAACCGCCGGCTCCGAAGCGAAATGCCAGCTGGCCCTTGCCAATGGTGCGGAGCATGCTATCAATTACACAGCAGAAGACTTTGCTGTGCGGGTCAAGGACATCACCGGCGGCAAGGGGGTCAAGGTGGTCTACGACTCGGTCGGCAAGGACACCTGGGACAAGTCACTGGATTGCCTGAGTCCTTTCGGCCTGATGGCCAGCTTCGGCAACGCATCGGGCCCGGTGGCGCCGTTCGCCCCCGGCATCCTGGGCCCCAAGGGCTCGCTGTACGTGACACGCCAGACCCTGTTTACCCACATCGCCACCCGCGAGACCACGCAGAGCATGGCCGACGAGCTTTTTGCCGTGGTGGCCAGTGGTGCGGTCAAGATCCACATCGCCCAACGCTATGCGCTGGAAGACGTGCAGCAGGCCCACCGCGACCTGGAAGCCCGCAAGACCACAGGCTCGACCATCCTGACGCTTTGAAGCGCAGTTCTTCACGAAATCCCTGAACACCCATAGGGGTAAAATCCCGGTACAGGGCCGCAAGGCCCGCGATGCTTGCCGCCTCATGCTGGTGGTACAGCGCCTGACCTTGACGGATGCCCCCATGAAACCATTCACTGCCAGCCATGCCGTGCTGTGCGCCGCGCTGGCCTGTGTGCCCTGCGTCGACGCATGGGCACAAACTTCCGCTCCCACCGAGCAGGCCACCAAGGCCAGCTTTGACCGCGCGCTCAATGCCAAGGAAAACTGGTATTTTTCCTGGGGCTGGAGCCGCCAGCAGTACGCCCCGTCGGACATCCATGTGTCGCAGCCCGAGCTGGGCCGTGACTTCACGGTGCACCAGGCATCGGCGACCGATTTTCCGACCAGCTTCGAGGACACGATCAAGTCGACGCTGTCGCTCGAACTGACCAATCCGCAGGAGAACATCCGCATCGGCAAGTTCCTCAACGAGGACAAGACTTTCGCGATCGAACTCAACATCGACCACAGCAAGTACAACACCGACCTGAACCAGACGGTGGAGATCACCGGCACGGCACCCCAGACCGGGCAAGTCACCCTCAACTCGCAGAACTTCTACTATGCGCTGCATAACGGCCTGAACCACATCATGCTCAATGCCGTGTGGTTCAAGCACCTGCGCGGGCCGGTGCAGCAACCCGGCGACCTGCAGTTGGTTAGCCGGTTGGGGGCTGGCATCTTGTTGCCCCATGCCGAGAACACGATTTTTGGTCAGGAAAACCAGGTGGGTCCCAAGAACCAGAACATCTGCTGTGGGAAAGGCGACTGGTGGCAGATCAATGGCTGGACCGCCGGCGTGGAAGTGGGACTGCGCTACACCGTCTACAAATCGATCTACCTGGAGCTGACCCAGAAGATCGCTTATGGTGAATTGCGCAACGTTCCCGTCTACAAGGGCACGGCCGACCAGAAGATCTGGATGTCCGAACAGGTCCTGTCGACCGGCTTCCTGTTCTAGGATTCGCCGCCGGGCCGCCCCCAAGCGAGTCCTCTTGGGGGACAGCGGCTCGTAAAGCGGCGCAGCGTGCCCGCTACCCTAGCTCCGGCGTACCCGCATCAGCTCGTCCAGGATCAGGCAGGCCGCACCCAGGGTGATGGCGCTGTCGGCCAGGTTGAAGGCCGGGAAGTGCCATCCGGCCCAGTGGAAGTCCAGGAAGTCCACCACGTAGCCGTAGACCAGGCGGTCGATTACATTGCCCACGGCACCGCTCAGGATGCAGGCCAGCGCAAAGCAGAACAGCTTCTGGCCGCGGTGGGAGCGGATCATCCAGATGATCACGCCCGCCGCAATGATGCCGATGGCCGTGAAGAGCCAGCGCTGCCAGCCGCCAGCCGAGGCCAGGAAACTGAAGGCCGCGCCGGTGTTGTGCACCCGCACCACGTTGAAGAAACTGGTCACATAGGTGCTGTCACCCAGGTGGTAGTAGCCCACGATCAGGATCTTGGTGAACTGGTCGGCCAACAGCAGGATGAAGGCCAGACCCAGCCACTGCAGCATGTTGCTGCTGCCACCTGCGGATTTGCTGCCGCGGGCCATCAGGCAAACAGCCTTTTTTCACCGGCACCATCGAGGTTGCTGACGCAGCGCCCGCACAGGGTTGTGTGCGCAGCGTGGTGCCCGATGTCGTCGGTGTAGTGCCAGCAGCGTTCGCACTTGGTGCCGTTGGTGGCGCTGACCCGGATGGAAACTGCGTCACCCGCTACCAATTCGATAGCGGATGTGATGAACACGAACTTCGCGTCGGCCCCCAGGCTGGCCAGGGCGGCGTAGTCGTCGGCCGGCAGCGTGACGGATACCTCGGCCTGCAACGATGCCCCCACCTTGCCATCGGAGCGAAGGGTCTCGATTTCCTTGTTCACGGCTTCGCGCACGGCACGGATGCGGGCCCACTTGGCCAGCAGCGCCTCGTCGGCGGCGGGCAGTGTCAGGTACTGGTCGAAGAAGATCGAGTCGCGGTGGGCGGCGGGCGTCTTGCCCTCGGCCCCCAGCACGCTCCAGGCCTCTTCGGCGGTGAAGCTCAGGAACGGTGCCATCCAGCGCAGCATGGCCTGGGTGATAGTCCACAGTGCGGTTTGCGCCGATCGGCGTGCCAGGGAGTTGGCGCCGGTGGTGTAGAGGCGGTCCTTGAGCACGTCCAGGTAGAAGGCGCCCAGGTCCTCGCTGCAATACACCTGCAGTTTGTGCACCACAGGGTGGAACTCGTAGACCTGGTAGTGGGCCAGGATGTCGGCCTGCAGCTGCGACAGGCGCGACAGCGCGTAGCGGTCGATCTCCAGCAACTGGTCTGCCGGCACAGCGTCCTTGGCCGGGTCAAAGTCAGAGACATTGGCCAGCAGGAACTTGAGCGTATTGCGCACGCGGCGGTAGGTGTCCACCACGCGCGCCAGGATCTTGTCGTCGATGTTGAGGTCGCCCGAATAGTCGGTAGCCGCCACCCACAGGCGCACGATCTCGGCGCCCATCTTGGTGGTCACGCTCTGCGGCTCCACCGTGTTGCCCAGGCTCTTGCTCATCTTGCGGCCCTGGCCGTCGGTGGCAAAGCCGTGGGTCAGCAGGCCGCGGTAGGGCGCACGGTCGTACAGGGCGCAGCCCAAGAGCAACGAACTGTGGAACCAGCCGCGGTGCTGGTCGTGGCCTTCAAGGTAGAGATCTGCCTCGGGGCCTTCCGCGTGGTACGGCAGCACGCTGTAGGCGTCCTTGTGGCTGCCGCGCAGCACGTGCTGGAATGTGCTTCCGGAGTCGAACCACACCTCCAGGATGTCGGTGCTCTTGGTGTAGTGCTCAGCATCCGCCGCACCCAGGATGTCGGCTACCGTCACGCGGCTCCAGGCCTCGATGCCACCCTTTTCCACAATGTCGGCGGCCTGGTCCAGGATCTCCATGGTGCGCGGGTGCAGTTCGCCCGAATCCTTGTGCAGGAAGAAGGGCACGGGCACGCCCCAGCTGCGTTGGCGCGAGATGCACCAGTCGGGCCGGTTGGCGATCATGTCGCGCAGGCGGGCGCGGCCGTTCTCGGGGTAGAAGTGGGTCTGGTCGATGGCGTCCAGTGCCAGTTGGCGCAGGGTCTTGGGGGCCTTGTCCTTGGTGAAGACGCCCACGCCTTCGTCCATGCGCACGAACCACTGGGCGGCGGCGCGGTAGATCACTGGCGTCTTGTGGCGCCAGCAGTGCGGGTAGCTGTGGACGATGGGCTGCGTGGCCATCAGGCGCTCGTGGGTTCGGAGCGTGTCGATGATGACCGGGCAAGCCTTCCAGATGTTCATGCCACCGAACAAGGGCAGTTCGTCGGTATAGCTGCCGTTACCCTGTACCGGGTTCAGGATGTCGGTGTACTTCATGCCGTGGGCGACACAGCTGTTGAAGTCATCGAGGCCGTAGGCAGGTGACGAGTGCACGATGCCGGTGCCGTCGCTGTCGCTCACGTAGTCGGCCAGGTACAGCGGCGAGAGACGCTTGTAGCTGAAGGCATTGCTGCCGCTCTCCACGTCGTACAAGGGGTGGCGGAACACCAGGCCGCGCAGGGATTCGCCCTTGGCCGTGGCGATCACCGTGCCTTCGAGCTGGAAACGCTCCAGGCACTTTTCGACCAGGCTGGCGCCCAGCAGCAGCACGCCGCGCGGCGTGTCGACCAGGGCGTACTCCAGCTCGGGGTGGGCATTGAGGGCCTGGTTGGCGGGGATGGTCCAGGCGGTGGTGGTCCAGATCACCACGAAGGCCTTCTTGTTGCCATCGCCGGGCAGCGCCGACAAGCCGAAGGCCTGGGCCAGCGCGGCGGGATCGTTGGCCTCGAAGGCCACGTCCAAGGTGTCGCTCTTCTTGTCGGCGTATTCGATCTCGAACTCGGCCAAGGATGAGCCGCAGTCGAAACACCAGTACACGGGCTTCAAGCCACGGTAGACGAAGCCGCGTTCGATCACGCGCTTGAAGGCGCGGATCTGGCCGGCCTCGTTGGCCGGGTTCATGGTCTTGTAGGGGCGTTCCCAGTCGCCCAGCACACCCAGGCGCTTGAAGTCCTCGCGCTGCTGGTCGATCTGCTCGGTAGCGTAGGCGCGACTCTTGGCTTGCATGTCGTCACGGCTCAGGTTGCGGCCATGCAGCTTTTCGATGGCGTTTTCGATCGGCAGGCCGTGGCAGTCCCAGCCGGGGATGTACTGCGCGTCAAAGCCAGCGAGCTGCTTGCTCTTGACGATCATGTCCTTCAGGACTTTGTTCAGTGCGTGGCCGATGTGCAGCTTGCCGTTGGCGTAGGGCGGGCCGTCGTGCAGCACAAAGAGGGGTTGGCCGGCGCGGGCCTTGCGCAGCTTGGCGTACAGCCCATTGTCATTCCAGTCCTTGACCCAGGCGGGCTCGCGCTTGGGCAGGTCGCCGCGCATGGGAAACACGGTGTCGGGCATGTTGAGCGTGTCGCGGTACACGCTGGCTTCGGCCTTGGGGCTGGGGGTCTTTGCGTCGGTCATGGCTTCTCTCAAATTCTGGGGCGCTGGCATGCTGAAAGCGCTGCGCCGGGAAAACAAGCCCATCCACGGTGGATCGGCGTTCACTGTCAGGGGGCGGACGCGCGGGGCCAGGTACGCGGTGGGAGGCTTGCGGGGCTCCCGGCCCTGTCAAATTCGCTTGGAGAACCAGGCACGCGCCGCGTCGCAGTCTTGGCGTATGCCTTGGGTCAAGGCGTCCAGACCGTCGTATTTGAGCTCGTCGTGCAGTTTGTGTAGCAGTTCCACACGGATGATTTTACCGTAGGCACCTTCCGCCCCGAGTGCGTCGGGCCAGTCCAGGCAGTGGGTTTCCAGCAATACACGCCCGCCGTTCACGTCATTGGGGTCCAGCGATGGACGTACACCCAGGTTGGCCACCCCCTGAATGGGCTTGTGTGACAACCCGTGCACCAGCACCACGAAGATGCCGCTCGCGGCCGGTTTCCAATGGGCAAAACGCAGGTTCAGGGTCTTGAACCCGAGGGTACGGCCGAGCTTGCGGCCATGGACCACGTGCCCGGAGATGTAGTAGGGGCGCCCCAGCAGGCGGGCGGCGTCCTGCATGCGGCCCTGGCCCAGGGCATCACGTACCGCCGAGCTGGAAACGCGCAGGCCGTGCACCTCATAAGAGTTCATGCGTGCCACGTCAAAGCCCTGGGCTTCCCCGGCGGCGTCGAGCAGGGCATAGTCGCCGGCGCGTTGCTTGCCAAAGCGGAAATCGTCGCCCACCAGCACGTACTTCGCGCCCAGGCCATCAAGCAGCACCTGCTGGATGAATTCCTGGGGCGACTGGTTGGCCAACCGGGCATCGAAGGGCAGCACCACCGCCTGATCGACGCCGCACTGGGCCAGGTCTTCGAGCTTGTCGCGCAGGGTTCCTACGCGGGCCGGGGCCAGCTCGGGCTTCTTGTGCAGCTCGGCAAAGTAGTCGCGCGGGTGCGGTTCGAAGGTCAGCACACAGCTGGGCACGCCACGCTGATGCGCTTCGCCCTTGAGCAGCGAGAGCATGGCCTGGTGACCGCGGTGCACACCGTCGAAATTGCCAATGGTGACGGCGCAGGCGGGGGCCACACCCGGGTGTTTGAAACCGCGAAAAACTTTCATGTGCCTGTTATCGTTTTGATAGCGCCTTGCGCAGGGGTTGCGGGGGCGTGAAACCTATTTGTCATGCAAACAGGGTATATTGTGACGCAGCGGCGAGCGCTCCCACCAATGGTTGCAGGCTCTGCATCGGTGGCAAGGTGTGCGCCGCAGGGATTTCTGGGCATATTTCTGAATCTTCCGGGGCGCAGTGGCATCCGCCATGGCCATCCCGGCATTGCATGAGGGGTAGCTGCGTGAAAGTCTTGAAGTTGTCGGCCCAAGGCCTGCCACAGTCGTGGATCTCGCTGGAGCAGGCGGTCATCCACTACGCGTCGGACGAGGTGCGCTGGGAGTCGGGTGGCGAGATTGCGGTGTTCCATGGCGGACACAACGCCATCACCGGGCGGCAGTCGATCATCCGCGTCAACAGCATCATCGGCACCCGTGGCGTGCCGCGCATCAACCCCTTCAACCTGCGTCCCGGCCTCACCAACGAGAAGCTCTTTGCCCGCGATCGCAACATCTGCGCCTACTGTGGCGAGCACTTCCACGAGAGCGACCTGACCCGGGAGCACATCATCCCCTTTGCGCAGCACGGCCAGGACACCTGGATGAACGTGGTCACGGCCTGCAAGCCGTGCAACCATCGCAAGAGCCACCGCACGCCCGAGCAGGCACACATGCCGTTGCTGTATGCACCCTATGTGCCCAGCCTGTGGGAAGACTTCATCCTGCGCAACCGCCGCATCTTGGCCGACCAGATGGAGTTCCTGCGCGCCCACGTTCCGCGCACGTCGCGTCTGCTGGGTTGACCGCCTGCGCGGCGCTCAGCGTCCGCCCACGTAGCGCTGCACGACCTTCTGGATCTCTCCACTGGTGCGCAGCTTGTCGACTGCGGCTTGCAGCTTCTTGACGGTCTCGGGCGGGGTATTGAGGTTCAGTGCGTAGTAGTACGCGCCTTCGTCGGTGAGCTTGTAGGCCTGGCGCATGAAGTTGGGCGCAAAGTCATTGGTCTTGAGGTTCCACAACATGCCGATTTCGGTGTCGACCATGCCATCGATCACACCCAGGCGCAACAGGCGGATGACATCGGCATTGGTCGGCTGGCGCGACAGTCCCGATTCGGGCAAACCCGCGGCCAGCAGATCGGTTTCGGAAGCTTCTCCGCGCACGATGCCGATGGTCAGCTTGCTGATGTCTGAGGGGGCCTTGGTGACAATGGCCGGGTCGTTGCGTACGTATACCCAGGTGGTGCGTGGCAGCAGCGGGCCGACCCAGACAAACTCCTGTTCGCGCGAGGGTTTGCGTGCGGTGGTGTAGATGAGCGTGCCGGGTTCGGTGGTGGCAATCTTGTAGCTTCGGGCCCATGGCAGCATCTCCGTGCTGCATGTCAGTTTTGCCTGCTTGCACGCCGTAAGGAAAACATCGGTGGCTATGCCGGTGACCTTTCCACCCTCTTCGAAGTTGTACGGTGCCCAGTCACCGGTATAGGCGCGCAGGTCAACCGCCTGGGCAGCCAGCGACAGCGTTGCGGCCGCGGCAGCCAAGGCCCAGCGTGGCCGAAAGAGGCGGTGGATCATGCTCGGAGCGCCTTTCTACCGGATTGCATACAGTGGTTGTACCGCACACTGTAGCACTGGGACGGAAAAAAAACAGCGCCTGCACCGAATGTCGGGTGCAGGCGCTGTTCAGAGAACGGGCGAGCCGTCAGGCAAAGACGCCAGCGGTCTCCGTCATCCGATCCGACACCTCGCCGAGGTGGTGCAGGGTGTCGCCAAACGTCATTTCCAGCTGGGTGAGCTTCTTGAAGTAGTGGCTCACGATGTATTCATCGGTCACACCGATGCCGCCATGCAGCTGCACCGACTGCTGGCTGATGAAGCGCATGGAATTGCCCAGCTGGTACTTGGCACGGGCCAGCGCGGCCCGGCGCTCGGGGGCCGGTGCGTTGAGCTTGAGGCTGGCGTAGTAGCTCATCGAGCGGGCCAGTTCCAGTTGCATCTTCATGTCGGCGGCGCGGTGGCGCAGGGCCTGGAAGCTGGAGATCGGCACGCCGAATTGCTTGCGGGTATTCAGGTATTCGGCCGTGATGGCCATGGTCTTGTCCATGACGCCTACCGCTTCAGCACAGGCACAGGCAATGCCGATATCCACCGCATGCTCCAGTGCGGTCTGACCGTCGGCCGTCAGCAGGGTGGCGGGGGCGTTCTTGAGGGCCACTTCGGCGGCGCGGCCGCCATCCTGGGTGCCGTAGCCCCGGGTGCTCACGCCCGCACTGCTTCGCTCGACGAGGAACAAGGCCAGCTGGCTGTTGATCTTGGCCGGGACGATGAAGGCATCGGCCTGGTCACCGACAGGTACTATGCTTTTCGTAGTGTTCAGCACATAACCGCCGGGGGCTGCAGTTGCTTTTGCCTCGCAAACGTCGAGGCGGTAGCGGGCGGCACGCTCCTGGTAGGCCAGTACCACCAGCTTCTCGCCGCTGGCAATGCCGGGCAACCAGGCTGCCTTGGTGGCGGCATCACCGTAGCCAGCGATGACGGCACCGGCGATGAGGCTTTGCGCCAGGGGTTCGAGCACGATGCCGCGCCCCAGTTCCTCCATCACCACCATGCCCTCAATGGGCCCCATGCCGAGGCCGCCGTCCGCTTCCGGAACATAGAGGCCGCAAAGGCCCAGTTCAGCCAGTTCATGGAAGGCGGCGCGGTCGAAGCCACCGGCCTTCTCAATGGCGCGGCGGCGGTCGAAGCTGTAGCCTTTTTCGACCCATTTGGCGCAGGCATCACGGAGTTGCTGTTGGTCGTCGGAAAAATCGAAATCCATGTTGTTACCTCTTGGAAAGACGTCTTAGCCGAGTACGACCTGGGACACGATATTGCGCTGCACTTCGTTGGAACCACCGTAGATGGTGGTCTTGCGCAGATTGAAGTAGGTGGAGGCCAACGGTGCGTTGGCCACTTCACCACCAGGGAAACCACCCAGGGCGCCAAAAGCCTGGTCGCCTTGCCAACCAGCTTCCATGGCCTCGCGGATCAGGGGAATGGCGTAGGGGCCGGCGGCGAGCATCATGAGTTCGGAGTAGCGTTGCTGGATTTCCGAACCGCGGATCTTGAGCAGGCCGGCGATGTCCAGCGGGTTCTTGCCCGATTTTTCGGCTGAGAGCACGCGCAGCACCAGCATTTCCAGCGCCACGATGTCCACTTCCAGCTTGGCGATTTCGTCGCGGAAACGGCGGTCTTCCCACACGCCTTCACGTTTGGCGATGCGTTTCAAGCGCTCCAGCTCGCGCTTGGAGCGGTTCACGTCGGCAATGTTGGTGCGCTCATGGGCCAGCAGGTGCTTGGCGTAGTTCCAGCCCTTGTTTTCCTCACCGATGAGGTTGGCCACGGGCACTTCCACGTTGTCGAAGAAGACCTCGTTCACTTCGTGGCCGCCGTCGAGCATGATGATGGGGCGCACCGTGACGCCCGGGCTCTTCATGTCGATCAGCAGGAAGCTGATGCCGGTCTGGGGCTTGCCCTCGGTACTGGTGCGCACCAGGCAGAAGATCCATTCGCCGTACTGGCCCAGCGTGGTCCAGGTCTTCTGGCCGTTGACGATGTATTTGTCGCCTTGGCGTTCGGCGCGGGTCTTGACGGAGGCCAGGTCCGAGCCCGAGCCCGGTTCGCTGTAGCCCTGGCTCCACCAGACTTCACCGCTGGCGATGCCGGGCAGGAAGCGCTCCTGCTGCTCGCGGTTGCCGAAGGCCATGATCACCGGGGCCACCATCACCGGGCCGAAGGGCACGATGCGCGGCGCACCGGCCAGGGCACATTCCTCTTCAAACAGGTGCTTTTGCACGGCGTTCCAGCCCGGGCCGCCGAACTGCTTAGGCCAGGCAAAACCGAGCCAGCCCTTCTTGCCCAGAATCCTGGCCCAGCGCTGCATGTCCTCGCGGGTCAGGTGCAGGGCGTTGTGTACCTTGTGGGCGATGTCTGCGGGCAGGTTGTCCCGTACCCAAGCGCGAACTTCCTGTCGAAATGCCTGTTCTTCCGGCGTGAATGCCAAGTCCATGGGGATGTCTCCGTGTTGTGCGGCTAAGCAAAAGCAGTTTTTAGCACGATCGTACTATTCATCCTGTCCAGGTGGTGACACGCCCAGCTCCTTGCACAGCAATGCCACCGTGGCACGCAGTTGGGCCACCTCGGCCTCCAGGGCTTCGATGCGCGCCTGGTTGGCGCCGCCTGCGCCGCTGCCGCTGCCGGGCGCACTGGCGTCGACCGCACCACACAGCAGGTGGGCCCAGCGGGCCTCGCGCGCCCCCGGTGCCTTGGGAAGCTTCACGACCAGCGGTCCGCCTTTTTCCGCGCTTCGTTCCTGCAGTTCTTCCAGAAAGCCCTCAACCGACGAGACGTCAGCGAAACGGTACCAGCGCTCGGCATTCAGGCGCAGTTCGGCAGCGGTCTGGTGCCCGCGCAGCATCAGCAGGCCCAGCAGCACGGCGGCCTGCTCGAACACGCCGGCACCGCGCTGGAAGTTGTGCTCGAAGCGTGGCACCCGGGCCCCGCTGACCTCGCGCACCAGGTTCTTGTCGCGCAGCTCTTCCAGCGCCTGCATCACGTCGGCTTCCGAGAGTTCCATCACGGGGTCGCGGCTGGTTTTCTGGTTGCAGCCCAGCAGCAGGGCGTTCACGGACAGCGGGTAGCTGTCAGGCACGGTGCGGGCTTTTTCCATCAGGGTGGCGACCACGCGGGCCTCCACGGGTGTCAGGAGCAGCGAAGGGGTAGGAGGAGTGGGTTCGGTCATGGAGGTCAGACAGGTTGAGGGCGCGATAATTCAGCCCGTATGAAAAACATCGTCATTTTGATCTCTGGCGGTGGCTCCAACATGGCAGCCATTGTGAAAACTGCGTTGCGCGAGCACTGGGCCGAGAAATACGGTGCGCGCGTTGCCGCCGTGATCAGCAACAAGGCGGACGCCAAGGGGCTGGCGTTTGCGGCCGAGTACGGCATTGCCACGGCGGTGCTGGACCACAAGGCGTTTCCCAGCCGTGAGGCGTTTGACGAAGCCCTGGCGGCCCAGATCGACCAGCACGATCCGGCCCTGGTGGTGCTGGCCGGGTTTATGCGCATCCTCACGCCCGGCTTCACGGCGCGCTATGCGGGCAGGCTCACCAACATCCACCCATCGCTGCTGCCCGCGTTCCCGGGCCTGCACACGCACCAGCGCGCCATCGAGGCCGGGTGCAAGTTCGCCGGGGCCACGGTGCACCTGGTGACGGCCGAGCTCGACCATGGCCCGATCCTGGAGCAGGCCGTCGTACCGGTGCTGCCGGACGACACGGCCGACACCCTGGCCGCGCGGGTGCTGACGCAGGAGCACATCATCTACCCGCAGGCGATCGCCAACTTGCTACGAAAAATGTAGCTGCATGCGCATGGTTTGCGCGGGCTAGTGGTCTATTTAATCGCCAATCTTGGCAGGTGGGCGTTGTGGTCGCCCGTCAGGCCGTGGCGCTCAGGCTGCTGGCGCCTTTGTCCGTCAACCAATTGGTGCTGATCTGGTCGTAGAGCTTCTGGCCCAGCGTGGCGATCAGTGCCTGCGACGCATCCCCGGAAGCGGTGGATTTGTCGGAGGCGGTCTGCGCCAGGTCTTTCAGAGCCCCGGCCAGCCGCTCCATTTCGGACACCACGCCGTCCTGGTTGGTATCCAGGGGGTCGTAGGTGGTGCTGCTCGACGCGCTGCTTTCCGCTTTCTGTGCTCCGCCGGGTGGCGGCCCCATGGGAGCGGCCCCCTGGGGGCCACCGGCCCCTTGCATGCCTCCACCGCCCTGGGGCGGCTGTGGGCGACCCGCCTCGAACTCGGATTGGCTCAGCGATCCGCTGCCGTCGGTGTCGAGTTGGCTGAACTTGTCCTCGCTGGTATCGGAGTTCTTGCCCATCTTGGAGACGAAGTCGCTCATCTCCGACTTGCTCACGCTGCCATCGCCATCGGTGTCGACCCTGGAGAACAGGTCGTCGTTGTCGCCTGCGCCGCTGCGGCTCTGGGCAAAGTCCATGGTGGACGGCGGAGGAGGCATGACCGACTGCATGCCCTGCGCCAGTTCGTCGCTGTTCAGGGATCCATTGCCATCGCTGTCCATGGCCGTGAGCAATTCCTGGGCCGTCTTGCCGAAGCTCACGCCGGTGTGTTTGCTCACGTCTTCGAGCATGGTCTGCAGTTCGGACGCGTCTACGCCACCACTGCTGTCGGTATCCACTTTGGCAAACATGCGGGTCTGCATGCTGGCGCGTTGGGCGCTCCAGGCATTGCCGCTGGAGATGTTGCTGATCGAACTCATGGTGCTTCCTTTCAAAAGGGGTTGGATGTCACCCCGATGCAGTGCACCGTCGGCGACCAGCCCATTGTTGAAAGCGGCGGTATCGCCGGTTTGTCCGCTTTGTATCAAGGTGGATACAAAGCCTGCTCCGTTCGATCCAAAACCACCGGATTCCTCCCGGTTTTGGTGCTTTAGGCGGGGCTTGAAGCGGTCTACAGTGGCGCGAGGAACATTGCGCCCATGACGAAGCTGTCCCACATCCTGGTGGTCGATGACGACCGCGACATCACCGAACTGCTGGCGGGCTACCTGTCGCGGTTTTCGCTGCAATGCCACACGGCGGCCAACGGGGTGGAAATGCGTGCGCAGCTGGCCCGCCATCCGGTCGAACTGGTGGTGATGGACCTGATGCTGCCCGGCGAGGACGGGCTGACGCTGGCACGCGAGATCCGGCTGCAGTCGGCACTCCCGGTCATCATGCTGACAGCCCGCGCCGAGACCTTTGACCGCGTGGTTGGGCTGGAAAGCGGTGCCGACGACTATGTGAGCAAGCCGTTCGAACCGCGTGAACTGGTGGCGCGCATCCAGACCGTGCTGCGTCGCACGCGGCAGTACGGGGTGGCATCGTCCGACCCGCAGTACAGCGATGTGGTGAATTTCGACGGCTGGGAACTGCACCGGCACGACCGCTCGCTGGTGTCGCCGGCCGGTGTGGTGGTGGCACTGTCCAATGCCGAATTCCGTCTGCTCTCGGTGTTCCTGCGTGCGCCCAAGCGCCTGCTGACACGGGATCAGTTGATGGAGCAGGCCCGTGGGCGCAACATGGACGCCTTCGAGCGCAGCATCGACCTGCTGGTGTCCCGGCTACGGCAGAAGCTGGGCCACGAGCCGCAGGGCGAGCCCCTGATCAAGACTGTCCGCGGGGCTGGGTACATGCTCAATGCCCAGGCGGTACATGGGCGCATGGCTTGGCCGCAACGCGCATGACTGTCCCGCCCACCCTGCAACGGCTTGGTGCGTGGCTCGAGGGGTGGCTACCTAGTACCCTGTTCGCTCGCCTGGCCTGGCTGCTGGGTGCGACCGCCGTGGTTAGCCACGTGCTGGCCCTGACCTTGCTGTTTGAGGTTTTCCCGGCGTTTCGCCCGCCACCGCCGCCCGTGCAGACTACCGTCTGGGCGGGACCGCCGCCAGCGCACCGGCCTCCCCCGGGCGGGATGCCGCCAGCCGGCATGTTGATGGACATCGGAGTGCGGGTGGCTGCATTGCTGCTGGCCACCTGGATCGGGGCGCGGTGGTTGGCGTCGCCTTTGAAGCGGCTGGCTCAGGGGGCCGCGGCACTGGGCCAGAACCTGCACCAGGGACCCTTGCCCGAAGAGGGAACCTCCGAGTGTCGTGAGGCCACGCGCCTGATCAACCAACTGCAGCGCCACATGCTGGCGCACCTGGCGCAACGGGACCGCTTCCTCGCGGCCGTATCGCACGACCTGCGCACGCCACTGACCCGCCTGGCACTGCGGGCGGAGTACCTGGCCGATGCTGCAATTCGGGAGCGCTTCGTACGTGACATTGCCGAGATGGAGGCCATGGTGCACTCGACACTGGACTATCTGCGGGGCGCCTCGGACACGGAACCCTATGCCAGGGCAGACCTGGGCGCCCTGGTGGAGGCCCTCGTGCATGACCTGCAGGAGACCGGGCTGGACGTCAGCCTGGGGGAGCTCGCCCATGGTCAGACCGCACGGCTGCAATCCGGGGCCATGCGCCGCTGCGTAGGCAACCTGGTCGAAAACGCGGTGCGCTATGGGCACCGGGCTCGGGTGTCGCTCCTGGTAAGGGGCGAGGAGCTTCGCATCCTCGTCGATGACGACGGGATGGGGATGGAAGAGTCAGAACTGTCTCGGGTCATCGAGCCCTTCTACCGCGTGGACGGATCGCGCAATCGCCACCAGGGTGGCGTCGGATTGGGACTGTCGATTGCCCACGAAGTGGCAGTGCGCCACGGTGGTCAGCTGCAGCTCTCGAACCGGCCTGGTGGTGGCTTGCGGGCGGAAGTGTCCGTGCCTCGACTGACCTAGCGTGTCGCTGCGTCGATACGCACAAAGCGCGGCTGCAGCACACCACCGATTTCCAGTTGTTGCTCAAACATGGCGGCGGGGCGCACCCACAGGCCATGCTCTCCGTACAGTGCCCGGTACAGGGTCATGGGCTCCAGGGTTTCGCTGTGGCGCACGGTGCCCAGCACCTCGTACTCCATGCCCTTGTAGTGGCGGTAGCGGCCGGGCGGCGTTTCGATGAGCGGGGGAAGGGTTTCGTCGGGCATGGGAAAATCGGGGCTATGCATCCAAAAGCCCTATTAGAAGCCTGTTCGGAACTGGTTGGCCTCGTTCTGAAGCTGGACCACCCCGCAGACGCCATTGTCTCCCGCTATTTCCGTGAGCACCGCAACCTGGGGCCGCGCGAGCGTGCCACCCTGGCCGAGACGGTGTACACCGTGTTGCGCAAGAAGCAGCTCTTCGACCACATGGCACCCAGCGGCAGCGGCTCGAAAGAGCGGCGCATGGCGATCCTGGGCTTCCATGGCTCCGGCGATTTCCTGCGCAGCGCCCTGAACGAGCAGGAAAAGAAGTGGCTCGACCAGTGCGAGCAGATCAACCCGGCCGACCTGATGGAACGCCACCGCCACAACCTGCCCGAGTGGCTGGTACAGCCCCTCAAGGACCAGGTAGGGGACGAATTCTGGGCCCTGGCTGACAGCCTCAACCAGGGGGCGGGGCTGGACCTGCGCGTGAATGATTTCAAGGCCAAGCGCGCCGACGTGCAAAAGGCCTTGGCCAAGGACGGCGTGAAGACCATTCCTACACCGTTTTCCCCCTGGGGGCTGCGCGTCGACGGCAAGCCGGCGCTGAACAAGCTGGACGTGTTCACGCGGGGCGATGTCGAAGTGCAGGACGAAGGCTCGCAGCTGCTGGCGCTGCTGCTCGATGCCAAGCGCGGGGAGATGGTGGTGGACTTCTGTGCCGGTGCGGGTGGCAAGACCCTGGCACTGGGCGCGATGATGCGCAACACCGGGCGCCTGTACGCGTTCGACACCTCGGCCGGGCGTCTGGATTCGCTCAAGCCCCGTCTGGCCCGCAGCGGCCTGTCCAACGTGCATCCGGCGGCCATTGCCCACGAGCGCGATGACCGCGTCAAGCGCCTGGCGGGCAAGATCGACCGCGTGCTGGTGGACGCCCCGTGTACGGGCATGGGCACTTTGCGGCGCAATCCGGACCTCAAGTGGCGCCAGACCCTCAAGGGGGTGGAGGAGATGGCGGAGCTGCAGGGCAAGATCCTGCAGAGTGCGGCGCGCATGGTGAAGTCCGGTGGTCGTCTGGTGTATGCCACCTGCAGCGTGCTGCCGCAGGAAAACGAAGCCATTGCCGAGGCCTTCAGTGCCGCGAATTCCGACTTTGTCCTGCTGCCGGCGGGTGAGGTGCTCAGTGGCCTGAAAGTGGCGAACGCCGCGAGCCTGTGCGCAGGCGGAAACGATGGCCAGCACTACCTGCGCCTGTGGCCACACCGCCACGGCACCGACGGCTTCTTTGCGGCGGTCTGGCAGCGCAAATAGGCCTTGGGCTGGGGGCGTTGGAGAGTCCCCAGAATGCAAAAAGCCCGCCGTTTCAGGCGGGCTTTTTGTTGCAAGAGAAAAACCGAATTACTTCAGTTTCACTTCCTTGTAGTCCACGTGCTTGCGAGCTTTGGGATCAAATTTCTTGATCAGCATCTTCTCGGGAGTGGTCTTCTTGTTCTTGGTCGTGGTGTAGAAGTGACCGGTGCCGGCAGTGGATTCCAGCTTGATCTTCTCGCGTCCGCCTTTGGTAGCCATGGTGATTCCTTACAAATTAAGCTTGGCCACGTGCGCGCAGATCGGCGAGCACAGAGTCGATACCGTTCTTGTCGATCAAACGCAGAGCGGCGCTGGAAACACGCAGGCGCACCCAGCGGTTTTCAGACTCAACCCAGAAACGGCGGTATTGCAGGTTCGGCAGGAACCGGCGCTTGGTCTTGTTGTTGGCGTGGGAAACGTTGTTTCCGACCATGGGCTTCTTGCCCGTTACTTCACATACGCGTGCCATGTGGACACTCCGATATAAAACGGCCATTACTGGCGACTGCTACCGACTGAAAACAGCCCTGCACAGTCTCGCTCTGGCCTCACCTCGCCAAGAAAAAAGGGTGGCGGTAACCCGATTGATGCCCACGGCTCTCACGAGCTCAAAGCAGCAAAGCCCGCCATTATAGCGGGCTTTGCAGACCTTGGCCAGGGAGCGCTTTCGAGGCGCTACCGGCTCATTCCTGTTCCAGGAAGCGCTGCGCGTCCAGCGCGGCCATGCAGCCGGTGCCGGCGCTGGTGATGGCTTGGCGGTAGACATGGTCGGCCACGTCCCCCGCAGCGAACACGCCGGGCACGCTGGTCTGGGTGGCAAAACCCTTGAGCCCGCCCTGGGTGACGATGTAGCCGCCTTCCAACTGCAGCTGTCCCTGGAAGATCTCTGTATTGGGCGCGTGGCCAATGGCGATGAAGCAGCCCTTGAGGGTGATGTCCTCGGTCGCGCCGCTGCGTACGTCCTTGACGCGGATGCCGGTCACGCCGCTCTGGTCACCCAGCACTTCGTCCAGGGTCTTGAAGGTCTTGAGTTCGATCTTGCCCTCGGCCACCTTGGCCATGAGCTTGTCCACCAGGATCGGTTCGGCCTTGAACTTGTCGCGGCGGTGCACCAGGTAGACCTTGCTGGCAATGTTCGACAGGTACAGCGCCTCTTCGACGGCGGTGTTGCCGCCGCCGACCACGCAGCAGACCTCATTGCGGTAGAAGAAACCGTCGCAGGTGGCGCAGCCGGACACGCCGCGGCCCATGAACGCCTCCTCGGAAGGGAGTCCCAGGTACTTGGCCGACGCACCGGTGGCAATGATCAGGGAGTCGCAGGTGTAGGTGCCGCTGTCACCGTTGAGGGTGAACGGGCGCTTGGACAGGTCGACCGAACCAATGTGGTCGAACACGATTTCGGTGTTGAAGCGCTCGGCATGTTCCAGAAAACGCTGCATCAGTTCCGGGCCTTGCACCCCGTTCACGTCCGCCGGCCAGTTGTCGACCTCGGTGGTGGTCATGAGTTGCCCGCCTTGGGCCATGCCGGTGATGAGCACGGGGTTGAGGTTGGCACGGGCCGCGTAGACGGCTGCGGTATAGCCCGCCGGGCCGGAGCCCAGGATCATGACTTTGGCGTGTTTGGTAGTGGACATGGGAACTTACTCGTGAGGGTATGGGGCGCACAGGCCTGTTGTACATTTGGGCCCGTACCCTGATTTCAATGCGTCTGTGTCTGAAAGGGTGGGTGCGTGCCCGAATTGTGTCATTGTAGTGAGTGCCTCCCTTCCACCAACCGTTCCTGCCCCACCTGTCCTGCCGCCATGACAAAACTGAGCAATCTTGACCTGGTACGTCGTGTTCCCCTGTTCTCCACGTTGACCGAGGAGCAGGCCAACACGCTGTTGGGCCAGGTGGAGAAGCGGCGGCTGGTGCGTGGCGCCGTGATGTTGCGACAGGGTGAAACCTCTGGCGAGCTGTACGTGATGCTGAACGGTCGGGCGCGCGTGGTGGTGGCCGATTCGCAGGGGCGGCAGGTCATCTTGGCCACGCTGCGCAGCGGTGACTGCGTGGGCGAGATGAGCATCATCGACCAGGAGCCGCACAGTGCCACGGTCATCATGGACATGCCGGGCGATGTGCTCGTGCTCAGCAGCGCCGCGTTTTCGCGCTGCATTGCCCACAATGCGGCGATGGCTCAGGCTGTGATGGTGGCCCTGGTGCAGCGGCTGCGCAACTCCACCAAGAAGATCGGTTCGCTGGCGCTCATGGGCGTCTATGGCCGGGTGGCCAATGTGCTGCTCGACATGGCTGTTCCCGACGGTGATGGCGCATTCCTGGTGCAGGAAAAGCTGACCAAGCAGGACATCGCGCGCATGGTCGGTGCCTCGCGCGAGATGGTGAGCCGGGTGATGAAGCATTTCGAAGACCAGCGCTTCATGCAGATTCAGCCCAACGGCCACATCCGTATCTTCGAGCGGCGCAAGAAGGCGCGATGACCGGGTTCCCGTACTGATTTCATGACTTACTCCCTCCATACCCTGCATCCAAGGCCATCGGCACCTGTGCAGCCGCCTTCCGCGGCGTCGCGCTTTTCCAGCGAGCTGATGTTGCTGGTGGCCTTCATCCTGCTCGTGGTGTGGGTGGTGGCACTGCTCACCTATTCGGTCAACGACCCGGCCTGGTCCACTTCGGGCAATGGGGATGCCTTGCACAACCGTGCAGGGCGGCTGGGTGCCTGGGTGGCCGACATGAGCTATTTCGTCTCCGGGTTCTCTGTCTGGTGGGTTGTCGCTCTGAGTGGACACGCCTGGTTGCGGGCACTGGCGGACAAGCTGCGCAGCGAAGACCTGGAGGAAGTGGACGCGCCTGCGCTGCCTTGGTGGCGACGCTGGCAACCGCGGGTGGCGTTCTGGAGCGGAGTGCTGTGCCTGATGGTGGCGAGCACGACGCTCGAGTGGACCCGGCTGTATCGCTGGGAGGCCGCGTTGCCGGGTCACAGCGGTGGTGCGCTGGGTTATGCGTTGGGCCAGTGGAGCATGCTGCACCTGGGGTTCGGGCTGTCGGGTCTGGTGTCTATCGTCCTCGGTGTGGTGGGCTTGTCGTGGGCATTCCGCTTTTCGTGGCTGGCTAGCGCCGAGCGCATCGGTGCCGTGCTGGATGCATGGGTGGATCACTACCGGGAAAAGCGCGAGCTGGAGCAGGACCTGCAGTTGGGTCAGCAGGCCGCACGCGAGCGCGAGGAGGTGCTGATCGAAGAGCATGTGGAGCAGGTTGAGCACCCGCCGGTACCGATCGTGATCGAACCGCCGGCCCCCTTGGAGCCGCCGCGCAGCGAGCGCGTGGCCAAGGAGCGCCAGAAGCCCTTGTTCATGGAAATGCCGGACAGCAAGTTGCCCCAGGTGGACCTGCTGGACGCGGCACCACAGCGGCAGGAGACGGTCAATACCGAAACGCTGGAAATGACCAGCCGCATGATCGAGAAGAAGCTCAAGGACTTTGGTGTCGACGTGCGTGTCGTCACTGCCCAGCCAGGGCCAGTGATTACCCGGTACGAGATCGAGCCGGCCACTGGCGTGAAGGGCTCGCAGATTGTCGGTCTGGCCAAGGATCTGGCACGCTCGCTGAGCCTGGTGTCGATCCGCGTGGTGGAAACCATTCCGGGCAAGAACTACATGGCCTTGGAACTGCCCAATGCCAAGCGCCAGAGTATCCGCCTGTCCGAAATTCTGGGCTCGCAGGTCTACAACGAAGCGAAGTCCATGTTGACCATGGGCCTGGGCAAGGACATTGTCGGCAATCCCATCGTGGCCGATCTGGCCAAGATGCCGCACGTGCTGGTGGCCGGTACCACGGGTTCGGGCAAGTCGGTGGGTATCAACGCCATGATCCTGTCGCTGCTGTACAAGGCCGAGGCCCACGACGTGCGCCTCTTGATGATCGACCCCAAGATGCTGGAAATGTCGGTCTACGAAGGTATCCCGCACCTGCTTGCCCCAGTGGTCACTGACATGCGCCAGGCCGCACACGGCCTGAACTGGTGTGTGGCCGAGATGGAAAAGCGCTACAAGCTCATGAGCAAGATGGGGGTGCGCAACCTGGCGGGCTTCAACACCAAGATCGACGAGGCCAAGGCCCGGGGCGAATTCATCAGCAACCCCTTCAGCCTCACCCCCGAGTCGCCGGAGCCGCTGGAGCGGCTGCCGCACATCGTGGTGGTGATCGACGAACTGGCCGACCTGATGATGGTGGTGGGCAAGAAGATCGAAGAGCTCATTGCCCGTCTGGCGCAGAAGGCGCGTGCGGCCGGCATCCACCTCATTTTGGCCACTCAGCGCCCCAGTGTGGACGTGATCACCGGCCTGATCAAGGCCAACATCCCCACCCGCATCGCCTTCCAGGTGAGCAGCAAGATCGACAGCCGCACCATCCTCGACCAGATGGGCGCCGAAGCCCTGCTGGGCATGGGCGACATGCTCTACATGCCCAGCGGGACGGGCTTGCCGATCCGCGTGCATGGGGCCTTCGTGAGCGACGAGGAAGTGCACCGTGTGGTGAGCTACCTCAAGGAGCAGGGGGGCGAACCCAACTACATCGAAGGCGTGCTCGAAGGCGGCACGGTCGATGGCGAGGACGGTGGACTCGGCCTGGACGGTGGTGGCGGCGAGAAAGACCCGATGTACGACCAGGCGGTGGAAGTGGTGCTGAAGCACCGCAAGGCCAGCATCTCGCTGGTGCAGCGCCACCTCAAGATCGGCTACAACCGCGCCGCGCGGCTGGTCGAAGACATGGAAAAGGCCGGGCTGGTCAGCGCCATGAGTGGTGCCGGCCAGCGCGAGATCCTGGTGCCTGCTCGTCCCGAATAGGTTGCGGAGAATCCAATGAACCTAACCCAGAAGCTGGCAGTTGCTGCGTTTTTGATAGCTGCCTACGCAGTATCTGTGCGGGCTGGAGGCCTGAATGACCTGGAAAGCTTTGTTCGCATGGCCAAGTCGGGCAAGGCCGAGTTCACCCAGGTGGTGACGCAGCCGGCGCGCGAAGGGCAGGTGGCGCGCAGCCGCATTTCCAACGGCAGCTTTGCCTTTGCCCGCCCGCTGCGTTTCCGCTTCGACTACCGCAAGCCCTTCGCCCAGACCATCGTGGCCGATGGCACGACCCTGTGGCTGTATGACCAGGACCTGAACCAGGTGACCGCGCGCAAGCAGGCGGCGGCCTTGGCCAGCACGCCCGCGGCGCTGATTGCCTCGGCCGCCGACCTCGCGGCCTTGCAGGCGGACTTCACGCTCAGCGAGGCCCCGGCCCAGGAGGGGCTGGAGTGGGTGCTCGCCATGCCGAAGTCGCGTGACAGCGGCTTGCAGTCGGTGCGGGTTGGTTTCAAGGCTGGTGAGCTGGCACGGCTCGACATCCTGGACAGCTTCGGCCAGCGTTCGGTGCTGAGCTTTTCGGCTTACCAAGCCAATCCGGTTCTTGATGCCGCCACCTTCCAATTCAAGCCACCGGCCGGGGCTGATGTGGTGCGGCAATAACCACCAGGTGGCACCATGAATCTCCTGAAGCGAAGTGCGTTTGCCGCCCACCTGTTGCTGAGCCTTGGCGCGCTGCTGGGGCTGGCGCTGGGGACCCTGCAGTTCGAAACGGCCGGTGGTGCCGTGGGCTACAGCACCCCGGTGGCGGTGGCGCTGATCGGCCTTCTGGCGCTGCGTATCCTGTGGCTGAGCTTCTGGCGCGCGCGGGATGCCGGAGCCCAGGTGGCAGGGGCACTGGCGGCTGTGGTGGCCACGGTGATGTTCGCGCCCTTCGTGACGCTGGCCCTGTTGTTTCTGCCGTCGGCGCCAAAAGGGGAAGGGCTGGCGCAGGGGCGCGCTTGCGCGACTTGGCTGGTGGTTCTTTCCTTGCCCTTGGGCGCGGCGGCTGGCATTGCAACGCTGCTGCTGGTGCAAGCCGTTTTCAAGGCTTTGTAGGCGTGGCAGCCGCACATCAACCCCTGGCGGAGCTGTTGCGTCCGCGTACCCTGTCCGAGGTCATCGGCCAGCAGCACGTGTTGGGCGAGGGCATGGCGCTGCGCCTGGCGTTCGAGTCCGGTCAGCCCCACAGCTGCATCCTGTGGGGGCCGCCTGGTGTGGGCAAGACCACGATCGCCCGGCTCATGGCCGACGCTTTCGATGCCCAGTTCATCACCATCAGCGCGGTGCTCGGTGGCGTCAAGGAAATCCGCGAGGCGGTGGAGCAGGCCCAGGTGGCCCGCGACGGGCTGGAGCAACGCCGCACCATCGTCTTCGTGGACGAGGTGCACCGCTTCAACAAGAGCCAGCAGGACGCCTTCCTGCCCCACGTGGAAAGTGGCCTGTTCACCTTCATCGGGGCCACCACGGAAAACCCTTCGTTCGAGGTGAACTCGGCGCTGCTGTCGCGCTCGGTGGTCTATGTGCTGCAACCGCTGGGTGCCGACGATCTGAAGCAGATTGTGGCTCGAACCCGCGAAAAGAATGCGCTGCCAGCTATCGATTCAGTAGCAGTTGACGAGCTCGTGGCCTATGCTGACGGTGACGCCCGCCGCCTGCTCAACACGCTGGAGACGCTGGGTGTCGCGGCACGGCAGGAACACCTGGAGCAGGTGACGCTTCCCTGGCTGCAGAAAGTCATGGGTGAACGCATGCGCCGTTTCGACGGCGGCGGGGACCAGTTCTACGACACCATTTCCGCGCTGCACAAGAGCGTGCGTGGCTCCGACCCCGACGCCGCGCTCTACTGGCTGGTGCGCATGCTCGATGGTGGTGCCGACCCACGCTACCTGGCGCGCCGTCTGGTGCGCATGGCGGCGGAAGACATCGGTCTGGCCGACCCGCGGGCCCTGCGTCTGGCGCTGGACTGTGCCGAGGTTTACGAGCGCCTGGGCTCGCCCGAGGGAGAGCTGGCGCTGGCCGAATGTGTGGTCTACCTGTCGGTCGCACCGAAATCGAACGCGGTCTACAAGGCGTACAACGAGGTACGCGCCTTCATCCGACAGGATGGCACCCGTCCGGTGCCCATGCACCTGCGCAATGCACCGACGAAGCTCATGAAGCAGTTGGACTATGGCAAGGGCTACCGGTACGCGCACGACGAGCAGGACGGATTTGCGGCCGGAGAGAACTACTTTCCCGAAGGAATGCAGGCCCCTTCTTTCTACCGTCCGGTGGAGCGGGGGCTGGAAATCAAGATAGCCGAAAAGCTGCGGCAGCTGGCCCAGCGCAATCGCAATCCAGGCGCCTGACCAGGCGTCGAAGACTAGGCACTCTTATTGCTTGATCCTGTCTGTCGCTTTGTCGGTGGCACCATCGTCGTTTGTATAAGTGGATCTAATGTAGAGTTCCATAAATTCATAAAGGCGCAACCCTAGGGTAAACCCAAGGACCGCATTTAGGGAGTGGACTCCAACCCATCGTTACAATCGCCCCCACCGATCTGCCGGATCAGCCTTACCGGGCTGCACTCCGGCAGTATTTTTATATTGGTACAGCCCACAAGGCCGCATCACACCTCAGTCAGACGCTGAACGGGATGCTGGCCGCCCATCGGAGATAAGTTTATGGACATATTGATACAGCAGATCATCAACGGTCTGGTGTTGGGTAGCATGTATGCGCTCATCGCGCTGGGCTACACCATGGTCTACGGCATCATCAACCTGATCAACTTTGCCCACGGTGAAGTGATGATGGTCGGGGCCCTGACCAGTTGGACCATCATTGGCCTGATGCAGGAATCCATGCCTGGTACGCCTGGCGCCATCATCCTGCTGATCGCCCTGGTCATCGCCTGTATCGTGGCTGCGGCACTCAATTTCACGATCGAGAAGGTGGCTTACCGCCCACTGCGCAACAGTCCCAAGCTGGCCCCCCTGATTACTGCCATGGGGATGTCGCTGATGCTGCAGACCCTGGCCATGATCATCTGGAAGCCCAACTACAAGAGCTATCCCACGCTGCTGCCATCCGAGCCGTTCCACATCGGTCAGGCCGTGATTTCGCCTACGCAGGTGGTGATCCTGGCCGTGACGGCCATCTCGCTGGCCATCCTGATGTGGCTGGTGAACTTCACCAAGCTCGGTCGCGCCATGCGTGCCACCGCTGAAAACCCCCGCGTCGCGGCACTCATGGGCGTCAAGCCCGACGTGGTGATTTCGGCCACCTTCATCATCGGTGCCGTGCTGGCCGCCATTGCCGGCGTGATGTATGCCTCCAACTACGGCACCGCGCAGCACGCCATGGGCTTCCTGCCCGGCTTGAAGGCGTTTACCGCGGCCGTGTTCGGTGGCATCGGCAATCTGGCTGGCGCCGTGGTGGGTGCGCTGGCCCTGGGGCTGATCGAATCCATTGGTGCCGGTTACATCGGCACCCTCACGGGTGGAGTGCTGGGTAGCCACTACTCCGACATTTTTGCTTTCATCGTGCTGATCGTGGTGCTGACGCTGCGTCCTTCCGGATTGCTGGGTGAGCGGGTGGCGGATCGCGCATAAGGACTGACACCATGAAAAATCAAAAAGTTGTTGTTGCGCTGCTTGCAGCCGTCGGCCTGATTGTGTTTCCGCACATCCTCCAGTCGTTCGGCAACGCCTGGGTACGCATTGCCGACATGGCCTTGCTGTTCGTGCTGCTGTCCATCGGTCTGAACATCGTGGTCGGCTACGCCGGTCTGCTGGACCTGGGGTACGTCGCTTTCTTCGCCATCGGTGCCTACACCTACGGCTTGCTGGCTTCGCCGCACCTGACAGACACCTTCGCATCCATCCAGGCCATGTTCCCTGAAGGCTTGCGTACACCCTTGTGGGTCGTGGTTCCCATAGCGGCTGTGGTAGCAGGGGTTTTCGGCGTACTGCTGGGTGCGCCGACCTTGCGTCTGCGTGGCGACTACCTGGCCATCGTGACCCTGGGCTTCGGCGAGATCATCCGCGTGTTCATGAACAACCTGGATCACCCAGTCAACATCACCAACGGTCCCAAGGGCATCAGCCAGATCGAGCCGCTGGAGATGTTCGGCCTGCGCTTCTCGCGCAAGCTCGAAGTCATGGGCGTTGAGTTCGCCTCGGTCACGCTTTACTACTACGTGCTGCTGGCCCTGGTGATCCTGAGCATCATCATCAGCCATCGCCTGGAACTGTCGCGTATTGGCCGTGCCTGGATGGCGATTCGTGAAGACGAAATTGCCGCCAAGGCCATGGGTATCAACACCCGCAACATGAAGCTGTTGGCCTTCGGTATGGGCGCTACCTTCGGCGGTGTTTCCGGTTCCTTCTTTGCGGCCTTCCAGGGTTTCATCTCCCCCGAGTCCTTCACCCTGATGGAGTCGGTGATGATCGTTGCGATGATCGTGCTTGGCGGTGTCGGCTATCTGCCCGGCGTGGTCCTTGGCGCGGTGTTGCTGGCGGCCTTGCCTGAAGTGTTGCGCTATGTGGCTGGTCCGCTGCAGACCATGACCGACGGTCGGCTCGATGCGGCCATCTTGCGCCAGTTCCTGATTGCGCTGGCCATGATCACCATCATGCTGCTGCGTCCGCGCGGCCTGTGGCCCTCTCCCGAGCACGGCAAGTCCCTGCAGAACAACGGCTGAGCGCCACGCGAAAGGATTCAAGAATGACAGATACAGTATTGAACGTCGCCGGTGTTTCCAAGCGCTTCGGCGGCTTGCAAGCCCTCAGCGACGTGGGCATCCAGATCCAGCGCGGTCAGGTCTATGGGCTCATCGGCCCCAACGGTGCGGGCAAGACCACGTTCTTCAACGTGATCACCGGCCTGTACACGCCCGACAGCGGTACCTTTGAATTGGGTGGCAAGGCCTACCAGCCCACTGCCGTGCACACTGTGGCGAAGGCCGGCATTGCCCGTACCTTCCAGAACATCCGCCTGTTTGCTGAAATGACGGCACTGGAAAACGTGATGGTGGGCCGCCACATCCGCACCCACAGTGGCATCATGGGCGCGATGTTCCGTACATCGAGCTTCAAGGCCGAAGAAAAGGCCATTGCAGAGCGCGCACGCGAATTGCTGGAATATGTGGGAATCGGCAAATTCGCCGACTACAAGGCCCGCACCCTGAGCTACGGTGACCAGCGTCGTCTGGAAATTGCCCGCGCCTTGGCGACCGACCCGCACCTGATTGCGCTGGACGAGCCCGCCGCCGGCATGAATGCCACCGAGAAGGTCATGCTGCGCGAACTGATCGACCGTATCCGCAACGACAACCGCACCATTCTGCTGATCGAGCACGATGTGAAGCTGGTGATGGGTTTGTGCGACCGCGTGACGGTGTTGGACTACGGCAAGCAGATTGCCGAAGGCACTCCGGCCGATGTGCAGAAGAACGAAAAAGTGATTGAAGCCTACCTGGGCACCGGTGGCCACTGAGGATACGACATGACACAGAATGTATTGTTGAAGATCAAGGGTCTGAAGGTGTCCTATGGCGGCATCCAGGCCGTCAAGGGCGTGGACTTTGAGGTGCGCGAAGGTGAGCTGGTATCGCTGATCGGCTCCAATGGTGCCGGCAAGACCACCACCATGAAGGCCATCACCGGCACTCTGCCGCTGGCCGGTGGCGACATCGAATACCTCGGCAAGAGCATCCGTGGCCAGGGGCCGTGGGATCTGGTGAAGCAAGGCCTGGTCATGGTGCCGGAAGGCCGTGGCGTGTTCACACGCATGACCATCATCGAGAACCTGCAGATGGGTGCCTACCTTCGCAACGACAAGGATGGGATTGCCAGCGACATGGAGCGCATGTTTGCCATCTTCCCGCGCCTGAAGGAGCGTGCCCACCAACTCGCGGGCACCATGTCCGGCGGTGAGCAGCAGATGCTGGCCATGGGCCGCGCTTTGATGAGTCGCCCCAAGGTGCTGCTCTTGGACGAGCCCTCGATGGGCCTGTCCCCTATCATGGTCGACAAGATCTTCGAGGTGGTCAAGGACGTCTATGGCCAGGGCATGACGCTGCTGCTGGTGGAGCAGAACGCAAGCCGTGCGCTGGCCATCGCCAACCGCGGCTACGTCATGGACTCCGGCATGATCACGATGACCGGAGATGCCCAGGAAATGCTGCACGACCCCAAGGTGCGTGCTGCCTACCTCGGCGAGTAGTCGTCATGTGGAGCCGCCTCGTCCAGGGCGGGTCGATCGGGGGCCTGAACATCTACGTTCTGGCCCTTTTGTTTGTGACCCTGGTCTGGGGCGCAACCTTCCCCGTGCTCAAGGTCGCCACTGCCCAGCTCAGTGGCGTCGAAACCACCGCCCTGCGTTTCTGCATTGCGGCACTGTGCATGCTGCCGTTCCTGCGTGGCTTGCCGCGCCACACCTGGCGAGACGGAGCCCTGCTCGGGGCGCTGGTGTTGCTGTCGTACGTGCTGCAGGCCTATGGCCTGGAGTTCATCTCGTCCAACCGCAGCGCCTTTCTCACCAGCCTCAATGTGCTTATGGTGCCCTTCCTGGCGGTGCTGTTCGGCACGCGACTCACCTGGCCGGTGCTGCTGGCAGCATTGCTGGCTTGTGCCGGTATCGGCCTGATGTCCTGGGAGGGTGGTGCACATCTGGTGGCAGATGCCGCCACCGTGCTCAGTGCCTTGGCCTACGCCCTTTACGTGATCGTGCTGTCGCAGCGTGCTGCGCGCCACCAGGCGCGCGGGTTGGCGGCAGCCCAGATCGTGTGGATGGCCGTCCTGGGCGTCGCCTGGATGCTGCTGGGTTCGCTGGGGAATGATCGCCTGCAAACCCTGCCCAGCCGTGTGAGCGGGGAAATCCTGGCCGGACTCTGTTATCTGGGGATCGTCGCCACCTCGGGCATGCTGTTCCTGCAGGCGGTTGCCCAGCGCCATGTCTCGGCGTCCAAGGCCGCCTTGGTGTACGCCATGGAGCCCGTGTTTGCGGCCTTGTTCGCCTGGATCATGCTGGGTGAGGGCCTGGGGTGGCGCGCTGCCACGGGTGGTGCCTTGGTGGTGGGGGCTGTGGTGTTCAGTGAGATGCGTTCCAACGCGGCTGCCGGCAGCGACTGACGGGGGCACAGTTGTAACTGCGCTTTACCCGGATTTACCGTGGCGATGTACACGCCAGTGGGGTAATCGCGTTCAATGGGCATGGAGTTTTTCCATGGCAACCAACGAGGATCCGACATGCTCAAGAAACTGGTATTCACCGCTTCCACCCTGCTGATGGTAGGTGCTACGTTCGCACAAGCCCCCGCACCCACTCCGGCACCCGTGCCCAAACCCAGCATCGATACCCGCCAGGCCACCCAGGAGCAGCGTATCCAGCAGGGTGTCCAGTCGGGCAGTCTGACTACCAAGGAGGCTGCACGGCTGGAAAAGGGCGAGTCGCGCATCGACACGGCCCAAAACCGGGCCGCGGCCGACGGCAAGGTAACCAAGAACGAGCAGCGTCACCTGGAGAAGATGACCAACCAGGAAAGCAAGGCCATCTACAAGCAAAAGCATGACCGCCAGAACGACCGTGACCACGACGGCATGCGGGATCGCCACGAGGGCGGGCACAAGAAGAAGTAAGCTCAGTGCTTGTCGGCCTCGGAAGTGAACGCATCGGCGTAGAACTCTTCCGCAGGCAGGCCGGCCAGCGTACAGAAGTCCCTTCTGGCGGCTTCCACCATCACTGGGGCGCCGCAGGCGTAGACCTGATAGGCGCTCAGATCGGCGAAGTCATCGAGCACCGCCTGGTGGACCAAGCCTGTGCGTCCATTCCAGGTGTCTTCGGGTAGGGCGTCCGACACCACAGGAACATAGCGCAACTGCCGCAGTGCCTGCTGTTGCTGTTCGACCCAGTCGCTCATGTACAGGTCGGCGGGGCGGCGCCCACCCCAGTACAGGGTCACCGCACGCTGTGAGCCCGTCATCTGCATCTGTTCCAGCAGTGCCTTGATGGGCGCGAAACCGGTGCCAGAGGCCAACAGCACAATGGGCTTGTCACTGTCTTCGCGCAGGAAGAAGGAGCCGAACGGCCCTTCAAAGCGCAGGATCTCCTTTTCGGCCATGGCACCGAACACGTGGTCGGTGAACTTGCCGCCCGGCATGTGGCGCAGGTGCAGTTCCAGCCCCGCGCCCGCCTGGCGCACACCGGCCATCGAATAGCTGCGCCGCGTGCCGTCGCGCAGGATGATGTCGATGTATTGGCCCGGGCGGTAGGCAAAGTCGTCGTTGGCAGGCAGTTGCAGCAACACCCGCATGACGTCATGAGAGAGCCGCTGCAGGCTGCTCACCCGTGCGGGCATCTTCTTGATCGGCAAAGCACCTAGTTCGGTGACCTGCTTGGACTCCAGCACCACATCGCTGGTGGCATGTGCGCTGCAGGTCAGTACCCACCCTGCCGCTTCCTCTTCGGCACTCAGTGCCTTGGCCTGGTGCGGGTTGTGCTGCACGGTGCCGGAGAGTTTCATGCACTTGCAGGATCCACAGGCGCCGTCCTTGCAGCCATAGGGCAGGTTGATCCCTGCGGCAATGCCGGCCTGCAGGATCGTGTCGCTGCCCTGGGTGGAAAAGTTGCGGCCGCTGGGGGCAATGGTGACGGTAAATCCGGTGCTGGCAGCGCCTTCGGTGCTCATCTTGTGGTTATCCTTGTTGGCTCAAAACTCCAAAGTACGAATTTTGCCCGCAAATACCACCCCCCTTGGCGCCCTGCCTGCCCGCTTTCGCCGCCAGCGCCTGCTGATTGTCGGTTGTGGGGATGTCGGCCAGCGTGTGGCACGGCACTGCAGTGCTGGCGTACATGTGCTCGCGCTGACGACCACTGCCGACAGTGCCCAGGCCCTGCGGGCCCAGGGAATCCAGCCGCTACGCGGCAACCTCGATCAGCCAGGTACCCTGGCACGTCTGGCGGGTCTGGGACAACGGGTGCTGCATCTGGCGCCACCGCCCCTGCAGGGGTGGACCGATCCCCGTACCCTGGCCTTGCTGCGTGCGCTGCGTCGACGCAGCCTGCCAGCCCAGTTGAGCTATGTATCCACGAGTGGTATCTATGGCGATTGCGACGGTGCCTGGGTACCGGAGAGCCGTCTGCCCATGCCGCAGACGCCGCGTGCCCACCGCCGCGTCGATGCAGAAGCGCAATTGCGTTTCTGGGGGCGCTCCAGCGGCGTTCCGGTGCAGATCCTGCGGGCGCCGGGCATTTACGCAGCAGACCGCGCAGACGGAACTCCCGTGGCACGCCTGCAAAAGGGGACCCCGGTGCTGTGCGATGCGGACGATGTCTATACCAATCACATCCACGCCGATGACCTGGCACGCGCCTGTCTGCGGGCGGTGTGGAACGGTCGCGCCCAACGCAGCTACAACGTCAACGACGATACCGTGCTGAAGATGGGGGACTACTTCGACCTGGCGGCCGACTTGCTGCAGTTGCCGCGGCCGCCACGGGTGGCGCGTGCGGGTGCGCAAGCCCATTTGTCGGTCATGGTGTTGAGCTTCATGAGCGAGTCGCGCCGCCTCGTCAACACCCGCATGAAGCAGGAGCTGCGGCTGCAGTTGCGTTACCCCACGGTGCAGGAAGGCCTGGCTAGCCTGCGTCCCTCCGCAGCGCAGACCCATAGCGCCACAGCAGCGCGCGCCACACCAGCCAGCAACTCAGCAGTGTGATGGGGCCGGCCCACAAGGTGTCGCTGAGCCAGTGGGCCTGGTCGGACATGCGGGAAAAGGCGATGAGGCCCGCGGCGGTCAAACCGGTGGCTGCCCACAGCGCCGCACGGCGGCGTTGGAACCACATCAGTGTGATGAAGAAATAGCCGCAGGCTACGTGGCCGCTCACGAACGAGCAGTTGTCGGCGCACTGGTCGGTCATCACGGCGGCCCGGGTGAACTGCTTGTCGCCACCGAAGTTCTCGACCTGGTAGGGCCGGGCGCGCTGCCAGTGGTCTTTGAAGCCGAGGTTAACCACCACCCCCGGCCCGACGGTGCCAGCTATCGCTACATACAGCAGGGCCATGCGCCAGTGCAGCGAGCGCTTGCGCAACTTCAGTACCAGCCACCCAAGCAGGGATAGAAGAATCAGTACCCGAAAGGCGGCTGGCACCCAGTCATTGATGCCGCGAACCCACCACCATTCCAGGGATTCAATGGCGGGCGGCTGGCCGAAGAAGGGGGCGGCAGCACGCAAGTCCAGCGCGGGCCACAAGGTCGGCACCAACGCGGCCAGCGTGAGCGCTGCCAGCACCCACCAGAACAGCGCCGGGCTGCGGGTTTCGATCAGGAGCGCGTTGGCGGAGGGCATCAGGGTCTTGGTGGCAGATACGAAAAAGGGCTGGCGCAGTGCCAACCCTTCTTGCTTGTTTGCGTGGTGCCGGTGAGATGAATCGAACACCCGACCTTCTCATTACGAATGAGCTGCTCTACCGACTGAGCTACACCGGCACGCGAACCGCGCATTATAGCGATCCGGAAAGCGCTCAGGCTGCTTCGCCGTGGTAACGCGTGACGCGTTCCACCTCGTTCTTTGAGCCCAGGATCACGCTGACACGCTCGTGCAGCTTGCCGGGCACGATGTCCAGGATGCGCTGGTGTCCGTTGGTGGCGGCGCCGCCGGCTTGTTCGATCAGCCAGCCCATGGGGTTGGCTTCGTACATCAGGCGCAGCTTGCCGGCCTTCTCCGGTTCGCGCTTGTCCCAGGGGTACATGAAGATGCCGCCGCGCGTGAGGATGCGGTGCACGTCGGCCACCATGGAAGCGATCCAGCGCATGTTGAAGTCCTTGCCGCGCACGCCTTCCTTGCCCTGCAGGCATTCGTCGATGTAGCGCTTCACGGGCGGTGCCCAGTGGCGCATGTTCGACATGTTGATGGCGAATTCCTTGGTGTCTGCCGGAATCGTGACGTTCTCCTGTGTCAGCACGAACGAACCCTGCTCGCGGTCCAGGGTGAACATGGCAACGCCGTCGCCCACGGTCAGCACCAGGGTAGTCTGCGGGCCGTAGATGCAGTAACCGGCTGCCACCTGCTTCGAGCCCGGTTGCAGGAAGTCGCTTTCTTCGACGCCACGGTCACCCTCGGGCTTCTTGAGCACGGAGAAGATGGTGCCGATGCTCACATTCACGTCGATGTTGGAAGATCCGTCGAGGGGGTCGAACAGCAGCAGGTATTCGCCTTGCGGGTAGCGGTTGGGCACCAGGTAAATGCCTTCCATTTCCTCGGACGCCATGGCCGCCAGGTGGCCGCCCCATTCGTTGGCTTCGATGAGGACCTCGTTGGCGATGATGTCGAGCTTCTTCTGCACTTCGCCCTGCACGTTCTCGCTGCCGGCACTGCCCAGCACGCCGCCAAGGGCACCCTTGTTCACTTCGAGGCTGATGCGCTTGCAGGCGCGGGCCACCACTTCGATCAGCAGGCGAAGCTCAGACGGGATATGCCCGTCCACCCGTTGCTGTTCAACGAGGTAGCGGGTCAGCGAAATTCTTGAAGACATGGTCACTCCAAAAGTTGAATGGGGTCAGGCGGACAAGGCACGGTCCACGACTTCGCGTACATCGTTGCTCAGGTCAGACTTTGACGACACGCGCACCAGCGCTTCGCGTGCAGCGCTGCGGTAGGGCTCCGCCAGACGTTTCCAGCGGTCCAGCGCACGCGCCAGTCGTGCCGCCACCTGGGGGTTGAACGCGTCAATGTCGATCACGCGTTCGGCCCAGAACACATAGCCTGCAGCATCGGCGCGGTGGAAGGCGCCTGGGTTGGCATTGCAGTAGCTGAAGATCAGGCTGCGGGCGCGGTTCGGATTCTTGAGGTGGAAGTCAGGATGCTGCATCAGCTGGCGCACTGCCGGCAGGACCTGGCCACCGCGGTCGCACATACCCCCCTGCAGCGCAAACCACTTGTCCAGCACCAGTTCCTCGTTCTTGAACTGGCTGTGGAAGCGCGCCAGGGCCTGCGTGCCCAGCGCATGTCCGCTGCCCACCAGCGCCTGCAGCGCGTTGAAGCGGTCGGTCATGTTGTTGGCGTCCTTGAAACGCTGCAGGGTCTTGCCGGGCCACACGGTGTCGCCACTGCGGGTGGCTGCCAGACACAGGAACGACAGCGCCATGCCCGCCAGGGCGCGGCGGCCGCTGGACGCAGGGTCGGGGCGGTAGGCACCATTGTCCTGGTGCGCTTCGAAGGCCCACTCCCAGTCCTCCTGAAGGGCACATGCCAGCTGTTCGCGCATGGCCTCGCGCACGGCGTGGATGCGCTGCGGGTCGACCACCTCCAGCTGTTCGGCAATGTAGGTCTCGGAAGGCAGGGTCAGCACCAGCTCCTTGAACGCAGCGTCCAGCTGGGGAGAGCGCAGAACCCCGCGCATGGCCTCGATCAGGGCGTCATTCAAGGGCTTTGCCGGCGTGGAATCTGCGTCACCAGCTATTGCTTTGATAGCGGAGCGCAACAGCAGGCGCTGACCCGCTTCCCAACGGTTGAAGGCGTCGGCGTCAAAGGCCAGCAGGGTCAGCAGTTCTTCGTCGCTGTAGTCGCAGTCCAGGATGACGGGAGCGGAAAAGCCGCGCAAGATGGACGGCACGGGCTGTTCCGCAATGCCGGTGAACATGACGCTTTGCTGCGCCTCGGACAGCACCAGCAGATGGCTTGTTGCTGCGGTCGCTTGCCCTTCCAGATGCAGGGGCAGAGCGGTCCCGCTGGCAGAACCCACTAGGCCAAGGCTGACTGGAATGACGAACGGCTCCTTCACGGCCTGGTCGGGGGTGGCGGCGCAGCTTTGGCTGAAGTGCAGGGTGTAGGTCTGGGCATCAGGGTTGTAGACGCCTTGCGCCGCCACACGCGGCGTGCCGGCCTGGCTGTACCAGCGCTTGAACTGGCCCAGCCGCCGCGCCAGTTCGGAGTCCGGGTTGGCGTCGGCGATCGCCTGGGCAAAATCGTCGCAGGTCACGGCCTGGCCGTCATGGCGCGCAAAGTACAAGTCCATGCCCTTGCGGAATCCGTCACGGCCGACCAGGGTCTGCATCATGCGCACGACCTCGGCCCCCTTTTCGTAGATGGTGACGGTGTAGAAGTTGTTGATCTCGATGTAGCTGTCCGGGCGCACGGGATGGGCCATGGGGCCGGCATCCTCGGGGAACTGGGCCGTGCGAAGCACACGCACGTCCTCGATGCGCTTGACGGCGCGGGCGCTGGGGTCCGCGCACAGGTCCTGGCTGAACTCCTGGTCGCGGAACACGGTCAGGCCTTCCTTCAGGCTCAGCTGGAACCAGTCGCGGCAGGTAATGCGGTTGCCGGTCCAGTTGTGGAAGTACTCGTGGCCGACCACGCTTTCGATGTTGGCGAAATCCGCATCGGTGGCTGTGGCCTGGCTGGCCAGCACGTATTTGGTGTTGAAGATGTTGAGGCCCTTGTTCTCCATGGCCCCCATGTTGAAGTCGCTGGTGGCGACGATCATGAAGCGTTCCAGGTCCAGCGGCAGCCCGAAGCGGGCTTCGTCCCAGGCCACGCTTGCCATCAGGCTGTTCATGGCGTGCTCGGTCTTGTCCAGGTCGCCACGGCGCACGTACACCTGCAGCAGGTGCTCCTTGCCCGAGCGCGAGACGATGCGCTGCTCACGGGCCACCAGCTGGCCTGCCACCAGGGCGAACAGGTAGCAGGGCTTCTTGTGGGGGTCGACCCACTTGGCGAAATGACGACCATCTTCCAATTCGCCGCTGTCAACCAGGTTGCCATTGGACAGCAGTACCGGATACTTGGCTTTGTCCGCCCGCAGGGTCACGGTGTAGCTGGCCATTACGTCCGGACGGTCGGGGAAGTAGGTGATGCGGCGGAACCCCTCGGCTTCACACTGCGTGAAGAAGGAGTCGTTGCTTACATACAGTCCCGACAGGCTGGTGTTCTTAACCGGCATGCAGGTGGTGAAGATCTCCAGCGCAAAGGGCTCGGTACCCTCGGGCAGGTTTTCCAGTACCAGGGTGTTTCCATCCATCTTGAAGCTGGTGCCAGCGCCGTTGACCAGCACGCGCGCCAGATTCAACTCTTCGCCGTCCAGTCGCAGCGGGCCTGGTGCCACATCCGGGTTGCGGCGCAGCGTCATCCTGTTGAGTACGCGGGTCTTCGCGGGGTCGAGGTCGAAGCTCAAGTCCACGGTATCGACCAGATAGGCCGGAGCCGCGTAGGCTTCGCGGCGGATCACGGTGGCGGGGCTGGCGCCGTCGCGGTATTGCATGGGCTGTCTCCAAATGCGGTTGGCAGGGCAGGGGGCTTACACGCCCTGCTTGAGCGAGGCTTCGATGAAAACGTCGAGGTCGCCGTCGAGCACCTTCTGGGTGGCCGACACTTCGACGTTGGTGCGCAGGTCCTTGATGCGGCTGTTGTCCAGCACGTAGGAGCGGATCTGGTGGCCCCAGCCCACGTCGGTCTTGCTATCCTCCAGCTTCTGCTGTTCTGCCTGGCGCTTGCGCAGTTCGTGGTCGTACAGGCGCGAACGCAGGCGCTTCCAGGCCACATCGCGGTTGCTGTGTTGGCTTCGCCCGTCCTGGCACTGCACCACGATGCCCGTAGGGATGTGGGTCAGGCGCACGGCCGAGTCGGTCTTGTTGATGTGCTGGCCACCGGCGCCAGAGGCGCGGAAGGTGTCCACACGCACGTCGGCGGGGTTGATGTCGATTTCGATGCTGTCATCGATCTCGGGGTACACGAACACCGAGGCAAACGAGGTGTGGCGGCCGCCCGAGCTGTCGAATGGGCTCTTGCGCACCAGACGGTGCACACCGGTTTCAGTGCGCAGCAGGCCGAAGGCATATTCGCCTTCGATCTTGATGGTCGCGCTCTTGATGCCTGCCGTGTCGCCCGCGGTTTCGTCTTCCACCACGGCGGAAAAGCCCTTGCGCTCGGCGTACTTAAGGTACTGGCGCAGCAGCATGCTGGCCCAATCGCAGGCCTCGGTACCGCCGGCACCGGCCTGGATGTCCAGGAAGCAGGGCAGGGGGTCGGCCGGGTTGTTGAACATGCGGCGGAATTCCAGCCCTTCCACCACTGTGGCGATCTTGGCGGTTTCTTCCTCGATGGTGTGCAGGCCAGCTTCGTCGCCGTCGTCCTTGCTCATTTCGAACAGTTCCAGGTTGTCACCGATCTCGCGCTCCAGGTTGTCGAGCACGTCGACCACGCCTTCGAGCTGCTTCTTTTCCTTGGCCAGTTCCTGGGCCTTCTTGGGGTCGTTCCAGACCGCAGGATCTTCCAGCCCGGCGTTGACGGTTCTCAGTCGGTCTGCCTTGGCAGGGTAGTCAAAGATACCCCCGAAGTTCACCCGTGCGGCTGCGCAGGTCGGTCAGGCGGGTGCCGATTTGGTTGATGCGTTCGATGTCCATGGCGATTCCTATTCTTGTATCCGGTTCAGAGCAACCGCGTATTTTCTCATGGCTGGACCCCCAAGGACGCGTTTTGCGGGCTTTGCCGGCACAACCAGTCAAACACCACATCGGCCGATGGCGTGCGCGGCGCAAGGCGCGATTTGGACAACCAGCGCGTGGGCAGTGGCAGGCTGGGAAATTGCGGCAGGTGGCACACCCGTTGGCTGTCCAGTGCCTGGTCGGCCACGCTGCGCGGCACCATGGCAAGGCCCAAGCCCTGCGCTGCCGCTTGCACGCGCAGCAGCGTGTCCTCCAGAGTCACGCTGCGCTGTGCCCGCAGTTCCAGGTCGCCTAGCCAGGGTGCCCACTGGCTGGCGTACTCGTCGATGATGAGCGGCGCCTGCAGCACCGCCAGCTCTGGCGCCAGCCCGTCCAGCTGTTGCGCCAGGGCGGGGCTGCAGACCGCAATGGCCTCGTCGGCCAGCCAGGCGGTGGACACCATGTTGTCGTTGCTGAGGTCCTGGGTGGAGATGATCAGGTCCACGTCGATGCGGTCGATGTCGCGCAGCTCGTCGCGGGTGATGAGCCAGACGTCCAGTGTGGGGTGCAGTGCGCGCAGTGCCGGTAGCCGTGGCAGCACCCAGCCCGCGGCAAAGTCGGCCGGACAGGCCAGCAGCACCGAATCCTGGTTGCGGTAGGGCTCGATGCGCTTGCGTCCATCCAGCAGCGTGGAGAGCGTTGCATCAACTGTTTTGCTGAATAGTTCACCCGCCGCGCTGAGCTTCACCCCCCGGCCCACGCGGTTGAACAAGGGCTGGCCAACCCATTCTTCCAGGTTCTGGATCTGGTGGGTAATGGCGGATTGGGTGAGCGACAGCTCCTCCGCCGCACGTGTGATTCCCCCCAGACGCGCAGCCGCTTCGAAGGCCAGAAGGCTCTGCAGGGGAGGGAGGCGTTTGGTCAAGATATCAAAAAATTCGATGAATCAAGCGATATTGATCATTTTACGCAGGCCGGACATATGCGCAGAATTCACCCATCCCGGCCCCGTGCCGTTCCCCGTTGTTTTTGGAAAGACCGCAGACCATGTCCACACCCGCTTCCTCGTCCATCGATACCTCCATCCTCGGCGATGGCGCCATCCGCCGCAAGGGACCTTACGGATCCAGCATCGAGAACACCTATGCTGGCGTTCTGAGCTTCCTGCGCCGCCAGTACACCCGTGACCTGACCGGGGTGGACGTTGTCGTGTCGGGCGTGCCGCTGGACCTGTCAACGACCTTCCGCCCTGGCGCCCGCCTTGGCCCCGCCGCCGTGCGCGCCGCCAGCGTGCAGCTCGCCGAGCTCATGCCCTTTCCCTGGGGCTTCGATCCGTTCGAAGACCTGGCCGTGATTGATTACGGCGATTGCTGGTTCGATGCCCACAACCCGCTGACCATTGCTCCGGCCATCACCGAGCACGCCCGCAGCATCATCGCCAGCGGCGCCAAGATGCTTACCTTCGGCGGCGACCACTTCATCACCTACCCGCTGCTCAAGGCGCACGTGGAGAAGTACGGCAAGCCCCTGTCCCTGATCCACTTCGACGCCCACTGCGACACCTGGCCTGACGACAACCCCGAGTCGCTGAACCATGGCACCATGTTCTACAAGGCCATCAAGGAAGGCCTGATCGACCCCAAGACCTCGGTGCAGGTCGGCATCCGCACCTGGAACGAAGACTTCATGGGCGTCACCGTGCTCGACGCCCCCTGGGTGCATGCCAACGGTGCGCAGGCTACGCTGGAGCGCATCCTTTCCATCGTCGGCAAGAACCCCACCTACCTCACCTTCGACATCGACTGCCTGGACCCGGCCTTTGCCCCCGGCACCGGCACCCCCGTACCCGGCGGTCTGACCTCGGCCCAGGCGCTGCACATCGTGCGCGGCATGGGGCCGGTGAACCTGGTCGGCATGGACGTGGTGGAGGTTTCGCCGCCCTTCGACCAGAGCGAACTGACCGCCATTGCTGCGGCGCACATCGCCACCGACCTGCTGTGCGTGCTGCGTAACCAGAAGCTCGGCAAGGTGTAAGCCATGCGCGCCCGCACCCTCATCGCGGCCATGGCCATGGCCGCCGCCGCTGCATTGTCTGCCGCGGCCGCCGAGGAAAAAATCCTCAATATCACCAACTGGGCCGAGTACGTCGGCGAGAAAACGGTAGCGAACTTCGAGGCCGAGACCGGCATCAAGGTGCGTTATGACAATTTCGACTCCAACGAAGTGTTGATGGCCAAGATGATTGCGGGGCGCACCGGCTACGACATCATCATTCCGTCCAGCGACTTCGGGCGCATCATGGTCGACGGCGGGCTGGTGCAGAAGGTGGACCGCAGCAAGCTCAGCCGCTGGAGCAATCTGGACCCGGCCGTGCTGCTGCTCATGGGCAAGCTCGACCCCGGCAACCAGTACATGGTGCCCTGGCTGGGCAGCACGGTCAGCGTGGGCTACAACCCGGTCATGGTGAAGGCGGCGCTGGGCGGCGAGCCGATCCCGGCCGACCCGTTCGAGCTGGTGTTCAACCCCAAGTACACGTCCAAGCTCAAGAAGTGCGGCATCTCGCTGCTCGACAGCGCAGCCGACCTGTTCCCCTCGGCGCTGATCTACCTCGGCAGGCCCGCATTCGGCAACAACGCCACCGACTACCAGGACGCCTTTGCCATGCTGCAGAAGGTGCGCGGGGACATTGCCCTGTTCAGCTACAACGGCTACATCGCCGACCTGGCCGCAGGCAACCTCTGCGTGGCCCTGGGCTACGGTGGCGATTTCAACAACGCCAATGCGAAGGCCAAGGCGGCGGGCAAGGACACGCGCATCGAGGCGCCCCTGCCGCCCAGGGGCACCCAGTTCGGCTTCGAGTCCATGATGATTCCTGTGGATGCGCCGCACCCGGAGAATGCCCACGCCTGGATCAACTACATCCTGCGCCCCGAAGTGCAGGCCGAAATCACCAACAAGGTGAAGTTCACCAGCCCGAACCTGGCCGCACGCAAGTTCATTGCCGCCGATGTGCTGGCCAACAAGATCGCGTTTCCGGGGGATGACTACCTGTCGACCAAGGCGCAGTTCTACGAAGTGCGCAAGAACGACACGCGCCGCCTGATGACGCGGTTGTTCACCAAGTTCAAGACGGGAACTTGAGGTGGACGCTCGGGTCTCGCCCCGGGCGGGCGGGGCATGTCGGGATGTGCGCCCGACAGCGCACTCACTTTCTTTTGCTTCGCCAAAAAGAAAGTAAGCAAAGAAAAGGCGACCCCGCTGTCTGCGTCCCTCCGCTACGCTTCGGGCAACCTGCGGTGCTCGCAGCCGCTGGGGGTCGCGCAAACTCGGCTATCGCCTCAAACAGCGCGCGCCCCTTCACCCAGCGCCCGCTACGCTCCTCGGCGCAGCCAGAGGGGGATGGGGAGAGTCTCGCGCCATCGCTTCGCTCGGCGGGGGTGGTATCGTTTGACTTTTGAAACTTCGCCTTTGGGGCGAAAGCTGCCCCATACTGCCCGGCGAAGTTGCCCTCAATGACTAAAACGCTTCATGAATGTTCAATTGCATGAAAACACGCTACCCAGCGATGCCCCGATGCCAAGAGGAAGACTGCAACGCCTGCCCCAGTGGTTGGGCAAGCACTGGTTGGTCACTGCCTTGCTGGTGCTGTACCTCCTGCTACAGGCGTATTGGCTGGCCTGGAGCTGGGTAACTACTCCCACCATCAATCCCCACCCGACCGACTTGGTCACGATTCGCGGCACGTTTCCCTTTGACAAGGGTTACACCATGGAGCTGTTCCAAGAAGCACTTACCAGCACTGCCTGGGTCAATAAGTGGTGTGCTTACCCCATGCGCAGCGAGGGGTTTCCATGCCACGGTGGCAGGCAGAGGCTGACCGTGAAACAACTAGACCCCCAACACTACGAGCTGACCTTTTACCGGGACTACTACCTGTCGGGAATCGCAGGGTGGCAGCACGGCGGACTGGCGCTACGTATGCCCCGAGCTGATAGGACCTTCTTAAGAGGAGGGGGGGAGTCGTTTCCCGTAAGCACCAAAGCCGCGAAATGCTCTGCCTCTAATTCAGCCGATGGTTCATTGATTTGCTCGGCGTTGGATCTGGAAGGGCCCAACATTTATGTCCCTCCGACTAGCAATCTTGAAGTGAACTTTTACCTCAAGTCAGAACTGCCAGCACACTTGGCGAATACGCCCTACCGATAAACATCAAAAGGGAAAAGACAGGGTTTTGCTCGGCAACACGGGCCTTGACCACGGCTCAGGCCGTATTAGCAACCTGTTTGGATTGCGTTGTTTTGTCCGCTTACAGCGGCGGATTCAACCGGTCGATGCAACACATTCGCTGAACATTTCAGCGGGGGTATGGAAGCCGAGCGTCTTGCGCGGCCTCTCATTCAATTGTCTCGCAATTGCATTGAGTTGAGTCTGG
>NZ_JAVXZZ010000003.1:0-526009 GCF_032337135.1 Curvibacter sp. APW13 | reverse complement strand
ACCCAGACTCAACTCAATGCAATTGCGAGACAATTGAATGAGAGGCCGCGCAAGACGCTCGGCTTCCATACCCCCGCTGAAATGTTCAGCGAATGTGTTGCATCGACCGGTTGAATCCGCCGCTGAAAGCAGCCATACATTTCCATGGCACCCTTCATTTTTTCGAGCGAACGAGCTTGCCTTTGCTGAGAATCAATGGTGAATCCCCCTCTGGTTCACCCGAACGAATTTCTTCTGTCGCTTCCCATTGAAGCATTCCATGATTGAGCTTTGCACGCCCCAGCACAATCGCCCCATTTCGGCCACTTGTGACTACTAGCATTGCTGTGCTTCCTACGGCAATGCCTTTCACTGTTTCCGGCCCTCCTTCATTTACGCGACCGCAACGCGGCGTAGACATATAGTGATTGCCCGAGATTCTTTGGCCCACTTGCAACAACTCGAATGTCGCGGAGCCACAATCGACATTCTGCTTTCGCTCTTCGGCTGAGCGAAGGTCAATATTCCAATTTCCCGAAAAGGGAGTCTGCTGGCCATTACAAAAGCAGGGCGCCAGTGCTATGAGAGTGACGGCTTTGCGAAAGATGAAGTTCATCACAAGATTCTGACTTCAATCCGTTTCAATTGGTATCTCACATTTGGGGAATATTCATCAATGACCGCTATCGCGGCAAAGTGGAAATCCGCACGGTCCAACGATACCACCCGCGCCGAGCGAAGCGATGGCGCGTGACCTCCCCCTTCCCCTCTGGCTGCGCCGAGGAGCGCAGCGGGCGCTGGATCAAGGGGCGCGCGCTGTTTGAGCCCGCTGGGCGAGTTTGCGCGCCCCCCCAGCGGCTGCGAGCACCGCAGGTTGCCCCGGTGCGCCCGGCGCACCGGGGACGCAGACAGCGGGGTCGCCTTTTCTTTGCTTACTTTCTTTTGGCGAAGCAAAAGAAAGTGAGTGCGCTGTCGGGCGCACACCCCGACATGCCCCGCCCACCAGGGCAAACAACAAACAAAAACCCCATGCCATAACCATCAATTACTTGCCTAAGCTTTATTTGCCTAGGCAACTATATAATCCCCGCCATGCCCAAAAAGCCCACTCCCGGCGCGCCCCCACTCGCCACGTTCTACGACCCACTGAACTACACGCCCGAAGAGAGCGTGGGTTTTCTGATGCGGCAGATCCTGTCCAACGTGGCCACCCAGGTCGAAGCCGAATTGATCCACACCGAGCTGACCAATGCCCAGTGGGTGCCGCTGTACAAGATCTACAACCGCCATGCCAGCACCGTGGCCGAGCTGGCGCGCGTGTGCCACATGGACACGGGCGCCATGACCCGCCTGCTCGACCGCCTGGAAGCCAAAGGCCTGGTGCAGCGCCAACGCTCCGACAGCGACCGGCGTGTGGTCAACATCGCCCTAACCCCGGCAGGTACCGAAGCGGCCCAGGCCATTCCCCATGCTTTGAGCGCGGTGCAGAACCGGGCCCTGGCTGGATTCAGCGCCGACGAATTCCAACAACTCAAGCAACTGCTGCGCCGCGTGCTGGTCAATGCCCGGCAAGCCGGCAAGGATGACTCCGAATGAAACGACACTTCCCGATCCCAGGCCTGAACGCAGTGGCACTGGCAGCCGCGGTGCTGCTGGTGGGCTGCGCCAGTTCCAGCGGCATAGCGCCCTCCAAGGCCCAAGCCATAGACGCCAAGACCCTCGGCCCCACCGCGGCCGCAGATGCCGCGCCGCTGGCCATCGACAACAGCCCCTGGTGGCAGGCCTTTGGCGACCGCCAGCTCGACGCACTGGTGGAAGCTGCGCTGGCCAACAACCCCAACCTGCGTCTGGCCCAGGCGCGCGTTTCCAAGGCGCAGTCGTTCAGCGACGTGGCCGACGCCGCGCTCCTGCCCCAGGTGAACGCCGGCCTCGACGCGACACGCCAGAAGTACACCGCCGTGGGAGCCGTACCGGCGCCGCTGGCAGGCAACATCTATGAGAGCGGCACGCTACAGCTCACCGCCGGCTGGGAACTGGACTTCTTCGGCAAGTACGACGCCGCGCTCAAGGCCTCGCTCGGCCAGGTGCGCGCGGCCCAGGCCGACGCCGCGGCAGCGCGCATGCTGCTGGCCAGCAACATCACCCGCCAATACTTCGCACTGGCACGCATCCAGGCCCAACTGGTGGTTGCCGAGCGTGCGTTGGCCCAACGCAACCAGACCATGCGCCTGGTACAGGACCGCGTGAACGCCGGCCTCGACACCCAGCTGGAACTGCGCTCGGCCGAGAGCGCGCTTCCCGAGGCGCGAATGCAGATTGAGCAGCTACGCGAGCAGCAGGCTCTGGCCCGCAATGCCATCGCCGCCCTGGTTTCCAAGCCGAATTCAGACCTGGCCCTTGCAAATACTGCGCAAACAGCTATCAAACAGATAGCAACTCCAAACACTGTTGCGCTCGACCTCGTCGGTCGCCGGCCCGACGTGGCCGCCGCGCGGGCCCGCATCGAAGCCGCCACGCAGGACGTGGCCAATGCCCGCACCCAGTTCTACCCCAACATCAATCTGAACGCCTTTGCGGGCTGGTCGGCCATCGGCCTGGAAAAGCTCACCACGGTCAAATCCGAACAGTGGGGTGTGGGCCCGGCCATTCGCCTGCCCATCTTCGATGCCGGGCGCCTGCGCGCCAACCTGCGCGCCAAGAACGCTGACCTGGACGCCGCCGTGGAAAGCTACAACGCCCAAGTGATCGACGCCGTGCGCGATGTGTCCGACCAACTCGCCAGCCAGCGCGCCATCGCCCTGCAGCAAGCCGAGCAGGTGCAGGCCCAACACAGTGCCGAGGCAGCCTACGCCATAGCGCTGCAGCGCTTCGAAGCCGGCTTGGGCAACTACCTGCAGGTACTGAGTGCCGAAACGGCGGTTCTGGCACAGCGCCGGGCCGCCGTGGACCTGCAAGGCCGCCTGCTCGACACCCAGGTGCAGCTCATTCGCGCGCTGGGTGGATCGCTGCCCGCCGTCACCGCTTCCGCCCCGTAAGAACACCGACCCATTCCCCGACGCGAACACCATGACTACAGCAGACACCAACGCCCCAACCAACGCTGGCCCTTCAGGCAACCCCAAGCGCAAGAAGGCACTGACCATCCTTTCCGTCGCGGTGCTGGCCGGCTTGGCCATCGGCGGCTACGAATACGTGCTGGGCACCCGCAGCGAAGCCACGGACAACGCCTATGTCCAGGGCAACGTGATCCAGATCACCCCGCAGATCGGCGGCACTGTGACCGCCATCCTGGCCGACGACACCGATTACGTGAAAGCCGGCCAACCGCTGGTAAAGCTGGACACCGCCGACGCCAAGGTACTGCTTGACCAGGCCGAAGCCAACCTGGGCCAGGCCGTGCGCCAGGTGCGCACCCTGTACGCCAACAACAGCACCCTGAACGCCCAGATCGCCCTGCGCCAAAACGACATTGCCCGTGCCCAGACCGACGTCGAGCGCGCCGCCGACGACCTCAAGCGTCGCCAGGCCCTGGCCGGCAACGGCGCCGTGTCCAAAGAGGAACTCAACCACGCCCAGAGCCAACTCGCCGCCGCCCAGACAGCCCTGGCGAGCGCCAAGGCCGGCGTGCTGACCGCCGAGCAACAACTCAGCAGCAACCAGGCCATGACGGCTGGCACCACGGTCGAATCCCACCCCAGCGTGCAAGCCGCAGCTGCCAAGGTGCGCGAGGCCTACCTGGCATTGCACCGTGCCACCCTGCCCGCACCCGTGGATGGGCATGTGGCCAAGCGCACGGTCCAGCTGGGCCAGCGCGTGGCGGCCGGCACACCGGTCATGTCCCTCGTGGCACTGAACGAACTGTGGGTCGACGCCAACTTCAAGGAAGTGCAGCTGCGCAACATCCGCATTGGCCAGCCGGTACGGCTGACTGCCGACCTGTACGGCAAGAAGGTCGAGTTCAAGGGCACGGTGGCCGGCCTGGCCGCCGGTACCGGCGCCGCCTTCGCCCTGCTACCGGCACAGAATGCCACCGGCAACTGGATCAAGGTGGTGCAGCGCGTGCCGGTGCGCATTGCGCTGGACGCGCAGGAGCTTGCAAAGAACCCACTGCGGGTGGGCTTGTCGATGGAAGTCGAGGTGGACACCCGTGACCAGAGCGGCAAGACCCTGGCTGAAGGCTCCCATGTCAATACACCCGCGCAGACCACCGTCTACGCTGCCCTGGAAGACGCAGCCAATGCCGAAATCACCAAGGTGATCGCCCGCAACATGGCACGTGCCCACCCCTGAAAGCACACCTGCGCATGAGCACGTCCGCCCACATCAACTACCCACCCCTGCAGGGCTCGGCCCGCATGTGGGGCACGATCGCGTTGTCTGCAGCCACCTTCATGAACGTGCTCGATTCGAGCATTGCCAACGTGTCGCTGCCGGCCATCGCCGGTGACCTGGGCGTGAGCCCCAACCAGGGTACCTGGGTCATCACCAGTTTCGGGGTGGCCAATGCCATCTCCCTGCCCCTGACCGGCTGGCTTTCGCAGCGTTTCGGGCAGGTGCGCCTGTTCGTCATGAGCGTGCTGCTGTTCGTGCTGACCTCCTGGCTGTGCGGTCTGGCAGTGAACATGAACATGCTGATCGCCATGCGTGCCGCACAGGGGTTTGTCGCCGGCCCGATGATGCCGCTGGCCCAGTCGTTGCTGCTCTCCAGCTACCCGCCCGCAATGGCCGGCATGGCCATGGCCATGTGGGCCATGACCACGCTGGTGGCTCCCGTGATGGGGCCGCTGCTGGGGGGCTGGATCACCGACCACACCCATTGGGGCTGGATCTTCTTCATCAACATTCCGGTCGGACTGGTGGCTGCCGGCATCACCTGGACCATCTTCCACAAGCGCGAATCGGCAACGCGCAAGCTCCCGATCGACAGCATCGGCTTGGCCCTGCTCGTGGTATGGGTGGGCGCCATGCAGATCATGCTCGACCGCGGCAAGGAGCTCGACTGGTTCCATTCCGGCGAGGTCATTGTCCTGTGCATCGTGGCGGTCATCGGCCTGGCCTTCTTCCTGGTCTGGGAACTCACCGACGAGCACCCGGTGGTGGACCTGCGTCTCTTCACGGGGCGCAACTTCTGGACCGGCACCGTGGCCATGTCGGTGGCCTACAGCCTGTTCATGGGCAACCTGGTGCTGCTGCCGCTGTGGCTGCAGCAGTTCATGGGCTATACCTCGACCCAGGCCGGCATGCTGATGGCACCCGTGGGGCTGTTCGCGATCCTGCTGTCTCCCATCGTCGGCAAGAATGTTCAGAAGTTCGATCCGCGCGCCCTGACCAGCTTTGCCTTCGTCGTCTTTGCCCTGGTGCTGTTCATGCGTTCGCACTTCAACACGATGGCGGATTTCGGCACCATCATGGTCCCCACCATCGTGCAGGGTGTGGCGGTGGCCTTCTTCTTCATTCCGCTATCGGTGATCACCCTCGGTGGCCTGGCGCCACAGCGCATCCCTTCAGCCTCTGGGGTGTCGAGCTTCGCGCGCATGGTCGGTGGATCCTTCGGGACATCGATCGCCATCACCGTCTGGCAGGACCGTGCAGCCATGCACCACGCCCAACTGGCCGAATACGTCAACCAGGGCAGCAGCGCAGCCACCAGCGCTTTGGCCGGCTTGACCGCTTCCGGCATGGGCACCGAGCAGGCACTGAGCCAGATCAACCGCATGCTGGACCAGCAGGCCTACATGCTGGCAGCCAACGATGTGTTCTTTGCGTCCTCGCTGATCTTCCTCTGCCTCATACCGCTGGTGTGGCTGTCCCGTCCGGCACGTCCCACTACCAAGGCGCCGAGCGCGGACTCTGGAAGCGCTGCGGACGCCGCAGCCGGCGCCCACTGATTCGGTCACGGCCCGATCACGGGGCGGTGAGCCAGGCCACGGCCAGGTCGTACTGGGCCTGGGGGAAGTAGTCCATCTGGAATGGCACCAGACCGTGGAAGAAGAACAGCAGCGCCGTGTCGCGCCAGCGCAGGTCCCCGACAAAGGCCAGTCGCGTGACATGCTGCTGGATGAACTTGTCCTCGGGAATGTCGTCCCACTGCACCAGGGTCTGCAAGCCGGCAAAGCCTTCCTGCACGTGCATCAGCAAGGGAGCGGAACCGGTCGTCATCAGGTGGGCGAAGACCTCGCGCTTGGCCGCATCAACCTCCTCCCGCTGCAATTCGCCAGACAGGTGGGCAACGATGAGACCAGTTGGCTCGACAACGACAGAAATGGGCATGAAATGGCAGCAACAGGAAGTGTCGGTCAAACGACACGGGGACAGGATGGTAATTCCAAACCATTTCTCGCCCGAAAACAAGGGCATCGCTAGGCGCCAAATCTGTATACAAACCGTGGCGGCACCAGTTGGCCGCGCTATCATGGGCCACATGAACAGTGCCTCCCACCCGCGCGTTGCCGACGTTCAGCAGCAAGCGCTGCTCGCTGCCGCACGCCATGCCCACACCCGCGCATACGCGCCCTACTCGCAGTTCCCGGTAGGTGCCGCTGTGCTGGACGAACAGGGCCGGGTGCATGCGGGCTGCAATGTGGAAAACGCCGCCTACCCGCAAGGCGCCTGCGCCGAGGCCGCGGCCTTGGCTGCCATGGTGCTGGCTGGAGGACGCCACGTGCGCGCCGTCTGTGTGGTGGGAACCGGCGGCCGCTGGATCACGCCCTGCGGGGGCTGCCGCCAGCGCCTGCGCGAGTTCTGCGCACCGGACACCCCCATCTTCACCGCCAACGCCACGGACAGCGGCCCCACCTACACCCTGGCCGAACTGCTGCCCCACAGCTTCGGCCCCGACCATCTGGAGGCCACACCATGACCGCACTCGCCACGATCCAGCGCCTGGCTCCCGGCTTCGCTCCTGACATCGCCGTGGTGCTGGGTTCAGGATGGGGTGGGCTCACGGCCCAGATCCAGAACCCGTTGCGCATTCCCTATGCCGAGTTGGCTGGATTTCCCCAGGCTACCGTGGCCGGGCACAGCGGCGAACTCTGGCTGGGCCACATGGGCCGCCACCGGGTGGCCGTGATGAGCGGGCGCAAGCACGGCTACGAAACCGGCGCAGTCGATGGCATGAAGGTGCCACTGCAGACATTCCACGCCTTGGGCTGCTCGGTGCTGGTACAGACCAATGCGGCAGGCAGTGTGCGTGCCGGCATTCCACCGCAGAGCCTGATGCTCATCACCGACCACCTGAACCTGCCGCAGCGCTCGCCCCTGGTGGGTGAGGCCGGCTCCGAGCGCTTTGTCGGCATGGTCGACGCCTACGACCCCGGGCTACGCCAACAGGCACTGCTGATCGCGGCACAGCATGGGCAGCCCCTGCACCAGGGTGTGTATGCGTGGTTCTTCGGGCCGCAGTTCGAGACCCCGGCCGAGATCCGCATGGCGCAGTTGCTGGGGGCCGACGCGGTGGGCATGAGCACGGTGCCCGAAACCATCCTGGCCCGGCACTTGGGGCTGCGCGTGCTGGCCCTGTCACTGATCACCAACATGGGCGCCGGACTGTCGCAGGAGCAGCTGAGCCACGCCCATACCCTGGAACAGGCCCAGGCCGCCAGCGACCGTGCCAGCAGCCTGCTGGCCCACGTCGTGGCCGGGCTGCAACTGGAAAACACACCATGACCACTACAGACTGGAACACCAACCTCACTGCCAGTGCCGCCAAGGCCCTGCAATGCCTGGACCTCACCAGCCTGAACGACGGCGACACCGAGGCCGACATCGAACGCCTGTGCGCACGGGCCCAAAGCCCGCACGGATCGGTAGCCGCCGTGTGCGTATGGCCGCGCTTGGCAGCCTTTGCCCGCAGCCAGTTGCCCCCTTCGATTGCCGTGGCCGCGGTGGCCAATTTCCCCGATGGCAGTGCCGACATCGAACGCGCTGTGCGGGACACCGCAGAAATCGTCCAAGCCGGTGCCCAGGAGGTAGACGTGGTGCTGCCTTGGCGCCAACTGCTCGCCGGTGACGCTGCTAGCGCACTGCGGCTGCTGCAGGCGGTTCGCAAGGCCTGCGACGGGCTGCGCCTCAAGGTCATTCTGGAAACCGGCGAGCTGCGCAGCGACGCGGCCATCGCCCAGGCCAGCCGCCTGGCACTGGACGCCGGGGCCCACTTCCTCAAGACCAGTACCGGCAAGACCGCCACCAGCGCCACGCCCCAGGCAGCCCGCATTTTGCTGACCGCGATTGCCGATGACCCGGCCTTGCGCAAGGTGACTGGCTTCAAGCCCTCGGGGGGTATCCGCACCGTGGCCGACGCGGCCAGCTACCTGTGGCTCACGCAGGAAATCCTCGGCGCCGAAGCCCTGACACCACAGCGCTTTCGCATCGGTGCCAGCAGCGTGCTGGCCGACATTGAAGCCACGCTGTCCGGCCAGCAAGCACCGGCTGCTGCGGCACCCGGCAGCTACTGAAGGCGGACCATGCTGGCACAGGAAGTCATCCGCCGCAAACGCGACGGACACGCCCTCACCCCCGACGAAATCACCGCCTTTGTGCAGGGACTGACGGACGGCAGCTGGAGCGAAGGCCAGGCCGCCGCGCTGGCCATGGCCGTGTTCCTGCGCGGGATGGCCCCCACGGAAACCGTGGAGCTGACACGCGCCATGACGCATTCGGGGCGGGTCATGGACTGGAGCCAAGCACATCTGCCGGGTCCAGTGCTCGACAAGCATTCGACCGGGGGCGTGGGCGACAAGGTCAGCCTCATGCTGGGCCCCATGGTGGCGGCCTGCGGCGGCTTTGTACCCATGATTTCCGGCCGCGGACTGGGCCACACCGGCGGCACGCTGGACAAGTTCGACAGCATTCCGGGCTACCAGACGGCACCCGACCTGGACCGCCTGCAGCACACGCTCCAGCACGCCGGTTGCGCCATCATCGGCCAGACGGCCGACCTGGCCCCGGCCGACCGACGCCTCTATGCCATCCGCGACGTCACGGCCACGGTGGAATCGATTCCGCTGATCACCGCCAGCATCCTGTCCAAGAAGCTGGCCGCCGGACTGCAGGGCTTGGTGATGGACGTCAAGGTGGGCAATGGCGCCTTTGCCGACCACGTGCCCATGGCCCAGGCCCTGGCGCGCTCCATCGTCGAAGTGGCCGCCGGTGCCGGCCTTCCCGCCCGTGCCTGGATCACCGACATGAACCAGGTGCTGGGCGATACGGTAGGCAATGCGCTCGAAATGCACGAGGCCCTGGCTTTCCTGCAAGGCACACGCCGCGAACCCCGGCTACTGGCCGTAACGCGCCAACTGTGCGCCGAGATGCTGCACCTGGGCGCCCTGGTGGAGAGTGTGGACGCGGGCCTGCAACGGGCCGACGATTCGCTTTCCAGCGGCCGGGCGCTTGAACACTTTGCCCGCATGGTGGCCAGCCTGGGGGGGCCGGCCGACTTCTGCGACCGCCCCGCACACTACCTGCGCAAGGCACCGGTACAGCTGGAGGTGCGTGCCCCGCGCGACGGCTTCGTCGCCAGCGTGGATACACGTGCCATTGGCTTGGCGCTGATCGGGCTTGGCGGTGGTCGGCGCAAGGCCAGCGACAGCATCGACGCGAGCGTGGGCATGACCGGCATGGTGCCGGTAGGGCAAGCCGTGCACCGTGGCGACTGCCTGGCACTCGTGCATGCCGCCACGGATGATGCCGCGCGAGCCTGTGCCGCCGATCTGCTGCAACACATCCGCATCGGCGACGCGGCCCCCACGCCGTCCCCACTGCTCGTCGAGCGCATCGGAGGCTGAACCATGGCACGTGCCATCACCATCGTTCTCGACTCCTTCGGCGTCGGTGCCGCCCCCGACGCCGCCAAGTTTGGCGATCTAGGTGCCAACACCTTCGGCCACATCGCCCACTGGTGCGCCGAGCGCCAACGCCCCTTGCGCCTGCCGCACCTGATGCAGCTGGGCCTGGGCCAGGTCATGCAGACTGCTACGGGGGAATGGCCCGCAGGCCTGGAGTTCGTCGAAGCACCCACGGGCGCCTTTGGCGCTGCCGCCTCGCTCAGTGCCGGCAAGGACACGCCCAGCGGCCACTGGGAACTGATGGGTTGTCCGGTGCCGGTGGACTGGGGCTACTTCCCCACCCGCCCAAGCGGCGAATCGGTGTTTCCCCCAGACCTGATGCAACGCTGGTTAGATGACTGCGGGCTGGAAGGCACACTGGGCAACTGCCATGCCAGCGGCACCGAAATCATTGCCCAGCTCGGTGACGAGCATGCACGCACCGGTTGGCCCATTTGCTACACCAGCTCCGACAGCGTGTTCCAGGTGGCTGCGCATGAAGAATCGTTCGGTCTGGAGCGCCTGCTCGACATCTGCGCAAAAGCCAAACCGATCTTCGACGAGGCCCGCATCGCCCGCGTCATTGCCCGCCCCTTCATGGGAACCAGCGGCCACTACCAGCGCACGGCCAACCGCCGCGACCTGACCACACCTCCGCCGCAGGACACACTGCTCGACCGCTTGGTAGCGGCAGGGCGTGAGGTGCACGCAGTGGGCAAGATCAAGGACATCTTCGCCGGGCGCGGCGTCACCCACCTGCGCAAGGGTGCGGACAACGCCGCACTGTGTACGCAGACCCTGGCCGCGCTGCAGGACTGCCCTGAGGGCGGCATGGTGTTCACCAACCTGGTGGATTTCGACATGCTGTTTGGCCACCGCCGCGACGCGGCGGGCTACGCCGATGCGCTGGAAGCATTCGACCGCTTCCTTCCAACCTTGTTGGCCGCCCTGCGCCCGAACGATCTGCTGGTGCTGACAGCCGACCATGGCTGCGACCCGACCTGGCCGGGCAGCGACCACACGCGCGAATGCGTGCCGGTGCTATGGGGTGGGCCGGCAGCCCCAGTGGGGCGCGCACTGGGCCTGCGCAGCAGCTTTGCCGATGTGGGCCAGACGCTGGCCAGGCACCTTGCTGTGCCCCCCCTGCCCGCCGGCACCACCTGCTGGTAGGGAGATGCAGTCGCTATTAAAAAAGTAGCTGCTTGCGCAAATTCCACGCGGGCTAGAGGCCATTTTTTCCCGCAAACAGAAACGGGAAAGCGCACGGTCAGCGCGTCGACGGTGTGGGTGTCTGGGCCAGCAGGTTGCGCAAGGCAGCACGCAGCTTGGCCGGGCGGACGGGCTTTTGCAGCAAGGGGATGCCCGTGGCCTGCACGCGCTCGCGCAATTCGGGGTCGGTGTCGCCACTGACGAGACAAGCGGGAACATCGCCACAGCGCCCACGGATGCGGGCGATGGCCTGCAGACCATCCTGGCCACCAGGCAAGCGGAAGTCGCTGACCATGACATCGGGAACAAACCCCTGGTCTACACGCAGGAACGCGTCTTCCGCGGACAGTGCCAGCACCACCTCGCAGCCCCAGCCTCCCAGCAGGCGCTGTACCGCAGCGCCACCCAACGGGTCATCTTCGAGCAGCAGTACCTTGCGGCCTTGCAAGGCGAACAGGCCCTCACCGCCGCAAGCGGCAGGACCCGCAGGGGACTGCGTTGAGGGGGAAGCCGCGGCATGCAATGGCACCGTGACCGAAAAGCGGGAGCCCCGCCCCAGGGTGGACTGCAGGCCCAACACATAGCCACCGCGTTGGCACGCCAGTCGGACAATGCTCAAGCCCAGCCCGAAGCCCTTGGATCGGTCACGCTCGGGGTTCTCCACCTGGTAGAACTCGCCAAACACCTTGTCCTGCTGCTCAGCGGCGATGCCAACGCCACTGTCCCACACCTCGATGCGCACCGAACGTCCCTTGTTGCAGCGGCGGCAAGCCACCAGCACGCCCCCTTCATGGGTGTACTGGACCGCATTGGCCACGAGGTTGACCAGGATCCGCTGCAACAGGGCCGGATCTGCCTCGGCGTGCAGGCGGCTGGGGCGCACGCGCAAACGGATCCCCTTGGCCTGCGCCTGGCTCGAAAAGCTGTCGCGCACCGAGCCCAGCAGCCGCTCCAGCGAAACATCCTGGTTGCGCACCTCCATGGTCGCCAGTCCCATGCGGGAGTAGTCGAAGAACTCGTCGAGCATGTGCTGCAGGGCGCGCACCGAGGCATCGACACCCTGCACCAATTCAGCCGCCTGTCCCTCATGCTTGAGCTGCTGCAGGCGAGCGACGAACATGCCCAGCGCATGGGCCGGCTGGCGCAGGTCATGGCTGGCCGCCGCGAGGAATCGCGATTTGGCCACCACGTCCTCTTCCGCACGCTCCTTGGCCAGCTGGAGTTTCTCGGCATAGCGCACCCGGATGTGTGCGAACGCCGCGGCCACCACGGTATAGAAGCCCAAGGCCAACCAGGCATGCAGCGATGGAATCTCGCCGTAGTTGTAGCCGAAAGGCACATAAGGGAACAACCACAGCAGGTAGAGCCCGGTGAGTACCCACAAGCTCAGGCAGAAGATCCAGGCTTGGCGCTGCCCCTTGATGAAGAAGGCGACAAACGGCGCCGTATAGACCCAATAGATACCGGTACCGCCCACGCCGCCAAACACCACCAGCGACCCAAAGATGGTTCCGGTGGCCAGCAGCAGGCAGGTCTCGGACTGGGCAATGGTTTCGTCGTTGCGGGCAAGGATTGCGGCGGGCACGACAAAGACGACGACACCGAAGAGTTCGGCCAGTCCCAGGGCAGTCTGCCCTGGGGTGAGCAGATTGAAGATGGAAAAGATGGTGCCGACCACCAAGCCAATGGTCGACGTGGCCCGAGCCTGGTCTGCCCGCTCCTGCAAGGGCATCATGGCCTGCGGTCCCCCTGCAAGGCCACAGCCAACCGTCCCGTTGTGCCGATGCCGTCCATCCCGAGCATTGCGCTGCCGTCTCCCTGCTTGTCGTGATAACGCTGCCTTGGCGCATGGCATCCATGCGCCCCACCGCAGCAGGCGCCCATTATGACCCTGATGTATCGGGTCGCTGCAGGCCTTTGGCCACGCCTAAAGCAAAAAAGCCACCCCGGCAGGGTGGCTTCATCGGATGCGCGTGGCTCAGATCAGCGTCACGCCCGTCTTGGACTGCACGAACTCGCGTGTCACACCCGGCGCCAGCTCCACCACTTTCAGGCCGTGCGGTGTCACGTCCATCACCGCCAGGTCGGTGATGATGCGGTCCACCACGCCCACGCCGGTGAGCGGCAGGGTGCACTGGGGCAGGATCTTCATGTCTTCGGTACCGTCCTTCTTCTTGGCCACGTGCTCCATCAGCACCACGACGTTCTTCACGCCGGCCACGAGGTCCATGGCGCCGCCCATGCCCTTGACCATCTTGCCCGGAATCATCCAGTTGGCCAGGTCACCCTTTTCGCTCACCTGCATGGCGCCCAGGATCGACAGGTTGATCTTGCCGCCGCGGATCATGGCAAAGCTTTCGTGGCTGCCGAAAATACTGGAGCCCTTGAGCGTGGTCACGGTCTGCTTGCCGGCATTGATGAGGTCGGCATCCACCTGGTCTTCCGTCGGGAAGGGGCCGATGCCCAGCATGCCGTTTTCGCTCTGCAGCCAGACTTCAATGTCGTCCGGCACAAAGTTCGCCACCAGGGTGGGAATGCCGATACCGAGATTGACATAGTAGCCGTCCTGCAGTTCCTTGGCTGCGCGGGCGGCCATCTGGTCTTGTGTCCATGCCATGATCAAGCTCCTTTGTTCTCGGTAATCGTGCGCTTCTCGATGCGCTTTTCGGGATTCGGGTTGTGCACAATGCGGTGCACGTAGATGCCGGGCAGGTGCACGCTGTCGGGGTGCATGGCGCCGGTTTCCACGATTTCCTCGACTTCCACGACACAGATCTTGCCGGCCATGGCCACCGCCGGGTTGAAGTTGCGCGCGGTGTAACGGAACTGCAGGTTGCCCGACTTGTCGGCACGGTGCGCCTTGACCAGCGCCACCTCGGGCAGCAACGCACGCTCCATCACGTAGATGTGGCCATCGAATTCGCGCAGCTCCTTGCCTTCGGCCACGATGGTGCCCACGCCGGTGCGGGTGTAGAAGGCCGGGATGCCAGCGCCCCCAGCACGCAGTTTCTCGGCCAGCGTACCCTGGGGCGTAAATTCCAGTTCGAGTTCGCCTGCCAGGTACTGGCGTTCGAACTCCTTGTTCTCGCCCACGTAGCTGGAAATCATCTTCTTGATCTGGCGTGTTTCCAACAGCTTGCCCAGGCCGAAACCATCGACCCCGGCGTTGTTGGAAATGACAGTGAGGTTCTTGGCACCGGTGTCGCGCAAGGCGTCGATCAGGGCTTCGGGGATGCCGCACAGGCCAAAACCGCCCACGGCGAGCAACTGGCCATCGCGCACGATGCCTTGCAATGCCGCAGCAGCGCTGGGGTAAATCTTGTTCACGGGGGTGTCTCCATCAAAAAGGGAGTCGGTACGATACTATTGTTCGCTACTTATGTCGTTACGTAGTTTTTCGTAGAAGGCGACCCTATGGCCCCACCGACACCCCAACCCGATATCGACTACCGGCTGGCCTTCGAGATGGCCCCCGTGGGTCTGGCACTGTCGCGCAACCGCATCATGGTGGACTGCAACCAGCATCTGTGCGAGATGTTCGGCGCCAGCCGCGAGCAGCTGGTCGGCCAGTCGTTCCAGATCCTCTACCCCAGTGCCGACGAGTTCGAGCGCACCGGCGAGCGCATTGCCCCGATCCTGAACCGGCGCGGCACCTATGCCGACGACCGCATCATGAAGCGTGTCGACGGGCGCTTCAAGGGCGAAGCGTTCTGGTGCCACGTGACTGGGCGGGCACTGAACCCGAACGACCCGCACGAGGCCGGTATCTGGTGCTTTGAAGACCTGAGCGCCCACCGCACCGTCAAGGCGGAACTCACCCCGCGCGAGCGCGAAGTCGCAGCCTACCTGATGCAGGGCATGACGTCCAAGCACATCGGCAAGGCGCTAGGCATCAGCCACCGCACGGTGGAAATCTACCGCGCCCGGCTGATGCGCAAGTACAAGGCTTCGACGGCGGGCGACCTGGTGCACAAGCTGATGGCGGGCTGACGACGACGGGCAGGACAACCGCGCCTGGAGCGCCCCTCAGGCAGCCAACGCCACCGCCGCATAGCCTTCGGATGAAGGCAACAGTGGGCTATCGACAAACTCCACCCCCTGCGGTTCGCTTGTACCCAGCTGGAAGACCGAGACGGTTCGCACCAGCGACTGCGCCTGGCTCTTCAGGTTGCTGGCGGCGGCAGCCATTTCCTCGACCAAAGCCGAGTTTTCCTGCGCAGTCTGATCCATTTCGCGGACAGCCACCTGCACTTGGAGCACGCCTTGCACCTGGGCCTGGTTCGCATTGCTGAGGCTGTCCATGATGGTGGAAACCCTGGTGATTGCGGCAACGATCTCTTCCATGGTGGAGCCCGCCTGGTCCACCAGATTCGTTCCCTGATCGACGCGATCGACATTGGCGGTGATCAGGTCCTTGATTTCCTTTGCGGCCTGGGCACTGCGGCCGGCCAAAGCGCGGACCTCACTGGCAACCACCGCAAAGCCCCTCCCCTGCTCACCCGCCCGCGCTGCCTCCACTGCTGCATTCAATGCCAGGATATTGGTCTGGAAGGCGATGCCATCAATCACATCGATGATGTCGAATATGCGACGCGACGCGGTGTTGATTTCCCGCATGGTCTGAACCACCTGGGAAACCACCTCTCCCCCTTGGGCGGCAACCTCGGTGGCGCCTGCGGCCAGCGCATTGGCCTGGCGCGTACTCTCCACGTTGTTCAGCATGTCGGCGTTGAGCTGCTCGACGCAGGCTGCGGCCTGCTGCAAAGAGCTGACCTGCTGAACCGTACGGGACGAGAGATCGTGGTTGCCGGCCGCGATCTGAGCGCTGGCCGATGCCACCGAGTGCGATCCTTGGCGCACATCGGAAACCACCCGGACCAGGCCCTCCTTCATGGCCTGCAGCGCCTGCAAAACCTGGGCTGCCTCGTCCTGGCCTCGGGCGTCGATGTCGCCGTGCAGCTTGCCAGCCGCCACAGCGTGCGAGACATCCACCGCATGGAACAGCGCCCGGTTGATCCCGCGGATCGTCAGGGTGCCCATGGTCAGTGCCAGCAGCAAGCCCAGCGCCACAGAGGCAATGGACCACAGGCGGGTGCTCTGGTAACGTGCCACCGCCCCCTCGTAGTCCATCTGGGCCAGGCGAACCTGGTATTGCACCAGGGCGCCGATGTCATTGCCCACCGGCTCATACAGCGGTCCGACCACATCGTTCACGGTTGTTCTTGCCAAATCCATGTCTCCCGCGCGCAGGGCTGCCAAGGTCGGGCGCAGCCCTTCCTGCACGAACCTGGATCGATCCGCCTGGAAGCGATCGGCCAGTTCGCGCTCCTGTGCTGCCAAGGGCCTGGCGGTGTAGGACTTCCACAAGGCAGTGATGGCACCGATGTTGGCATCCACTTCCGCGGCCGCCGCACCGATGGCCTCGGGCGTGGGCAGGATCAGGGTATTGGCTAGTGCGAGCCGATTGCGCAGAAGCAAGCGCTGGATCTCGGCTACCTGGGTGGAGGGCACCAGCCGATCCTCGTAGGTCGCGCGCAGTGCTTCGTTGCTGAGCGCAGTACCCGTCAAGCCAATGGCACCGACCCCCACCAGCGTGGCCGAAAGCACACCGATCAAGACAAACAGGCGTGTAGATATTCTGAAGTTACTCATGGCTCTCTCCCGGTAAAAATCTGCTGTGGTGGCGTACGCGTGGCTGCCATGAATGCCGCCGTGCGGCACACACTGGTCCCCACCAGGGGCATACGGGCGACCCGTCGCATTTCCTCCAGCATGGTCTGCATGTGGTCCTGCGGAACCGGCCGACCATAGAGAAACCCCTGGTACGCCATGCACCCGAATTGCTCGAGGAAGCTGCGCTGGTTCTCCGTCTCCACACCTTCCGCAATCACGGCCACGCCGAGGGTGCTGGCCATGCCGATGATGGTCTGTACGATGACCGCGTCGCTGCGGCTGTTCTGAATGTTGCGGACAAAGCTGCGGTCAATCTTGAGCTGGCGGATTGGAAGACTGCTCAAGTGCGACAGCGAGGAGTAGCCGGTTCCGAAGTCATCCATGGAGAATTCCACCCCCAGCGCATTGAGCGCTCGCATCTTCTGCACGGTGTCGAACACATCGTGCAGAACCACGCTCTCCGTGAGCTCCAATTTGAGTTTCGCGGGACAGGCGCCCGTCTCCGACAGCACGCGCTCGACCGTATCAACAAAATCCGGCTGGCGGAACTGACGCGCACTGACATTGACCGCCAACACCAAAGCCTGTGCCGCCGCGTGGTCCTGCCAGGCCCGCAACTGCTCGCAAGCCTTGCGCAGCACCCACTCCCCCATGGGGACAATCAGGTGCGTCTCCTCGGCGATCGGGATGAACTTGTCCGGGGTCACGAGACCCAAGCGCGGATGCTCCCACCGCAGCAAGACCTCGGCACCGAAGACCTGCTCGTCACTGCCTACCTGCACCTGGAAGTAGAGCCTGAACTGATCCCGCTGCAGGGCCTCATGCAGTTCGGACTCCAGTGCCATGCGCGCCTCCAAGGCCGCCTGGATGTCCGGATCAAAGAACTGCAGACCATTGCGACCGGCCGCCTTGGCCTGGTACATCGAAATGTCTGCCCGCTTGAACAGGTCATCGATCGGAACCACATCACCGCTGAAGAGTGACATGCCAATGCTGGCAGCAGAGCGGATGACACGCGGTCCGATCGAACACGGCGCATGCACCTGCGCCAGTATCTTTTCCCCGATGCGCTCCGCCATCCGTGCCGCCAACTCCTCGTCGGTGGACAGATCCGAGAGCAGGACCACAAATTCATCGCCACCCAAGCGCGCCACGGTGTCGGTCTGGCGCACGCATTCCTTGAGCCGCTGTGCGACTTCGACCAACAGCCGGTCCCCGACCTCATGCCCTTGCGTGTCATTGACCGTCTTGAAATTGTCCAGGTCAATCATGAGCACGGCACCATAGGCCCGCGTCCTGGCAGTGGCGCTCATGGCCTGCTGCAGACGTTCCCGCAACAGGCGCCGATTCGGCAAATGGGTCAGTGCGTCATAAAACGCCAGCTGGTGAATCGCGGATTCATCCTGACCCAGCTTGGCCTGCATGACCTGCAGTTCTCGCATTACCGCGCTGATCTCATCGCGGCCATGGATGTCGATTGGCGTGTCGTAGCAGCCTTTGGAGATATTCTTGAATATCGAAATGACCCGCCTGAGCGGATTCACGATCGAGTCGTTGAGAACCCATCCCAACCAGCACATGACGCCGATCAGCAACATCAGTACCGCCAACGCATTTCGCAATACCGCGTCATAGCGATCGACACCGGCCTGGTAGGTCTCATGGGCCACGTCGAATTGCAAGCGGGTCAGCGCCTCCAAGGTCTCGTGGGTAGGCGCAAAAAGCCGCTCAACTTCAATCGACTGGGTTCGAATCGCCTCATAGTCTCGGGCGCGCATGGCAGCAAGCAAGGGCGCGATGCCCAGCGCCATGTAGTCATTGCGCCGCTGTGCAAATCTCTCTGCCACCCCACGCTCCTGCGACGTCAACGGCACCTTGGAAAAATCGGCCCACAGCGAAGTGATCGTATTGCGGTTCTTCTCGATGGCAGCGGCAACATAGCTCAGGAACTGCCGATCCACCCGATCATCCGAGTGGGGCGACCTGTCCTCTCGCCCCGGCGTATGGCTCAGGGCGGTCTCCATCAGCAGGCGATTGGTCAGCATGAGCCGGTCGATCTCGGCCAACTGCTGGGCCGAACCCATGCGAACCGCATAGACGGAGCGCAGTATCTCCTTGGACTCGGAAAGGCCCGCGACGCCCACAATCGCCAAAACCAACGCCGCAGAAGCCGCCACTGCCATCAGCAACAGCAAGCGAACCTGGATCGGGACGTAGCTCAACAGGCGTGCCACCCGCCCGTTGAATCGGTCTATGAACAGTAGACTGGATCGCACCCTGATTGCTGAAGAATCAGCCCCCCGCGTTCAAGTGCAACAACGTGACACTCAAACATGTTTCAAGGCGGGGGCAGGGCCAAGATGGATGGCGGAACAGCGGGCTCGAGGCGATTCCACCACAAAATTTTTGCCTTTATACCTGAAAACCCTGTCGACGACCTAAGTGTTTGTCCTAGGCGTCTCATCACTGAGGTGCGAGGCAATCAGGCTTCTGGCCATATCGACGAGCTTGCGCCGGCCGCTTCTCGCATTTGAGCGCAGCATCTCAAAAGCACGCTCACGGGATATCCGGTGGTAGGCCATGGCCAATCCGGTGGCCACACTGATATCGCGCTCACCGTCCAGGGCAGACTGCAAGCCCGAATTCACGCTGCGCATCGCATTGAGCTCGGCCGCACGAACGAGGGCGGTCTCGATCACAGGGATCAGCTGCGCCACGTCCAAGGGTTTGACCAGGTAGGCCAGCGCACCCAGGGCCGCGGCCTGATCGACATGCTCGGCATCCCCATAGGCGCTGAAGACCATGAAGGGGATGCGGTCCAGGTCGCGCAGACGCTGTGCCAGGGACAAGCCGTCTGCTCCAGGCATGCACATGTCGACCACCGCCAGGTCAGGGCGAGCCCCCTTGGCCAACCATTCCTGTGCGTCCTCGGCGGACTCCGTTGCCTCGACCTGGTAGCCTGCCTCACGCAATCCCTGGGCAACCGTGGCCAACACCAGTCGATCATCCTCGACCAGCAGAACATGCTTGCCAGCCACCGCGTGTTCCTGGTTCATCTCTATCGGCCGCATCATCTTTCATCCTCCTCCGGTTTCCGCTGTAATCACGGGGGCTTGCAGCTGCAACAGCGTGCACACCGTGTCCTGCTCCTGCCAGCGCCGCAGCTGGGCACCGTGCCGTGGCATCAACACGGCAATCAATCCCAATCCGCTGCCTTGCGATAGCTGACTTGAATCCTTCTGCGGCCACTGGCCGCAGTTGCGCAGCCACAGCTCCACTCCCTGGCCATCCTCACTGCGCCGAACCTGCAACGCAATCTCGCTGTGTGCATCCGGCGAATGCTTGACGGCATTGAGAAGGAGCTCGTGGACAATGAGCGCCAAGGGGACCGACTCGGACTCCGCCAGGCACCACGGCTTCCACGGCAGCGCGCGCTCCACGCTGACCGTGCGCTTCCAGACAATCGATATCTCTTCTGCGATCGCGTCAACCAGCTCACACAGACGCATCTGGGCAAATGCGGATCGCCCTTTGAGCCCATGGATGGTCGACATGGCCTGTACCTGACCGATTGCCTCCTGCATCGAAGCCGCCCAAGCGGGGTTGGCGGAAGCATGCTGCCGCAGCAACGCCACGATTCCCTGGAGGTTGTTCTTGATGCGGTGGTGCACTTCACGTACCAGCGCGAGCCGATGCGAGGACTCCTGCTGGAGACGCTGCTGCTCCTGAAGCTTGGCTTGGGTGACATCCAGCAGATTGACCACGTAATGGCCGTACCGCCCCCCACCGTCACGCACGGCACTCACCGTTACCAGCGCAACCAGGGCGCGCCCATCGGCGCGGGACATGCTCATTTCACCGCGCCAGGCACCGGTCTGGGCAACGGAGATGCGAATCGCAGCCCATTTCCCGGTATCCCTCACCAACGCGCTGACATAAGCCTGAATCGGCTCCAGCACCGAGGCTGGGGTGTAACCCGTCAATGCACACAGTGCTGAATTCACGCGTATCACGCTCAGGTCGGAAGCCAGGACGACAATGCCCTCCTGGCATTCGAATGCGGCAGCTGCAATGCGCAGCTCGGTTTCCACCAGCGTGCGTTCGGTGATGTCGGTAGAGATGCCGCACAACATTTCCACGCTGCCGTCGTCCCCGAAAATGGGCAGCTTGGTCGTGAGGAAGGTCCGCAAGCCTTCGCGATCAAGCATGCGAACCGTATCGTCCGTCCGCAACGTCCGCCCATGCAGGAATACCCACTGGTCATTGGCCCGCATGCGGTCGGAATGTTCGCGCTCGAAGAGTTCGTAGTCATGCAGACCCATGATTTCCGGCAGGGTCTTGCCCACCGAAAGGCAGAGGCTGCGGTTGGCGAACAGATAGCGGCCTTGGCGGTCCTTCAGGTACACGAAGGAGTCCATGTGGTCCAGGATGTCGGCCAGCCGTCGTTCGCTCTGACGCAACGCCATCGCGTTGCGGTCAACGACGTCCAGAACCCGGTTGAATCCGGCGATCAACACACCAACCTCGTCGCTGCGCACTGTGGACAGACGACGCCCGACAGGTGGACTGGAACTGGCCAGCGCAGCCAGATCGCCGATGGCCTGGCGAATGGGGGCGAACTGGAACCGTATCAGCCACCAGATCAGGCTACCTGCGAACGCCGTCAAGAACAGCGTTGCGAGCAACATCTGATGCTGGCGCGCATTGACACCAGCAAACACCTGTTCCGTACTGGCCCGAATCGAGATCAACCAGGGCGCCGTATCGGTCGGGCTGCTGTCGACCAACCATTGGCCGCCACGGATATCGGTACGCAACACAGCTCCCGCGGTGCTTTCCGAGGGTTCGTCACCCAACCAGGGGCCCTCGGGTAGAGCCGATCCCGGCAAAGCGGAGCGGGCCAGAATCCACTGCATGTCCGAATCCTTGACCTCGACATTGGCCCCGACCTTGTTGCGGCGCAAAATCCCCTGAAGGAAACTGTCATCATCCAGCCGCTCCCGCCCCACCAAATGGCTGGGCCCTGTCGCATGCGCCGAAGCAACGGGAACGAGCAACCAGAGCCACCACGCGTTGTCTTCAAACGCAACACTGACCCGGCGCGTGGACAAGGCGCCAGCACCGTCCAGCGCCTTCCAGCGCGCGTCCTGACCGGGTGGGTCCGGCCAGCGGGCACGCATCATGCCGTTCGTACCGACCGTGAACACCCCACCGTTGAACAAGGTCTGCAGAACCGGGCGCTCTTTCAGTACTGCACGATCGCTGGCGCTGGCACCCGTGGTGCGCCGACCCAAGTCTTCCGCCACGCGTTCCAACGCGCGAAATCGTATATCCAGTGCCCCGTCGACCTGGGTCACCAAGGTCGCCAAGGCAGCCCGCAACTGCAGCCGCGCCAGGTGTTGCTCGTCATCCCGCATCGAAGAGCTCAACCAGGACCAGAATACCCATACGCTCCCGACAAAGACAGCCAGAACGGCCGCGGTCAGGCGGGTTTGCAGGGAAGACAGGGGGGACACGGATTTCATCGCCAACCCCGACGGCAGACTGTGTCAAGGGCATGGCGGAGTGTCGCAGCAGCGCGCCTGCGACTCCTTGACGTGAATCAACTAATCAAGATCCTGCATCTACGCCACCATCGCGTCATCGGCCGCTGCCACCACGCGGGCGCGCAGGGCACACGAGCACCCTCTCAACCGACCAGCAATCCAGGAAACGCAACGCGCGTCAGTCCCCAAGACGACAGTGCTGTCATGCCCGACTTGCGTATCGTCACGGTCTTCGAAGCCGGAGACCGAAATTGCCATCCTTCATGAATCGACACCTTGGTGGAATCATTTTTTCCGTACTGTTTTCCTGCAGTGTCCAGGGCTGGACGGCGCCGCGACCCAACATCGTGGTGCTGGTGGCCGACGACTGGGGCATGACCGACGTCGGCGCCTTCGGCGGCGAAATCTCCACGCCCCACATCGACCAGCTGGCACGCCAAGGGGTGCGCTTCTCGAACTTCCATGTGGCCGCGTCGTGTGCCCCCACCCGTTCCATGCTGCTCACCGGAGTGGAAAACCACCGCAACGGGGTGGGCAACCTGCGCGAGACACTGCCGCGCGCCCACCGCGGCCAGCCGGGCTACCAAGGCTCGCTCACGCCCAACACGGTCACCGTGAGCAGCCTCTTGCGCGACGCAGGCTACCGTACCTACATCGCCGGCAAGTGGAACGTGGGCTCAGAGGCCTACAACCTGCCGCCGGCACGCGGGTTCGACCGCTCCATCATCCAGGGCGACACCGGATCGGACAATTGGGACCCGTACCAGCGCTACCTGCCCCATTCGGCCACCGTGCAGTGGTTCGAAAATGGCCAGAACGCCACCATGCCGGCCAGTTACTACTCGTCGACCTACTTTGTGGACCGCGCGATCGGCTACCTGAAAGACGACGCCAAAGACCCGCGGCCGTTCTTCGCCTACGTGGGCTTCCAGGCCAACCATGTCCCGCTGCAGGCACCGCAAAGCTTCATCGACAAGTACAAGGGCCGCTACAAGGACGGCTGGGACGTGCTGCGCGAGGAGCGCCGCAAGCAGGCCGCCAAGCTGGGGCTGATTCCTGCGGACACCCCCATGGTGCGGATGTCTTCCACGCGTGACTGGAATGCCCTGACACCCGATCAGCGCGCCTACCAGGAGCGACTGATGGAGGTGTACGCCGGCATGGCCGACGCCATGGACCACGAGGTAGGCCGACTGGTGCAGTACCTGAAGGACAGCGGCCAGTACGACAACACCGTGTTCGTGTTCCTGTCGGACAACGGCCCCGAAGGCTCCGACTACGCCGAAGCCCAGCTCTGGCTCAAGACCCAGTACACGCAGGACAAGGACCGGCTGGGCGGCCCCGGCGCCTACGCCATCATGGGCCCCAGTTGGGCCAGCGCAGCTGCATCCCCCTTCAGCAGCTACAAGTTCTACAGTGGCGAAGGCGGCTTGCGCAGCCCGCTCATCATTGCGGGTGTACCCGGCGCCAAGGCAGGTTCCGTCGTTCCTGCACTGACCCACGTGACCGACATCACGCCTACCCTGCTGGCACTGGCCCAGGTGCCATCGCCCCAGGGCCAATACAAGGGCCAGGCCGTGGAAACCATTGCCGGAGCCAGCCTGGTGCCCCTGCTCACGGCACAAGCCACCAGCGTGCGTGGCCCGGACCAGCCCCTGGGCTACGAACTCTCCGGCAACAAGGCCTTGTTCAAGGGCGACTACAAGCTCGTCAGCAACCTGCCGCCCGTGGGCGACGGGGCCTGGCACCTGTTCAACCTCGCCAAGGATCCGGGCGAGACAAAGGACCTGAAGGACCAGGAGCCCGAGCGTTTTGCTGCCATGCAGAAGGACTATGAGGCGTTTGCCCAGTCGCACGGCGTGCTGCCCATGCCGGATGGCTACACGCCCGTGAAAGCCGTGTTCGTCAACAGCATGCTGAACTACTGGCTGCCGACCTACTGGGTGCACATCCTGCTAGGGAACCTGGCCATGGTGGCCCTGATCGTGGTGTGGTGGCGCAAACGCCGCGGCACACGGTAATGAGCGCCTATTTCGCCAGCCCCTGGCCAGCCGAAGATGGCGGCCCGGCACGGCTGCAGACGCCCCATGGCACCGCGGGGCTGCGCCTGCAACCCAATGAGCGGCTGGCCTGCACCACCCGCAACACCCAGCTCTCCACCATGACGGTGCTGGGCGCACCGGGCGAGGTGTTCCTGCTGACACACTCCGTGCTGCGCAGCCACATCGGCCTGCCGACCACCGCACGGGTGGAGCGCATTGACCCCATTACCCTGCGAACCCTGGAGCGCTCTCCCGCATTGCCTGGTGGCCCCATGTGGCCCGGCGGCATGGCGGTGCATGGCAATGGCAGCCTCATCACGGTGTATGGCCGCTGGGCCCACAAGCTCGACCGCCACTGCCGCGTGCTGGCCCGCTCCGAGCTTCCGGTGAACCTGCCCTACAACTCCTTCGTGGTGCTGGACAACGGCCTCATCGTCACCAAGAACCTCTCCGACACGGTCCATGCCCGGCTCACGGCGCTGGAACCAGAACGCCTGCAGCGCGCCGCACCCGACACCGAATGTCCCGAGCCGTCGATTGCGCGCCTGAGCAGCGTGGGCAACACGGTCTATGTGGTCGGAGTGCACACGGTGATGCGCTACCACTGGAACGAGGCCGCTACCAGGCTGGAGTTGGACACGGATTGGCGCCACGACTACATCGGCACCACCTCGCAGACCTACGGCTGGGACGCGGTGCTCGACGGCGACCACGCCTGGTTCATGGACAACGGCCGGCACAACTACGTGCTGCGCATGATCGGCTCGGGGCTCAACCCCACGCCCAACCGACTCATCCGCGTGAGCCTGAAGGACGCCCGTGACCACGCCGCATGGGAAGTCAGCGGCATTCGGGGCGGCAGCGTGACCAACCCGCCGCTGGTGGACGTGCGCCGCCGCACCGTCGTGGCCTACGACTCGGCCAACTGCGTGCTGCGCGCCTGGCGCATGCAGGTGGACGGAGGACTAGAGCCTCTTTGGGAAAAGAGCGGCTTCGGAGCGGCCAGCCACATGGTGCTGTACCCCGACACGGGCGAATTCATCACCAACGACTACCGTCGCTGGGGTGAGGAAGTGGTGGCATTGCAGATCGAGACCGGGAGCGAACTGGCCCGTGTGCGCAGCGGCGGAATCACCCAAGGTGTGGTGTTCCCCAGCGTGGGCTGGAGCCGCGACCTGTACTGGAGCTCCATGGGCCGTCTGGCCCGCATCTTCGTGGTCTGAACGACCTCGCCTTGTGGCCCCAAGGGCAGCATGCGAACTGGCGCGCTGGCTCCCCACCCTGGCCGCTAAGCTTGGTACGGTCTGCGGCCCGTTAAAATGCTGCGTTGCAGCGCGCATGAAGCGCCCCTCCCCCGGTTTCCCCTTTCGTCTTTTCTCACAGGAAGTTCCATGTCTCTCTTTTCCGCCGTCGAAATGGCCCCCCGTGACCCGATCCTGGGTCTGAACGAGCAATACAACGCCGACACCAACCCCAACAAGGTCAACCTCGGCGTGGGCGTGTACTACGACGACAACGGCAAGCTGCCCCTGTTGCAGTGCGTGCAAGTGGCTGAAAAGACCATGATGGACAAACCCACCGCCCGTGGCTACCTGCCCATCGACGGTATCGTGGCCTACGACAACGCCGTCAAGGGCCTGGTGTTCGGTGCAGACAGCGAACCCGTCACCTCTGGCCGCGTGGCCACCGTGCAAGCCATCGGCGGCACCGGCGGCCTGAAGATCGGCGCCGACTTCCTCAAGAAAGTCAGCCCCAACGCCAAGGTACTCATCTCTGACCCCAGCTGGGAAAACCACCGCGCGCTGTTCACCAATGCCGGCTTTGAAGTGGGCACCTATGCGTACTACGACGCAGAAAAGCGTGGCGTGAACTTCGACGGCTTCCTGGCCAGCCTGAATGCCGCTGCAGCCGGCACCATCATCGTGCTGCACGCCTGCTGCCACAACCCCACCGGGTACGACATTACTGCCGCCCAATGGGACCAGGTCATCGCCGTCATCAAGGCCCGTGGCCTCACCGCGTTCCTGGACATGGCCTACCAAGGCTTCGGCAACGGCATCGCAGAAGACGGCGCCGTGATCCAGAAGTTCGTGGCCGCCGGCCTGAACTTCTTTGTCTCCACCAGCTTCTCCAAGAGCTTCTCGCTCTACGGTGAGCGCGTGGGCGGCCTGTCGGTGCTGTGCGCGGACAAGGAAGAAGCCGGCCGCGTGCTGAGCCAGCTCAAGATCGTCATCCGCACCAACTACTCCAACCCGCCCACCCACGGTGGCGCCGTGGTGGCCGCCGTGCTGAACAACCCCGAGCTGCGCGCCCTGTGGGAAAAGGAACTGGGCGAAATGCGCGTGCGCATCAAGGCCATGCGCCAGAAGCTGGTCGACGGCCTGAAGGCCGCCGGCGTGACCCAGGACATGTCCTTCATCACCACCCAGATCGGCATGTTCAGCTACTCGGGCCTCTCCAAGGAACAGATGGTGCGCCTGCGCTCCGAATTCGGCGTGTACGGCACCGACACCGGCCGCATGTGCGTCGCCGCGCTGAACAGCAAGAACATCGACTACGTCTGCAAGGCCATCGCTACCGTGATCAAGGGCTAAAGCCTGGCGGCGATTGCCGCCATGAAGACAATAGCGACTGCGGCCCTGGCTCCAGTCGCTATTTTTTTGCTAGCTGCTTGCGCAATGAATACGCGGGCTAGAGCTCGATTTCATCCCTGCGCCTGGCCCAGATCGATGGCCTTGCCGATTTCGGTGGCCAATGCAATGGCACGCAGTGCGGCGGGGGCCAGCGTGCGCTCTTTCAACCACATGATATGCAGATCGGCATGTGTGGGGGCGGCCAGCACGGGGTGCAGCGGGTGCAGGTGGCCGCCGCGTTGCGCCACCAAGGCCTGCGGCAGCAAGGCCAGCACATCGGTGCGGGTCGCCATCTGCACCAGGGTCTGCAGGTCGTCGCACTCGCACACCATGGGAAATGCCTCCCCGTCCCCGAACCCGTAGTCCCTGGCCAGCCCGGCACGCAAGGTATCGGACATGGAGATCAGGGCGACACCGCACTGCCTGATGGCCGCAGTGTCCATGCGACCATCGCACAAGGCCGGATGGTCCGGGCGGCAGTAGAGAAAACCCTGTGGCCGGGCGATGCGCTGCATCGCAAAGCGGGCGCTGGGGCCCACCAGCCGGGGGTCGCCCAGGCAGAAATCGAGTTCATGGGCGTCAACCTGCTCCAGCAACTTGGCAAGCTTGCCGTACTGGACGCGAATGACGAGGCATGACGACTGCCGGTGCAGGCGGGCCAGGAGCTCGGGGATGACGATCGATGCCGGAATCGGCGCCGCCCCCATGGAGACTTCGCCCGAATCGCCGTCGCGCACCAGCGACACGTCATGCTGCAGGCTTCGCCAATCGTTCAGCAAGGCGCGTACCCGAACCAGAACCACCTGGCCGGCCGGGGTAAGCACCGCGCCTTTGGCACCACGGTCAAACAGGCGCAGGCCCATTTCGTCTTCCAGCGCCTGGATGCTGCGACTGAATGCGGCCGGACTGAGGTGCACACGCTGCGCAGCGGTGCCGAACCGCCCTTCTTCCGCCAGCGCGACGAAATGCTGGTACCTGCGCATGTCCATGTCTGCATCCTTCCAATTGCACGTTTTGCAATGAATCCTACCGAACTTTGCGATTGACGCAATGCGCATGATTCCTGACACTGCGCCCCGAACACACAAGGAGACTCTGGATGCACCGTTTTTGGATCTGGCCCCGCTGGACAGGCTACTTGGCCATGGCCATGCTGGCGTGCAGCGGCCCGTATTGCGCTGCGGCAGCCACGCCTGCACGCCCGAACATCGTGTTCATCCTGCTGGACGATGCTGGCTTCAGCGACCTGGGCGCCTACGGCGGCGAGATCCAGACACCGCACATTGACCAATTGGCCAAGGATGGGGTGCGGTTCACCAACTTCCACACGGCATCCACCTGCGAGTCCTCCCGCGCCATGCTGCACAGCGGCGTGGACCACCACCGTGCAGGGGCCGGTACGCTGCAGGTCGTCAAGGCGGACAACCAGCGCGGCAAACCGGGTTACGAGGGCTACCTCAGCGACCGCGTCCACAGCCTGGGGACCTTGCTTCGCGACGGCGGCTATGCCACCTACTTCGCGGGGAAGTGGAACCTGGGCAACGGACTGGAGCGCGCACCGGGTGCCAGGGGCTGGGACCGCTACATCGCGCTGGAGCAAACCGGCGCCGACAATTTCGAAGCCAAGGTCTACGCACCGCTCAACCTGGAAGCCGTGTGGTGGGAGGACGGCAAGCGTGCCCAGCTTCCGGCCAACTTCTTTTCGTCCCGCCATTACCTAGACCGACTCATCCAGTACATCGACGAAGGCCGTTCGCAGAACAAACCCTTCTTCGCCACGCTGGCCTTGCAGGCCGTGCACTCACCGTTGCAGGCACCCGACGTCGACATCGCCAAGTACAAGGACCGCTACGCAGCGGGCTGGGATGCATTGCGCTCAGAGCGCTACCAGCGCCAGGTGCGTATGGGGCTGGTACCCGCGGGCCTGCGCTTGCCCCACGCCTACAACAGCAGGCCATGGAGCAGCCTGAGCCCTGCGGAACAGAATCTGTATGCCAAGAAGATGTCGGTGTTTGCGGCCATGCTCGACAACGCCGACCAGCACATTGGCCGCCTGCGCGAACACCTGAAGAACACTGGCCAACTCGATAACACGGCCTTCGTCGTGATGTCGGACAACGGTGCCGACGCCTACGAACTCAACAGCCTGAACCTGCCATTTCGCCTGTGGTACCGCGCCAACTACGCCCTCGGCATTGAAACCCTGGGCCAGCGCGGAAGCTATGTGCACTACGGGCAGGACTGGGCCCAGGTGTCCAACACGCCGTTTCAGAGCTTCAAGGGCACATCCTTCGAAGGCGGCATGCGGGTACCCTTCATCATGAGCTACCCCAAGCGCCTGCCAGTGGGCACCACCGCAGACAGCTTTGCCTACGCCACCGACTTCCTGCCCACCGTGCTCGACCTGGCCGGGATCGCCCTGCCCGGTGATACCTACCGGGGCCAGCCGCTGCTGCGCCCCACCGGCACCAGCATGCTCCCCTACCTGGAAGGGCGCACCAAGTCCATCCACGGACCGGACTACAGCGTGGGGTTTGAAGGCACTGGCGCCGATACGCTGTTCCAGGGCGACTACAAGATCACCCGCACCGGCCCACCCAACGGCGACGGCCAGTGGCACCTCTACCACCTGCGCCAGGACCCCACTGAATCGTACGACCTCGCAGGCGCCGAGCCCGAACGCGTCCAGAAAATGCAGGCCCTGTACGAGCGCTACCTGGCCGACAACGGCGTGGTCAAACCGGCACCCGGCTACGACCCGCTGCGCCAGTTGCTCAAGAACAATTGGCCGATCCTGGTGCAACAGATGGCGGGGGTTCTGGCCCTGACGGGTGCGGCCCTGGCTGCCCTTGTGGCCCTGGTGGTCTACCTTTGGCGGCGAAGCCGCCGCGCGGCGCAATAATCCTTGGAACCAAAGCCGCCCACGACACCCCCGCCATGCCCCGTTTCGCCGCCAACCTCTCCATGCTCTACACCGAGCTGCCGTTTCTGCAACGCTTTGGGGCCGCGGCGACCGACGGCTTTGCGGGCGTGGAGTACCTGTTTCCCTACGACTATGCGGCGGGCGACATTGCAGAGCAACTGGAAGCCCATGGTCTGCAGCAGGTGCTGTTCAATGCTCCGCCCGGCGATTGGGCCGCGGGCGAGCGCGGCCTGGCCTGCGTTCCCGGGCGCGAGGCGGAGTTCGCGGATGGCATGGAGCAGGCGTTGGACTATGCCGCGGCACTGAAGTGCCCGCGCATCCACGTGATGGCCGGCATCGTGCCGGCCGGGCAAAGCGCCGCCGCAGTTCGGTCCACCTATGTCGCCAATCTGCGCCGGGCGGCCCGCATGGCGGCGGCGCAGGGCGTAGTGGTGATGATCGAACCCATCAACACCCGTGACATGCCGGGCTACTTCCTGAACCTGCAGGCAGATGCCCATGCATTGCTGGCCGAGATCGGTGAGCCCAATGTGCAAGTGCAGTTGGACCTGTACCACTGCCAAATCATGGAAGGCGACCTCGCGACCCGCCTGCGCCAGTACCTGCCCACGGCCCATGTCGGCCACATCCAGATTGCCGGCGTGCCCGAGCGGCATGAGCCGGATGTGGGCGAGGTGCACTACCCCTACCTCTTCCAGTTGATCGACAAGCTGGGATGGGATGGCTGGATCGGCTGCGAATACCGCCCAGCGCGCGGTGCAGTGGTCGGAGGCACCAGCAGCGGGTTGGGATGGATCCGAGACCCAGGGCGCGGGTAAATACGCAGCACTGCGGGCAACTGCGCTGGCTATATTCCTGTGTATTAGGTTCCCCATGGAATTACTACGCCAATTCAAACTAGCTTCCCGCCTGCGACTGCTGATCGTGGTGGTGGCGCTTGGCTTCGCGAGCTACGGTTACCTGAGCTTTCGCGTACTGGAGGAAATTCGGGTCGGTGGCCCGGTGTTCACGCTGTTCGAGAAAAACCAGGACCTGGTCTCGGACGTGCTGCCACCGCCTCTCTACATCGTGGAGTCCTACCTGGTAGCCATGCAGGTACTTGCCGCGACAGAAGCAGTGGAGCGTGAAGGCTATGTCGACCGCCTCCACGCGCTCGAACAGGCTTACCGACAAAGCCACCACGCGTGGACCCAGCAAACCCTGAGCGCCGAACTGCAAGCCCAACTGTCGGGCGCGCTCGACGAACATGCCGCACGTTTCTACGCCCTGTTCTGGAACCGGCTGCTTCCAGCGATCCGCCAGCAGAATCGATCCTCCATGGCGCAGGCTCAGGCTGAAATGACGCGGGAATTCGAACTCCATCGCGTTGCCGTCACCGAACTGGTCGCCCTGGCCCAGGAAAACGAACGGCGCTACAAGGCCTGGGCCGACCAGCAGGTGCGGATCAATCAAGCCTGGTTGTTCGGTATCCTCCTGCTGGCTTTGCTGCTGTGCGTAGGCATTGCCAACCTGATCCGCGTCAGCATCAGTCGCCCGCTGACCCGGGCCGTGGAGATCGCCAAGCAGGTGGCGCAGGGTGACCTGAGTTTTCGCCCAGCACGGCAACCCCCCGATGAAACCGGGCAACTTCTCGAAGCCTTGGGCTCCATGAGCCAAAGCCTGCAAAGCAGTCAGGCCCAGTCGCTGGCAGCGCGCCAGGCGGCGGAGCAGGCCAGCCAGGCCAAGAGCGAGTTCCTGGCCAACATGAGCCACGAGATCCGTACCCCCATGAATGCCATCATTGGCATGTCCGGCCTGGCCTTGCGCACGGAACTGAGCCCCAAGCAACGCAACTACATCGAAAAGGTGCAGCAGGCCGGCAACAGCTTGCTGCACCTGATCAATGACATCCTGGACTTCTCGAAGATCGAAGCGGGCAAGCTCAGCCTGGAGTCGAGAGCGTGTTCGCTCAATTCGGTATTGAGCAACCTGTCATCCATGACCATGCTCAAGGCACAGGAAAAGGGCCTGGAGCTGCTGTTCGACCTGGACCCGGACGTTCCCAGCGACCTGGTTACTGATGAGTTCCGGCTCGGGCAAGTGTTGCTCAACCTGGTCAACAACGCCATCAAGTTCACTCCGGCCGGCGAGGTACGGGTGCACGTGCGCTGCCGCAGCCGCAGCGCGGAATCGGCCGAGTTGCTGTTCGAGGTCAGCGACACCGGCATCGGCCTGTCGCAAATGCAGATCGACCGGCTATTCACTGCATTCACGCAGGCGGACTCCTCGACCACACGGCAATTCGGAGGCACAGGCCTGGGGCTGACCATCTGCAAGAAACTCGTCTCGCTGATGGGCGGGCGCATCTGGGTGGACAGCGCACCCGGCAAGGGAAGCTGTTTCAGCTTCACGGCCATTGTCGGTCTGCAAGACGGCACTGAGCGCGCGCCGCTGGCCCAGGCCGTTAACCTGCGTGGCAAGCGGGTGCTGGTGGTGGACGACAACAGCAGTGCACGCGAGATCATGCGCAGCATCCTCGAATCGGTGCACATGGAAGCCCACACGGCCGCGAGTGCACCCGCAGCGTTTCAATTGCTCAGTGCAGCGCAGCAGGCCGCACGCCCCTTTCACGTTGTGCTCATGGATTGGCAGATGCCCGACATCAACGGGATAGACGCCCTGCGCCGCATCCAATCCGACGAGTCGATCTCGGAGACACTGGCCACGATCATGGTCACCGCCTACAGCCGCGACGACCTGCTGCAGGAGGCCCAGGGAGTGCGCATTGACGGCATCCTGGAAAAACCGGTCAACCCTTCTGCATTGGTCGATGCGATTGTGCAGACGCTGTCCGGTGGCGGCCAGCGCCAGTTGCTGTCGGCCTGGACGCAGCAGAACGAGCAGCGTTTCCACCACCTGTCGGGCAAGCGCGTCCTGCTGGTCGAGGACAACGAGGTCAACCAGGAGCTTGCGGTCGACATCTTGCAGGAGCTCGGCATGATTGTCACGGTGGCTGCCGACGGGTTGCAGGCCGTGGAGCGGGTGCAGGCCGAGACTTTCGATGCCGTACTGATGGACTGGCAAATGCCCGTGATGGACGGGTTCGAGGCTACGCGGCGCATACGGGCGCTGCCCCAGGGGGCCTCCCTGCCGATTCTGGCCATGACCGCCAACGCCATGGCAGGTGACCGGGAGAAGTGCCTCGCAGTGGGCATGAACGACCACATCTCGAAGCCCATCGATGTGCACCAACTGCTCAGCAGCCTGGCGCGCTGGATCGCCCCGGAAACCGATGCGCCGCAGCGCGCAGCGCATGCGGCCACACAGGAACCGCCCCCGGAACCGGGGATTCACCCCATGGCAGCGGCTTTCGAGGGCATCACCCTGCTCGATACTGCGACAGCGCTGTCACGCCTGGGCGGCCATTGGGGGCACTACCACAAGCTGGCCAGCCGCTTCGTCGACGCCTACAGCCAAGGGGCTGAGCCGCTGCACCGGATGCTGAACCAAGGACAACAAGCCGAGGCACGTCGGTTTGCCCATTCGGTCAAGGGACTGGCCGCCAACCTTGGCGCGTCCGCGCTCGAATCATCGGCACGCCAGGCCGAGTCCTGCCTCGCCATGCCCACGCCCATCCAGGCCGGAGACCCAGAGATCCTGCAACTCACGCTGGATATGCAGCAGCTGCTCGAAGCCCTGCGTCCTGCCCTGGGCGAAGCCTCAAGCACCTCCAACCCGATGGCTTATGCCACACTGGAGGACATGCCTGCCGAAGAGCGTCTTCCCCTGGTGGTGGCGATGGAACGCTTGCACGACGCGCTGCAGAACGATGACGCCGATGCCGACACGCTGGTGGCGGACCTGGACAGCGCCATGTCGCGCCTACCCACAGAGTTGCAGGTCTGCTGGCAACGCATTGCGCAGCAGGTGCGCCGATACGACTTCGATTCCGCCCAGGCCGCCCTCGAGAGCCTGCGCCTGGCCTTGGGAACGAAATCACCCCCACCATGAACGACTACGAGACGCAGCCGCCCTCCTACACCATGCTCATCGTCGATGACATGCCGGAGAACATCGACCTGCTGCGCGCCATCCTGGCTCCGCACTACAAAGTCCGTGTTGCGACCGGGGGCGAGCGGGCGCTCAAGATCGTGGAGTCGGACACCCCCCCCGACCTGATCCTGCTGGACGTGATGATGCCGGACCTCGATGGCTACGAGGTATGTCGGCGCATCAAGGCACTGCCGCACCGGCGCAACATTCCCATCATGTTCGTCACTTCCATGGAAACCCAGGAAGACGAGGAAAAAGGCCTGAGCCTGGGGGCCGAGGACTACATCACCAAACCATTCCGGCCGTCGGTGGTGCTGGCCCGGGTGCGCACCCACCTGGCCCTGTACGACCAGACGCGTGACCTGGAGCGCCGTGTGGACGTCCGAACCCGGGAATTGCAGGCGACGCGGCTCGAGATCATCCGCCGTCTGGGCAGAGCGGCTGAATTCCGCGACAACGAAACCGGCCGCCATGTGATTCGCATGTCGCACTTTTCCCGGCTCATTGCCTTGGCGGCCGGGCTGGATGCCCGGCAGGCCGAGCTGCTGTTCCTGGCTGCCCCCATGCACGACATCGGCAAGATCGGCGTGCCTGACTATGTGCTGCTCAAGCCCGGCCGGCTCGACACGGAGGAATGGCGCCTGATGCAACAGCATGCCGCCATTGGCGCGGAAATCCTGGGCGACCACCCCGACGAGCTGCTGCAGATCGCCCGTACCGTGGCCCTGACACACCACGAGAAATGGGATGGCAGCGGCTACCCGCAAGGGCTCAGGGGCCGGGAAATCCCCCGGGAAGGGCATATCGTGGCCCTGGCCGATGTGTTCGACGCACTGACGTCGGCCCGTCCCTACAAGCAGGCCTGGCCCATCGAGCGCGCGGTAGCCACCATCATGGAAGGGGCTGGCAGCCACTTCGATCCGGATCTCCTGCAGGCATTCCAAAAGGCCTTGCCGGACATGCTGGCCATCCGCGAGCAATACCAGGAGCACAGCGACGCGGCGGCGATCCCCCCCCAACGCCAAGTCCGCTTCTGAGTGCCGCCCTGACCCCATGCTGTTTGGGCGCATCAGGCCAACAGGCGGCATATGCTGGGGATATTCGACCCCACACCGCTCAGCGGACCCCCGCGCGCGAACCAGGTGGCACCATTAACCAAGCATCTTTGTTTGGATAATTGAACCAATTCAATCCCATAACGAGGCAGACCATGGTCAAGAAATACGAAAAACTGTTCATCAATGGCGAGTGGGTTACCCCCCACGGCACCGGTTTCACCACCGTGGTGAACCCTGCCACCGAGCAGCCCATTGCCGAGGTCTGCAACGCCGATGCCACCGACGTGGATCGCGCCTTTGCCGCCGCCCGCGAAGCCTTCAAGACCTGGTCGCAGACCAGCGCCAAGGAACGCGCCGAGTGGATCATGAAGCTCTACCACGCCATGGAAGCACGGAAGGAAGACATGGCCCAGGCCATCTCCGCTTCCATGGGCTGCCCCATTGCCAAGTCACGCATCATCCAGGTGAACTGTGTGGTGGCGTTCAAGAAATTCGCCGACCGCGCCGCCTTCATGGAAGAGGAAACCAAGGTCAACAACTCGGTCATCGTGCGTGAGCCGGTGGGCGTGTGCTCCTTCATCACCCCCTGGAACTACCCGCTGTACCAGTTGGTCGGCAAGGTGGCTCCGGCCCTGGCTGCAGGTTGCACCATGGTCATCAAGGAAGCGTCGATTACCCCGCTGCAGGGCCTGATCTTTGCCGAAGTGGTCGAGAGCATCGGCCTGCCCAAGGGCGTGTTCAACCTGCTTACCGGCAAGGGCAGCGTGCTGGGCGACCTGATGGTCACCCACCCGGAAGCTGACATGGTGTCCTTCACCGGCTCCACCGCCACAGGTGCGCGTATCCAGAAGATGTCGGCCGACACGGTCAAGCGTGTGTGCCTGGAACTGGGTGGAAAGAGCCCCTACATCATCACCGAAGACGCGCCGCTGGAAGCCGCTGTGAAGTTCGGTGTGGAAGACGTGATGATCAACTCCGGCCAGACCTGCATCTGCCTGTCGCGCATGCTGGTGCCTGCCAGCCGCTACGAAGAGGCCGTGGTCATCGCCAAGCGCGTGGCCGAGAGCCTGAAGGTGGGCGACCCCACCGACGAGTCCACCTACATGGGCCCCATGAGCTCCATGGGCCAGCGCAACACCGTGGTCAAGTACATCGAGAAGGGCCTGGCCGAAGGCGCCAAGCTGGTGACCGGTGGCGTGGAGCTGCCCGAAGGCATCACCGGTGGTGCCTATGTGCGCCCTACCATCTTCCGCGACGTGCACAACAAGATGACCATCGCCCAGGAAGAGATCTTCGGCCCGGTGATCTGCATGATTCCCTACAGCACGCTGGACGAGGCCGTGGACATTGCCAACGACTCCATCTACGGCCTGTCCTCGGGCGTGTGGGCCGGCTCCGTGGCCGACGCGGTGAAGATTGCGCGCCGCATCCGCACCGGTGGCTGCTATGTGAATGGCGGTGACTTCAACTACGACGCCCCCCTGGGTGGCTACAAGCAGTCGGGCAACGGCCGCGAGTGGGGCGACTTCGGCATGCACGAGTTCATCGAGATCAAGTCCCTGCAACTGCCGGGCTAACAGCCCCCCGAAAAACCGACATCCGTCGGTTTTTTGTTGCCAGCCCACGCAAGGGATACCTACCGCACAGCAGCGGTTCAGCCCCCGTCGCCTGCGCGGCGGGGCCGCGCTGTGCCAAAACCTTTTCAATCACTACCTGGAGTTCTGGACCATGTTGGTCGGTTTCATTGTTTTGTACCTGTTGGTTTCCATCGGGATCGGTCTTTACGCAGCCACCCGCGTGCACAACACCGCGGACTACGCCGTGGCGGGGCGCAGCCTGCCTTTGGCCGTGGTGATTGCCACCACCTTCGCCACCTGGTTCGGTTCGGAGACCGTGCTGGGCATTTCGGCCCGCTTCGTCAACGAAGGCATGGGCGGCGTGGTGGAAGACCCATTTGGTGCCTCGCTGTGCTTAGTGTTCGTGGGTCTCTTCTTTGCCTACCGCCTCTACCAGAAGAACCTCATCACCCTGGGTGACTACTACCGCCTGCGTTTCGGCCGTGCCATGGAAGCCATCTGCTCGCTGATCATCCTGTTCAGCTACCTGGGCTGGGTGGCGGCGCAGATCACCGCGCTGGGCCTGGTCTTCACCATGCTGTCGCAAGGTGCCATCTCCATGACCCTGGGCATGTGCATCGGCACGGCCGTGGTGCTGGTCTACACGCTCTATGGCGGCATGTGGTCGGTGGCCCTGACCGACTTCATCCAGATGATCGTGATCGGCGTGGGCCTGATCGCCATCGCCTGGTACGCGGCCGACCTGGCCGGCGGCACGGGCAAAGTGGTGGAGTACGCGGCCAGCAACGGCAAGTTCCAGTTCTTCCCGAAAGACGCATCCAGCAAGGACTGGATGTTCTTCATTGCCTCCGCCATCACCATGATGCTGGGCTCCATCCCGCAACAGGACGTGTTCCAGCGCGTGATGTCGTCCAAGGACGCCAAGACCGCCCAGATCGGCCCCGTGATCGGTGGCGTGCTGTACCTCGGCTTTGCCTTCGTGCCCATGTTCATCGTCACCGCTGCCGTGCTGATCATGCCCGAAGCCACCCAGGCCATGCTGGCGGATGACCCGCAGAAGATCCTGCCCACCCTGGTGATGGAGCGCATGCCGCTGGGGCTGCAGATTGCCTTCTTCGGCGCCCTGCTCTCCGCCATCATGTCCACCGCCTCGGCCACGCTGCTGGCGCCTTCGACCACCTTCGTGGAAAACGTGTTGCGCAACCTGCGCCCCGGCATGAGCGATGCCGCCACCCTCAAGGCCATGCGCGTCACGGTGCTGGTGTTCACCGCCTGCGTGCTGGTGTACGCCATCACCATGCAGGGGACCTCGATCTACGACATGGTGTCTGGCGCCTACCAGGTGCCGCTGGTGGGTGCCTTCATTCCGCTGGTGTTCGGCCTGTACTGGAAGCGTGCCACCACCCAGGGCGCCCTGCTGTCCGTGGCCTTGGGCATTGGCGTGTGGCTGCTGGTGATGAATGGCTCTGTCATAGTGAACGGTGAACTCCAGGCGCTGGCCGAGATGTTCCCCCAACAGCTGGCTGGTGTGCTGGCCGCCCTGGCGGGCATGCTGGCAGGCTCGCTGCTGCCGCAGTACATCCCCAACCACACCGGCCACCCGCCTCACTACGAAGGCACCCATGCCACCAAGGGTGGCCTGCAGACTGCCAAGGCCTGATTCGCTACGCAATTGATAGCTTCCTGCGCATATTCTGTGCGGGCTAGAGGCCAAAAAGGCAAGCAAAAAGCCCCGAAGATCACTCTTCGGGGCTTTTGTCTTTTTTGCCCCGCACGGAGGCCGGAAACACGGTCAGTACTGGTACACCCCACGGCCGGTCTTGCGGCCCAGGCGGCCGGCGGCCACCATTTCCTTGAGCAGCGGGCAGGGGCGGTACTTGCTGTCGCCGAACTCGCTCAGATACACCTCCATCACGGCCAAGCACACGTCCAGGCCCACCATGTCGGCCAGGGCCAAGGGGCCAATCGGCTGGTTGCAGCCCAGCTTCATGCCGGCATCGATGTCTTCGGGCGTGGCCAGGCCTTCTGCCAGCACGAAGAAGGCTTCATTGATCATGGGCACCAGGATGCGGTTGACCACGAAGCCGGGGGCGTTCTTCACGGTGATGGGGGTCTTGCCCAGGGCTTTGGCCATGGTTTCCACGGCGGCGTGGGTGGCGTCGCTGGTTTGCAGGCCACGGATGATTTCCACCAGCGCCATCATGGGCACGGGGTTGAAGAAGTGCATGCCGATGAATTTGTCGGCGCGGCTAGTAACAGCGGCCAGCTTGGTGATGGAGATGGACGAGGTGTTGGAGGCGATGATCACCTCGGGGCCCACCATGGCGTCGATCTGCTTGAGTATCTTGACCTTGAGGTCATAGTTTTCGGTGGCGGCTTCGATCACGATGTCGGCAGCCTTGAGGTCGTCGTAGCTGGTGCTGCCCTTGATGCGTGCCAGGGCCGCGTCCTTGTCGGCGGCGCTGATCTTTTCCTTCTTGAGCAGACGGTCCAGGCTGCCAGCCACGGTGGCCACGCCCTTGGCCACGGCGGCATCCGAGATGTCCACCATGACCACATTCAAACCCGACACCGCGCACGCCTGCGCAATGCCATTTCCCATGGTGCCCGCACCGATGATGCCTACTGTAGCAATCGCCATTTTTTACTCCTGATGGTCCAAGTACAAAAGCGCCAATGGTAACGGGGCCGACCCGCGTACCCGGGCCGACCCCGCCCAATAGAGGAAGAACGGAGCGTCAATGACCAGCCATCGTGGCCAGCTTGCTGGTATCGACCGGGCAGCCCAGGGCTTCGAACTTCTGCCTGGTTCGCAGGTTGATCACGGTAGGAAGGTAGGGACCCATGACCTTGGCTTCCGAGCCCACCTCCTTCACGTTGAACCAGGTCTGCGCAAAACCCGGGTTCACCAGCGTATGCCGATTGATCAACACCCCAAAGTCCTGCGAACCACCGGGAATGCCGTCCCCATTGCCGTACTCCATCCAGACCACTCCGCATTGCTCGGTGGCATTGGCAGGCCGATCCGGCGCACGGGACACCACCACATTGAAAAACCCGGCCCGGTCCAGGTGCGGACGCACGTTTTCGTCGTGCACGCAATCCACCACATTGCCAATGGCTGGCGAGGTCGAGGTGCACAAGGACCAGTAGCGCATGTCGGCCTGGGTGTTCAAGGGCTCGCCCTGGTTGGCAAAGGTGCTGGGGGTGGACGGCATCTTGGCGCGTGCGACATACACCTGCCCGTAGGCCTGGCTCAGGTAGGTATAGCCATAGCGGGTTACCGGGTTGCTCCAGAACCCCCCTTTCTCCACGGCCAGCCAGTTGTTCGGAATGGCAGGGAAGAACGTGTCCAGGATCAGGTGTTCGCGGTTGTAGAAGCGCACCATGGTGGTCACGTCAAAGTCCTTGGCGGGGGTCCGGTCCGCGGGGCGCCACGGCAGGCTGTTCAAGGCAAGCCATAGCTTCTTCGACACCACGATGGGCACCTGCTTGCCCCGGCGAGGGGCGTCGGTGGCTGCACAGGCCTCTTCGCCCCGGAGGACCGTTCCATCGGCCAGGTGCAGTTCCACCTCGGGCAGTCCGACGCCACCGGTCCAGTCCGTTCCCTGGTCCGGAATGTAGTTGCGCATGTGCATGCCTATGGGCGTGCCGGGCTCCGCCAGGGTGTAGACGGTGTTGGCAGGACGCTGGGCGGGCGGCGCACCGTTCTCGATGGTGACGGTGTAGCGGCGGTTGGGCGCATCGCGGCGCACACCAGGCAGGAAGGGGTTGACCGACCCTGAATCGGGCAGCATGTTCAGGTCAGTGATGTCATCGCGTGGCGTGCCATTTTCCGTGTAGGTCACGAAGCTCCAATGGCGCAGGTGCGGAAACTGACCCGTCATGACGATCCTGGCTCCAGCGGGAATGCGGAACCAGGCCGTGCTGAAGGTGTTGCCGATGTCTGGAATCTGGTTTTCCAGCCCGTAGTCGTCCGGGTCGGTGGTGTAGAAGCCGGTGCGCAGCTTCGGCCCGGGCCAGAAACAGGTCTTGATGGCCACCCAGCGGGCGGCATTCTCGGCACGGACAACGTCCGTGACCCGTTGGGGCGGCATGGGTGGCAAGATGGCGTCAAACCCTTGGCTGCCCATCACATAGCCATCTTCCCGGGGTACTGGCCCGCCGCGGGGCGTTGGCGCCTGGCCCTTGTTGCCCGGTCCGCTCCAGGCGTAGGGGCCGTAAGTGGGGCGCCCCTGGGGCCCGGCATCCCTGGCCAGGGTTTGCATCCACAACACGACACCAATGGCCAGCACCGCCAAGGCAGCCAGCGCACCCACCAGGGCTTTTACCGTCCGATTCATGAAGTCTCCTGTTCACCGCGTGGTCTATAGTCACCCACGATGTTCCTCTGCCCGCCCCTGTCCTGTCTGTTCGAAATATGACAAAAGCGACCCGCATCGCCATCGGCCACGTCAGCGAAGTGGGCGAACTCTGCGCCGTGCCTGCGGACGCGCTGGACGCTTTGCAATCGCTGGGGACGCTGCGGACGCTCGAGGCCAACCAGACACTGCAGGTGCATGGTGACCCGATCACCCATGCCTTGCTGATCCTCTGCGGAACCCTGGTGGTGGGCCTGAGCGATGCTGCGGGGCGCTGCCACATCCTGCGCCCGATCACCACGGGGCAGTTCCTCAACCTGCTGCCGGTGTTTGACCGCGGGCCCGCCATCCACGACGTGCACGCCAGCGAAAGCAGCACGGTCATGCTGTTCGAGGCGCGCGCACTGACGGACTTGTGCCACCGCCATCCGGCGCTGCACCATGCCCTGCTGCAGATACTGCATTACCGCAACAGGCTGCTGTATGCCGAGCTCGCCAACATCGCACTGCTGCCCCTGCGCCAGCGCTGCGCCCAGCTGTTGCTGCAGGTGATGCAGCCGGCCCACACGGCCCCGGACCCGACGCTTCCCCCAGCGATCAAGGTGTCACAGACCGAGCTGGCCCACATGCTGGGCTATACCCGTCCCGTAGTGAACCGCGAGTTGCGCCGTCTGGCCGATGAGGGCGTGTTGGACCTGCGCTACCTGCGCATTCGGGTGGCGGACGTGAACCGATTGCAGGCCATCGCCTTGGGCCAGCAAACCTAAGTGTTTGGTTTTCCTACGTTGCCCGACCAGCGGTCCAGGGCATCGACCACTGCGGTCAGTTGCCGCGCCTCGTCCACGACCCGGGACCAGGCATCAGACTCCACCTTGACGCCGTAGCGATGCAGCGGATGCTCGCGCTGGCGTTGCGCTACCAGTGCGTCGAGCTGGGCGTCACTCCAATGCACACCCAAGCTGGTGAGTGCCTTGCGCTTCTCTTCCAGCATGCCTTCGGCACGGATGAGGCGCACCAGCCGCTCGTGCACTTGGGCGTTCTGAGCCGCCTTGCGTGCCTGTTGATACAGCATTTCGTTGACCAGCATGGCACGCACCACCTGGACATCGGCGTGTGTGCTGGCCCATGCAGTGGTGCCGTCGAAGCGGACCAGACCGCGCTTGAAACTCAGCACCGGCCCCGGCAACGCATGGGCACAGTAGAAGTTGAAACCCACCTGGTTCCAATCTTGCGCCTGCACCTGTTCCCAGCGCTCATCCACCAGCAATCGCAGCCGTAGCGGAACATGTTTCTGGCGGTCGTCGGTGCGCATGGGAATGGAAGTTCGGGCCTCAGCCTGCCAATGACGCCCGGTACTGGCCGGGCCCTTGCCCCTGCCAGGACTTGAAGGCGTGGTGGAACGCCGGTGCGTCCTGGAAGCCCAGCAAGGAGCCGACTTCCGCGATGGGCATGGTCGTGTGCCGCAGGTAATGGCAGGCCAGTTCGTGGCGGGTGGCATCCAGGATGCCCTGGAAGGCCACCCCCGCCTGCTCCAGCCGGCGTTGCAGTGTGCGGGTTGACAGGGCCAGGTCGGCGGCTACATCGGCCAGTTTCACAGCACCCTGCCCCAAACGTGCCGAGATACGCTGGCGCACTTGTGCCACGATGCCGGCGTCATGCGGATGCCGTGCCTGCAGCAAGGCGTCGGCGTGCTGCTGCAGCAGGGGCAGCAAGGCGGTATTGGCCTGCGGAATCGTCTGCTCCAGCATGGATGCAGGGAAGATCACCCGGTTAGCCGGTGCACGCCCGTGAACGCTACCACCCAGACAGGACTCGATGAATGCACGCGCCGTTGGAGCCACCGGGTGCTCAAACTCCACTGACACACCTGTGAGCGGCTGGCCGCACAACCACTGGGCACAGGTGTGCACTCCGGAAAACACCGACTCGGCCAACACCCCAGCGCTTGGGTGGTGACGGCAGTCGTTTCGCCATTGGTAAATCGCCAACTCACCGCTACGGTCGAAGGTCGAACGGCCCAGGTCGTGCACCAGGGACTCGAAACGCAAGGTTTGCACGAGCGCGTCGCCCAGGGTTGCGCACGCCAGCACCAGGATGCCATTGACCCCATAGGTCGTAGGACGCACATGCTGCCCCAGCGTCCAGCCAAAGCTGGCTCCACCGGCCTGTGCTGCCGCTTGCAGCAACGCCAGATAAGCCTCGCGCGGGACATCGGCCTCGCCTACCCGCGCGCGTTGCCACAGGGTCTGTGCCAATTGCAGCGGTACACCCGCAGCCAGCGCAGCATCCCACAGCGTAGAGGCATAGGGAGCCACCACACGCGCACCCGTCGGCTTGGGAAGGCTTAGTTCGCTGTCGGTCACTCGCATGGTGTGCCAATGATAGCTACGCCCTGCGCCACACTGCATGGCGGCACCGAAGCGTTCGGCTCTGCGCTGCCGCCCTGCTTGCCAAGGATCGCAATTGCGATCAGCTGCGGGGAGCAGGTGCATGCAATGGCAAGGTCAGGGCAATCTGCGTGCCCCGCCCCACGGTGGAATGCACGTCGATGTCGCCCCCCAGCGTCTTGCGTACCAGATCCGCCACGATCATCATGCCCAGCCCAGTCCCACCCTGACCGGCCTTGGTACTGAAAAAGGGATGAAACAACTGCGCCAGCGTGTCCTCGGACATGCCCACCCCATCATCCTCAAACAGGAGAAGCACCGCATCGCGCTCAGGCAACTGCTGGGACGAAATGCGCAAATTGCCCTGCACCTTTCCCTCAAACGCATGCAGGTAGGCGTTGTTGACCAGATTGATCACCACTTGTCCCAAGGGCCCAGGATAGCTGTCCATCGTGATGCCCGTTGCGATATCGACCGTGATCCGGTGGTCGAAGCGGCGCAGGCTGGGCGCCAGGGTTCCGAGCACTTCCTGCACGGTCTCCAGCAGATCAAAGCTGCGGCGCTGCTCGCTGGCCTGGTCGTTGGCGACTTGGCGAAACTGGCGCAGTTGCTCCGTGGCACGCTGCAGGTTGCGCTGCATCAGTGCGCTGCCTTCCTCTGCGTTCTGCACAAACTCGATCAACTCGGAACGCTTGAGCTGGTTCGAGTCCAACTGCTGGCGGAAATGCCGTGACTGCTCCGCCAAGGTCGACGCCATCAGCAGGTTGTTGCCCAGTGGTGAGCTCAATTCGTGCGACACGCTGGCAATGATGGTGTTCAAGGCAGCCTTGGTTTCACTTCGCGCCAATTGCTCCTGCGATTGCTGCAGCTTTTCCATGGCCGACTGGGCCAGCGCGTGGGCCTGTCGCAAGTCTTCGGTAATGCGGCGTCGCTCGCGCTCCTCCTGCACCAATCGGCGGTGGCGAAGCGACAAGCCGGCAAATGCACCAAGAACCATCACCAGCAACGCCACCGTCAACCACTCGATCTGACGCAACTGTGCCAATTCGGCCTGACCCTGGCTCTCTATCAGGTGGGCCACCGCCGACGTCGTTGCGAGGTTCACCGCATGCACATCGCCAGCCAGCGCACGGGTCTGGTCCAGCAAGTCCAACAGTTCGGCACGCTGGCGCAGCGGCCGCGACATGACCGGGTCGGCTGCCAGCACCCACGCCTCCAAGCGCGGCATGGCCCGCGAGTATTCTTCACTGCTGGCCAGCACGGCCATGCCTGGGTGTTCCCGCAGCAAGGTCAAACGACTCAGGAACAGGTCGTAGCGCAGGCCCAGTACCTCGGGTTCGGGCGGGCGGGTGCTGTACAGCGTGCTTTCCAGTGTATGCAGGAAGATAAGGAACTGGCGTTCGCACTCGGTCGCCGGGGCCGTGATCGAATCCAACTGGAACGCCAGGCGCTTCTCCAACGATTGCTGCTGACGCATTTCCGCCACGAGCAATACCCCAACGGCGATTGCCATGGCCGCCGCACCCAAGGCCAGCCGAACCACATAGCGCCGGTTGGGGCTGGTCATGACAAGCTGCCTATTCAACAACCAGTGCCTTCAACTGCCACGCGGAGCGTTCGTAGTAGGTGGTGGCTCGCAACTCCTTCAACGTGTCATAGGGGTAGACGATGAACAGGGGGCCCTTGGTCTTGACGGGGATGTCCTGGTCGTCCATCTGCCGTGCCACGATGACATCGAAGCGCGTAGCATCGTCTGCCGGGATGGTGGTCTGGTAGTCGTTGAGGGCGCTGGCTTTCAGGGTCTGGCCCTGGGCCTTCGCCGCAGCCAGGACATCCCGCAGCAGTGGGCCGGTGAACTTGATCGGCTTCTTGTCCCACGGTGTCATGGTGGTGAAACTGCGCTGCGGCAGCTTCTTCAGCATCTCCATGTCAAACGCCGCGCCGTTCGCCGAATTGCGCTCACCCACCTTGCCGCTGACGGTCAAAACAACTTTGCCTGCCGCGGGGGGCAAGGACTGTGCCTGAAGCCCAGCCGAGCAGCACGTAGCCACCAAGCCCATGAGAATCCAACGCCGATACCATGTAGTCATATTTTCCTCCGGCCTATCCATGACCCTGAACACTTGCGGCCAAGGTCGCCAATGGTAGCGCCATCGTCCCCAAAACACTATGCATCCAGAGGTACTGGTTCGTACCCACTCACGCATGAACCCGGGGGCCGTCGCTTGCGCGTGGAACGGAAAGCGGGTGTCGGGCCAATCGCCGACTTTGGCCAGCGTTCTGTATCACAATGCGGCCACCGGCCACTGGTCGAAACGGTTTCGGAGTCAGTGCTCGTTCCATGCAAACACAGCCCCACATCGATCAAGACGCCCCACCGGGGAATAGCGTTCTTCTGGAAGCGGTCAAACTCGCGCTGGTGTATGCCGCGGTTGCCAGTCTCTGGATACTGTTTTCAGACCAGGCAGTGGCGGCCCTGTTCACCGACCCACAGACCATGACCACGGCCTCCATGGTCAAGGGCTGGCTGTTCATTGCGGTCACGGCAACGTTGCTCTTTGGCCATGTGCACACCATACTGGGTAAGCTACAGAGCGCACTGCGGCAGACCCGGGCCCACGCGCAGGAATTGCAGCGCAGCGAGACGCAGCTGCGGGCCACGCTCAATGCATTGCCCGACCTGCTGTTTGAAGTGGCCTACGACGGAACGATCCTGGCCCACCACTCCAATCGACACGACCTGCTGGCCGCACCACCGGACATGTTCATCGGACGTCGTTTCTCCGAGATCCTCGCCCCCGATGCGACAGGTGTCTGCCAGCAGGCTCTTCTGGAAGCTGCGCAAGACGGTAGCTCATCGGGAAAGCGTTACTCCCTGGACCTGCCCCAGGGCGAGCACTGGTTCGAGTTGTCGGTTGCCCGCATGCGCCAGGTACCTGCCGCAGACGAGGATCATTACATCATGATCGCGCGGGATGTGACCCTGTTCCATACACAGCAACGCCAGCTCGAACACCTGGAGCATTTTGACCCTGTCACCGATCTGCCGAATCGCCTGCTGCTGGGCGACCGCCTGACCCAGGCCATGCACCATGCCGTGCGTCGCAAGCAGCATGTGGCAGTGGCCTACCTGGACCTGGACGGTTTTCAGGCCATCAACGAACGCCATGGGCGCGGGGTCGGTGACCAGCTGCTGATTGCACTGGCCAAGCGTTTCAAGCAGATCATGCGCAACGAGGACAGCCTGGCGCGCATCGGTGGCGACGAGTTCGCGCTGGTGTTTGTCGACCTGGACCAAACGGACGAGGCGCAGCCGATCCTGGAGCGGTTCATGCGTGCCGTGACAGAGCCCGTCTGCATTGGCGACTTGCGCATGGAGGTCACGGCCAGCGCCGGCCTGAGCTTCTACCCCCAGGCAGAGTCCATCGATGCCGACCAGCTGCTGCGCCAGGCCGATCAGGCCATGTACCAGGCCAAGCTGCAGGGCCAGGGGCAAGTGCACTTGTTCGACAACGCCAGGGACCATGACATCCGTGGCCACAACGAGTTCCGTGAACACCTGCGCCTGGCCCTGCAGCGCAATGAATTCGTCATGTACTACCAACCCAAGGTGGACATGGCTGCGCGCCGGGTCATCGGCATGGAGGCGCTGATCCGCTGGCAGCATCCGGAACGGGGCCTGCTGGCGCCCGGCGCCTTCCTCCCCGAGATCGAGGACGATGAACTGGCAGTGACCCTTGGCGAGTGGACGCTGCAGAGCGCCTTTGTGCAGCTGGCCGCCTGGCGTTCCGAGGGGCTGCGGGTACCTGTCAGCGTCAACATCGGGGCTCGGCAGCTGCAATCACCCGACTTCTTCGCCAAGTTTTCCGAGCTGGCGTCCCGGTTTTCCGACGTGGCGCCGTCACTGATCGAGCTGGAGATTCTGGAGACAAGCGCGCTGCAGGACCTGTCCCTGGTGTCGGCGGTCATCCAGGAGTTCGCTGCGCTGGGCGTCGGCTTCGCGCTGGACGATTTCGGCACCGGCTATTCCTCCCTGTCCTACTTCAAGCGCCTGCAGGTTCCCACCATCAAGATCGACCAGAGCTTTGTCCGCGACCTGCTGCGCGACGCGCATGACCAGGCCATCATGCACGCGGTGCTGGGCCTGGCCAAGGCGTTTGGCCGCACCGTGATCGCCGAAGGCGTCGAGACCGCTGACCACTGCGAGCGGCTCCTGGCCATGGGTTGCCCTCTGGGCCAGGGCTACGCGATCGCGCGCCCCATGCCTGCGCACTTGGTTCCCCAATGGGTCCGGGAATACGAAGACAGCCTTCGCCACTAACTTTTAGGTGCCCACACAGGGCTCAGTGCTCCCGCTGCAGCGCAGCGCCACGCCTGAACCCGTGGGCGGTGCAGCCGTAGCGTTGCCGAAACGCCCGGTCCAGCGCGTCGACCGAAGCGAAGCCACATTGCGAGGCGAGCTTTTCGAGCGGCCAGTCGGTTTGCCGCAGCAGGGTGGCGGCATGGTCGCAGCGCACCTGGTTCACATGGCGGGCCGGCGTGGTGCCGGTTTCGGCGAGAAAGCTGCGGGCAAAGTTGCGTGGGCTCATTGCCACCCGTTCGGCCAGGGCCTCGACCGACAGGTCTTCACACAGGTGCCCCTGGATCCAGGCCAGCAGCTCGCGCATGCGCTTGCTGGCGTCGGCCTGTGCCAGCAGCACCGGGCTGAGCTGCGGCTGCTGTTCGCCACGCAGGCTCAAGAGCGCCAGGTTGCGGGCGATGCGCACGGCCACCTCACGGCCGCAGTCTTCCTCCACCAGGGCCAGGGCCAGGTCCATGCCGGTGGTCACGCCCGCCGACGTCCAGACCCGCCCATCGCGCACAAAAACCCGATCCTGCACCACGTGCGTGTCCGGACACAGGCTCTGCAGCATGCCGCAGGCATTCCAATGCGTGGTGCTGCGCAGCCCATGGAGCACACCGGCCGCCGCCAGCGCGAAGGCGCCAGTACAGACGCTGGTGACACGGCGCACCTGCGGTGCCTGCGCAGCCACCCACTGCCCCACGCCCGCCTCCAGGATGGCGGCACGCAGGTCCGCCTCATCGCCGCCCGCCACGATCAGCGTGTCGATGGGGCCGCTCCAGCGGTCCAGCGCCAAGGTGTCCGCCAGCACCAGGCCGGCGTTGGTGCGCACGTTGCCGCCCGCGGGCGACACTGTGGCCAGGCGGTAGCTGCCCGGCACCAACTCGCCCGCCTTGGCGAACACACTGCACGGGCCAGCCACGTCGAGCACCTCGACCCCGTCGAAAGCCAGCAATACCACCTGGCGTGGCGCAGCAGGGCCACTGTGGATGGCAGTTTTCGCGGTGGATTTGTCCTTGTGAGGCATGGCACGGCTACCTAAGCTCGTGGCAGTGCAGCACTGAACCCCGTACTACCCACCACAAACCATGAAAATGACAATTCGCACAAGTATCGCCGCTCTGGCCTGTGTTCTGCTGGCCGCCCTGGTCCTACCAGCCCGCTCCGGGCCCACGCCCCCAGGTACCCACCAGACCTACGAGGAATTTGTCCAGGCCGTCAGGCCGGCGCGCGGCACCGCCGTGGTCGCCATCCTGGCCCATTCCGCGGGCACCGAGACCACGGACTTCCTGGTGCCCCACGCGCTGTTGCGGCGTGCCGGGGTCGAGGTCGTTGCGGTGGCGCCGGTGGCTGGTGCCATCCCGCTCATGCCTGCACTGCAGGTACAGGTGGATACCGACTTTGCAGCCTTCGACAAGCGCTACCCCTCCGGTGCGGACTACGTGATTGTTCCCGCCCTGCACCGCAGCGACGACCCCCAGGTACTGGCCTGGCTGCAGGCCCAGCAGCAGCGTGGCGCCACCATCATTGCCGTGTGCGCCGGCGCCCAGGTGCTGGCAGCCGCCGGCTTGCTCGACGGCCGGGGATTTACCGGCCATTGGTGGGACCGCAAGGCACTGGCGCGCGCACCCGGCGCCCGCCACGTCCCCAACCAGCGCTACCTGGCCGATGCAGGCGTGGTCACCACCACCGGCGTCAGCGCATCCATGCCTGCCACCCTGGCGCTCATCGAAGCGATCCAAGGCGCTCCCCGTGCGGCCCAGCTGGCCAACGAACTGGGCCTGCCGCATTGGGGCATCGAGCACGACAGCGGGCGCTTCAGCCTGGACGCGTCGGCCGCCTGGACCACGGTGGGCAACACCTTGGCATTCTGGCGCCACGAGACCGTGGGCTTGCCGGTACACGACGGCGTGGACGATGTGGCGCTGGCGCTGCTGGCCGACGCCTGGTCGCGCAGCTACCGCTCCCAGGCCATTGCGCTGGCCCCCCGCCCCGTACGCCTGGCCAGCGGCCTCACGCTGCTACCCGCAGAAAGCGCCCAGGCCACATGGACCCTGCCGGTGGCGAACGAGCCCGCGGCCTGCCAGCTCGACCGCACGCTGGATGCGATGGCCCACCGCTATGGGGCCGCGACCAGCCGCTGGGTCGCCACCCAGCTGGAGCACATCCCCACCACCCCGGCAACCGCCGCCTGCACCCCACTGGCCTCCAGTCAGTCGCTATCACTTCAATAGCTGCTTACGCAATATTTATGAGGGCTAGTGCCGATATTGAACCTCAACAATCCGGCCGGGGCGGTACAGGAAAAGAATAGGCACCGCCTGCAGTTTGGCGCGAAATCACAACTCGGTGGCGCCATACAGGAATTGCTTTTCCGCCCGGTCGCCCTACAGTCGCTCCATTACCGCAAACCGATGGAGAGAGACGATGCGCCGATGGAATGGATGGGGCGACGACGCCACTTCGATGGACCTGAACCCGGGTGCCCGCGCCATGATGGCCGAACGGCTCGGCCCCGGTCATCCGGGCCAGGATGCCGACCGCAAGAAACTGCTGAAGAAGGTTCCGGCCAGCCGCCTGCCCAAGCACAACCTGATCCAGCTAGATGCCGACACCCGCTTCGCCATGGCCTTTGGCGAAAGCTACGGCGACTGGATCCGCAAGCGCTTCGGTGAAGTCCCTCCGGTGCCCGATGGCGTGGCCTTTCCCGAAAGCCGCGAAGACGTGCGCACGCTGCTGAACCTGGCGCAGCAAAACGAGTGGATCGTGATTCCATTTGCCGGTGGTACCAGCGTGGCCGGGCACCTGGACTGCCCGGTGAGCGAGCGCCCCATCCTGTCGCTGAATCTGAGCCGCCTGAACAAACTGCAGGACTTGGACACCGACAGCCAGCTGGCCACCTTCGGGGCAGGTACTGCAGGACCCGACATCGAGGCCCAGTTGCGCCCGCATGGCTACACCCTGGGGCATTTCCCACAGTCCTTCGAGTATTCCACCGTGGGTGGCTGGGTGGTGACCCGCTCCAGCGGCCAGCAGTCGCTGCGCTATGGGCGCATCGAGCAGCTGTTTGCCGGCGGCCACATGGAAACGCCGGTAGGCCCGCTCACCATTCCCACCCTGCCCGCCTCCAGCGCCGGACCGGACCTGCGCGAAGTGGTCATGGGCTCGGAAGGCCGCTTCGGGGTGCTCACCGAAGCCACTGTGCGCGTCACCCCGCTGCCGGGCCATGAAAGCTTCCACGCCATTTTCCTGCCCGATTGGGATTCCGCCGAGAACGCCGTGCGCACCCTGGTGCAGCGCAAGCTGCCGCTTTCCATGATGCGCTTGTCCAATGCCATCGAGACCGAAACCAACCTCACCCTGGCGGGCCACGCCACGGTCATCGGCGCCATGGAAAAGTACCTGGCCCTGCGGGGCTGCGGCGAAGGCAAATGCATGCTCATGCTGGGCGTGACCAGCGACGAGCGCACCGCCAAGTTCGCGCTGAAGGAAGCCCGACGCCACCTGGCCTACTTCGGCGCGGTCTACATCGGCACCGCCATGGGCTCCAAGTGGGCGGCCAACCGCTTCAAGGGCCCCTACCTGCGCAACACCCTCTGGGACGAGGGCTACAGCGCCGACACCATCGAAACGGCGGTGGACTGGCCGCGCGTCAAACCGCTGATGCTGGCCATGGAGCAGACCGCCCGCGATGTGTTTGCCGAATACGGCGAGCGCGTACACGCATTCACCCACCTGTCGCACATGTACCCCCAGGGCAGCAGCATCTACTCGCAGTACGTCTGGGCGACGGCCCCGGGCGGGTTCGCGCCCAACTTCGAGCGCTGGCAGAAACTCAAGGCCGCTGTGGCACGGACCATTGCCGACCATGGCGGCACGGCCAGCCACCAGCATGGCATCGGGCGCGACCACGCCATGCACCTGGACGTGGAGAAGGGGCCGCTGGGCATGGCGACCCTGGCCGAACTGTGTCGCCACTTCGACCCGAAGAAGATCATGAACCCCGGCAAGCTGCTGCAGGACGGTGGGCCATGGGCGAAGTGAACATCGGGCCGGCGGCACGCAGCCAGCAGCTGGCGCAACTGGAGTCGCAGACCTGGGACCTGGTGGTCATCGGTGGTGGTATCACCGGCGCAGGCGTGGCCCAGCAGGCGGCCCGGCGCGGCTGGAAGGTGCTGCTGGTGGAGCAGCGCGACTTCGCCTGGGGCACATCCAGCCGCTCCTCCAAGCTGGTGCACGGGGGCTTGCGCTACCTGAAGGAAGGTGACATCAAGACCACGCTGCATTCGGTGTGGGAACGCGAACGCCTGATGCGCGAAGCGCCGGAACTGGTGCAGCCGCAAAGCTTCCTGTTTGCCGACTGCAAGGGCCGCAAGCCCGGGCGCTGGCTGATGCAGACCGGCCTCATGGTGTACGACCTGATGGCCGGAAACCACCAAGCGGGAGGCGGCCACTTCTACGCCAACCTGGCCCGCACACGCACGCTGGAGCCCGGACTGAACCCTCCGGCCTTGCGCGGTGCCCTCGTGTTTACCGACGCCAAGACCGACGATGCCCGGCTGGTGCAGCGCGTGCTGCTCGAAGCTCAGGGCGACGGCGCCTTGTGCCTCAACTATGTGGCAGCCGAAGCGCTGGAGTTGGAACATGGACAAGTCAGCGGCCTAGCATTGCGCGACGCCGTGCAAGGCGGGCGCTACCGTGTCCGCGCCCGCACCGTCGTCAATGCCACCGGCGCCTGGGCCGACCGACTGCGCGCCGACCTGGGTGCCAAACCCCTGTTGCGGCCACTGCGCGGCAGCCACCTGCTCATTCCGCACGAACGACTGCCGGTGCAGCACAGCATCAGCATGATGCACGTGAAGGATGGTCGGCCGGTGTTCCTCTACCCCTGGGAAGGCTGCACCCTGATCGGCACCACGGACCTGGACCACCGCGGCGACCTCAACGTGGAAGCGAGCATCACGAACGCCGAGGTGGACTATCTGCTCGACGCCGTGAACGACCAGTTCCCGCAGGCACACATCGGCCGCGATGACATCATTTCCACCTACGCTGGCGTGCGCCCGGTGGTGGACGACGGACAGGCAGACGCCAGCAAGGCCACGCGCGACCACGTCGTCATGGATGAGCGTGGCCTCATCACCCTCACCGGCGGCAAGCTCACGACCTTTCGGCTCATGGCACAGGATGCAATGGCGCTGGCGGCGCCCCATGTGGGCAAGGCCTTTGCCCGTGACAAGGGTGTCCTGTTCACGGCATCTACACATCGCCCCACTTGGAGCCCTGCCGTTCGCCAACGGCTGGCAGCGCGCTACGGCAGTCGCGCCAACGCCTGGGCTGCTTCGGTAGCGCCCCAGGAGTTGGAGTTCATTCCCGGGACCCACACCCTGTGGGCCGAGCTGGGCATTGCCGCCCAATGGGAATCGGTGGTGCACCTCGATGACCTGCTGCTGCGCCGCACCCGCCTGGGGCTGTTGCTGCCGCTTGGCGGTTTGGACCACGTGGAGCGCATCCGCGCCCTGGCAGAACCCTTCCTGCAATGGGGCGACGATGGCTGGTGCGCCGAACTGGCGCGCTACCAGACACTGATTGCCAAGCACTACGCGCTGCCTGCACACTAAGCAAGAACACCGGAGACAACGGACCATGAGCAAGAGCTACATCCTGGCCATCGACAACGGCACGCAAAGCGTGCGTGCTCTGCTGTTCGACCTGCATGGCAATCTGGTCGACAAGTCCCAGGTCAGCATCGACACCTACCAGTCCCGCGAGCCCGGGTGGGTGGAAAACGATGCCGAGGCCTTCTGGCAGGCCCTGTGCACCGCCTGCCAGCGCCTGTGGGCCAATACCACGGTGCCCAAGGAACTGGTGGCGGGCGTGGTCATCACCACCCAGCGCGGCACCCTGGTTCCGCTGGATGCCCAGGGGCAGCCACTGCGACCTTTCATCATCTGGATGGACCAGCGCCGCGCACAGCAGACAACCCCACTACCCTGGTGGTGGGAGGGCGCCTTCCGCCTCATCGGCATGCGCGGCACCATCGACCATTTCCAGCGCGAGGCCGAGGCCAACTGGATCGCGCAGAACGAGCCAGAGATCTGGAAACGTACCGACAAGTACCTGCTGCTCTCGGGCTACCTGCACTACCGCTTCACGGGCCGCTTTGTCGATTCGGTGGCCAACCAGGTCGGCTACATCCCCTTCGACTACAAGAAGGGTTGCTGGGCGCCCGACTGGGACTGGAAGTGGCAGGCCATGCCGGGGATCAAGCGCTCCATGCTGCCCGATCTGGTGCCAGCCGGAACGCCCATTGGCAGCGTCAGCGCGCAAGCCGCGCGCGACACCGGCATCCCCGAAGGCCTGCCCTTGATCGCCGGAGCCGCCGACAAGGCCTGCGAAGTCATCGGAGCGGGCTGTCTGACACCGGAGGTCGCCTGCCTGTCCTACGGCACGGCGGCCACGATCAACACCACCACCGCGAAGTACGTGGAGGCCACGCCGTTCATACCGCCCTACCCGGCGGCCGTCCCTGGCCACTACAACACCGAGATCCAGATCACGCGCGGGTTCTGGATGGTGAGCTGGTTCAAGGAACAGTTTGGCCTGCACGAACAGCAGATTGCCCAGGAGCGTGGTGTCGCACCGGAGAGCCTGTTCGACGAACTCGTCAACGCCGTGCCCCCCGGCGCCCAGGGGCTGATGCTGCAGCCCTACTGGAACCCGGGCATCAAGGTGCCCGGCCCGGAAGCCAAGGGCGCCATCATCGGCTTTGGCGACGTGCACAAGCGCGCCCACCTGTACCGCGCCATCCTCGAAGGCCTGGCCTATGCCTTGCGGGAGTCCAAGGAGCGCATCGAGCAACGCAGCGGCCGGCGCATCACCCGTGTGCGGGTGTCGGGTGGCGGTTCACAGAGCGATGCGGCCATGCAGATCACCGCCAACGTATTCAACCTGCCGGCCGAGCGCCCCCACCTGTACGAGACCAGTGGCTTGGGCGCCGCCATCCTGGCCGCTGTGAGCCTGAAGCTGCATCCGGACTTTGCCACCGCAATCCGCGAAATGACCCGCGTGGGCCAGGTCTTCCACCCGCAAGCCCAGCACGCAAAGACCTATGAAGCGCTGTACAGCCAGGTGTATCGGCGCATGTATGCGCAATTGCAGCCGCTGTACAAGGCGATTCAGGACATCACCGGCTACCCCCAGCGCAACCGCTGAATGCCCCGGGAATCACCTGGTGCACTTGCCAGCCTGGCATGCGGTACTGCGCTGGCGGATGAAGTCGCCGTACTTCATGCCCATGCTGCCCATCTCGGCACAGATCGCGGAGTCGCCATCGAAGGCAAAGCCTTTGGCACCAGCCGCGTCGAATACTTCCACGCGCTTGAGCCCCATGGCATTGAAGGCCGCAGGCTTGCGCCACTGTTCGGCACAGATACCGTGGTAGATGAAGGTGAAGTAGCTCAGTTCGGAAACGTCGGCCTTTTCCAGCTGCACGCGCAACACACCGTCTTTCATGGCAGCCTGCTTGACCTGGTGTGCCCCCAGGTAGCTTCCCAGCGGCTCGGGCACGCCCGACAGGGGCGCCGAAGCCTGCGCAGACCATGCGGCACTCAGCAGCAGCGCAGCGAAGAGCCTTTTCTTCATGGCAGATCTCCATTGGAAGTCAATCTGCCGAGGCTAGCGCGAAAATGCCCAGTCAAGCCTTCTGCACCGGGGCTAAAAGTGACCGGAATTGAACCAGGTCAACACGGCAGCTGCCTACAGCCGTCCCTTGGCACGCAGCCGTTCCAAGGCCTCCTTGGCCTGTGGCTGGGGATTGCGCAACATATACAGCACCATGCCGTAGCGCGACGCGAAAACCTGCGGCTGGTCGGTATCCAGCAGGCGTTCGAAGTCGGCAACAAAATCCCATTGCCCCCAGTCACCCAGGTCCGAGGCGGCAAACCCTGCCCGTTGCGGATTGGCGCCGACGAAGGAGCGAATGGCCTGGCTGGCCGCACTGCGGTTCAGGCGCTTGCCGTCCGCCACGTGTACACGCATCGCCAACAGTGCCGCCTGCACTTCGTCATCGGCGCGCGCCGGGGCTTGCAGGTAGTTGCGCACCAGCCATGCCAGCCCGGCCTCGCCCTGCAGTTCCAGCACGGCAGCCATCCAGGCGGCGTTGGCAGCCAAGGGGGCGCGGCTGGACCGCGCGAGCAAGTCCCGCTGAATCTGTACCGCGGCCTGTGCGGGTGCCACAAAGCCGAACATCAGCGCATACAGGGGCGTTCGATCGACCAGCGCGGGTTGTGTCAGCCAGCGCTGCAGCGGCAGGCCTGCGAAATGCCGGGCTGCCGAGCGCATGGCGCCCAGCGGTGCATTCGACAGTTCCTCGTATGCCACCTGGGCCACGGCCTGTACCGGGTTTTCGAGGTCCGGTGCAAAAAAAGTGAATCGGGCCTCCCAATCGGCATCGGCTGGGTTGGCATCGGGCGCGCGACGCAAGGCAATCAGACGCGCAACCCAGGTGGCACGCTGAACCGGCATCTGGGCCATCACCCGCCAGCTGCCGCCACTTTGGGCCAACAGCACCGACGCGCCCGACGCGGGTACCGATCCGTCCTGCGCTGCTGCCACGTCGCGCAATGTTGCACCCGCATCCACGCCGTGCACTGGCGCGGTGACACTGAAGACCCCTGGCTGGCCCGTGGCACGCGCAATGGCCACCGCCTGCGACTTGAAGAGGCGCTGGGTCAGCGTCTGCTCGGCGGCCGAGGGCGCGCAGATGGCGCACGCCCATGCCTGCAGGCCCATGGCTGCAAAGCCGAACGCCACAGTAACCCCACGCAACCACCGCACCCAAGCCCAGCGAGACGCCATATTGATCTCCAACGAAGGCCACGCAACCCTGCGCACGCCGCATAATCCGAAACTCTGCCACAAACGGCAACTGATACCACAAGAGGAGACCCGATGAACATCAAGCGATGCCTCGTTGCCAGCGCGCTGGCGTTGGCCGGCGCACAGGCCCTTGCCTGGGGCAACCACACCATTCCCACGCTGCGCGCACTCGAGCAGATGCCCGAACTGGTCAAGGCCGCTCCTGTCAAGGTGGAAACGCTGGAGAGCTTTCTGAAGGCCGAGGAAAAGACCATCGAAGCCTTGCTGGCCAGCCAGGAAGCCTGGGCAGTCGCCAATATCGAGAATTATCCCAAGCGTCCCGACGCACTGGCGTTTGCAGCCAATCCGCAACGCAGCGACGATGCCCGGCGCATGGCCTTCCTGATGGCCCTGCGCGTGGCGCCCAACAGCAAGTTCGCGCTGTTCTACCAACCGGACCCCGCCAAAGTGCTCCCCGAAGGCACGCCGATGGTGAAGTACAGCGATGTCAACACGCTGCCCGAGCCTTCCAAGCACAACTATCGCTTCGTTGCCCTCAAGCCGGGAGACATGGTCCCACCGCTGGCGGTGGTGACCACGGCCGCCGACGAACCCGACTATGGCCTGGACATCAACTGCTGGAGTGACAGCCCGGCCGATTGGGGCAAGGTCTACAACTTCGGCAACCTCCCTTTCGGCAACCCCGCCCTGCCTTACTCCACGCAGGCACCGTTCCACATGGGTTTCTTCCACGAAAGTGGCATCCTGTACGCTGCGGCCCCGTTTATCCAACGGACGTTTCCCCTGCTGCGTTCCTACCAGTACTGGTCACTGGCGGCGCTGGCTTTCCGCACCGGACACCCTTACTGGGGTTGGCGTTTCGCCGGCATTTCCCTGCACTACATCCAGGACCTGACCCAACCCTACCATGCGCGTCTGGCCCCTGGGGTGTCGACGCTGAAGCTGTTGGGCGCCAACATCCTGGCAATGGCCGGCATGACCGGCCTGAAGGATGAGACCATCGTCCTGCTGTCGAACCGCCACCTGGTGGTCGACAAGTACCAGAACGAGAAGAACTTCGCCGGCGCCAAGGATCCGGCCGTGGACCCGCTGGAGAAGGCCCTGGCCGACACCAGCCAGGACGGGAAATACCCCGCATGGAGCGACCGTTACGTGCGCGATGTGGTCACCAAACAATCGTCCGAATACGCCGATCGCGTTTCCGAGCTCATCGCGCAGTCGGTTCCGGCGAAATACGTGGGCGATCCCAAATTTGATTTCGGAACCCAGGAAGCCAACATCAGCCTGATCGACGTCCTTTCGCAATCCGATCCGAAAGCGCGGGATACGCTGGACTCAGCCATCGCCGAACTGCTGGCGAATTTCGGTGCCCACACCCGCAATGAGATCCGAAGCATCCTGAAAGCCTCGTCTCAGCAATAAGTAAGCAAACGCGGTAATATTGCTGCAGTGCAATATTTTTCCTGAAGGACACCGCCATGCTGTACCAGCTGTATGAAACGCAGCGCTCCCTGATGGAGCCGTTTTCCGACCTGGCGGCTGCTGCCGCCAAGGTCTATGCCAATCCGCAGGTGCCGGCAGGACAAAACCCGTTCTCGCAGCGAATCTCGGCTGCCTTTGACCTGATGCACCGACTGGGCAAGGACTACGAGAAACCCGAGTTCGGTCTGCGCACGATCAATGTCGACGGCGTGGACATTGCGATCCACGAGCGCATCGAGACCGAAAAGCCGTTCTGCCAGTTGCGCCGTTTCAAGCGCTTCAGCGACGACCCCAAGATGCTGGAGCGCATGAAGAACCAGCCTGCGGTGCTGATCGTGGCCCCCCTGTCGGGCCACTACGCCACGCTGTTGCGCGATACGGTCAAGTCGATGCTGCGCGACCACAAGGTCTACATCACCGACTGGAAGAACGCCCGACTGGTGCCCATGGCGGAAGGTGAATTCCACCTGGACGACTACGTCAACTACGTGCAGGAGTTCATCCGCCATGTACAGGGCAAGTACGGCAACTGCCACGTGATGAGTGTCTGCCAGCCCACCGTGCCAGTGCTGGCGGCCGTGTCGCTGATGGCCAGCCGCGGTGAAACCACGCCGCTGTCCATGGTGATGATGGGCGGCCCCATCGACGCCCGCAAATCGCCGACAGCCGTGAACAACCTGGCCATGACCAAGTCGCACAGCTGGTTCGAGAACAACGTCATCTACCGTGTGCCCAGCAAGTTCCCAGGAGCGGGCCGCCGTGTCTACCCGGGCTTTCTGCAGCACACCGGCTTCGTGGCGATGAACCCCGACCACCACGCCAAGAGCCATTACGACTACTTCAAGGACCTGATCAAGGGCGACGGCGCCAGCGCCGAGGCCCACCGCAAGTTCTACGACGAGTACAACGCGGTGCTGGACATGGATGCGGACTACTACCTCGAAACCATCCGTGTCGTGTTCCAGGACTTTGCCCTCGTGAACGGCACCTGGGACGTCAGGAACCCGCAGGGCAAGGCCGAGCGTGTGCGCCCGCAGGACATCCGCACCACCGCGCTGTTGTCCGTCGAGGGGGAGCTTGACGACATTTCCGGCTCCGGACAGACCCAGGCCGTGCACAGCATCTGCACCGGTGTGCCCAAGACCATGCAGCGCCACTACGAGTGCAAAGGTGCCGGCCACTATGGCATCTTCTCGGGCAGCCGCTGGCGCGACATGGTCTACCCGCAGGTCAAGGCCTTCATCCTGGCCCATCACCACGACACCCATCCGGAAACCGTGGCACAGCCTGCATTGAAAGCCGCGTCCCGGGTCGCGAAGCCTGATGCGGCCCCTGGCCGCACTTCGAAGACCAAGGCCCTTGCACCAGCAAAGGCCACGGGGCCTGCCAAGAAGGCTGCCAAACCCAAGGCCCAGACTGCTGTCGCCAAGCGCGCGACCACAGCGAAGCCCCAGGCGCGCAAGGCAGCCCCAACCAAGCGACCTGCCTCCAACGCTGTGACGGAGTCGTCGCAAGGCGCCTGATGGACCAAGCTGCACCGCTCACGCCGCTGGCGGCGCAGGTGCTCGACGCCCTGCCGCAAACCCAATGCACGCGCTGCGGCTACCCCGACTGTGCTGCCTACGCACGAGCAGTGGCCGACGAAGCGGCCCCCATCAACCGTTGTCCTCCAGGTGGAAGCGTCGGTGTAAGCCGGCTGGCCAAGCTCACGGGGCGTCCGGAACTTCCGTTGGACCCGGAATGCGGCATCGAGGGCCCGCGCATGCTGGCCGTCATCGATGAGGACTGGTGCATCGGCTGCACCCTGTGCATTGACGCCTGCCCGACCGACGCCATCGTGGGAACCCACAAGCGCATGCACACCGTGATCGAGCCCTACTGCACCGGCTGTGAGCTGTGCCTTCCGGCCTGCCCGGTGGACTGTATTGCGCTGCACAACGTCTCCGGCAGCGCCACCGGGTGGAGTGCCTGGTCGGCCGATCAGGCCCTAGAAGCGCGCCATCGCTATGAATTCAGTAGCTTCCGACGCAGACGCAACGCGGAGGAGAACGCGAAACGGCTGGAAGAAAAGGCCAGGGCCAAGCTGGCCGACCTGCCGGCCCACTCCCAGCACACCGATCCAGCCGTACTGGACAAGAAGCGCGCCGTGATCGAGGCGGCGCTGGAGCGCGCGCGCGCCAAGCGTGCCGCCCAGCCCAGGACCTGATTGCGCTTGCTTCAGGCCTGTACGAGATTCTTGTAGACGCCGCAGCCTAGGTACAGGTCACCCAAACGGCACACATACGACATCTTGGTCTGAACCTTGCCGGTACTGGGGTTGGTGATGTCGTACTGCACCCAGCCCGGCGCAGTGTCGGCCTGACCGATGATGGCGTCCATGAGTCCCTGGCCGTCAATGCCGGCAATGTCCTGCACGCGTGTGCCCACCTTGGCGGGGTTGCCTCCAAAGGCTAGATAAGTCCCATTGCGGTCGAGGGCAAAGACATACATGTCCCGGTCGAAGAAGCCTTGTTCCTTGGCGGTCAGATCGCGCAGGAATGCATCCTGGGAAACACCGTGGCGGTGGTGCTGCATCGCCTTGGCCACCAACGCCAGCGCTTCATCGGCCGTACCTTGCTGCAGCTGGAACACCCTCACCGAGTCCGACAACGTGGAGGCCTGGTCCTGCAAGGAACTTGCCTGCTGGGCCGCCGTTTCCACCATGGCCGCATTCTGCTGCGTGATCTCGTCCAACTGGCGGATGGCGGCACTGATTTCGGCCAGTGCCGTGCTTTGCTCGGCGCTGCTGCTGGAAATCTCGGACATCTTGGCCGCCACTGACCGTATGCCCTGAACCACCCCATCCATGCTGGCTCCCGCCTTGCGGATCAACTCGACGCCCTTGCCGACTTGCGACGAGGACGCCGTGATCAGCTCGCGGATTTCCTTGGCCGAACCTGCGGAGCGCTGTGCCAGCGAACGCACCTCGCTGGCAACCACCGCAAACCCACGGCCCGACTCGCCTGCTCGCGCCGCTTCCACCGCCGCATTCAAGGCCAGAATATTGGTCTGGAACGCCAAGCCATCAATCACCGAAACGATCTCGTCCATGCGTTGGGTACTGGCCTGGATCGCCTCGATCTGGGCCACCGCGAGTTGCATGCTGCTGGCACTGCCTTCAGCAATGTCTCGCACCGCCCGTGCGCTGGCATCCGCAGCCTCGGCACTGACCGCATTGCCCTTCACCGTCGACGACAACTCCTGCACACTGGCGTTGGTCTGCTCCAGGTTGGCCGCCTGCTGCTCGGTGCGGTCCGACAGGGCGTTGCTGCCATTGACCAATCCGGTGCCAGACTGGGAAACCAGGGCGGCATTGCTGCGCACGCTGGCCACCATGGCAGAAAAGCTGTTGAGCAGGCGCTCCATGACGTCGGACATGTCGCTGAGCTCATCGCGACCGCGGACGCGCGCACGGTGGCGCAGGTTGCCCTTGGCAATCTCTTCCAGGAACAACAGCACCTGGCGCAGATCTGCCACAAAGCTCAAGCGGAAGGCGACCAGCAGGTAGAGCATGCCGCACACCGCCGCTGCGCTCACGACGATGCCCAGCACATACGCGAACTCGATCTCGCGCTCCCGCGTCAGCAGTTGCTCCTCGAGTGCCTTGGCCGCCCACACCTGGTAGGCACCGACGGCTTCGATCGCTGCGGTACCGGCCGCAAAATAGGCTTGGGCATCCTGGGCGGCGCCCTCGGTGGCGAATGCTTCGCGCACCTGCTTGGCAAATGCACGCGAGGCAGCAAGCGCCTTGTCCGCCGACGCATCACGCAGACCCGTCTGACCCAGCAGGCCCTGCACATGCTCCATGTTGCGCAGGAAAGGCTCGAGCGGGTCCAGCTGTGCCAGCATCCGGGCGCTGCCCGTAGGGGCCACTGCACCTTGGCTCAGCATGCCGGCCCCTTGCCCGCGCAAACGGCCCAGTTGCTCAGCCCAGGGAATGGTGTGCAGGGCCACCATCTGGGTCAACAGGCCAGCAGCGGGGTCGGACTCCAGCAGCAGGCCCGAGGAAAACCCGATCGATTGGACCAGGCGCTGCAGGTCCTCGACCAACCGCGTATGCAATGCAAAGCTGTCCGCAGCCGTCTTTCCCTCGACAGCCGCGGACATGCCTTCCAGCCGCGACTGCATTGCAGCCCAATCCGATGCACCAGTCGGCGTGGCAACGCCCAACACCGCAGAAGAGGTCGCCTTCACGGCGCCGGACAAGGACTGGCGCACGCCGTCCCGGGTAGCTTTGGCGCCTTCGTTGCCGGAAAGCACCATGTTGGTCAGGCCCCGGTGGCTCTGCACCAGACGAACCACCGTCGTCAGCTGGCTAACCGCGGCCAGCGCAGCACGCTCCGACCGGGACTTGACCAGCACGGCATGCTGGTGCTGAACCAATTGCCACTGTACGGCCATCAGCGGCAGCAAGGTCACCACCGCAAGCAAAGCAAGCTTGGGGGCAATGCGCAAACGCCGCATCGCCCACATGCCCGGATAGAAGATCCTCTGCCAGCCCATGACTGTCTCCTCGTGCTTTTTTCGCAACCGCCAACTCGGTTGGGGCGGCATTGTCACACCGCAGACATGTAGATCAGCTTACAACAATATCTGCGCGAGGGAAACAAGACACGGAGGAAGAACCGGGGAGCCTCGCTTGGGCTCGGCCCCCGTCGTAATCAGACCACGGACAAGGCGGCGATCACTTCTGGCGGTGCTTGCACCAGCTCGATCAGCACACCTTCCCCAGCGATGGGGAACTCGTCATTGCTCTTGGGGTGCAGGAAGCAGATGTCATACCCGGCGGCCCCCTTGCGGATACCTCCCGGTGCAAAGCGCACACCCTGGGCGGTGAGCCACTCCACCGCCAAAGGGAGCTTGTCGATCCACAGCCCCACATGGTTCAGCGGCGTGGTGTGCACGGCAGGTTTCTTCTCGTGGTCCAGCGGCTGCATCAGGTCCACCTCCACCTTGTAGGGGCCAGAACCCATGGCGCAGATATCCTCGTCCACGTTTTCGCGTTCGCTCCTGAAGGTGCCGGTCACTTCCAGCCCCAGCATGTCCACCCAGAGCTTCTGCAGCCGGGTCTTGTCGGGGCCGCCGATGGCGATCTGCTGGATGCCCAGCACCTTGAAGGGACGGCTCATTTCTCGAACTCCACGATCGGCTGGTCCACGGCCAGGGACTCGCCCTTGGCAGCCAGCACCTTGGCCACCACACCGTCGGCGGCGGCAAAAAGCACGTTTTCCATCTTCATGGCTTCGATGACGGCCACGCGCTCCCCGGCTTGCACCTTCTGGCCCGGCTGCACGGCCACGTCGACCAGCAGGCCCGGCATGGGCGAGAGCACGTATTTGCTCATGTCCGGCGGGGCCTTGAAGGGCATCAGCCGGTGCAGCTCGGCCATGCGCTGGGACATGACCAGCACATCGATGCGGGTACCGTTGTGCTGCACGCGCAGCGCCAGCGGGTTCTTGGGTGTGCCGCGCTCCACCTGGGCGGTGAAGGGCTGGCCGTTGACGGTGCCCGTGATGGCAATGTCGTTGAGGCGTGAATCGCTACGGATTTCATAGCTCTCATTACCCACCTTGACGCGGGCAAAGCCTTGTTCCCCCACGAACTCATCGACGTGAACCGGGGTGTACTGGTTGTTGCCATCCGGCGATAGCGTCACCACGGTGTAGTCCTTGCCTGCATTCACGCCATACCCGGGCAACTGACCCGACAGGGTGGCAGCACGCTCGCGGCTCTTGCGGCGCACGAATGCGGCCAGCGCCTGCATGAAGCTGGGGTCTTCGTGGGGCACGTCTTCGGCGGCAAAGCCCTTGCCATAGTGCTCGGCGATGAAGCCGGTATTGAACTGGCCCGTGACGAACTTCGGATGCGCCAGCAGCGCCGCCTGGAACGGAATGTTGGAGCTGATGCCACGGATCACGAAACCGTTGAGGGCCTCACGCATCTTGGCGATGGCTTCGTTGCGGTCCTTGCCGTGCACGATGAGCTTGGCGATCATCGAGTCGTAGTACATCGGAATCTCGCCCCCCTCGGCCACGCCCGTGTCCACGCGCACGCCCTGCAGTTGGGACGTGTCGGCCTGGAACATGGTTTGCGGTGGAGGCGCAAAGCGCACCAGGCGACCGGTGGATGGCAGGAAATTGCGGAACGGGTCTTCCGCATTGATGCGGCACTCAATGGCCCAGCCGTCGCGCTTCACATCGGCCTGGGTGATGGTGAGCTTCTCGCCCGCAGCCACGCGGATCATCTGCTCCACGAGGTCCAGTCCGGTAATGCACTCGGTAACCGGGTGTTCCACCTGCAGGCGGGTGTTCATCTCCAAGAAGTAGAAGTCCTGGTCCTTGCCGACCACAAACTCCACCGTACCGGCGCTCTGGTACTTCACGGCCTTGGCCAAAGCCACGGCCTGCTCGCCCATCGCCTTGCGGGTGGCATCGCTGATGAAGGGGCTGGGAGCCTCTTCAATCACCTTCTGGTGGCGGCGCTGGATGGAGCATTCGCGCTCGTTCAGGTACACCACGTTGCCATGGCTGTCACCCAGCACCTGGATTTCGATGTGGCGGGGTTCGAGCACGTATTTCTCGATGAACACACGGTCGTCGCCGAAACTGTTGCGCGCTTCGTTGCGGCAGCTGGTGAAGCCCTCAAAAGCTTCCTTGTCGTTGAACGCCACGCGCAGTCCCTTGCCGCCACCGCCGGCCGAGGCCTTGATCATGACGGGGTAGCCAATGCCCTTGGCAATCTCGACCGCCTTCTCGGCCGACTCGATGGCGTCGTTGTAGCCGGGGATGGTGCTGACCTTGGCTTCGTTGGCCAGCTTCTTGGAAGCGATCTTGTCTCCCATGGCCGCAATGCTGTAGTGCTTGGGGCCAATGAAGGCGATGCCTTCTTCCTCGCAGCGGCGCGCAAAGTCCTCGTTCTCGCTCAGGAAGCCGTAGCCCGGGTGCACGGCCTGTGCGCCGGTCTGCTTAGCTGCCTCGATGATCTTGTCGGCCAGCAGGTAGCTCTCGCGGCTGGGCGGCGGGCCCAGGCGCACGGCCTCGTCAGCCAGCTGCACATGGCGCGCTTCCTTGTCGGCGTCGGAGTACACGGCAACCGTCTTGATGCCCATCTTGCGGGCGGTGGCGATGACGCGGCAGGCGATCTCGCCGCGGTTGGCAATGAGAATCTTAGTAAACATGTTCTGTGATCCTTGTCGTTCTTGTCGGTGATCAGAGGGGGATGTTGCCGTGCTTGCGCCACGGGTTTTCCAGCTTCTTGTCCTTGAGCATCACCAAGCTGCGGCAGATACGCTTGCGGGTCTCATGCGGCAGGATCACGTCGTCGATGAAGCCGCGTGCACCGGCCACGAACGGGTTGGCAAAGCGGGCCTTGTACTCGGCTTCCTTGGCAGCGAGCTTCTCGGGGTCACCCTTGTCTTCGCGGAAGATGATTTCCACTGCACCCTTGGCACCCATCACGGCAATTTCCGCATTGGGCCAGGCAAAGTTCACGTCGCCGCGCAGGTGCTTGGAGGCCATCACGTCGTACGCGCCGCCGTAGGCCTTGCGGGTGATGACGGTGATCTTCGGCACGGTGCACTCGGCGTAGGCGTACAGCAGCTTGGCACCGTGCTTGATGATGCCGCCGTACTCCTGCGAAGTGCCGGGCATGAAGCCGGGCACGTCCACGAAAGTGACCACGGGGATGTTGAACGCGTCACAGAAGCGCACGAAGCGCGCGGCCTTGATGGAACTCTTGATGTCCAGGCAACCGGCCAGCACCAGGGGCTGGTTGGCCACGATGCCGATGGTCTGGCCGTCCATGCGGGCAAAGCCAACGATGATGTTCTTGGCGTATTCGGGCTGGATCTCGAAGAAGTCGCCATCGTCCACGGTCTTGACGATGAGTTCCTTCATGTCGTACGGCTTGTTGGGGTTGTCCGGCACCAGCGTGTCGAGGCTACGGTCGGCGCGGTCGATCGGGTCACCGCTCTTGCGCACGGGGGCTTTCTCGCGGTTGTTCAGCGGCAGGTAGTTGTAGAGGCGGCGCAGCATCAGCAGCGCTTCCACGTCGTTCTCGAAAGCCAGGTCGGCCACGCCGCTCTTGGTGGTGTGGGTAATGGCACCACCCAGTTCCTCGGCCGTCACCTCTTCGTGCGTCACGGTCTTGACCACTTCAGGGCCGGTCACGAACATGTAGGAGCTGTCCTTCACCATGAAGATGAAGTCGGTCATGGCCGGGGAATACACCGCACCACCGGCGCTGGGGCCCATGATCATGCTGATCTGGGGAATCACGCCGCTGGCCATCACGTTGCGCTGGAACACGTCGGCATAGCCGCCCAAACTGGCCACGCCTTCCTGGATACGGGCACCGCCCGAGTCGTTCAGGCCGATGACCGGAGCACCGACCTTCATCGCCTGGTCCATGATCTTGCAGATCTTTTCCGCATGGGCTTCGGACAGCGCGCCGCCGAATACCGTGAAGTCCTGGCTGAAGACAAACACCAGGCGGCCGTTGATCATGCCGTAGCCGGTGACCACGCCGTCACCGGGGATCTTGTTGTCGGCCATGCCGAAGTCGACGCAGCGGTGCTCCACGAACATGTCCCACTCTTCGAAAGTGCCTTCATCCAGCAGCACTTCCAGGCGCTCACGCGCGGTGAGCTTGCCTTTCTTGTGCTGGGCATCAATGCGCTTCTGGCCACCGCCCATGCGGGCTGCTTCGCGCTTCTTTTCCAGTTGGTCGAGGATGTCTTGCATGGCTTCCTTCTTTCGTCAAAAAATGTGTCGCTATGAATTCAGTAGCTGCTCACGCAGATATTTCGAGGGCGGAGAGCAGATTTCGTGCTGCAGTGCTGGCCGGCAGGCTGCCGGCCTCCACTGCTGCTACCGTGCTGGCCAATTGGGCCTGCACCGCCGGATGGGCCTTGAACGCCTGCTTGAGACCGGCATCAATGCGCTCCCACATCCAGGCCAGGGCCTGGTGCTGGCGGCGTTGTGCCAACTGCCCATTGGCTTGCTGCAGTTGCTTGAACTCGGTCACCGTATCCCAGAACGTGTCCACGCCCTGCGATTGCAGCGCGCTGATCTGGATCACCTTGGGGTGCCAAACCGATTGATCGTGGTGTCCATGCTCGTGGCTACCGTGCAGGCCCAACAGCCGCAGGCTGGAGGTGATCTGGGCCCGGGCCCGGGTGGCCGCGTTGGGGTCGATGTCGGCCTTGTTGATGACCACGAGGTCGGCCAGCTCCATCACGCCCTTCTTGATGGCCTGCAGGTCGTCGCCCGCGTTTGGCAGTTGCAGCAGCACGAACATGTCGGTCATGCCGTGCACCGCCGTCTCGCTCTGCCCTACCCCCACGGTTTCCACGATCACCAAGTCATAGCCCGCGGCTTCGCACACCAGCATGGCTTCGCGCGTCTTCTCGGCCACGCCACCCAGCGTGCCGCTGCTGGGGCTGGGGCGGATGTAGGCCTGCTCGCGCATGGACAGCTGCTCCATGCGGGTCTTGTCCCCCAGGATGGAACCGCCCGACACGCTGCTCGATGGGTCCACCGCCAGCACCGCCACGCGGTGGCCCTTGCCGATCAGGTACAGGCCCAGCGCCTCAATGAAAGTGCTCTTGCCCACGCCCGGCACGCCGCTTATCCCCAAGCGCAGGCTTTTGCCCGTGTGCGGCAGCAACGCAGTCAGCAAGGCATCGCCTTGCTGGCGATGGTCGGCGCGGGTCGATTCCAACAGCGTGATGGCCTTGGCAATGGCACGGCGCTGCGCGGCGCTTGGGCCATGCAGGATGCCATCGAGCAAAGGGGGCGTACTCACGGGAGTGCAGCCGTTACGGGTCGGCGGGATTTAGGCTCGGGCCTTTTTGATCTGCTCCAGCACATCCTTCGCGCTGGCCGGAATGGGGGTGCCGGGGCCGTACACCCCCTTCACACCCGCCTCGTACAGCATGTCGTAGTCCTGGCGCGGAATCACCCCACCCACGAACACGATGATGTCGTCGGCACCCTGGTCCTTCAGGGCTTGGATGATGGCGGGCACCAAGGTCTTGTGGCCCGCAGCCAAGGTGGAGACACCCACGGCGTGCACGTCGTTTTCGATGGCCTGGCGGGCACATTCCTCGGGGGTCTGGAACAGCGGGCCCATGTCCACGTCGAAGCCCAGGTCGGCAAAGGCCGTGGCAACCACCTTGGCACCGCGGTCGTGGCCGTCCTGGCCCAGCTTGGCGATCATCACGCGCGGGCGGCGACCTTCCGCAGTTGCGAACTCCGCAATCTCGGTCTTGAGTTTGTCCCAGCCCTCGGCCGAGTCGTAAGCAGCAGCGTACACACCAGTCACCTTTTGGGTATCAGCACGGTGGCGGCCGAATTCCTTTTCCAGGGCATCGCTCACCTCGCCCACCGTGGCGCGCAGGCGGATGGCCTGGATGGACAGGTCCAGCAGGTTGCCCTGGCCGGATTGTGCCGCGGCAGTCAATGCGTCCAAAGCGGCCTGCACGGCGGCGTTGTCGCGGGTGGAACGGATTTGCTTGAGGCGCGCAATCTGGCCTTCGCGCACCTTGACGTTGTCCACGTCCAGGATCTCGATCGGGTCTTCCTTGGCCAGCTTGTACTTGTTCACGCCAACGATGACGTCCTTGCCACTGTCGATGCGTGCCTGCTTCTCGGCGGCGGCGGCTTCGATCTTGAGTTTGGCCCAGCCGCTGTCCACAGCCTTGGTCATGCCGCCCATGGCGTCCACTTCCTCGATGATCTTCCAGGCCTCGTCGGCCATCTGCTGGGTCAGCGTCTCCATCATGTAGCTACCGGCCCAGGGGTCCACCACGTTGGTGATGTGAGTCTCTTCCTGGATGATGAGCTGCGTGTTGCGCGCAATGCGGGCCGAGAACTCGGTGGGCAGCGCGATGGCTTCGTCGAGCGAGTTGGTATGCAGCGACTGGGTGCCGCCAAACACGGCCGCCATGGCTTCGATGGTGGTGCGCACCACGTTGTTGTACGGATCCTGCTCGGTCAGCGACCAGCCCGAGGTCTGGCTGTGGGTGCGCAGCATCAGGCTCTTGGGGTTCTTGGCATTGAAGCCCTTCATGATGCGGCACCACAGCATGCGCGCGGCGCGCATCTTGGCAATTTCCAGGTAGAAGTTCATGCCCACCGCCCAGAAGAAGGACAGGCGGCCCGCGAAGTCGTCCACGTCCATGCCCTTGGCAATGGCGGTCTTCACGTATTCCTTGCCATCGGCCAGCGTGAACGCCATTTCCAGCGCTTGGTTGGCACCGGCTTCCTGCATGTGGTAGCCCGAGATCGAGATTGAGTTGAACTTGGGCATGTTCTTTGAGGTGTACTCAATGATGTCGCCGATGATGCGCATGCTCGGCTCGGGTGGGTAGATGTAGGTGTTGCGCACCATGAACTCTTTGAGGATGTCGTTCTGGATCGTGCCCGCCAGCTTGTCCTGGCTCACGCCCTGCTCTTCGGCCGCCACCACGTACCCTGCCAGCACCGGCAGCACGGCGCCGTTCATGGTCATGGAGACCGACACCTTGTCCAGCGGAATCTCGTTGAACAGGATCTTCATGTCTTCCACCGAGTCGATGGCCACGCCGGCCTTGCCCACGTCGCCCGTCACGCGCGGGTGGTCGGAGTCGTAGCCGCGGTGGGTGGCCAGGTCAAAGGCCACGGAAACACCCTGCCCACCGGCGGCCAGCGCCTTGCGGTAGAAGGCATTGGACTCTTCGGCGGTGGAAAAACCCGCGTACTGGCGAATGGTCCAGGGGCGCACCGCATACATGGTGGCCTGCGGGCCGCGCAGGTAGGGCTCGAACCCGGGCAGCGTATCGGTGTACGGCAAGTTGGCCGTATCGGCCGCGGTGTACAGGGGCTTGACGGTAATGCCATCGGGCGTGACCCAGTTGAGCGCATCCACATTGCCACCGGGGGCCGATTTGGCGGCCACCTTGGCCCAGGCTTCCAGAGTGGCGGTATTGAATTCTTTGGCGGAGTCGGTCATGGCACTACCTGCTGAGAAATGGGAAACAGTCCAATGGCGCTCCCGGGGCGAGCCGGTGCTTTGTTGCGGCGCATTCTATACTAATTCATAATTATGTATTCAAAATATTGATTCTGGCTTACAATCCGCCCCCATGTCCGCCGTGCTGTCCGAACCCCGATCTGCCTCCGCACTGTCCCCCCGCGCGCTGTACGAAGAAGTGGCGGAACTGCTGCGCCAGCGCATCTTCAAGCGTGAACTGGAGCCGGGCAGTTGGATCGACGAACTGAAGATCGCGCAGGAACTCGGCATCAGCCGTACTCCCCTGCGTGAGGCGCTCAAGGTGCTGGCGGCCGAAGGCCTGGTGACCATGAAGGTGCGCCGCGGCGCCTACGTGACCGAAGTGTCCAAGGACGATCTGGCCGACGTGTACCACCTGCTGAGCCTGCTTGAATGCGATGCTGCCGCCGTAGTGGCCGAAAGAGCCACGCCGCTGGAAATGACCGAGCTGGAGCAGCTGCACGCCCAATTGGAAGCGGCGGGCCTGGACGAGTCCCACACCGACGAATTCTTCGCTGTGAACGAGCGCTTCCACATGCGCCTGCTCGAAATCGCCAACAACCGCTGGCGCAACCAGATCGTGGCCGACCTGCGCAAGGTCATGAAGCTCAACCGCCACAACTCGCTGCTCAAGCGCGGGCGCACCGCCGAGTCGCTGGCGGAACACCGCGCCCTCATGGCGGCGCTCAAGGCCCGCGACCCGCAGCTGACCCAGCAACGCATGCGCGAGCACTTTGCCAACGGGCTCGAAGCGGCCAACTAGTTGCTACGGTTTTCGTAGCTGCTCACGCACATAGTTCCTGGGCTGCAAATCGAATTCAGTTGTATTTTCTGGTCACCGCCGGGATACCAGCCACACCCCCGGCAGGATGAGCGCAGCACCGCCAATGTGCTGCCAGCCCAGCGATTCCCCCAGCACCGCATACGCCGCCACAGCGGCATACAAGGGTCCGAGGTACAGTGTGACGGCCACCCGACTGGCTCCGAGGATTTTCTGGGCCCAGCCGTAGATCCAGTACGCCCCCACGCCCGGCACCAAGGCCGCCAACGCCATGATGGCCAGCGCCTCGGCAGTTACCGGCAGGTGCGTCGCGGACATCTGCTCCCACACCATGCCAGGCAACAAGGTCAGCACACCACCCAGGCTGATGGCTGCAAGTCGGGCGGAATCACCAAGGGAACTGGGCCAGAGTTTCTGCAGCAATGCATAAGCGGCCCAGGCCACCATGGCTGCGACGATCCACCAGTCGCCCGCCACCCACTGCACCTGGGCCAGCGCCGTCCAGCGCCCCTGCACCACCACATGCACCACCCCGGCCATCGCCAGCACAACACCAGCCACCTGCGTAGGTCGCATCCGTTCCCCCAGCCACAACACCGCACCCAGGCCAATCAGCACCGGGGACGCGGCATAGATGAGCGCGATGTTCATCGCCACGGTGGATTGCGCCCCCAGGTAGACCCAGGCACCGCAGACCAGCATGCCGCAAAAGCCCAGCACCACGAAGTGCCTCCACTGGCGCAACACTTCGGCTCGCTTGCCCCATAGTTCCTGCCAGGACAAGGCCACGAGCACCACGGCGGCAATCAGCCAACGCCCGAACGCCAGGGTGTAGGGGTCCACCAGACCTGGCGCCTTGCGCGCGATGATGAGGTTGACGGTCCACAGCACCGGCGCGCCCCACAAGGCCAGCACCGCCAGGCGGTAGCGGACGGGCTCGGAGCCTTGGGCAGCGGCATTCACTCGGTGCGTCCCATGGCAGCCTGTGCCCGCTCCATGACCAAGCGCGGTGCAGTATCCTTCAGCCGGTGGTCACTCCACACCTGGCGCCACTTGCGTGCGCCCGTCTGCCCGTGGCGCAGGCCCAGCATATGGCGGGCAATGCCATACCAGCCGGTACCGTGTTGCACGGCCTCGCGCTCCATGTAGTCCACCATGGCCAATTCGACGCTATCCCTCGTATTGACTGCGTGGTCCGCTCCCAAAAACGCAGCATCCCACTCCGCCAGCCAGAACGGGTTGTGGTAGGCCTCGCGTCCGACCATGACGCTGTCCACATGCTGCAGATGCGTGTGAACCTGCTCCGTGGTGCTGATCCCGCCATTGATGGCGATGGTCAGATGCGGGAAGTCCTTCTTGAGCTGGTACACGATGTCGTAACGCAGCGGCGGAATCTCGCGATTTTCCTTTGGGCTCAGACCCTTGAGCCAGGCGTTGCGGGCGTGGGCGATGAACACGGTGCAACCGGCCTCGGCCACGGTGCCGACGAAGTCGCGCACGAAATCGTAGCTTTCCACCTTGTCGATACCGATGCGGTGCTTGACCGTGACCGGAATGTCCACGGCATCGACCATGGCCTTGACACAGTCGGCCACCAGGGTCGCCTCGTTCATGAGGCAGGCACCAAAGGCGCCGCGCTGCACGCGTTCGCTGGGGCAACCGCAGTTGATGTTGATCTCGTTGTACCCCCACTCCTGCCCGAGCTTGGCACAACGGGCCAGGTCCTCGGGTTCACTGCCGCCCAACTGCAAGGCCACCGGGTGTTCTTCGGCGTTGAAACGCAGGTGGCGCGGTACATCACCGTGCAGCAAGGCGCCCGTGGTGACCATCTCGGTGTACAACAGGGTGTTCTTGGACAGCAGCCGGTGGAAATACCGGCAATGTCTATCGGTCCAGTCCATCATCGGCGCCACGCTCATGCGGGCGTAGCCGGAGGCCTTGGCGGCCAGGGATTCAATCGTCATGGGGCAGGATTATCCCGCCTGGACAGTTGTTACACCGTGGCGCACCAAGGCGCGGTGTTGTGTACCAGACCCATGTACAGGCCCCAGGCGGAGCTGCCGGCCAGCGCCATGCCGGCCAGTCGGACGCCCCAGGCACCGCTCACCGCTCCACTGCCCATGGCATGGAGCTTGAGCACCAGCCACGGCCCCGCCAACAGGCTGACGCTGGTCCCTACGGCAAAGAGCGCCATGACACCTGCCCCATCGGCCACGCCGTTGGCCATGGCGGCCACCAGCAGGGCCGAATACAGCAGACCGCAAGGCAGCAGCGCCCAACTCACGCCCAATACCAGGGGCGCACCGCGGCCCCAGCGTTGGGTGAAGCTGCGCACCTGTCGCCAGATGCGCCGCCCACCCTCCTCCAGCCACACCGGCTGGCGGCCGTTGAGCAACAGAACCAGGCCAAGCAGGATCGCCGCCACATGAAACAGGGACCAGACAGGCCGCAAGGCTGCCGACTGGATGGTGAGCCATCCCAGGCCCTGCATGGAGGCGGCCGCCAAGGCACCCAGCAGCGCATAGCCGACGATGCGCCCGAGCTGAAAGGTCCACAGGGCGAGGTTGCGGTGCGGCCCTGCGGCCTGGCCAATGCCAGCGCAGGCGGCCCCGCACATGGCTATGCAATGGGGGCCACCGGCCAGCCCCATCAGGAGCGCGGTGGTTGCGAGCGTGGTCTGCATCGGGCGATGCTAAGGGCAAACCAGCCGCCCCAGGGCGGCTTGGGTCATGCCCATCAGATGATCTTGGAGAACTTGGCGCGGGTGCGGTCGGACTGCAGGTACTTGTCGAACACCATGGCCACGCCGCGCACGAAGAACCAGCCCTGTGCGGTGACCTGGATACCTTGCGCATCCACCACCACCAAGCCCTGCTCTTCCAGCAGCTTGAGATCTTCGAGTTCCTTGGCGAAATAGCTCTTGAAGTCGATCAGATGGGCCAGTTCGATCGATTCGAACAGCACGTTGCCCTGGCACATCAAGGCCATGATGACTGCGCGGCGCACCACGTCGTCACGGGTGAGCGCCAGTCCGCGCACCACGGGGAAGCGGCCATGGTTGAGGGCATCGTAGTACTCGTCCAGGGTCTTGGCGTTCTGGCTGTAGGTGGCGCCAATGCGACCGATGCTGGACACACCCAGGGCGATCAGATCGCAGTCGGGCTGGGTGCTATAGCCCTGGAAATTGCGATGCAGACGCCCCTGGCGCTTGGCCACCGCCAAGGCATCGTCCGGCAGTGCAAAGTGGTCCATGCCCACGTACACGTAGCCGGCCGACAGGAAAGCCGCCAGAGAACGCGACAGCATCGAGATCTTGGAGGCTCCGCTGGGGATCTCGACGATGTTGATGCGACGCTGGGGCTTGAAGCGCTCAGGCAAATGGGCGTAAGCGTACAGCGCGATGCGGTCCGGGCGAAGCTGGTTCACCTGCGCCAAGGTGCGCTCGAAGGATTCCGGGGTCTGCTGAGGCAGGCCATAGATCAGATCGACATTGACCGAGGCAAATCCCTTGGCACGCGCAGCCGCCACCAGCGAGAAGACCTGTTCGGCGGGCTGGATGCGGTGTACGGCTTTCTGCACGGCTGGATCAAAGTCCTGCACACCGAAGCTCAGCCGGTTGAACCCGAGCTCGGCCAGGGTATCAAGGCGCTTTTCATCGATGGTACGGGGATCGACTTCGATGGAGTACTCGCCCCCTTCAATGAAATGGAAATTGCGGCGCAGCATGGCCATCAGCGTGCGCAATTCGTCGTCGCTGAGGAAGGTGGGGGAACCGCCGCCGAAATGCAGTTGGCTCACGGTCTGGCCACGGCCAATGCGGTCCACGTGCAGCTCGACCTCCCGCTCCAGGTAACGCAGGTACTCGGTAGCGCGGTCGTGGTGTTTGGTGATGATCTTGTTGCACGCGCAGTAGTAGCACAACGACTCGCAGAAAGGGATGTGCACGTACAGCGATAGCGGCAGGGCCATGGCAGCCGGGCCGCTGCGGCGCTGGGTCAGCGCCTGGGCATATTCTTCGGCCGCGAAGGCCTCGACGAAACGGTCCGCTGTAGGGTACGAGGTATAGCGCGGTCCCGAAATGTCATAGCGACGCAGCAGTTCATCGGACACCGGGGCGGCAATTTCTGCACTCATGAGAACTCCAATTCAACGGTCTCAAATGTGCCTGTTGCACACGGTCTTTGACTTGATGTAGGTCAACGGACGTGCCTGATAGTGGACAATCGGGGACCGGAAATTGGAATCAGCATGACCGCCCACACTTTCAAAGTCGCCTGCTCGAACTGCAACCTGCGCGAGCTCTGCATGCCAGTCGGCCTGAGCGATGCCGAACTGGAACGCATTGACGACCTGGTCGCCAACCGCCGCAAGGTGGCGCGTGGCGAAACCCTGTTCCAGAACGGCGAGCCTTTCGCGAACCTGTATGCCATCCGAACCGGCTTTTTCAAGACCTGCGTAGGCACGGAAGACGGCCGCGACCAGGTGACCGGGTTCCAGATGGCAGGCGAGATCATCGGCCTGGACGGCATCGTCCACGACCGACACACCTGCGACGCGGTGGCCTTGGAGGATGCGGAAGTGTGCGTCATGCCGTTCAGCCGCATCGAAGACCTCTCGCGTGAAGTGACTTCACTGCAGCGGCATGTCCACAAGATCATGAGCCGCGAAATCGTGCGTGAGAACGGTGTACTGATGCTGCTGGGGGGCATGCGGGCGGAAGAGCGCCTCGCCACCTTCCTGCTCAACCTGGTGCAGCGCCTGCATGCCCGGGGGTTCAGCCAGTCCGAGCTGGTGCTGCGCATGACACGCGAGGAAATCGGCAGCTACCTGGGGCTCAAGCTCGAAACCGTCAGCCGCACCTTCTCCAAGTTCTCGGAAGAAGGCATCATCGAGGTCAAGCAGCGCCACGTCCGCATCCTCGACACCCAGGCCCTCAAAGACCTGGTCAATCCGCCCGGCAGCGACGCCTGACCAGGCGCCGCGCCTCAAGGCGGAGAACACCCGGACCTCAGTTCTTCTGGGGTACGCCACCGGTAGTGGCATGGTTACGGCCCTGCACAGCAGGGACCATGGCGTCTTCTGCCGGCGTCGACACGGTGCCGTTGGGTTTGGCGCGCGTTTCCAGTACAGGATCCGGATTCCTGGCTGCAATGAAGAAGGTGGTGATGCTGGCCACGACCACCACCAAGGGGCCACCCAGCACCATCCAGACATAGGGGTTCTTCCAGGCAGGTTGATTCGCGTTGTCGGGTTTGGATTGGGTCATCACAGTGTCCTAAGCGAGAAAAAATAGGGGTGCAACGCCCAAGCGCCGCACCCCTGTCGATTGTAAGGATGGTCCCGTTTAGTTGGACTTGCCCCAGACGTAGGCTGCCAGCACGTGGATCTGGTCCTTGGTGAAGCGATTGCCTTGCGGCGGCATCACGTTGTTCTTGCCTTCGTTGATGCGCTGGATGATGGCCGACTCACCGGCACCATGCAACCAGATGTTGTCGGTCAGGTTCGGAGCACCCAAAGCTTGCATGCCCTTGCCATCGGGGCCGTGGCAGGCGGCACAGGCAGCAAACTTTTCCTTGCCGAGGTTGGCGCGCACAGAGTCATGGGCAGAACCAGACAGGCTCAGAACATAGTTGGCCACGTTCTTCACATCGTCAGCTGAGCCCACAGCGGCGGCCATGGGGGGCATCACGCCATTGCGACCGTTGGTAATGGTTTCGACGATGTTCTCGGGCGCGCCACCGTACAGCCAGTCCTTGTCGGTCAGGTTGGGGTAGCCGATACCGCCCTTGGCATCGGAGCCGTGGCATTGAGCGCAGTTGTTCATGAACAGGCGCTCACCGATGGCCATGGCTTCGGGGTTCTTGGCGACTTCCTCCACCTTCATGGCGGCGAACTTGGCATACAAGGGAGCTTCCTTGGCCATGCCAGCTTCGACTTCCTTCTTGTACTGGTCAGCAGAAGACCAACCGAAGCTGCCAGCATTGGTACCCAGGCCCGGGTACATGTAGAGGTAGCCCACCGCAAACACGATGGTGATGACGAACATCCAGGTCCACCAGCCCGGCAGCGGATTGTTGATTTCCGCCAGCGTGCCTTCGTCCCAGCTATGCCCGGTCGTGCCATCGGCAGCCGTATGCACCTTCATGCGGGCTGACGCCCACAGCACAAACACACAGAACGCGATCGACGCGATCGTGATTCCGGCCACCCACAGCGACCAGAAGTTACTTGTAAAGTCACTCATGTTGACTCCTTATCCGTGAATCATTCTTGCTCGAAAGGCAGGTTTTCCGCTTCGGAAAACTCCGAACTACGCTTGGAAGACCATGCCCACCACACGATGCCGACAAACACGACGAGGCCCACCACCGTGGTGATGGAGCGCAAGGTATTGATATCCATCGTCATGCTCCACCGTGCTTATTTGAGGGCCAGGCCCAGGGACTGCAGGTAAGCCGTCAGCGCTTCCAGCTCGGTCTTGCCCTTGACCTCTTCCGAGGCCGCAGCGATCTGCTCAGCGGTGTAGGGAACACCGACCTTTGCCACCGCAGCCATGTGCTTGGGCAAGGACTCGTGATCCACCTTGTTGTCCTTCAGCCAGGGGTAAGCCGGCATGTTGGACTCAGGCACCACATCACGCGGATTGTTCAGGTGGTCCGCATGCCACTTGTCCGAGTAACGGCCACCGACACGCGCCAGGTCCGGACCTGTGCGCTTGGAGCCCCACTGGAACGGATGGTCGTAGACGAATTCACCAGCGACCGAGTAGTGGCCATAGCGCAGGGTTTCCGCACGGAACGGACGGATCATCTGCGAGTGGCAGTTGTAGCAACCTTCGCGCAGGTAGATGTCACGGCCCGCGAACTGCAATGCGGTCAGGGGCTTGACACCCTCGATGGGCTGGGTCGTCGACTTCTGGAAGAACAGCGGAACGATTTCCACCAGACCACCAGCCAGCAGGGCCAACAGGATCAGGACGATCAGCAGGAAATTGCTGGTCTCGATTTTTGCGTGAAAGGTTTCAGTTTGGGCGTTGTTTGCCATGATCAATCCTTTTAAGCGTGGGCCGCAACGGCAGGGATACTGACGTCATTGGCGCGGCCATTGGTCGCGGTCTTGAGCGAGTTCCAGAGCATGACCACCATGCCACCCAGATACAGCAGACCACCCAGCACGCGAATCACGTAGAAGGGGTAGGAAGCCTTGACCGACTCCACAAAGGTGTAGGTCAGGGTACCGTCGGCGTTGATGGAACGCCACATCAGACCCTGCATCACGCCGGCAATCCACATCGCGGCGATGTACAGCACGATACCGATGGTGGCCATCCAGAAGTGGACTTCCACCGCCTTGGCGCTGTACATCTGCTTCTGGCCGAACAGGCGGGGAATCAGGTAGTACATGGAACCCATGGTCACCAGACCCACCCAACCCAAGGCGCCGGAGTGCACGTGGCCCACGGTCCAATCGGTGTAGTGGCTCAGGGCGTTGACGGTCTTGATGGACATCATGGGACCTTCGAAGGTGGACATGCCATAGAAGGACAGGGACACGATCAGGAAACGCAGCACGGGATCGTCACGCAGCTTGTGCCATGCGCCCGACAGGGTCATGATGCCGTTGATCATGCCGCCCCAGGAGGGAGCCAGCAGGATCAGGGAGAACAGCATGCCGACGGACTGGGTCCAGTCAGGCAGTGCGGTGTAGTGCAGATGGTGAGGACCTGCCCACATGTAGGTGAAGATCAGGGCCCAGAAGTGGACGATGGACAGGCGGTAGCTGTAGACCGGACGGCCAGCAGCCTTGGGCATGAAGTAGTACATCATGCCCAGGAAGCCTGCGGTCAGGAAGAAGCCCACGGCATTGTGGCCATACCACCACTGGATCATGGCATCCTGCACACCGGCGTACACCGAGTAGGACTTCATCCACCCTGCAGGCACTGCCGCACTGTTGACCAGGTGCAGCAGGGCCACGGCGATGATCATCGCGCCCAGGAACCAGTTGGCCACATAGATGTGCTTGACCTTGCGGGTGCCGATGGTGCCGAAGAACACCACGGCAAAGGCCACCCAGACCAGGGTGATCAGGATGTCAATCGGCCACTCCAGCTCGGCATATTCCTTACCGGTAGTGAAACCCAGCGGCAGGGAAATGGCGGCCAGCAGGATGACCAGCTGCCAGCCCCAGAAGGTGAAGGCCGCGAGCTTGTCACCGAAGAGGCGGACTTGGCAGGTGCGCTGGACGATGTAGTAGGCCGTGGCAAACAGACCGCTACCACCGAAAGCGAAGATCACTGCATTGGTATGCAGGGGACGCAGACGACCGTAGGTCAGGAACGGAATGCCGAAATTGAGTTCAGGCCAGGCAAGCTGGGACGCCACAATGACGCCAACCAGCATGCCCACGACCCCCCACACCACCGTCATGATGGCGAACTGTCGTACAACGGTGTCGTTGTAGACAGTAGCTTGTTGATTCTGAAATGCCATATCCACCTCAATGAAATTGATTTGCATCAAATTTGCTTACCAGAAACAAACTTGACAGTTATCAAGTCTACCGTAAAAACCCTACAAAAATTAGGAATCTCTTAATATTCGCTCCCCTTCCACATCGATTTCATCAAATTGCCCACGGTGTATGGCCCACCAGACACCGGCAATGATGAGGTAAACCAGAATCACCGACAGGGGAACCAGAAAATACAGGATCTCCATTACTGGCTCCTTGCCAATTGCGGTAGACGTGACAACCGCAATGCGTTCAGCACCACCAGCAAGGAACTGCTGGCCATGCCAAGCCCTGCAGCCCAAGCCGGGAGATACCCCAGCACGGCCAAAGGGATACAGGCAGCGTTGTAGACCAGGGCCCACAACAGGTTCTGTCCCACGATCCGGCGCGTCTTGCGCGCCAGTACCAGAACTTGCAGCACAGGCAACAAGCTGTCGCCCACCACAACGAAATCCGAACGCGATTGCAGCAACGGCGCGCCATGGGACAGCGCGATGGAGACGTTGGCCCCTGCCAGCACGGGTCCGTCATTGACGCCGTCACCCACCATGGCGACGACACGACCGGTGCCCTGCATGGTGCGCACCAGAGCCAGCTTGCCATCCGGTGTCAGTTCCCCGCGGGCATGCGCCACCTGGAGCTTGGAGGCCATCGCCTGAACCACCACATCGCTGTCCCCCGAGTACAGATGGACATCGACTCCCTGCGCTGCGAGTCCACGCACGGTCTGCAACGCGTCGTCACGCATCTGTTCGGCCAGCGCGAAGGACGCGATCCAGCCATCGTCATCGGACAGGTGCACACGCCCCTGCGCCGAGGCAAGATCCGTCAGTCGGCAAAATGCAGCCGAGCCCAGGCGCAGGTCGCCGCGCGGCAACCAGTGGGCAGCATCGCCATGCACCGAGGTGGCAAGCACGCCCTGCCCAGCCAATTCCTGGGCACCATCGCAGCGGTACCCCTGCGCGCCCCCCTGCCTGGCAGCAGCCACCAGCGCCCGCGATACCGGATGCAGGGAATGGATCGCCAAGGCGGCAGCCAAGGCCAATGCATCAGACTGCGCCAGTCCCGCCCGGCAGCGCACGGCCTCCAACCCCATGGCGGACTCGGTCAGCGTACCGGTCTTGTCGAATACCACGGTATCGACCTGTGCCAGGGTTTCCAGCGCCTGGAGCTGCCGCACCAGCACGCCGGCACGGGCCAAGGCACCGGCCGAGGCCAACATGGCCGCGGGCGTGGCCAAGGAAAGGGCGCAGGGGCAAGTGACGATGAGCACCGCGACCGCCACCATGATGGCGTGGCCAGGGTCACGCCCCCACCAGAACCCGGCGGCTGCCACCGCGGCCAGCAGAACAAATACCAGAAAGGGCTTGGCGAGCCGGTCGGCCAAACGGGCTCGCGCAGGACGGCTGGTAGCCGCCTGTTCCATCAGTTCGACGATCTGTGCATAACGGGTGTCCGCACCCGTTCGCTGCACCCGCACGGTAACCGAGGCACTGAGGTTGAAGCTGCCGGCGACCACGGCATCGCCCTCGCCCCGCTCCAGCGGGTGCGACTCTCCCGTAAGCAGGGCTTCGTCCACCTGGGTATGCCCCCAGGTGATTTGCCCATCGGCCGGAAAGGATTCGCCGGGCTGTACCCGCACCACGTCCCCCACCCTTACCCTGCGTACCGCAACCCGTTCAAACGCCCCGTCCGGGCCTTGGCGCTCGATACTGTCAGGTAGCCGGTTCAGCACGGCTTCCAGCGCTCCGGCGGTACGGTCTCGCAGGCGCAGTTCCAGCCAGCGTCCCGACAGCAGGAAGAACACGAACATGGTGAGCGAGTCGAAGAACACCTCCCGGCCGAAGATTCCCTGCATGTCGAAGGTGCCAGCCGTGCTCACCGCGAACGTGATGCCGATACCCAAGGCCACCGGCAGGTCCATGCTGATGCGCCGATGGCGCAGGTCGGCCCAGGCATTGCGGAAGAAACCACCGCTGGCAAACAGCATGACGGGCAAAGCGATCACCCAGGAGGCCCAGCGCAGCAGCTTTTCCATCTCGGGCGTCAGGTCGCCCGGGGCAGCAATGTAGGCCGGGTAGGCGTACATCATGACCTGCATCATGCACAGGCCGGCCACCATCCATTGCCACAGGGCAGCGCGGGTTTCCAGCGTGCGCCGCTCCAAGCTGAAGGCGTCGTTGGCGGGCACCAGGCAGTAGCCGGCCGACTCGACGCTGCGCATCCAGCGCGACGGCACCGTCTGCTGGGCCGACCACACCACGCGCGCCCGGCCGCTGGCGGCCCCCACCTGCACACCCACCACACCCGGTGTCTCGCGCAGCACGTCCTCGACGCTCAGGGAACAGGCCGTGCAGTGCATGCCCTGCACCAGCACGTTTGATTCCCAATAGCGTGTGTCCTTGGCCCAAGGGCGGCTGAAGCCCGACCATTCATCGGGATCATCCAGCAAACGCAGGTCGCGCTCCGGCACCTGTGCATCGCCGCGCAACCGCTGCGGCACAGATTCATCCATCGGAACCGATTCAGAACTTGACATGGGATAAGGGAAAGTGGCCGCGATTGTGCGTGGAGGCACCACGGAGGAATTTGATTCACATCAAGTATCCCTCACAAGCTTGCCTCTACAGTTTCCTTCGGCAATACTGCCCTAGAGGAGGCACCCCATGTACCAACGCATTCTGGTAACGACCGATGGAACCAAACTATCGAAAAAGGCCGTCGGGCACGCACTGGAGTTGGCCAAGCTGTGCGGCTGCCAACTGGTGGCACTCAAGGTGGTACCGCGCTACCCGCAAAGCTACTTCGAAGGCGGCATCGCCCTGGCCGCCGAGGACATCAGCCGGATCGAAGCGCACTGGGCCCACGAGGGCCAGATGGTGGTGGACGCCATCGCCAAACTTGGCGCCAAAAAAGGGGTGCAGGTCAAGCCACTCACAGTCCGCGGGGACGTGGTCTCCGATGCGGTGCTGGCCACTGTCGACAAACTCGGCTGCGACCTGGTCATCATGGCCTCCCACGGCCGACGAGGCATCAAGCGCTTGCTGCTGGGCAGCGAAACCCAGCAGGTGCTGACCCATTCTGAGGTGCCGGTACTGGTGCTGAAATAGTGCCAAATAGGCCTGTAGCCCGCACGAAGTATGCGTAGACAGCTACAGGTTTCAGAGCGACCTGAACTTGGATAGCACCTCGATATTTAGGGGGGTACGCGCTTCGCCGCGGGAAAAGTAGGCGATCAGGTTATCCGCAGCCAGTTCTGCCATGGCACGGCGGGTCGGAATAGAGGCACTGGCAATGTGCGGCGTCAGCACTGCATTCGGCGCAGCCAGCAATGCCGGATGCACCGCCGGCTCGCCTTCGAACACGTCCAGCCCCGCGGCGGCAATGCGCCGGTGCACCAGGGCTTCAGCCAGGGCCGCGTCGTCCACCACGCCTCCGCGGGCAATGTTGACCAAGGTCGCGGTCGGTTTCATGTGCGCAAGCTCTGCCGCACCGATCAGGTGGTGGGTCTGTGCACTGTAGGGAACGACCAGCATGACATGGTCGGCCTGCGCCAGCAGTTCACCCAACCCCAGCCACTGCGCACCCAGGCCTTGCTCAACCGCGGGTGCGAGGCGCGAACGGTTGTGGTAGATCACCCGCATGCCAAAACCCAGCGCCGCGCGGCGCGCGATGGCTTGGCCGATACGCCCCATGCCCACGATGCCCAGCGTGGTGCCGTGGACATCGGCACCGGCCAGCATGTCGTAGCGCCAGCGCTCCCAGCGGCCGTCACGCAGGAAACGCTCCCCTTCACAGACCCGACGCGCCGTGGCCAGCAGCAAGGCAAACCCAAAGTCCGCCGTGGTTTCAGTCAGCACATCGGGCGCATTGGTCGCCAGCACCCCGGCGGTCGTCATGGCCGGGACATCGAAGTTGTTGTAGCCCACCGTCATGTTGGCGCAGATGCGCAGCCCGGGGCACTGCGCCAGTACCTCGGCGTTGATGGGCTCCACGCCGAAACACATGACCCCATCGAAACCCTGCAGCCGCTGCACCCAGGCTGGTCCGCTCCAGACCTGTCCAGACTGGTTGTCCACCACGTCAAAATGTGCACGCAGGCGCTCCAGCACTTCCTCGAATACGGGCTGGGCCACCAGAATCCGCCGCAAAGGTTGCACTTCAGTAGTCAAACCAAGCTCCCGCCCTTGAGAATACAGGACAAACAGCTATCATATCAATAGCAACTCAACCCAAGGCGGCGATGCCCGCCTTGGCGATCTGGGCGTCTTCGGTCGATTTGACACCGCTCACCCCCACCGCGCCCAGACACTGACCGTCTTTCAGGATCGGCACCCCGCCTTCCAGCATGCCTGCCAGGTCTGGCGCACTGAGAAATGAAGTGCGCCCGCCATTGATCATGTCCTCATAGACCTTGCTTTCACGGCGGCCCATGGCCGCCGTGCGGGCTTTGGCCGGCGCGATATGGGCGGAGATCGGCGCGGCGCCATCCAGGCGCGTAAACCCCAGCATATGGCCACCGTCATCCACGACGGCGATGCTCACAGCCCACTGATTGCGCTGCGCCTCGGCTTGCGCGGCTGCCATGATGGTTTGGACGTCGGCGAATTCCAGGGTGTGCTTGGTCTTCATGGTGAAGTCTCCTGATTTTGTATACAAAACTGCAAGCATAGCGCCTTCGCGCCACCACACCAACGCAGTCCAGGAAAAGACCTTGAACAGCCCCGCACGGCTTCGGGCCTTCACACCGTTCTGGCATGGGACCCTTGTGGATTCGTACAATGTCCTCACCTGTCTTCCATCGCGGCAAGACCGGGATCTCAAAAGGAGTAAATGCAAATGACCGATCGTGTGACCACCATGGGCCAAAGCCTGGGCTATGGCCTCTCGACCGTAGAGCGCAACAAAGTCCTGCGCAACACCTACATGTTGCTGGCCATCAGCATGGTTCCCACCGTTCTGGGCGCCTGGATTGGTGTAGCCACGGGCATCACGCAGTCCATTGGCGGCGTGCTCGGCATGCTCTTTTTCCTTGCTGGAGCCTTTGGCTTTATCTACGCCATCGAAAAGACCAAGAACTCCGCAGCGGGTGTACCGGTGCTTCTGGGCTTCACCTTCTTCATGGGCCTGATGCTCTCTCGCCTGATTGCGTCGGTGCTCGGTTTTAAGAATGGCCCGGAGCTGATCATGACGGCCTTTGGCGGTACTGCCGGCGTGTTCTTTGTGATGGCTAGCCTGTCCACCGTCATCAAGCGCGACCTTTCTGGCATGGGCAAGTGGCTGTTCGTGGGTCTCATCGTGCTGCTTGTCGGCAGCTTGATCAACATGTTTGTCGGCTCTACTGCAGGCATGCTCGCCTTGTCGGTCGCCGCCATCGGCATTTTCAGCGCCTACATGCTGTACGACCTCAAGCAGATCGTGGACGGTGGCGAAACCAACTACATCAGCGCCACCCTGGCCCTGTACCTGGACGTCATCAACGTGTTCCAGAGCCTGCTGGCACTGCTGGGCATCTTCGGCGGCGAGCGCGACTGATCACCGTCTTGTGCGCAAGTGGGGGCCCTTCGGGGCCCTTTTCTTTGCCTAGGCACCGCAGAAGACACTCAATTGCCCGCAAAAATTGCCGAAAATAACTACGAGCCGACTCCAAGTACGCAATGCGACGCACAGCCCTTTTGCTCCTCCCCACCCTGCTACTGACAGGTTGCGTCGAGGAAATCAACAAACTCCTGGAAGACCCCAAGGCCGTCCAGAAGGAAGCCGACGCACGCGCCATCGGCAGTGCATGCCGCTACGGGCTGCGCAGTATCGAGGACTGCTACGTACTCAATCCCAAGGCGTCCAAATCGGCAGTGTTTGCCGGCTGGAAGGAAATGGACCAGTACATGCGGGACAACAAGGTGGAAGGGGTCCCCGCCAAGATTGAAGTCACGCCAGCCGCCACAACGCCACCGGCCCCCAAGGAAGAGGAAATCATCGAGGAGAAGCCGGCCAAGAAAAAGGCCAGCTCCGGTCACTGACGGCGCACAGCCCGGGCGCTCAGAGCGTACGCTCGAACACCGCGATGCTTTCCACGTGGGCGGTGTGGGGGAACATGTTCACCACCCCGGCCGACTTGCACACATAACCGGCCTCGTTCACCAGCACACCCGCATCTCGCGCCAGCGTGGCCGGGTTGCAGCTCACGTAGACGATGCGCGTGGGCGGGACCCAGTCGGGGTGTGGTCCACTGGCAATCTGTGCCGCCAGGGCCTGCACCAGGGCGTAGGCGCCTTCGCGCGGAGGGTCCACCAGCCACTTGTCGGCCCGACTGTCCTGCACCAGCACTTCAGGCGTCATCTCGAACAGGTTGCGCGCTACGAATTTGGTAGTTGCCAGCGCTTGTTGTTCGGGGCGTAGGGCCTGATTGTGCTGGTAATTCTGGCGTGAACGCGCCACCAGCGACTCGGCGCCCTCAACGCCCAGCACCTCGCGCGCCTGGGTGGCCAGCGGCAGTGTGAAATTGCCCAGCCCGCAGAACCAGTCGATCACCCGTTCGGTCTTTTGCACCTGCAGCAGCCCCAGCGCCCGCTGCACCAGCACACGGTTGATGTGCGGGTTCACCTGGGTGAAGTCGGTGGGCTTGAACGGCATGTCGATGCCGAACTGCGGCAGGCTGTAGCCCAGCTGGTCACCGCCTTCGTCCAGCATCGCAACCGTGTCCGGCCCCTTGGGCTGCAACCACCACTGCACACCGGGGTGGGCGGCGGCGAAGTCGCGCAGGCGCTTCAGGTCGGCAGTGGACAAGGGCAGCATATGGCGCAATACCAGGGCCATCACGTCGGGGCCACTTCCTGCGCGGTCGCCCACGGCCAGCTCGATCTGCGGAATGTCTTCCACGGCGTCCATCGACTGGATCAGCGCACGCAACGGCATGAGCAAGGCGCTCACGCCCGGATGCAGTACCTGGCAACTCTTCATGTCGGCGACGTACTGGCTCTTGCGCTCGTGAAATCCGATTAGCACTTCACCCTTCTTGCGCACGAAGCGCACCGAAAGACGGCCACGGTAGCGGTAGCCCCAGGCCGGTCCCTCGATGGGACGCTGGATGTTGTCGGGCTGCACCTTGCCGATGTGGTGCAGGTTGTCTTCCAGAACGCGCTGCTTCACCGCCACCTGGGCGGCCGGGTGCATGTGCTGCATCTTGCAGCCGCCGCAGGACTGTGGCGACAAGCCGAAATGCGGGCAGGCCGGGCGCACCCTCTGGGCCGACTCGCGGTAGATCTGGTTCAGCGTGCCCTTTTCGAAACTGGTCTTGGAGCGGAAGATGGTGGCGCTGACCGCCTCGAACGGCAGCGCACCGTCAATGAACACCACCTTGCCGTCGGCGCGGTGGGCCACGCCCTGCGCTTCCAGGTCCAGCGCCTTTACCAGCAAGGCGTCCGGTGGAAGGCCGCTGTCTTGTTGTTTGTCGATTGCTTCTGTCATGGTGCGATTGTCCCAGACGCTGGGCTTGGTTTTTTGGGGGAACCATGGGGTCGTGCTGGGGCTCGGAGGTTTTGCCTTGCAGGCAGCTTCCTCACTTCCCCCACTCACCCCCCGCCCTCTCGCCCCGCCGGGCGAGAGGGGGCCTGAACAGCCACATTTGGCCGCGTGTGCAAACGAAGGGTGTGCACGTGCCGATTGGCGTTGAGGCAGGATTTTCATGCCAAATTGGCCTGTAGCCATCGTACATATTGCGCAGTAAGCTACCAAATATGTAGCAACAATAGTCTTTTCAGCTTGCACATCGCCCACACGGCTTTCACGCGTGCACTTCCCTTGTTTACCGTGACTGCCAAATGTGGCTGTTCGGCTCCCCTTTCCACCCTGGCGAGGGTGGAAAGGGGCTGGGGGATAGGGGGTGGAAGTGAGGAAGCCGCCTGCAAGGCAACACCTCCGAACCATGCCAACGCCCCATGGTTCCCAAAAAATCCATTTCATTACATCAATTTTGCATTTTTAAAATAATTATGTAATATTCAAACAATGCTCGACCACCCGCTCTACCGCCGCGACCCCATGTCACCGCAGTCCCTGGTATTGGAACTGCTGCTGGCCGAAGGCGATGGCGCCGTACCGGTGGCGCACCTGCTGGCCGCCGCCGCCCTGTTCGGCATCAGCGAAAACCATATCCGAGTGACGCTGGCCCGGCTCACGGCCACTGATATGGCGCGTTCCCCCCGGCGCGGTCAGTACCAGCTCGGCAGCGCCAGCCAGAATCTGGCGGCCGACGTGGCACAGTGGCGCCAGGCCCGCCAGCGCCTGCGGCCATGGAGTGGCGACTTCGTGGCGGTCTACAGCCCGCAGCCCCTGCCCGCCGACAAGACCGCCCAGCGCCAGCACGCTCGCGCCCTGCACCTTCTGGGCTTTGCTCCTTGGGGAGCGGGCCTGCACCTGCGCCCCGACAACCTGGAGCCTAGCCTTTCGGCCCTGCGCCAGCGCCTGCTGGCCGTGGGCCTACATGCCGGCGCCAGCGTGTTCTGCACCCGTGATTTCAGCCCCACCGATCAGCAGTCGATGGCCCAGCTCTGGGACGGCGACGCGCTCAACCGCGGCTACCAGGCCTCGGAGACGCAGTTGGCACAGTGGCTGGAACGCACCCCCACGCTGGATCTGGGCCAGGCCGCCCGCGAAAGCCTGGTGCTGGGCGGTGCGGCCATCCGCCAGCTCATTTTTGACCCCTTGCTGCCCGCGCCCTTGGTGGACGAGGCCGCACGCAACCGCTTCATGGACGCCGCCATCGCCTTCGATGCACGTGGCCGCGCCATCTGGCGGGAATTTTTCGCCGCAGTGGCCCGCAGTGGCCGCGCCCCTTCATCCACACCCGCCCTGGAGACGACACCATGAACGCCATCACCGAGCCCGCACTGCACAGCCGCTACTTGGCCCAAACCCACGAGGTCATCAATGTCGGCACCGAACTTGGCGACTACAACATGTACCTGCAGGACCGGGCCCTGCAGGAGGCCGTGGCGCGCGAAGGTGCGGCCTGGGCGCAGGACGAGCTGGTGCGCTTCGGCGAACTCACCGGCTCGGCCGCCTACCTGGAACAGGGCACCCTGGCCAACAAGCACCTGCCGGAGTTCGACACCCACGACCGCTTTGGCAACCGCGTGGACCTGGTGAAGTTCCACCCGGCCTACCACCAGCTCATGGACACCGCCATCCGCAATGGTTTGCACTCCTCACCATGGAGCCAGCCGCGCGCCGGTGCCCATGTCGCCCGCGCCGCCCACACCTACATGCAGAGCCAGGTAGAAGCCGGGCACGGCTGCCCCATCACCATGACTTTTGCTGCCGTGCCCACCCTGCGCCTGCAGCCGGACCTGGCAGCGGTGTGGGAACCCAAGATCACCGCCCGCGTCTACGACCCGCGCAACCTGCCGGTGGAGCAGAAACAGGGCGTGACCATCGGCATGGCCATGACCGAAAAGCAAGGTGGCTCCGACGTGCAGGCCAACACCACGCGCGCCTACCCCGTGGGCCAGGGCGGCCCCGGCCAGCTGTACGAACTGGTGGGCCACAAGTTCTTTGTATCGGCCCCCATGTGCGACGCCTTCCTGGTGCTGGCGCACACCGACAAGGGCCTGTCCTGCTTCCTGCTGCCGCGCTGGCGCCCGGACGGCAGCAAGAACCCCATGCAGGTGCTGCGCCTGAAGAAGAAGATGGGCAATGCCTCCAACGCATCGTCGGAAACCGAACTGCGCGGCGCACTGGCCTGGATGGTGGGCGAAGAAGGCCGCGGCGTGCGCAACATCATTGAAATGGTGGCCATGACGCGCTTTGACTGCATGGTAGGCTCCAGCGCGGGCATGCGCATGGCGGTGTCGCAGGCTCTGCACCACTGCTCCATCCGCAGTGCCTTTGGTGCCAAGCTCAACCAGCAACCGCTGATGCAGAACGTGCTGGCCGACCTGGCGCTGGAAAGCGAAGCGGCGCTCACGCTGACCATGCGCGTGGCCCGCGCCCTGGACCAGCGGAGCACAAGCGAACACGAGGACCTGCTGGTGCGCCTGGTGACGGCCGTGGGCAAATACTGGATCTGCAAGCGCACGCCGCAGCATGCCTACGAGAGCATGGAATGCATCGGTGGCAGCGGCGTCATGGAAGACAGCATGTTCCCGCGCCTGTACCGCGAAGCGCCGGTCAACGCCATCTGGGAAGGCAGCGGCAACATCCAGTGCCTGGACGTTCTACGCGCTATGGGCAAGACCCCCGCCGTGGTGGATGCCTACTTTGCCGAACTGGCGATGAGCCGCGGCGCCAACGCCACGCTGGACGCCCAGGTGGCCGCACTGCAGCGCGAGTTTGCCGACCTTTCCGACCTGCAGTACCGGGCCCGCCACGTGGTGGAAAAGATGGCCGTCACGCTGCAGGCTTCGCTGCTGGTGCGCCACGCCCCGGGCTTCGTGGCCGACGCCTTTGTGGCCGCGCGCCTGGGCGACAAGGTGGACACCCAGTACGGCACCCTGCCACGCGGCGTTGATGTGGCTGGGATCATTGCGCGGGCTACGCCGCGTATGGGGTGATCGATACGAGGCTGGGTTCACCGGCCTTTGGCCGCCCCCAAGACGCTACCAACTTAATAGCTATCCACGCAATATACACGCGGACTGGCGGCCAATTTGAGGAAAAGCTGCGGCCTGCGTCAGGCTACCAGGTCGGCTTGGACTGTCCGGACCAGAGCTCGTTGAGGTCGGAAAATTTCCACTTCATCGGGTCCTCGCGGCTGACGATCTTGTCGTTGGAATTGGGCAGGGACAGATCGACCACCTCGGGCAGGATGCGCATGTTCGACTTGGTCGAAAAGAACACCTTGACGCGCGGTGTCGTCAGCGATTTGGCCGTCTGTTCCATCACCACCCCCAGGCGCCCCGATTGCAGGCGAACCAAGGAGCCAATCGGATAGATGCCCAGGCTCTTCACGAAAGCCTGGAAGATCTTGGTATCAAAGTGCCCGTTGGCCCATTCCGCCATCTTGCGCAGGGATTCCGCCGGGTCCCATCCCGCCTTGTACGGGCGGTTGGAGGTGATGGCATCGTAGACGTCACACACTGCACCCATCTTGGCAAACAGGCTGATCTCGGCGTCCTTCAGGCCCTTGGGGTATCCCGAGCCGTCGGTCTTTTCATGGTGGTGCAGGCAGACATCCATGATGATGGGATCCACATCCACCCCGGCTTGCAAAAGCTTGTAGCCTTCTTCCGGGTGGGTCTTGATGATCGCGAATTCCTCGTCCGTCAGTTTGCCGGGCTTGTTGAGCACGTCCATCGGCATCTGGGCCTTGCCCAGGTCGTGCATCAGACCTGCCATGCCGGCGGAGCGTGTCTGCTCCTCGTCCAACCCGAGTTGCTTTGCCAGGGCAACCATCATGGCGCAGACCGCCACCGAATGCATGTACGTATAGTCATCGGCCGACTTCAGTCGAGCCAAGCTGATCAACGCCCCCGGGTTGCGGCTGACCGAGTCCGTGATCTCCTCGACAAGTTTCTTGGCGCCACCAGTGTCCACGGTCTTTCCCATGCGCGCCTCTTCAAACATGGAAATGACCGCCCGCTTGGACTGCAGGCAAATCTTGGCGGCACGCTCGATTTCCTCTGCAGTCGACACAGGTGCAATCTCGCGCGCAGCACTGGCCACAGAATTGAGTTCTTCTTCGACCTGCGCATCGCTCTCAGCCTCGGATACTGCCTTTTCGCCTGAAGGCACGTCCAAGCCTTTGCTGCAGTCGATCCAGACTTCCTTGATGCTGCTGGCCAGGATGCTTTGGATGTCCTTGGGATCCGTGATGACAAACCCCGTTCGCCAAAACGGATGCTCCATCCAGGAGCCGCAAAACTCCTTCAGGTGCATTCCAACGGTCAGCTGCTGGACACTGATTTTCTTGAGCATGTACGGAGCGTTGAAAAAAGTATGGTCCTAGTCTGCCCAGTATATCCACTGCCGGCCACAGACTGGCGTCGGGACTACCCTCAATCGGTACAAGTGTTGCACCAAGAAAGGCGGCGCAAAAAAAGGCCGCACTGTGTGCGGCCTTTTCTGCGAACGTGGAGTGCGCTTAGTTGCGGGTCTGGTCCACCAGCTTGTTCTTGGCAATCCAGGGCATCATGGCGCGCAACTGGGCACCGACCTTCTCGATCGAGTGCTCTGCATTCAGGCGACGACGGGCCGTCATGCTCGGGTAATTGGTGCGGCCTTCCAGGATGAACATCTTGGCGTACTCACCGGTCTGGATGCGCTTCAAGGCATTGCGCATGGCTTCGCGCGACTTGTCGTTGATGACTTCGGTACCGGTCACGTACTCTCCATATTCCGCATTGTTGGAAATGGAGTAGTTCATGTTGGCGATGCCGCCTTCGTACATCAGGTCAACGATCAGCTTGAGCTCGTGCAGGCACTCGAAGTAGGCCATTTCGGGGGCGTAACCGGCTTCGGTCAGGGTCTCGAAGCCCATCTTCACGAGTTCGACTGCGCCACCGCACAGCACGGCTTGCTCGCCGAACAGGTCGGTCTCGGTTTCTTCCTTGAAGTTGGTCTCGATGATGCCGCCCTTGCCGCCACCGTTGGCCATGGCGTAGGACAGGGCCAGGTCACGGGCCTTGCCGGACTTGTCCTGGTACACAGCGATCAGGGAAGGCACGCCGCCGCCCTTGAGGTACTCGGAACGTACGGTGTGGCCAGGGCCCTTGGGGGCAACCATGATCACGTCCAGATCGGCACGGGGAACCACCTGGTTGTAATGCACGTTGAAGCCGTGGGCGAACGCCAGGGTGGCACCCTGTTTCATGTTGGGCGCCACGTTGTTGTTGTATACCTCAGGGATGTTCTCGTCGGGCAACAGGATCATGACCAGATCAGCGGCCTTCACGGCATCGTTTACTTCCATCACGTTCAGACCAGCCTTGGCCACCTTGTCCCAAGATGCGCCACCCTTGCGCAGGCCGACCACGACCTTGACGCCAGAGTCGTTCAGGTTCTGGGCGTGGGCATGGCCTTGGCTGCCGTAGCCGATGATGGCAACGGTTTTGCCCTTGATCAGGCTCAGATCACAATCCTTGTCGTAAAAAACTTTCATTTCTTTCTCCGATTAAATGTTGGCGATGGCGCCCGGTTTTTGCTTAGACCCTGGCTCAGGACGACCGGTAGGAACTTGTCGCCACAAATCCACATGCGCCGAGCCAGAAAAAAGGCGCATGCAAAACTCTTCTGCTAGACCCGCAGCACCCGCTCGCCGCGGCCAATGCCGCTGGAGCCGGTGCGCACGGTCTCAAGGATACTGGTGCGGTCAATCGCCTCCAGGAACGCATCGTTCTTGGATTGGTCGCCCGTCAGCTCGATGGTGTAGCTCTTCTCCGTCACATCGATGATGCGACCACGGAAGATGTCCGCCATGCGCTTCATTTCCTCACGCTCCTTGCCGACCGCGCGCACCTTCACCATCATGAGCTCGCGCTCGATGTAGGAACCTTCGGTCAGGTCGACCACCTTGACCACTTCGATCAGGCGGTTGAGGTGCTTGGTGATCTGCTCGATGACGTCATCCGAACCGGTGGTCTGGATGGTCATGCGCGACAGGCTCGCGTCTTCGGTTGGTGCTACCGTCAGCGACTCGATGTTGTATCCACGGGCTGAAAACAGGGCCACGACCCGAGACAGGGCCCCAGGTTCGTTTTCCAGCAGGACGGCAATGATGTGTTTCATGATGTCGATTCCTCTTTTCGCTGCCCTCCCCCGGTGGCGGTAACCGCCGGGCTTGGCAGGCAATAGATTGGTCTTCTGATTGGTGTCTGCGCCCTGGTCGAACCGGATCGAACGAGGCGCAGGCTTTGGGTTACAGGTCTTCCGACCCCAGCAGCATTTCGGTGATGCCCTTGCCGGCCTGCACCATCGGGAACACGTTCTCTGTGGGATCCGTGCGGAAGTCCATGAATACAGTGCGGTCCTTCAACTTGCGTGCTTCGCGCAGCGCTGGCTCCACGTCCTGCGGGCGCTCGATGAGCATGCCGACATGGCCATAGGCTTCTGCGAGTTTCACGAAATTGGGCAAGGCATCCATGTAGCTGTGGCTATAACGGCCCGAGTACTCAATTTCCTGCCACTGGCGCACCATCCCGAGGTAGCGGTTGTTCAGCGCCAGCACCTTGATCGGCGTGTTGTACTGCAGGCAAGTCGACAGCTCCTGGATGCACATCTGCACGGAACCCTCGCCGGTCACGCAGAACACTTCGCTTTCTGGTTTGGCGAGCTTGATGCCCATCGCATAGGGAATACCCACGCCCATGGTCCCCAGGCCACCGGAATTGATCCAGCGACGCGGTTCATCAAACTTGTAGTACTGGGCCGCCCACATCTGGTGCTGTCCCACATCCGAGGTAACGTAGGTATCGGTGCCCTTGGTCATGTTCCACAGGGTTTCGATTACCGCCTGCGGCTTGATGACATCGCCCTTGCCCAAATCATAGTTCAGGCATTTCTGCCCACGCCAGCCTTCAATGGTTTCCCACCATGACGACAGCGCACCCGAGTCCGGCTTGCCGCCGGTTTCGCGGATCATTCCGATCATCTCGGTCAGCACGTCCTTGACGTCGCCAACGATCGGAATATCGACCTTCACGCGCTTGGAAATGCTCGACGGGTCGATGTCGATGTGGATGATCTTGCGCTCGTTCTGCGCGAAGTGCTTGGGGTTGCCGATCACGCGGTCATCGAAGCGCGCCCCCACGGCCAGCAGGACGTCACAGTTCTGCATGGTGTTGTTGGCTTCCACGGTACCGTGCATACCCAGCATACCCAGGAACTTGCGGTCGCTGGCCGGATAGGCGCCCAAGCCCATCAAAGTATTGGTCACCGGGTAGCCCAGCATGTCGACCAGGGTACGCAGTTCCTGCGTTGCATTGCTCAGCAAGACGCCGCCACCGGTGTAGATGTAGGGGCGCTTGGCGCTCAACAGCAACTGCAAGGCCTTGCGGATCTGCCCACCGTGACCTTTGCGCACCGGGTTGTACGAGCGCATTTCCACCGTGGCCGGGTAACCCGAATAAGGGACCTTCTTGAAGGACACATCCTTAGGAATGTCGACCACCACCGGACCGGGACGACCGCTGCGCGCGATGTGGAAGGCCTTCTTCATCGTCATTGCCAGGTCGTTGGCGTCCTTGACGAGGAAATTGTGCTTCACGATGGGGCGCGTGATGCCGACGGTGTCGCACTCCTGGAAGGCGTCCAGACCGATGGCGTGTGTGGGCACCTGTCCGGTGATCACCACCAGGGGGATGCTGTCCATGTAGGCAGTAGCGATACCAGTCACCGCATTGGTCACGCCCGGGCCCGACGTCACCAGAGCCACCCCCACGTCGCCGGTTGCGCGGGCGTAGCCGTCAGCCGCATGCACGGCCGCTTGCTCGTGCCGAACCAGGACGTGCTGGATGGTGTCTTGTTTGTAGAAGGCGTCGTAGATGTGCAGCACCGAGCCGCCAGGATAGCCCCAGACGTACTTCACATTTTCGGCCTGCAGCGCCTTGACGAGGATCTCGGCACCACGCAGTTCGTGGGTACCGGCGGAATGTGGGTTCTTGGAACCGATGGATGCCATAGCGGCAGAAGAAATTTCCATGATCAACCTTTGTGAATTTCTCTAACGAAAAACCTTGGGTGCCCCTTCGCAAACACTTGTGGCGTTGCGTCAGGACTTGAGGCCAAAACCATGAGCGCATTGAATCCGCGCCGAGCAGTGACCCGTTTGCCTTTTGATGATGCAGCCCACATTATGACATTGTCTTGCGCACCCAAGCCCGTGCATCCGCTCGTCAGTGCGATAATTCAGGCCAGACTGACATAGAAACCGGCCACGATGGCCTCTGGCAACTCCGCAATTGGCCACCGAACGCGAACTCAACGATTTTCTCAAGGATGTGGAAAAACGCGCCTTCAAGCGCGCGCTTTACCACGTCCGCAATGAGGAAGCGGCCCTGGACATCGTCCAGGACAGCATGATGAAGCTGTCCATCCATTACGGTGACAAGACGACGGTCGAATTGCAACCGTTGTTTCAACGCATCCTGTCCAACACCATTCTGGACTGGTTCCGCCGACAGAAGACTCACAACGCAGTCATCAGCAACTTCAGCGACATCGAGGCCGGTGCCGACAACGACGGAGACTTCGACTTGCTGGAAAGCCTCCTGTCGGCCGATGGTCAGGACCATGCGGAACATGGCGAAACAAGCCTCGAACGCCGACAGGTGCTGACCGCGATCGAAAAAGAAATCGAAGTGCTGCCTGAGCGTCAACGCGAAGCGTTCTTGTTGCGTTATTGGGAAGATATGGACGTCGCCGAGACCGCCCAGGCCATGGGCTGCACAGCAGGCAGCGTCAAAACGCACTGTTTTCGTGCAGTTCAGGCATTGGCAAAGGCCTTGAGTGCAAAGGGGATACGACTATGAAACATACAACCGTCGCTACGCGACAACTGCTGACGGACCACTTTGGCAAGCGCATCGCTGCCCAGTTGGACCACTCTGTTGCCTCGGTGCACCCCGACATTGCCGAGCGCCTGCGCATTGCACGTCAGTTGGCATTGGCCCGTCGGCGCATCGTCATATTGCAGAGCACCGCGGCGATGCACACCCAAGCCGGAACCGGACAGTTGGCCTGGGGTGGCGGCTGGAAGACACGGCTGGCGTCCGTCTTGTCACTGCTGGCGCTGCTGGGCGGACTGCTGACCATTTCGGAGTTGGGGGACGAACAACGCGCTCACGAGTTGGCTGACGTCGACACCGAACTTCTGGCGGACGAACTTCCACCAGCCGCCTATGTGGATCCCGGTTTTGCTCGCTTTCTGCAGTTGAAGGAACGCAATTGACGCTGTTCCCGCTGTTCCTCGCGTGTGTATGATGGGTCACGCTATGCCCGCTGGCTTCTTGTTGCGCCCTACATTGCCCATTCTGTTAGGCCTGACGCTCTGCGTTAGCCTGGAGGTGGCGGCGCAGAGCCCCGACAGCTCGGTGGCGGGAGGAGCGACGGCCCGCACTGCACTGCCCGCCATCGGTGCGCCCCGATGGGATGAACTGACGCCCCCGCAGCAATCTGCCCTGGCGCCATTGCAGCCGCGTTGGAATGAGCTCGGTGAAGGGCATCGACGCAAATGGATTGCCATCGTCAAGAATTTCGCGAGCCTTTCGAGCGTGGATCAGCAGAAAGTGCAAGAGCGCATGGCATCTTGGGCTTCACTCGACGCAGCACAGCGCGAACGGGCTCGGGAGAACTTCGCCAACTCAAAGCTGGCGCCACCGGCCAACAAGGCCGGCACTTGGGAAGAGTACCTGGCGTTACCGACAGAGGAGCGCGAGAAACTGGCCGCACAGGCAGGCAAAAAGCGCCCCAGTGCGGCAAAGAACCCGAAACCCAACCCTGTGACCAGTCCAGCCTTGCTGCATGCGCCGCAAGCGGCCGTCGGGACCCCATGGAGTCAGGCGCAGCAATTGCGAGGAAACCTGAGAGATTGGCTGGACCCCAACACCCTGCTCCCCATCGCACCGACTCCTTGACGCAGTGATTTCGGCCCAATCGAACTCAGCGCCTGTCGCACCCAGTCTCGCCCGCCGCTTGGCGGCCATGGTCTATGAGGGCCTGCTGTTGACAGGAGTGCTGTTCGCAACCGCTCTTCCCTTTGGCGTGTTGACGCATACCCATAACGCACTGGACAATCGCCACGCCCTGCAGGCGGTTCTCTTTCTGATCATCGGCCTTTACTTCATCTGGTTCTGGTCCAAGGGTCAGACATTGGCGATGAAGACTTGGCACCTGCACCTACAGCAAGGCAGCGGGCAACTACCGACCCGGACCAGGGCAGCGGTGCGCTACCTGCTTTGCTGGGTATGGGTACTGCCTCCGGCCATACTGGCATGGGCACTCTCCTTCACGCCGTCTGCGCTTGGCCTGTCTTGGGCTGTCTGGTTCGTTGCCTGGTACGGGGTTGCTCAACTGCGCACGGATAAGCAGTGCTGGCACGACGTGGCCTGCGGCACACGACTGGTCTACATCGCCCCGGCACAATCGCCGTCGTCCTCGAAACCCAAAACTGCCCGACGGTGACTCCCATGCAGGATGAAGAGGTTGGCGCCCAAAAGCAACGTACCGGGCTGATTCGCTGGTGGCACGCGACCCGCTACTCTCTGGACGGATTGAAGGCTGGCTGGCATGAAACCGCGTTTCGACAAGAAGCCCTGGCCTGCGTGATCCTCGCGCCAACGGCAATGTGGCTGGGAAGCACCTGGGTCGAACGATCGCTTCTCTTGGGTAGCGTTCTGGCCGTACTTGTCGTCGAGTTGCTGAACACCGCACTCGAGTCAACCGTGGACCGATTCGGCAGTGAATGGCACGCACTGGCCAAGCGCGCCAAAGACATGGGCAGCGCAGCTGTCCTACTGACACTGCTCTGGTGCACGGTCACCTGGGTGGACGCCGTCTCCGCCTGGCTAGGCTCGCGCTAAGTGCCCGCAGCGTGGTGCCTTGAATGTAGCCTTCCCAGAAGACTCCCAGGACACTCTGCGATCAGATCGCCGACTCGTCTTGCTCTCCGGTACGAATGCGCACCACACGCTCAACAGCGGTCACGAAAATCTTGCCATCACCAATCTTCCCGGTATGCGCCGCCTTCACGATGGCATCCACGCAACGGTCAACGTCATCCGTCTTTACAACGACTTCGACCTTGACCTTGGGCAGGAAGTCGACCACGTACTCGGCTCCGCGGTACAGCTCGGTATGACCTTTCTGACGTCCAAAACCCTTGACTTCGGTCACCGTGAGACCCGTCACCCCACATTCGGCCAACGCTTCACGAACTTCTTCCAGCTTGAATGGTTTGACAATGGCCGTAATCTGTTTCATGGGTATTCCTCGAAAATAACTGGTGTTCCGTCCTAAACCACATCGGCTCAGGCACGAAAGCGATTGGTAATAGGATAACGCCAATCCTTGCCAAAACTTCGGTGGGTGACTCGAATTCCCACTGGAGCTTGTCGGCGCTTGTACTCGTTGATTTTGATCAGGCGAGTAACTTTCTCGACATCTGCGGGCGCAAAACCCTGCGCTACCAAGGCATCGATACCCTGGTCTTGTTCCATATACCGCTCCAAAATGGCGTCCAGGACTTCATATGGTGGAAGACTGTCCTGGTCCTTCTGGTCTGGCCGCAGTTCTGCGCTGGGGGGCCGGACGATAATGCGCTCGGGGATCGGATTGCGGCCTCGCCCATAGGGATCATGAGCGTTGCGCCAGCGGGCTAGGCGGAACACGGTGGTCTTGACCAAATCCTTGATCACAGCGAAGCCCCCTGCCATGTCACCATACAAGGTGCAGTAACCGGTAGCCATTTCCGACTTGTTGCCGGTTGTGAGCACGATCGAGCCGAACTTGTTGCTCAACGCCATCAACATGGTTCCACGAATCCGCGCCTGCAGGTTCTCTTCAGTCGCATCTTCGCCACGCCCCTCAAACAAGGGCATCAAAGACTGCTTGAAGGCTTCGAACTCAGGCAAGATCGAAATTTCGTCGTAGCGTACCCGTAGGCGGGACGCCATGTCGCGGGCGTCAATCCAGCTGATGTCTGCGGTGTAAGGCGAAGGCATCATCACGGCGCGCACCCGCTCCGCCCCTAATGCGTCGACGGCAATCGCCAGCACCAACGCCGAATCAATGCCTCCGGACAGACCAATCAAAACTCCGGGGAAACCGTTCTTGCCCACGTAGTCGCGCACACCAAGGACCAATGCGTCCCAAAGATCCGCGTCAGCGTCGGCCTGAGGCTCGACGACGCCCCGAACAACCCACCCATTTGCGGCACTCCTGGACAGAGCGACATCGAAGTCGCATTCACGGAAACCCACCGCTCGCGCTACCGTCGCGCCCTGGGCATCCAGCGCAAAGGAGCGACCTTCAAAAACCACCTCATCCTGCCCCCCCACCAGGTGGGCATAGACGAGCGGCAGACCGGTCGCTTTCACCCGCTCACGCATGGCCGCCTCCCGCTCGCCCCCTTTGCCAACATGGAATGGAGACGCATTGATGACCGCCAGCAGTTCCGCACCTGCCGCCAACGACTCATTCGCGGGATAGTCATGCCAGGCGTCCTCACAGATGAGAAGGCCAACCCGCATCCGATGCTCACCAGTACCCGCTTCAAACACACAAGGCGCATCTCCGCCAACAAAATAACGACGTTCGTCGAATACCTGGTAATTGGGCAGCTCTCGCTTGGCGTAGCGGTGCGCAATTTGTCCGCCACGCAGCACGCTGGCAGCATTGAAGCGTCGGGACCGCGTGACCGAGCGTGAACGATCATCGCCGCCCACAGGATGTCCTACCACCACCGTGAGCCCATCAAACTCTGCCAACTGCACTGCCAGACGTTCTACAGCGTCGACACATGCGGCCACAAAACCCGGCCGCAAGAACAAGTCTTCCGCAGCATAGCCACAGATCGACAACTCAGGCGTCAAGAGCAGATCGATGCCATCCGCATGGGCGATGCGCGCAGCATCAAGAATCTTTGCCGCATTGCCCGACAGATCGCCGACAACAAAGTTCAGTTGTGCGGTTCGAATTCGCAAACTCATCATGGATCCCAAAAAAACAGCCCTCATGTTGCCACGTCTGAGCCGCTAGCATCGCACGGCCTGGCGAGAAAGCAAAACGCCGTTCAGCCCAACAGGCTGAACGGCGACTCTCGTGGAGGATATCGAAACAAGGCTTACTTGTTGGCGGCTTCGTAGGCAGCGATTCCGTCCAGGATCTCCTTGTGGGCAGACTCAGGGCCTTCCCAGCCCAGCACCTTGACCCACTTTCCAGGCTCCAGATCCTTGTAGTGCTCGAAGAAATGCGCGATGGTCTTGAGACGAATCGGGCTCAGATCTTCCGGCTTTTGCCAGCGCGAATAGAGCGAAAGGATCTTGGTGGTCGGAACGGCCAGCACTTTGGCGTCCTGACCCGCTTCGTCTTCCATCTTCAGGATACCTACAGCGCGACAGGGAACCACGACACCGGGGATCAGCGGCACCGGTGTAACCACCAGGACGTCCACCGGATCGCCGTCACCCGAAATGGTCTTCGGCACATAGCCATAGTTTGTGGGGTAGTGCATGGCCGTGCTCATGAATCGGTCCACGAAAATGGCACCGGTGGCCTTGTCCACTTCGTACTTGACGGGATCGGCATTCATCGGAATCTCGATGATGACGTTGAACGATTCAGGGACGTTGTTTCCGGGGGTGACGTTGTCAAGGGACATGGCTTAGAAAAATTGAAGTAAATCAAACGGATAAGGATTAACCCTGATTTTACTTACTTCGCTCTTGCGCAGGCCCTCACGTGCAAATTTTCCGGGTACAGTGAAACGGTTGGCCAATCGTGCAACTGCTCCGCTTTGTTGAAGGGTCGCGCACGAGGAAGCAACGCCATGGGGAGTGACCCGGCGTTGCTCCCTCTCTAGCGAACCAACATTCGAGGAGTGAATTTATATGTCAGGCAACTCGGCGCTGATTCTGGCGCTCGTTTGTGGCTTCATTGCCGTCGCGTACGGTTTCTGGGCCCGCAGTTGGATTCTTTCCCAGGACGCGGGCAACGCCCGCATGCAAGAAATCGCAGCAGCCATCCAAACCGGGGCAGCGGCCTATCTCGCGCGCCAGTACAAGACCATCGCCATCGTGGGTGTCATTCTGGCCGTACTCATCGGGCTGTTCCTCGACCCACTTAGTGCGGTCGGGTTCGCGATCGGCGCGGCCCTGTCAGGAGCATGTGGCTTTATTGGCATGAACGTGTCTGTGCGGGCCAACGTGCGGACCGCGCAAGCCGCAACCAAGGGTATTGGCCCAGCGTTGGACGTCGCCTTTCGAGGCGGCGCCATCACAGGCATGCTGGTAGTGGGACTGGGACTCATAGGCGTCTCGGCGTTCTACTGGTTCCTGGTTCCGAATGGAGAGGTTTCCGCCGCCAAGCTCAATCCTTTGATTGGCTTTGCATTCGGCTCGTCGCTGATTTCGATCTTTGCCCGTCTGGGTGGTGGCATCTTCACCAAGGGTGCGGACGTAGGGGCCGATCTGGTCGGTAAAGTGGAAGCAGGCATTCCCGAAGACGACCCGCGCAACCCCGCAGTAATTGCCGACAACGTGGGCGATAACGTAGGGGACTGCGCCGGCATGGCTGCCGACCTGTTCGAAACCTACGCTGTGACCTTGATCGCCACGATGGTACTGGGGGCGCTCATGGTCTCTGCCGGCGGTACCAATGCGGTGCTGTACCCGCTGGCGCTCGGTGGTGTCTCGATCGTCGCTTCCATCATCGGCTGCTTCTTCGTGAAGGCCACGCCGGACATGAAGAACGTCATGCCTGCCTTGTACAAGGGGCTGGCAGTGGCCGGCGTTCTGTCGCTCATTGCGTTTTACTTTGTCACGCAACAGCTGTTTCCGGCATCCATTGCACTAGCTGATGGTCGCAGCATCGGCGCCGGGGCATTGTTTGCATCCTGCACCGTCGGCCTCGTACTGACAGGGCTGCTGGTCTGGATCACCGAATACTACACGGGCACCCAATACAAGCCTGTACAACACATCGCCGAAGCGTCTACCACTGGTCACGGCACGAACATCATCGCGGGATTGGGCGTTTCGATGCGCTCGACCGCCTGGCCTGTGATCTTTGTCTGCATCGCCATCTACTGCGCCTACTCACTGGCAGGTCTATACGGCGTGGCGGTAGCTGCCACATCGATGCTGAGCATGGCTGGAATTGTCGTGGCCTTGGATGCCTATGGTCCGATCACCGACAACGCAGGCGGCATTGCCGAGATGTCGGAACTGCCCCCCAGCGTTCGCGACATCACCGACCCACTGGATGCTGTCGGCAACACCACCAAGGCAGTCACCAAAGGCTATGCCATCGGGTCTGCTGGCTTGGCCGCATTGGTGCTCTTTGCCGACTACACCCACAAGCTGGAGGTTTACGGCAAGACCATTACGTTCGACCTCAGCAATCCCATGGTCATCATCGGACTGTTCATCGGCGGTCTGATTCCCTACCTGTTCGGCGCCATGGCCATGGAAGCGGTAGGCCGCGCTGCCGGCTCGGTGGTGGTCGAGGTACGACGCCAGTTCCAGACCATCAAGGGCATCATGGATGGCACAGGCAAACCCGAATATGACACCGCGGTCGATATGCTGACCAGCGCAGCCATCAAGGAGATGATGATCCCATCGTTGCTCCCGGTGGTTGCTCCGATCCTGGTGGGACTGCTGCTCGGCCCCGCCGCTTTGGGTGGCTTGCTGATGGGCACCATCGTGACCGGTCTGTTCGTCGCCATCTCCATGTGTACCGGCGGCGGTGCTTGGGACAACGCCAAGAAGTACATCGAGGACGGCCATTTCGGAGGAAAAGGCTCGGAAGCCCACAAGGCAGCAGTCACCGGCGATACCGTCGGTGACCCCTACAAGGACACCGCAGGCCCCGCCATCAACCCCTTGATCAAGATCATCAACATCGTGGCCCTGCTGATCGTGCCGCTGATGATGAAATTGCACACCGGTTGACCCTTGCCCCCACTGTGCCACAGAGCCCGCCGACCCCGTGCGGGCTCTTTTTTTTCCTCAGCGCCCCCGCCTCACCAACAGGCTCTGCATACGCGACATAATGTGCGTTTGCGACACTGCAGGCGCGACAGCCACCCATGAAAATTCTGGTCATCGACGATCATGTGCTGGTCCGGGAAGGACTGAAACAGGTTCTTCGTACGTTGGAGGACAACGTGGAGGTATTCCTCGTGGGCACCTGCGCCCAAGGATTCAGCGTAGCACTTGAGCACCCTGACTTGGAACTCGTTCTGCTCGACTACCATCTTCCGGACATGAACGGGCTGGATGCCCTTCGCATTTTTTCTCGCAGACATCCAGACATCCCGGTCTTGATCCTTTCGGGGTCATCGAATCCCCAAATCATGCACCAGGTGCTTCAGGCAGGCGCTGCTGGCTACTCGACGAAAACCAGTGTCAGTGAAGAACTGCTTGGCGCTGTACGCTGTGTGCTGGCAGGTGATATCTATATGCCGCCCCCCGCAGCACAGACTTTCGATCAGGACTATCCTGCGCCAGCCACCGCGCCAATGCCCTTGAGTCCCAAGCAGGAGCAGGTGTTGTGCGAATTGCTTGCGGGTCGCTCCAACCCCGATATCGCACGACTCCTGTCGATCTCGGAGGAAACAGTGAAGACCCATATGGCTGCCATCCTGCGCCATTTCAACGTCCAGAACCGAACGCAGGCCGTCGTCGCGGCGACGCGCTGCGGATACCGGGCAACAGCAAAGTCATGAAAGCGGATTCCAACCGCTGGCAAGCCTGATAGTACGAGCCTCAGGATCGAGGTTCTTGCCCCGACTTTTTGCCTACTGCCTGTTCGCGAGCCGCTGCAGTGGCATTGGCCAGGTGACGCACGAGACTACGCAGCTTGGCGGGTCGCACTGGTTTGTGCAACAGCGTCAGGGAGGCAGCCCGCGCTGCCTGCATCAGGTCCGAATCGGTATCGCCGCTGACCACACAGGCGGGCACTGGCCAACCCAGCAATTCGCGTATCTGGGCAATCACATCCAGCCCATTGCTTTCCCCCCCCAATCGGAAGTCGCTGACGACGACATCGACGCTGAAGCCTTGCTGCACTGACATGGTTGCCATGGCAGCGGTAGCCACAGCGCACACCTCGCATCCCCACGACCGCAGCAGTTCTTCCTGCGCTTGACGCGACGTGACATCGTCTTCCACTACCAGCACGCGCACACCTTCGAGCCCTTGGTGCAAGCCCAAGGGCGCATTCGGCAGTGCCTCAACCTCGCGCGATGTGGCCACCACCTGCGGGCTGCACAGTGGAACGATGATGGAAAACCGCGTGCCGCAACCAAGTGCCGATTTCAACTCAACGTCATGGCCCAGCAGACGCGCGCTCCTTTGTACGATGTTCAATCCCAGCCCCAAGCCCTGGGTGCGGTCTCGTGCCGCATTCCCCACCTGGAAGAACTCACGGAAGATATCCTTTTGGTGCTCCGATGCGATGCCAACACCGGAATCCATGACATCGATGCGCACATGGCTGCCGTTGTTGATCTTTCGACAACGAACCAGCACGCTTCCTTGCACGGTGTAACGCAAGGCATTGTGTGCAAGGTTCATCACCATGCGCTGCAGCAACACGGGGTCACTATGGCACCAAAGGGTGGTGGGCCGCACCCGAAGTCGAATACCCTTGTCACGCGCGGAGGCGGTGCTGGAAACACGCACAAAGTCGAAAATGACGTTGATGTTGACGGGACGCACATTGGCCGTCACCGCCCCGGCATCGAGCCGGGACACATCGAGCAGACCATCCAACAGGTTTTGCATGGCCTGCACCGAAGCATCCAAATGCTGAACCAACTGGCGCATCGGAACATCCATCGGGTACTGCGACAAGCGCGCCACGAACAGCCCCAAGGCGTGGATCGGCTGGCGCAGATCATGGCTGGCTGCGGCCAGGAATCGCGATTTGGCCAAAGTGGCGTTCTCCGCCTCTTCCTTCTTCTCACGAAGCTCACTGGTCACGGCCGCAACACGCTGTTCCAATTCTTCACGCCCCCAGGCCAATCTCACGGCCATGTCATTGAGCGCATGATGCAGTTCTATCAACGGCTCACTGTCAGACAGTCCGTGCTGTGGTTGGAAGTCCCCTTGTCCGATGCGCTGAATGCGTCGTGAAATGCTCATGACCGGTCGAACCACACGTTCGCCGAGTTGCAATGCCAACATGCCGCCTACCAGAAGACCAAGAATGCCGACACCAATGGCGACCATCAGAAGGTTCCGTTCCTGATTTCGCAAGGGCTCCATCGATAGCTCGACCACTGCGTACCCCAGAACCTGAACACCAAGGCCGGACTCATCCGAAGTCGACGCATACAGGTCATCCAGCTGCACGTTGCGCGAGGTCACCGCCTCCATGACCGTGTTGATGCCCTGCTCACGCTGTCGCGCCAAATACGTGGGATCCGACAAGTTGGCAAACTGGTGGTATGCACCGGTCCCCGACTGCGCCAGCACCTGCCCGGACGGTGACAGTACCGCCACAAAGCGCACCCCCGGCTCCTTGCGCACCGACATCACGACACCCTGCAAAGCAGTGGCATTGCCGGAGAAGATGCCGTATTCACTGGCCAGAGCCACCTTCTGGACCAACAGACGTGCCTGCTGCTGGTGCGCGCTACCCAGATCCGACACGCGACCAGACCAGAACACACCGACCATGATGACCACAGTCAGGAACACCGGCACCAAGGCGGCGACCAGCATGCGTACCCGAATAGTTGATAGCCTCATGGTTTGCGCTCCAGGCGTCTGAGGCGCTGCGACAAAGCTGCCTCATCCAACGACAAACCCAGCGAGCGCGCCACGTGTTCATTGACACTGAGCGTAAAGTCCACCGGGTATTGGACCGCAGGCACCGTCGCGCCGCGCGCAAGTTGGCGGGCCGTTTCTGCGGTATGGGCGCCGATCTGTGCCGGCGTGGTGTACAGGCCCGCCAGCGCTCCCGCCTTCACATAGGCAGGCGAGAAGGCGAACACGCCCTGCTTGGCACGGTAGCTGGCCATCAGGATGTTGGTGACGGTGCTGCTGTTGTAGACCAAGGGATCGGCAATGGACAGCAGCGCGTCCGACTCCTGTAACACCTGCCGCGTGGCCTCCCCGACACTGGTGGCTTGCGCCACCGTCGCGCCACTTTCCTGCAAGCCGCGTGCGAGCAGCGCCGCCTGCAGGACCGGGCGCAGGGACTGGGAGTCCGGGCCCCAGAGCACCCCCACATGCTTGAGATCGGGAACCACCAACTGCATCAGATCCAGCTGGCGTGAGAACGGCTGGTCCAGATAGATGGCATGCACCGGCCCCGTAGACTTGCGGCCGGGTTCGCGCAGGACCCGCTCAAAGGCAGAACGCGGAATCAAACTGGCCACCACCGGCAAACGGGTGTCGGACGCCAACACCGTACGTAGCGCCGCAGCGCCCAGCGTCACCACAACTTTTGGCGAACGCGCCAATAGTGACTCCAGCCCATTGACCTCGGCAACGTATGAAGCGGCAACCACATGCCCTGCATGTTCCAACTCGCTCTGGATCGCTTCACCGACCGCCGCATAACTCGGAGCGCGTTCGCTGTGCAGGATCGCGAGAACATCGGCATGTGCCGTCAATGCGGCACACCACCAAAACAGCCCCAACCAGCCCGCACGAAAGCGCATCCGCATCGTCAGTACTCGAAACGCAATGAGAACAGCGCACGACGGTCGAACTGGAATTTCCAGTCACCATCCTGGTACGGGTCATTAAGGTTCTGTACCGTCAGTGCCATCTCCCCCTTGGCACCCCTCCAGCGCAGATGCCGGGCCACTCGCAAGTCGGTTCGGTAGAACGAGGAGCGCACGTGGTTTGAACTGCTCGACATCAGGGCTACATCATTGGCATCCGTGTACATCAAAGAGCAATCCCACACGCCAAACGTTTGGGTCAGCATGGCACTTCCACTGGTCTTTGGCGTGCTGTATTCAGTCCGAAAAGCCGCATCATTGCTGATGGAATTGTTGATGGTGATGTCAGTCCGCGTCCATGCCAGCGACAACCGCGTACTGCTACGCGGCTGCCAGGAAACCTGCAGTTCACCGCCGCGCATATCGTAGTTTTCGGAGTTCCAGTAGACATCAGGTGTGGCCAAATCGTGGGAAAGGCCATCGGAGATGTACTCGTGAAACAGGCGCACATCGGCCTGGACCGGCAAGTCATGGGCACCGATGAAGTAGCCCAGCTCCCGCGACAGGACTTTCTCAGATCGCAAATTGGTGTTGGGGGCGCCGGTCTGCAACAGGAACGCGCCAGAGGCATCGAAATACCGACGGTCCTGGTACTTCTCGAACGGACTAGGCTGGCGAAAGGCTGTCGAGACCCCGAAACGCAGGGTATGACCAGGCATCCAGTGCCAGTTGGCCATTAATCGCGGCGAGACCGCGGATACTTCGGAAGGAACGTATTCGTAATGCGCACCGAGGTTCACCACCCAATCCTGCACAGGTCGCCATTCGAGGTTACCGAACATGCGTCGGGCCTGCGAGGAAATGGCACTGCGCTGGTAGAAACTGGACTCCGCCCGCAATTCTTCCTGTCGGACCTCGACGCCCGCGACATAGCGCAAGGTCGGGTTGTACCGCCTGGTGTATTGCAGTCCGAGCACATCATTGTTCTCCGAACCGCTCCAATCAATTTTGACCCCTTGGTAATTGGCCGGCGCCCCTGAATTGAAGTATGGGAAATGATCGTGGTGCTCAAACGCAGTACGCGAAAGCTGGGCCTCAACTTCCTCGTCGGCAGACACCACATAGCGCACCGTTGCCTGAGCGTAGGCAGCATCCATGAAGCGCAAACGCTCGAAATTTCCTGGGCTCTTGCCATCACCGCGGTAGGCGGCCAGATCCACCAGGCCCGCACGAATCGTCATGCCCAGAGCCGAGCTTATATCCAGTTCACTGGCGAAATTCACACGCGACACCCGGTTGTCACCCTTGGCCCCAGCCACCGAACCGGTCTTGCGCAGGCCGGCATCGCCCCGCGTGTCCACACTGATCCGACTGGATGACTGTTCGCCGCGCCAGGCCACATTGCCATACAGGTCGGCCACACCGTTTTCACCCGCCGTCACCCTGGCTGAACCCGCCCCAAAATCCCCAGGGCTACGGGTCACGATGTTCACCACCCCCAGAAACGCCCGCGAGCCATAAGCGGCAGAGTTGGAACCGCGCAGTATTTCGATGCGTTCAATGTCGTCCAAAGCGGTCGACTGGAAGCCCAGACCCACCGAACCCTGCAGGAATGATGAATAGACCGATCGACCATCGACCAACAACTGCAGGCGGTTGGCCCAATCGTCCACCTTCCCATGGTAGTAGGCCATGGGCGCATCGGTCTCAAACGTGGTGCTGGTGACAAATCCTGGAACGAAACGCAACAGATCGACCACATCCCGCGCCCCCGTCATGCGGATGAACTCACGGTCCAGGATGGTCATGGCACCGGGGACCTCATCGAGCCGCTGTGCCAGGCGCGACACCGACAGCACCACGGGCATTTCCGCCAGGAAGTCCTGTTCAGTCAATGCCGATGCGCCAGTCTGGCCTTGCGCCAGGGCCTGCTGCCCACCCAGGATGCAGGCCAGTGCCATCGGAATAACGCGGGGAAACATGGGTGTCTACTCAGTGGGAGGTGTCTATTGTTTGCTTTGTATCAAGGAATTCCCTGGCACTAGTCTACCGGGCTTGGGCACTGCGGTGAAAATATCGTCATGTCCGAGCGATCCACCCCCCGCACCATCCCCATTGCCGCAGGCCAACCCCGCGCGCTGCCCTTGCCGGTGCAGGCGTTTGCGGCACCCGCCGTGGCGGACCGACCGCTGCAGGACCAGCGCCAGCGCCCCTTGCGCGACTTGCGCATCAGTGTCACGGACCGCTGCAACTTCCGCTGCACCTACTGCATGCCCAAGGAAGTGTTCGACAAGGACCACGCCTACCTGCCCCATTCCGCGTTGCTGAGTTTCGAGGAAATCACGCGTCTGGCACGGCGCTTTGTAGACCTGGGTGTGCGCAAGATCCGCCTCACCGGAGGCGAGCCACTGCTGCGCAAGAACATCGAGGCGCTCATCGAACAACTGGCGGCGCTGCGCACACCCGAAGGCGCACCGCTGGACATCACCCTCACCACCAACGGATCGCTGCTGGCGCGCAAGGCCCGCGCCCTGAAGGATGCAGGGCTGAACCGCGTGACGGTGAGCCTGGACGGGCTGGACGACACGGTGTTTCGGGCCATGAACGATGTCGACTTTCCCGTGGAATCGGTGCTCGAAGGCATTGCCGCGGCACGCGATGCCGGTCTGGGGCCGGTCAAGGTCAACATGGTGGTCAAGCGCGGTACCAACGACGACCAGATCCTGCCCATGGCCCGCCACTTCCGCGGCAGCGGCGTGGTGCTGCGTTTCATCGAATTCATGGACGTGGGAGCCACCAATGGCTGGCGAATGGATGACGTGCTGCCCTCGGCCGATGTGATCCGGCGCATCCAGCAGGACATGCCCCTGGTAGCACTGGAAGCCGCGGCTCCCGGTGAAACCGCCCAGCGCTGGGGCTATGCCAACGCCAACGGCCAATGGGACCGCAATGCCGGCGAGGTGGGTGTCATCAGCAGCGTGACGCAGGCCTTCTGCGCCGACTGCAACCGCGCGCGACTGTCCACCGAAGGCCAGCTCTACCTGTGCCTGTTTGCTGGCCAGGGCTACGACCTGCGCAGCCTGCTGCGCGAGGGCCGCAGCGACGAGGAGATTGGCAACGCCCTGTCATGGATCTGGCGCCAGCGCGGTGACCGCTACAGCGAGCTGCGCAGCCTCTCCAGCACGACGGGTAGCCAGCGCCCCCGGGTCGAGATGAGCTACATCGGCGGCTGAACGTGCAGGGCAGCGACACCGCCTCACCGGGCATCACCGCCATTGTGCTGGCGGGGGGACAGGGTTCACGCATGGGCGGGGTCGACAAGGGCCTGCAAGTCTTCCGCGGCCAAGCACTGGCGCGGCACGCAGGCCAACGGCTGCTGCAGGGCGGCGGCGTACAGAGGTTGCTGCTCAGTGCCAACCGCCATACCGAAACCTATGCCCAGTGGGGCTGGCCGGTGCTGCCGGACAGCCTGGCCGGCTACCAGGGCCCATTGGCCGGATTCCTGGCGGGCTGGGCGGCCTGCGACACCGACTACCTGCTGGCGGTACCCTGCGACACCCCCCTCTTCCCGCTGGACCTGGCCCAGCACATGCTGGCCACACTGCAGACCCAAAACGCCCGTGTGGCGCTGGCCTGCGCCCCGGAGTCCGCCAGCCATCCGGAGCTGCGCCGCCAGCCGGCCTTCTGCCTGATGCACCGCAGCGTGGCAGAGGACCTGGCGCAGTTCGTCAACGAGGGGGGGCGCAAGATCGGGGCCTGGGCGCAGCGCCACCCGCTGGCCCTGGTGCCGTTCAACCGCCCGCAGGACCCGCCCTGGGCCTTCACCAACATCAACACGCTGGCCGACTTGAACGGGCTGCAACACCTGACCGACACCAACGCACCATGAACTCGATTGCCGACATCGCTGCCCGCTTGCAGGGCTACGACCCCGACGCCCTGCATGCAGACAAGGTGCGCGAATTCCTCGACACGCTGGTCGAGCCCGTGACCCAGACCGAAGAGCTTCCGATCCTTGCCGCCCTGGGCCGGGTACTGGCACACGACGTGGTGTCACCCATCAGCGTGCCTCCGCATGACAACTCCGCCATGGATGGCTATGCCTTCGACGGTGCAGCACTGCAACCCGGCGAACCCCTGCGGCTGCGGGTGGTGGGCACCGCTCTGGCTGGCAAGGCCTGGAGCGGCACGGTGGGCGCTGGCGAATGCGTGCGCATCATGACCGGTGCCATCCTGCCCGCCGGGCTGGACACCGTGGTTCCGCAAGAGTTCACCTCCATGGAGGGCGACGCAGTAGTCGTGCCCGCCGGTGTGGTGCAGCGCGGCGACAACCGCCGCCTGATGGGCGAGGACCTGCGCCAAGGTTACCCGGCGCTACAGAAAGGCGAGCTGATCACGCCCGCTGCGCAAGGGCTGGTGGCCAGTTTGGGGCTTGGCACCGTACACGTCACCCGGCGCCTGCGGGTGGCCTACTTCTCCACCGGCGATGAGATCCTGAGCATTGGTCAACCCCCGCGGGAAGGCGCGGTATACGACAGCAACCGCTACACCGTGCTGGGCATGCTCACGCGCCTGGGATGCGAGGTGCTGGACCTGGGCGTGGTGCGCGACGACCCGCTCCTGCTGGAACAGGCCTTCACCCAGGCCGCGGCACAGAGCGACGTGGTCATCACCAGTGGCGGGGTCAGCGTGGGCGAGGCGGATTTCACCAAGGCCATGATGCGCCAGCTCGGCGACGTGGCTTTCTGGAAGATTGCCATGCGCCCGGGCCGCCCCATGGCCGTCGGCCGCATTGCAGCAAGCAAATCGACCTCCAGCCCGCATAAGGATTGCGTAGACAGCTACGAAAATGGTAGCAATAGCCAGCAACGCAGTGCCCTGCTCTTCGGCCTGCCCGGCAACCCGGTAGCCGTGATGGTGACCTTTCTGGCCTTCGTGCGCCCAGCGCTGCTGCGCATGATGGGCGCGCGGACCACGGCACCGCTGCTGCTGCAGGCCCACAGCACGGAGGCGCTGCGCAAGAAGCCGGGGCGTACCGAATACCAGCGCGGCGTGGTCAGCCTGGGGGCTGACGGCCGCCTGCAGGTACGCACCACCGGCAACCAGGGTTCGGGCGTGCTCAGCTCCATGGTCCAAGCCAACGGCCTGATCGTGCTGTCCCACACCCAGGGCAACGTGGTGGCCGGCGACCTGGTTTCGGTGCTGATGCTCGACGCGGTGTTGTAGGCAGCGATCAGGCGCCGCGGCGCTGCGCGTGCACCACGCCGGCATTGGCCAGCGCGTCGGCACGTTCGTTGCCGGGGTCCCCCGCATGGCCCTTGACCCAGCGCCAGTCGATGCGGTGGCCTTGCCCCGCCACCAGGGCATCGAGCTCGCGCCACAGGTCGGCGTTCTTGACGTCCTGCTTGGTCGAGGTTTTCCAACCCTTGGCTTTCCAGCCCGGCAGCCACTCGGTGATGCCCTTGAGCACATACTGGCTGTCCAGATGCAGGGTCACGTCACAGGGGCGCTTGAGCGCACGCAGGGCCTGGATCACGGCCATCATTTCCATGCGGTTGTTGGTGGTTTCCAGCTCGCCCCCGAACAGCTCCTTCTCGCTGCCGTCACGCGAACGAAGCAGCACCCCCCATCCGCCCGGCCCCGGATTGCCCTTGCAGGCGCCATCGGTATAGACCGTCACTTCGCTCAACGCTGTCACCAAGACTCTTACCCTTCTTTTGTTTGGTTGCGGTGCACCCCGGGCGCATGGCGCGCCACCGGCACGGCACGGCGCGCCGATTGTCGCTGCTTCTTCCACACCGGCCCCAACAGATGGATGCCACGCACGCGCTTGACCGCGAGCACACTGTAGGCCGAGCCCAGAACCGGCCACAGGCGCGGGCCATAGCGGTCCAGCCACAACCAGCGCTGCAGCCATTGCTCGGTGCGCACAGCGGGCACGAAACAGCCGAAGGACGTCTGTTCCATTTCGAAGCTCAGCAAATGCAACCAGTCCTGCAGACGCCGGGCCCCGATGAACTCGCCTTCCTGCGGCAGGAACAGCCGCCCCCACCCCAGCTTGCCCGCCAACCGCGCACGCCACTGGCGCAGTGCCCACAGACCGGTGGGGTTGAGCCCGAACACCAGCACCCGCCCTTCCGGCACCAGCACGCGCTCCACCTCGCGCAGCGTGGCATGGGGGTCGGCACTGAATTCCAGCGTATGGGGCAGCACCAGCAGGTCCAGGCTGTTGGCGGCAAACGGCAAGGCGGTGAAATCGCTCAGCAGCCCCAGCCGTGCCCATGCAGGGCCTTGCACGGGCGCCATGTATTCGGTGGCCAGCCAGCGATGCGGCATGCGGTTGGCCTCCAGGGCATCGAGTTCGGGCAGGCCCAACTGCAGCGCGTGGTAGCCAAACACGTCAGCCACCAGTGCCTGGGCTTGCTGCATTTCCCATGCCAGCAGATACTGGCCACAGGGAGTCTGTAGCCAGTCATGCAAATCTATAATTTCGTCGCCCATGAACCTTGTACCGCTGCCCGCTTTCAACGACAACTACATCTGGATGTTGCACGACGGCGCGCAGGCTTTGGTGGTGGACCCCGGCGACCCGGCCCCCGTCATGCAGGCACTGCAGGCCCAGGGGCTGCAGCTCGCAGCCATTCTAGTCACCCACCACCATGGCGATCACACCGGCGGCATTGCGACGCTGAAGGCAGCCACTGGCGCCACCGTGATCGGCACTGGTAGCGAAGGGATTGCAGGCATTGACGAGCCAGTGCACGGCGGAGAAACCCTGAGCGTCATGGGGCTGAAAGTCCAGGTACTGGCCGTACCTGGGCACACGCGCGCCCACGTCGCCTTCTGGCTCCCACTGGTCGGCATGCCTCAGCAGGCCCCCGTGTTGTTTTGCGGTGACACGCTGTTCAGTGCCGGATGCGGGCGCCTGTTCGAGGGCTCGCCGCAGCAGATGGCTGCCTCCCTGCAAGCATTGGCTGCGCTGCCCGAGCACACACGGGTGTGCTGTGCCCACGAGTACACCTTGTCCAACCTGCGCTTCGCCCTGGCCGTGGAGCCGGACAATGCGGCCACGCAGGCCCATGCGCAGCACTGCCAGGCGCTGCGCGCCGCCGGTCGGCCCACCCTTCCCAGCACCCTGGCGCTGGAAAAGCAAATCAACCCCTTCCTGCGCTGTGATCAGCCACAGCCCAGGGCCAGCGCCTTGGCGCGTGAAAGCGGCTTGCAGACCAGCGAAGAAGTCTTCGCTGCGCTGCGTCGCTGGAAAAACGAATTCGCATGAAACCCTTCCTCCTCCTTACCCTGGTGGGCGCGTTGCTGCTGGGCGGTTGCGCCAGCGCCCCACCCGCAGGAAACGCCAACGCCCCGGTGCATCCTGCGTCGACCTCGGTGTCGACATCCCCGGCCCCAAGCCGTGAGCCCGCCCCCGTCGTCGACGCGGGTCCGTCCGCCCGCCCCAGCGGAGAAAGCCTGCGCCTGCAGCAATCGAACGCGCTGAGCCTGTTCGGGCTCGGCACGTCCGCCCCGACCCCGGCGGCGGCCGATGGCGGCGATTTCTCACTGCCCAAGATCACCCTGGGCGGCGAAAGCTCGCGCACGGTGGTCTCGCTGTCCGCCCCGGTAGACCTGTGGGAACGCATCCGGCGCGGCTTTGCCATGCCCGACCTGCAAAGCAGCCTGGTGGCTGACCGCGAGCAGTGGTACACCGCCCGGCCCGACTACATCTTCCGCATGACGGAGCGTTCGCGCAAATACCTGTTCCACATCGTCGAGGAGCTCGAACTGCGCGACATGCCGACCGAACTGGCCTTGCTGCCCTTTGTGGAAAGCGCCTTCAACCCGCAGGCGGTCTCCACCGCCAAGGCTGCGGGCATGTGGCAGTTCATGCCGGCCACCGGACGTACCTTCGACCTCAAGCAAAACGTCTTCCGCGACGACCGACGCGACGTGCTGGCATCGACCCGCGCGGCGCTGGACTACCTGCAAAAGCTCTACCGCATGTTCGGTGACTGGCATCTGGCACTGGCCGCGTACAACTGGGGCGAAGGCAGTGTGCAGCGTGCCATCCGCAAGTCCCAGAATGCCGGTGGCGGCACGGGCTACACCGAAATCAACATGCCCATGGAAACCCGTTTCTATGTGCCCAAGCTGCAGGCCATGAAGAACATCGTGGCCAATCCGGCCCAGTTCAACAGCCGCCTGCCTGACATACCGAACCACCCCTTCTTCGACACCGTCACCATCCGCCGTGACATCGACGTGGCCCTGGCCGCACGGCTGGCCCATGTATCGGTCGAAGACTTCAAGGCACTCAACCCGTCCATGCACAAGCCGGTGATCCTGGCAGCGGGCACGCCGCAGATCCTGCTGCCCTGGGACAATGCCGCCCTGTTCCAGACCAACCTGGAGAGTTTTGCCGGACGCCTGGCGAGCTGGACGGTCTGGATTGCCCCGTCCAACATGAACGCCGCCGAAGCGGCCAAGCGCGTGGGCATGTCCGAAGCGGAATTGCGCACCGTCAACGGCATCCCGGCGCGCATGCTGATCCGCGGTGGCAGCACCCTGCTGGTGCCGCGCGGCGCCGGTATCCAGCACGATGTGGCCGAGAAAGTGGCTGACAACGGACAGATATCGCTGGCCCCCGAAGTCACCCTGCGCAAGACCTCGGTCAAGGCCGCCAAGGGTGACACTGTGGCTTCATTGGCCCGAAAGCACAAAGTGTCAGCACAGAACATCGCCCAATGGAACAACGTGTCCACCAGTGCCAGCTTCAAGCCCGGACAGTCGGTGGTCCTCTATGTGGCGGCACGTCCTGGCAAGGGTAGCGCTGCAACTGCCAAAGCCAAGGGAAGCGCCAAGGCGGTCAAGGGAAAGAGCGTGGCCAAGGGCAAATCTGCAGCGCCACAAAAGCGAAAGAAATAAAGGGTGGGGCCTTTCGGCCTCCACCCTTCATGACTGTCCGTCGGCGCAGTGCAACCACTGCACTGATCCCTCAGCGGAATCCGGCAAACAGGATCGCAATGTTCAGGCCAAACGCAATGGTCCAGACGACACTGCGCAGCTTGGCGTTGTCCGCCAGGTACAGCATCACGTAGAAGATGCGGGTCACGATGTACAGCAGGGCCAGCAAGTCCACCCGGGCCTGGTTGGCCCCGAGTTGGTGGGCCACCAGCACCGCGCCGATGAAGAAGGGCAAGGCCTCGAAACTGTTGGCCTGGGCCGCATTGGCGCGGGCGCGCCAATCGGTCTGCTTGGCCAACCAGGCGCGGGGGTTGTGGTTGTCGTAACCGCCTTCGCGCCGGGGTTTGTTGAACTTGCCGGACTTGGCAATACCGGCACAGGCGATGGGCAGCAGGACCGCGATCAGGATGCACCAATAGGCCAGGGTGAAATGGGCAACTTGCATGACAGAAAAAATAGTTGGAAAACCGCGATTGTCACTCAGGGTGCAGCCATCAGCTTCGCCCAGCGCCCATCCGCCTTCATTGCCTTGAGTGCAACGTCAATCCTGGGGGCGAGCGTCGCCCACTTCTTGTTCAACACATGCACCGCCTTGGACGTGAACAAGGGGGGCAACACCTTGGCGCCGACGAGCTCCTCTGCGCTAGGCATGGATGTCGATGTCGTCAGCGCAACCTCGATACGACCGGCAGCCAGCATTTGGAATAACTGCTGTGAGGTGTTGACCAAGACGGGTTCCTGACCCAACTTGGCCATGGCACCTTCGGCCATCTTGGTTCCACGCACAGCACCCACGGTCTTGCCTTTGAGGTCAGGCAGGCTCAGCTTTCCCCAAGGGGAGTCCTTTTTGACCACCGGCACCAGACCGATTTCGATAATGGGCTCACTGAGCTCGATGGTGTTCTGGTAGCCCGCCGTTGCCCCGGTGACGCGTCCCAAATCGGCATCCACCTCACCGTTTTCAACGCTGCGAAGCGCTCGCTCACCGGGCAGGGACACAAACTCCGGCACCAACCCCACTTCCTTGTACAGGGCAGTCAAGGCGTTTCGGTATTGCGTCGACCCATTGGGGTCGGCCACCTTGAGCACCTGCTGGGCCGACGCAGGTGACAGCCAAACCAGACCTGCAATCAGGAATGCGAGCAGTTTCTTCATGGATGGAATCCTTTCCCCGCAGCCAATACCGCAAGAATACAGAACTCAGCCAAAAAAGTAAGCCCTTGTCGCCCACGGCTGACCAGCGACCGGTCGGTCTCAGCGGCGATCCACCAGCGCATGGGCAATGGTGCCCAGGTCGACGTATTCGAGCTCGCTGCCCACCGGCACGCCGCGGGCCAACCGGGTACAGCGCACACCCCGGGCCTGCAGCCCCTGTGCAATGACGTGGGCGGTGGCTTCACCTTCGGCGGTAAAGTTGGTGGCCAGGATGACTTCCTGCACGCTGCCGTCGCAGGCGCGCTCGAACAATTTGGCCATGCCGATGTCCTTCGGGCCGATGCCGTCCAAGGGACTGAGGTGCCCCATGAGCACGAAGTACAGGCCCTTGTAGGCCTTGGTGCGTTCCATCGCCAGTTGGTCGGCGGGTGTTTCCACCACGCACAGCTTGCTGGCATCGCGCTCCGGGTCCAGGCAGGTCGCACACACCGTGCCCTCGGTAAAGGTATGGCAGCGCTCGCAGTGCTGGGTGCGCTCCACCGCATCGGCCAATGCACGCGACAGCACCTGGGCCGTGGCACGGTCATGCTGCAGCAGATGAAACGCCATGCGCTGCGCCGACTTCACACCCACCCCCGGCAGCCGCTTGAGCGCCTGGATCAATGTTTCGAGGGAATGGGCGTCAGACACAGCGCGAACCCATGGCTTCTTGGTGATGCATCACAGGGCGTAGCGAGCGGGATGAGCTGCAAGGCGGCCGGAGCACAGGACCCGGAACGACCTTGTTGGTCGTGAGGAGTCCGCGCACCGCCCAACGCCGCAGATCGCCCGCGCAGTAGCCACCCTCAAAAAGGGAATTTCATGCCGCCGGGAAGGCCTGGCATCCCCGCGGTGATCTTGCCCATCTTCTCGGTGGTGGTCTCTTCGGCCTTGCGCACGGCAGCGTTGAACGCAGCAGCCACCAGGTCTTCGAGCATGTCCTTGTCATCGGCCAGCAGGCTGGGGTCGATGGTCACGCGCTTGACATCGTGCTTGCAGGTCATGACCACCTTCACCAGTCCAGCGCCCGATTCACCCGTGACTTCGATGTTGCCCAGCTCGTCCTGGGCCTTCTTCATGTTGTCCTGCATGGCCTGGGCCTGCTTCATGAGGCCAGCCAGTTGTCCTTTGTTGAACATTGTTTTCCTTCCAGAAAGAATTGCGTCGCACCCGGCTAGAGGGGCTTGATCGAGCCAGGCACGATTTTCGCGCCAAAGTCCTGCATCAAAGCCTGCACCAGCGGGTCTTCCAAAATAATCTTTTCCGCGCCGAGCTGGCGCGCCTGGGCTGCCGCACGGACCCGGCGCGCCGGATTGTCGGTAACGCGCCCCAGCTCCACCGCCAGTTCCACGGCATGGCCAGCGGCGCGCAGTGCGCTGGTCAGTCGCTCACGGGTGCTGGGTTGGTTCAGCGACTCGCGCTCGACCCGCAGCAGCCACTGGTCGGTATCGCGCCCGATGAGTTGCGCCTGCATGGCCAGTTCACGCACCATGGCAGCAATGGCATCGCTGTCGATCAGCGACTGCACCGTGGCAAACCAGAAGTCGCCCTCTTCGGTGGGCTGCAGGTCGCCACCGCCCTGAGCCACGTCGACCCGGCTCTCCTGGCTGGTGCGCACCGGCACCGCTACTACTTCATGAGCAGCCTGCGCAGGTTCCATGCGGGCTACAGCCGGATTTCGCACCTGAACCGGAGCTGCAGGAGGCTCTGGTGGCTCGCTCTCGCGCACCGGTAGCACGTGTCCCGCCGGTACTTCCTCCCACGGCTGCACGACCACCGGGTCAGCAGCCGCTGCGGATGGAGCAGGCGAAGCCGCTGGCACTGCAGCAGGCGGCGGCGGCACCGCGGACGGCCGCGCGGAAGCGGCTACTGGTGGCGAAACCGCCAGCTCCGCGCGTGCTTCAACGGGGCGTGGGGCTGTCGCTAGAGTTTTTTTTTGAGCCGAGTCGCCTGCCGCGGGTTTGAAGGCCAGCAGGCGCAGCAGCACCATGGTCAGGGCGGCGTACTCGTCCGGTGCCAGCCCCAGGTCGGCACGGCCCTGCAGGCAGATGCTGTAGAGCAGTTGGGTCTCATCCGCGGGCATGGCCTGGGCCAGCCGCTCGATTTCCTGGGCATCAGGGTCGGCGTCGTCGCCGCCCCCCACCACCTGGACCACGGCCATGCGTTGCAGCACCGTGGACATCTCTTCCAGTGTGGAGGCGGCATTGAGACCGTTCTGGCGCAGGGCCTCGCTGGTCTCGACCACGCTGCGCCCGTCGCCCTCGGCCAGGGCGCCGATCAGACGGTAGACATAGCTGCGGTCCACGCTGCCCAGCATCTGGCGCACCTGTGCCTCGTGCAATCCGCCACCGCCGAAGGCAATGGCCTGGTCGGTGAGCGACAGGGCGTCGCGCATGGAGCCGCGCGCCGCACGAGCAAGCAGACGCAGCGACTGGGCGTCTGCCTGCACCCCCTCGGTAGCCAGCACCTTTTCCAGGTGCTCGCGCACGGTTTCCGGCGCCATCGGGCGCAGGTTGAACTGCAGGCAGCGGCTCAGCACCGTCACCGGCACCTTCTGCGGATCGGTGGTGGCGAGCACGAACTTGAGGTATTCGGGCGGCTCTTCCAGCGTCTTGAGCATGGCGTTGAAGGCCGTGTTGGTGAGCATGTGCACTTCGTCGATCATGAAGACCTTGAAGCGCCCCTGCACCGGCTTGTACACCGCCTGCTCCAGCAGGGTCTGCACTTCGTCCACCCCGCGGTTGGAGGCGGCGTCGAGTTCGGTGTAGTCAACGAAGCGGCCGCTGTCGATGTCACGGCACGCCTGGCACACGCCACAGGGCGTGGCGGTGATGCCGCCCTGCCCGTCGGGCCCCTGGCAATTGAGCGACTTGGCCAGGATGCGCGATACCGTGGTCTTGCCCACGCCGCGCGTGCCCGTGAACAGGTAGGCATGGTGCAGACGCTGGGTGCTCAGTGCATTCGTGAGCGCCTGCACCACATGGTCCTGCCCCACCATTTCGGTGAAGCTGCGGGGACGGTACTTGCGGGCGAGCACGAGGTAGGACATGGCAGGCATTCTACGGTGCAACATGCAGCGAACCGACGCCCGCCTGCGGCTACAATAGACCCCGACGGGCCTTCCCGCATGGTGAAGCGGCCAACCGGGTCAGGTGGGGAACCAAGCAGCCCTAACTGTGGAGCCAGTGCCGGGGTCAAGGCTCGTCAACTTCCCTCTTCCTCTTTGCGTACCGCATGTTTGCGGGCGGAGCCTGGATGCTTTCTCGCGGCAGTTTGATCCGAGCGCGTGGAAAGTCGCTGCACCTGCTGGTCGCGGCAGCATTGTGGTTGACGCTTGCAGCGCACGCGTCCTTGACCACCTTGCAGCAAGGAGTGAATCCGCGCATTGTCGTGACAGGCGAAGCCAATGGCCCGATGGAAATCGGGGTACGCATGGCCGTGTTGGTGGACTCCTCGCGGCAGATGAATCTGAGTGACGTATTGGCCCGCACCGAAGAATGGGCCTCCATTACCCGCCCAACGCCCAACTTCGGTTTTTCCAGGGACGCGTACTGGTTCCGCTTCACGCTCAACAACGCCGAAAGCCACGCGGTCGACCGCTACCTGGAATTGCCAGTCCCGTTTCTGGATGACGTTCGCCTGTTCCATCGAATGGGGGATTCCACCCTGGCGGAGTATCGACTGGGTGACGAGTTGCCATTTGCGCAGCGGGCCATTCGACACCAGAACTTCGTCATGCCACTCACCCTATCGCCTGGGGACAACCACATCTACCTGCGCTTGGCGTCGGCGGGAACGATCGAGGCCAGTCTCAAGTTGTGGGTGCCTTCGCAGTTCCTGGTGGCCAGCAACAATGACAACCTGGCACAGGGTGCCGTGGTAGGCGTGTTGCTGGTGATGGTGGTCTACAACCTGTTCATTTTTTTCTCGCTGCGCGACAGCAACTTTCTGCTCCACATCGGGTTTGCAACAAGCTACCTGCTGTTCTACTTCACACTGACGGGCTATTCCTACCAGTACCTCTGGCCTGAGGCCGTGCGCTGGAACAGCATTGCCATTTCCACCTTCATAGCCGCCGCCATCGTCTTCACTTGCTGGTTTGCGACAAACTTCCTTCGTCTGCGTACGTTCTCGCCCCGGGCATTCGTACTGCTGCGCACCATGGGCATGGCGGGAGCAATCCTGCTGGTGGCAACGTTCTTCCTACCCTACTCGTGGACCATTCGACTGGGGACGTTCCTGGCCATGCCAGTGACCGTGAGCGCCCTGGTGGTGGGCTACTGGCGCTGGATATCGGGGGCCGACTTCGCGCGGTTCTACTGCTTGGCGTGGACGGCACTGCTGATCGGCCTGATCGTCCTCAATGCCAACAAGCTCGGGCTCATTGAGGCCAACGTATGGACCAACAATGCGTCGCAGATCGGCGTCATCCTGCAGGTCGTGCTGCTGTCCTTCACGCTGGCCGACCGAATGAACCATGACCGCATACGCCGCATTGCAGCGCAAGATACCGCCCTGCAGCATGAACGTCAGGCCCGCGAGAGCTCGCAGGCACTGATCAAGGCCATAGAAGAGTCCAACCGCAAACTCGAAAGCCGCGTACAGGCCCGAACCATGGACCTGCACCAGGCCATGGGTCAGTTGCAAGCGGCAAACGACCGCCTGAAGGAACTCTCAACAACCGACGCATTGACCCAAGTGCGCAACCGAGCATTCTTCGACGAGGCCTGGGACGCCGAGGTGCGGCGAGCATCCCGCACCCTGACACCCGTCACGCTGGTGTTGTTTGACATCGACCATTTCAAGCGGGTCAACGATACCTACGGCCATCCCGCTGGCGACGCTTGCCTGCGTCGCGTTGCTGGCGTGGTGGGCAGCCATGTAGGTCGGGCGGGCGATGTATTGGCCCGTTGCGGTGGTGAGGAATTCGCTGTCATCCTTGTTGACGCCGAACTGGAACAGGCCTTGCAATGGGTGGAGAAAGTGCGCAGTGACGTACAGCAGCAGGTGCTGGAGTTCGATGGTCAGACCATACGCTTTACCGCCAGCTTTGGATTGGCCCACGGCGTGCCCCAGGCACGTACAAGCCCGCAAGCCATCTTGGCCTTCGCCGACAAAGCGCTCTACCGCGCCAAACATGAAGGGCGCAACTGCGTGCGCCATGAGACCCTGTAGCCGCCGCGTTCAGGCCCTGGCCAGGACCGCACGCACACCATGGGCCGCATGCCAGCCTGTGGCCAGGCATGCCGTCAGCAAGTAGCCGCCGGTCGGGGCCTCCCAGTCCAGCATTTCTCCTGCCACCCACATTCCCGGCACGGCCCGCAGGCGCAGGTGTTCGTCCACGGCGCTCCAGCACACGCCACCGGCAGAACTGATGGCTTCATCGATCGGGCGTGGCGCCACCAGGGCAATAGGCAGCCCCTTGATGGCACGGGCCAACAGGTGCGGGTCGGCCAGCGCCGGCTTGTCCACCAGTTCGTGCAGGATGGCGGCCTTGATGCCGTCCAGCCGCAAGCGGCTCTTGAGGTGGCTGGACAGCGAGCGTGAGCCACGCGGGTGGGCCAGTTCTGCCTGCACCCGCTCCAGGGCCATGTCCGGCAGCAGGTCCAGCACCACCGTGGCACTGCCCTGCTGGGCGATCTCGTCGCGCAGCAGGCTGCTGGCGGCATAGATGAGGCTGCCTTCGATGCCGTGCGCCGTGGCCACGAACTCACCCTTGCGGGCAAAGCGGCGCCCCTGTGCGTCGGTACAGGCGATGGCCACCGACTTGAACGGCTGCCCGGCAAACTTGTCGCGGAAGAACGGGCTCCAGCCCCCGTGCACTTCGAAGCCGCAATTGGACGGCTGCAGTGGCGCAAGCTCCACCCCCTGCTGGCGCAAGGGTTCAACCCAGGCGCCGTCGGAACCCAGCCGCGCCCAGCTGCCGCCCCCCAAGGCCAGCACCGTGGCCGCGGCGCGCACCGGACGCAATGCGCCCTCCTCGGTGGCGAACACCAGGGCGCCATCGGCGTCCCACCCGCGCCAGCGGTGGCGCATATGGAACTGCACCGGAACACCCCCTGCAGTCAAGGGATGGCGCAGGCGCTGCAGCCAAGCCCGCAGAAGCGGGGCGGCTTTCATGTCGGTAGGAAATACGCGCTGGGAGCTGCCCACGAAGGTGTCCACCCCCAGGTCGGCGGCCCAGTCGCGCACCTGCTGCGGCCCCCAGCGGCGCAGCAGGGGCTCCAGATTCGACTGGGCCGCGCCGTAACGGGTGACGAACGCGTCCAGCGGCTCGGCGTGGGTGAGGTTCATGCCCCCCTTGCCCGCGAGCAGGAACTTGCGCCCCACCGAAGGCATGGCATCGAACACATGCACCGCCACCCCAGCTCCGCTGAGCACTTGCGCAGCCATGAGGCCGGCCGGCCCCGCTCCGACAATGGCGACCTGCACCGACTGGGCTGCCTGGGCCGCGGTTTCCTTTTCATTGGGCTGCATCAGCCCTCCATTCCTGCAATTGCCCGTCGGGCGTCAAAAAAGCGGCGCGCACGTTGGCGCCGGGGTAGGCCAAGCCTACCGCAGCGCGGTATTGGGCCAGCTGGGCGCAGAGTTCGGGCTGCTGCAGCGGTGTCGCAGTGGACTTGTAGTCCAGCACCCACCAGGCACCGCTGTCGCGGTGCTGCACCAGGCGGTCCAGGCGCAGCAACCGCCCCTGCGCCACAAGGGGCACCTCGCTGCCCTGCCAGGACAATGCTGCCGCATCCCAGACCCAGGCGCCCTGCCCGCACAGGATGCCGGTGGCAGCCCGCAGCACACTGGCCATCTGACTATCCTCCAGCGCAAACGATTCCTGCACGCTGCGCTGCCGGCTATCGCTCCAAGGCATGGTGCCCGCTGCCACGCCCCCCGGGCGCGGCGCCACCCACTCCAGCAGGCGGTGCATGGCTTGGCCCATGCGGCTTTCCAGCGACTCCGCCTCTAACGAGACGGCGTTCGCAGTTGCTACCGATTTAGTAGCTGACTGCGCAATTTCCACCGGGTCCACAGCCCATTTTTCTATATAAGACCAGGCAAATTCCCCAGCCTGCACCTCCACGGCCTGCAGTGCCTCGTCGCCCGCCTGCACCGGCGTGACCAGCCCCTGCAGGCGGGCCCACCAACTGGCCGGGTTGGCCGTGCGTGGCGCCACGCTCGACAGCAACAAGCTGCGCTGGGCGCGCGTCAGCGCCACATAAAGACCGTTGACCTCCTCGCGCTCGCGCTCGCGTAGCTCGGCCTCCATGGCCTGCTGCAGGCACTGGCTGGGGCGGGACTCGCCCAGCAGGAAGGCGAAACGCTGCGGGTGCGCGGCCTCGCCGGGCCAATCTAGCAGCACCCCCATGCTGTCCTTGCGTGCGGCCTCGCCGTCGGTGTCGAGCAGGATGACCAATTTGGCCTCCAGACCCTTGGCACCATGCACGGTCAGCAGGCGCAAGGCCTGGCTGTCGGCCCGCAATGGGGCCTGCTGCCCGGGGCGGCGCAGTGCCCGCACCAGGGCATAGGCACTGAGGAAGCGCCCGCCGTCCACCGCGAGCGCGGCTTGCTGCACGGCGTGCAGATCGGCCAGAACGGTTTCGCGCAGCGCTGCCGGCACGCTGGCCGCGTAGCGCTCACGGGCATTCGCATCGTCCAGGATGGCCGCCAGGGCGGCGTGCACATTGCGTTCGGCCACCCAGCCTTGCCAGCGCTGCAGGGTACGCCCGGCCAGGGCCAGGCGCTCCAAGCGGGCCTCGGGGGCTTCACTGGCCGCCAATGCCCACAAGCACGGCAGCCAGTGGCGGGCAGACAGATCCTCGGGAGCCGCTGCCGTGCGGGCACGCACCTGCAGCGCCAGCTCCACCAGGTCGGCATCGTCGAGCCCCAGCAAGGGCGACTTGAGCGCCCTCGCAGTGGAAAGGTCGTGCCACGGCGACACGAGGGCATCGAGCAGCGCGGTCACATCCTGCACCGTGGGCGATTCGCTCAGGTCGGTCTTTTCAGGTTGCACGCTGGGCACCCCGGCGGCCGAGAGCAGTTCCTGCATCACCCCCAGGGTACTGCGCCGGCGTGCCAGCACCATCACCTCGTGCGGCTGCAGTTCGCCGCTGCGCAACTGGGGCGTCAGCCAGCGCAGCACCTGGGCGCACTCCTGGCGCTTGCGGCTCTCTTCCACGGTCTCGCGCGGGGTGGTGAGCGAGTCGCGCCACTGCGCGACTGGTGCTTGCGCGGGGTCCCCCTCCGAAGCGCTGCTGGCGGGTCCTCGCGGGATGGGGGGGAGCGCCAGCACCGCGCCACGGGCGCTGCTGTCGGTCGTGTGGGTTCGGAAACCCGGCATCTGCCCCGCCGCCTGGGCCTGGGCCATGCTGGCGTTCACGGCGGCAATGACCTCGGGCGCGTTGCGGCGCGTGTGGTCGCAACTCAGCAGATCGCCCCCCAGGCCTTCGCGCACAAAGCGCTGGGCCGCGCGAAACACCTGCGGCTCGGCACGGCGGAAGCGGTAGATGCTTTGCTTGGGGTCCCCCACGATGAACACACAGGGCGCGCTGCCCGCCCCCCCGTAGGATTCAAGCCAGGCATGCAGGGCCTGCCATTGCAGTGGGTTGGTGTCCTGGAATTCGTCGATCAGCAGGTGGCGCACCTGGGCGTCCAGCCGCTCCTGCACCCAGGCACCCAGCACTGGATCAGACAGCAGGGCCAGTGCAGTGCGCTCCAGGTCGCCCATGTCGATCCAGCCGCGCTCGCGCTTGAGGTCGGAAAAATCCTGCACCATCTGGCGCGTCAGGCGGACCATTCGCTGGTGGTGCTGCCAACATTGGTGCTGGTGCAGCGCCTGCGCGTGCTCGGATAGCAAGGCCTGGGCCGCACGGGCCTCTTCCACCCCGACCACCTTGTCATTGAGCTTGCGCGGCTCGCCTTTCTGGGTCATCAGGGCGTCCACCACACCCGGCCAGTCCTGGGCGGTCAGTGCCTGCTCCAGGGCTGCCCCCCGCTCGGACATGCTTTTCAGGGTGGAAGCCCCGAGTACGCGGGCCGCCTGCCACAGCAGGGCCTGGGCCGCAGGCGTCTGCAGGCGTTGTTGCGGGTCGGGCAGGCCAGCATAGGCTGCAAACACAGCCCCCACGGGCTGCACCGAGGGCTCCAAGGTGCCCGCCGCGTCCGCCAGCTGGAATTCGACCCGCTTCTCAAGCGCCTTTTCCAGCGCCTTGTGGGTATTGAAGCGGCCCACGGCCTGCACCGAGGCCAGGTAATCCTGCCGCAAGGCGTCATCGGCCTGCACCGAGGCCAGAAACACCCGCCACACCTTGGCCACGGCCTCGGCGTCGTTTTCAAGCAGCTCGAAGCTGGCGGGAAGCCCCAGCTCGCGCAAGGCTGCCCAGGGGGCGCTTTGCAGCAGGGCCGCAAACCAGCTGTGGAAGGTGCGCACCTGCACGCTGCGCCCCTGGGCCAGCAAACGCCGTTGCAGCCCGCGCAGGGCGGCCACCTGTGCAGCATCGGGCGCGGCCACGCCACGGATGCGCAACTCCTGCGCCAACGCCGCGTCGTCCTTGCCGGCAAAGTCCGCCAGCCAGTGGTACAGGCGCTCACGCATCTCGCCGGCCGCCTTCTTGGTGAAGGTAATGGCCAGGATGTCCTGCGGAGCCGCGCCGTCGAGCAAGGCCCTCAGCATGCGTGACACCAGCATCCAGGTCTTGCCCGCCCCAGCACAGGCCTCCACCGCGACGCTGCGGCGCGGGTCGCAGGCCACGATGTAGAAGGCTGCGGGGCTGACGCGCTGGCCGTTGATTTCGTAGGCATTTTGGGTGGTCAGCGCACTCATGCAACAGCCCCCCACACGTCCTTGCGGCACAGGCCGCGCGCCTGGCAGTAGTCGCAGGCACTGCCCTCGCCCAATGCCGGCAAGGCGGCCCCTGCACCAATGCGCTGCACATCCTGGGCAATGCCCTCCAGCAAGGCCTGCACCGCCACGGGCAGGTCTTTCTGCGCGAAAGGCAGACAGTCCTTTTCGCCCAGCGCCAGGTAGCTTCCCTGCAGGGTCTGCAGGTCCTCGCCGTGCAGCAACGCGCCATAGAAGGCCATCTGCGTGTCTTCCATCGCATCCGCCACGCGCTCGCGCGTGCGGGAAGACGACTCGGTCTTGTAGTCGATCACATGGGCATGGCCGTCGCTGGCACGGTCCAGCCGGTCCAGCCGCCCCTGGAGCGTGACACCGGCCCAGGGCCGCTGGCAGTCCAGCTCCGACTGCGCAAAGCGGTAGCCCTTGGCTTCATGGCCGCGCAGCCAGTCCAGGTAGGCGTCGCGCACACCAGGCCAGCTGGCCTGGTAGGGCAGGAATTCGGCGTCCTGCAGGCCCTGGGCGCGGGTCACCTGCAGGGCCACGTCATCCAGCAGCCCTGCCCTGTCTTGCGGGGCCTCATCCCCCTGCTCCAGCAGCTGGCGGTGAAAGCGGCTCAGCACCTCGTGCAGCCAGACACCGAAATCGCGCTTGTCCAGGTCCTGGTCCAGTTCGTCGGACTCCTTCAAACCCAGCAGTCGCAAGGCAAAGAACCGGTAGGGGCAGGTGCGCAAGTCGTCGTAGCTGCTGGCAGACAGGCGTTCGATCGGCAGACGCGCGCCGGCCGGTGCCGGCACGCATTGGGGCGCTGCGGCGAGCTGGCGTTGCCCGAAAACCAATGAGCCCGGCTGGGACGGTACGTCCATGCGCAAGGCCTGTACCCAAGCACCCGCCATCAGCGGCTCGCCACTTTCGTCACTGGCGCGCCACAGCACATCTACGGGTGCATTCAGCAAAGCGGCATCCCATGCCTGGCGCTGCGCCGCGTCCAACTGTTCGCGGCTGGGAAGCCCGAGGGCCTCGCGCTGGGCACGGGTCCACACGCCCGCGGGCGCCGCACTAGCCGGCAGTCGCACCTCGTCGCAACCACACAGCACCACGGCGGCGAAGGGCCGTGCCAGCACCTGCGCCAGCGGCACCACCACCACCTGCTCCTGCTCCGGGTACGGTGGCGACCAGCTCGCAGCCTCCAGGCTCTGGCTCACCCAGGCCGTGAATTCCTGCAGGCTCCAGGCCGCCTGCGCCCAGGCCATGCCGGGCGACGCCTCCTGCAGTCGCTGCAAGCCCGCAGTGTCCAACTGCAGGCAAGCCAATACCGCTTCGCCTTCGGGCCAGACTTCGACGGCCAAAGGGGCATCCAACGGTGGCGGCCCCAGCCGCTCCCACATGCCACTGGCCTGCAAGCCGCCGCGCAAGCGCGCGAGCCACTGTGTCAGGGACACCCGCCCCTGCAAGCCGGAACGCACCGCCTGCAAGGCCTCCAAACCGGCCATGAACGCGTCATCGCCGGTTGCTACCAGCGCTTTCTGCGCCCGGCTCCAGTCACGTTCGCTCACACGGCGGGCCCGGGCTTCCAACGCGTCACACCAGTGCGCAGCAAAGGGCGCGAGCTTGAGCCACGCCATCACCTCATCGGTTGAGGCGTTCCAGGCTGCCGCGCGCAGCAAGGCCATGACATCGGCCCCGGCACGCGTCGTGGACAGCTTCCAGCCGGTTTCGTCCCGTACCTGCACGCCGTGAGCCACCAGCAGGGACTGGACCTGGCGCGTGAATGCACGGTCGCTGGACACCAGCGCCAAAGGGGTTCGACCGTCGCGAATGTGCTGCAAGACACAGGCAGCGCTGTGCTGCGCCTCGTCCAGCGCATCGCGGCAGACGCGCTCACACCACAGCGGCGCCGCCTGCGGCTCAGCCGACGAGGCCTCATGCCATGGCAGGCCGATCCAGCGTGCGGAGCCCCAATGGACCGCCAACCCATCGCCCAACGGATCGGGCGCCAAGCCACCGACCTGCACCACCGCATCCACCGCATGCCAGATGGCAGGCTCGTACAGCACATCACTGGTGTAGGCGCTCAAGGCCACCCATTCCAGCGCCACCTGGGATACCAGGGCTTCCCAGGTGCCGACACTGGCGCCAGGTGCCAGACTGCTCCGACACCCCGCCGCCCATGAAGCGCGGGCCTCGGGTGCTTGCCCTGCCGCCAGACCGACCAGCTGTGCTGCAGCATCCACCAGGTGTGGCGCCAAGGCTTGCGCCTGTGCAGCCTGTCCGGCTTGCACCAGCAGGCTCTGGGCGGTCAGCAGGTCCAGGCCGCGGTCTGCGCGCCAGTCAAACGGCCCCCGCGCCTGCCCCCCCAGCGCAGCGGCCCAACTGCGGGTGGTCTCGAAGCGCGGCGCAAAACCCTGGGGACTGAATTGCTGCCATAGCCGCTGCGCCAGCGGCCGCAGGTGCGCAAAGGGCAACAGCACAAGGCAGCGGCCGGGGTGGATACCTTGCTGCTGCATCTCACGCTGGATACGCGGCAGCAGCCCCGACGAGGGTGCAAGCCATTGCGCCATGACGGGGTGGGAGGCCAGGATGTCGGGCGCGGGCAGGCCCAGGACGGGATGGATTTTGGCTATGGCAGCCATAGCCAAAGGCAGGTCAGACGGGGGCTTGGTTTCTGTCACAATGCCGCAACTTTAGCGGTATTAGCAACTTGTAAAGGACCTCCCATGGCCAGCGAACTCATCAAACACATTACCGACGCGTCTTTCGAAGCTGACGTGTTGCAGTCTGCCCAGCCCGTGCTGGTGGACTACTGGGCCGAGTGGTGTGGTCCCTGCAAGATGATCGCTCCGGTGCTCGATGAGCTGGCCACGTCCTACGACGGCAAGCTGACCATTGCCAAGATGAACGTGGACGAGAACCGCGACATCCCCGCCAAATTCGGTATCCGCGGCATTCCCACCCTGATGCTGTTCAAGGGCGGCCAACTGGCAGCCACCAAGGTCGGCGCCATGAGCAAGGCCCAGATGACCGCTTTCATTGACCAGCAACTGGCCTGAATGTGACAACGGGGCCTTGGTGCAAGGCCAAGGCCCCGAATTTCCTGTCATAATAGTTTTCGTTCCCTGAATCCGCGCACTGCGGGTTCCCGAGGCGAGGCCCACCGGCCGGCCCTGAACAAGGGGGTTTAGCCCAACCAGCGCGACCCCGCCCTTCCCCCCGATTGTTGAATCTGTTGTACGGCAAAAAGCCGACGGGACTAACCCCATGCATTTGAATGAACTCAAGGCACTGCACGTGTCTGAAGTGCTCAAGCAAGCCGAAGAACTTGAGATCGAAAACACCGGCCGCATGCGCAAGCAGGAGCTGATGTTCGCCATCATCAAGAAGCGCGCCCGTGCCGGCGAGCAGATCATCGCGGACGGCGTGCTGGAAATCCTGCCCGACGGCTTCGGCTTCCTGCGCAGCCCCGACACCAGTTTCACGGCCTCCACCGACGACATCTACATCAGCCCGAGCCAGGTGCGCCGCTTCAACCTGCACACCGGCGACATGATCGAAGGCGAGGTGCGCACGCCCAAGGATGGCGAGCGCTACTTTGCCCTGAACAAGCTCGACAAGGTCAACGGCCGTGCCCCCGAGAGCAACAAGCACAAGGTGATGTTCGAGAACCTGACGCCGCTGTTCCCCAAGGAACAGATGCGTCTCGAGCGCGACGCGTTCAAGGGCGACGAGAACATCACCGGTCGCATCATCGACATCATTGCCCCCATCGGCAAGGGCCAGCGCGCGCTGCTGGTAGCCCCGCCCAAGAGCGGCAAAACCGTGATGATGCAGCACATCGCCCACGCAATCTCGGCCAACTACCCCGACAGCCACATGATGGTGCTGCTGGTGGACGAGCGCCCCGAAGAAGTGACCGAGATGCAGCGCACCGTCAAGGGCGAGGTCATTGCCTCCACCTTCGATGAGCCGGCCGCACGCCACGTGCACGTGGCCGAAATGGTGATCGAACGCGCCAAGCGCCTGGTCGAACTCAAGCAGGACGTGGTGATCCTGCTGGACTCCATCACCCGCCTGGCCCGTGCCTACAACAACGTGGTGCCCAGCTCCGGCAAGGTGCTGACCGGCGGTGTGGACGCCAACGCCCTGCAACGCCCCAAGCGTTTCCTGGGTGCTGCCCGCAATGTCGAGGAAGGTGGTTCCCTGACCATCATCGCCACCGCGCTGATCGACACCGGCAGCCGCATGGACGAAGTGATCTTTGAGGAATTCAAGGGCACCGGCAACTGCGAAATCCATCTGGACCGCCGCCTGTACGAAAAGCGCGTGTTCCCGTCCATCCAGCTCAACCGCAGCGGTACCCGCCGCGAGGAACTGCTGCTGCAGCCGGAAATCCTGCAGAAGTCGCGCATCCTGCGCCAGTTCCTGTACAGCATGGATGAGATCGAGGCAATGGAAATGGTGCTCAAGCAGATGCGTGCTACCAAGACCAACAGCGACTTTTTCGACATGATGCGTCGCGGCGGCTAAAAGTATTGCCCCCACGCTCCCTCAATGCGTGTGGTCACTGCCCCCAGGGGGGGCCGCGTTTGACAAAACCCCAAGTCCACGCCTTGGGACGGCCCGGCGGTGCTCAAATTTCGCCGTTAGCTGCTGCGCAAGGCAATACGCTATAATCAACGTTTTTCGCGGAAAGTAAGTCGGATGGTCCGGCTCGGCTGCCGCAGCTGACGCACCCAGGGTGCAATAGGAAGAATCATGAAAGAAGGCATTCACCCCAACTACCGCGAAGTGTGCTTCCAGGACATGTCCAACGGCTTCAAGTTCGTGACACGTTCCTGCGCCAGCGCCAAGGAAATGATCAAGATGGAAGACGGCCGCGAGCTGCCCTGGATCAAGTTGGATACCACCAGCGAATCGCACCCCTTCTACACCGGTACCCAGAAGTCTGTCGACAACATGGGCGGCCGCGTGGAAAAGTTCCGCAACCGTTTCGGCAAGACCGCTGCGAAGTAAATCGCGCATCAGGCTACTGCCTGAGTTTTGCAAAAGAGCAGCCCGGACTTCCGCGCTGCTTTTTTTTTGACTCCCCTCCCCACGCGCCCTCACCTTGAACCAGACCAGCCCTGCCATCGTTGCCCAGTCCGCCGTGCGCCGCTTTCCGCGCCCCGTGCTGCTGGTGTTCTGCCTGGCCTATGTGCTTGCAGGCTTTGTCGGGCGCGAAGCCTGGAAGAGTGCCGACATGGCCGCACTCGGATTCATGCATGCGCTGGCCCGTGGCGCCAGCGACTGGTGGAACCCCACACTGGCCGGCTTTGCCCCCGAGCAACCCGCATTGCTGCCCTACTGGCTGGGCGCTTGGGCCATCCTGGCCCGACCAGCCGGCATGGCCTTTGACTTTGCTGCCCGCATTCCATTCGGCTTGCTGCTCGGGCTATCGATGGTCGGCACCTGGTATGGCACCTATTACCTGGCACGCAGCCCCTGGGCGCAGCCGGTGGCCTTTGCTTTCGGCGGTGAGGCCCAGGCCACAGACTATGCCCGTACCGTGGCCGATGGCGGGGTACTCGCCTTCATGGCCTGTCTGGGCCTGGCCCATCTTTCGCACGAGACCACCCCGGCGCTGGCGCAACTAGGCTTCACAGCGCTACTCTTCTTCGCCATTGCGGCACTGCCCTACCGTCCATACCAGGCGAGCACAGCACTGGTTGTGGGTGCGTCCGGGCTGGCACTGAGTGGTGCGCCGGCGGTGACCCTCTTGCTGTGTAGCGGCGCAGCCCTGCTGCACGCGCTTGACCGCTCTCCAACCCAGCATCCCAATCCGTTGGCGAAGTCGCCGCGCCTGCAGGCTGCGCTCGTGCTGTCCGTGGGGCTCGCGAGTGCTGCCCTGGCCCACGGATTGCACCTGTGGAAGTGGAAGATTTCCATTGGCACGCGTTGGGAAGAGTGGCGCGGCCTGGGCGAGCTGCTGGTGTGGTTTTCCTGGCCCGCGTGGCCCCTGGTGCTGTGGACGCTATGGCATTGGCGCCACCGCCTCCTCGGCGCCAACCCCAATCGGCACCTGCTGTTGCCACTGTGGTTTGCGGCAGTGACGGTCGGATCCTCATTGCTCACCGGGGCATCGGATCGCACGTTACTTCTGGCGCTGCCCGCACTGGCAGCGCTGGCGGCATTTTCCTTGCCCACGCTCAAGCGACAGGTAGCCGCCCTCGTGGATTGGTTCACCCTGTTCTTCTTCTCGGGCTGCGGCATCATTATCTGGGTGGTGTGGATCGCCATGCATACGGGCGTGCCATCGCAACCCGCGGCCAATGTGGCACGCCTGGCGCCCGATTTCCAGCCGAGCTTCTCGTTCGCTGCATTTTCCATAGCACTATGCGCTACTCTGGTATGGGGCTGGCTGGTCCACTGGCGGGTTGGCCGGCATCGTGCCGCCTTGTGGAAGAGCCTGGTGCTACCCGCAGGCGGCGCTGGCTGGTGCTGGCTATTGCTCATGACACTGTGGATGCCATTGCTCGACCATGCCCAGAGCTACACCACCCTGGTCGCCCAGGTCCGCAAAGCGACCGCCACGACATCTCCGGATGCAGGGTGCATCGCAGCTGCATACGTCCCCCAAGGAACATTGGCAGCCCTGGTCAGTTATGGCGGCCTGGATGTGCGACCGCTCGGGCGCGCACCAGCCTGCCCCTGGTTGCTGACCGAGGCCGGCGAAGGCCAGGGAGCACCGCAGCAGATTGACACCCAGAACTGGGGCGAGGCCAAGCGCATTGCCAATGCGGTAGGCCACAACGAAGACCTGTGGCTGCTGCGTCGCCTCCCCTGACACAGCGCGCAGCAGTCTTTCCAGTCAAAGCTGTTCGATAGTGCGCACCCTGGATGCAGGGAATCGAATCGCAAACGCCGAACCCTGCCCCCAGGTGCTGGTGATCCGCAATTCGGCGCCATGGCGCTGGACCACATGCTTCACGATCGCGAGCCCGAGCCCGGTTCCCCCGGTATCGCGTGATCGACTGCGGTCCACGCGGTAAAAGCGCTCCGTGAGCCGCGACAGGTGCTCCTGCGCAATGCCCACACCCCGGTCGCGCACGCAGAATTCCGCACCACCGTCTTCCAGACGGCGCAGGTGTACCTGAATCTCCTTGTCCGACGGTGTATAGCGCACCGCATTGGTCAGCAGGTTGGTCATGGCGCTCTGCAGTTCCGACTGCACACCGGCCAGCTCCAGCCCTGGCTCGGCATCCACCGCGATCGGCTGTTCACGCGGCCCGACAAGCTCCGCCAAGGTGTTGGCGTCGCGCAGGCACTGCGCCAGCAAGGCATCCACGCCGACCCATTCATTGCTCAAGGGCAAGGGGCTTCCCTCCAGACGGGACAGCGTCAGCAGATCGCTGACCAGGGACTGCATGCGTTGCGCCTGTTCCGCCATCAGACCGAGGTACCGCGCTCGCTCGCCTTCCTGCAGAACCAGGCTCTGCAGGGTCTCGATGAAGCCGGACAGCACGGTCAGGGGCGTACGGATCTCATGTGATACGTTGGCCACGAAATCGCGCCGCATCGCCTCCGCCTGCTCCAGCGCCGTGACGTCCCGCGACAGCAAGAGCCGCCGCCCCTCACCGTATTCGTGCATCTGCACCGACAGGCGCACCGGGTGCGTGGGCGTATGGCCTTTGCCGGGCATCAGCACTCCGTCCCCAACTACGTTCTGGGCGTAGTAGCGGGCGAACGCCGGGTCGCGCACCAGGTTGGCGAAGTGCTGCATCAGGTCGCGCTCCCGGTCCAGCCCGAAATGCTGGCCAGCCATGTCATTGAGCCACTCGATCTGCCCCTGCGGATTGAGCAGGACCACACCATTGGGTGAGGCCTGCAGGGCCGCCAGAAAATCCTTCAGACGCTGTTCACTGTCGGCCAATGCGCGATCACGCTGGCGCAAAGCCCGCCAGACACGGTCCTGCACTTCAGCCCACAGACCAGAACCCAAGGGAATGGGGGATGGCGGCGCCGCCTTGAGCCATGCCAGCAGACGCCCGCTGCGCACCACGTCGAACGCCAACCACAGGTAGGTAGCTCCAAGCGCCGCGCACAGCAGTGCCCACGACCGATCCTGCAACGGCATGAAAATCCAGGCCAGGCCGACAGCCAAAACCTGCAACACCAACAACCAGACGATGCGCGCAGCCATGCGATGTGCGGGCGAGGTGCCGTCAGGCGCCCTGGGACACCGCCAATGGCGCAGCCTCGACCAGAGGGCGGGCCGTCAGGCGGTATCCCGCACCGCGTACCGTCTCCAGCATGGGAGCGGCCCCCGACAATGCCTCGCGCAAGCGTTTGACATGAACGTCGACGGTGCGCTCCTCGATGTATACGTGGTCACCCCAGACCTGATCGAGCAGTTGGGCACGTGAATGCACGCGCTCGGGGTGCCCCATGAGGTAGTGCAGCAATTTGAACTCGGTGGGACCCAGTTTGAGCTCCTGTGCACCGAAGTGAACCCGATGCGTGGCCGGATCGAGCACCAGCGCACCTTGCGTGATGGGCTCCTGCGCGCCCTGGGGCGCACGACGGCGCAGCACCGCGCGCACACGGGCCAGCAGTTCCTTGGTGGAAAAAGGTTTGGCAATGTAGTCGTCCGCCCCGGCGTCCAGACCCGCCACCCGGTCACGTTCGTCGCCCTTGGCGGTCACCATGATGATGGGGATGCCTTCGGTGCGCTTGTCGGCGCGCCAGCGCTTGGCCAGGTTCAAGCCGCTTTCGCCGGGCAGCATCCAATCCAGCAGCACGAGGTCTGGCAGTGCGGCATCGATTTCCCGCTGCGCACTGGCGGCGTCCATGGCCCACAGGGGACGAAAACCGTTGTGCCGCAGGTTCACCGCCACCAGCTCGGCAATCGCGGGTTCATCTTCCACCACGAGGATGGTCGGCATCGTCTTCATTTCACCACCGACTCGACGTTTTCGATGCTGGTATGACGCACGTCTGCGCCCTTAACCACGTAGATGATGAATTCGGCAATGTTCTTGGCGTGGTCACCCACCCGTTCGATCGCCTTGGCCAGGAACAGCAGGTCCAGGCTGGGCGAGATGGTGCGCGGGTCTTCCATCATGAAGGTGATGAGCTTGCGCACAAAGCCGCCAAACTCGCGGTCAATGGCATCGTCTTCCTTCAGGATGTCCAGGGCCGCGTGCACATCAAGCCGGGCAAAGGCATCGAGCGCCTTGTTCAGCAGGCTGGAAGCCAGGTCGGCCGCGACCCGCAACTCCAGGGACGGCAGGTTGCGCGGAGCGCCACTGTTGATGATGGACAGCACCATGCGGGCGATCTTGGCGGCTTCGTCACCGGCGCGCTCCAGGTTGGCCGTTGTCTTGGAAATGGCGATCAGCAAACGCAGGTCACGGGCAGTGGGCTGCCGTCGCGCGATGATGCTGGAGAGATCGTGGTCGATCTCGACCTCCATGGCGTTCACGCGAGCCTCGTTCGCCACCACCTCGTTCGCCACTTCGACACTGAAGTTCGACAGCGCGTGAATCGCCTGGCGAATCTGCGATTCCACCAGCCCGCCGAGTTCCATGACCCGTGAAGAGACAGCGGTGAGCTCCGCGTCGAACTGGGTGGAAAGATGCTTGTCTGCCATAGATAGTCCCCTGTTCAGCCGAATCGGCCAGTGATGTAGTCTTCTGTTTCCTGGCGTGTGGGCTTGAAGAACATCTGTTCAGTCTGCCCGAACTCCACCAGGTCGCCCAGGTACATGTAAGCGGTGTAGTCGCTGCAACGGGCCGCCTGCTGCATGTTGTGGGTCACGATGACGACGGTGTAGTCGCTCTTGAGTTCCACAATCAGCTCTTCAACCTTGGCCGTCGAGATCGGATCCAGTGCAGAGCACGGTTCGTCCAGCAACAGCACCTCGGGCTTGATGGCAATGCCGCGCGCAATGCACAGGCGCTGCTGCTGGCCGCCGGACAGGCTCGCGCCGCTCTGGTGCAGCTTGTCCTTGACCTCCGGCCACAGGGCGGCCTTGCGCAGGGCCCACTCGACGCGCTCCTCCATCTCGGAGGCCGGCAACTTCTCGAACAGCTTCACGCCGAAGGCGATGTTGTCGTAAATGGACATCGGAAACGGCGTTGGCTTCTGGAACACCATGCCCACCTTGGCCCGCAGCAGGGCCACGTCTTCGCGGCTGGTCAGGATATTTTCCCCATCCAGCAATACCTCACCCTGAGCACGCTGTTCGGGGTAGAGCTCGAACATGCGGTTGAACACCCGCAGCAAGGTGGACTTGCCACAGCCCGAGGGACCGATGAACGCGGTAACCCGGTTTTCCGGGATTTCCAGGTTGATCCCCTTGAGGGCGTGGAACTTGCCATAGTAGAAGTTCAGGTCCTTGACCGCAATCTTGGTCTTTTCGGACACGGCTTGTTGGTTCTGCATTGAAAGTTTCTCCACAACGTCGGCGCCCGGCGCTTCAGTGTTTCTGGCGCGTCATGACCCGCGCAATGATGTTGAGTGCCAGTACCGCCAGGGTGATCAGGAACACACCTGCCCAAGCCAGCTTCTGCCAGTTTTCATACGGGCTCATGGCGAACTTGAAGATCGTCACCGGCAGGCTCGCCATCGGCTCCGACAGCGAGCTGGTCCAGAACTGGTTGCTCAGTGCGGTGAACAGCAGCGGGGCCGTTTCGCCCGCAATGCGTGCCACCGCCAGCAGCACTCCGGTGATGACACCGGCACGTGCGGCCTTGAGCGTGATCATGGTGACCACTTTCCACTTTGGCGTGCCCAATGCATAGGCAGCTTCCCGCAGCCCGGCGGGTACCAGCAGCAGCATGTTCTCGGTGGTGCGGATCACCACGGGAATGACGATCAGCGCCAAGGCCAGGATGCCGGCATAGCCCGAAAAGGTCTTGAAGCGTGCCACGACCACCGAATAGATGAACAGGCCCACCACAATGGACGGCGCGGACAGCAGGATGTCGTTCACGAAGCGGGTAGCATGTGCCAGCCAGCTCTTGCCGTCGAACTCCGCCAGGTAGATGCCGGCCAGAATGCCGATGGGCGTACCCACAAAGGTCGCCAGTGTCACCATGAGGAAGGACCCATACATGGCATTGGCCAATCCACCCTCCTCATTCGGCGGCGGCGTCATCTGGGTGATGGCGGCCCAATTCAGACCGTCCAGGCCTAGGCGCAGCGTTTCCCACAGGATCCAGCCGAGCCAGAACAGGCCAAATGACATGGCCGCCATGGCCATCGAGGTGGCGATCAGGTTGATGCGCTTGCGCTTGTTGTAGCGGCGCATGCGCGAAGCTTCGGTGCGGCTCACGACTTGGCTCCTTCGTTCTTGCGCAGGCTGGCCAACAGCCATTTGGACAAGGCCAATATGACAAAGGTGATGGCAAACATGACCAGGCCCAGGTACATGAGCGCAGCCTGGTGCAGTCCCTCGCCGGCCTCGGCAAACTCATTGGCCAGCGCCGAGGTGATGCTGTTGGCGGCCTGGAAGACGCTGAGCGAGTCGAGTTGGTTGAAATTGCCGATCACGAAAGTCACCGCCATGGTTTCGCCAATGGCGCGTCCCAAGCCCAGCATGATGCCGCCGATGACGCCTGCCTTGGTGTATGGCAGAACAACCTTGGTGACAACCTCCCAGGTGGTCGAACCCAATCCGTAGGCCGACTCCTTGAGCATGGGCGGCGTGACTTCGAACACGTCGCGCATCACCGAGGCGATGAAGGGAATGATCATGATGGCCAGGATGACCCCAGCCGAAAAAATGCCGATGCCCACGGGGGGACCGGAAAACAAAGCCCCCAGGTAGGGCACGCCAGCCGTCATGGCCTGCAGGGGTTGTTGGACATAGGTGGCAAGCACTGGGCCAAACACCAGCAGGCCCCACATGCCATACACGATGGAGGGAATGGCTGCCAGCAACTCAATGGCGGTGCCCAGCGGGCGTTTGAGCCAGGACGGGGACAACTCGGTCAGGAATAGCGCAATGCCGAAGCTGACCGGCACCGCGATCAGCAGGGCGATGAACGAGCTGGCCAAGGTGCCGTAGATCATCACCAGGCCACCGAAATCTTCCTGCACCGGGTCCCAGGTCGTGCGTGTCAGGAAGGACAGGCCATACTTGCTGATCGCCGGCCAGGCGCTGATCGTCAACGAGGCGATGATGGCAATCAGCAGCGCCAAAGTAGCCAAGGCAGCGCCCTTGGCCAGCACGCCAAAAAGGCGATCGGCCCAAGGTTCACTACGGGTGCTCGTCGGTGGAGTGGGTTCAGTCATGGCAATTGGATCCCGAACGCGCCCCACCGGTTGTAGGGACGCTTCGTGCGCAAGTGTAGAGGACATGAAGCGTCTTTGTTTCTGGCGCTAAGTCAGAACCGATTACTTGTAAGCCACCGGCTTACCGCTGCCGTCCTTGATCTGCGCCCAGGACTTCTCGATCGCAGCCACCACGCTGGCCGGCAGAGGCACGTATTCCAGCGCAGTGGCCGATTCATTACCGTTCTTGTAAGCCCAGTCAAAGAACTTCAGCACCTGGGTGGCATTGGCGGGCTTGTCCTGCGTGGTGTGCATCAGGATGAAGGTCGCACCGGTCAGGGGCCAGGACTCCTTGCCGGGCTGGTTGGTCAGGATCTGGTAGAAGGACTTGTTCCAGTCGGCACCGGCAGCCGCGGACTTGAAGGTCAGGTCGTCAGGCGCCACGAAATTGCCTGCGGCGTTCTGCATCAAGGCATAGTTCATCTTGTTCTGCTTGACGTAGGCGTATTCGACATAGCCAATCGAGTTGGGCAGACGGTTCACGAAGGCAGCCACGCCTTCGTTGCCCTTGCCGCCGGCACCCACAGGCCAGTTCACGGCGGTACCCTCACCCACGGATGCCTTCCACTCGGCATTGACCTTACTCAGGTAGTTGGTGAAGATGAAGGAAGTACCCGAACCGTCGGCGCGGCGCACCTGGGCGATCTGGGCATCCGGCAAAGGCAGCGAGGGGTTGAGCGCCTTCAGGGCCGGGTCATTCCACTTGCTGATCTTGCCCAGGAAGATGTCGCCGAGCACCTGGCCATTGAGCTTGAGCTGCCCGGGCTCGATACCCTTGATGTTAATCACCGGCACCACACCACCGATGACGGTGGGGAACTGCATCTGGCCCTTTTGCTTGAGCACGTCGTCGGTCAGCGGCATATCGGAAGCACCGAAATCCACGGTCTTGGAGTCAATCTGCTTGATGCCACCGCCCGAACCGATGGACTGGTAGTTCACCTTGACGCCGGTTGCCTTGTTGTAGTCCGACGCCCATTTGGCATAGATCGGAGCCGGGAAGGTGGCGCCTGCACCGGTAACTTCCTGCGCCTGCACCGAAGTGCCCCAGGCGAAAGCGGAGGTAGCCAGAACGGCGAGTACTGCGTAACGGTTGCTCATAGAAACCCTTTGTGTTGGATGAAAAAGGAATGGAAATGAATGTAAGAAACTAATGTGACAGCAATGTGACAAATCCGTTGAAACCCCGACCAAACCAGGGGATACCGGAGATGCTACTTTTTTTATAGTGCTCTACGCATATTGCAAAAGGGCTGTATCCCGATTTGCCTGAAATTCCGAATCCTTGCGAACGCGGAACACCGCCACGGCACGGTCCAGCCCGGAGGCCTCCTCGGCCAATGAACGGGCGCCTGCGGCACTTTCCTGCACCATGGCGGCGTTTTGCTGGGTCGAGGCATCGATGCCCTGCATGGCCAGACTGATAAGGCGCAGACCTTCATTCTGATCATTCGCAGCGATGCGGATCGCCTCGATGACGCGGGCCACCTCACCCACGTTGTGGACGATGTCGCGCATGGTCTCCCCTGCGGTTTCCACCTGCGTCGTACCTTCCTGCACGCGCTCCACACTGGCGCCAATGATGGCCTTGATTTCCCGCGCCGCCTCGGCACTGCGACCGGCCAGCGCCCGCACCTCGCTGGCCACGACCGCAAAACCACGCCCTTGCTCGCCCGCACGGGCGGCCTCCACCGCGGCGTTGAGCGCCAGGATATTGGTCTGGAACGCAATCCCGTCAATGACCCCGATGATGTCGGCAATGCGCTGCGACGCTGCCTGGATATCGCGCATGGTCTGCACCACCTGCCCCACCACTTCGCCGCCACGCTGCGCCACGGCTGTTGCGCCCCCGGCCGTTTCCGCCGCTGCATGGGCAGAGTGCGCAGTCTGCTGCACGGCTTCGGACAACTGGGCGATCGCTGCCGAGGTCTTCTGCAGCGACATCGCCGCCTGCTCCGTGCGCTCCGACAGGTCATGGTTGGCGTTGGCGATTTCGGCTGTGTTCATGCCCACCACCCGCACACCGCTGTGCACCTGCTCCACCAGGGCGCACAGGCGCTGTTGCATCACGGCCAGGTCGCGCCGCACTTCGGCTATTTCGCAGTGTCCGTGTTCCTGCAACTCCAGCGTGAGGTCGCCCACACCCCAGGCCCGGGTTACCACCTGCAGCTCCCGTATGGGGGACAGGATCGAACGGACGATCGACAGCACCAGCACCGCGGAAACCAGGGCAACCACCAGCGTGGCTCCCAGCATCCACCATGGCGCCTGTTCTCCGACCTGGGACAGGGTGTGGTGGCGCTCCTGCGCCCGCTTCGAAAACCGGCCCGACAGGGTTTGCAGCGATGCATCGATCTGTTCCAGGTGGCGCGCCAAAGGCTGCATGGCACGGTTGGCCGCCCAGGGGTCATTGAGCTCACCGATCTCCATTTTCTTGAGCAACGCTTTGAACCCTGCAGCATAGGCCTGCAGGGCAGACGCAAGCATGGCGAACTCGGCACTGTCTGCCTCCCCGGCCAAGGCCTGGGCCTGGGCGATACCTGCCTGGGTGGTGCCCAATTCCTGGCTCCACAGCTGGGTGAAGCGCGTCGTATCAGCTTCGTCCCCCATGTGCAGGAATACATCCTTCTCGGCGCGGCGCACCGCGCCCAGACCAGTGCGCACCTCACCGAGCACCTGTACCGCCCTGAACTCGGTATCAATGAATCGGCTGGACAAGTCAGCACCCGAGGCGATGGCATAGGCAGCGAGCCCGCCCACCAGCGCCAGGGTGGACACCGAAAACCCCAGCACCAGTAGCAGGCGGGAACGAATCTTGAGTTGGGACAGCAATTGCATGGGAACCTCCGTGCCCCCACTGTGCGAATCTTTTGTTTCAGCACTGTGACACCCGCCCTTCGTCGCGTCCCTGCCTGATGCATCCACGGTTTCATTCGGTTGTCACACTGCCGTCACACGCCGCCACTAAGCTGCCCAGCGTTTTGTTGGAAATTTCAGCCCAAGCCCACGTGGAATATGCGTACACAGCTACAAAAACAGAAGCAACTCGCGATCGACACAGCGATCACCCTCCCCGCCATGACACGCCGCTCCCTGCTGCGGCACAGCGGCATGGCAACCACCGCACTGGCGCTGGGTGTCGGCAGCCTCCCGGCACGGGCCCAGGGCAGCAAGTCGGCCATTGGGAGCCGCGTACTGACCCTGGCCCAGATCGCTGACATGTCGGCAGCACAGATTGACGTCTCGAAAGACTTCCTGACCGGCGCCCGCGCGGCCTGGGCAGACATCAATGCCAAAGGTGGCGTGCGCGGTCTCCCAGTGCAGCACCTGGTGCTGGAAACCGACGGAAGCCGGGCTGGCCTGGGCCGGGCACTGGACAGCCTTCGGACCATGCCGCATTGCGCCGCGGTGTTCGGCACCGTCGGTCACCTGGCCGCCGAACAGACGTCCGAGTTGCTGCACAAGGAGTTCGGCGACCTGGCCCATATCGCCCCGTGGCTGCGGTCCACAGACGCCGATGTACCGGACAGCAGCTTTCCGATCTTCGCCGGGCGCCGGGAACAGATTCAGCACGCCCTCAAGTCGCTCTCCAACATGGGCCTGGACCGCGTCGGCATCGTGTTTGGCACGGCCGCCGACCGTGACAGCAGCCTGCCTGAACTGGAGCGCATGGGGCGCAGCATGGGCCTGCAGCAGGTGGTCTATCCCTACCAAGGCGATCTGCAGCGCCTGGGGCAGTCACTGGACACCAACAGCCCACGGGTGCTGCTGTTCATCGGTGGCACACCCGAACTGATGGCGCTGTCCCAGGGCATTGGCAAGCAGGCGCAGCAGCGCTACGTCGTCGCACTGGCCGACGTCAACGTCCAGACGCTGCAGCAAAGCGGCCTGTCGCGCCACGTCGCCGTCATTGCGACCCAGGTGGTACCGCTGGTGAATGCCCAGGCAGCGGTGGTGCGCCAGTACCGCGAGACCCTGGCGCGCCTGTACGACGAGCCGCCCAGCCCCCAGAGCCTGGCAGGCTTTGTGGCCGCGCGCTATACCTATGAGGTCCTGCGCACCATTGACGGTCCGATCCACCGCGGCTCGGTACTGGCAGCGCTGCAGCAGCGCAAGGCCATCGACCTCGGAGGCTTCCAGGTCAGCGCCGCCGCGCCGCGGCGCAGTGGCAGCTACGTGACACAAAGCATGCTGGCAAGCGACGGAAGGTTCATCGGCTGATGCGCCCCTGCGTTCGAGGACTGCCCCAAGGCCCTGCCAAGGCCGGTGATATGCTTGTGCGCACTGTCAACTTCGCCCAGCCCTTACCCATGCAACCCCTCCAACGACTGGCCGCCGTCGACCTGGGCTCCAACAGTTTCCGACTCGAAATCGGCGTGATCGAGCATGGTGTATTCCGGCGCACCGAGTACCTGAAGGAAACCGTCCGGCAGGGGGGTGGCCTGGACGAGAACCGCAACCTGACGCCCGCGGCCATGCAGAAGGGCTGGGAGTGCCTGGCACGGTTCGGCGAACGCCTGGCCGGCTTCGACGCCGACGAGGTGCGCGCCGTGGCGACGCAGACCTTGCGCGAAGCCCGCAACCGCGATGAATTTCTCGATCGCGCCAACACCTTGCTGGGCTTTCCCATCAACGTGATCTCGGGCCGGGAAGAAGCACGGCTGATCTACCAGGGCGTGGCCCACATGCTCGACAGCACGACCGAACGGCGGCTGGTCATGGACATCGGGGGACGGTCTACCGAACTCATCCTGGGCGAAGGCCACACCCCCAAGACCATGGAGTCGTTCCGCGTGGGCAGCATCGCCTGGTCTACCCGCTTCTTCCCTGAAGGCCAGTTCACCCAACGCGCCTTCGAGGTGGCCGAAATCGCCGCCAAAGCCGTGTTGGACGAGGCACTGGACCTGTACCAACCGGACCGCTGGGACGTGGCCTACGGGTCCGCCGGCACCGTGAATGCCATCACCGAAGTGCTGGAAGGCGCTGGCTGGGAGAAAGGCAGCATCACCCGCGCCGGGCTGGACTGGCTGGTGGAAAAGCTCATCGCAGCACAAAGCGCCGACAAGCTGCGCCTGCCGGGTTTGCGCGATGACCGGCGCCCGATCATCGGCGGGGGCGTGAGCGTCATTCGCGCGGTGTTCGACCTGCTGGGCATAGAGACCATGCATATCGCGCCGGGCGGACTGCGCCATGGACTGCTGTGTGACATGCTCGGTCCGCATACCGGCCTCGAAGATCTGCAGACCCGATCCATCAACCGGCTGGCCATGAAGTTCAACGTGGACCTGGCGCATGGAGAGCGCGTCGGAAGAGTCGCCAGGACGTTGCTGAGCCAGCTCTTCACGTCGCAATCCGAACCGGAGCGGCAACGCCTGCTGCAGAAGCTGGAGTGGGCGGGCCAACTGCATGAGGTGGGCGTGCACATCTCCCACAGCGACAGCCACAAGCATGGTGCCTACATTCTGGACAATGCCGACGCCATGGGATTCTCCCTTTCGGAAATGCACCGCCTGAGCCTGCTGGTGCTGGGGCATCGTGGCAAGCTGCGCAAGCTGGAATCGGCCATGAGCGACCCGGGCCTCGTGATGCAGATGCTGGCACTGCGCATCGCGGTCATCCTGTGCCACGCACGGCGCGATCCGGATCTGGACGGATTCAGGCTGACCTGGAAGAAGGAATCACAGAAGGTGACCGTAAGTGTGCGCAACCGCTGGTCTGACCTGTATCCCCAAAGCGCGCACCTGCTGCGCGAGGAAGCCCTGGCCTGGGCCCAGATCACCGACGGGCTGCGCCTGGACACCGGATCGATCTGAGCCCCGAACCAGGGCCAAACGCGCTGGATCAAGCGGCGAGCGTCTGCCGCCCGAACGGCCAGTGATTGCCCTGCCCCAACTCTGCAGGTAGCGGATCCTTGGGCTGCACCCAAATGCCGAGGTTCTCCGTCTTGGCCCGGTTCTTGGCCACGGCAGCAGCATTGGCGACATCTTCCGCACGCTGGTATTTGCCGGACTCCACGCGGATGACGCCCATGGAGACCGTGGTACAGGGAAAGAACCGCCGCACGCCAAACCGGTCCTCGGCATGAATGCCGCCCTGCTGGCGGGCCTGCGGTTCGAACAACTCGCGGGCGGCCGCATTGAACCGCTCGACGATCCTGCTACAGCGTTCATGCCAATCCGGGCTCTGGAACAGCAGTACAAAGTCGTCGCCGCCAATGTGCCCGAGAAAGTCCTTGCGGCGGTCACAGTGTTCCTGCGCCACGCGTGCCATCAGCCGGATCATTTCATCGCCGCGCCAGTAGCCGTAGTAGTCATTGAACGGTTTGAACTGGTTCAGGTCTGCATAGCAGGCGACAAAGCCACCACCACGCCGCAGCAAACGCTGCAGATGCTGGCTGGTGGGCACGTTGCCTGGCAGGAAGGTGAGCGGATTGGCATGGCGGGCCGCCTCGATGCGCGACTCCGTGACGGAGCGGACCAACTGTTCTCCAGTGCCCAGCCCCACATAGCGGCCGTTCTCGGTGACGATGAAACCATCATTCAGGTAGCGCTGATCATCGGAGGTCAGGATACCCACCAGTTCATCGATGCGGTGGCTTCTTTCCACGATGCGCGGCTGGAAATTGATGTGGGTGGTGCACGGCTTGCGGCCGGCGACCTCGCGGTAGTACAGCTTGGCGTACTCGTTCATGAACGATACGCGGTTGATCAGCCCCACCGGCCTACCCTCGCTGACAACTGCCAGGGCGTGCACATGCGGTGACTGCGCAAACAGCTTGGCGACTTCATCGTTGGTGGTGCTCAACGCCAATACCGGCGCGTCGACAATGCTGATCCTGCGCAGCGTTCCGCGGGCATTGGCGCTGCCACGTACCGGCAAGACAGCGAGCCGGTTGTCCTGCAGCACCTCCCGCGTCCCTTCGTTGACCTCGCGCAGAGGCTCCGCCTGGGGCCGCCCAAGGAAATAGCCTTGCCCCAATTGGACTCCGAGGTCGCGCAGCACGCGCAGGTCATCGCCGGTCTCGATGCCCTCGGCCACCAGCAGCGAATCGAAGGTTTCGGCGAGCTGCTGGATCGCCTGGATGGTCTTGAGCTTGTCGGCATGGACACTGATGTCACGCGTGAAGTACTTGTCGATTTTCACAACTTCAGGCTTGATCTGCGACCACAGGCGCAGGCTGGAGCGGCCATCGCCGAAGTCGTCCAACGCGATTCCAACGCCCGTGGAATGCACCTGCTGGACTACGGTCGCAAAGCCGTCCATGTCTTGCACGCGTTCATGCTCGGTGATCTCCAGAATCAAATTTCGTGGAAGCACTTTGCAAGCCTGGAGAAACTCTTTAAGCGTTTGTGGGTCGCGCGAACGCATGAGGTGCATCAGAGCGGATGCGCTCAAATTCACAAATATCCGCCCGGTTTGTCCCAGCGAATGCCAGCCTTTCAGTGCCAGCCGCACGCACGCTACCTCAAACTCAAAGAGACATCCCTCCATGGCCGCGCCTTGAAGCAAGGCCTCTGGGCTTTGAAAGCTGGACCCGTGTGGCCCGCGTACCAATGCCTCATGAGCATGCACCTCAGCCTCCGTCAGGGAAACGATGGGCTGATAGACAATGCGTAACGCGCCAGATTGCACGATCGAGCGCACCGATTCAAACTCTTGGCGAAGGACTCCCCCCGCTTGCGACTCTGCCACGGCATTCATAGGGCACCTCCCAGAGGGACGACTTTAGCCAGCGTTTGTGACACTTCCGTGAAGTGGTGTGGAGTGCGAAACCTAGGTAAAGATAGAAACTGGTTTGCAGAGGCAGTCGCACGGGAATAAACTATATAAACCGTATACATTGTTTCATGAGGATCTATGTCAACACCCGATCACGCAACATCCGCTACCACCGAAAGCACCACTGGCAATACGACGCATGCGGCCACCAAATCAGTGCCTTCCAAACAAGCGGCGAAGAAGGCAAGCGTCGCCAAGGTCTCAACCAAGCCGGCGACAAAAATTGCCACTAAGACAGTTGCAAAGCCCGTTGCGAAAGTGCCCGTTCCAAAACCTGAAAAGGTAAAGAAGGTCAAATTGGTCCGCGACAGCCTGTCGCTACCCAAGGACGAGTACGAAGTGATTGCAGTACTGAAGTTGCGTGCGGGAAAACTGGGGCACTCAGCCAAGAAGACTGAAATCATCCGCGCTGGTATCAAGGCGGTTGCTGCTTTGACCGATCAGGCGCTGTTAAAGGCACTTCAAGCTGTGCCCAGCATCAAAACCGGGCGCCCTGCAAAAACCAAGGGGAAGTAACGTTACTGTCCAGCTACGTTGCACTCAGCGTAGATCGATCAAAGAAGGTCGGGCGTTTGTACGCTAAGCAGCACTGCTTGCCCGCCTTCTTCACGCTCCCGGAACCGCAACCACCAAGCGGCGCCCTTACGCAAGGCACACTCTCCGCTACCTATTCCAAGAAGGCCGGCAACGACATGTCCCAACGTTGGCTGGTGCCCAACAATCAAAACACACCCCTTGGCTGTCGGCCAGCCCACCAGGTCCAGCAGGTCTTTCGCAGTGGCCAGTGGCGCAAGCGCACTGCTGGTCTTGAATTTGCGCCCCAGCGCCTTGGCCGTTTGCTGGGCACGCACTGCCGGACTGGACCAAATACGGGTTCCCTCAGGCAACTGCCGATCTAACCAGGCGGCCATGCGCGTAGCCTGCTTTTCGCCTTTGTGGGTAAGGTATCGTTCCATGTCGTCACCCACCAGTTCCAGGTCCACGGCCTCGGCGTGGCGCCACAAGATCAGGTCCATTGCTGCTCCATCAAGCGCTCATCGAATGCCGTAGCGATCAGCCAAGGCTGCCTGGACGCTGTGCGGCAAGGTTTCGGGAAGCCCCTTTTGCAACTGGTAGCTCCCATCGGGCTGCAGTTGCCAGGCGTCGACACCGTCGTGCAGGTAGGCGACCAGGCACTCTTCGATGATGCGCTGGCGCAGTTCTGGGTTGCGCACGGGCCAAGCCACCTCCACACGGCGCACCATGTTGCGGTTCATCCAGTCCGCACTGGAGAGGAACAACTCATCCTTGGTGCCACGCCGGAAGTAGTACACGCGCGAGTGTTCCAGGAACCGGCCGATGATGGAGCGCACCCGGATGTTGTCGGTCTGCCCCTTCACACCGGCCGGCAATTGACAGGCACCGCGAACGATCAGATCGATCTGGACACCCTTCTGCCCCGCCGCTATCAGGCTACGGATGATGGCTTCGTCGGTCAGCGAATTCATCTTGGCCACGATGCGCGTGCTTTCGCCACGGGCTGCTGCCTTGCCCAGTGCATCGATGCGGTCGATGAACGCCTGCTGCATGTGGAACGGTGCCACCAGCAGCGACTTCATGGGCAGCAAGCGGCTTTGACCCGTCAAATGGACAAATACCTGCTCGATGTCCGCAGTCAGGTCGGGATCGGCACTGAAAAAGCTCAGGTCGGTGTAGAGACGCGCCGTACGGGGGTTGTAGTTGCCAGTGGAGAGATGCGCATAGCGGCGCAGCTGGCGCCCCTCACGTCGTGTCACCAGCAAGAGCTTGGCATGGGTCTTGAGTCCGACCACGCCATACACCACTTGCGCTCCCATGGATTCCAGGGATTCGGCCCAGTTGATGTTGGCTTCCTCATCGAAGCGCGCTTTCAACTCCACCACCACCATGACTTCCTTGCCCCGACGCACTGCTTCGCGCAGCAGGTCGAGCATCTCGGAGTCGGCCCCGGTGCGGTAGATGGTCTGGCGGATGGAGAGTACCTGCGGATCCCGGACCGCCTGGCGCAGGAACTCCAGCACCCCATCGAAGCTCTCGAAAGGCTGGTGCAGCACCATGTCACCTAGCTTGAGTTGCTCGAACAGCGGCTCGCTGGAGCGCATCTGCGGGGGTACGCTCGGTGTATAGGCCGTAAAGCACAGGTCAGGCCGCTGGGCGAGGTCGATCAGTTGCGTCAAACGCACCAGGTTCACCGGTCCAGGCACGCGAAACAGTGACTCGTCCGGCAACGCGAACTGCTGCAACAGAAAGCGTGACAGGTATTCCGAGCAGCCCGAGGACACCTCCAGGCGCACCGCCTCACCATAGTGGCGTTGCACCAAACCCTGCCGCAAGGCCATGCGCAGGTTCTTCACGTCCTCTTCATCGACCGCGAGGTCCGAATGGCGCGTCACGCGGAACTGCGAGAACTGGGTGACCGACCGTCCCGGGAACAGTTCATTCAGGTGGGCACGCATGACACTGGACAGCGATACATAGCAACTGCCCTTGGGGCACAGCTTGTCCGGCAAGCGGATCAGTCGCGGCAGCACGCGCGGGATCTTGACGATGGAAATCTCGTTGTCACGACCGAACGCATCCTTGCCGCCCAGGCGCACGATGAAATTGAGCGACTTGTTGGCTACCTGCGGAAACGGATGGGCCGGGTCGAGCAATACCGGAACGAGCAGCGGCTTGACTTCGCGCTCGAAATACTGGTGCACCCACTTGCGCTGCTCGGCGTTGCGCTCACCGTGGGACACCAACCGCAACCCGGCACGCTCCAGCGCAGGCATCAAGGTCTGGTTGTACAGGGTGTACTGGTCCTCGACCAGGGCATGCAGCGACTGCATGAGCGCTCGGTAGCTCTGTGGCGAGTACACCGCCTCGGTGCGCCCACTCTGGAATGCGGCCAGGTGCGGCTCGGCACGCACCTCGAAGAATTCGTCAAGGTTGGATGAAACGATGCACAGGAAACGCAGGCGCTCCAGCAGTGGCACATCGCCGGACTGGGCCCAGTGCAATACCCGCCGATTGAAGGCAACAAGACTATGGTCGCGGTCCAGCAGTTCCAGGGAAGCGGACGTGGGCGCGGGCACCTTCTTTTGGCGAAACACAGACAGCATGTCGTTCCGGGGCAAATCAGAAAGATCCATTATTCGACAGTACGATGACAGTTTTGTGACCGGCTTGTCAAATGCGCCTCAGCGCACTTCGGTCCGCTGGTTCAGCCTGGTTTCGGTGTGCGAACCCGCGGATTTCGCCTCGCCACTCCAGTCCACCAGCTCCAGTCGTCCATCCGGGTGTTCCACCAGGGCCGTCAGGCTTTCGACCCAGTCTCCGTCATTGCAGTACAGCACACCGCCGATGTCGCGCATCTGGGCACGGTGAATATGTCCGCACACCACCCCTTGCAAGCCGCGTCTGCGCGCCTCGTCGGCCACCGCCGCCTCGAAGTCCATGACGTAGTTCAGCGCCGTCTTCACGCGGTGCTTGAGATAGGCCGACAGCGACCAGTACGGTAGGCCCAGCCGGCGGCGCCAGACATTGAGGTGGCGGTTGATGCGCAGACTCAATTCGTAGAAGTAGTCCCCCAGGTAGGCCAACCACTTTGCACACTGCACGACGCCATCGAAATGGTCTCCATGCGTGACCCACAGGCGCCTGCCATCGGCCGTGGTGTGCACGGCGTCGAGCGCCACCGAGATGCCGCCAAACTGGTGCCCCGCGAACGCCCGCGCAAACTCATCGTGGTTGCCCGGAATGAAGACGACCTCGCAGCCCTTGCGCGCACGGCGCAGAAGCTTCTGCACCACGTCGTTGTGGGCCTGGGGCCAGTACCAACGCCGCCGCAGTTGCCATCCATCGACGATGTCGCCCACCAGGTACAGGTAGTCGCTGGGGTAATGCTTGAGAAAGTCCAGCAGTGCCTGCGCCTGGCACCCGGCCGTCCCGAGATGGATATCGGACACGAACACCGCACGCACGCGCCGCGATGTGTCTGCCGGGCTCTGCCTATCCCGCACGGACCGGGTGTCCAGCAGTGCCTGCGCGAAACCGCTACCCCACTCGTGCAGCGGCGCCCGCATCATGCCCCCAGGAAATGTTTGCGGTAGCGCGGGTGCAGATCGGCCATGCGCATCAGGATAGGCAGGTCTGCGGCGTTGAAATCCGGGTCCCAGGCAGGGGCGCCCAGCACCTTGGCGCCCAGTCGCAGGTAGCCCTTGATCAGTGCCGGAGGCTCCACATCGAGGTCGCCGCGCAAGCGCTCCACCGGCAGCGGCAGGCGCGGACGGACGTGGTATTCGATGGGCGCGAGATGCGTCTTCTGAACCTTGGCCCAGATGCTGGCCGCCATGTCGCCACTGACGACACCGTTGTGCAGCATGGGGATGCTGGCGCAGCCGATCATGGTGTCCAGGTCATTGCGCACCATGAACTCGCCCAAAGCGCCCCACAGGGCCATGATGACCCCGCCATGGCGGTGGTCGGGGTGAACGCAGCTGCGGCCCAGCTCCACCATGCGTTCACGCAGGGAGCGCAGGCGGGTCAGATCGAACTCCGTATCGCTGTACGTGCTGCCCACCCGCTTGGCCTGCGCGGGGGTCAGTACGCGGTAGGTACCGACCACCTGTCCGGTGGCTTGCTCCCGTACCAGCAAGTGCTCGCAGTACGGGTCGAACAGGTCCACGTCATGGCCGGGAATGGTGGTGTGCAGGCGCGCGCCCATTTCGCCTGCAAAGATGTCGTAGCGCAGCCTCTGGGCCTCCCGTACCTCGTCGAGGTGCTTGGCCCAGGACACCGAAATTCCTGCGCTCGCGGCAGATCCAATGGGGGATGAGGCTGGCTGCTGGGGGGCCGCGATGACGATCGGTGCGACGGCTTGCATTCTGTACTCCTGCATGGTTCGTTGGAATGCATCCAGTGTCCGAAGCCGCGATGACGAAATGAAGTCGCAACCATGAAGTTTTTGTGACACGCCCCCACACCCTCAGGGGTTCAGTACCACTGTGCCAGCGCCTCGTCATGCAGGGCGGCACGCGCCTGTGGCGAAGGTCTCCACAAGGCCTGCCCGGCTGCCGCGCGGCCCACGAAATCCAGCAGTGACTGGTGGCGCCGCAACACGCGCTGCTGCCGGTGGGCGATCAGCGGGTTGAAGATGCCGTGGCGCGAAAACAGCTGGCGCGGGTTCTTCTTAATCCAGAGCCAGGACCCCATCTCAAGGGTCAGGGGAAGGAACACCACCGCCCGCTCCAATGCCTGCAGGTACAGGTAGTCCCATACATCGCCATGGGTGAGGTACTGCAGGCTTTGGGGTTCGAAGATGTATTGGTGGTGGCTGTAGGTCTGGAAAAACACGTTGCGCAGTGCCACCATTTCCGCGAGGTGCGCCATGGGTTGCCGGGTGTGGGCAAAGGGAAACCAGATGCGGTCGCGCATGCCGAAGCCCGAGTGGCAATCCAGGGCCACGCTGAACGGGCGCGACAGCATTTCCCGCGCCACCCACTCGCACAAAACCTGGTTTTCCGCCTCCATCGGTGCCCCTGGCTCCCCTCGGTACCAGGGCAGGTAAGGGCTGCGAAGTTGACCGCCCAGCAGCCACGGCACATCTGCCACGGCTTGCACCGGCGCGTTGCGCATGAGGTCGACGCCGCGGGGATTGGCGCGTGTGCCCAATGCCATACCACCCGGGTTGACGATGGGCATGAACAGCAGGCGCACGTGCTCCAGTTGGCGATGCAAGGACGAGTCCCACTGCAAGCGCATCACGATGGTGTGCAGGAACGAAATCACGACTTCGGCACCGATGCGCTCCAGTCCATGCACACCGCCGAAGTAGCCCGCGGCGGGCGCTTCGGGGTCGGTGCTGCCGAGTGCTATGCCATACAGGGGATAGGTTTGCCCCGTACCGTCGTCCACGCGACGCAGGCATTGCACCTGCAGATGCTGCTGCCCCAACTCCAACACGCGCTCCAGCGCCTGCATCTCTGCCAGTTCCATACGTCCCCCACTCCTTTGGCGACCCGACTGTAGACAGCCCACACGGCCCTTGCGAGCCCTTTTCTGCGCATGTGGTGCACTGGCCGCATTGACACGGCGTTGTCACACAAGACGACTACGCTGGCCCCACAGACCGCAGCGTCTGCATGAAAGGACCGTACATGAACTGGTGGAGCTACACCGCGACCCGCCTCGCCACACTGACCCTGGCCATGGTCATGGGCAGTCTGGAGTTGTGGGCCCTGCAACGCGCCCGCTGGACCCGCCAGCGCAGCCTGCCGCGGGGGTAAGCCATGCTGTGGAAATGGTTCAGACTGCAGCATCTGCTCGACCAGCTGTTTGACGACGGCTGGATCTGCCTGGGGCTGGACACTGCCCCCGCCCCCGGCTGGGAGGACGACGCGCTGTTCCCCATCGCCTATCCCGCAGAAACTTGATCTGACGCAAGATCCCACTGCCACAGAGTTTCCAGAATGAACCCTTCACGGAGGGTTTATGCTGCAAATTCGAATCCATGGGCGCGGTGGCCAAGGGGTGGTAACCGCCGCCGAGATGCTGTCCATCGCGGCCTTTGAGCAGGGCCGCCACGCCCAGGCGTTTCCCAGCTTTGGCTCCGAGCGTACCGGCGCACCGGTCATCGCCTACTGCCGCATCGATGACCGGCCCATCCGCCTGCGCGAACCCATCGTGGCACCCGACGTGCTCATCGTGCAGGACCCCACGCTGCTGCACCAGGTGGACGTGTTCCAGGGTCTGAAACCCGATGGCTTTGTGCTCATCAACAGCAAGAAGACTTTCCATGAACTGGGCCTGGCTGACATCGAGGCGAAATACCGCCACGAGCGTCTCACCACCGTGCCCGCCACTGAAATCGCCCTGAAACACCTGGGCCGCCCGCTGCCCAATGCCGTGCTGCTGGGGGGATTTGCTGCGCTGTCGGGCCTGATTGCGCTGGAAGCCGTGTCCCATGCCATCCGCGACAAGTTCACGGGCAAGGTGGCCGATGGAAACATCGCCGCCGCCGCCGAAGCCTTTGCCTACATCCAACGCGAGCTGGAGGAGCTAAAAATGGGAGAGCAGCATGCTTAAGCAAACCGAAGGCTCCCATGCCGTGGCCGAGGCGGTGGCGCTGTGCCGCCCCGAAGTCATCTGTGCCTACCCCATCTCGCCGCAGACCCACATCGTCGAAGGCCTGGGCGAGCTGGTGAAGAACGGCAGCCTGCAGCCCTGCGAGTTCATCAACGTGGAGAGCGAATTCAGCGCCATGAGCGTGGCCATCGGCTCCAGCGCCGCGGGGGCCCGCACCTACACGGCCACGGCCAGCCAGGGGCTGCTGTTCATGGCCGAGGCCGTGTACAACGCTTCGGGGCTGGGCCTGCCCATCGTCATGACGGTGGCCAACCGCGCCATTGGCGCGCCCATCAACATCTGGAACGACCACTCGGACTCCATGAGCCAGCGCGACTGCGGCTGGATCCAACTGTTTGCCCAGAGCAACCAGGAAGCGGTCGACCTGCACATCCAGGCCTTCAAGCTGGCCGAAGAGTTGTCCATGCCCGTCATGGTGTGCATGGACGGCTTTATCCTGACCCACGCCTACGAGCGTATCGACATTCCCGAGCAGGCCGACGTGGATGCCTTTTTGCCCCCCTATGAGCCGCGCCAGGTGCTGGACCCGGCCGAGCCAGTGTCCATCGGTGCCATGGTGGGGCCGGAGGCCTTCATGGAAGTGCGCTACCTGGCGCACGCCAAGCAGCTGATGGCGCTGGACGCCATTCCCCGCATTGCCGCCGAGTTCAAGGAACGCTTTGGGCGCGACTCGGGTGGGCTGGTGCGCGGCTACCGCTGCGAGGATGCAGAGACCATCGTGGTGGCACTGGGCTCGGTGCTCGGAACGCTGCAAGACACCGTGGACGAGCTGCGTGACGCCGGGCACGCCGTGGGTGTGTTGGGCATGCACAGTTTCCGGCCCTTCCCCTTGTCCGCTGTGCGTGAGGCGCTACAAAAAGCGAAGCGGGTGGTGGTGCTGGAAAAGAGCTTTTCGGTCGGTCTGGGCGGCGTGGTGAGCACCGATGTGCGCATGGCGCTGTCGGGCCTGCAATTGCACGGCTACACCGTGGTGGCCGGGCTGGGCGGGCGCGCCATCACCAAGGCGTCCCTCACCACCATGCTGCACCAGGCCATGACCGACGCGCTGGAGCCGCTGACCTTCCTCGACCTGGACTGGGGCATGGTGAACCGCCAACTGCAGCGCGAAGCCCAGACCCGGCGCAGCGGCCCGATTGCCGAAAACCTGCTGCGCGACGTGGGCGCGGTGGCATCGAAAGTGAGCTGAGCCATGACAAACCAAGTCAAGTTCTACCAGACCGGCACCTTCACCGTCGGCAACCGACTGCTCAAACCCGAGCAACGCAGCGTACAAGCCTCCGCCGAGCGCAGCAATGCGCTCAACTCCGGCCACCGCGCATGCCAGGGCTGCGGCGAGGCACTGGGCGCGCGCTACGCGGTGGACGCTGCCATGCGCGCCACCCGAGGCCAGCTCATTGCCGCCAATGCCACGGGCTGCCTGGAGGTGTTTTCCACACCCTACCCCGAAACCTCGTGGCAGCTGCCCTGGATCCACTCGCTGTTTGGCAACGCCGCCGCCGTAGGGACAGGCATTGCCGCAGCTTTGCGAGTCAAAGCCCGCAAAGCAGGCCAGCCGCTGAGCACGGTACGCGTCATTGCCCAGGGCGGTGACGGCGGCACCACCGACATTGGCTTTGGCTGCCTGTCGGGCATGTTCGAGCGCAACGACGACGTGCTCTACATCTGCTACGACAACGAGGCCTACATGAATACCGGCGTGCAGCGCAGCTCGGCCACACCACCAGCCGCCCGCACCGCCACCACCATGGCCGTGGGCGAAGCGCCGGGTGCCGACTTCGGCAAGGGCAAGTTTTTGCCACTGATTGCCATGGCACACGAGATTCCCTATGTGGCAACCGCCACCGTGGCGGACTTGCGCGATCTGGAAGCCAAGGTAGAAAAGGCCATGGCCATCCGCGGTGCACGCTACCTGCATATCCTGGTTCCCTGCCCGCTGGGCTGGGGCGCTGCCAGCCACGACACCATCCGCCTGGCCCGCCTGGCGCACGAGTGCGGGCTGTTTCCGGTGTTCGAGGCCGAGCACGGCGAGGTGACCGCCTCCACACCCATTCGCCGCCAGGTTCCGGTGCAGGACTACCTGAAGCTGCAGAAGCGCTTCGCCCACCTGTTTGCCGGCGACGGCGATGCCGCCACCATTGCGCGCATCCAGCAGGACGCCGACAAGAACATTCGCCGCTTCAAGCTCCTGCCCCAAGGAGAGACCGCATGACCATGCAAAAACCCTTTGCCATCACGCTCGACCCCGGCTCGTCGCTGGCCAACAAGACCGGCACCTGGCGCACCCAGCGCCCGGTCTACACCAGCCACCTGCCGCCCTGCAATGCGCAATGCCCGGCCGGGGAGGACATCCAGGGCTGGCTGTTCCATGCCGAGAGCGGACACTACGAAGCGGCCTGGCGGCACCTGACCCGCGACAACCCATTCCCCGCCACCATGGGCCGCGTCTGCTACCACTCCTGCGAAGGGGCGTGCAACCGCGGCAAGCTCGATGCGGCGGTGGGCATCAATTCGGTGGAGCGCTTCCTGGGTGACGAAGCCCTGAAGCATGGCTGGAAGTTCACAATACCCGCGTCGGAGTCCGGAAAGAAGGTGCTCGTGGTGGGGGCGGGCCCCTCCGGCATGTCGGCCGCCTACCACCTGCGCCGCCTGGGCCACCACGTGACCGTCATGGAAGCGGGCCCATTGATGGGCGGCATGATGCGCTTTGGCATTCCCCAATACCGCCTGCCGCGCGATGTGCTGGACGCCGAGATGCAGCGCATCGTCGCCCTGGGCGTGGAAGTACGCCTGAACACCAAGGTCACGGACATCCGCCAGACCATGGCAGACGGCAGCTTTGACGCCGCGTTCCTGGCCGTGGGCGCGCATATTGCCAAGCGTGCCTTCATCCCCGCCAAGGACGGTGCCCGCCTGCTCGACGCCGTGAGCGTGCTGCGCTCCATGGAAGGCGAAGAAAAACCCATGCTGGGGCGGCGCGTGGTGGTGTACGGTGGGGGCAATACGGCCATCGACGTGGCCCGCACCGCCAGGCGCCTGGGTGCCACGGAAGCCATCATCGTCTACCGCCGCACGCGCGAGAAGATGCCGGCGCACGACTTTGAGGTGGAAGAAGCGCTGGAAGAAGGCGTCATGGTCAAGTGGCTCTCCACCATCAAGCAGGCCGACGCCGGTGCACTGACCATCGAGAAGATGACGCTCGACGAGAAGGGCAATGCCGTACCCACCGGCGAGTTCGAAACATTGGAAGCCGATTCGCTGGTACTGGCATTGGGGCAGGACGTGGACCTGGGGCTGCTTGACGGCGTGCCGGGGCTGGAGCGCCAGGACGGCGTGGTGCAGGTGGACCCGCGCACGCTCATGACGGGCTACCCCGGCCTCTTTGCAGGCGGCGACATGGTGCCATCCGAGCGCAATGTCACGGTGGCCGTAGGACACGGCAAGAAGGCAGCGCGTGCCATCGATGCCTGGCTGCGCGGCGAAGCGCTGGCGACTAAGGCCAAGGCGGCCCTTGCCAGCTTCGAGCGCATCAACCCCTGGTACTACAGCGACGCCCCACACACCGTGCGCCCGCAGCTCAACCTGGCCCGGCGCACCAGCAGCTTCGATGAAGTGCAAGGTGGCCTCTCGGCAGAGAACGCGCTGTTCGAAGCCCGCCGCTGCCTGAGTTGCGGCAACTGCTTCGAGTGCGACAACTGCTATGGCGTGTGCCCCGACAACGCGGTCACCAAGCTCGGCCCGGGCAAGGGCTTTGAATTCAAGTACGACTACTGCAAGGGCTGTGGCGTGTGCGTGGCCGAGTGCCCCTGCGGCGCCATAGACATGGTGCCGGAAGACGTCTGAGAACCCGCGCAGGGAGGGCTCCATCGGCCGCAAAAATGCGCCAGAATGGGGCATGGGACTCTTCGACGTCAAGACACTGAGCCTCGTGGCCTTGGTCACGAGCCTGCTGCTTCCCCTGGTTCTGACCACCAGTGCCCAGTTCACCAGCAGCCACACCCCTGCCACACGCACCCTGATCCATGGCGCACTGGCCTATGCCGTGGGGTTTCTGCTGCTCGCATTGCGCGGCAGCATTCCGGACTGGCTGTCCTTCTTCATCGGCAACGTCCTGATCGTCGGGGGATTTGCCGAACTGGCCATCGGCATGCAGATGTACCTTCGCGGTCAGGTGAATCGGCGCTGGATGGTCTTGCTCACCGCGGGCAATGCATTAGGCATGTTCTGGTTCGTGATCGTGACTCCCGATCCGAGCCAGCGCGTCTTCACCTCATCGCTGTTCCTGCTACCCATCTGCATCGTGCTCACGGTGGAATTCCTGGCGGCAGCCCGGCGGATCGGCGCATCGATCGAGCGTGGCGCCACCGCGGAAAAACGCCTGCTGTTAGCGCTGGGGGTCGTGTTCCTCTTGAGCGCCCTGTCATTTGCCTGGCGCGGACAGGTATTCTGGAACGTCCGCGGGGACATCAACCCCGCAACAGTGGGTGGGCGGACCTGGGGACTGTCGTTCATGATCGGCGTGCTCCTCAACATCATGCTGGCCACCTGCATGCCGCTGCTGATATCGCGCCGCAACCAGCGCGAGTTGGCACAGAGCCAGGCATTGCTGCAGGAAACCGAACGCTTGGCCGACGTCGGGTCATTTCTGTATCTGCCTGAGGCTGATCGGATCATTCCCAACGGCGTGATGGCCGATTGGCTGGACGTTTCCAGTCAATTCAGGATCCCACTGTCGACCTTTCTCGACCGCATCGCGCCGAGCCAGACCACCGAACTGGAGTCTCACATCCGGGCGATCGCCTTGGGGCGGGAGTCGCAGTGGAGTGGGGAATGCCAGATGACGGGCCCCAGGGCGGATGCCCGCTGGTTGTCGGTGCACTGCGGTCGCAGCATCGATGCATCCGGACAGACCTGCGTCATCGTCTCATCCAGAAACGTGACCGAATTCAAGCTGGCCACCGATGCTGCCATTGCGGCACGCAATGAAGCAGACCGTGCCAATGCCGCCAAGTCGGCCTTCCTGGCCAACATGTCCCACGAGATTCGGACCCCAATGAATGGCGTGCTGGGGTTGACACGCCTGTGCCTCGAAGGTGAGCTACCCGCCCGGGAACGGGACTTGGTCGAAAAATGCCATGCGTCAGCCTGGACCTTGCTCGGTGTGGTCAATGACATCCTGGACTTTTCCAAGATCGAAGCCGGCAAGCTGGCGCTGGAAGAGACCCCGTTCGAGTTGGCCCGCGTCGTCGACAGTGCGCGCAACCTGTTCGAGCAAATGGCGGGTGGCAAGGGATTGTGTTTCTCGATCGACGTTGGACCTGACCTTCCCCGTTTCCTGCTGGGGGATCCGCTGCGGTTGACGCAGATTCTCAACAACCTGCTGGGCAATGCAATCAAGTTCACCGATGCAGGTGAGATCCGGCTGGGCATTTCCCGGCAAGGCCTGGACAGCGATCGGGTTGTGCTGGCGTTCTCTGTACAGGACACGGGCATCGGCATGAGCCCGCAGCAGCTGCAGGGCTTGTTCCAAGCCTTTTCCCAGGCCGATGCATCAACCACACGCCGCTTCGGCGGTACCGGGTTGGGCTTGGCGATCAGCCGCAAGCTGGCCGAGTTGATGGGCGGTCAGCTGTCGGTACACAGCGTGGAGGGTGCAGGGTCCACGTTCACGGCCACCCTGCCATTTGCCCTTGCGTCCGAGTCCACCCACCAGCACCAGGCGGTACCCAGCAGGCCACTGCAGCGTCAGCTGGATGGCCTGCAGATCCTGCTGGTCGAAGACAACCCCACCAACGTACTGGTCGCCCGACTGTCCCTGGAGGCGCAGGGTGCCGAAGTGACCCATTGTGGCGACGGGCAGCAGGCAGTGGATTACCTGCGGGAACACAGCCATGCGACCGATGTGGTACTGATGGACATTCAGATGCCCGTGATGGACGGCTACACAGCCACCCACCACATACGCCACACACTGGGCCTTTCCGCGCTGCCCATCGTTGCCATGACCGCGAACGTGCTCGATGCCGACAAGGAAGCCACCCGCGCCGCAGGCATGAGCGCCCATGTAGGCAAACCCATCGACATGGAACAGCTGGTTCAGGTGGTGTTGCAGGTCACCGGCCGCATCCCACCGGGAGCCGCTTCGCAGCAGGGTGCCGCATCCCATCAGGCGCCGCGCCCTGCCGAACGCAGCGCGTCCCCAGAGGCGCCCCTGGTTGAATTGACACCGGCACTGGAGCGACTGGGCGGTGATGCCACGCTGCTGGAGTGTGCTGCCGGATCATTTGCACAGGACCTTCCCGGCATGCTTGCGGCGCTGAAAGGTGATGCCGCCAGCACCGTCGGCCCGCTGCATACGCTCAAGGGGCTGAGTGCCACACTGGGACTGACGCGGGCCTCGCATCTGGCGCGCGAGTTGGAAGTCGCTGCCAAGGCAGGAAGCGCGCCTGCGCGGGAGGCGGTGCAGGCGTTGGAAACGATACTGCAGGACTCGCTGCACGCCTTGCATGATGAGATGTCGATGCTCACACCCGCCGCATCGGGCACCCCAGACGCCCAGGAAACGGCGGTCGATGCACCGTCCGTCTTGCGACATCTGGCCGAGCTGGTGGCGCATTCCGATCTGGCTGTGCTGGAGCATCTGGCCCGGAACCGGGTGCTCCTGCAGAACCACCTGGGCTCCGAGCTTGCACCGCTGGAAGACGCCCTGCAGGCCTTGGACCTGGAGCGTGCGGCCGCCATCTGCAGCCGCCTTCTGCAGGCTAAATAACCTCCCAGCCCTCGAATTCATTGCGCGATACGCTACGTTTTTCATAGCGACCCAGATCTTTGGGAAAGCGCAACTGTTCAAAGGCGGTGTTCACCGACAGGAATACCTCGCCCGACAGCTCCTGCCACAAGGGCACGCACTCGAGCCGGTCCTGCACTGGCCCCTTGACCTCGGCCAGGTGCAGACGCGCGCCCTTGGACTGCAAATCGCGGTTCCAGTCGGCCAGCACCTCCATGGCAGTGGTGTCGACGCGATTGACAGCGCTCATGAGCAGGACCACATCGCGCACACTTCCCTGTCGTGCGAGCTCCTGGTACAGCCGCGCCTGGACCGCGTGCAGGTTGCCGAAGAACAGGCTCTCATCGACCCGCAGGAACAGCACGCCCGCGATGGTCTCCACCCCATGGCGCTCGACGTTGCGGAAATGCTCGGTGCCAGCCACGCGCCCGACCACGGCAATGTGGGGCGTGCTGGCCCGCAGAAGCAAAGTGGCCAGGGACAGCCCTATGCCCAAGGCAATACCCAGTTCCAGCCCCAGCCCCCACACCCCCAGTGCTGTCCCCAGGTAGGCTGCGGCATCGGCGCGGTCGTACAGCCAGGCCTGTCGCAGGGATTGCAGGTCCACCATGCCCAGGGCCGCCACCACGATGCTTGCCGCCAGCGCTGCAATCGGCATGCGCTCCATCCAGGACGTACCCAGCAACAGCAGCAGGACCATGCAGAGCGCCGTCACCACACTGGCCAGAGGTGTCTGCGCGCCAGCCGCGGTGTTGATGGCAGTGCGGGAAGTCCCTCCCCCTACGGGCATGCCGCCGCTGCAGGCAGCGACCATGTTGGCCGCCCCCAAGCCCAGCAACTCCTGGTTGACGTCCAGCGCCTCCCGGCGCTTGACCGCCAAGGCCTGTGCCATCGTGATGCCCTGCACGGCACCAATGAAGGCCAGCGTCAAGGCCGGCCCAGCCAGCTGCCGCACCTGGTCCCACTGCGGCCACACGGGCGCCCACAGCGCCCCCCCCAGGTCGACGGCACCCACGACGGCCACCCCCTGGACGTGGTCCGCATCGGTTCCGACCACCCAGGCGGTGGCGGCTGCCAACACCACCAGGGGGGCCATGCGTGCCAGCCGCGCAGCGGCGGCGGGCGCTTGCCCCAAGCGCACCAAACCGGTCACCAGCCACTGCCGTGCCACCACCAGGGCCGCCATGGCCGTAGCACCGATGACCAGCGTGGCCCCATGCACGGCGCCCACCCACTGGGAAGGCGTCTCGGCCGTCTGCGCCGACAGGCCCAGCAGATGGCGCAGCTGGCTCAGCACGATCAGCACGGCAGAACCCGAGATGAACCCCGCCACCACCGGCCGGCTCAGCAATTGCGCCAGGAACCCCAGGCGCAGCAGGCCGAAGGTGGCCATCAGCAAGCCCGACATCAGTGCCAGCAAGGCCGCCAGCACCGTGTAGGCGCTTGTGCCGGGTACGGCCATGGGCGCCAGCACCGCAGAGGTCATGATGGCAGTGATGGCGACCGGGCCGACTGCCTGGGTCTGGCTGCTGCCAAGCCATGCGTAGGCCAGCACCGGTGCGATGCTGGCGATCAGGCCGGCCTGGGCCGGCAGCCCGGCCAGCAAGGCGTACGCCAGGCTCTGCGGAATGACCAGAATGGCCACCGTCACCCCAGCCAGCACATCATTTCCCAGATGCTGCTGCGGATAATGGCGAATCCAGGAGGGAATTAATTGCATGGCCCGACTGTAAAACAGATGACCCACCCCCACCTGGGCCTGACCATGACCGAATCCACCATTGACCTGGCCGACGCCTTGAACCAAGGATGCATCTGCCAAACCCTGCAACCCGAGTTGCTGCAACGCCAATTGGCCAAGGACGCCACCCTGCAGGCGCTGGTTCCGACGTTGCAGCAATCGCATCCGCACCTGTTTTCATCCACCGTTGTCTTTCTGCAGGAACGCGCCTTCCATGCCATGGCCCGCACGGTGCAGGCCATCGAGCGTGTCACCCAACTGCCAGGCTGGCAGACCCAGGTGCTCGGGAATGCCGCCACGGACTGGCCGGACCATGGTCTGGCAGGCGCGTTCATGGGCTACGACTTCCACATCGGCGCGGACGGACCGCAGCTGATCGAAGTCAATACCAATGCCGGGGGCGCCTTCCTGAACGCCGCCCTGGCCCGCGCACAGGCCGCCTGCTGTGCCGAAATGGATGCAGGCTGGACGCCCTACCGTGACATGCGCACGCTGGAAGACGATTTCTTTGCCATGTTCCGCTCCGAGTGGCAACGCCAGCGGGGCGACCTGCCGCTGCGCCAGGTCGCCATCGTCGACGATACGCCTGCCAGCCAGTACCTGGCCCCCGAATTTGCCTTGGCACGCGCCATGTTCGAAAGCCGCGGGGTATCGGCCTGCATTGCCGATGCCACCATGCTGCAATGGCGCGACGGAAGGCTGTGGGATGGCGATCGGGCCATCGATCTGGTCTACAACCGTGTCACCGACTTCGACCTCAGCGACCCGTCCCACACCGCCATGGCATCAGCCTGGCGCAGCGGCGCGGTGGTCCTGACCCCCGACCCGCGCACCTATGCGCTGCGTGCCCGCAAGTCGCACCTGGTGCTGCTGTCGGACGCCAACGCACTGCAAGCTCTCGGCGCAACTGCCGACGACACCGAAACGCTGCTGGCCCACGTACCTCGGTGCCTGGATGTGGATGCCAGCAACGCTGCCGCCCTGTGGGAAGACCGCCGCCACTGGTTCTTCAAACCCCACAGCGGCTTCGGTTCGCGGGCCGTGTACCGCGGCGACAAGCTAACCAAGCGGGTGTGGGAGAGCATTGTCCAGGGCGGCTACATCGCCCAGTCCCTGGTCACACCTGGAACGCGCAGTGTCGCACTGGCGCCGGCCGATGCGCCGCTGAAGTTCGACATCCGGGCCTATACCTACAACGGGCGGGTACAACTGCTGGCCGCACGGATGTACCAAGGGCAAACCACCAACTTTCGTACCCCGGGCGGTGGATTCGCACCGGTCGTCGTGGTGTCGCCCACACATGCCCAGGCGGTGCAGAAAGTATTGGATCAGCTGCACCACTCCAACTGCGCCAACACAGGCTTGGCCTGCAGCACAACGCCCTGACTTCTTGCGCTAAATCAAAGTCGAATCAACGCCCCTCAACGATACTGCCACCTGTATATTTCAGGAGCAGTCCATGAGCACGTTCGACCATACCGCGTTGATCCAAGACATCAACACCCATCTGGCACCGTTTCGCAAGAGCCAGCCCGATGCCATGCAGGGCTTTGCGCAGTTGGCCAAGGCGTCCATGGCCGAAGGCAGCATCAGTGCCAAGCACAAGGAACTCATCGCCCTGGCGATCGGCATCACCCAGCATTGTTCGGGTTGCATCGGCTTCCACGTCAAGGCCTTGGTGCGGCTTGGCTGTACCCGCCAGGAACTCGAAGAGATGCTGACGGTCTGCGTCTACATGGGCGGGGGACCGGCCCTGATGTATACCGCCGAAGCCCTGGCCGCTTTTGATGCCATGTCGCAGCCGACCACGGCCTGAACCCCTCCCGCGGAGGATCAGGCGCGCTGGCCTATCGCATAGGCCAGCAGGATGCCCAAGGTCACCACGACCAACCACCCCAGCAGCAAGCGCTTCCACAAGGCCGGGGCGTGGCCGATTTCCATGAATTCCCACACCACGGTCGCGGCTTTCAGCGCTGCCAGCCCCATCACCAGCAGCACCGGCCACCACTGGCCCACTCCCAGCGCGCCGCGCTCGCCCAGGAACACCGTCACGGCCGTCGCCAGCAGCAGGAACGCGAGCACCCGATCACTGCGTTTCAATGCCATGCAAGACTCCTAACGCAGCACATAGACCAGGGGAAACAGGATGATCCAGAGCAGATCAACCATGTGCCAGAACGCCGCTCCGCTCTCCAGCGCATGGGTGTCGTGCGCGCCATAGTGGCCCTGGCGTGTACGTACCCACAGGATGCCCAGGAACACCATGGCCACCACCACGTGCAGGTAGTGGAACCCCGTGAGCAGGAAGTAGAACATGTAGAAGGTGTTGGTCGACAGGTCGTAGCCGTGGGCGAACTTGTCGGAAAACTCCAGTGACTTGGTCAACAGAAAGCCCGCGCCGCACGCCATGGCCCCCAGCAGCCAGCGCGTGCCTCCCGGTACCGCGTCTTGGCGTACCGCCTGCACACCGCGCGCCACACACCAGCTGCCCAGGATCAGCAACACGGTGTTCAAGGCACCGCTGTGCAAGCTCAAGGTGGATTGGGCGGCATTGAAGCCGGTCACGTCGATGGCCCGTGCCCCCGCATAGCTCAGGAAGAGGATGCCGAAGGCCAGCATTTCGGCACAGATGATGAGCCACACGGCCAGATCCCCGGCCAGCCGGGGCTCGGCTGCAGAATGCCGTGTCATCGGGACTCGTCAGAAGGTGGTGTGAACAGCCAGCGCCGACCGTAACGGAATGCCCAGGCAATGGAGCAGCCCACGAGGGCGGTCATGAAGACCGACCAGTACACCACCGTGGCCCCCATCCACCAGAATTCCATTACCTCAAGGCGTGCCTGCGCCACGCCTGCCGCACGCAATCCGCGGTTGGCCAGAACGCCTGCCAGCGGAATCAACAAGGCCGCAAAGCCGAGAACGGGCATCAGGCGCAACAGAACCCAATCGAGCCCCTGCAGGCGGCGACGCGGTGAAACTTCCACTGAAGCATGCATGCCTGGATTCTAGAAACCAAGACATGCATTGGCAGCCTTCCTGCCGGGCTAATTGCAGTGCGAATTGACCCAGTTCAATTCCGATGAAAGTGCGATCAGAGGTACTTCTGCAAAAACTCGGCGTGCCCCATCGCCGGATCGAGCTGGTAGTTGGCAAACCCCAAGCGTTGGTACAGCTGGTAAGCGGCACGGTTGCCCTGCAGCACTTCAAGGGTCAGCTTGCAGGCGCCACGGCGCCGCGCTTCCTCCTCGATGCAGGCCATCAATGCCTGCCCGACACCGCGACCGCGCGACGATGCCAACACGGCAAAGTCATGGATGTTGACCAAGGGGCGGCACGCGAATGTCGAAAAGCCTTCGAAGCAATTCGCGAACCCGACGGCTGCTCCACCATCGAACGCCAAGACGGAAAAGGCATGGGGCATCGAGGCCAGGGAGCCGACCACATTGGCGCGCGCGTGGGCGCTCAGGGGCTCGCCGCCGCCCATGGGGTCACGGGCGTAGGCGTCGAGCATGGCCACCAGTGCATTCGCATCATCGCTTCGGTGGTAATCCACCAAGCGGACATCCAGCGCAGCACTCATGCGGCCAAGGTATCGGCAATTCGCTGGGCGCAACGGCGCGCCTGGACGGCGTCGCGGGCTTCGACCATGACACGCACCAGGGGCTCGGTGCCGCTGGCACGGATCAGTACCCTGCCTTCGGCACCGAGTTCTGCCTCCACGGCTTGCGTTGCCTCTGCCATGGCTGCATTCGACTTCCAGTCTTGCCCTGGACGCAGACGCACATTGATCAGGGTCTGCGGGAACAGGTTCAGGTCGGCGAGCATGGCGGCCAAGGACTTGCCGTGGCGCAGGCAGGCACTGAGCACCTGCAGGGCCGACACCATGCCATCCCCAGTCGTCTGCTTGTCCAGCACCAGCAGGTGGCCCGACCCCTCTCCCCCGAGCAGCCAGCGCCGCTTGTCCAGCTCTTCCAGGACATATCGGTCCCCCACCTTGGCGCGCACGAAATCCACTCCATCGGCCTTCAGCGCAACCTCTACCGCCATGTTGGTCATCAGGGTGCCCACGGCGCCCGGTACAGATCCAGGCGAGCGGTCCAGACGGTCCTTGACCAGCAGGTACAGGATTTCGTCGCCGTTGAACAGGCGGCCATTCGCGTCAACCAGCTGCAGGCGGTCGGCGTCACCGTCCAGTGCAATGCCATAGTCGGCCCGATGCAACTTGACCGCGTCGACCAGCGCCTTGGGATGCGTGGCGCCGACATCGCGGTTAATGTTCAGTCCGTCGGGGCTGCACCCGATGGGCACCACTTCGGCGCCCAGCTCATGGAACACCTTCGGCGCAACTTGGTAGGCGGCACCATGGGCCGCATCGACCACGATGCGCAGGCCGCGCAGCGACAGGTCGTTCGGAAACGTGCTCTTGCAGAACTCGATGTAACGCCCGGTCGCGTCGTCCAGTCGCCGAGAGCGCCCCAATCGGGCAGACTCCACCCATTCCGGCACCTTTTCGAGCATGGCCTCGACATCCAGCTCCCACTCATCGGGCAGCTTGGTGCCTTGGGCACTGAAGAACTTGATGCCATTGTCGGCAAACGGGTTGTGGCTGGCACTGATCACCACACCCAGAGAAGCACGCTGGGCCCGGGTCAGGTAGGCCACGGCCGGTGTCGGTACCGGCCCCAGCAGGACGACGTCCACCCCCGCCGAATTGAAGCCGCTCTCGAGCGCGCTTTCCAGCATGTAACCGGAGATACGCGTGTCTTTTCCGATCAATACTGTCGGGCGGTCATCGGTGCGCCGCAGCACCTGCCCCACCGCGTGGGCCAGGCGCAGGACGAAATCAGGGGTGATGGGCACCTGGCCCACCGTGCCACGGATGCCGTCGGTGCCGAAATACTTGCGTGACATGTCTTGACTCCTCTTCCTATTCGTTGCTGCAGGCGCCTTGCATGGCACGCCATACCTTGAGGGCCTGCACGGTCTCTTTCACATCGTGTACCCGCACGATGCGGGCGCCACGTTCCACGGCAAGCAGAGCGGCCGCCACGCTGGGAACCATGCGATCCTGCCGATCCAGCATTGCTGCCTGACTCAGCGATGTCTGCGTCACCGCCGCCAGCGACGACTTGCGCGACCACCCCGCCAACACGGCATAGCCGAGATGCAGCAGCTCTTCCTGTCGGGCCAGCAGACGGAAATTCTGTTCCACCGTCTTGCCGAACCCAATCCCCGGGTCGACCACGATGCGTGACAAATCGACACCCAACCCATGCAAATGCTGCGCGTGCAGCTTCAAAAACGATAGCACCTGGGGCACCACATCGCCTTCCATCGGTGCCACCTGCATGGTGGCCGGCTCGCGGTGCATGTGCGTCAGGCAAACGCCGCAGCGACCATGCCGCACAACCACCTCGTCGCCTCGTAACCCGTCCTCCCCCTGCCATCGCAAGGCCCATATGTCGTTGACGATGTCCGCCCCGAGGTCCAACGCCGCCTGCATCACCGCTGGTTTGTAGGTATCGACCGAAACCGGAACACCCAGGGTGACCGCGTGGCGGATCACCGGCACAACGCGTGCCAGTTCCTCTGCGAGTGGTACTGCTTGCGCATTCGGCCGGGTGGACTCACCGCCAATGTCCAGAATGTCAGCCCCTTGGGCCACCAGGTCTTCACAATGCTGAAGGGCCGCAGACGTGCTGGCAAACTGGCCACCATCCGAAAACGAATCCGGCGTCACGTTGACGATACCCATCACACGCGGTTGCGCGAGATCGATGGAAAAACGCGAAGTGGTCCAGATCATGGTGTGGTCGATGGTACAAAGAAAAACGGAGTCCGAAGACTCCGTCATTGGCAATTTGTGAACGATTACGCAACCGTGGGTGTCGGCGTGGGGCCGACCGTCGGTGCGCCACCGCCGCCCGAGTTCGGCGCCTTCAGGACACCGTCCTTGGGTGGTCGCGGATCCTTGCCAGCCATGATGTCATCAAGCTGATCTCCATCGATGGTTTCCCACTCCAGCAACGCCTTGGCCATGGCGTGCATCTTGTCGCTGTGCTCTTCGATCAGGTCACGTGCCAGCTTGTACTGCTCGTCGATGATGCGGCGCACTTCGGCGTCCACCTTCTGCATGGTCTGCTCGCTCATGTGGGTGGTCTTGGTGACGCTGCGCCCCAAAAACACTTCGCCTTCGTTCTCGGCGTATACCATCGGCCCGAGTGCATCGGTCATGCCGTAGCGCATGACCATGTCGCGGGCGATGGACGTTGCGCGCTCGAAGTCGTTGCTGGCACCGGTGGTCATCTGCTTCATGAACACCTCTTCGGCGATACGCCCCCCGAACAGCATGCTGATCTGGTTGAGCATGTAGTCCTTGTCGTAGCTGTAACGATCCTGGGCGGGCAAACTCATGGTCACACCCAGCGCACGGCCACGGGGAATGATGGTGACCTTGTGCACCGGGTCACACTTGGGCAAAAGCTTGCCGATCAGCGCGTGGCCGGCCTCGTGGTAGGCCGTGTTGCGGCGTTCCTCTTCGGGCATGACCATGCTCTTGCGCTCGGGGCCCATGAGGATCTTGTCCTTGGCCTTCTCGAAGTCCTGCATTTCCACCACGCGGGCGTTGCGACGCGCAGCCATCAGGGCGGCTTCGTTGCACAGGTTGGCCAGATCGGCACCGCTCATGCCGGGTGTTCCACGGGCAATCACGCTGGGGCTGACGTCCTGCCCAACCGGAATCTTGCGCATGTGCACGTTCAGGATCTGCTCGCGGCCACGGATGTCCGGCAGGGTCACATAAACCTGGCGATCGAAGCGCCCGGGACGCAGCAAGGCGGCATCGAGAATGTCGGGGCGGTTGGTGGCCGCCACCACGATCACACCCAGATTGGTCTCGAAACCGTCCATCTCGACCAGCATCTGGTTCAGCGTTTGCTCGCGTTCGTCATTGCCACCACCCAGACCCGCGCCGCGCTGGCGACCGACGGCGTCGATTTCGTCGATGAAGATGATGCAAGGCGCGTTTTTCTTGGCGTTCTCGAACATGTCGCGCACACGGCTGGCACCGACACCCACGAACATCTCCACGAAGTCAGAGCCCGAAATGCTGAAGAATGGCACCTTGGCTTCACCGGCAATGGACTTCGCCAGCAGGGTCTTGCCGGTGCCAGGAGGCCCCACCAGCAGCAGACCACGTGGAATGCGGCCGCCGAGCTTCTGGAATTTGCTGGGGTCCTTCAGGAAGTCCACCACCTCCTTTACTTCTTCCTTGGCTTCGTCACATCCGGCAACGTCGGCAAAGGTCACGGGATTGGCGCTTTCATCCAGCAACCGGGCCTTGCTCTTGCCAAAACTGAAAGCGCCGCCTTTGCCACCGCCCTGCATCTGGCGCATGAAATAGATCCACACCCCGATAAGCAACAGCATGGGCCCCCAGCTGACCAGCAGGGTCATGAGCAAAGAGCCTTCTTCGCGCGGCTTGACGTCGAACTTGACGCCGTTGTTGATCAGGTCACCCACCAGACCACGATCCAGATAGGTGGCCGTCGTGCGCACCTTGCGGTCTTCAGTGGTGATGGCCACGATTTCCGTGCCGCCGTTTCCTTCCTGGATCACCGCACTCTTGATGTGCTTGTTGCGCACCTCTTCCAGGAAGTCGGAATACCCGATCGTTCCCGCACTGGAGCCGCCCTGGGGGTCAAACTGCTTGAATACCGTAAACAGTACCAAAGCGACGACCAGCCACACCGCAATTTTCGAAAACCACTGATTGTTCAAGACAAGCTCCAGACAAGACGTAATGACCCACGCACCACGGATATGGTCACCATTTTAGGCCTTTCAAGCTTGACAAACCGGAAATCTGGCGTCCACAGCCATAAGTGGCAAAGGGCTAAACCACTATTTCAGGCCCCAACCGATCAGAAAGGTTTCCGACGATCGGTCTCGCGATGCCTTGGGCTTGTGCACCTTGACGGTCTGAAAGGCTTGCTTGAAGTAGCCAAACACGGTGTTGTAGCCGGGACCATGGAACACCTTGGCCACCAGGGCACCCTGGGGCTTGAGATGTTCCGTGGCAAAGGCCACGGCGAGCTCGATCAGGTGCTCCATCCGCGCCGCGTCGGCGGAGGAAATGCCCGACAGATTGGGCGCCATGTCCGAGACCACGACATCGACCACCTTCCCGTCCAGTGCGGCCTCCAACTGCGCCAGTACAGCATCCTCCCGGAAGTCGCCTTGGATGAAATCTACCCCCTCGATCGGCTCCATGGGCAGGAGATCCAAGCCAACGATCACCCCGTTCAAGGCCCCCACCGCAGCACCCTGGGGCGCCAGCCGGCGCCGCACATACTGGCTCCAGGCACCCGGCGCACAGCCCAGGTCAACCACGGTATCGCCCGGGTGGATCAAGCCGAAAGTTTCATCGATCTCCTTGAGCTTGTAGGCAGCACGCGCCCTGTAGCCATCCTTTTGCGCCTGCTTGACGTAAGGATCGTTGAGGTGATCATGCAACCACGCCTTGTTGACTTTGCCGCTACCCGGTTTGGATTTCATACAGTTTTCCGTGACAAGCCATAATACCCCCATGGCTCAAATACAACTTACCCCTGCCCAGCGCAAGGAACACCGCGCCGAAGCGCACCATCTCGATCCCGTCGTCATGATTGGATCCGATGGGCTCACCGCCAACGTCAAAAAGGAAATCGACGCAGCGCTCAAGGCCCATGGCCTCATCAAGATCCGTGTCTTCAACGACGACCGCGCAGAGCGCGAGCAGATGCTTCAATCCCTCTCGGATGAGCTGGGAGCCGCCCCGATCCAGCACATCGGCAAGCTGCTCGTGCTATGGCGCCCGATCCCCGAGAAAGCCCGCGCCATCGACGAAGACCGCAAGCCCGGCCCGCGGGACGTGAAGGTACTGAAGTTCTCGAAAAAACCCGGCCAGCGTCCCGAAGTCAAGACATTGCGCGTATTGGGCAACCAACGGTTGACCGCCGGTGGCAACATCAAGCGCGCCAAGGTGCGTGCCAACAAGCCCAGCGTCAAGAAGCGCAGCCAAACCTGAAAACCAGGTCTCGTCCCGCGTGGACTGACAACAAAGGGGCCAGCGGCCCCTTTTTTCATGCAGGTTGATTGCGCCTCAGACGTAAGACACTGCAATGATTTCGTAGGTCTTGACTCCACCTGGGGCCTGCACATCGGCGGAATCACCTTCCGACTTCCCGATCAGGGCACGGGCAATGGGGCTGCTGATGTTGACGCGGCCCAGCTTGATGTCGGCTTCATCCTCACCAACGATCTGGTACACCACTTTGTCACCCGACTCCTCATCTTCCAATTCCACGGTGGCGCCAAACACCACGCGTCCGTCGGCCTTGAGGTCGGCTGGATCGATGACCTGGGCAATCGACAACTTGCCTTCGATTTCCTGGATGCGCCCTTCCACGAAGGCTTGGCGATCCTTGGCCGCGTCATAGTCGGCGTTCTCACTCAGGTCGCCCTGGGCACGCGCCTCGGCAATGGCATTGATGACATTGGGACGGTCCTGGGTCTTGAGGCGGTGCAGTTCCGCCTTCAGCAATTCCGCGCCGCGCTTGGTAATGGGAAACGTAGCCACAACTCAACTCCAATGAATACTTGATCCGGTACAAAAGCAAACCGCCGTGCGCACAAGCGCACGGCGGTAATGGAAGCGGATTATGCCGCGAATCAGGCTGACTATGCAGCTAATTGTGCGTGCATTTCCTGCACCGAAATGACATCCAGCTTGTCCATGTACTTCATGCCTTCCACGGCCGCTTCGGCGCCAGCAATGGTGGTATAGGTCGTCACGCGGCCCAGCAAGGCCGATGTGCGGATGTAACGCGAATCGGCAATGGCGTTGCGGCGCTCCTCCACCGTGTTGATGACCATGGCGATTTCCTCGTTCTTGATCATGTCCACGATATTGGGGCGACCTTCGGTGACCTTGTTCACCACGGCACAGGGAATACCCGCTGCGGCAATGGTGGCTGCCGTCCCCTTGGTAGCGATAACCTCGAAGCCCAAGGCGACGAGGCCACGCGCCACTTCCACGGCACGAGCCTTGTCCGTCGGCTTGACCGAGATGAAGGCCTTGCCACCGCGCGGCAGCTTGGCACCCGCACCGAGCTGGGACTTCACGAAAGCCTCCCCGAAGGTCTTGCCCACGCCCATCACTTCACCCGTGGATTTCATCTCGGGGCCAAGGATGGTATCCACACCCGGGAACTTCACGAACGGGAACACCGCCTCCTTGACGCTGAAGTACGGTGGCGTGACTTCCTTGGTGATGCCCTGGCTGGCCAGGCTCTGCCCCGCCATGCAGCGCGCCGCCACCTTGGCCAACTGGACGCCCGTGGCCTTGGAGACGTAGGGCACCGTACGGCTGGCGCGGGGATTCACTTCCAGGACGTAGATGACGTCCTTGCCGTCGATCTGCTGAATGGCAAACTGCACGTTCATGAGGCCCACCACATTCAGCGCGCCGGCCATCGCGGCAGACTGGCGCTTGAGTTCAGACACTGTCTCTGCACGCAGGCTATAGGGAGGCAGTGAGCACGCGGAGTCACCGCTGTGCACGCCCGCTTGCTCGATGTGTTCCATCACACCACCAATAAAGGTGGCTCCCGTGGCGTCGCGAATGCAGTCCACGTCGCACTCGATGGCGTCATTCAGGAAGCGGTCAAGCAACACGGGGCTGTCGTTGCTCACCTTCACGGCTTCGCGCATGTAGCGCTCCAGGTCGCGCTGCTCGTGCACGATTTCCATGGCGCGGCCACCAAGCACGTAGCTTGGGCGCACCACCAAGGGGTAACCCAGTGCAGCAGCCTTCTCCAGAGCCTCGGCTTCGGTGCGGGCCGTGGCGTTGGGTGGCTGGCGCAGACCCAGGTCATGCAGCAACTTCTGGAAACGCTCACGGTCTTCCGCCGCGTCGATCATGTCCGGGCTGGTGCCGATGATGGGCACGCCATTGGCTTCGAGGCCCAGCGCCAGCTTCAGCGGCGTCTGGCCACCGTACTGCACGATCACGCCGACGGGCTTTTCCTTGTCGACGATTTCGAGTACGTCTTCAAGCGTGAGGGGTTCGAAGTACAGGCGATCACTGGTGTCGTAGTCGGTGGACACGGTCTCGGGGTTGCAGTTGACCATGATGGTCTCGTAGCCATCCTCGCGCATGGCGAGTGCCGCGTGTACGCAGCAGTAGTCAAACTCAATACCCTGGCCGATGCGGTTGGGGCCACCGCCGAGCACCATGATCTTCTTCTTGTCGGTGGGCTGGGCTTCGCACTCAGCGCCGTCGGCCTCATAGGTCGAATACATGTAGGCGGTATTGGTGGAGAACTCCGCCGCACAGGTATCGACACGCTTGTAGACCGGGCGCACACCCAGGGCACGGCGCTTTTCGCGCACGGCCTTTTCGGTGGTCTTGAACTGCTTGGCCAGACGGCGGTCGGAGAAGCCCTTTTGCTTTAACGAACGCAGCGTCGCGGCATCGATCTTGTCGAGGGTGGAACCGCTGGCGGGCTGGGGCAAGCGCTCGATTTCGAGCTCGATCTTCACGATCTGCTCGATCTGCACCAGGAACCAGGGGTCGATCTTGGTCAGGGCATGCACTTCGTCCACGCTCATGCCCTGGGCAAAGGCGTCGCCCACGTACCAGATGCGCTCGGGACCGGGCTCGCCCAGTTCCTTCTCCAACACTTCACGGTCCTGGGTCTTTTCATTCATGCCGTCCACGCCGACTTCCAGGCCACGCAAGGCTTTCTGGAACGACTCCTGGAAGGTGCGGCCCATGGCCATCACCTCACCCACGGACTTCATCTGGGTCGTCAGGCGGCTGTCGGCGGTCGGGAACTTCTCGAACGCGAAACGCGGGATCTTGGTCACCACATAGTCGATGCTGGGCTCGAACGAGGCGGGAGTGGCTCCGCCGGTGATGTCGTTCTTCAGTTCATCGAGGGTGAAGCCCACAGCCAGCTTGGCGGCCACCTTGGCGATCGGGAAACCCGTGGCCTTGGACGCCAGCGCAGACGAGCGCGACACACGCGGATTCATCTCGATGACAATCATGCGACCGTCCTTGGGGTTGATGGAGAACTGCACGTTCGAGCCACCGGTATCCACCCCGATCTCGCGCAGCACGGCCAGCGAGGCATTACGCAGGATCTGGTATTCCTTGTCCGTCAGGGTCTGGGCCGGCGCCACGGTGATGGAGTCACCGGTGTGCACACCCATGGGATCCAGGTTCTCGATCGAACAGACGATGATGCAGTTGTCGGCCTTGTCGCGTACCACTTCCATCTCGTACTCTTTCCAACCCACGAGCGATTCTTCGATCAGCAGCTCGTTGGTAGGCGAGGCTTCCAGCCCACGCTTGCAGATGGTTTCGAACTCTTCCGAGTTGTAGGCGATGCCACCGCCGGTGCCCCCGAGCGTGAAGCTGGGGCGAATCACGGTGGGGAATCCGACGCGTTTTTGCACCTCCCAAGCCTCGGCCATGCTGTGGGCGATGCCGGAGCGCGCAGAACCCAGACCGATCTTGGTCATGGCGTCCTTGAACTTCAGGCGATCTTCGGCCTTGTCGATGGCTTCGGGCGTGGCACCAATCAGTTCAACGGCTTTGCCGGTGGTGGAGCCGGTGTACTTGTCCAGTACCCCGTTGTGCCACAGATCCAGCGCGCAGTTCAGCGCGGTCTGACCACCCATGGTCGGCAGGATGGCGTCGGGACGCTCTTTGGCAATGATCTTCTCGACGGTCTGCCAGGTAATCGGCTCGATGTAGGTCACATCGGCCGTGGCCGGGTCGGTCATGATGGTGGCCGGGTTGCTGTTGATCAGAATGACCTTGTAGCCTTCTTCACGCAGGGCCTTGCAGGCCTGCACGCCCGAGTAGTCAAACTCGCACGCCTGCCCGATGACGATGGGGCCGGCGCCGATGATGAGGATGCTTTTGATGTCGGTACGTTTTGGCATTTTCGGTACTCTTTAAATTTCAGATATTTCAGATGCGGGTCAACTGAGACTCGCGGTGGCCAGCTTGGCACCAAACCACACAAACAGACCGCCCACGGCACTCGACAGCGACGCCGACAAGCGCTTGCGTTGGCTGAAGCCCTGGGCCAGTCGCGCACCCGCAAAGATCAGGGCAGACAAGTACAGCGCACTCAAGGCCATGATGATGGAGCCCAGGATGAGGAAGGGAACCGCCGGCGTGTCATAGGTCGGGTCGATGAACTGCACGAAGAAGGACAGCAGGAACAAAATGGCCTTGGGGTTGAGCAGGCTGATCACCAGTGCGCGCCTGAACGGCTGCTGCAGGTTGGCCACCATTGCGTTGACCGCAGCCTGGCTGTCCACCACCACCGGCGAGTTGGAACGCCATTTCTGGACGGCCGCACGAATCAGGTTCAGCCCGACCCAGGTCAGGTAAGCGGCACCGACATACTTGACGACCAGGAACAGGGCCGGATGCGTACGCAGCAAACCAGCAGCACCCAAGGCCGTCAGCAGCAGCAAGATGGTGTCACCAAGGAAAACGCCAAAGGCACCCTGGTAGCCCGCCCGCACTCCACGCGCGGTAGCGACAGACAGGACGTACAGCGAGTTCGGGCCAGGCAACAGAATGATGCCAACCGCACCCAGCAAGTAGGTCCAGAGATCCGTCACGCCGTAAAAGCTCATGCGCGCTTTTCCATCAGACCGATGAAGCGGTCGAACAGGTAACCAATGTCGTGCGGCCCGGGCGACGCTTCGGGGTGGCCCTGGAAGCAGAACGCGGGCTTGTCGGTGCGCTCCAGGCCCTGCAACGTGCCGTCAAACAGGCTGACATGCGTGGCGCGCAGGTTGGCGGGCAAGGTCTTCTCGTCGACGGCAAAACCGTGGTTCTGGCTGGTGATGCTCACACGGCCATTGTCCAGATCCTTGACAGGGTGATTCGCACCATGGTGGCCGAACTTCATCTTGAAGGTCTTGGCGCCAGAGGCCAGGGCCATGATCTGGTGCCCCAGGCAGATGCCGAAGGTGGGAATGCCGGTTTCAATCAGTTCCTTGGCGGCCGCGATCGCGTAATCGCATGGCTGCGGGTCGCCCGGGCCGTTGGACAGGAACACGCCATCGGGTTGGTACTTGAGCACATCGGAGGCCGGTGTCTGGGCCGGCACCACGGTGACCTTGCAGCCGCGCTGGGCCAGCATGCGCAGGATGTTCTTCTTGACACCAAAGTCATAGGCCACAACATGGAAGCGGGGAGCAGTCTGCTGCCCATAGCCTTCGCCCAAGGCCCACTCCGACTCGGTCCAGCTGTAGCTTTGGGGCTTGGTGACCACCTTGGCCAGGTCCAGACCCGACATGTTGGGAGCTGACTTTGCTGCAGCAATGGCCTGGTCGATGGCTTCTTTGGTCACCGACTCGCCTGCAGCCAGCGCCAGGATGCAGCCATTCTGCGCGCCACCGGTGCGCAATTGGCGGGTCAGTTGGCGGGTGTCGATGTTGGCGATGGCCACCGTACCTTCTGCCACCAGGTACTGCGTCAGCGTCTGGCTGTGGCGGAAATTGGACGCCAGCAACGGCAGGTCCTTGATGATGAGGCCGGCGGCGTGGACCTTGTCGGCTTCCACGTCTTCGGCATTGACACCGTAGTTGCCGATATGGGGATAGGTCAGCGTAACGATCTGCTGGCAGTAGCTGGGGTCGGTCAGGATTTCCTGGTAACCGGTCATGGAAGTGTTGAAGACCACTTCACCGACAGTGGAGCCAGGGGCCCCGATGGAATTGCCAATATAGACCGTGCCGTCTGCGAGCGCCAGAATGGCGGGTGGGGTAGTTCCCTTGAGAGACAAAAGCACTGGTTTCTCCGAATGGGTTGCGGTGGGGCCCAAACGCGCGCAAGACGAATCCTGGCGGGTGCTTCTGTGAGGGAAAGGTGCTTGTACTGCGCTTGGGCGGGCTGGATGCTGAAAAGCCTCCCATTATAGCCGCACCAGCCCCATGACCTCGGGTACCCGGGTGCAATTATTCAGTGTTGAAGCCGGGTCACCTGGGGCGTACCCGTGAACGAGGCTGCTCGCCAGCCAACACGGACGGGGTCCAGATGAACAACCGTTCACTAGGGGTCGCGATGAACCCGGTCTGTCTGCAAGGCCGCCGTCAGTGCAAATTCGGACTCCAGCCAAGCGCGCAGGGCCTGCAAGGGTGGCCAGTCAACCAGTTCAGGGGGGTGCAACAGCCACAAGGCGCTACGCGTGTCTTCCACCATTTCGGTCTCGAAAAGTTGCACCAGGCGCCCTGCGCGCAATGCATCGGCAGCCATGAGCTGGCGTCCAAGCGTGACGCCCATCCCTTGCTCGGCGGCCTGCAGCATCAGCCCCATGTCATTGAACGAGGCCACGGGATGGACACGACAGGGGTGTCCGGCTTGCGCAAACCAACGCTCCCAGTTTTCACTGTCACCAAGAAGCGGCTCGTCCAGCAGAGCGGAAAGCGGGCGTCCGAGCAGACGTTCTGCAAACAGGGGGGCCGCCACCACGATCAAGGGGGACTGGACCAAGCGGGTGCCTTCCAGGCCTCGCCAAGGGCCCGTACCCTGGCGCAGGGCAGCATGAAAACCCTCGCGCTTGAGGTCGGCCACCTGTAGCGAGGTATGCAGATCCAACGCGATGTCGGGGTGCTCCTGGCGCCAGCGCGCCATGCGCGGCAGCAGCCAGCGCTGTGCAAATGAAGGCAGGAGTGTCAGACGCAAATGGTAGGCCGTGCCTTGCGACAGTTCTGCCGCTACCCGGGCACCGGCCTGGATTTGCGCCAATGCCGGCTCGACGGTGCGAAGAAAGCTTGCCCCTGCGCCGGTAAGCAACAAGCGCCGAGCACTTCGTTCGAACAACGCAAAACCCAATTGCTCTTCCAACAAGCGAATCTGCTGGCTGATGGCGCTGTGCGTCAGATGCAGTTGATCTGCCGCCGCACGCAGACTCGGCGCGCGGGCAACTGCCACGAAGGTCGGCAAGAACTGAAGGGGAACTCTGGACATATTGGTAAGCAATGCTAACCACAAAGGTCGGAAATAAGCGCTTTATACACCTTCAATGGATCAATATGCTTACCAACAATCAAACCACCTGATGAAGGAAGACCATGCGTAGCGCATCCATGTCCCAGTTCGCAAAACCTCCCCAGGGCGTCTATCTGGTATTGAGCCAGATCCGGCAATGGTGGCCCCTGCGGGCGTCCCAAGCCAAGCTTGGTGTGCCAAGCCACCCCGCCACCGAGACGTCTACGCCATTGGACCTTGTGAACTTGAGCCCCCACCTGGCCAAGGATTTGAACCTTCATGACGGCGGGGACGCCGGAAGAGTGCGCCAGCAGGCCATCGCACAACACGATCAACTCAGAACCGATTTCCTGGCACGCCCTTTCTTCTAGCAAAGCCTTGGCCTGCCTAGAGGAGCGGGCGTGCTGCGCCTCGGTGAAATCGCGCATGCCACGGTGAGCGATTTCCGCTAGCATGGCGGACATGTTTCTTTCCTTTCGCGCCAGTTGTCTCGCGGCACTCCTCTGGATCGGACTGGCGGGAGGAGCGCTCGCCGATCCCCCCTTGGTACGTTGGCTGGTGCTGGACTTCCCGCCCTACCACATGGTTGCGGGGACCCAACAGGAGCTTGGCCTGCGGGACAAGTACCTGCGGGCACTCCAATCCGACCTGCCCCAGTTCAGGCACAGCACGGAGTTTGCGAGCGTGGCGCGCATGAGTGGGCTGATGCAGGCCGCCGAACCGGTGTGTACCCTGTCACAACTCAAAACACCCGAACGCGAAGCCTACGCGCTGTTCGCCCGACGGCCCTATGGGCACCAGTTGCCGGTTCGGCTCATTACTCACCCGCATACAGTGGCGCGCAACATCGCCTTGCAGCAGGAGCCGGTCAGTCTGAGACGTTTGCTGACCTCCACATCGCTGACACTGGGCCTGGTGGAAAAGCGCCGCTTCGGTACTGCCCTGGATGAATTGCTCGAAAACGAATTGAGCAAGCAGGTCGTGCGCTTCAGTAGCGACACCTTGCTGCCTGCACAGATCAAGCTGATGGAGCATGGACGCTTTGATCTGACCTTGGGCTATGCCTTGGAAGTCGAATGGCTGCGCCAGCACGACCCCAAGGTCAAACCCGTGGTCTACTTGCCACTGGCAGAAAGTGATGTGCTTATCCCAGTCTATGTGAGTTGCGCGCGCGGCGAAACAGGGGAAGCCGTCATGGCGGCCGTGAACGCCCTGCCACCGAATTCAGTCGCACAGCAAACCCTGAAGCGAGAATACGAAGCAATGCTTCCCAAGCCTGAGCGGTCACGGTACCGCAAACTGGTCGAACGTCTCGGCGACAATTAGCGCCGGTTTGCGCACCACTCCCAGGTGGCGGTGGCGCCGCCACCAGCTTGTTCCGTGCCCCATGCTCCCCTCGCTGACCGATAGCCGTTTGACATCGCGCAATGAAATGCTGCCAGGCACCCGCCTGGGCCTGCTGTTTGCCGTCATCGGCTTGACCAGTACCTGGCTGGTATTTCCGCTCGTCGCGGGATCATTGGCATTGCTGCGTGACTTCTGGAGTTGGGCTGTCCTGTGCCTGGTGGCACTGTGGTGCAGCCAGCAGAGCAAGCCGCGCGTGCGCCTGGAACAGTCACTCGCCTATAGCCTGCTGCTGGCCGCCTGGATCAATGCCGCACAGGGCCTAGCCCAGGCCTATGAACTCTGGCGCCACGTGGGCACTGGCGATGTGAACGGCTTCCTGCATCAGCGCAACCAGTTCGCCACGCTGTCCCTCCTGGGACTCGCAGCCAGTGCCTGGATCCTGGAACGGCACGGCAATTCCGGGCGCCACGGGCGAGCATGGCGCACAACAGTACTGATCGGCGCCCTGGCGCTGGGCGGCGTCCTTTCCCTGTCAGCTTCGCGCACCGGACTGCTCGGCCTGGCCCTGCTGTGGTTGGCTTCCGAATGCTTGGGCCGTGGTGGAGCGGCCGGTCATTCGGCCCCTCACAATCTGCGCACGGCCCTGCGTTGGGCAATGGTCGGTTATGGCCTGGCCTTGCTGCCATCCCTGCAGGTATCGCTACAGGGCGGTCTGCCATCGCTGGGAATCCTGGCCCGCCAAACGGCACAGGAAGGCGTTCAGGTCTGTGCGAGCCGCCTGAGCCTGTGGTCCAACGTGATCGAACTCATCGGACAGCGCCCGTGGACCGGATGGGGATGGGGCGAGCTGGACTATGCCCACTTTGTGACGCCGTTCCACTCGACCCGATTCTGCGAATTGCTCAGCAATGCCCACAACCTGCCCCTGCACCTTGCCGTGGAACTGGGCCTGCCGGCTACCTTGCTGGCATGCGCAGTGGCTGCTTGGTGCATCGTGCGCGCACGCCCCTGGAACGAACGCCACCCCACACGCCTGATGGCCTGGAGCCTCTTGCTTGCCATCGGAGTGCACAGCATGCTGGAGTATCCCTGGTGGTACGGACCGTTCCAGGTCTGTGCCCTGGGTGCTGTGTGGCTGCTGTGGCGTACCCGGCCATCCAACGAACGCGTGGGCCGATCCGGCCCAACCCCAGAACTGCGACGCACCAGCGTGCAGGTTGGCATGACGGCACTGCTGGGACTGGTTCTCCTGGTCGCTGCCGACTACTACCGCGCCAGCCAGATCTACCTGCCTGCCACCCAGCGCCTAGGCGCCTACCGCACTGCAACGCAGGCACAGATCCGCTCTTCGGTGTGGTTTCAGGACCTGATTGACTTTGCCGACCTCGGCCTGATGGAAGTCACGCCCGACAACGCCGCCCAAGTGCATGGACTGGCCTTGAAGATGCTCCACTTCTCACCGGAAGCCGCCGTGGTGGAAAAGCTGCTCGACAGCGCCTATCTGTTGGGATTGCTGCAGGAGTACGAACACTACCAGCAGCGCTTCTCCGCTGCCTACCCCCAAGCCTTCCTGGCCTGGAAAGCGCGGCAAACAGCCCCCAACCCACCGAAAAAATAGAAACCGCCCAGGGTGTCGCTATTCTTTCAATAGCTGTCAACGCAATATATTCGCGGGACACAGGCCAATTTGACCTGAATTTCAGGGCTTGGATGGCGTGAGCAGCTGCAATACTAGGGCGATGCGCGCCTGGTATGGTGACACCACCTGACCCAATGCGAAAGCGCGCCCTTCCAGCCCTGCCCCCACCAGGGCACCATCGGCACAACGCGACACCAACGCCACCCGCACACCGCGCCGCTGTGCGTTCCCCAACGCTGGCTCCAGTGCCGAATGCACGGTGCCGTTGCCGGTAGCTGCCAGCACCAACCCATCCACCGCACCGTTCGGTCCCTGGTAGGCCAACAGGGCGTCAATGAGGTCCGCACTGGCCTCGGAATAGGACAGCAGCACCTCGACCCGTGGCCACCGCGCGGGACGCTCTGGCAGTACATGGGCGCCGGCGCCGGGCAGAAGTGTCGCGCAAGCATCACACCAGCGCACACATCCCTCTTCCACATAGCCCAGCACACCTCCCCCGACTGAAGCAAACGCGCGCGTGCTGTAAGTATGGGTCTTGCGCACCCGCGTAGCCGCATGCACTTCGCCTCCACAGACCACCACCACCCCGGCGGCACGGCCATCCTGCACCGCAGCGACCGCATCGCGCAGGTTCTGCGGGCCATCAGGCGCCAGGGCACTGGCGGGGCGCATGGCGCAGGTCATCACCAACGGTTTGGCCTGCTGCAGGTCCTGCGGAATCGTCAGGTGCAGGAAATACGCGCCTTCCTCCAGCGTATCGGTACCGTGGGTAACCACTACCCCTGCGACCTCGGCGCGACGCAGGTGGTGCGCCACACGCTGAGCCAGCAAGGCCCAATCGTCGAACACCATGTCCTTGCTGTCTTTCTGAACCACCTGCTCGCAGAGCACCTGCCAAGCCATGGGGTCGAGGCTACCCGCGAGGCACTCGTTCACCAGCACATCCACGGGCACTTCGCCAGCCACATAGCCGACGTTGTCACTCGCCCGACTGGCGCGTCCCGCAATCGTTCCACCCATGCCCAGCACCACGATTTCCCGCTTCACCACCATGCGCTTGCCTTTTTGAAAATACTGAATAGAATTACAGTTACTGTTTAAATTCACAGTAACCACAGGAGCCAAAATTGATGCCTGACACACCCAAGCTTACCGCGCGCCAGCAGGAAATCCTGGAACTCATCCAGTCCGCCATCGCCGAGACCGGCTCCCCCCCTACCCGCGCCGAAATTGCCTCGCAACTGGGCTTTCGCTCTGCCAACGCAGCGGAAGAGCACCTGCAGGCCCTGGCGCGCAAGGGTGTGATCGAACTCGTGAGCGGTACCTCGCGCGGTATCCGCCTTACCGGCACAGCACTGCATTCGATGCAGACCTCACGGCTCAAGCAGTTCTCCCTCCCGATTCCCGGCCTGTCGCAGTTGACACTCCCCCTGGTGGGTCGCGTGGCCGCTGGCTCCCCCATTCTGGCGCAGGAGCACGTGGACCAGAGCTACTTCGTAGAGGCCAGCTTGTTCGCCCACCGCCCCGACTACCTGTTGCGCGTGCGTGGCATGTCCATGCGTGACGCCGGCATCATGGACGGCGACCTGCTGGCCGTGCAGACCTGCAAGGACGCCAAAAATGGGCAGATCGTGGTGGCGCGCCTGGGAGAAGAGGTCACGGTCAAGCGCTACCGACGCAACAAGGATTCGATCGAACTCCTGCCCGAAAACCCCGACTACCGCCCGATCGTGGTCATGCCCGGTGACCAGTTCGAAATCGAAGGCCGCGCCGTCGGCCTCATCCGCAACACCATCTTGATGTAACCGACAGGACTACCCGCATGACCCGCTTGTTTTCCCAATGGTTGCGCCTGTGCATGGCGCATTGGCACCGTCGGCCAGGCTTGGAGCGCCCAGCCTTGCCTCGAATCTCTTCGGCGCCCGTTACGGCCACTGCAGCCTGCAACGGAACCATCACTTCCCTGCCCACAGCTCGAACCTGCGTTGCACCGCGCGCACATGCTGCACGCACTCCTTCAACCCGCATCATCGAATGGGAAACTGCCAGCAACGGCAGCGCACGTACCTTGGGACGCGTGGTCATGGTGGGCAAGTTTTCGGAGATCTGTGCGGAACTGGATCGATTGACCGCCCTAGAAACGGCCTGAGTCGACACCCCGTCCACGACTGTGTTCAGGGCACAATCGGGGGATGAACATTGTCATTCTGGACGACTATCAAGATGCGGTGCGCAAGCTGAACTGTGCTGCTAAGTTGGACGCCTACCAGGCCAAGGTGTATACCAATACTGTCAAGGGGATCGGACAGCTCTCGGTACGGTTGAAAGATGCTGACGTCATCGTCCTCAACCGTGAACGCACCCACATCAACCGGCAGTTGCTGGACAAGCTGCCTCGGCTCAAGCTGATCGCCCTTACCGGGCGTACGGGCGATTTCGTTGACGTGCAGGCCTGCACCCAGAAAGGTATCGCCGTGGCTGAGGGCCTGGAAGACCCCACAGCCGTTGCCGAGCTGACCTGGGCGCTGACCATGGCGGCCATGCGGCGCCTGCCACAGTACATCGGCAACCTCAAGCACGGTGCCTGGCAGCAGGCAGGTCTCAAGTCGAGTGCCATGCCGGTCAATTTCGGAATTGGACAGACCTTGCGTGGCAAGTCCATGGGCGTATGGGGTTATGGCCGCGTTGGCCGCTTGGTTGCTGGCTATGCACGTGCCTTCGGCATGGGCGTGTACGTCTGGGGCAGCACCGAGTCGCGCAATGCGGCACTGGCCGACGGGCACATGATTGCTTCCAGCTGCGAAGAATTCTTTGGCCACTGTGACGTGGTCTCGCTGCACCTGCGCCTGAGCGAAAGCACCCGGCACATCGTCAGTCAGGAATTGCTGAACACCATGAAGCCGACCGCCATGCTGGTCAACACCGCACACCCCGACCTGATCGGGCCGGATGCCCTGCTCGCCGCGCTTAACCGCGGTCGCCCCGGAATGGCAGCGGTGGACGTATTCGAGAACGAACCGATCCTGCAGGGACATGCGCTGCTGCGATTGGAAAATTGCATCTGCACACCGCACATCGGCTACGTCGAAGCGGACAACTATGAATCGATGTTCAGCACGGCGTTTGACAATGTGGTGAGCTTCATCCGCGGAACGCCAACCAACATCGTCAATCCCGGAGCCTTACAGGTACTGCGATAGATCCCGTCCACAGCGGACGAGACCGGGTTCGCACACGGTTCAGGACAAATCCAGGTCCAGCGTGGTCACCGTGGTGCGGCCTCCCGAACGAAGCGCGCCTGCAACAGGCCGTTCGCTCGCCGGCAACGACCTGAACGCCGGGCGGCTGCGCCCCGGCTCCGGTGCCGTGGGTTGCATGTGTGCCAGCATGGCATGCAACAGCAGCAACTCGCGAAAGGCTTCCAATTCGAATCCGTGGTCCGCAGGGTCTGCCGGCTCTCGAACCAAGCATTGCTCGATGTACTCCAATGCATACCGAGACGGCCAAGCTTCGGCCAGCGCATGGGCGATCCCAGGGTAATCCAGCAGGCCGCTGCTGGGCTGCTCGAAATCACCAAAGGCCGGAACCAAGCCCGTATACCGGGCCATGAAAGACTCGCGCACGTTCTGGTATTCGTCCCTGCGTCCCAGCCGATGCATCAGGGCGAGCAGATCCAGGTAGATGTGGGGATTGGACTCGCTGCTATGACTCAGGGCAGATTGCAGCAAGCTGGCCGCTTCATCGAGCTGACCCAGTGCCAGGAAAAACTCTGCCTGCTGACGCACATCGAGCATTTCCTGGGTATTGATGGATCGCAATGCACCGGTCACGCTGTTGGCGAAATCGGAAGGTCGGAACGAGACCTCAGCCTGCTTGGAAGCCGCTGGCCCCGACACACCACCGGGCCCCACGCCTGTCGATGCAGCCGCTTCGGCCGCTACCCCAGCAGCTGCGCTAGCCGTATTCTGCTCAACCGGCCCGGTGCCAGTGGGCGCAATGGGGGCTGAGGATGGCGCCCAGTCGCGGTTGGATAACGGGTCGGGGCGCAATCCACTGTCAGCGGCCTCGTTGCCGCGCCCCATCCACCAGGGGCCTCCCCCGCCATCCGGCCGGCGCATGCGCACGGCCAACACTGCACCGCATACCACCAGCAGGGCCAACAGAACAAACAATGCCGGGTTGGCCATGCGTCCGTCCTGTGCCTTGCGCAAAGCCAGTGTCAACTCGGCAATCGACTGCTGGTTGGCCTGACTCATGCGCGTGAGCTCGGACAACTCCTTCTCCAACGCGACGCGTTGTGCGCTCTCCCGCAGGATGTCCTCCGGGCTGGCCTGGATGGCACGCCACAAAGCCTGCGCCTGCGCCCGTTGGGCAGTATCTGGCGCATCAGCCAATGCAGAGAGTTCGTTCGAAAACCGCAGGCTGGGATCCCAGTCCTTGGAAAGATCAAGCGGTGTGAGCTTGAGTCGAGGCCCACTGCGCTGCGCAACGGTCGGCTGTTCTGCCAATCGGTGGCCATCGGGCGCACGCAACACAGGCGCTTTTTTCGACCTCGCTTGCGACGTATCCGGATTGGCGCCTGAAGGCTCTGCAAATGCCTGGCCCGATGCAGTGGATGGAGTGGGTTCAGCCCGCACCGGCCGAGTGCGCTTTTCCGGCGCTTTGACGCTCGCCACTGGGGCGGCGGGAGCGGGTTGGCTCAGCTTCGGCAGCGCGATCGCGGCTGGGTCTGGCGTCCGGATCGGCGGCAGCGCTTCGCTCACCAGCTCGGAGAGCAGGACGTACTTGCGGGACACAGCGGTTCTGCACCCGGCACGCAGGTAGACCGTCACCACGGGCTCATCCACAGGTCGCCGCACCGTTACCGACACGCTGCTTGCGCCCGGCGCACCTGGCAGCAAGCGCACCACCACAGCAGACGCCTCGACCATGGCATCGCCAAAGAGCACGTCGGCACCGACGCACTGCGCCGCGGGGTCGTCTTCGGCAGCGAACTGCACCGCGACTGAAATATCCAAAGGCTGGCCCAAGATCGCTGCGCCCCGCAACTTCCCCAGTGACAAGGCATGTGCCGACCCGGCCACCATTGCCAACACTGAGAACCAACCCCCGATCAATCTGCGCACCGAGCTCATATCTGCGCCGATTCTCGCATATGCCTCGGCGCAGTTACGCACCTGACAAGCCCATTTTTGGCCGCGTCATCAGGCACCCATGCGACAGCGGATCTGCCTGCACTGGCGCACAATGGCTTTGCCCTGCATACTGATTCGCGCTGGAACCACCACTTTGCAGCGACTGCTGCGCAAGGCCTTGTGAAACATTGACTATGGATGACCCGATTCTCACCAACGAAGAACGATCTGCAATCAATGCCGGTCGCTGGTTTTCGACCCTTTCCCCCTCGCTGCGTCACGATATCCTGCGCTGCTCGTACGTACGTCGCTATGCCGATGGCACGCTGATCGCTGCCCGTGGCGAACCTCCAGAGGAGTGGATCGCCTGTGCCAAGGGCGCCGTGCGGGTCAGTTCCACCTCCATCAGCGGCAAGCAGATCACCCTGACCTATGTCGAACCCGGCATCTGGTTCGGCGACGTCTCCATCTTCGACGGTGACCGGCGCACCCACGACGCCTACGCCCATGGCGACACCACCATCCTGGCCGTGGCCAAGGCCGACTTCAAGAAGATCCTGACCCAGCACACCGAGCTGTACGAAGCGTTGCTGCGCCTGAACGCCCGACGCATCCGCCAGCTCTACGGTCTGGTGGAAGACCTCAACACCCTGCCCCTGCGCGCACGCCTTGCCAAACAACTCATCCACCTGGCACGCAGCTATGGAGTGCCCTCGCTGAGCGACCCGGACGAGGTCCGCATCGGACTGACCTTGGCACAGGAGGAACTGGCGCAACTGCTGGGCGCATCGCGCCAGCGCGTGAACCAGGAGCTCAAGGCCATGGAGCGCGAAGACATCATCCGCATCGAACCCGGTGGCCTGGTCATCCGCGACCGTGAACGCCTCATGCGTCTGATCGACGCGGACAACTGAATTCACCTGTCACATCTGTCCATCCCACATGTCTGACTTCGACCATTTCATTGGCACGCGTGCCGTTCCTGCATCCCACCAATTCGACAGTGACGCACTCTCGCGCTGGCTGGAGGCAAACCTACCGGGCTATGGCGGCCCGCTCACGGTTGAGCTGTTCAAGGGTGGCCAGTCCAACCCCACCTACAAGCTGATCACACCTGCCAAGACCTATGTCATGCGGGCCAAGCCCGGCCCCGTGGCCAAGCTTCTGCCTTCCGCCCACGCCATCGAACGCGAGTATGCGGTCATGCGTGGCCTGGGCCAGACCGACGTACCCGTGCCGCGGATGCTCTGCCTGTGTGATGACGAGTCGGTCATCGGCCGCGCCTTCTACGTCATGGAGTTCATGGCCGGGCGCGTCATGTGGGACCAGTCGCTGCCCGATATGACGACGCAGCAACGCGCCGACATCTACTGGGAGATGAACCGTGTGATCTCGGCCCTGCACCGGGTGGATTTCGCCGCCATCGGTCTGGCCGACTACGGCAAGAGCGGGAACTACTTCGAGCGCCAGATCGGCCGCTGGAGCAAGCAGTACCAGGCTTCCATCACCCAGCCTATCCCTGAGATGGACAAGCTCATGGAATGGCTGCCGGCACACATCCCCCCCATGGCGCGCGATGACCGCATGGTCTCCATCGTGCACGGTGATTACCGGCTGGACAACCTGATGTTCGACGCCCAGGAACCGCGGGTGATTGCCATCCTGGACTGGGAACTGTCCACCCTGGGCCACCCGCTGGCCGACTTTAGCTACCACTGCATGGCCTGGCACATTCCTCCAGGGGCGTTCCGCGGCATTGCCGGACTGGACTGGCAAGCGCTGGGCATACCCACCGAAGAAGCCTACATCGAACGCTATTGCGCCCAGACCCAGCTGGCGCAGCCCGAACAGCTGCTGGCTGACTGGAACTTCTACATGGCCTACAACATGTTCCGCATTGCCGCCATTCTGCAAGGCATTGCCAAGCGCGTGGAAGCGGGCACGGCCTCCAGCGCGCAGGCCGTGAGCTCGGCCGCCGGTGCCCGCCCCCTGGCCCAGATGGCCTGGTCATTTGCCCAGAAGGCCTAGGCGCCACTACCCCCATTTTTCTCAGGAAGGATCTGCCATGGATTTCGATTACTCCCCCAAGACCAAGGAACTTCAGCAACGCCTGCTCAAGTTCATGGACGACCACATCTACCCGGCTGAAGGCGCCTACCACGCCGAAATCGCCGCCAACACGGCTGCCGGCAAGCGCTGGACACCGCTGAAGGTCATCGAGGACCTCAAGCCCAAGGCGCAGGCCGAAGGACTGTGGAACCTGTTCCTGCCGGTGGACACGGCCGAAGCCTCGGGCTACCACGGCGCAGGCCTTACCAACCAGGAATACGCCCCATTGGCCGAGATCATGGGCCGTGTGCTGTGGTCGAGCGAAGTCTTCAACTGCTCGGCCCCCGACACGGGCAACATGGAAACCATTGCCCGCTACGGCTCGGAAGCCATCAAGGCAGCCTGGCTCAAGCCGCTGCTCGAAGGCAAGATCCGCTCGGCCTTTGCCATGACCGAGCCCGCCGTGGCCTCCAGCGACGCCACCAACATCGAGACCCGCATCGAGCGCGTGGGCGGCGAGTACATCATCAACGGCCGCAAGTGGTGGACATCGGGCGCAGGCGACCCGCGCTGTGCCGTGTACATCACCATGGGCAAGACCGACCCTGAAGCGGCGAAGCATTCGCAGCAAAGCATGGTGGTTGTGCCTGCCAACACGCCGGGCATCACCGTGGTGCGCCCGCTCAACGTGTTTGGCTACGACGATGCCCCGCACGGCCACATGGAAGTGCTGTTCGAAAACGTGCGCGTTCCGGTGGACAACATCCTGCTCGGTGAAGGTCGCGGCTTCGAGATCGCCCAGGGCCGCCTGGGCCCGGGCCGCATCCACCACTGCATGCGCCTCATCGGCCTGGCCGAACGTGCACTGGAGCTGATGTGCAAGCGCGCCTCCACCCGCGTCGCTTTCGGCAAGCCCATTGCCGCCCAGACCGTGACGCAGGAACGCATTGCCGAAGCCCGCTGCAAGATCGACATGGCGCGCCTGCTCACGCTCAAGGCGGCCTGGATGATGGACGTGGCCGGCAACAAGTTCGCCAAGACCGAAATTGCCATGATCAAGGTCGTGGCCCCGACCATGGCCTGCGAGGTCATCGACTGGGCCATGCAGGTGCATGGCGGCGCCGGCATGTGCGACGACTTTCCGCTGGCCTATGCCTACACGGCGGCGCGCACCCTGCGCTTTGCCGACGGCCCGGACGAAGTGCACCGCAACGCCATTGCCAAGATGGAGCTGGGCAAGTACTTCCCGCGCACCAAGCCTGTCGACATGCCGGTCACCCGCGGCTGCTGAAGCACGGCGCGAAAACGCGACAGGCGCTATGCAACGCATAGCTGCCTGCCCTTGTTCTGTGCGGGCTACAGGCCAAAAATGCCAAAAGAACAGGATCCAGGGGCGATCAGAGCACGTTGTCGCTCTGCACGCCGCTGCGGCCGATGCGCCGCCGCAGCTTGACCAGGGCCTCGTTCTGCAGTTGCCGCACCCGCTCCTTGGTCAGCCCGAGGCGCTGGCTCAGGCTCTCCAGGGTTTCCGGCTCGTGCTGGTCCAACCCGTAACGCGAGCGGATGATCTCGCGCTCGCGGGCATTGAGCAGTTCAAGCCACTGGTTCAGCAAATCGTGTACCTCGTGTGCCAGTGCTGCATCCTGGGGCTCGGGTGTCGTTTCGTCGACCAGGCTGTCGAGCAGGGCCGGATCGCCCTCTTCGCTGCCCACGGCGGCGTCGAGCGAGCGCGGCAGATCGCCCAGCAACAGCAGATCCTCCACCTCCGACACATCCTTGCCCACCAAGGCGGCAATATCCTCGCTGCGGATGCCTTGCGGGCGTCGCGCCACCAGGTCCGGGTCGCTCTCCAGCAGACGCCGCGCCCGACGCACGTGCATGAGATCGCGCACCACATTCACCGGCAGGCGCACGGTGCGCGCCTGCATGCTCAGGGCCCGGTCCACGGCCTGGCGGATCCACCAGGTGGCGTAGGTGGAAAAACGGAAACCGCGCTCGGGCTCGAACTTCTCGATCGCCGCCATCAGCCCGAGATTGCCCTCTTCGATCAGGTCTTCGAGCGGCACGCCGCGCCCTGCGTACCCCTTGGCGATGCTGATGACCAGGCGCAGGTTGTGCTCGATCATGCTCTGGCGAGCGGCTTCGTCGCCTGCTCGGGCCCGGGTAGCGGCCTCCAGCTCCTCCTGCGGTGAAAACAAGGGCGTCTTGCGCACACCGCGCAGGTAGGCGTTGAGCGAGTCCGGGATATCAGACCCCCCACCGACACCCACCTCCGCTACCAAATTGGTAGCTATCTGCCCAGTATCTTCGCGGGCTAGCGGTTCATTGGCACCAAAATCCTGGTCTTGCACCGGACTCGGCGAGGCTGGGGGACTGTTTCGTTGTTCGCGCATGCAGCCCCCCTGCGTCGTTCAATGGCCGGGCAGGTACTTGGCCGGATCGACCGGCTTGCCCTGCTTGCGCACTTCGAAGTGCAGCTTCACGCGGTCGGCATCCGAGTTGCCCATCTCGGCAATCTTCTGGCCCTTCTTCACCGTCTGGTCCTCCTTGACCAGCAGTGCCCTGTTGTGGGCATAGGCGGTCAGGTAGGTATTGTTGTGCTTGAGGATGATGAGGTTGCCGTAGCCACGCAGGCTGGAGCCCGCATACACCACCTTGCCATCGGCGGCAGCGACCACGGCATCGCCTTCCTTGCCACCGATGTCGATACCCTTGTTCTTGGACTCGTCGAAGCCGGCCACCACGTTGCCGCTGGCAGGCCAGACAAAGCCGAGGTCATCGTCGTTGGCCGGTGCTGCGGCGACAGGGGCAGCGGCAGCGGGCGCCGGTGCAGGCGCCGACGCAGCCTTGGCGGGTGCTGCTGCGACGGCGGCGGGAGCGGACGCAGGTTTGACCGGCGTGGGCGCCACAGCACCCGGTGCCGCTGCAGGCAATGGCGTAGCAACCACCACCGGAGCCGGTGCGGGCTTGCCTACCACCACTGCGCTGGCTGGCTCGACCGGTGCCACGACACGGATCACCTGCCCCACCTCAATCTTGTTCGGGTTGTCCAGGCTGTTCCAGCGGGCAATATCCTTGTAACTCTGCCCGGTCTCCAAACCGATGCGGATCAGGGTATCGCCGGGTTTGATGGTGTAGTAACCAGGCTTGCCCGCGTTCTCGAATCCCGGCGGCTGCTTCACGGCGAGCGTGCGCGGGTCGGTCTGCGCCGGTGCATTGGTCACCATACCGCGGTCTTCAACCGGTGCCTTGGTGACTGGCTTGGAGCCACACGCGGTCAATACCGCGACGGCGACGATCGACATGGCCCACCCTTGAATTGCTGCGCGCACGCTGCGTCCTTTCTCGTTCATGCTGTGCCCGATTTTAGGGGCACGAAGTGCACGGCTTCCAACAGGGTCTGGCGCACCCCCTGGGCCGTCTTGTCCACCACCAACAGGGCCTGCGACCCCGGGCGCGATCCGTCGCGGCCATTGGCCACCACCGGCGCCACCAGACGTCCACCAACCGCCAACTGGTCAATCCAGGCCTGGGGTACCGCTTCGCCACCCGCGGCAGCGACGATGCCCGCATAGGGTGCGCCCTTGGCATACCCCACCATACCGTCCCCAAAGAGAAGGTGCAGGTTCGGCACGCGCAATGCACGCAGGTTGTCGCGTGCCTTGTCGTGCAGGCCACGCAGCCGCTCGATGCTGTACACCTCCTCGGCCAACTGCGCCAGCACGGCCGCCTGGTAGCCGCAGCCGGTACCGATCTCCAGCACCCGCCCCAGCTTGCCTTGGCGCCCGTTGCGCAGCAGTTCGAGCATGCGCGCCACCACGTTGGGCTTGGAAATCGTCTGTCCCAGGCCGATGGGCAGGCTGGTGTCTTCGTAGGCCTGGTTTACCAGTGCGCTATCGACAAAGCGGTGCCGCTCCACCGTGCCCATGGCGGCCAGCACCACCTCGTCAACAATGCCGCCCTGGGCCAGCTTCTGCACCATGCGCTGGCGCACCGGGGCGGAATCCATGCCCAGCCCTTGCGGCACGGCGGCCACGGGAAGGGGCGCACTGCGCACGCCACCACTCGCGGCACGGGCCACCGGTGTCACCGACTTGGGCGGCGGCACGAGGCTGGCAGCCAGCGTGGCCGTTGGCCGCGGCATCGAGGGCGAAACGGACGGCGCAGCCAGCTTGCCCACGGCATTGGGCCGGTTGCGCTCCAGAGTGGCATCCAGCCGGGCCGGAAAACTCGGACGCGGCTTGCTCACTGGATGCCCTGGGCCAGGGTGGCCTTGAGTTGCGACGCGGTCTGCGCCCAATAGCCCAGGCTGTCGTGATCCGTCAGGTCCACTTTCAAGGGTGTCATCGCCACATGGCCCTGGGCCGTGGCGTGGAAGTCGGTGCCATCGGCATCGTCACGGGCCGGGCCCGCAGCGCCGATCCAGTACATGGTCTCGCCGCGCGGATTCACCTGCTGGATCACCTTTTCTGCCGCATGGCGCCTTCCCAGGCGGCACAGCTTGAGGTGGCCGATCTGGTCGTACGGTCGGTTCGGGATGTTGACATTGAGCAGCCACGGCTTGTCCGCCACCAGCCGGTTCGTCAGCATGGCCTGGACGATGTCGCGCGCCTTGCGCGCAGCCGCATCCAACTCGACCCAGTCACGCTCCACCTGGGAAAACGCAATCGCCGGAATGCCAAACAGGTAGCCCTCCATGGCCGCGCCGACCGTGCCCGAATAGATGGTGTCATCTCCCATGTTGGCACCGTTGTTGATGCCGGACACCACCAGGTCCGGCTTGTAATCGAGCAAGCCGGACAGGGCAATGTGCACGCAGTCGGCGGGCGTGCCATTCACGTACCGGAAACCGTTGGCAGCGCGGTGGACATAGAGCGGGGAATGCAGCGTGAGCGCGTTGGACTTGGCGCTGTTGTTCTGCTCGGGCGCAATGACCTCGACATCGGCCAGGTCCTTGAGGGCCTCATACAGGGCCACGATGCCAGGCGCCTGGTAGCCGTCGTCGTTCGAAATAAGGATCTTCATGGGGTATTTGTCTCGTGAGGGGCATTGTAGGTGCGTCACGCCAGCGACAAGGCCCCATGCGGTGAAATGCCTGACACCCTATGATGGTGTGAAACCACCAACTGGAGACACGGACCATGCATGCCTGGCTTTGCGAGAACCCTGTGGGCGTTGACGCCCTGACCTGGAAAGAACTGCCCACGCCCACGCCAAAGGCCGGTGAGGTGCTCATCGAGATCAAGGCAGCCAGCCTGAATTTCCCAGACATCCTCATCGTCCAGAACAAGTACCAGATGAAGCCGCCCCTGCCCTTCGTGCCAGGGTCGGAATATGCGGGTATCGTGCAAGCCGTAGGCGACGGTGTAAAGCACCTGAAGGTGGGCCAAGCCGTAGCCTGCCTCAGCGGCACCGGTGGCTTCGGGACCCACACGCTGGCGCCGGCCGCACTGTGCATGCCGCTGCCTCCGGGATTCCCCATGGTGGACGCCGCAGCCTTCATCATGATCTACGCCACCTCCTACCACGCGCTGGTGGACCGCGCACAGTTGAAGGCGGGCGAAACCGTTCTGGTGCTGGGCGCCGCGGGAGGCGTGGGTACGTCGGCCATCCAGATCGCCAAGGCCATGGGCGCCAAGGTGATCGCTGCTGCCTCCAGCGACGAAAAATGCGCTCTGTGCCGATCGATCGGCGCCGATGAGACCATCAACTACTCCAGCGCCAACCTGCGTGACGCGCTCAAGGAACTGACCGGAGGCAAGGGGCCGGACGTGATCTACGACCCGGTGGGCGGCGACTTCGCGGAGCCAGCCTTCCGCTCCATTGCCTGGCGTGGGCGCTACCTGGTGGTCGGCTTTGCCTCCGGCCCCATCCCGGCCCTGCCCTTCAATCTGGCACTGCTCAAGGGCGCCAGCATCGTCGGCGTGTTCTGGGGCGACTTCGCCAAGCGCGAGCCCCAGGCCAACGCCGCCATGATGATGACACTGGCCCAATGGTACGCTCAGGGCAAGATCAAGCCGGTGATCGACCGCACCATGCCCATGGCCGAACTCAAGGCCGCATTTGCCCACATGGGCTCGCGCGGCGTCATGGGCAAGCTGGTGATGACCAACTAGGACTTGCCCAACTCGGCGGGAACCGTGATGGGTGGACCGCCGAGCTGAGCCAGCTCCAGGTAATCCCGCTTCTTCTGCAGGTCGGCACCGGAGTCGCTGTAGCTGACGGCAATGGCGTGGAACTGCTGCTCCAGCGCCAGGAATGCATCGACCACATCGGGGTCAAAATGCTTTCCCCGTACCTGTGTGATCACCTCAACGGCCTGCGCGTGGGGCATCGGCTCCTTGTAGACCTTGCGACTGATCAACGCGTCGTACACATCGGCCACAGCCATCAGGCGCGCCGACACCGGAATCGCATCACCCGCCAGCCCCTGCGGGTAACCACTGCCATCCCATTTTTCGTGGTGGCTTTCAGTGATTTCTGCGGCAATGCGCAGCAACAGTACGTCGCCGCCTGCAACCGTCTGGGCATGGTCGATGGCCCTGCGACCCAGGGTGGTATGGGTTTTCATGACGTCGAACTCTTCCGGCGTCAGACGGCCGGGCTTGAGCAAGATGCGGTCCGGAATGCAGACCTTGCCGATGTCGTGCAGTGGCGCCGCCTTGAACAGCCAGCCGATGAAGGGAACCGTCAGGACCGGCTGGAAGCGCGGGTGGTTGGACAGCTTCCAAGCGAGAGCACGCACATAGCGCTGGATGCGCTGGATGTGGTTGGCACCATCGGTGTCACGCGTATCGGCCAGCATGGCCATGGCTTGGATCACACCATCCACCACGGGGGATGTGGCGTCGGCAGCTTCGCGAACGGTAGGCCCGACAGGATCGGCCATGGCTGTGGGACTCCTCTGCTTTGGCTTAAGGGTGTCGCCAACTATGCCACGCATCGTGCAGGCCATGGCACACACGCGAAAAAAAACCCTGTTGGATTTGCAACAGGGTTTTTCACATCTTGGGGTGGCTAATGGGACTCGAACCCACGACAACAGGAATCACAATCCTGGACTCTACCAACTGAGCTATAGCCACCGTAAGCCTCGCATTATAGCCCGGTCCATTCCCGATTCAGAACCGACTGGGCAAAAAATGTTCGGCTCCGTCTATTTGGCCTCCAGCGGATTGGGAACCTTGATGCTCACTTTCATGCGGCGCTTTAGCACCTCGAAGTAAGCGTCACCCTCGCTTTTTGCCAGCCACTGCGCCACCTGGGCGGACTCACGCGCAGCAGCTTCCTGCGCCTTTTCCGCACGCGGCAATTGCGCATTGACACGCACCACCACAAATCCTTTGGGGCCCAAGTCCGCACTGGTCCAAGCGGGTAGTGGCTGGGTGGGCGCGCGCAAGGCAGCTTCGACGACCGGCATCTCCAAGCCCTGCAACTGGTCGCGGGCCACCACCATGGCATTGCCGAGCTTGGCGTCCTTGGCATTGTCCTTCCACAGCGCCAGACGGGCTTCGCCGTCCTTGCGCGCCAACTCGGCAGCGCGAACAGCAGTCAGTCGCTCCTTGACGCGATCCTTGACCTCGGCCAGTGCCAGCACACGTGGCGCGTTGTACTGCACGATGCGGGCCGACACCAATTGGTTGGCTCCGACTTCCACTGCTTCGGTATTGCGCTTGCTGGAAAGCGACTCGGGAGCAAACAGGGCCTCCAGCAACTTCGGGCTCGCCAGCGGGCCGGCCGCCCCTGGCTGGGGGTTGCGGACAACGTTGGCAGCGGTCTTGATCTCCAGCTTGAGCTTCTCCGCCACGCCCTTGTAGGTGTCGGGCTGCTCGAACACGCCATTGGTGAACGATTCGGCCACTTCGGCATAGCGTCGCTGGGCCAGTTGGTTGCGCAAGTCGGTCTCGATGCCCGCGCGCAGCTCCTCGAAACTCTTGGGCTTGGGCGCCTTCACATCGGTCAGGCGAATGATGTGAAAGCCGAAGTCCGACTCCACCAGTTCGCTGATGTCGCCCTTCTTCATGGCGAACACCGCATCCTCAAAGGGCTTGACCATGGCACCACGACCAAAGAAATCCAGGTCACCACCGGCTTTTGCAGAACCGATGTCATCCGAATTCTTGCGCGCCACTTCTGCAAAGCTCTCTGGCGCTTTGCGGACCTGCTGCAGCAGTGCCGCCGCCTTTTCCTTCGCAGCCTGGCGCTTTTCCGCCGGAGCATCCTTCGGTGCGCTTACCAGAATGTGGCTGGCACGGCGCTCTTCCTTGCCACTGAGGCGGCTCACGTTCTGCTCGTAATAGGACTTCACATCCGATTCATTGACCGACACCGATTTCTTGACGCTGTCCATGTCCAGGGACACGTACTCGATCGAAGCGGACTCAGGCACCTGGAACAGGGCTTGGTTGGCATGGTAGAAAGCCTCCAGATCGGCATCGGTAAGGCTGACCTTGGCGCTGTAGTCGGAGGGCGCAAAACGTGCAATCTGGATTTCCCGTCGCTGGTACAGGGCCTTGAGCAAGGCGTCTGAGACGGCAGCGGAAGCAAAACTGGTACCGGTCACGCCTCCTTCGACCTGGCGCAGGGTCATATCGCGGCGCAAGGCCGCTTCAAACGCTTCGGGCTGGGCGTAACCGCGCTGCACCAGGAAACGCTTGTAGGCATCGCGATCAATGGAACCATCGGCCTTGCGCACCCCGGGGATCTTCAGGATCTCCGCGGCAAGGCGGGCATCGGTCGTGGTCAGGTGCGCGTCTTCTGCTGCTTGCCCGATCACCTGGTCACGCACCATGCGCTCCAACGTGGCGTACTTGGCTTCGGCCGAGTCCAGCATCTTGGGGTCCAGGTTGGGAACCGAGGTCCGCAGGCGCTCCACTTCCATCTTGTGCGCCGCTTCCCAGTCTGCCTGCGTGATCGCGTGCTTGCCGATTTCGGCCACCGACGGTCCCGAGGCATTGATGCGCTTGTAGCCGTCCACACCGACCAACACGAACGCGGGAATGATCAGCAGGAACATCAGTCCCATCATCCATTTGGTGTGCTTGCGGACAAAATCGAACATCCCAAAGATCTCCAGAGCAGAAACAAAAAAGGCGAACTACAGGGGTTCGCCTTGGATGGGGTGGTGGGTGATGACGGGCTCGAACCGCCGACCTACGCCTTGTAAGGGCGCCGCTCTACCAACTGAGCTAATCACCCCACCGAAAACGTCAGATTGTAACAGTAAATCAGTTCAGGGCGTCCTTGAGCGCCTTGCCCGGACGGAACTTGGGCACCTTGGCAGCCTTGATCTTGATCGAAGTGCCGGTGCGGGGATTGCGGCCGGTACGGGCAGCGCGCTTGCCGACGGAGAACGTACCAAAGCCGACCAGGGACACGGTGCCACCTTTTTTCAGGGTGGTCTTGACGGCGCCAATGGTGGCGTCCAGTGCACGGGTAGCGGCAGCCTTGGAAATATCGGCCTGGTTGGCAATGTGCTCGATGAGTTCGGTCTTGTTCACGAGAAACCTCTTTTGGACAGCTGTAAAAGTCAGGGAGATAAATTTGTGCGGAGGCGAATTCTATGCGCAATCATAGGCGCTGCCAGTTCGGTGTTTTCACCCATGGTGCCACGCTAGACACGACGCTCAACGGGCCTTTGCGCGTATTTCAGGCAACGCCTTTTGCAGGTAATAGACCATGGACCATACCGTGAGCACGGCGGCGGCCCAGATCAACCATACACCCCAAAGATGGGTATTGATGACGCCGAAGAGCATGCTGTCAAACAACAGAAAAGGGATGGCCACCATCTGCACGGTGGTCTTGAGCTTGCCTACCATGTGAACCGCCACACTGCCCGAGGCGCCGATCTGCGCCATCCACTCGCGCAGCGCCGAAATCGCAATCTCGCGCCCGATGATGATGAGGGCAACAAACACATCGGTGCGCCCCATGTGAACCAGTACCAATACGCACGCACAAACGAGGAACTTGTCGGCCACCGGGTCCAGGAAGGCACCGAAGGACGAGGTCTGGTTGAGCTTGCGGGCCAGATAGCCATCGAGCCAGTCGGTGAGGGCAAAGACCACGAACATGATGGTCGCCACCAGATTCTTGTCCTGCATGCTGGCCATCGACTCGGGCAGATAGAACACGCCCACGATCAGCGGAATGGCGCAGATGCGCGCCCAGGTCATCAGGGTGGGGATCGTCATGAACATGCGGCGATTGTGGCACGGCCAAAGCCGCTTGCCAGCCCCTTCAGTGCAGTGCGCGATGAATTTCTTCCGCCAGTTCGCGCCCGATGCCTTCGACCTGCGCAATGTCCTCCACGCTGGCGAGCGCCACCCCCCGCACGCCACCGAAGCGCTGCAAGAGTCGGGCGCGGCGCTTGGGGCCGACGCCCGGAATTTCCTCCAGCTTGCCACCGCCCACCCGCACCTTGGCGCGCGCGGCGCGCATGCCGGTGATGGCAAAGCGATGGGCCTCGTCGCGAATCTGCGCCACGAGCATCAGGGCAGCGGAGTCCGCACCCAGGTAGACCTTTTCACGCCCGTCCGCAAAGACCAGTTCTTCGAGACCCACCTTGCGTCCTTCGCCCTTTTCCACACCGACCAGCACCGACAGGTCCAGCCCCAGCGTGGAAAAAACCTCCCGGGCAATACCCACCTGCCCGCGCCCGCCGTCAATGAGCACCAGGTCTGGCAGCCGCACGGTGGCCGGCACACCCGCCGCATCAGCTTCGCGCAGAGCCTGTGCCAGCTTGCCATAGCGGCGCTCCAGCACCTGGCGCATGGCCGCGTAGTCGTCGCCCCCGGTAATTCCCTCGATGTTGTAGCGCCGGTACTGCGCACTTTGCATCTTGTGGCCCTCGAACACCACGCAGGATGCCTGCGTGGCCTCGCCCGCAGTGTGCGAAATGTCGAAACACTCGATGCGCAGCGAATCCAGATCGGTCTGCGGCAGATCCAGTGCCTGCGCCAGCGCGCGGGTACGGGCCTGTTGCGAGCCCTCCTCCGCCAGCAGCCGCGCCAGTTGCAGGGCCACGTTGGTCTGGGCCATGTCCAGCCAGGCGCGGCGTTGCTCGCGCGGCTGGTGCACCACGGTCAGGCGGTGCGCCGCCTGACCCTGCAGGGCTTCGACCAGCTTGCCATCGACCGTATGGCTCAAGACCAGCACATTGGGCAGCGCCGACTCCAGGTAGTGCTGCGCCAGGAACGCTTCGAGCACCTGCACCTCGACATCGCCCGCCACCGAGGCTTCTTCCAATCCCTCTTCCAGTGCAGCGCCACTGTCGACATGGACCGGAAAGTACGGTCGATCCCCCAGATGGCGACCGCCCCGCACCATGGCAAGCACCACACAGGCGCGCCCGCCCTGCACCTTCACAGCCACGATATCCACATCGCGGTCATCGACGTTGTCCACCGACTGCTGGTGCAGCACATTGGACAAGGCCGAAATCTGGTTGCGCAGTTCCGCCGCCTGCTCGAATTCCAGCCGCTCGGCGTGGGCCATCATGCGCCGCTCCAAGCCCTTGAGCACCTCCTGGGCATCGCCGCGCAGGAACTTCTGCGCATTGGCCACGTCCTGGGCATAGGCCTGGGCATCGATATGGCCGACGCAGGGCGCCGAGCAGCGCTTGATCTGGTACAGCAGGCAGGGCCGTGTGCGGTTGGCGAAGATGGCGTCTTCGCAGGTACGCAGCCGGAACACCTTCTGCATCAGCAGGATGGCTTCCTTGACCGCCCATGCACTGGGATAGGGGCCGAAGTAGTGGTGCTTCTTCTCGACCGCACCGCGGTAGTAGGCTACCCGGCTGAAGAGCGCCGGTGAAGGCACATCGCCCGCTGGCTGCTGACGCGCCTTGGCATCCACGCCGGTCATCTTCAGGTAGGGGTAACTCTTGTCGTCCCGGAACAGGATGTTGTATTTCGGATTGAGTGCCTTGATGAGGTTGTTTTCCAGCAGCAGGGCCTCGGCCTCCGAGCGCACCACCGTGGTCTCCATGCGCTGAATCTTGCTGACCATGTGGCCAATGCGCGTGCCGCCGTGGTTCTTCTGGAAGTAGCTCGACACCCGGCGCTTGAGGTTGATGGCCTTGCCCACGTACAGCACCTGGTCCTGCGCATCAAAGTAGCGGTACACGCCGGGCAGCGGCGGCAAAGCCGCCACTTCGGCCAGCAGGGCCGGGGGATGCACGGGCTTGCCCTCGGGATGTTCGACGCCGGTTTCTTCTTCGCTCATGGCGCTATTGTGCCGACAGGCAAGACCCCGCTTGCACGACAATTCCCCCCATGCCCACCACTGCACCAGCGCCCCCACCTCACTTGCTGTGGGACATCTTCTGCCGCGTCATCGACAATTTCGGCGACATCGGCGTGTGCTGGCGCCTGTGCAGCGATCTGGCGGGTCGCGGACACGAGATACGCCTGTGGGTGGACGACGCCAGCGCACTGACATGGATGGCACCCGAGGCCCTGGAAGGCCGGGTCCCCGGCGTACGCGTATTGCCCTGGTCGGACAGTGCCAACGCAACCTGCGTCGCCGCGCTGCGCCACGCCGACGTGTGGGTGGAAACCTTCGGCTGCGAAATTGCTCCTGAATTCATAGCTGCCTACGCAAATTCCATGAGGGCTGAAGACCAAAATGACTCGAAATTTCCGGCATGGATCAACCTGGAGTACCTCAGCGCAGAAGGATTTGCCCGCCGCTGTCACCGCCTGGCCTCCCCGGTCATGCACGGTCCTGCCAAGGGTGCCACCAAGTTCTTCTTCTACCCCGGATTCACCCCGGACAGCGGCTCACTGATCCGCGAACCGAACCTGCTGCAGCGCCAGCAGACGTTTGATGCCGCTGGCTGGCTACTGGCCCAGGGCGTCCCACACAGTGCCGGTCCCGTGGTGAGCCTGTTTTGCTATGAACCCCGCGCCCTGCCAGCCTTGCTGCGCCAGTTGGCCGACAGCCCTAAGCCCTGCACCCTGCTGGTCACGCCCGGGCGCGCCACTGGCGCCCTACAGGCTGCACTCGCGGCGCATCCGTCCCTTCGGGGTGCCACCCGCATTCACCTCTTGCCGCACCTGTCGCAGACCGATTTCGACCACCTGCTGTGGGCCAGCGATTTCAACTTCGTTCGGGGTGAAGACTCCCTGGTGCGTGCAATGTGGGCCGGAAAGCCATTTGCTTGGCACATCTACCCGCAGGACGATGACGCCCACCACGCCAAGCTGGACGCCTTTCTGGACTGGATGCAAGCAACACCCTCGCTGCGCGATCTCCATGCGGCCTGGAATGCCACCAGGGTCGATGCGAACCTGCCCCCGATCCTGCAGGAAATGCCCGGCTGGGCACGCCTTGCGTCGCAGGCACGCGACCGGCTGCTGGAAATGCCGGACCTGAGCACGCAGCTTATCGACTTCGTAGCTGAAAAACGTTAAAATTCAAGGCTTTGCTGAACGCACCCCGGGTTGACGCGGGGCGCACGCAGCCCCCGCCGCCTGTTGCGGCATAACACTGAATGCAGCGCCTGGCGCTGCCACCCACTATGAAAATCGCTCAAGAAATCCGCGCCGGCAATGTGATCATGCACGGCAAAGACCCCATGGTCGTTCTGAAAACCGAATACGCCCGTGGTGGCCGCAATGCCGCTACCGTGCGCATGAAGCTCAAGAGCCTGATCGCCAACTTCGGTACCGAAGTCGTCTTCAAGGCCGACGACAAGATGGACCAGATCATCCTCGACAAGAAGGACTGCACCTACTCCTACTTCGCCGATCCGCTGTACGTCTGGATGGACGCTGACTACAACCAGTACGAAGTCGAAGCCGAAAACATGGGCGACACCCTGAACTACCTCGAAGACGGCATGACCGCCGAAGTGGTGTTCTACGAAGGCAAGGCCATCTCGGTCGAACTGCCCACCAGCATCGAGCGCGAAATCACCTGGACCGAACCCGCTGTCAAGGGCGACACATCCGGCAAGGTTCTCAAGCCCGCCAAGATCGCTACCGGCTTCGAAATTCCCGTACCGCTGTTCGTGGACCAAGGCGACCGCATCGAAATCGACACCCGCACAGGCGAATACCGCAAGCGCGTCTGATCAGGTTTTGCACTGCGTCAAAGGCTCCTTCGGGAGCCTTTTTCTTTTGTGACGATCCTCTTCAATTGGGTGTAGGCTACGCGGCATGGCAAGCACTTCTACAACGACCCCGCCCGGTGAGACTGGCAGTGGCAACGCTACCGCCCACCCCACGCGCCTGACCCTTCGCCGCGTGCTCATCGACACCTACCACGAGAACGTGGCCTACATGCACCGCGACTGTGATGTCTACCGCGCCGAGGGCTTCAAGGCCCTGACCAAGGTGGAGGTACGCACCAATGGCCGCGCCATCCTGGCCACGCTCAATGTGGTGGATGACACCAGCATCGTGGCCTGCGGAGAATTGGGGCTATCCAAGGCGGCCTTCGCCCAGATGGGTGTGGAAGACGGCCACAGCGCCAGCGTGTCCCAGGCCGAGCCACCCGCGTCCATTGGCGCGCTGCACCGCAAGCTGGCCGGTGAACGCCTCACGCGCGACGACATGGCATCCATCGTGCACGACATCGCCGAGCACCGGTACTCCAAGATCGAACTCACCGCCTTCGTGGTCGCCTGCAACCGCGACGAACTCGACCGCGAAGAAGTCTATTTCCTCACCGAAGCCATGATTGCCGCCGGCAAACGCCTGAACTGGCATGAAGGCATGGTGGTGGACAAGCACTGCATTGGCGGAATTCCCGGCAACCGCACCTCGATGCTCGTGGTGCCCATCGTCGCGGCCCACGGCATGCTGTGCCCCAAGACGTCCTCGCGTGCCATCACCTCTCCGGCGGGCACCGCCGACACCATGGAAGTGCTGTCCAAGGTGGAACTACCCATGGAGCAGCTCAAGGGCATCGTGCGCGCCCACCGCGGCTGCCTCGCCTGGGGTGGAACCGCCCACCTGTCGCCGGCGGACGATGTGCTCATCTCGGTTGAGCGCCCGCTGTCGCTGGACTCGCCGGGGCAGATGGTTGCGTCCATCCTGTCCAAGAAGATCGCCGCAGGCTCCACCCACCTGGTGCTCGATATTCCCATCGGCCCCACGGCCAAAGTGCGCTCCATGCCCGAGGCGCAGCGCTTGCGCCGCCTGTTCGAATATGTGGCCCGACGCACCCACCTCTCGCTCGACGTGGTCATCACCGACGGGCGCCAGCCCATCGGCAACGGCATCGGCCCGGTGCTGGAAGCGCGCGACGTGATGCGGGTGCTGGAAAACGATCCCCTCGCACCGAACGACCTGCGGCAGAAGGCCCTGCGCCTGGCAGGCCGCCTGATCGAATGCGACCCGGATGTGCGCGGGGGCGACGGTTTTGCCATCGCCCGCGACATCCTCGACAGCGGCCGCGCCCTGGCCCAGATGAACGCCATCATTGCCGCCCAGGGCAGCAAGCACTTCGACCACCACAACCCTCGGCTCGGAGCGCTGTGCTTCGATGTCGCCGCCCCGCAGGACGGCGTGGTCACCACGATCGACAACCTGCAGATCGCCCGCATAGCCAGCCTCGCCGGCGCACCCAAGGTGCAGAGTGCCGGGGTCGACCTGCTGTGCAAGATCGGCGACACCGTGCAGGCGGGTGCGCCCCTGTACCGGGTGTATGCCGACTTTGCTGCCGACCTCGAATTCGCCCGCCAGGCCTGCGCCAAGTCCACCGGATATACCCTCGGCACCAGTGCCGACATTGCCCATTCCTTCGTGGAGTTCTGATGTCTCTGCCATCCCCCTTGCTGCTCCACTTCGAAGAAGACCAGCCAGCCGCCGAACAGCTGGCGCGCGCCTGCGGCATGGTGACCGCCGCCATTGCGCGCCACCGCTTTCCCGATGGGGAACTCAAGCTGCGCCTGCCGCCGCAATTGCCTGCGCGCGTGGTGCTGCTGCGCTCGCTGCACCACCCGAACGAGAAGCTGACCGAACTGCTGCTGGTAGCCCCTGCTGCCCGCACGCTCGGTGCGCAGCACCTGACCCTGGTGACTCCGTACCTCGCCTACATGCGCCAGGACATGGCCTTCAACCCCGGTGAAGTGGTGAGCCAGCGCATCGTCGGACGCTTCCTGGCCGGACTCTTCGATGCCGTCCTCACCGTCGACCCGCACCTGCACCGCGTAGCCACGCTGGAAGAGGCGGTGCCGGTGCCTCAGGCCGTGGTGCTCAGCGGCGCGCCCCTTCTCGCACGCCTCATTGCGGAGCGTCTGGAGAATCCATTGCTCATCGGTCCCGACGAAGAATCGGCCCAGTGGATAGCCCAGGCCGCGCAAGGCCACGGTTTCGATTTCGGCGTGTGCCGCAAGGTGCGCCATGGCGACCGCGACGTCCAGATCGAGCTCCCCACCGTCAACGTACACGGACGCAGCGTGGTGGTGCTGGACGACGTGGCCAGCAGCGGCCGCACCCTGGCCGGAGCGGCCCGACTACTGCTGGCAGCCGGTGCCGCCACGGTGGACGTGGCCGTGACCCATGCCCTGTTCGCGGGAGATGCGCTGCAAGTCATCCAGGACGCCGGTGTGCGCCAGGTCTGGAGCACGGACACCATCACCCACCCCAGCAATGCCGTGAGCATGGCCGAATCCATCGCGCAGGCCTTGCAAGCCCTACACGCCTGAAAACACACCATGGACACTTCCAAAGACCTCGACGAACGCGCCATGGCCGATGCCTGGGCCTATATCCAGGCACAGGCCGATGCGGGCATTCCCATGAAGCCCAATGCCTACCGGCTGGCCTTTGCGGACCCCGAGTTCCTGATGCGGCGCGAAACCCGCGGCGTGCGCCTGCAGCTGGAGCTGCTCAAGCCCGATCTGGACCAGATCGAGATGGGCATAGAAAACACCATCGTCGTGTTCGGCAGCGCCCGCTTCAAGCCAGAGGAACAGGTTCAGGAACTGCTGGCAAAGGCGCAGGCCAGCGGCGATGCCCAGACTCTCGCCCAAGCGCATCGCCTGCAGCGCAACGCCCATTGCTACGAACAGGCCCGTGCCTTTGGCCGTATCGTGGCCGAGCATGGCAACAAACTGCCGCAGAAGGAACGCCTGTACATCTGCACCGGCGGCGGCCCCGGCATCATGGAAGCGGCCAACCGCGGAGCGTCGGAAGCAGGCGCCCCGACGCTGGGCCTGAACATCGCGCTGCCGCACGAACAACACGCAAACCCCTATGTGACGCCGGAATTGAGCTTTAAGTTCCACTACTTTGCCGTGCGCAAGATGCACTTCATGATGCGCGCCAAGGCCATGGTGGCCTTTCCCGGTGGCTTCGGCACACTCGACGAACTGTTCGAAGTCATCACGCTGGTGCAGACCCGCAAGTCCACCCCGGTGCCGATCATCCTGTTCGGCACCGATTACTGGAAGCGGCTCATCAACATGGACGTTCTGGTGGAGGAAGGTGCCATCTCGCACGAAGACCTGGACCTGTTCCAGTACACCGACTCCCCGGAAGAGGCCTGGGAGATGATCCGCAGCTTCTACGACCTGCCGACTTGAACGCCATGGCGCCGATCGGAGTACTGGCTGTGGCAGGGATCTGACCATGCACGAGACCAAGCCACTACAGTCGGTGAGCATCATCGCCCGCCAGGCCATCGTCGATGCGCAACGGGCAGTCGTGGCGTACGAGCTGTTTGACCGCTCCACACAAGGCAAGGCGCACGATACCGGGAGTGATCTCTCGTTGCTGTTCAACGCGATGGCCGACACCAGCAATGCGCTGGGCGTACGCTCGAAGCTACTGTTCATCAACCGCACGCATGCCAGCCTGGCCGATGGTCAGCTGGACATGGCCACACCGGAAAAGTTCGTCGTTGAGCTTGCGCCCGTTCCCGGGCACGATGCGGCCCAGATCAAATCACTGGCTGTCACCCTCGATGAGCTGCGAAAGAGCGGCTTTCGCATTGCGTTCAACCACACCGTGGTCGCACCCGCCTACAAGGCCTGGTGGCCGCTGGCAGACTACGTCAAGGTCGACACACAGGCCGTGCAGGCAGACATGCTCAAGCCGCTCGTGGCGGCAGCAAGGGTCCGCACCAAGGCCAAGCTGGTCGCAGAGAAGGTGGAGACGCAGGACCAGTTCGGTAGCATGGCTACCTTGGGCTTTGACCTGTTCCAGGGGTATTGGATTGACCGGCCACAGGTCGTCAAGACCCGGGTGGTGGCCCCCTCCCACGCCAGCGTTCTGATCCTCTTCAACCTGGTGCGCAAGCCCGCCGAGATCGAGGAGATCGAAGATCTGCTCAAGCACGACGCGATGCTGGGCTTCAACCTGCTCAAGCTCATCAACTCCGCAGCATTCGGCCTGGGCAAGGAAGTCACGTCGTTCCGGCACGCCGTCATGCTCATAGGCATGAAGCGCTTGTTTCGCTGGGCAGCGCTGTTGCTGACGGCATCGCGCGAGGGTGGCGCCTCGGCCATCGTGGGCACCACCGCCATCGTGCGCGGGCGCATGATGGAACTGCTGTGCCAGGGTCGGCTGAGCGCCGACGACGTGGAAAGCGCCTTTGTGACCGGGGTGTTCTCGCTACTCGACGAAATGCTGGGCGTGCCCATGGAGGATGCACTCAGACTGATCTCGCTTCCCACGGCCGTGACCCAGGCCTTGCTGACCGGCGATGGAACGCTGGGACGCATGCTTGCGCTGGTGCGCGCCGCCGAAATCAGTGATGACCTGGCCTTTGCCAATATCGCCACCGAATTGGGCTACGACAACCATACGATCAACATGGCCCACCTCGATGCATTGGTGTGGGCAGACGCCGTTGTCCTGGGTTGATGCTGCGTTGGTGTCACGAGTCGTTTGAATCCGCAGCGCTGTCAGGTGATCCCGGCGGCCGCAGCCACCACGCGGCGTGCGTACCCAGGCCCACGGCCGCACCCACGGTCCAGAACACCACCGACACGCCGACCACGGCCCCGGCCGAGCCGAACAGCAGCGGCATGAACACGCTGGAAAGGTTGAGCGCCATGAGCCGCAACGCTATGGCCTGACCGTGCAGGTGGTGGGGTGTGATCTGGTGCAAGGTGCTCATCACCATGGGCTGCACCGTGCCCAAGGCCAAGCCGAGCACCACGGAGGCCAGCCCCATGCTCCAGGGCCCGGGCATGAAGGGGTACAGCGCGAACACGATGGCCGTGACCACCATGGCCCCGGTCACCACCGCCCACTCACGCAGATGCGCCGCCAACACTGGCAGCAGCACCCGCACCGCGGCCGCGGCAATGGCAAAGCCACCGAGGATGGTGCCGATGACGGAGGCACTCAAGCCCCGCTCGTGTCCAAGCACCGGCACGACAAAAGTATGCACGTCCCAGCAACTCGATAGCAGCCAGTTCACCACCAGCAGTCGGCGCATCAGCGGCTCGCGCAGCAAGCCCCAGGCAGCACCGCTGGGCTGCGCTTTCGCTTCCGGGGCCATGCTTTCGCGGTACGGCCGCACCGCCAACCAGGTGAGCAGTGGTGCCAGCGCCGTGAGCGCAAACGCCGCCATGTAGCCCCAGGCATCGGCGGGTTTGCCGCCCACCCAGACACCCGCATGGTCAATGAGTAGCCCCACCAGAAGCGGCCCCAGGAAATTCGCCACGGCCGGGCCGATGGAGAGCCAGCTGAACACGCGGCGCATGTCTGCCGCACCGGCCACCGACTGGCCGACAAAGCGCTGCAGCGAGATGATGGAAATACCCGTGGCGCCACCCATGCACAAGGCCGCCACACACAGCACGGGGTAGCTGGGAAACAGCACCGCCAGCAGCGTGCCGGCAACGGCCACCGACACGCCCAACCCCACCGGGCGGCGCAGGCCGTGGCGGTCGGCATAGCGGCCGGCAGGCAAGGCCAGGAACACGGAGCTGAGCGAATACAGGGCCAGCAGGAAGCCCACCGCCATGGTGCTGTAGCCCTGCTGCAGCGCCCACAGCGGCGAGGCCATGCGCAGCCCGGCCATGCTGCCATGCAGGCACACATGCCCGCCGATCAGGCGCGCGAGCTGCAGCCCGGTGAGGTTGCGCGTGGGTTGCGGCGATTCGTCGGAAATGGGTGGCCCCGCTTCAGGCATCCGTGTCGCCCGCGGCATCGAGCGGCAGCAGCGTCTGTGCCTGGGCTTCGGGCAGGGCCTGCACCTGGCGCAGCGCCCGGTTCATGGCGCGGCTGCGCACCTCGGCGCTGTCGAGCGTGTTGAGCACGGTCTGGGTCTGGTTCTTCACCTTGGCCAGCACGTCGCCGAACTTGCCGAACTCGGTCTTCACGGCGCCCAGCACCTGCCACACCTCGCTGGAACGCTTTTCCAGCGCCAGGGTGCGGAAACCCATCTGCAGGGAGCTGAGCATGGCCAGCAGCGTGGTCGGCCCGGCGAGCGTGATGCGGTGGTCGCGCTGCAGGCTCTCCATGAGCCCGGGGCGGCGCAGCACCTCGGCATACAAGCCTTCGGTGGGCAGGAACAGGATGGCGAAGTCGGTGGTGTGCGGCGGCTCGATGTACTTCTCGCCAATCGACTTGGCCTCCAGCCGGATGCGCGCTTCCAGCGCCTTGGCCGCCGCATCGGCCGCCACCACGTCGGCGCGGGCCTGGGCATCGAGCAGGCGTTCGTAGTCCTCGTTGGGGAACTTGGCGTCGATAGGCAGCCACACCGGGTGACCGTCTTCGCCCTTGCCGGGCAGCTTCACGGCGAAGTCGACCACGTTCTTGCTGCCGGGGCGCGTGGGCACCTGGGCGCTGTACTGGTCGGGCACCAGCACCTGCTCCAGCAGTGCAGCCAGCTGCGCCTCGCCAAAGATGCCGCGCGTCTTCACGTTGGTCAGCAGGTGCTTGAGGTCGCCCACACCGGCCGCCAAGGTCTGCATTTCACCCAGCCCCTTGTGCACCTGCTCCAGCCGGTCGGCCACCTGCTTGAAGCTCTCACCCAGGCGCGCGTGCAGCGTGCTCTGCAGCTTTTCGTCCACCGTGACGCGCATTTCTTCGAGCTTGGCGGTGTTCGACGTCTGCATGGCGGCCAACTGGCGCTCCAGCGTCTCGCGCACCTCGGCCATGCGCCGGGCGTTGGTTTCGGACAGGCCCGACAACTGCGCCATCAGCGTCTCGTTGGTGGAGGTGGACAGCTTGGTCAGCTGCTGCGCAAAGCTACCCAGCTGCGTGTCGAGCGTCTCGCGCAGCTCCACCATGCGCCGGGCGTTGGCTTCAGACACCGACGCCAGCTGCGTCGCCAGCGTGTCGTTCACGGTTTTCTGCAGCAGCGTGAGCTGCTGGCTGAATGCGTCGATCTGGCTGTTCTGCGTGCGCGTGGCCTCTGCCGACTGCTGCAGTAGGGTCTGCTGGAAGGTGGTCAGGTTTTGCACCAATTCCTGGCGCGCCTCGCGGCTGCCCTCACCCATCTCGCGGCGCAGTTCACGCTCCAGCCGCTCACTGCCCTCGCGCGCTTCGCGCTGGGCGGTCTGCACAGCGACCAGCAACGCAGCCTTGTCGAGGGCTTGCTGGGTTTGCAGGGCGGCCAAAGCATCGCTACCACTACGCCGCCAAACCAGAGTCAGCAGTACGAGATTCAGCAGCGCCAGTACGGCAAGGCCTATCAACCAAGTCTGTGGTGTATCTCCCATGGTCTATTCCTTATTTCGTCTTTGCCAACGCCGCCTGCGTAATCCCGCTCAGCGTCCCGCGCGTGGTGATCAGTTCCGGCTCCAGCATGATCTCGATGAACGTCCCTTCTGGGCGCTCCAGCGCCGCCACCAACTCCCGTTCAAAGTCCGCCGAGCGCCTGATGCGCACGCCGGCGTAGCCATAGGCCTGGGCCAGGGCGGCGAAGTTGGGGTTGGTTAGTTTCGTGCCCGCCACGTGTTGCGGGTACTCGCGTTCCTGGTGCATGCGGATGGTGCCGTACATGCCGTTGTTGAGCAGCACGATGATGGTCTTGGCGCCGTACTGCACAGCAGTGGCCAGTTCCTGGCCGTTCATCAGAAAGTCGCCATCGCCCGCCATGGTGAAGACCGTGCGCCCCGTGGTGATGGCCGCCGCGATGCCCGCCGGTACGCCGTAGCCCATGGCGCCGTTGGTGGGGGCGAGTTGGGTTTTAAATCCCTTGGCCAGGCCGTGAAATCGGTGGAAGCGGTGCACCCAACTGGCGAAGTTTCCGGCTCCGTTGGTCACCACGGCGTCGGCGGGCAAGTGTTTGGCCAGCGCCTGCATCACCTGCGGCATGTCCACCAGGCCGCGTTCGGTATCCGCTGGCAAGGCCGCTATGGGGCTGGGCTGCAGGTTGGCCAGGTAGTCGGCATGGCAGGCTGCGGTCCACGCGCGCCAGGGCACGCTGGCCGGGGCTTCCAGCGCGGCCAAGGCCTGGGCGGCGGTGCCCATGCTGGCGTGGATGGCCACGTCGGCCTGGTACACGCGGTTCAGTTCCTCGGCGCTGGCGTGGATGTGGATGAGCTTTTGCTTCGGTTTGGGCACCTGCAGCAGTGTGTAGCCGCTGGTGGTCATCTCGCCCAAGCGGGGGCCGATGGCCAGGATGAGGTCGGCGTCGCGGATGCGCTGTGCCAGCGCCGGGCTGATGCCGATACCCACATCGCCCGCGTAGTGCGGGTGGTGGTTGTCGAAGGTATCCTGGAAGCGGAAGGCATTGCCCACGGGCAGGCACCAGGCCTCGGAGAAGCGCTGCAGCGCCTGGGCCGACGCGGGCGTCCACCCACTACCACCAGCAATGACCAGCGGCCGCTCTGCTTTCAGTAGCACCTCACGCACATTCCGTGCGGGCTGCAGGCCAATTTCACCTCCAAAGGCGGCCGCTGGCGGCATCGGGTCCGGAAGCTTGGCGGCGTCCAGCGCTTGCGTGAGCATGTCTTCGGGCAGCACCAGCACCACCGGGCCGGGGCGGCCCGCCAGTGCGGTGGCAAAGGCACGGGCCACGTATTCCGGGATGCGCGCCGCGTCGTCGATGCGCTCCACCCGCTTGGCCATCCCTTGGGTGCTGGGGCCGAACATGACGCGGTAGTCCATTTCCTGGAAGGCTTCGCGGTCGCGCTGGTCACTGGCCACGTCGCCCACGAACAGCACCATGGGGGTGGAGTCCTGGAAGGCGGTGTGCACACCAATGCAGGCGTTGGTGGCACCGGGCGCGCGGGTCACAAAGCACACGCCGGGCTGGCCCGTGAGCTTGCCATGGGCTTCGGCCATGAAGGCTGCGCCGCCCTCCTGGCGGTTGACGATGAACTGGATGTGCTCGCGGTAGCGGTGAAAGCCATCCAGCACGGCCAGGTAGCTCTCACCGGGCACACCGAAGGCGTGGGTGACGCCCTGGGCGACCAGGCATTGGACCAGCAGGTGCCCGGCGAGTATCGGCGCGGGCAAATGGGAGAAATCGGGGGTGGAAGTCATGCCGCCATTGTGCATGCTCCCACCCGTTCGTCCGACGCTCTAGCCGCGCTTGCTGCGGTGGTATTCGCCGCTGCCCTGGTGCAGCACCACGTCGGTGCCCAGCACATCGCCGGGCTGGTAGTTCGGCCCAGTAGCCAGGCGTTCGTACAGCGGCGCAAAGTCGGTGGCGGCCAGGGCCAGCAGGTCGTCCAGGCTGTCGAGCACGAAGTAGACCTCCTGGAAATCGTCGATGCGGTAGTTGGTGCGCATCACGCGCTCCAGCTCAAACGCAATGCGGTTCGGCGACGGGCTCTGCACGGAAAAGCGGCTCTCGGTGAACGACGATGCAATGCCTGCGCCGTAGATGCGCAAGCCCTCGCTCTGGCGTACCAGACCGAATTCGACCGTGTACCAGTAGACCCGGGCCAACTCCTTGAGGCGGCCGAGCTTCTGCGCCCGCAAGCCGCCCACGCCGTAGGCCTGGATAAAGTCCGCCATCACCGGATGCATGAGCATGGGCACGTGGCCGAACACGTCGTGGAACACGTCGGGCTCTTCCAGGTAGTCCAGCTCATGGGCCCCACGGATGAAGTTGCCCGAAGGAAAGCGGCGGTTGGCCAGGTGGTCGAAGAACACGTCGTCGGGCACCAGGCCGGGCACCGCCACCACCTGCCAGCCCGTGGCCTTGTAGAGCACTTCGGACAGGGCCTCGAAGTTGGGAATCTGGTCGGCCGCAATGGGTAGCTTGTCCATACCCTTGACGAAGTCGTCGCAGGCCAGGCCCTGCAGCAGCTTTGTCTGGCGCTCGAACAGGGTTTTCCACACCGCGTGCTGGGCCGGCGTGTAACTGCTCCAGCCCTGGTCAATGGTCCAGTCAGGGCGCTCGGGCGCTGCCTGGTCGCCGGCAGCCAGGCCGTGTTTGGTATTTGCGGGAACGTTCGCGGGGGCGTTCATGCTTTTGCTCCCATAGGGGCGGCGACGTCGGCCGCAGCGCGCTCACACACTTGGGCCATCAGCAGGTCCAGATCGCTCAGGCCATCGACATCGTGGGTGGTCCAGGTGACGTCCACCCAGTGGTACACGTTGCTCCACTCCGGGTGGTGGTTGTGCGTTTCCGCCGCCTGCGCTACGGCGGTCATGAAGGCGAAGGCCTGTGCGAAATCGGCAAACTCGAAACGGCGGCGAATGGCGTCGCGCACGGCATCGTGGCGCCACTGCGGCAAGGCGCGCAAGGCGGCGGCGTGCTCCTGTGCATTGAGCTTGTGCATGGGGAATGTCTCCTGCTTTTGAATGTGGCCGTGATTGTGGGTGCTGGCAAGTGCACCCGGCATGCGTTTACTGGCGCGAAATTCCCCTTGGATGCACAATGCATGCATGAATTCGGACTCCAATGAACTCCAAACGCTCGACAAGTTCGACACAAGCCTGCTGGCCGCATTGCAGGAAGACGCCAGCATCACCCACCAGCAGCTCAGCGAACAGGTGCACCTGAGTGCCTCGCAGGTGAGCCGGCGCGTGCAGCGCCTGCGCGACATCGGCCTCATCACCAAGACCGTGGCGCTGGTGGACAGCGAGCGCATCGGCCTGGGGGTGCGTGCCATCGCCCATGTGGCCCTGCGCCAGCACAGCGACGCCGAGCGCGTGGCTTTCGAGTCCACCGTGTCGGCCATGGACGAGGTGCTGCAATGTTTTTCGGTCTCGGGCGAGTCGGACTATGTACTGCACGTGGTGGCACCCGACCTGGTGTCGCTGTCGCGCCGTGTGCTGCAGCGCCTGACGCAGATTCCCGGGGTGTCCAACGTGCGCTCCAGCGTGGTGCTGGAACGCATCAAGTCCACCACCCGATTGCCGCTCAAGCACCTCGGCTGACGCGCATTCTGGCTTTTTGTAAGAAATCGGACACAGCATTAAAGTACACTTGTATAAATATATGTACTTGTGGTGGTGCATGCCGACGGTGTGCACCCGTGTTGTGAAGGAATGGCCATGAAGCGCGTTGATGATTTCCGCATGAAACTGGGGAACCACGAACTGGTTCCAATCATGATCGGTGGCATGGGGGTGGACATCTCCACTGCGGAATTGGCGCTGGAAGCCGCGCGTTTGGGCGGCGTTGGCCACATTTCCGACGCCCTGGTTACCGACGTCTCTGACCGCCGCTTTGACACCACCTTCGTCAAGGACAAGACCAAAGAGTTCAAGCACAACATCCTCAACGCCGACAAGTCGACCATCAAGTTCCGCCTGGAAGACATCGCCGACGCACAGCGTCGCCACGTCAAGGCGACCATGGACGCCAAGACCGGCCCCGGCATGGTGTTCGTGAACTGCATGGAAAAGCTCACCATGAACGCGCCCAAGGACACGCTGCAGACCCGCCTGAACGCTGCACTGGATGCAGGCATCGACGGCATCACCCTCTCTGCGGGCCTGCACTTGGGCTCCTTCGGGTTGATGGCAGACCACCCGCGCTTTCGCGAGGCCAAGCTGGGCATCATCGTGTCGTCCGTGCGGGCGCTGCAGCTGTTCCTGCGCAAGAACGCCAAGCTGAACCGCTTGCCGGACTACGTCATCGTCGAAGGGCCACTGGCCGGCGGCCACCTGGGCTTTGGGATGGACTGGGCCGAGTACGACCTGGCCACCATCATCCAGGAGCTGCTGGACTACCTGAAGGCCGAAAACCTCAACATTCCCGTCATCGCCGCGGGCGGCATCTTCACCGGCAGCGACGCGGTGCGCTTTCTGGAAATGGGTTGTGCTGGCGTGCAGGTGGCCACGCGCTTCACCGTGGCCAAGGAATGCGGCCTGCCCGACAAGGTCAAGCAGGAGTATTTCAAGGCCAGCGAGGAAGACATCGTGGTCAACACCCAGTCACCCACGGGCTACCCGATGCGCATGCTGCGCAACACGCCGGCCATCGGCTCGGGCATCCGACCCAACTGCGAGTCCTACGGCTGGCTGCTGGACGGCAATGGCGGCTGCGCCTACCTCGATGCCTACAACCGCGAACTCGCACTGCACCCGGACGGCAAGGGCATTTCGGTGACGGACAAGACCTGCCTGTGCACCCACATGCGCAACTACAACTGCTGGACCTGCGGCCACCTGACCTACCGCCTCAAGGACACCACGGTGAAACTGGCCGACGGCAGCTACCTGCAGCCCAGCGCCGAGCACATCTTCAAGGACTACCAGTTCAGCGTGGACAACCAGATCGCCCTGCCCGAACTGGAAACGGCCGAAGCAACGGCCTGAGGCCGGCTCAGTCGTCAACCAGATGGGGCGTGCAATGCCCCTCGGCCAGGCAGCCGGTTTCGGGGTCAACCCAGTCCGCCAGGCCCAGTTCGTCTTCGGCTTCCTGCAGGGATTCGCCTTCTTCAGGTGCGTCTTCGGACGCGCTCAGCATGTCGGCCAAAGCCAATTCCATGCTTTCGAACGGACCGAACTCGCGCTTGCCGTCGGCGGTTTGCCAGTGGTAACCGTCCGGTCTCAACACCACCTGACCCAGATCGATCTCGGTTTCGGAGCCGTCTAACTCGGGCTCCTCGGCATCGGAAATCACGGGAAGGGCGGTGGGCACGGCAGACTCCATAGGGGGTGAAAAACCGGCAAAACCCGAGCACACAAGTGCTCAGGCAGATGGCGGAATTGTGGGCCTTTTCGGCCGCCGTGTCACGCCCGCGCAGGGGTGCGGACACCCACCGCCAAGGCGGCCCCCACAGTGAGCAGCAGCACAAAGGCCGCACCCAGCAAGGTGGCGCCGTACATGCCGCGGTCCATCCAGACACCGAACACCACGGGGGCAATGGCAAAACCGACATCCAAGCCCGAATACACCATGCCATAGACGCGCCCGGTGGCGCCCGCCGGGGTCGCCCGCTTGATCATCATGTCGCGCGAAGGACCACCGATGCCGATGGCAAACCCGGTGAGCGCGAGCACCACCATGGTGGCGGTAGCTCCCAGCACGCCCAGCCCGCACAGGCCCAGCAGCACTGCCCCGGCCAGCATGGCCCCAGCGACGACGCGGTCGCTCTGCACCGTGCGCGCTGCCACGATGCCCCCCACAAACATGCCCACGGCCCCACTGAGCATGTAGGCACTGAGCGTGAAGGTGGCAGCCTCCAGACTCACCCCATACTGGGTGCGAAGGATGGCGACGGAAAAGTTCTGCACCACGGCCAGCGTCATCGTGGACAGCATGAAGAAGCCAAAACACCACCACACCACACTGAGTCGCAAGAAACCCAGGGCCGAGCCGGTGCCAGCCTTGTCACCGTGGGCATGGCGAACCACGCGGGTTTGCAGGTTGTCGCGGTAGACCAGCAGCAGCACGAGGATGGCACCGTACAAGGCCGCCGCGGCCCAGTAGGCGGTGCGCCAGTCGGTCAAGGCCGCCACCCCGGTCAGGAACACCGGGGCTGCCGCCCAACCGAGGTTACCCGTCAGTCCGTGGGCCGAGAACGCATAACCCAGCCGCGGTGCAGACACCCGCTGGTTGAGGATGGTGAAGTCGACCGGGTGGAACGTGGCATTGGCCAGACCGGCCAATGCGGCGGTGAACACCAGGGCGCTATAGCCTGTGGCCAGCGAGGCCGAAACGCAGGCCAAGGCAAACAAGGCCAAAGCCAGGAACAACAGCGGACGCGCGCCAAAGCGGTCCACCACAAACCCGGCACCGGCCTGCCCCACGCCGGAGACCACGAAGAACACGCTGGTGAGGAAGCCCAGTTGCGCATAGCTGAGCGAAAACTCCGCAATGAACACCGGAAACATGGCCACCAGCAACAGGTGACCGAAGTGGGATGCAGCATGGGCCAGCCCGACCAGGGCAATCACGGTGGCGTCCTGCCTGAAGGGAGCGCTAGGGGTAGCGGTAGTAGTCATGCAGGCATCGTACGGCGGGGGTACATTTCTGAATTGCGACAAAAAGACAATAATTGTCGAAAATACGCCAATCAAGGAGCATCCTCTGCATGAGCCGACCCACAAAACCTGTCCGCTTGCAGCCGGTGCAGTCCGACACCTCGCCGCAGCGCCCACCCACTGCCCAGCGACCGGTTCGCAGCCGCGGCCGCGCCCTGGCCATGAATGCCCATATCACACCGCACCGGCACGCTTGGTCACAGTTCACCTATTGCGCCAGCGGGCTGATGCAAGTCACGGTGACCGAGGGCGAGCGCGAAACCACCTACATCGTTCCGCCCAGCCGGGCCGTTTGGATTGCGCCGCAGGTCAGCCACAACGTCGTGGTACTGGAAAGCGCCGAGTTGCGCACCGTGGACATCGTTGCCGGAGCCTTGCCCGACAGCTGGAAGGAGTGCCGCGTACTGGTGGTCAGTGCGCTGCTGCGCGAACTCATTCACGGCCTGCAGGGCAGCACGCCCGGCGCCCGCGAAGACGCACTCATGGCGCTGACCCTGGATGAAATACGCTCAGCCGACACCCAAGCCCTTGGCGTACCCATGCCCCACCCCACCCTCGGGGACAAGCGCCTGCGGACCCTGTGCGAAGCCGTGCTGCGCGCGCCGGGCGAACGCGGCCAGCTACGCGAGTGGGTGGCGGCAGTGGGGGCCAGCGAGCGCACCATGGCCCGCCTGTTCCGGGAGGAATTGGGCACCAGCTACCAGCAGTGGCGTCAACAGGCGGTGTTGGCACATGCCTTGCCCCAGTTGGCGCGCGGCATGCCTATCGCCCATGTGGCTGCCGCTGCAGGCTATGCCACCGACAGTGCGTTTTCCGCCATGTTCAAGCAGGCCATGGGAAGGCCACCGAGCTACTTCCTGGCCAAACGGACCGGCTGATACGGAACATCTGCCCAGCACCCGGCCAGATCAGCGGATCACACGCCGGGTTGGAGCAGCCTCGCCTCAGTGCACGATGCGCTCGAAGCTGAACTGGCCCGGGGCGCGGATCGGGTCCACATCCACCGGGATCACGTCCTTGGGCGCGAACTTGCCCTCCAGCAGAAGCTTGGAAAGCGGGTTCTCGATCCGTTGCTGGATGGCGCGCTTCAAGGGCCGTGCACCGAACACCGGGTCGAAGCCCACCTTGGCCAGCTCCTGCAAGGCGGCATCCGACACCTGCAGGGTCAGCTCCATCTTGGCCAGGCGCTCGGTCAGCACCTGAAGCTGGATCTTGGCAATGGACGCAATGTGCTCAGCACCCAGGCCATGGAATACCACGGTCTCGTCGATGCGGTTGATGAACTCGGGGCGGAAGTAGTTCTTCAGCTCGCCCATCACGGCATCCTTCACGTCCTCGTAGTCCTGCCCGGCCATGCCCTGGATGAGCTGGCTGCCGATGTTGCTGGTCATGACGATCACGGTGTTCTTGAAGTCCACGGTGCGGCCCTGGCCGTCAGTCAGGCGGCCGTCGTCCAGCACCTGCAAGAGCACGTTGAATACATCCGGGTGGGCCTTCTCCACCTCGTCGAGCAGCAGCACGCTGTAGGGCTTGCGGCGCACGGCTTCGGTCAGGTAGCCGCCCTCCTCGTAGCCCACATAGCCCGGAGGCGCGCCGATGAGGCGGGCCACGGAGTGCTTTTCCATGAACTCGCTCATGTCGATGCGCACCAGGTGCTCTTCGCTGTCGAACAGGAAGCCGGCCAGCGCCTTGCACAGCTCGGTCTTGCCCACGCCCGTGGGGCCCAGGAACAGGAAGGAGCCCGTCGGGCGGTTCGGGTCGGAGAGGCCTGAGCGCGAGCGGCGGATGGCATCGGCCACGGCCGACACGGCCTCGTCCTGACCCACTACGCGCTCGTGCAGCTTGGTTTCCATCTGCAGCAGCTTGTCCTTCTCGCCCTGCATCATCTTGGCCACGGGAATGCCGGTGGCACGGCTCACCACTTCGGCGATCTCCTCGGCACCGACCTGGGTGCGCAGCAGCTGGTTGGCCTGGGCGCCTTTGCCGGATTCCTTGGCCTGCGCTTCCTTGAGCCGCTTTTCCAGCTCGGGCAGCTTGCCGTATTGCAGCTCGGCCACCTTGTTGAAGTCACCCTTGCGGGTCAGGGCCTCGATCTGGGTACGCAGCTTGTCGATCTCCTCACGCACCTGGGCGCTGCCCTGGGCTGTGGCTTTCTCGGACTTCCAGATTTCGTCGAGGTCGGCGATCTCCTTCTGCAGGCTCTTGATTTCGCCCTCGATGAGTTCCAGGCGCTTTTGCGATGCTTCGTCCTTCTCCTTCTTCACCGCTTCGCGCTCGATCTGCAGCTGGATCAGTCGGCGGTCGAGCTTGTCCATGACCTCGGGCTTGGAGTCCAGCTCGATCTTGATCTTGGAAGCCGCCTCGTCGATCAGGTCAATGGCCTTGTCGGGCAGGAAGCGATCGGTGATGTAGCGGTTGGACAGCTCGGCTGCGGCCACGATGGCCGGGTCGGTGATGTCCACGCCGTGGTGCACCTGGTAGCGTTCTTTGAGGCCACGCAGGATGGCGATAGTGGCCTCTACCGTGGGCTCGCCCACCAGAATCTTCTGGAAACGGCGCTCCAGTGCGGCATCCTTCTCGATGTACTTGCGGTATTCGTCCAGCGTGGTGGCACCCACGCAGTGCAGCTCGCCACGCGCCAAGGCAGGCTTGAGCATGTTTCCGGCATCCATGGCGCCTTCGGCCTTGCCCGCGCCCACCATGGTGTGCAGCTCGTCGATGAAGACGATGGTCTGGCCTTCGTCCTTGGCCAGGTCTTTCAGCACATTCTTCAGGCGCTCCTCGAACTCGCCACGGAACTTGGCACCGGCCAGCAGTGATGCCATGTCGAGCGACAGCACACGTTTGCCCTTGAGGCTGTCGGGCACCTCGCCGGCCACGATGCGTTGGGCCAGGCCTTCCACGATGGCGGTCTTGCCCACGCCCGGCTCGCCAATGAGCACCGGGTTGTTCTTGGAGCGACGCTGCAGCACCTGGATGGCGCGGCGGATTTCGTCGTCGCGGCCGATCACGGGGTCGAGCTTGCCCTGGCGGGCCCGTTCGGTCAGGTCCAGGCAGTATTTCTTGAGCGATTCACGCTGGTCTTCGGCATCGGCGTTGTCCACACTCTGGCCGCCGCGCACGGCGTCGATGGCAGCCTCCAGGCTCTTGCGGGTCAGGCCGGCGCTGCGCACGGCATTGGCCAGGTCACTCTTGGCGTCGCTCAGGGCCAGCAGGAAGAGTTCGCTGGCGACGAACTGGTCACCACGCTTCATCGATTCCTTTTCGGCCCCCTGCAGCAGCGAGACCAGGTCGCGACCGACGGTGACCTGCTCCTGACCCTGCACCTGAGGCAGCTTCTTCATGGCGGCATCGGCCGCGGCCAGCAGGCCCTGCACATTGGCACCGGCGCGCTGGACCAGGGCCTTGGGGCCGTCGTCCTGGCGCAGCATGGCCGCCAGCAGGTGGCTGGGCTCGATGTAGGCATGGTCCTGGGCCAATGCCAGACTCTGGGCCTCGCCCAGGGCTTCCTGAAACTTGGTGGTGAGTTTGTCGATCCGCATGCAATCCCCCTATTGAGTTAGCGGGTAATTGTGGATGTTTCGGGCCATTTCAAGGGGCCATTTTGCATAGCCATGTCCCGTCGAAGTCGTGATGGTGCCACGGCCCCACCCGCTCACTACAATCAACGCCATGGATATCCACCAATTGCAGGCCAGCTACCAGGCGGACCAGGACCGCATCCTGCTGCGCCTGAGCGGCCACAACGGCATCGAGCAACGCGTCTGGCTGACGCGGCGCATGCTCAAGGGCATGATGGTCCATCTGCAGCGGCTGGCCGACCACCTGAACGCACAGCGCGAAGATGGTACCTTGGGCAGCGGCCGAGGCGAATCCGAAGCGGCCGTGAGCGTGGAGTCGCGCGGGGATCCATCCGGAGTCGAAGCCGACTCGGTGCACCCCAAGTCGGTTCCGCTGCTGGCGACGGCCCTGCACGTGTCCCCGGGCGAAGACCACAGCCTGGACGTACGATTCGATGAGGTGCATGACGGCGACAGCCAGGCCACGCGCAGCATCGAGGCCACGCTCGGACCCGAATTGCTGGCCGGTCTGGTGCAGCTCATCGATGCGGTGCTGCGCATTGCCGACTGGGATCTGCACCTGCGCACCGCTTTGCCGGACGCCCAACTTGCCGACACCCAACCCAGCCCGCTGGATGCTTTCGCGGATGCCCCGCGGCCCAAGTACCTGAACTAGGCCGCGATCCAGTACTCGTATTGCCAGGCCAGGGCAAAGCCCAGACGCTCGTACAGGGCACGTGCAGGGTTGGCCGCTTCAACCTGCAGGAAGGCTTGCTGCATGCCCAGCCGCAGCCCTTGCGCCGCCATGGCGTGCAGCAAGGCCGTGGCATGCCCCTGGCCCCGCTGCGCCATGGCCGTGCGCAGGCCGTGGGCACTGAGCAGCCCCTGGCTGTAGCAGGCGGCCCCGCAGGCCACAGTTTCACCATCCTCCACCACTTGGGCGAACTGCGTTGTGCGCGAGCGCGCCAGTGACCGGGCGCGCGAAGCGCCATCGACCGGGTCCAAACCCTGCCCCAGGAACAGCGCCATCCAGGCTTCGCTGGCCGTGGGTGTCAAGGCCACCGTTCCCGTACGCGACGTCGTCGGGGTACTGCGTGCAAGCACCTCGGCGGTGGATGCCGTCATGACACAGGTGGGTTTGCCGCGCCGCCAGCCACGCGCCTCCAACGCTGCATGGATGCCATGCCAGGAGTCCAACGTCGGCAGGCGAAGCACCGGCCGGAAACCGGCTTGGCGGTAGCGCCCGGCGATGTCCAGCAACACAGCCTCTGGCGGCGCAGCGTGGTGCGTGGGCACTGCGGAATGCGCGCGCCCTACCGTTCCGGGGTCCATCGGCAACAGCCAGCCCGGGAGTTCTTCGACCCGTTCCGGACTCACCGCGTCCAGCGTGGCCCGCTCGATCCGTTCGAGGAGATCCATACTCATGCAGCGTTGCCGCTGGCAATGCCCCAACGGGCCAGGGCTTCGTCATCGCTCACACGTGCGTCTACCCACTGCGCCCCTTCGGGCGTGATTTCCTTCTTCCAGAACGGCGCCTGGGTCTTGAGGTAGTCCATGAGGAATTCACAAGCCTGAAAGCTCTGGCCACGGTGCTTGGAAGTAACGGCGACGAGCACGATCTGGTCCAGCGTCTGCAGCACACCCACGCGGTGGATGACGTGCGCCCCCAGGATGTCAAAGCGGCGGTGCGCCTCGTCGATCATGGCCTCAATGCTGGCCTCGGTCATGCCGGGGTAATGCTCGAGTTCCATCGCCTGCACCTGCCCGGTCACGCCCTGGGCATGGTCCCGCACGGTGCCCACAAAGCAGCACACCGCACCCACCTGCCCCTGCCCTGCACGCAAGGCGGCCAGCTCGGTGGATACATCAAAGTCGTGGGTCTGGATGGATACGCGTGGCATGGGAGCGATGGTACGCGCAACAAGCCCCCGTGAACGCCCTCTTGCGGCCCGACGCCGACTTTGCGACACTGTTTTCGGCCCGATACACCACCACCCAACAACTGGAGCGCCATGTCCGCCATCACCTGGACCCACACCCCGCCGAGCTGGACTGCATCGGTACACGGTGAGACCGTCTGCACCCTCAAGGGCAAGGACATCGGGGGCTGGACCGCCAGCTGGAGCGGTGAGCGCCTGTGGCCCGCACCGGCCCACTTGCCCAAGGCCACTCCACAGGCCACACGCTTCTTCATGGACCTGGACGAGGCCAAGGCCGCGGTAGAAGCCGCGCTGAACAGCTGACGCCTGCTGCTAGCCGCCAGTCACAGGCGGAAAGAACGCCACTTCGCAACCCTCGCTCAGCGAGACAGACTCATCGACCAGGTTCTGGTTCAGGGCCACGCGCACGTGGCGCCCCCGCGCCAGCGCTTCGGCGGCAGCCCCACCGCGAGCAATCAGGGCGTCACGCAGTGCTGCCACGGAGCTTGCCTGCGTGTCCAGGGTTTCGCTGCTGCAGCCCATGGCTTCACGGATGGAAGCGAAATACTTGATCTGGACTTTCATGCCAAGAGGTCCGAAAAGGCGATGAATTCGACCATGTCTCCCACCGCGATGGTGCGGCCACCGGGGTTGTCGACCACGCCGTCGCCCCACACCGTGGAGGTGAGCACACCCGAGCTCTGGTTCGGGAACAGATCCAGACCGCCATTTGAATTCCGGCGCACACGCAGAAATTCCTGGCGATTATCGGCCTTAGCCCACGCAAAGTCTGCGCGAACAGCTACTTTTTTCATAGCAACATCGCGCTGCCCCTGCAGCCGCAGCAGGAAGGGCCGCACCAGCACCAGGAATGTGACGAAGCTCGAGACCGGGTTGCCGGGCAGGCCCAAGAAGTGGCAAGGGCTACCGTCGGTGCGGTTCACCAGCCCATAGGCAAAAGGCTTGCCGGGCTTGATGGCGATCTGCCACAGGTCCAGACTGCCGAGCTGTTGCACGGCGGGCTTGATATGGTCTTCCTCGCCCACCGAGACGCCACCGCTGGTGAGGATCACGTCGTGACCCTGGGCCGCGTCGCGAAGGGCGCTCACCGTGGCCTCACGGTTGTCGGGGACGATGCCGAAGTCGCTCACCTCGCAGCCCATGCGGCGTAGCAGGCTGGCCAGGAAGAAGCGGTTGGAGTTGTAGATGGCACCGGGGCGCATGTCCTGCGGTGCCACGTCCCCGGGCATCACCAGCTCATCCCCGGTGGAAAACAGCGCCACCCGCGCTCGACGTGCCACCAGCACGGAGTTCAGGCCCAAACTGGCCACCAGCCCTTGTACGGCGGGCGTAATGCGCTCACCTTTTTGCAGCACCACGGCGTCCTTGCGGACGTCTTCCCCCGCACGGCGTATGTTCTGGCCGGGCGTGGGAGCCACATTGATGCGCACCCCGCCTTCGCAGGCATTGACGACCGTGCAGTCTTCCTGCATCACCACGGCGTCGGCACCTGCGGGCACGGGGGCCCCGGTGAAGATGCGCGCAGCGGTGAGGGCTTGCAATGCCTTGCCCGCCTCCCCTGCGGCAATGCGCTGCAACACCGGCAGCACGGCCCCAGGCTCAGAAACTTCAGCACAGCGCACGGCATAGCCGTCCATGGCGCTGTTGTCCCAGGCAGGCACCTGCAGTGCTGAGACCACGTCCTGCGCCAGCACACGGCCGTCGGCGTCCATGGTGGTCACCGGCTCAGGTGGCAGCGTGGCCTCCGCCGCAGTGAGCAGCGATTCCAGTGCCTGTGCCAATGGCATCAGGAGCGGCCGCTTGGGTGCCAAGGGGTTGGGGGCGGTCACAGCAGAATCGCTCATGTTCAGGCCGCGCACTCCCGTGCAATCAGCGCTTTCACGGCTGCCGCATCGGCCTTCATGACCTGCACCTTCTTGGGCAAGGCCTCAATGCCTTCGAACTTGGCCGGGCGCTCGGGCTCGCGCCCCAGGGCCTCGACGATGGTCGCCGCGAACTTGATCGGCAAGGCGGTTTCAAGCACCACGATGGGTACCCCCGCCACGCGGCGCTCCAGGGCAACCTTGAGGCCGTCCGCCGTGTGGGTATCGATGACCATGCCGTGTTGCTCCCAGGTGGCCTTGATGGTGGCCAAGCGGTCTGCATGGGTACTCTTGCCGCTGACAAATCCGTACTTGCCAGCCGCATCGGCGAAGCGCGGGTCGCTGCGCAGGTCGAAGCGGCCGTCACGGTTCAAGGCATCGCAGAACAGGGCCTTGGTGGCGGCACCGTCGCGGCCCAGCAGGTCGAACACGAAACGTTCGAAGTTGCTGGCCTTGGAAATGTCCATGGAGGGGCTGGAGGTCTCGAAGGTGTCGGCACTGCCACGCACGCGGTAGACGCCGGTGCGGAAGAACTCATCGAGCACGTCGTTCTCGTTGGTGGCCACCACCAGCTTGTCGATGGGCAGACCCATCTGACGTGCCACATGACCAGCGCAGACATTGCCGAAGTTGCCGCTGGGCACGCTGAACGACACCTTCTGGGCATTCGACTCGGTGGCCTGGATGTAGCCGGCAAAGTAGTACACCACCTGGGCCAGCAGACGCGCCCAGTTGATGGAGTTGACGGTGCCGATCTTGTACTGGCGTTTGAATTCGAGGTCGTTGGAGACCGCCTTCACGATGTCCTGGCAGTCGTCGAACACGCCTTCGATGGCGATGTTGTAGATGTTGGCGTCCTGCAGGCTGAACATCTGCGCCTGCTGGAACGGGCTCATGCGCCCGGCCGGGCTGGTCATGAAGACGCGCACACCCTTCTTGCCACGCATGGCGTATTCGGCGGCGCTGCCGGTGTCGCCACTGGTGGCGCCCAGGATGTTGAGCTCTTCGCCACGGCGGGCCAGCTCGTATTCGAACAGGTTGCCCAGCAGCTGCATGGCCATATCCTTGAAGGCCAGCGTGGGACCATTGGAGAGGGCTTCGATCCAGACACCGTCTTCCAGGTGGCGCAGCGGCACGATCTCGCCGGTGCCGAATACCTCGGCGGTGTAGGTCTTGCGGCACAGCGCGCGCAGGTCGTCTGCCGGGATGTCGTCGATGTACAGCGACAGGATTTCGAATGCCAGATCGGCATAGCCCTGCGTGTGGTAGACCGTGCGCAGGCGGCTCAAGGTGGCATCGCTGATTTGCGGATAGGTTTCGGGCAGGTACAGACCGCCGTCCGGAGCCAGGCCTTCGAGCAGGATTTCACAAAAACGCTTGCGCTCGGGAGCGCCACGGGTGGAGAGGTACAGCATGGTGGTCCGATTCGATTAGGCCAGCTCTTCCTTGCGGATGCGCACGATGGGCTGCAGCACGGTGGGCAGCGCCTGCATCTGCGCCAGCACGCCATTCATGGCGGCTTCGCGGCAGTCGTGGGTGAGGATGATGACGTCGGTCTGGGTGTAGCCCTCACCGCCAATCTCGTCGGCTTCACGCTGCAGCACGGCGTCGATGCTGATGCCGGCCTCGGCCAGCAGGCCCGTGACCTTGGCGAGCACGCCGGCCTGGTCGGCCACGCGCAGGCGCAGGTAGTAGCTGGTCACCACGTCGCCCATGGGCAGAACCGGGGTGTCGGCCATGGCACCGGGCTGGAACGCCAGGTAGGGCACGCGGTGGGCACTGTCAGCGCTGTGCAGGCGGCTGATGTCGACCAGATCGGCAATCACGGCGCTGGCGGTGGGCTCGGAGCCCGCGCCCTTGCCGTAGTACAGCGTGGTGCCGACGGCGTCACCGTTCGCCACCACAGCGTTCATGGCGCCTTCCACATTGGCGATCAGGCGCTTGGCCGGAATCAGCGTGGGGTGCACGCGCAGCTCGATGCCGTTTTCCATGCGCTTGGTGATGCCCAGCAGCTTGATGCGGTAACCCAGCTGTTCGGCGTATTTGATGTCGGCCGCGCCCAGCTTGGTGATGCCTTCGATGTAGGCCTTGTCGAACTGCACCTTGGTGCCGAAGGCCATGGCGCTCATGAGCGTGACCTTGTGCGCCGCGTCCACGCCCTCGATGTCGAAGGTCGGGTCGGCTTCGGCGTAGCCCAGGCGCTGCGCTTCCTTGAGCACCACGGCGAAGTCCAGGCCCTTGTCGCGCATTTCGGACAGGATGAAGTTGGTGGTGCCGTTGATGATGCCGGCGATCCACTGGATGCGGTTGGCGGTGAGGCCTTCACGCAGGGCCTTGATGATGGGAATGCCACCGGCCACGGCAGCCTCGTACATCACCATCACACCCTGTGCGGCGGCCGCTTCGAAGATCTCGCTGCCGTGCACAGCCAAGAGCGCCTTGTTGGCAGTGACGACGTGCTTGCCCGCCGCAATGGCTTCGAGCACCAGGGCCTTGGCAATGCCGTAGCCGCCGATGAGTTCGATCACGATGTCGATCTCGGGGTTGGCAATCACGGCGCGTGCGTCGCCCACCACCTGCACGTCATCGCCGACGATGTTCTTGGCACGGGCCACGTCCAGGTCAGCCACCATGGCGATCTCGATGCCTACACCGGCACGGCGCTTGATTTCTTCCTGGTTGCGATGCAGCACGTTGTACACGCCGCTGCCCACGGTACCGATACCCAACAAACCCACTTTGATCGTCTTCATGCCTGTGTCTTCCAAAAAATCATTCAAATCGGTATCTGGCCCGCGTATTCATTGCGCAGGCAGCTAGAAAATTCATAGCGCCTAGTTGCTGTGCCGCTTGCGGTAGCTTTCCAGGAACTTGGCAATGCGGCCAATCGCTTCACGCAGGTCGTCCTCATGCGGGAGGAACACGATGCGGAAATGGTCGGGATGCGGCCAGTTGAAGCCCGTACCCTGCACCAGCATCACGCGGGTTTCGCGCAGCAGTTCCAGGAAGAACTGGCGGTCGTCCTCGATCGGGTACACCGCCGGGTCCAGCCTGGGAAACATGTACAGCGCCGCCTGGGGCTTGACGCAGGTCACCCCCGGGATGGCGGTAATGAGCTCATAGGCCAGGTCGCGCTGGCGGCGCAGGCGCCCACCCTCGCGGGTCAGGTCGTAGATGCTCTGGTAGCCGCCCAGCGCGGTCTGCACGGCGTACTGGCCTGGCACATTGGAGCCGAGCTTCAGGTTGGCCAGCATGTTCAGGCCTTCGATGAAGTCCTTGGCGATGTGCTTGGGGCCGGACAAGACCATCCAGCCTGCACGGTAGCCGCAGGAGCGATAGGCCTTGGAGAGGGAGTTGAAGGTGAGCGTGAGCACATCGTCCGACAGGCTGGCCATGGCGGTGTGCTTGGCATCTTCATAGAGCACCTTGTCGTAGACCTCGTCGGCCATGATCACCAGCTCGAACTCGCGCGCGATGGCAACGATGCCCTTGAGCACCTCGTCGGTGTACAGCACGCCGGTCGGATTATTGGGGTTGATGACCACAATGCCTTTGGTGCGGGGTGTGATCTTGGCGCGGATGTCGGCCAGGTCCGGCTGCCAGCCGTTGTCCTCGTCACAGTGGTAATGCACCGGCTTGCCACCTGCAAGACTGGTGGCCGCCGTCCACAGCGGGTAGTCCGGTGAAGGCACCAGCAGCTCGTCGCCATCGTCCAGCAGCGCGTTGCAGGCCATGCCGATCAGCTCGGAGGCGCCATTGCCCAGGTAGATGTCTTCCAGTGTCACGCCCTTGATGCCCTGCTGCTGGGTGTAGTGCATGACCGCCTTGCGCGCCGAGAAAATGCCTTTGCTGTCGCTGTATCCGGCCGACGCAGGCAGGTTGCGGATCATGTCCTGCTGGATCTCCTCAGGAGCATCGAAGCCAAAGGGCGCCAGGTTGCCGATGTTGAGCTTGATGATCTTCTGACCCTCATCCTCCATCTTCTTGGCGGCGTCGACGATCGGCCCACGCACGTCGTACAGCACGTTGGCCAGCTTGGCGGATTTCTGGATCGGTTTCAAAAGGCGCTCCCAGCAAGGGTTTTCGAGGGGAAACCTATAATTTGACCACAAGTTCCCAACGCGTCTAGCCGCACAAGGCTAGCCCGTGCGTTCCAACAACACCCATGCCATGAAATTCCAGCCCGACGCTGCCACAAGCTACTCCATTCACAGCTACGGCGAGGGCTGGATCCGCATCAACGGCGAACGCTACAACAACTCACTTCTTCTGAGCTCTACCGAGGGAGTGCTGGCCTGGGACTGCCCTTCGTTTGAGGACCTGAGCGAGACCCATTTCTCGGAGCTGAAACGTTTTCAACCGGAACTGGTCCTGTTTGGCAGCGGAAACCGCCTGCGTTTTCCCCACCCTCGCTGGCTGCAAGGCCTGTACGCCCAGCGCATCGGCGTGGAAACCATGGACACCTCAGCCGCCTGCCGTACCTTCAACTTCCTGGTGGGGGAAGGCCGCAATGTGGTGGCAGCCCTGCTGCTGGAATCGGGCAAACCCTAGTCTGCCGCGGCATCGGCGGGGCCATTTCAGGGTAAAATACGGGGTTGCGGTCGGGGCCGCTTCGCTGCTGTCACCAGCGTGGCCCCATCCATCCGCCACACCCTGCACGCGAGACAGACACTCTATGGCTATCGTTCTCAATAAACCTCTTCCAGAATTCGAAGCCAACGCCACCGGCGGCATCAAGGTTACCCATACCAACCATGTCGGAAAAGCCCTGGTGTTGTATTTTTACCCCAAAGACAACACGCCCGGTTGCACCACCGAGGCCATGCAGTTCCGCGACAAGTACAAGGATTTCGTCAAGGCCGGCGCCGCAGTGTACGGCGTTTCCCGCGACAACATGAAGTCGCACGATGAGTTCAAGGCCAAGCTCGAACTGCCGTTCGAACTGATTGCCGATACGGAAGAGAAGATGTGCCACATGTTTGGTGTGGTGAAGAACAAGATCATGTACGGCAAGAAGGTCAAGGGCATCGAGCGCAGCACCTTCCTCATCGGTGCCGATGGCCTGGTGAAGGAAGAATGGCGCGGCCTGAAGGTGCCGGGCCATGTGGACGAAGTCCTGGCCGCTGTGAAGAAACTCAAGAAGGCCGCCTGACCAGCGCTGCCCGAACTGGCGTTGCGCTGCGGTCACACCATGGCCGTGCGGCTCATGCATAATGGTTCGCATGCCTTGTGCGCGCAATGAATCATTGACATCCATCAAGCCACCTGTGGGTTCCACGGGTGGCTTTTTTGTTGGTACGCACATCCGTTTTCCCAACCCAGCCCTATTCCATGCCCCTGCCCAGCGCCCCTAGCAAACGAGCCGACCGACTGCCCGCCGATGCCTTCCAGTCCCCCTTGCGTGCGCGCCCCAAGCAGCCGGCCAAACCAGTGCTCGAGACCCGCAGCAGCAGCGCCCCAGCGGTGGTGAATACGCCAGCGGCTCCGAGCGCTGCGCAGGCCAACAAGGCACGCACAAACCGCAAGGCAGCCACGCCAGCGCAGCCGCCAGCACCCTTGGCCGCTACCGCAACCACAGAGAAGGCAGGAACCAAGCCCAAGGCCGCCGCAGCGCCACGCAAGAAAGCCGGGCCGACCAAGTTGTTCGTGCTCGACACCAACGTGCTGTTGCACGACCCGATGTGCCTGTTCCGTTTTGAGGAACACGACATCTACCTGCCGATGATCGTGCTGGAGGAACTGGACGGTCACAAGAAAGGCATGACCGAGGTCGCGCGCAACGCTCGCCAGACCAGCCGCACGCTTGACGCGCTGGCTGCGGCCGATGGTGCCGACATCGCACATGGCTTCACACTCAGCAGTACGGGCCACACCGAAGCGGGTGGCCGCCTGCTGTTCCAGACACAGCCTCTGGACTACTCCCTGCCGACCAGCCTGCCCCAGGGCAAAGCCGACAACCAGATCCTGGGCGTGGTGCATGCCCTGGGGAAAGCCCACGCCCCCCGTGAAGTGGTGCTGGTGTCCAAGGACATCAACATGCGCGTCAAGGCCCGCGCCCTGGGCCTGGCCACTGATGACTACCAGAACGACAAGACCCTGGAAGACGGAGACCTGCTCTACAGCGGCGCCCTGGTGCTGCCCACCGATTTCTGGGCCACCCATGGCCAGGCGGTGGAGAGCTGGCAGCAAGGCCCCCATACCTTCTACAAGGTAACCGGGCCTGCCGTCCCCAGCATGCACATCAACCAGTTCGTGTACTTTGAAGCCCCGGGCGAACCCAGCCTGTATGCACGCGTGACCGAAATCCGCAACAACACCGCGGTGCTGCGTACGCTCAAGGACTACAACCACTTGAAGAATGCGGTCTGGGGCGTGACCACCCGCAACCGTGAGCAGAACTTCGCCATGAACCTGCTCATGGACCCGGAAGTCGACTTCGTCACCCTCACGGGAACTGCCGGGACCGGCAAGACCCTGATGGCGCTGGCCGCCGGTCTGACCCAGGTACTCGATGACCGCCGCTACACGGAAATCATCGTCACCCGCGCCACCGTGAGCGTGGGTGAAGACATCGGCTTCCTTCCCGGCACCGAAGAGGAAAAGATGGGCCCCTGGATGGGTGCGCTCGACGACAACCTGGAAGTGCTCGGCAAGAGTGACACCAGCGCCGGCGAGTGGGGCCGTGCCGCCACCAACGAACTGATCCGCAGCCGCATCAAGATCAAGAGCATGAACTTCATGCGCGGGCGCACCTTCCTCAACAAGTACCTGATCATCGACGAGGCCCAGAACCTCACGCCCAAGCAGATGAAGACGCTGATCACCCGCGCAGGTCCGGGCACCAAGATCGTCTGCATGGGCAACCTTGCACAGATCGACACCCCCTACCTCACCGAGGGCTCCTCGGGCCTGACCTACGCTGTGGACCGCTTCAAGGGCTGGCCGCACGGCGGGCACATCACCCTGGCCCGTGGCGAACGCTCGCGCCTGGCCGACTTCGCCTCCGAGGTGCTATAGAAAGAGAAGCTAGCCACGCAAATTTTGTGCGGGCTAGCGGCACTTTTCTTCCGTTTTTTCAGTAGTCGGAACTCATGCCGGTAGCCAGGTTCTCGAACTTGGTGTTCTGGCGCAGGAAGGCGAGTTTGACGGTTCCGACCGGGCCATTACGCTGCTTGGCAATGATCACCTCGGCCACGCCTGGCTCCTTGCAGGCCTCCTTGGTGTAGTACTCGTCGCGGTAGATGAACATGATGATGTCGGCGTCCTGCTCGATGGCGCCCGACTCCCGCAAGTCACTCATCATGGGGCGCTTGTCGGGGCGCTGTTCCACCGAACGGTTCAGCTGCGACAGGGCAATGACCGGGCACTTGAGCTCGCGCGCCAGCATCTTCAGGCCCCGCGAGATTTCGCCCAGTTCGGTAGCGCGATTCTCGCCGTCTCCGCTGGAGCCGCTCATCAGCTGCAGGTAGTCGACCACGATCAGACCGAGCTGACCACACTGGCGCGCCAATCGGCGGGCATTGGAGCGCAGTTCGCCAGCTGTCAGGCCCGGGCTTTCATCGATGTGCAGGGACACGGTTCGCAGCTTCTCGATCGTTTCTGACAGGCGTGACCACTCGTCGTCGGTGAGGCGGCCGGTTCGCATATGGCTCTGGTCAATGCGACCGATGGAGCCGACGATACGTACCGCCAGCTGGGCCGCCCCCATTTCCATGGAGAACACGGCGACCGGCAGGCCTTCATTCAAGGCCACGTGCTCGGCAATGTTGATCGCCAGCGCGGTCTTGCCCATGGACGGACGGGCCGCCAACACGATCAGATCCCCCGGCTGCAGGCCCGCTGTCATGCGGTCAAAGTCGTAGAAGCCGGTGGGCACCCCCGTCACCTCGTTGGGGTTGTCTGCCATCTCCTGCACACGATCCAGCAGGTCCACCACCAGGGTATCCATGCTCTGGAAGCCACGCTGGTTGCGCTTGCCCATCTCCCCGATCTCGAAGATCTTGCGCTCGGACTCATCAACGATGTCCTTGACCGCACGCCCCTTCGGGTTGAAGGCATTGGTGGCGATCTCGTCGCTGGCAGTCACCAGCTTGCGCAGGATCGAACGCTCCCGCACGATCTCGGCATAGCGGCGGATGTTGCCCGCGCTGGGCACATACTGCGCCAAGGCGTTGAGGTAGTTGAGGCCTCCGACCTCGTCGGCCTTGCCCTGCCCTTGCAGGTGTTCGAACACCGTCACCACGTCGGCGGGCTTGTCGGCATTGATGAGCGAACCTAATGCAGCGTAGATCAGGCGGTGCTCATAGCGATAGAAGTCTGCATCAGTGAGCACGTCGCTGACGCGGTCCCAGGCCGCATTGTCCAGCAGCAAGCCACCCAGCACACTGCTCTCCCCTTCCAGGGAATGGGGTGGAATGCGCAACTGGGCGATCTGGCGATCGGGGACAAACTCCGGCAAATCGGGGGACGACATGAAGGCGGACTCGTTCTAGGTGGGGTGAGCAGTATGCCAGCGCCCACCACGGGGTGCAGGCTGGCATCCAGAAAAAAAGCCGCTGCAGAGAAGACTCTCGCAGCGGCTTGATTTTACGGAGCGCAGGGCTCCGCAGACATCGTCGGAATTAGGCGGTTTCGCCGTACACGGAGACGTTGATCTCAACGGTCACGTCGGTGTGCAGGGACACGTCGACCTTGCTGTCGCCAACAGTCTTGATGGGGCCGTTGGGCATGCGCACCTGGGCCTTGGCAACCTTGTAGCCGCTCTTGGTCAGCTCTTCGGCGATGTCGTGGTTCGTCACGGAACCGAACAGGCGACCATCCACACCTGCTTTTTGGGTCAGCTTGATGGTGGTACCGGCCAGCTTCTCGCCCAGGGCTTGGCACTCGGCCAGCTTGGCAGCTGCGGCCTTTTCCAGCTCGGCGCGGCGGGCTTCGAAAGCGGCCTTGGCTTCGGCGGTGGCACGGCGTGCTTGGCCGGAGGGGATCAGGAAGTTACGGGCGTAGCCGTCCTTGACCTTGACGATATCGCCCAGGTTACCGACGTTGACAACTTTTTCCAGAAGAATGATCTGCATTGTTGCTCTCCTTAGATCTTGTGCTGATCGCTATAGGGCAACAACGCCAGGAAACGTGCGCGCTTGATAGCGGTGTTGAGTTGGCGCTGGTAAATGGCGCGGGTGCCGGTCAGACGTGCGGGGATGATCTTGCCGTTTTCGGCAATGAAGTCACGCAGGGTGTCGACATCCTTGTAGTCGATTTCCTCGACGCCAGCCACGGTGAAGCGGCAGAAGCGCTTGCGCTTGAACAGCAGGTTTTGTGCAGGACGCTTGGGGCGCTTGTCTTTGTTGAATTTCTTGAATGTGGCCATGATGGACCTCTCAGATTATTGGGGTGTGAATTCTTGAATGTGAAACACAACTTGCTTGCCACCACGACCGTTCGCGAGAAAACCCTGGAACTCCCACTGGCTGCCGACCGGTTGTTTCACCAGCCGCTCCGCCAGGGCTCCGAAGGCCATCGCCTTGATCGACATCGTCACTTTCCGGACCGTTTCCGCTTCCTGGCATTCCGACTCGTTGTCGAGTCGCAGCGTCAGGGCGGGGATTCCGGCGGGTGTGTAGCGCAAGGCTTCAGCCTCTGCGATCACGGCACCCAGTGTCAATGCGTTGCGATGCACTCCCGGTGGCTACTGCAATTTATGCCTGGTATTCGGCCTGTTGGTTCTTGCGGGCGTCTTCACGCTCCACAGTCTTCATCATGGACGAAGGACCAGTTTCAGCCTTCTTCTTCAGAACGGTGAGGTGGCGCAGAACGGCGTCATTGAACTTGAACGCGTGTTCCAGTTCAGCCATGACTTCCTTGCCAGCTTCGATGTTCAGGCACAGGTAGTGTGCCTTGGCCAGCTTGTTGATCATGTAGACCAACTGGCGGCGACCCCAGTCTTCAACACGGTGCACCTTGCCACCACCGGTGGTGATCATGCCCTTGTAGCGCTCCAGCATCGCGGGAACTTGTTCGCTCTGATCCGGGTGGATCATGAGGATGATTTCATAATGACGCATTGATACTCCTTTTGGATATCCCCTTGCGGGGCGGAAAAAGCTGCCTCCGGCGTCTAAACGGGGTGCAGCAAGGGAAAGCCGAAGATTATAACCTGAGCCTGCGCTGTTGGCCAGCCAGTGCACTGGGCGCCGCGCCCGGGGCTCAGTGCACTGGCTTGGGCGGCGGAAAGCGCAGGCTGACCCACCACGTGGCCAGCGTCCCTGCCGCCACGCCAAAGACACCGGCGGAGACGGGCTGAATCTCGAACCACAGACCGCTGCCGGTCAGGCCAAACATGGCGCGCACAGCCGGAAGATTGCTCAGCATGTAGTAGACGGTGACCCCAAGCCCCACCAGCATGCCGCAGACGGCCCCCTGCCTGGAGGCCCCCTTCCAGAAGATACCCAGCACCATGGCCGGAACAAAAGCGGCCCCCGCCAGCGAAAACGAGGCCGACACCAGGTACAGGATGCCGGCGGGACGCTGCGCTGCCACATAAGCGGCAATCAGCGCCACCACCAGCAGCGCAAACTTGGACCACATGACCCGGCGCATGGCTTGGGCTCGGCTGCTCTCCCCTTCGAAATACACGTCATGGGCCAGCGCATTGCCGATGGTCAGCAGCAAGCCATCTGCCGTCGACAAGGCCGCCGCCAGCCCCCCCGCAGCCACCAGAACCGACACGATGTAAGGCAAGCCACCGATTTCGGGCGACGCCAGCATCAGCAGATCGGCACCAACACGAATCTCGGCGAACTGCAGCACCTTGTCGTCATTGACATCGGCCACCCACAGCAACGAGGGATCGCGCGACCATTGAACAACCCATGCGGGCAACTGGTCAAAGCTCTGCCCCACCAGATGCACCATCACCTCGTACTTCACCAGCACCGCCAACGCCGGAGCAGACAGGTACAGCAAGGCTATGAAGACCAGCGACCACGCCACCGAGCGACGCGTCTCGGCCACGCTCGTGGTGGTGTAGAAACGCGTCAGCAGATGGGGCAGGCCAGCCGTACCCACCATCAGACACAGCACCAGGGCCAGGAAGTTGCGGCGCGACACACCGAACTGCGCCTGCTCTTCGTCGTCGCCGTCGGGGTCGCCAGCAAAGGCCTGCGCGGTGCGCGGCAGACCACCCAGGGCCTGGGCGCGCTCCCGGTAGTCCTTGAGTTCGAGCTTCCAGCGCTCGCGGGCCGCACTGACATCCTTGGGCAGGGCCGCCAGTTCGCGGCGCAGTGCGGCAACCCGGCCGTCATCCTCGTGCCCGTCACCCACCGCCTGCAGACGCTGACGCAGGTCACGCCGCTGCGCCTGCAGGGAAGCATCCACATCCTGAAGCTGCGCCTCGAGGACCTCGGCCCGCCGCTGGTATTCCTCGATGACCTCCTGTTCGGAGGCCGACCGCATGAGCTTGCCCTCCATTTCAGTGATCGTCGCCAGCTGCTGGCCGAATGCCAATGGCGCCAGCGGATTGCCCACCTGCTTGTAGGCGAGCCATGACACAGGAACCATGAAGGCCAGCATGATCAGCACATACTGGGTCACCTGCGTCCAGGTCACGGCGCGCATGCCGCCAAGGAAAGAGCAGACCAGCACCCCGCCGAGACCAAGCAGGATGCCAATCTCGAAGTGCATGCCGGTCATGCGCGAGGTGATGAGACCGACCCCATAGATCTGCGCCACCACGTAAACGAACGACACCAGCACGGTGGCCAAGGCCGCGATCATGCGCGGCCAGCGCCCGCCGTAGCGCACCGCGAAGTAGTCGGGCACGGTGTAGAGCTGCATCTTGCGCAGGTAGGGCGCCACCAGCAGCGCAACCAGACAGAAGCCGCCGGTCCAGCCCAGGATGTAGGCAAAGCCACCCGGTTGCGAACCGGCACCGGAAAAACCCTGCAGGTACAAGCCACCGGCCAGGCTGATGAAGGACGCTGCACTCATCCAGTCGGCGGCGGCCGCCATGCCGTTGTACACCGCTGGAATGCGACGCCCAGCGACGTAATACTCGCTGGCTTCGGCCGTGCGCGCATACACCCCGACGGCGGCATACAGCACCAAGGTCGCCGACAGGAAAATGCCGGCCACCCACGGTCGGCTCAGACCGTACTGCTCAGCCACAGCGAGCAGCAAGGCCAATGCCAGCAAGCTGCCGACATAGCCGAAGAATCGCCGGTGGTAGCGCCGGTGGTCATCGGGCTGAAGCACACCCGATTCAGAACCCGCCTGGCGATTCGCACGCCAGGCGAACACCACGACGATCACCAGGAACACGCACAAGGCGCCCTGGGCCACAAACCAGTAGCTCCAGGGCCAGCCCAACACCTCGGACTGCAGGTCGCGTGCAAAGAACACGACGACAAAGGAGGCAACGAACCACAGCGACAGCAAGGCCGCGTGCAGCCGCCAGCGTGGTGCACTGCCCCCCGCGCTCATCGCACCGCGAGTTTTTGCCAGGTGGCGATCACGGAGTCGGGGTTGAGCGAAATCGACGAGATGCCCTGCTCTTCCAGCCACAGAGCGAAGTCAGGGTGGTCGCTGGGTCCCTGGCCACAGATGCCGATGTACTTGCCCTGCTTGCGGCAAGCCGCAATGGCCAGGCTGATGAGCGCCTTGACCGCCGGGTCGCGCTCATCGAAGTCGGCCGCCAGCAACTCCAGACCAGAGTCACGGTCGAGGCCCAGGGTGAGCTGGGTCAGGTCGTTGGAACCGATCGAGAAGCCATCGAAGTATTCGAGGAACTGCTCAGCCAGGATGGCATTGCTGGGGATCTCGCACATCATGATGAGCTTGAGCTCGTTCTCGCCGCGGCGCAGCCCGTGCTTGCCCAGCAATTCGGTAACACGCTTGGCTTGCCCCAGGGTTCGCACGAAGGGCACCATCACCTGCACGTTGGTCAGGCCCATGTCGTTGCGAACGCGCTTCAAGGCTTCGCATTCCATCGCAAAGGCCTCGCCAAAGTCTTCACTGATGTAGCGCGCGGCACCACGGAAGCCCAGCATGGGGTTCTCTTCCTCGGGCTCATAACGGCTGCCGCCAATGAGCTTGCGGTACTCGTTGCTCTTGAAGTCGGACAGGCGCACGATCACGGGTTTGGGCCAGAAGGCGGCGGCGATGGTCGCCACACCTTCGGCCACGCGGTCCACATAGAAGGCACGCGGCGATGCGTGGCCGCGGGCCACCGACTCGACGGCCTTCTTCAGGTCGGCATCGACATTGGGGTAGTCGAGAATCGCCTTGGGGTGCACGCCGATGTTGTTGTTGATGATGAACTCCAGGCGCGCCAGACCCACGCCCTCGTTCGGCAGTTGGGCAAAGTCAAACGCCAGCTGGGGGTTGCCCACGTTCATCATCACCTTGACCGGGATGGCGGGCATCTCGCCGCGCTGCACTTCGGTCACTTCGGTTTCCAGCAGGCCGTCGTAGATGAAGCCGGTATCGCCCTCGGCGCAGCTCACCGTCACCAGCATGCCGTCCTTGAGCTGTTCGGTGGCGTGGCCACAGCCCACCACGGCCGGAATGCCCAGTTCGCGGGCGATGATGGCCGCGTGGCAGGTGCGCCCGCCGCGGTTGGTCACGATGGCGCTGGCACGCTTCATGATCGGTTCCCAGTTGGGGTCGGTCATGTCCGTCACCAGGATGTCACCGGGCTGCACCTTGTCCATCTCGCTGATGTTGTGCACGATGCGCACCGGGCCGGTGCCGATCTTCTGGCCAATGGCTCGGCCTTCGGCCATGACGGCCCCCTTGCCCTTGAGCTTGTAGCGCATCTCTGCGGTGTTGCCGCTCTGGCTCTTCACGGTTTCGGGGCGGGCCTGCAGGATGTAGAGCTGGCCATCTTCGCCGTCCTTGCCCCACTCGATATCCATCGGGCGACCGTAGTGTTCTTCGATGACCAGCGCGTATTTCGCCAGCTGCTCCACGTCGGCATCGGTCAGGGAGTAGCGGTTGCGCAGCTCGGTAGGCACATCGGTGGTCTTGATGAGCTTGCCGCTGGCAGCCTTTTCCTCGGGCGTGCAGAACACCATCTGGATCAGCTTGGAGCCCAGATTGCGGCGGATGACGGCGCGCTTGCCCGCCTTGAGCATGGGCTTGTGCACGTAGAACTCGTCGGGGTTCACGGCGCCTTGCACCACGGTTTCTCCCAGACCATAGCTGGAGGTGATGAAGACCACCTGGTCGAAACCGGACTCGGTGTCGATGGTGAACATCACGCCCGAGGCGCCGATGTCCGAGCGCACCATGCGCTGGATGCCAGCCGACAAGGCCACGACGTCATGGGCAAAACCCTTGTGCACGCGGTAGCTGATGGCGCGGTCGTTGTAGAGCGAGGCGAACACTTCACGCACCTTGTGCAGGATGGTGTCGATGCCGTGCACGTTGAGGAAGGTTTCCTGCTGGCCCGCGAACGAGGCGTCGGGCAGGTCTTCGGCCGTAGCCGAGGAACGCACGGCAAACGAGGCATCCGGGTTACCGGCGCTCAGGGTGGCAAAGGCGTCGCGGATGTCCTTTTCCAGTGCGGGCGGGAACGGCTGGGCTTCGACCATGGCGCGGATCTCGGCACCGACCTGGGCCAGGGCACGCACATCTTCCACGTCCAGCGCAGCCAGCTTGGCGCTGATCTTCTCGGTCAGGCCCCCATATTTCAGGAACTCGCGGAACGCATGGGCCGTGGTGGCAAAGCCCGTGGGCACCTTCACGCCATGGGGCAGGTGGGAAATCATTTCCCCCAGGCTGGCGTTCTTGCCGCCGACGGTTTCCACGTCGGTCATGCGCAGTTTTTCAAACGGTACGACCAGGGCGGTCGGATCGAACAGGTTGGACATACAAGCTCCTAAGTTAAAAAACCGGGTCTCCCATGCACAGGGAGTTGTCAGCTAGCGCAGGCCTGTTGTTGCTGTTCTGGGGCAGGAAAGCTGACAGAATAGGTGTCTGGCGAGCATTGTAGGGGCCTCCTGCGCCACCACCAAACGGTACGCACTGACGGATCTTGCAATGCACTGACGACACCCTGAACCGCCCGCGCACCATGCAACACCGCACCGTATTCTTCGTTTCCGACGGCACCGGCATCACCGCCGAGACCTTCGGCAACGCCATCCTGGCCCAGTTCGAGACCCGTGGCCGCCATGTGCGCCTGCCCTTTATCGACACCGCCGACAAGGCCCACCAGGTGGTGAGGCAGATCAACCATGCGGCCACCATCGACGGGCACAAGCCCATCGTCTTCACCACACTGGTGAATGAAGAGGTGCTGGCCGTGATGGAAGCTGGCTGCCAGGGCATGCTGCTTGATATGTTCGGCATGTTCGTCAAACCCCTGGAGCACGAGTTGGGGCTGAAGTCCAACCACCGCATCGGGCGCTTCTCCGACGCCAGCAAAAGCAAGGAATACCAGCAGCGCATCGAGGCCATCAATTTCTCACTGGCCCACGACGACGGACAGAGCAACCGCGACCTCGAGCAGAGCGATGTGATCCTGGTGGGGGTAAGCCGCAGCGGCAAGACACCGACCTCGCTGTACCTGGCCATGCAGTTTGGCCTGAAGGCATCGAACTACCCGCTGATCCCCGAGGATTTCGAGCGCCGCCACCTGCCGCCTGCGCTGGTGCCGCACAAGCACAAGATCTTCGGGCTCACCATCCAACCCGAACGCCTCTCCGAGATCCGCAACGAACGCAGGCCGAATTCACGCTACGCCAGCATAGAAAACTGCCGCATGGAAGTGGCGGAGGCCGAGGCCATGATGCGCCGCACGGGCATCCGCTGGCTCTCCACCACCACCAAGTCCATCGAAGAGATTGCAGCCACGATCCTGCAGGAAATTCACCCTGATCGCGTCACGTACTAGGCTTTTTTGCCTGTAGCCCGCATGAATACTGCGTAGGAAGCTACGTTATCAATAGCAACTGAAGTGCCTTGCGGTCACGCGGCAGCTAACTCCACCCAGTGGTTGTCGACTTGCACGCCCACGGGCCAGGCCAGCAACGAAGGCACTTCCAAGGCGCTTCGGGCACCAACACTACCGGCCACCAACACGTCGGCCTGCCCCGGCGCCCCGGGCACACGCACCAAGGCACCGGCCTGCTCCAGCGTAAGCACCGACTCGAGCGTGCCAGGGTTCGCCGGGTGCCAGGCAAAGACCCGACCGCTACGCTGGCTGCTCAGCAGGAACCCACCTTGGGGGGTGGGTGCAATGTCCCCGGCATAACCCTGGCCCTGGGCCTGCTCGGCTGGGAGCGTGAGGCTGGTGCCGTCCCAGATGGCCAGCAAGGGTGACAGACTGCGGCGGGCGCTGTCCTCGTGCTCATTCTGCAAGGCGATTCCCAACACACGGGGCTGACCAGCCTGCGGCGTACTCCAGGCCATGTGCCGTAACCCCAGACGCCGATCGGCCAGCCGCCATTGGCCGACGCGTTCGCGGCGCTGCGGTCGCAGCAGCACCACCGAGGAATCCATGCGCTGCAGCTCGATCTTGCGGTCGGCCGCGTCGCGCAGCACGCCCCCGTTGGCTACGACCACGGTGTCGGCGTCGTGCCACAGCAGCTGGTGGGGTTCACTGCCGCCAGTGCGCATTTCTTCTACAGTCTTGAGGCTGCGGCTGTCCCGCACAGCGAGCCAGCCCTGCCCCGTGCGCGGGTCGGTTTCGGTCGTGTAGAGCCATTGCCCATCATTGCTGGCGATGACATGCCCCTCGAAGCTGCGCACGGCGTCGCGGGTGTCAAGCTGGCACACTACCCGCGCCTGCGCATCGCAGCGCAGCAGCCAGCGCCCAGGGCGATTGGCGACCGCCGCAAAGCCGCCATCGGGCAGTGCCGCCAGCCCGTGGGCGCGGCTTGGCACCACCACGTTGTGGAGCTGGCGCATTTCACTTGCCGCCCAATCAGGCTGCATGACCCCGACCCAATAGGACTGCACGGCACCCGCAGACAGCGTGGCCCCGGCAGTGGCCAAGCGGACCTCGGCACGCTGCGCCGCAGTGGCCCAAGTCATCCCCCCCCAACCCGCCGTGAGCGCGGCCCAGACCATCATGCTTCTTCGTTGCATCGTGCTTCCTTGTGAAAAATTTATTGTAATGCGAGTCATTCTCATTTACAATACAGAAACACGATAGCCAGCCAGTTCCGAAGGGCGCCCCTTACGGATGTAGCCAGCCAGACAAGGTTCTCACTTGCATACATCCAGAACATGCCTCTACCCTTTCATCCAGACAGAAAATCAGCCAAACCCCGCAAGGGAAATGCGCAGGTAGCTACTCAAACCATAGCAACCGGTTTCAGCCTGCTGGCCCTGACTGCGCACGCGCAGAACACCGAGGCGCCGGGCCAGCCGCCACAACTGGCCCCGGTCTACATCACCGAAAAGGCGATGGAAACCCAGGGCAAGGACAGTGTGCGTACCACCACCACCCAGATCGGCAAGGGCACCCAGGAGCTGCGCGACATTCCCCAGTCGGTGACGGTGGTGACGGAAAAACTGATCGACGACCGTCAGCTCGACACCCTCAAGGCTGTGCTACACAACACGGCCGGCGTGACCTTCCTGGCTGCCGAAGGCGGCGAGGAAGATGTGCGCCTGCGCGGCTTCTCCCTGGCCCAGACCGGCGACATCTTTGTGGATGGCATCCGCGACCCGGCCTTCTACGACCGCGACACCTTCAACAACGACCGCATCGAGCTGCTGCGGGGCTCGGCCTCCATGCTGTTCGGGCGGGGTTCTACCGGTGGCGCCGCCAACCAGGTCAGCAAGAAGCCCTTTGAGGTGGACGAGCACCAGATCGACGTGACCCTGGGCAGCTACAACTTCCGCCGCGTCACGGGCGACTTTAACTTCCTCACCGGCGAAACGTCAGCACTGCGCATCAACGTGATGGGCAACACCGCAGACAACAATGGCGCCGGCAGCAGCATCGACAAGCGTGGCGTGGCCGTGGCCTACCGCTGGGGCATCGACGAGACCGACGAGTTCATGGTCAACCTCTACGCGCTGTACAACAACAACGGCATGAACTACGGCCTGCCCTGGATCAAGCCCAGCGCCAGTGCTGCGGCCAGCACCACCACGCTCATGCCGGTCAACCCCAACAGCTATTACGGCATGGCCAGCGACTACAACAAGGGCAAGGCCGAAACCCTGGCACTGCAGCACACCCACCGCTTCGAGGCAGGCGGTGAGCTCAAGAGTGCCATCAAGTTCGGAGGCTACGACCGCGACCAGCGCGCCAGCACGGTGCGCTTCGCCTCCAACACCACGGGGCTCAACAACTTCAGCGATGCCACTGCATTGACCCGCGGCACCCAGCTCAAGATGCAGGACATGAACACGCTGAACCTGCAGAGCGACTACAGCAACAAAGTGCAGGCGCTGGGCTTCCAGCACGAAATCCTGACGGGCGTCGACGTGTCGCGCGAGAACCGGCGTGTCTATGCCGACACCCCGGGGCTCAGCAGCGCTACCCGCACGGCCTTCTACACCGCGCTCGGGCTGGCCAAGTCCAACACCACCGTGGGTGCTGGCGGCGTGGGCAGTGTCAATGAAGACCTGCGGGTCAAGTTCCTGAACAACCAGTACGAGGCCACCGGCTGGGGCGTGTACTTCCAGGACCTGGTGCAGGTCGCCGAGCACTGGAAGCTGCTGGGCGGTCTGCGCTACGACAACATGGTGGGCAACTACGACGTCTACAACTACAGCTACTCCGGCGCCGGCACCGTGGCCAACCCGCACAGCTACAGCAAGTTCTCGCTCAGCTCCATCACGCCCTACCAGATGCAGGTGGCGGGTTGGAGCCCCCGCGTCGGCGCCCTGTTCCAGCCCGATGCGCTGCAGTCCTACCACGTGTCGCTGGGCACCTCGTTCAACACCTCGGGTGAAACCTACTCGCTCAGCAGCGCCAACCAGGACACGCCGCCCGAGCAAAGCGCCAATTTCGAGCTCGGCGCCAAGCTGGACTCGGCCGACCGGCGCTTCACCACCCGCTGGGCCGCTTTCCACACCGTGAAGTACAACGAGCGCAACACCGACCCCACCAGCTCGGCCGTGGTGTTGTCCGGTCGGCGCCATGCCAGCGGCGTGGAATTCGACATCACCGGCCGCCTGACCCCGAAGTGGGAAATCTACGGCTCCTACATGTGGATGCCCAACGCCCTCATCGACGTGGGCGGCAGCGGCGGTGAGCTCGCCGGGGCCCGGCCCAGCCTGACCCCCGTGCATTCGGGCACGGTGTGGAGCACCTACCAGGTGCACAGCCAGTGGCGAGTCGGCGGAGGGCTGAACTTCCGCAGCGAGCAGACGCCCAACCGCAACCCGGGCTGGACCGTACCCGGCTACGTGACGCTGGACCTGATGGCCGAATACAAGGCCACCGAGCGCCACATCGTCAAGGCCAACATCACCAACGCGCTCGACACCCTCTATGCCGATGCGCTGTACAGCGGCCACTACGTTCCCGGCAGCGGCCGCACGCTGATGCTGACCTACACCGCCAAGTTCTGAAGAAAAGGAGTGAAACCCATGGAAACCATGAACATCGCAGGCAGCCTCGGCATCGCCGTGGCCCTGGCCTGGTGGGCGTTCCGCCTATGAGCGCAGTCCGCCATCCGGCGCCGACTTCTTACACTATGGCCTTTGCAGCACCCCACTTTCCCATGACCGCGCGCCCTGCCCTTGCCACGCCCAGCGACTGGCGCCGCCACCCCGGCACCATTGCCGTGGCGGTGGTGGCCCTGCACGCGGCCGGGCTGTGGGCGCTGCAGTCCGGGCTGCTGCGCCGGGCCGTGGAAACGGTGGTGCCGGCCGAAATCCTTGTGGAAATGCTGGACGCTGGCCCCCAACAGGCTACGGCGCCTGCACCACCCAGCACACCCCGAGCGACCGCACCCGCGGCCAAGGCCCCGGCGGCAGCGGCCCCTACAGCCGCACCGGCGATCCCCAGTGCACTGGCAGTGCCAGCCCCCGCCACTGCGCCTGCCGTAGCGGCACCCACGGTTGCTACGGTTTCAGGAGCTCCTGACGTAGTATCTGTGCTGGCTACCGCCCAAAATGGCAGTGAAACGAAAGCGGCGAAGACCTCGCCTGCTGCTACGGCTCCAGCACCACGGGTCGAACTACCCAACAGCGATGTCGCCGAGCTCAACAACCCCAAATCGAAATACCCGGTGATGAGCTGGCGTCTGGGCGAACAGGGCATCGTCGTGGTCAGCATCCTGGTCGGCACGGACGGCAACGTGAAGGACGTCCGATTGGCCAAGAGCAGCGGTTTCGACCGACTGGACCAAGATGCCCTCGCGCATGCCCAGAAACTGCGTTTCATTCCTGGCAAGGTCGACGGCGTGCCGCAAGCCATGTGGCGCGACAAGCCCTTCAATTACCAATTGACCCGTCCCTGACGCCACTCACCCCCACAGAACACGGAAGAACTCACATGCAAACAGAAATCGGATTGATAGGCCTGTGGTCGCAAGGCGACTGGATCACCCGCGCGGTCGCGCTGCTGCTGCTGGGCATGTCCTTGGCCTCCTGGATCGTGATCCTCGTCAAGGCGCTCGACATCGTGCGCTACAAGGCCCTGGCGCGCAAGACCGAAGACTTCTGGCACAGCCCGGACTTCGCCTCCGGCCTGAATGAACTCGGCACTGCGCCCGGCAACCCCTTCGTGGCGCTGGCCCTGGCCGGGCAGGATGCCAGCCAGCACCACCGCCAGGCTGTCGCCCAATTGCACGACACCCTGGATATCAGCGACTGGATCGGGCGCTGCCTGCGCAACTCCATTGACGACAGTACCGCGCGCTTCCAGAGCGGCCTGGCCGTGCTGGCCTCCGTCGGCTCCACCGCCCCTTTCGTCGGTCTGTTCGGCACCGTCTGGGGCATCTACCACGCCCTCATGGGCATTGGCGCGGCCGGTACCGCCACCATCGACAAGGTGGCCGGCCCGATTGGCGAAGCGCTGATCATGACCGCGCTGGGTCTGGCCGTGGCCATCCCTGCCGTGCTGGGCTACAACGCGCTGGTGCGTGGCAACAAGTTCATCCTGACCCGCCTGAACCGTTTCTCGCACGATCTCCACGCCTATTTCGTCACCGGCGCCCGCGTCGGCGCCACCAGCCCCGCGGACGGCAAGGTCGTTGCCATCAAGAAAGCCTGATCGCGCCATGTCTTTTGGACTTCAAAACGCCACCTCGGACGACGATGCCGAGGTCATGAGCGAAATCAACATGACGCCGCTGGTCGACGTGATGCTGGTGCTGCTCATCATCTTCATCATCACCGTGCCGGTGATGAAGCATGCGGTCAACGTCGAGCTGCCCCAGGCGAGCGCCCAGATCCAGTCGGCCAAGCCGGAGACGGTGTCGCTCAGCGTTGATGCGCAGGGGCAGTACTTCGTGAACCAGAATGCCGTTTCCCGCGAGGCTCTGCCGGCGCTGCTGCAGTCCTACGCCCAGGCGCCAGTGCAGCCCGACCTGCACATCCGGGGTGACAAGGCGGTGCGCTACGAATACGTGGCCCAGGCCATGGCCATGGCCCAGCAAGCCGGCCTGCGCAAGATCGGCTTCATCACGGAGCCGGTGCGATGAACGCGGGCCCCACCCAGGCCCCAGAACGCGCGTTGCTAGTGGTCACCGAGCCGACGGCTCCCACGCAAGCGGTTATCCCCTCCGAAACACTTCTGCGGGGACAAACGGCCGTCGTGATCGAGCACCAGGGCCAGCACTACCGCCTGCAAGCCACTCGGCAGGGCAAGCTCATCCTCACCAAATAGCCCGGCGCGACGATGCCGCGCTGGGCGCTTACTCCAGCCAGTGGGTGAATGCTGCCACGGGCTCGCGTGGCGTCAGGAAGCCGTTGACGACATGGGCGGGATCGGCATAGCCCAATGCCATACCGCACACCAGCATTTCCCCCTGCGCTGCGCCGATGTGGGGCAGGATGATGCTGGCAAAGCCATTCCATGCCGCCTGCGGGCAGGTATCCAGCCCCAGCGCGCGCGCGGCGACCATGATGTTCTGGATGAACATGCCGTAGTCCACCAGCGAGCCGCGCCCCATCACTTGGTCTACGGTGAACATCAGCCCCACGGGCGCGTCGAAGAATCGGTAATTGCGCTGGTGCTGGGCGTGCATCTTGTCCTTGTCGCCCTTGCCGATGCCCAGCAGGCCATACAGGCCCCAGCCGTTCTCGCGGCGACGGTCGATGTAGGGGCTGACCCATTGGGTCGGGTAGTAGTCGTAGGCTTCCTGATACTGCCCGGCCAGTTCGGGCTGCGCACGTACGGCGTCGTGGGCCGCGCATACCTTGTCGCACAGGCTGTCCCGGGCGACCCCTTGCAGCACATAGACCTTCCACGGCTGCGTATTGGTGCCCGAGGGGGCGCGGCGAGCCACATCCAGCAGTTGCTCGATGTCGCCCCGTGCGACCGGCTTGGCTAGGAAGGCGCGCACCGAATGGCGCGAAGTGATGGCTTCGAAAACGGGGTTGGAACTCATTGCAGTTTCTCCAGGACAATGCGCAGTGCCTGCGGCAACTCCACCGGACGGCGCGTTTCACGATCGACATAGACATGGACAAAGTGGCCCTTGGCGGCGCACAAGGGCTCGCCCTGGGCAAACAGACCCACTTCGTAGCGCACACTGCTCTTGCCGAGCTGGGCCACGCGAATGCCCGCCTCGATGGTTTGCGGAAAGGCCAGGCTTGCGAAGTAGTTGCATTGCGTTTCGATCACCAAGCCGATGATGCCCCCCGCATGGATGTCCAGTACGCCCTGTTCAATCAAATAGGCATTCACTGCGGTGTCGAACCAGCTGTAGTAGACAACGTTGTTGACGTGGCCGTAGACATCGTTGTCCATCCAACGGGTGGTAATCGGGCGGAAAGCCCGGTAGCCTTCGCGCGGCTCGGGACTGGGGCGGGAGGCAGAGTTGCTCATGCAATGGGTTGAAGTAGGAGACTGGAAGCATGCCCGCAAGGAGCATGACAAACGTGTGAAAGAAGAAGCATTTTAGAGGGATGACTTTATTTTGTTGCAATGCAACATTTTTCCTTGATTTATCTGCATCGATCCCTATAATTCGAATCATGCTGCACTGCAACATGAACAGTTCAGCAGTTTTTCCCCACCACTTCAAGGAGTTTTAGCCATGATGACCGTAGAACAAGTTGTTGCTTCCCACAAAGCCAATGTCGAAACCCTCATGGGCTTGACCAGCAAAGCCTTCGAAGGCGTGGAGAAGATTGTCGAACTGAACATGACCGCCACCAAGGCCGCGCTCGAAGAGTCGGGCGAGCACGCCAAGGCCCTGCTGAGCGTGAAGGACGCCCAGGAACTGCTGGCGCTGCAATCTGGCCTGTTCCAGCCCCTGGCCGAGAAGACCGCCGCCTACAGCCGTCACCTGTATGACATCGCTTCCGCACAAGGCGCCGAACTGAGCAAGGTCTTCGAAGACCAGGCGGCTGACGCTCAGCGCAAGTTCACCAACCTGGTGGACGGTGCTGCCAAGAACGCTCCCGCCGGTTCCGAAGCCGCCGTGGCCGTGATGAAGAGCGCCGTAGCCTCTGCCAACAGCGCCCTGGAATCGGTGCAAAAGGCCGTGCGTCAAGCCACCGAAATGGCTGAAGCCAACTTCAACGCCGTGACCGCTACCGCCACTGGCGCTGCCAAACCCGCTTCCAAAAAGCGTGCTGCCTAAGAAAAATCAATTTTGGGGTGAAATTTGGAGCCCTGGCTCTAGAAACCAAGGGAAAACCCTGACATAATTCACCCCATCGAGAAGCAATGCTTCTCTGTCAGTTGTCTCCTCGGGTCCTTTCGACACCTTTCAGGTTCAGGGATCCCTTCAGGCCTCGTTGCAAAACGAGGCCTTTTTTTTGCATCAACGCGTCGAAGTGCCCAACGGACGTCGCCTACCTGGACTTGGCTGCGATGGCGGCTTTGAGCTGCGGCAAGGCAGCCAGCATGGCAGCGCGTCCTGCTTCGATCGAGCGACGGCGGGCGCTGAAGTCACCACTGGAAATACCGGTCAATGCCGGGCGCACCACCACATCGGCATCACGCAGCTCCAGGGTATTGATGCTCTTCCCCATGATGGAAAAGGTCTGCAGCAGGATCTCTAGCGTGCCATCGGTCACACTGCCTTCCGGCGGGCTGGAAATGTCCACCGCGATCACCAGCTCCGCGCCCATGCTGCGGGCGGCACGCACTGGTACCGGGGATACCAGCCCCCCGTCCACGTAGTCACGCCCGGAAATCTTGACCGGCTGGAACACCGCTGGAACGGCACTGGAGGCGCGCACGGCCGTACCGGTATCGCCTCGCTGGAACAGTACCCCAGCACCGGTTTTGAGGTCCGTGGCGTAGATTCCCAGTGGCAAGGGCATGTCCTCGATGAGTTTGTTGCGCACTTGCCCGTTGACATAACGCGCAAGCGCCTCACCGCGCAGCATGCCGCGGTTGAAGATCGGCAAGGTCCAGTCGGCGATGGCGGCCTCTTCCATGGTCAACGCCACCCGCTGCAGCTCCTCTCCCTTCTTCCCACTGGCATAGATCGCGGCCACCAGACTACCCGCTGAAGTGCCAGCTACCAGCTGTGGCTGGATGCCCGCCTCTTCGAGCACCTGAATGACCCCCACGTGGGCGAACCCGCGTGCAGCCCCCCCACCCAGCGCCAGTCCGATGCGTGGTGGCACCTTGGGCACGGGCGCCGGTACCACTGTGGGAGCGGTTGGCGTATGCACAGCGCCACTGGCATCGGGCGCCGAGGGGAGGGTACTGGTGGGCGCCGAGGCGCATGCCGTCAGCAGGACAGCAATGCCAAAGACCGCGAGCCGGGAAGGCTGGAATGCGAACATGGTGGGAAACTCGTCAATGAAGCTCGGAAGCGACTGTAGCCCACTGGCCAACCGCTCCAAAAAAAACGGGCACGCCGAAGCGTGCCCCATCCTGGCGAAAGCGCAATGTCAATCGGCCGTCGCCTCCTCGGACTTGGTCTTACCTTCTTTCTTGGCCAACGGCTGGATATCGAGCTTGATAGCCGTCTTGCTCTCGTCGCTCTCATCCAGGTCTACGGTCAAGCGACCGCCTTCGGTCAAGCGGCCGAACAGCAGTTCGTCGGCCAGACCTCGGCGGATGGTGTCCTGGATCAGGCGTTGCATCGGGCGCGCACCCATGAGCGGGTCGAAGCCTTTTTTCGCCAGGTGCTTGCGCAATGCGTCGGTGAAGGTGACTTCGACTTTCTTCTCTGCCAACTGGGTTTCCAGTTGCAGCAAGAACTTGTCCACTACGCGCAGCACGATGTTCTCGTCCAGCGCCTTGAAGCTCACGATGGCATCCAGGCGATTGCGGAACTCCGGGCTGAACTGGCGCTTGATGTCCGCCATTTCGTCACCGGCCTCGCGGGGGTTGGTGAAACCGATGGTGGCCTTGCTCATGGTCTCGGCACCGGCGTTGGTCGTCATGATGATGACGACGTTGCGGAAGTCCGCCTTGCGTCCATTGTTGTCGGTCAGGGTGCCATGGTCCATGACCTGCAGCAGCACGTTGTAGATTGCCGGGTGGGCTTTCTCGATCTCATCGAGCAGCAGCACGCAATGGGGTTTCTTGGTCACGGCTTCAGTCAGCAGCCCCCCTTGGTCAAAGCCAACATATCCGGGCGGCGCACCGATCAGACGGCTCACCGCATGTTGCTCCATGTACTCGCTCATGTCGAAGCGGATCAGCTCGATGCCCATGATGTAGGCAAGCTGCTTGGCGGCTTCGGTCTTGCCCACGCCGGTGGGGCCGGAGAACAGGAAGGCCCCGATGGGCTTGTCGACCTTGCCCAAGCCCGAGCGCGACATCTTCACAGCCGACGACAGCACTTCCAGCGCCTTGTCCTGACCGAACACCACGCTCTTGAGGTCGCGCTCCAGCGTCTTGAGCTTGCCACGGTCATCACTCGACACATTGGCCGGCGGGATGCGCGCAATCTTGGCGATGATTTCCTCGACCTCGGACTTTCCGATGGTCTTCTTGCGCCGACTCGGAGCGAGCACGCGCTGCGCGGCACCGGCTTCGTCGATCACGTCGATGGCCTTGTCGGGAAGGTGCCGGTCGTTGATGTACTTGGCACTCAGCTCCGCTGCCGCCTGCAGTGCTGCATGGGAGTACTTCACACTGTGATGTTCCTCGTAGCGCGACTTCAGGCCCTTCAGGATATCGACGGTCTGGTCCACGGACGGCTCCAGCACGTCGATCTTCTGGAAGCGGCGTGACAAGGCCGCGTCCTTTTCAAAGATCCCGCGGTATTCGGTGAAGGTGGTCGCACCAATGCACTTGAGCTGCCCGGAGCTCAGGCTGGGTTTGAGCAGGTTCGATGCGTCCATGGTGCCGCCGGAAGCGGCACCTGCGCCAATCAGGGTATGAATCTCGTCGATGAACAGAACCGCCTTGGGCTTGTCCTTGAGATTCTTGAGCACTGCCTTGAGCCGTTGCTCGAAGTCACCACGGTACTTGGTTCCGGCCAGCAGGGCGCCCATGTCCAAGGCATAGACATTGGCCTCAGCCAGCACTTCCGGCACATCGTTCTGGGTAATGCGCCAGGCGAGGCCTTCCGCAATGGCGGTCTTGCCCACACCGGCTTCACCGACCAGCAGCGGATTGTTCTTGCGGCGGCGGCACAGCACCTGGATGACGCGCTCCACTTCGGCTTCGCGCCCGATCAGCGGGTCAATGCGCCCTTCCTTGGCCAACTGGTTCAGGTTTTGCGTGTACTGCTCCAGCGGACTGGCCTTCTCGTTCTTCTCGGAAGGTCCGTCCTCCCCTTCTCCGTTGCTCTCGCTGCTCTTGGGCGCCTCCGGGGTATCGTTCTTCTTGATGCCGTGGGCGATGTAATTCACCACATCCAGACGCGTAATGCCCTGCTGGTGCAGGTAATACACCGCATGCGAATCCTTTTCGCCAAAGATGGCCACCAGCACGTTGGCCCCAGTGACTTCCTTCTTGCCGCTGCCGGTGGATTGCACATGCATGATGGCGCGCTGAATCACGCGCTGAAAACCCAACGTGGGCTGGGTATCGACCTCTTCCACTCCAGCCACTTGTGGCGTGTTGTCGGCGATGAAATTCGTCAGGGACTTGCGCAAGTCGTCAATGTTGGCAACACAGGCGCGCAGCACCTCAGCGGCACTGGGGTTATCCAACAAGGCCAGCAGCAGGTGCTCCACGGTGATGAACTCGTGGCGCTGCTGGCGCGCCTCGACAAACGCCATATGCAGGCTAACTTCCAATTCTTGGGCAATCATATGAACTCCTTTAGCCTTGCGTGTGGATTGAATGTACAGCAGTGGAAAACGTCTGGTAAGCCGATTTGCCCATGGTTTTCCCGATTGAACTTACTCTATGGGCTCTGCGACGCATTGCAAGGGGTGCCCCGCCTGATGCGCGGCGTCCATGACCTGGTCGACCTTCGTTGTCGCCACGTCACGTGTATACACCCCGCACACGCCACGCCCATCGAGGTGGATCTTGAGCATGATCTGGGTCGCCGTTTCCAAGTCTTTGCCAAAGAAGTCCTGAATCACGCCAACCACGAACTCCATCGGGGTGTAGTCGTCATTGAGCATGACCACCTGGTACATCTGCGGCGGCTTGGTCTTCTGGGTCTTGCGCTCCAGAACGGTAGCCAAGCCACCGGCCACATCTTCGGTGCGGTAGGGAGACTTGGGAGGGCGTTGGGGCGTGTCGGGCATAGGCAAATTCTACGGATTCGAGCGCCGCTTTACAGCGCCCCACCTGGCATACCTGGGGGCAGCAGATGGGAATTTCAATGAAAAAAGCCCGGAGTGCGACTCCGGGCTTGTGGCGAGTGCATTGACCCCGGAAAGCGCCCGGGCCACGGACTCACATATTGTCGATCATCACCTGGCCGAAACCGGAACAACTCACCTGGGTGGCACCGTCCATCAAACGGGCGAAGTCATAGGTAACCTTTTTGCTCTTGATGGACTTTTCCATCGAACTGATGATCAGATCGGCGGCTTCGGTCCAGCCCATGTGGCGCAGCATCATTTCGGCCGACAGGATTTCGGAACCGGGGTTCACATAGTCCTTGCCAGCGTACTTGGGCGCAGTACCGTGGGTCGCCTCGAACATGGCCACGGTGTCCGAGAGGTTGGCGCCGGGAGCAATACCGATACCACCGACCTGGGCAGCCAGCGCGTCGGAAATATAGTCCCCGTTGAGGTTCAGGGTGGCAATCACGCTGTACTCGGCAGGGCGCAACAGGATCTGCTGCAGGAAGGCATCGGCGATGCTGTCCTTGATGATGATGTCCTTGCCCGTCTTGGGGTTCTTGAACTTGCACCACGGTCCACCATCGATCAGTTCGGCGCCAAACTCCTTCTGTGCCAGTGCATAGGCCCAGTCACGGAAGCCACCTTCGGTGAACTTCATGATGTTGCCCTTGTGCACAATGGTCACGCTGGGTTTGTCGTTGTCGATGGCGTACTGGATAGCCTTGCGCACCAAGCGCTCGGTTCCCTCGCGCGAGACAGGCTTGACACCGATGCCGGAAGTCTCGGGGAATCGGATTTTCTTGACACCGAACTCCTCCTGCAGGATCTTGATCAGCTTCTTGGCTTTGTCGCTCTGTGCTTCGAATTCGATACCGGCATAGATGTCTTCCGAGTTCTCGCGGAAAATCACCATGTTGGTCTTGTGGGGTTCCTTGACGGGGCTGGGAACGCCTTCGAAGTACTGCACGGGCCGCAAGCAGACGTACAGGTCCAACTCCTGGCGCAGCGCCACGTTGAGCGAACGGATACCACCGCCGACCGGTGTGGTCAGCGGCCCCTTGATGGACACCACGTACTCGCGCAACGCCTGCAGGGTTTCGTCAGGCAACCAGACATCGGGCCCATATACCCGGGTGGACTTTTCACCGGCATACACCTCCATCCAGTGAATCTTGCGCTTGCCTGCATAGGCCTTCGCCACCGCAGCATCCACTACCTTCAGCATCACCGGCGTGATGTCGAAACCCGTACCATCGCCTTCCATGTAAGGAATGATGGGCTGGTCAGGAACATTGAGGGACATGTCCGCATTGACGGTGATCTTTTGTCCTTCGGCCGGTACCTTGATGTGCTGATACATAGGATTTGTTCTCCAAGATTGAGTAGACTGGATTGCCTCGCTAGCGCTCGGTAAGCGCCTCCAAAGTGCGGTTCATTCTATTCGCAAACTTTTACGCATTGCTGTCTTTTCCGGACCGCAGCGCGACCCGAAACCATGGTGTACCCAATGATTCATCAGCGCGCCTTGACATCCATCAAATCGGCAAAAAAGAAGCTCCGAGACCTCATCCCGCTAGCCCTTTGCTGGTTATGCTTTTCGGCCACTGCACAAGGTGCTGGCCAAGCCCAGATGGATCTGCCCCGCGTGCAACTGTCGGCGGGTATGCACCTCATACAAGCCCAGGTCGCCAGCACCCCGCACCAAAGGGAGGTAGGGCTGATGTTCCGACAGGAAATGCCCGCCGGGGAAGGAATGTTGTTCGTCTTCGATAACGCCAGCAACCTGTGCTTCTGGATGAAGAACACGGTCTTGCCGCTGACTGCTGCATTCATCGCTGACGATGGCACCATCATCAATCTGGAAGACATGAAGCCCATGACCACGGACTCGCACTGCGCCAAACGCCCTGCCCGTTTCGTGCTGGAAATGAACCAGGGCTGGTTCACCAAACGTGGTATCGCAGCGGGGCAAAAGCTCAGCGGACCGGTGTTCAAGCAACCATAAAAAAAGAGGGCCTGGGCCCTCTTTGTTGCATCAGGCGAAGTTCGCCGCCGCGAAGTTCCAGTTCACCAGCTTGTCAAGGAACGTCTCGACGAACTTCTGGCGCAGGTTGCGGTAGTCGATGTAATAGGCGTGTTCCCACACGTCCACAGTCAGCAACGCCTTGTCGGCAGTGGTCAAGGGAGTTCCTGCGGCACCGGTGTTCACGATGTCCACGGAACCGTCGGCCTTCTTGACCAGCCAGGTCCAGCCAGAACCGAAGTTACCCACAGCAGACTTCACAAACGCTTCGCGGAACGCTGCGTAGCTACCCCATTTGGCCTGGATCGCGGCAGCCAAGGCGCCCGAGGGCTCGCCACCACCATTGGGCTGCATGCAGTTCCAGAAGAAGGTGTGGTTCCAGATCTGTGCGGCATTGTTGTAGATGCCACCGCTGGACTTCTTCACGATCTCTTCCAACGACATCGATTCAAACTCGGTGCCCTTCTGCAGGTTGTTCAGGTTGACCACATAGGCGTTGTGGTGCTTGCCATGGTGGAACTCCAGGGTTTCCTTGGAGTAATGGGGGGCCAGCGCATCGATCGCGTAAGGCAGATTAGGCAGTGTATGTTCCATGGTGAGTCTTCCTGTCTAGCAAAAAATGGGCATTCTAGAGACGAAATGCCTCAACTGCGCAGCACCTGCATTTCAACCATACCGTCTGCAAGGGTTGCGGTGACTGGGTCGCCGGCAGCCAGCTGATGCACACTGGTCACCAGTCCCTTCGGCCCTTGGAGCCAGGCAAAGCCGCGCGATAACGCCTGCGTTGGGCTGGCGGCTTCCAGGCGCACGCCCAGCTGCGCCAGGGAATGACTGCGAAACGTGCACACCCGCTGGCCCACAGCAGCATGCTGGACCTGCAAACCGTTCAGGCGCGCATCGGCTTGTGCCAAGGCTGGTTGCATGCCTCGAGACAGCCTATGGGCGAGTTGCTCGACGTCTGCCGCCATGGTGGCCAGGCCATGTGCTGGTCGCGACAAGACCATGGTCATGGCGTCGAGTTGCTGCTCGTTTGCCTGAATGGTCCGATCGAGGGCCCGGCTCAGGTGTGTTTCCAGTACGTCGAGCGTTTGCATCAGTTCACTGTGCGGCGAGGCACAGAGCTCAGCCGCCGCAGTCGGAGTTGCGGCACGGATATCGGCCACGAAATCCGCAATGGTGAAGTCGGTCTCATGCCCCACCCCCGAGACTACAGGTACGGGACTGCGAGCGATGCATTGCGCCACCGCCTCGTCATTGAAGGCCTGCAGATCTTCCCAGGCACCACCTCCGCGCACCAGCAGAATGACCTCTGGCTTGGTGAGCGGCGGCGCTGACGCATCCGTAGCCAGTGCATACAAGGACTCCAAGGCGGCAATGATCGCCGCCGGCGCATCGGCGCCTTGAACGGCACAGGGCGAAAACACCACTGGGAGGTGCGGACTGCGCCGACCCAAGGCGGTGAGCACATCGGACAGCGCGGCCGCGTCGGGCGAGGTAACGACCCCGATACAGGCCGGGTAGGACAGCAAGGGGCGCTTGCGCATCGGATCAAACAAGCCCTGCGCCTCCAGTTTCGCCTTCAGACGCAGAAACTGCTCCAGATGGTCCCCCTGCCCGGCCGGCCGAAGGTCTTCCACCACCAATTGCAGGTCTCCGCGGGCCGCATGCAATCCCAGCCGCGCCTGCACCTCCACCTTGTCGCCATTCACCGGTAGGCGTGCCAGCCCCATGGCCGCACGTCGGAACATCGCGCAGCGCAACTGGGATTCCGCGTCCTTCAGGGTGAAATAGCAATGGCCGGAAGATGCCTGCACAAACCCACTGATCTCCCCTACAACCCGTATAGGGTTGAACTGGTCATCCATCCAATCCGCCAGTCGCCGGCACAAGGCGCTTACCGACCAGGCCCGCGCTGTGCCCGAAGTCTTCGCTGTATCCAAAACACCCCCGCTTGAAATGCGTTGTCAATACCACTTGCCGATACGCCAGGACACCAAAGTCGCTGGGTGATAATCCGCCCCAACAAACTACGACCCGCGGAGCACGTTGTGTACTCGATTATCCAAGCAGCCGGTTGGCCCATCTGGCCCCTGATCCTTTGCAGCATTGTGGGCCTAGCCATCATTTTCGAACGCTTCTACAGTCTGCACGAACCCAAGGTGGTTCCGCCACGACTGCTCGACGAGGTGCTGGGCGTGGTGCGCAATGGGGTGCCGAGCCAGGATGTCCTGCATCAACTGGAGAACAACTCCGCCATGGGCGAGGTGCTGGCGACCGGCCTGCGTACCGTGGCCCAGAACCCGCGCTGCAGCGAAGACGACATCCGCGAAGCCATGGAAGCCCGTGGGCGCCTGGTCGCGCACAAACTGGAAAAATACCTGGCAGCACTCGGAACGATTGCCTCGGCCGCTCCCCTCATGGGCCTGTTCGGAACCGTGGTCGGCATGATCGAGATCTTTGGTTCGCAGTCGACTGGCGGGACCGGAAACCCTGCACAGTTGGCGCACGGTATCTCCATCGCGCTCTACAACACCGCCTTTGGTCTGTTGGTGGCAATTCCGTCGCTCATCTTCTGGCGCTACTTCCGCGGTCGTGTGGACGCCCAGTTGCTGGCGCTTGAAACCGGTGCGGGCACCCTGGTGCGGCATCTGGCGGTTTTGCGCAAGGGCAGTTGAACCATGAACTTCCGCCCCCATTCGCGCGAAGAGCCGGAGATCAACCTGATCCCCTTCATTGACGTCCTGCTGGTGGTACTGATCTTCCTGATGCTGTCCACCACCTACAGCAAGTTCACCGAGCTCCAGATCACGCTGCCAGTGGCCGATGCGACCGCGCAGCGGGACTACCCGAAGGAAATGGTGGTGGCCATCAGCGCCGAAGGGGCCTACAGCGTGAACAAGACACCCCTGGCAGGTCGCTCGGTGGAGGCCATCAGCGCCGCCTTGCTGGAAGCTGCCAAAGGTTCAAAAGACACCGTGGTCATCATCAGCGCCGATGCCAGTGCACGCCACCAGGCGGTGGTCAGTGTGATGGAGGCCGCGCGCCGCTCGGGTCTTCAGGCGGTGACCTTTGCCACCCAGAGTTCTACGGCCGCTGGCACCCAGCCCTGAATTCATGGACCACTGGCGCCATCGCCTGGAACGCCATCTCACACAGGCGTGGCTGCAGCGAGGACCGACTGCCTGGCTCCTGTTGCCCATAGCCCTGCTCTACTCCGCGATAGACCATCTGCGGCGTCTTGCGTACCGTTGCGGACTCAAGCGAAGCCAACGGGTTGGTGCCCGGGTCGTGGTCGTGGGCAACGTGATCGCTGGCGGAGCCGGCAAGACGCCCACGGTCATCGCCCTGGCGCGCGATCTGCAGCGTCTGGGACACCAAGTCGGCATCGTCTCGCGCGGCTACGGCAGTACCCACGCACAGGTGCAAGAGGTACGCCCGGATTCGTCCGCGTCTTCCGTCGGCGATGAGCCCCTGTTGATGCGCCGCGCATTGAATCTGCCTGTTTTCGTAGGCCGTGATCGCGTGGCTGCGGCAAAGTCGCTGCTGGCACACTACCCGGCCACCTCGGTCGTGCTGTGTGACGATGGCTTGCAACACCTGCGGCTGTACCGCGATGTGGAAGTCTATGTGTTCGACAACCGCGGCGTGGGCAATGCATGGCCCCTGCCAGCGGGACCGCTTCGCAGCCCGTGGCCCCCGCGCTGGGTTCAGCCGGCCGGTCAGGATTCCAGTCGCGCCTTGGTGCTTCACACCGGGAACCGACCCGCCTTTGCTGGCTTTTGTGCCGAGCGAACGCTACAGTCCTACGGAGTGGACAGTACCGGCACCCGCTTCGCGCTGAGCGAACTGGGACGCGGTGCCCAACCGTGTGTTGCCCTGGCCGGGATCGCCCAGCCCCAAGCCTTCTTTGATCTGCTGACCCAACAAGGCGTGCGCGTGCAGCAGTGCATCGCCCTGCCCGACCATTACGATTTCCAGGACTGGCAGATACCCGCGATCGCGGGGTGCGCTGTACTGTGCACCGAAAAGGACGCAGTCAAGCTCTGGCCCCTGATGCCCCAAGCCATTGCCATCCCACTCGAACAAACCATCGAGGCAGGCTTCTACGACGCACTTCATGCGAAGCTGGCCTCAAGTCAGGGCAGTTGAGCCCGGTATGATCGCAGGATGGACACAAAACTGATCGAATTGCTGGTCTGTCCCGTCACCAAGGGACCCCTGGAGTTCAATGCCGAACGCACCGAGCTGCTGTCACGCAGCGCCCGCCTGGCCTACCCGGTACGCGATGGAATTCCGGTCTTGCTCGAAACAGAAGCTCGCTCGTTGGAGGACGCCGAACTGGAGCCCCAATCCGGGCGCTGAGACGTGAGCTACACCGTCCTGATCCCGGCGCGGCTGGCATCGACGCGCCTGCCCAACAAGCCCCTGGCCGATATTTGCGGACTCCCCATGGTGGTGCGGGTGGCTCGGCGGTTGGCCCCCTTGGCCGAACAAGGTATTCGGACCGTGGTTGTTGCCGACTCCTCGTCGATTATTGAGGCTTGCAGGCAGTTCGGTGTTGAAGTCATCCTGACCCGGGAAGACCACCCATCGGGCACGGACCGTCTGGCCGAGGCCTGCGACCTGCTGGGCCTGCCCGCGGAAGAGGTCGTGGTCAACGTGCAGGGAGACGAACCCTTGATCCCTCCAGAGCTGGTAGCAGGCGTTGCACACCTGCTGGTGGACTCCCCCCAGGTGTCCATGGCCACGGCAGCCCACGCGCTGAGCGGCCCCGGCGAACTCACCAACCCCAACGTGGTCAAAGTCGTGCTCAATCACTGTGCAGAGGCCCTGTACTTCAGCCGTGCCCCCATTCCGTGGTGGCGCGATGGCTATGCAATGGGGGTTGAGGCCTTCCCTGCCCAGGGAGCGCCACTGCGCCACATCGGCATCTACGCCTACCGCGCCGGTTTCCTGCGCCAATACCCCACCCTGCCGCCCTCGCCTCTGGAACAGATCGAAGCACTGGAACAGCTGCGCGCCCTGTGGAACGGTTACCGGATTCTGGTCCATACCACGACGCAGGCACCCGGACCAGGCGTTGACACACTGGAGGACCTGGAACGGGTTCGTGCACTCATCTCTTCGATGGAGAAGCCTGGGCGCCAGTAAGCTTGCCGGAAATGACGCGTGCTATCCTCGGCGCCAGTGGAAAGAATATCGTCAGCAATCTGACAGACCGGAATTCACACTCTTCTAAGGAAACCCATGAAATTGATCCTGTTGGGCGCCCCCGGTGCCGGCAAAGGTACCCAGGCTGCCTTCATCTGCAAGAAGTTCGGTATCCCCCAGATTTCGACCGGTGACATGCTGCGCGCCGCCGTCAAGGCCGGTACCCCGCTTGGCCTGCAGGCGCAGGCCGTGATGTCCGCGGGCGGACTGGTCAGCGACGAGCTGATCATCAACCTGGTCAAGGAGCGCCTGACCCAGGCCGATTGCGCCAATGGCTTCCTGTTCGACGGCTTTCCGCGCACCATTCCCCAGGCCGAGGCCATGCGCGCAGCCGGTGTCAACCTGGACTACGTGCTGGAAATCGACGTTCCGTTCGACGCCATCATTGAGCGCATGAGCGGTCGCCGCTCGCACCCTGCATCGGGACGCACCTACCACGTCAAATTCAATCCCCCCAAGGTCGAAGGCGTCGACGATGTGACCGGCGAGCCGCTGGTGCAGCGTGATGACGACAAGGAAGAAACCGTCAAGAAGCGCCTGGACGTCTACAGCGCCCAGACCCGCCCGCTGGTGGACTACTACTCCGGCTGGGCCAAGGAATCGCCCGCCCAAGCCCCCAAGTACCGCATGATCAGCGGCATGGGCAGCGTGGAGTCCATCACCGAAGCCGCACTGCAGGCACTGTCGAGCTGAGATTCGCCCGGTCTTCTGTAAGAAACCCGCCCATGGCGGGTTTTTTTGTGCCTACAGCGAACTGGCGTGCAGGCAGATAGCGGCGGCAGCGGCCACGTTGAGCGACTCTTCCCCTCCCGGCTGGCCGATGCGTGCGAAGTGGCTGGCACGCCGCATCAGGGCCTCGCACACGCCCTGCCCTTCATGGCCCATGGCCCAGGCGCAGGGTTTGGGCAGCGACAGGTTCTGGATCAACTCGCCTTGGTGGGAACTGGTGACCACCACCGGTACCGCCAGGGCGTCGAGCGCCGACTCGCCCACGCCTTCCACCAGATGCAGGCCGAAATGGGCCCCCATGCCTGCGCGCAGCACTTTCGGGCTCCACAAGGCAGCGGTGCCCTTGAGGGCGATGACCTGACGAAAACCGAAGGCCCCGGCGCTGCGCAGGATGGAGCCGACGTTTCCCGCGTCTTGCACCCGGTCCAGAATCACGCTGGCGGCGCGCGGCTGGATGGCGTGGTCGGGCGGCAAATCGAGCACGAAGCCCACCTTCGCTGGCGACTCCAATCCACTGATCTCCGCAAACAAAGGCGCCGGAATCGCTACGCTTTTGGTAGCTGCTTGCCCATATTCCACGGGGGCTACAGGCAAAAACTCCTCGGAAAACACGGCAATGGCCGGGCGCAGACCCCGCACCACTGCAGCGCTGCACAGATGGTCCCCCTCCACCCAGAACCGGCCTGCCTTGCGGTAGGCGGCATTGTCCGTGGCCAGGCGCCGCAGTTCCTTGAGCAGCGGATTGTCGCGGGAGGTGATGGAAATGACGGTTTCGCTCATGACAGGTCCTTACAGCACATTGCGCACCGGGGCAAAGGAACGCCGGTGGTGGATGCAGGCGCCATGCGCCTGCAAGGCCGCCAGATGTTCGGCGGTGCCATAGCCCTTGTGGGCGGCAAAACCGTACTGGGGAAAGGCGGCGTCCACCTCCTCGCACCAGCGGTCCCGCGTCACCTTGGCCAGGATGGACGCCGCCGAGATGGACGGCACCAGGGCGTCACCCTGGACAATCGCCTCGGCCACCACGTCCAGCACCGGCAGCCGGTTGCCGTCTACCAGCACCTTGCCGGGTTTCAGGCGCAGGCCATCGACCGCGCGACGCATGGCCAGCAGCGTAGCCTGCAGGATATTGAGGGAATCGATTTCCTCGACGCTGGCTTCGGCAACCGAGCAGCACAGGGCTTTGGCACGTATTTCGTCAAACAGCTGGTCGCGTCGACGCGCCGTGAGCTTCTTGGAGTCGTTCAGTCCCGCAATGGGATTGCGCTCGTCGAGGATGACGGCCGCAGCCACCACGGGTCCAGCCAAGGGGCCACGCCCGGCCTCGTCCACCCCGGCGACCAGGCAGGGGATGTCCCACTCCAGGCTGGCCTGGCGCAAATCAGCGGTGCTCAAGGACTTTCTCGATCGCATCGGTCGCCAGTCGGGAAGTATCGCGTTGCAGGGTCTGGTGCATGGCGCTGAAGGTGGTGTGCAGGGCGCGCGTGCGGGAACCGCCCTGGCGGGCATCGTCCAGCCAGCGCAGCACTTCGTCGGCCAGGGCCTGGGGCGTCGCCGCATCCTGCAGCAGTTCGGGCACAACGAAATCCCCCGCCAGGATGTTGGGAAGCCCCACCCAGGGCTGCAGACGCTTGCGCTGCATCATCCACCAGGAAAAGGCACTCATGTGGTAGGCGACAACCATGGGGCGTTTGAACAGTGCCGCCTCCAGCGTCGCCGTGCCGCTGGCGATCAGGGTCACGTCACAGGCCGCCAGTGCCTGGTGCGACCGGCCCTGGAGCAGCTGCACCTGCCCGGCCATGCCACTGCGCGCCAGCAACTGCTCGATCTCCGGACGCAAGCCGGGGACCGCTGGCACTATGAATTTTGTAGCTGGCCTCGCTTTTTGGATGCGGGCTGCAGCCTGAAAGAATCGCAAAGCGAGATGACGGATCTCGGACTGGCGACTGCCCGGCAGCAAAGCCACCACGGTGTCCTCGTCGTGCAGCCCCAGGGCCCGGCGCGCGCCCGCCTTGTCCGGCTCCAGGGGAATGACGTTGGCCAGCGGGTGGCCGACGTAAGTGGCACCGATACCATGTTGCGCCAATAACGCTGGCTCGAACGGGAAGATGCACAGCACATGGCCCACGCTGGCACGGATCTTCTCCAGCCGCTCGGCGCGCCAGGCCCAGACCGAGGGGCACACAAAGTGCACCGTCTTCACCCCCGCCGTGCGCAAATTGCGCTCAAGGTCGAGGTTGAAATCCGGCGCATCGACCCCGACAAACAGGTCTGGCGGTGACTGCAGCAGACGTTCCTGCAGTTGCTTGCGAATACCCACGATTTCACGGTAACGACGCAGCAGCTCCCAGCTGAAGCCATGCACCGCGAGTTTGTGGTGTGGCCACCAGGCCGAGAAGCCCTGGCGCTGCATCTGGGGCCCGCCAATGCCCACCGGAGCGAGCCCCGGCCAGCGCGCATGCAGTCCCTGCAGCAGCAGACCTGCCAGCAGGTCGCCGGACGCCTCGCCGGCCACCATGGCGATGCGTGGTGTCTGTGCACCCACCGACTGCTGCTCCGCGGTATCCATTTCCGTTTGCCGAACCTTCAGCGAACGATGCCACGCTGGGCGTTCACGCCACCCAGGAAGCCCAGCATCATGTCGACATCGACCTGCGCTTCGGGCACGTCAGCTGCCAGCGTAGCAATGCGCTCCTTGGCCTGCTCCAGCGTCAGCTCGTCGCGGTACAGCGCCTTGTGCATGGCCTTGACCACGGAAATGCGGGCTGCCGAGAAGCCGCGGCGGCGCAGGCCCTCAAAATTCATCGAACGGGCGGCCGCGGGCTGGCCCTGGCACATGACGAAGGGCGGCACATCGGCAAACAGCAGCGAGCACATGGCCGACATGCTGTGCGCCCCAATCCGCACAAACTGGTGTGCCACCGTGAAGCCGCCCAAAATGGCCCAATCACCCACATGCACATGTCCGGCCAGCTGCGCGTTGTTGGCGAAGATGGTGTTGTTGCCCACCACGCAATCGTGCGCCAGGTGGACGTAGGCCATGATCCAGTTGTCATTGCCGACCACGGTCTTGGCAATGTCGCCGGGCGAGCCGATGTTGAAGGTGCAGAACTCGCGGATGGTGTTGCGGTCACCGATGATGAGTTCGCAAGGCTCACCGGCGTACTTCTTGTCCTGGGGAATGGCCCCCAGCGAATTGAACTGGAAGATGCGGTTGTCTGCACCGATGGTGGTGTGGCCTTCGATCACGCAGTGGGCACCGACCGTGGTGTTGGCACCGATGCGTACGTGCGGCCCAATGATGGTGTACGGGCCCACCGACACCGAGCTATCCAACTCGGCGGCCGGGTCCACGATCGCGGTAGCGTGAATGCGGCTCATGGCGGTCAGTCGATGGTGCGCATGGTGCACATCAGTTCCGCTTCGCAGGCGACGGCATCACCCACGCGGGTCACGCCCTTGAACTTGAAGATGCCGGCCTTCATGCGCTCCAGCGTCACGTCCATGGTGAGTTGGTCACCCGGCTCCACCGGGCGCTTGAAGCGCGCACCGTCAATACCGGCAAAGTAGTACACGGTCTTGTCGTCCGGCGTCACGCCCAGGGTATCGAAGGCCAGCAAGGCCGCGGCTTGCGCCATGGCTTCGAGCATCAGCACACCTGGCATGACCGGGCGGTGCGGAAAGTGACCCATGAAAAACGGCTCGTTGATGGTGACGTTCTTGATCGCCTGGATGCTCTTGCCCTTCTCAATGGCCAGCACACGGTCCACCAGCAGGATCGGGTAACGGTGGGGAAGTTGCTTCAGTATTTGATGGATGTCCATGTTCGCTCCTCGTAGAAGTTGGTGCGGACTTGCTCATGCATGCAGCCGATGGGCCACGGCACGGTCGTCCCCAGGTTTAAGTTTTGACTTGCTCCAGCGCGCGCACGCGCTCGCGCAGGGAATGCAGTTGCTTGAGCGATGCGGCGTTCTTTTCCCACGAAGCGTTGTCGTCAATGGGAAACATGCCGGTGTACTGTCCGGGCTTGCGGATCGAGCGCGTAACCACCGTTGCCGCAGAAATGTGCACGCCATCGGCTACCTGCAAATGGCCCAATACGATGGCACCGCCACCGACCGTGCAATTCGCGCCGATGGTGGCGCTGCCCGCTACCCCCACACAACCCGCCATCGCAGTATTGCGGCCGACGCGAACGTTGTGACCAATCTGGATTAGGTTGTCGAGCTTGACACCGTCTTCCAGCACCGTGTCCTGCAAGGCACCGCGATCAATGCAGGTGTTGGCACCGATCTCCACATCGTCGCCGATCACCACAGCCCCCAGCTGCTCGATCTTGACCCACTGCTCACCATCCTTGGCGAACCCAAACCCATCGGCACCGATGACCACGCCAGGATGCAGGATGCAGCGCGCGCCAATGCGGCAGTCCTCGCCGACCGTGACTCGGGACGACAAGCGGGTATGGGGGCCAATCACGGCACCACGCTCGACCACACACAGGGGGCCGATCGTGGCGCTGGGGTCAACCTGCGCCTGGGGATCAACCACCGCGGACGGGTGTACCCCCGGCGCCTGGCTGGAGCGCTGCAAACGGCGCCACCATTGGGTCAGATGCGCGAAATACAGGTAAGGGTTGTCGGCCACGATGCAGGCCCCGCGCTGCTGGGCCAGCGTAGCCATATCGGCGGACACGATGACACAGCCAGCCTGGCTGCTTGCCAATTGGGCCTGGTACTTGGGATGGCTGAGAAAGCTGATCTGGCCCGGAAGCGCCGATTCCAACGGAGCGATACCGCTAATCTCGGCGTCTTCAGCGCCCAACAGCCGTCCGCCGAGTTCGCTGACGATCTGCGACAGCCTCAGCGTGATGCGTTCCACACGCTGCCCCTTACTTGGAGCCGTTGAGGATCTTCAGAACCTTGTCGGTGATGTCGTGACGGCCATTGTTGTAGGCCACGCCCTCTTGCAGAATGAGGTCGTACTTCTCGGCTTCCGCCACTTGCTTGACGGCCTTGTTGGCCTTGTCCAGCACCTGTTGCAGCTCTTCGTTGCGGCGACCATTGAGGTCTTCCTGGAACTCACGCTGCTTGCGCTGGAAGTCGCGGCTCATGTCGGCGAATTCGCGTTGGCGGCTGGCGCGTTGCGACTCGGTGAGTGTGGGGCCGTCACGCTCGAACTTCTCGTTCATGCTCTTGAGCGAAAGCTGCAGGTCGGCCAACTCCTTCTGACGCTTGGAAAACTCCTGCTCCAGCTTGCCTTGGGCTGCCTTGGCAGGGGCCGACTCCGCCGTGATGCGCTGGGTGTTGATGAATCCGATCTTGGAGTCCTGGGCGGTGGCGGTCACCGTAGCGGCCACCAAGGCCAGAGCCAACCACCAGTGTGTCTTGCGTGTAGTCATTAGAAACTTGTCCCGATTTGAAATTGCATGGTCTGGATTTTATCGTTCTCGAACTGCCGAATCGGCTTGGCGAACGCCAGTCGCAGCGGTCCCACTGGAGAAATCCAACTGATACCCAAGCCCACCGAGCTGCGCATGTCGCCGGCGTTGATGCCTTCATCGGCACCGTAGATACCGCCAATGTCCCAGAAGCCGTACCAACGCAACGTCCGGTCATTGCCTCCACCAGGGAACGGGGAAAGGATTTCGGCATTCAACGTTATCTTCTTGGCACCACCGGTGGCCAAACCCGCGGTCGACCCATACGCCGCGCGCTGCGCAGCGGTCGTAAGGCTTCCCTGCTCGAAACCGCGCACCGAACCCAAGCCACCGGAATAGTAGTTCTTGAATACTGGGTAGGAATTGCTGTTGGTGCTTGCACCTGCAGCGAGCTCAAAGTTGAATGCGGCGGTGGTTTTCTTCGAAATCGGATAAAACTGCTGGAACTGGGTGGTCGCGCGGGCATAGCGGAGGTCTCCGCCGACGCTCCATTCACCATTGACCCGCATCACGCGCCCCCTGCTGGGCACCAGGGCACTGTCGCGGGTGTCTCGTGCCCACCCCAGGGTTATCGGAAGTGCGTAGGCCGTCTGCCCAAACTCGCCAATAAAGTTGCTGTACACATCTGGCAGATAGGTTCCCTGGTTGATGGCCGTCTTGTCATAGCCCAGTCCCAGAAAAATCGTATCCGCCTCTGCGATGGGAATCCCGAACCGGATACCGACACCCATGGTTTCCACCGAATAGCTGTCGACGTCCGTATAGGGTCGACTGGTTCGCTGGTACAGATCGAAAGTCCGCGACACACCATCTTCTGTGAAGTAGGGGTCGGTGGTACTGATCACCAAGGTGCGGTTGTATTTGCTGGTGTTGACTTCCAGGCCCAGGGAACTGCCTGTACCAAAGGCGTTGTCCTGCTTGAAACCAAAGGTCAGGCCAAAGCCTTCACCGGAAGACAGTCCCGCGCCCAGACTGATGCTGCCGGTGGGCTTTTCCTCGACATTGACCGTCAGATCGACCTGGTCGGGCGAGCCCGCCACTTCCTGCGTATCGAGGCTCACGTCCTTGAAAAACCCCAGGCGATCGACGCGACTGCGGGATGCCCGGATCTTGTCACCGTCGTACCAGGCGGCTTCCATCTGCCGGAATTCCCGTCGGATGACTTCGTCACGCGTTCGGTCATTCCCCGCCACATTGATGCGCCGCACATAGACGCGCCGCGACGGCTCTGCCTGAAGCGTCAGCTCAACCAGGTTGTTGGAACGATCAATGGTCGGCACGGCCTCGACACGCGCAAATGCATAGCCAAAATCGCCAAAATGGTCGGTGAAGGCTTTTGTGGTCTGAGCCACCTTGTCTGCGTTGTACGGTGCCCCTGCCTGAATACTCACCAAGGCCTTGAACTCATCATCCTTGCCAAGGTAATTTCCCTGCAGGCTGATCTTGGAAACCGTGAACTTCTCGCCCTCGCTCACATTGATGGTGATGGAGATGTCCTGCTTGTTGGGAGAAATCGCCACTTGGGTGGACGTGACCTTGAACTCCAGGTACCCCTGGCTCAGGTAGTGCGAGCGCAGGGTCTCCAGGTCGCCATTGAGCTTGGCACGGGAATAGCGGTTGGACTTGGTGTACCAGCTCAGCCAGGTACCCTCGTCCTGATCCATCAGCCCCTTGAGGGTCTTCTCGCTGAACGCCTTGTTGCCCACGATGCGGATCTCGCCGATCTTGGCAGATTCCCCCTCCACCACGGAGAAACTGAGGTTCACCCGGTTGCGCTCTATGGGAGTGACCGTGGTCATCACTTCGGCGGCATACATGCTGCGGTTGATGTACTGGCGCTTGAGTTCCTGCTCGGCGCGATCCACCAAGGCCTTGTCGTACGGGCGGCCATCCATCAGACCGATTTCGCGCAACGCCTTCTTGAGCACATCCTTGTCGAATTCCTTGGTGCCGACGAAATCCACTTCGGCAATGGTCGGTCGCTCCTCGACGACAACCACCACCACATCGCCCTTGACGTCGATGCGAACATCCTTGAACAACCCCAGGCCGAACAGGGCACGAATCGACGCAGCCCCTTTTTCGTCGCCATAGGTGTCACCCACCTTGACCGGAATCGAACCAAAGACCGTGCCGGGCTCAACACGCTGCAAGCCCTCGACCCGAATGTCCTTGATCGTGAAGGGTTCAACCGCCCAAGCCGAATGCACTGCGCCCAGTGCCAACATGCAGACGACGAGCGCCTGCCGGGAGAAATTTTTGATTGCCATACCGTTCATTGATTTGAATCCCGCCCCACCTTGCTCACAGTAGCAGTCGGGCCACGTCGTTCCACACTGCGATCCCCATCAGGGCCGCCAACACCGCCACGCCAGCCCGTTGCAGGCCTTCCAGCCATTGTTCACTGGGCGGTGCACCACTCAACCACTCCCAAAGATAATACATCAGGTGCCCCCCATCGAGCATGGGTATCGGTAGCAGATTGAGCACCCCGAGGCTGATGCTGACCATGGCCAGAAACAGCAGGTAATGCACCCAGCCACTGGCAGCAGACTTGCCTGCATAGTCGGCCACGGAAATCGGACCGCTGATATTGCGCAAGGAGGCCTCGCCAACAACCATGCGACCCAGCACACCCAAGGTCAGTGATGCAATTTCCCCGGTACGCCCAAGCCCATGCATGAGGCTCTCGGTCAGACCGTAGTGGACGACGACCTTTTCCACCGGGCCTCCAATGGCTGCACCAATGCGCCCGATAGACACGCGATCCTGGGTAAGCACCCGTGGACGCACAGTGATGGCCATTTCACGGCCAGCACGCTGAACTCGCCACACCTGCAGTTCAGCAGAACCCTGGAACCCAGATGCCCGTATGCGCTGACGCAGGGATGCCGCATCCTGCACCACCACGCCGTCGACCGAAAGTACAAGATCACCTGGCAGCAAGCCGGATCGTTCGGCGATGTCACCTGCCGAAATGTCGGCGATTACCGGTTGGGCAAATGGCGCCATGATGCCGATGCGTGAAAACGTCTCCGCATTGAACTCTGACACCGGCATGCTGGACATCGGCAGCTTCCACTGCGTGTTCGCCGATGCACCGTGGAGCACGATATCGTCACCAGAAAGAGCTGCCTGCGTCAGCACCCAGCGCATGTCCTCGAATGATGCAATCGGTGCCATGGGTTGCTCACCACGCGATACCGCCACCACCCGATCGCCGGCATGGATACCTGCCTTCGCTGCCAGGCTACCTGCCGGCGGTTCGGACAACACTGGCGCCGCCTGCTCGATCCCGTACAGACCTACGCCTGCATACAGCAGCACGGCGAGAACCAGATTCGCCAGCGGACCCGCCGCCACCACGGCCGCCCGCTTGTGCAGGGCCTGTCGATTGAAAGCCAGGGGCAACAACTCCGCAGGAACAGGCGCCTCTCGCTCGTCCAGCATACGTACGTAACCGCCCAGCGGAAGGAGACCAAGCGCGTATTGGATTCCGGTACGTGGCGAGGTATACGACCATACAACCGGCCCAAACCCAATGGACAGACGCATCACCTTGATGCCACAGGCCAAAGCCATGCGGTAGTGGCCCCACTCGTGCACGGCCACCAAGAATCCCACCGCCAGAAGAAAAGCAAGGATGGTCATGGGCATCAATGGTACGTCGACTAGCGCTGCAAGGCTTTGGCGTACGACTGTGCCGCGACGCGCGAGCGCCGATCCAGCGCCAGCACATCATCGATGGTCTGGATCACTCCTGGATCAACGCTCTCTAATGCGTGCAAGTTGATCGCATGGATCTGGTCAAAACGTACCTGCCCCGTGAGGAATGCATCCACGGCAACCTCGTTGGCCGCATTGAGCACCGCAGTGGTTCCTGGTGCCGAAGCCATCGCCTCCCAAGCCAAGCGCAATCCGGGATAACGCTGCCGGTTGATGGGGGAGTCCGCGCTGCTGAATGTGAGTTGTCCCATGCTCGCGAAGTCCAGCGCTGCAGCGCCCGACACCATGCGCTCGGGCCAGGACAACCCATAGGCAATGGGAACCCGCATATCGGGGGTACCCAACTGGGCAACCACGGAGTTGTCGACGAACTGCACCATGGAGTGCACCACGCTTTGGGGGTGGATAACGACCTCGATACACGCCGGCTCGACGTCAAACAGATAGCGCGCCTCGATGACCTCCAGCGCCTTGTTCATCATCGTGGCAGAGTCAACAGAAATCTTGCGGCCCATGACCCAGTTCGGGTGCGCGCAGGCCTGCTCCGGCGTCACCTGGGGCAAGCGTTCAGGATCCCAGTCCCGGAACGGTCCGCCCGATGCCGTCAGGATGATCTTGTCGATGCTGCTGGCCCACAGCGATCGCTCCTGTGGCAAGGACTGGAATACGGCGGAATGCTCGCTGTCGATCGGCAACAAGGTGGCACCACCGGTGCGCACTGCCTGCATGAACAAGTCACCACCAACCACCAGCGCTTCCTTGTTGGCCAGCAGCAGGCGCTTGCCTGCGTGGGCCGCCGCCATGCAGGCAGGCAGGCCCGCAGACCCGACGATGGCCGCCATCACCACATCCACTTCCGCAGACTGTGCCACGGCTACCAGATGCTGCGGGCCCGCCAGGACCTCAGTGTCGCACCGCATTTCGGCCAAACGGGTGCGCAACACCTCGGCGGCGTCCACATCGGTCATCACGGCGAACCGGGGGCGGTGCGTGCGGCAGATATCCACCATTGCCTCGACCTTGGTTGCCGCCGTCACGGCAAAGACGGCATAGCGCTCCGGGTGACGGGCAATGACATCGAGCGTGTTGCCGCCGATGGAGCCGGTAGCCCCCAAAATCGCGATCTGCTGCTTCATGGTCACAGGGTCCCCAGCATCATGGCCATGGGAAGCACGGGCAGCAGCGCATCCACGCGGTCCAGCACACCGCCATGACCCGGCAGCAACTGGCTGCTGTCCTTGGCGCCGACACTGCGTTTGAGCAGAGATTCCACCAGGTCACCGACCACACTCATGGTCACGAGGAACAGCAGCGCCACGACATAGAACAGGAGCCCTTGCGCATGCAGGCGGGTGTACAGCCCCGCCGCACCCCAGCCGTACTGCAACTCGCCCCACTGCCATACCGAGGCCACTAGAACCACGGTCAGGAAACCACCGATCGCGCCTTCCCAGGTTTTGCCGGGGCTCACCGAGGGTGCAAGCTTGCGCCGGATAAATCGCCCCCCCAGGGTGCGGCCGGCAAAATAGGCTCCGACATCGGCAGCCCACACCAGGAACAGCACCGAGAAAAGATAGTTGATGCCCATGGCATGGGCCCGGCTGACGGCCAGCCAGGCCACCATCAAGGCCACTACTCCGCCCACCAGGCGCAACGCCTGCGGCAATGCCAACCAACTCGCCGCCCCCTTGTACAGAAGCCAGGCGCTGAACAAGACCCAGAAGCAACTGGCCCCCAGCCACACATTGCCCAACGGAACCTGCAGTGCGCCACCCACCCACAGGATTGCGCCCAATGCCATGCCAACACCGCCAGTAAGTAGAGCGGCGACCGGGCGCAGCCCATTCAGGCGCGCAAACTCCCAGCAGGCCGCCGCAATGAAAACCAGGGAAACTGCCGCAAACCAGCGGCTGTCCGGATGGGCGATCACAGGAACAAGAATGGCCAACAGGACCAAGGCGGTGATGATGCGTTGTTTGAGCATGTCTGTGGCGTGGGGGATAGCCTCAACCGGCAGCGCCGGTAAGGAGTTGGGCCGAGGTCAGGCCAAAGCGGCGTTCACGCGCTCCAAAGGCCTGAATGGCTGCGTCGAGGTCTGCTTCGTCGAAATCCGGCCAGAGCGTGGCACTGAAGAACAATTCGGCATAGGCTGCCTGCCAGAGAAGGAAATTGCTCAGACGCATTTCGCCACCGGTACGGATCAAGAGATCGGGATCGCCGCAGTGCGCAGTCGCCAACATCGAACTCAGCGCGGACTCCGTGATCTCCTGCCCCGTATCCGCCAGCTGGCGAGCAGCCTGAACGACGTCCCAGCGACCACCGTAGTTGAAACAGACATTGAGCAACAGACGCTCATTGCTTGCCGTCGCCTGTTCGGCCTGTGACAAACCGTCCTTCAGGCGCTGCGACAGGTTGTTGCGGTCCCCGATGAATCGCAGGCGCACGCCCTCCTCAGCCAGCGGCTTCACCTCACGCGCCAGGGCCAGGGCCAGCAACTCCATCAGACCGGAAACTTCCTCTTCCGGGCGATTCCAGTTCTCCGAGGAAAACGCGAACACGGTGAGGACACCAATGCCGCGTGCCACACAGAGCTTGACGACACGCTTGAGCGCATCGACGCCCTTCTTGTGGCCCGCAATGCGTGGTAGGTGTCTGCGTTGCGCCCACCGTCCGTTGCCATCCATGACGATGGCCACATGGCGTGGCGGCGCGTTGCTCACGGCAGCGATTTGCAGATGGTCAGGTGAATCAAACCGCCATGATGTCTTGTTCCTTGGAGGCAACAAGACGATCGATTTCTGCAATGTGGCGGTCGGTCAGCTTCTGGATATCGGCTTCGGAGCGCTTCTGGTCATCTTCCGATGCCAGCTTGTCCTTCACCAGTTTCTTGACCGCTTCGTTGGCATCGCGGCGCAGGTTGCGCACCGCCACCTTGGCGTTTTCGCCTTCGCCACGCACCACCTTGGTCAGCTCCTTGCGACGCTCCTCCGTCATCGGCGGCATGGGGACGCGGATCAGATCACCCATGGAGGATGGGTTCAGGCCCAGATCGCTCTCGCGGATGGCCTTTTCGATCTTGGCACCCATTCCTTTTTCCCATGGCTGGACGCTGATGGTACGGGCATCGATCAGGGAAAGGTTGGCCACCTGGCTCAACGGCACCATCGAGCCGTAGTAGTCCACATGCACGGTGTCGAGCAGTGCGGGGTTGGCACGCCCGGTACGCACCTTGGAGAGGTTGTTCTTGAAGGCCGCAATGGACTGGTCCATCTTGCCATCCATGGTCTTTTTGATCTCGTCAATGGTCATGGTGATTTCCTCTCAGGAAACGCGCCAGCGACAAGGCAGCGCGTTCAAAACACATCAAACGTGTACCAGGGTACCTTCGTCTTCTCCCAGCACAACCCGACGCAGCGCGCCATGCTTGAAGATCGAGAATACCTTGATAGGCAATTTCTGGTCGCGGCACAGGGCAAACGCGGCAGCGTCCATGATGCCCAGGTTGCGACTCATGGCTTCGTCAAAGGTGAGCGAGGCGTAACGTGTCGCGGTCGGGTCCTTCTTGGGATCGGCCGAGTACACACCGTCAACCTTGGTGGCCTTGAGCACGATCTGCGCACCGATCTCAGCCCCGCGCAGGGCAGCGGCAGTGTCGGTGGTGAAGAAGGGGTTACCAGTACCGGCGGCAAAGATCACCACCTTGCCTTCTTCCAGGTATTGCAGCGCCTTGGGGCGCACATAGGGCTCCACCACCTGCTCGATACCGATGGCCGACATCACGCGTGCGGTCAGGCCGGCCTTGTCCATGGTGTCGCCCAGTGCCAGGGCATTCATCACGGTGGCAAGCATGCCCATGTAGTCGGCCGTGGCGCGGTCCATGCCGACCGAACCACCCGCCACACCGCGGAAAATGTTGCCACCACCTATGACCACAGCCACCTCGACACCCAGGCGCATCACGTCGGCCACCTCTTCCACCATGCGCACGATGGTGTCGCGGTTGATGCCGAACTGATCATCACCCATGAGGGCCTCGCCGGACAACTTGAGCAAAATGCGCTTATAGGCCGGCTTTTCCTGATGCATGGGCTAACTCCTGAATATCGATCGTGGCTGTTGTTCTGGTCGGCAGTGTAACGGTCTTAGGCCGACTGCTTGGCAGCGGCTACCTGGGCAGCCACTTCGGCAGCGAAGTCGTCAACCTTCTTCTCGATGCCTTCGCCCACGACGTACAGTGTGAAGCCCTTGACGGCAGTAGCCTTGTCCTTGAGCATCGCGCCCACGGTTTGCTTGCCGTCGGCAGCCTTCACGAAGACCTGATCGACCAGGGAAACTTCCTTCAGGTATTTCTGCACCGAACCTTCGATCATCTTGGCGGCGATGTCAGCAGGCTTGCCGGACTCAGCAGCCTTGGCGGTGGCGACGGAACGCTCCTTCTCGATCAGCTCGGCAGGCACGTCGGCACTGGTCAGCGACACGGGCTTCATGGCAGCCACGTGCATGGCCACATCCTTGGCGGCCACGTCGTCACCGTCAAACTCCACCACCACGCCGATGCGGGTACCGTGCAGGTAAGTGGCCAGCTTGGCACCGGAAGCGAAACGCTTGAAGCGGCGGAAGGTCATGTTCTCGCCGATCTTGCCGATCAGGCCCTTGCGCACGTCTTCCAGGGTGGGGCCGAAGCCGTCCTGGCTGTAGGCCAGGGCACCCAGGGCTTCGATGTCGGCCGGGTTGTTCTTGGCGATCAAGGCAGCAGCGGCATTGGCCATGGCCAGGAAGCTGTCGTTCTTGGTCACGAAGTCGGTTTCGCAGTTCACTTCGATCATGGCGCCCACGCCGGCTTCGATGGCAGCTGCCACCACGCCTTCGGCGGTGATACGGGCAGCGGCCTTGCCAGCCTTGCTACCGAGCTTGACGCGCAGGATCTCTTCTGCCTTGGCCATGTCGCCATCGGCTTCGGTCAGTGCCTTCTTGCACTCCATCATGGGAGCGTCTGTCTTGCCGCGCAGTTCGGCAACCATGCTTGCGGTAATTGCAGCCATCGTGTTTCTCCGTAAATTCAGTTCAGTATTTCAACAACTTAAAAAAAAGGGGCAACGCTGCCCCTTTCTTCGAGCCGAGGACAGCAATCAGGCAGCAGCCTCGTTCACTTCCACAAACTCTTCTTCGCCGGCAGCGGCCTTGACCACTTCGTCCACGGCATTGGCACGGCCTTCGAGGATCGCATCAGCGATACCGCGGGCGTACAGCGTCACAGCCTTGGAGGAGTCGTCGTTGCCGGGGATGACATAGTCAATGCCTTCGGGCGAGTGGTTGGAGTCCACCACGCCGATCAGGGGAATGCCCAGCTTCTTGGCTTCGGCAATGGCGATCTTGTGGTAACCCACGTCGATCACGAAGATCGCGTCGGGCAGGGTGGTCATGTCCTGGATACCGCCGATGTCCTTTTCCAGCTTTTCCAGTTCGCGGGCGAACATGAGCTGCTCTTTCTTGCTCATGTTGTCCAGACCGGCTTCCTGCTGGGCCTTCATGTCCTTCAGACGCTTTATCGAGGTCTTGACGGTCTTGAAGTTGGTCAGCATGCCGCCGAGCCAGCGCTGGTCCACGTAGGACACGCCAGCGCGCTGGGCTTCAGCCGCCACGATCTCACGGGCTTGGCGCTTGGTACCGACCATCAGGATGTTGCCGCGCTTGGCAGCCAGCTGGCGCACGAAGGCAGCCGCTTCCTGGAACATCGGCAGCGACTTTTCCAGGTTGATGATGTGAATCTTGTTGCGGTGTCCGAAGATGTACGGTGCCATCTTGGGATTCCAGAAACGGGTTTGGTGCCCGAAGTGAACGCCGGCTTCCAGCATTTCACGCATAGTTACAGCCATGAATAACTCCAAAGGTTGGGTCTAAAATCCGGTCCACCGCCGCGCCTCCACAACAGAAGCGCGACACCTTGAGGGACCGGTTTGCGATTTCGCTCCTCTGCGCAGGGTTTACCCGCATGCAGCAAAGCCTGTCGATTCTAACATGATTCCCTCCCATCCTCCAGCCCGTCCCCGCGCATGCCCTCCCCGAACCCTGCCCACCCCGCCTACCTGGTGATTGCCGGCCCGACTGCCAGCGGCAAGACCGCCGCCGCGCTGGCGCTGGCTGCGCGGCGGCCCTGCGAAATCGTGAGCGTGGACTCCGCCCTGGTCTACCGCGGCATGGACATTGGCACTGCCAAACCTTCCAGGGAAGAAGTGGCGCAGGTGCCACACCACCTGATCGATATCCGCGACCCGCTGCAGGCCTACAGCGCGGCCGAATTTGCGCGGGATGCCCGACGGCTCATCGACGAGATCCGCACGCGCGGCGCCCTTCCCCTGCTGGTGGGCGGCACCATGCTCTACCTCAAGGCCCTGTTCGACGGCTTGGACGACATGCCGCCCAGCGACGCCACGGTGCGCACGGCGCTGGACGCCGAGGCCGCCGAAGTCGGCTGGCCCGCCATGCACGCCCGATTGGCCGAGGTAGACCCCACCACCGCGGCGCGGCTGGCACCGCAGGACAGCCAGCGCATCCAGCGCGCGCTGGAGGTGTACCGCATCAGCGGCCAGCCCTTGTCGGCCTTTCACTCGCGCACCAAGAACCCGGCCGACCCAGGCGCGACCGTTCCCTACGCCCTGATCAGCCTGGAGCCGCAGGACCGCGCCTGGCTCCACGCCCGCATTGCACAACGCTTCGACGCCATGCTGTCCGGTGGATTGGTGCAGGAAGTCATGGCCCTGCGCCAGCGCGGCGACCTGCATCCGGACCTGCCGTCCATGCGCTGCGTGGGCTACCGCCAGACCTGGGAGATGCTGGACGGCCAGTGGCCCCTGGCCGAACTGCGTGACCGCGGTATCTTTGCCACGCGCCAACTGGCCAAACGCCAGATCACCTGGCTGCGCTCCATGCCGCAGCGCACCATCGTGCCTTGCGACGCACCCGACGCCCTGGCGCAGTGCCTCGCCACGGTGGAACGTCTGCTGGGCTGACGCCTTTCACCACAGGGGCTGCAGTACCCCTTCCACCAGGCGGTAACCCCGCTGCCCCACGGCACGGGCCTCGTCCTCATCGTGCGTGACCCACAGCGCGGCGGTGCCGTGGCGCGCAATGCGCTGCAGGAAATCGGCGCGCAACTGGTGGCGCAAGTCGGCGTCCAGCGCAGACAGCGGCTCGTCCAGTAGCAGCACACGGGGCTGTACCACCAGGGCGCGCGCCAGTGCCACCCGCTGCTGCTCGCCACCGGAGAGCTGCCAGACCCGGTGCCCGCGCGGCACCTGCAGACCAAAGGACTGCAGCATGGCCTGCGCCTGTGCACGGGCCGCCGCCTTCGGCGTTCCCTGCTCCACCAGCCCGAAGGCCACGTTGTCCCAGACGTCGAGGTGCGGAAACAGTGCAAAGTCCTGGAAGATCAGGCCCACGCCGCGGCGCTCGGGGGCCACGTCCTGCATGCTTTGCCCGTCGATACGCACTACCCCGGACTCCAGCGGCTCGATACCAGCCACGATGCGCAGCAAGGTGCTCTTGCCACTGCCCGAGGCACCCAGCAAGGCCACCGTTTCACCCTGCGCCACCGACAACGAGACCCCCTGCAACAGGGGTCGAACCTCGCCTGCGGGGCTGCGCCAGGTCTTGCAGACCGATTCCAGTTCAAGCATGTTCATTCCTCGGTTGGGGGCGACCTTCGAGCAGCCGGAAGATGCTCCACGCCAACACCAGCAAGCCCACGGCCAAGGCCTGGGCCTGTGCCAGGTTGGCGGCCCCGGGGCGTCCCAGGCGCTGGTAGATCAGGGTCGTGAGCGTCGTCCACTCGGGGCGCGAAAGAAACAGCGTGACGGCAAACTCACCCAGGGCCGTGGCCGCCGCAAACGCTGCACCCCGGCGCAGGGCTGGCAGCAACACTGGCAGGGTCACGCGCACGAAGGCACGCCACGGTGTGGCACCCAACAGCCGCGCAGCCGCCAGCCATTGGGGCGGCATGGCGTCGAGCGCATTCACCACCGACTGCGTGACAAACGGGTAGGCCACCAAGGTGTAGCCCGCCAGCAGCACCCACAGCGAGGCACTCCAGCGCGGGTACAGCACCAGCAGGCCAAAGCCCACCATCACGGACGACACCACCAGCGGCGCAAACAGGAAGGCCCGCATCCAGCGCCAACGGTGTGCGGCCAGACCGTGCAGCAAGCCCAGCACACTGCTCAACACCACCGTCGCAGCCGTAAAACGCAAGGTATTGCCCAGCGCCAGCCAGAACTCCTCGTCCGCCCACAGGCCTACCCAATCCGCTACCGAATTCATAGCTGCCAACGCAATGGATGCGAGGGGAAGAAGCACAAAAAACACAAAAACTGCATAGCTGCAAAGCACCAGCAGTGCCGCCTTACCGCCGCGTACCGGCGCACGTGCCAGCGGCTGCACCCGCAGCGGCACCGCTGCACGCGCCGCCAGCCGGGCGTAGGCAGCCGTCACCAGCACACCCCCAGCGGCCACCCACAGCGCCAGCACACTGGCCGGGCCCAATGCCAGCTCATGCGCCACCAGCGTGTAGATCTCCACTTCCAGCGTAGCGTAGCGCTGCCCGCCCAGCACCAGGGCCAGCCCCAGGCCGCTGAAGCAATACAGGAACACCAGGCAGGCCGCCGCCCACACGGCCGAGCGCACCAGCGGCCACTCCAGCCGCCAGAACACCCGCCAGGGACTCGCCCCCAGGGTGCGGGCCGCAGCCCACAGCGTGGCATTCACCGCCTGCAAGGCGCCCATGGTGGGGCGCACCACCACACACAGGTTGAAAAACAGGTTGCCGTAGAGCAGCAGCACGGCGCCGGACTCGAACGACAGCCCGGTCCAGCGTGCCAGCCAGCCGCGCGTGCCCAGCAGCGCCAGCACGCCCAGCGCTGCCACCAGCGTCGGCACCACAAAGGGCAGCATCACCAGCGAGGCCATGGCGCGCCGCCCCGGAAATTCGAGGCGCTGCAGGGTCCAGGCCAGGGGCAGCCCCAACAACACGGCCGCGCCTGCCGTCACCAGCGCCTGCGCCAGTGTCCACACCAGGCGCTGGCGCAGGTAGGCGTCCGTCCACGGTGCCAGCCAGGCATCCAGGCTCCAGCTGGTGCCCTGGGTGAGCGCCAGGGCCAGCAGCGCCAGCACCGGCGCCACCAGCACCGCCCCCAAAAAGCCCAGCACGGGCGCGGCCGCCAGCACCGGCCCTGCGGGGGCCGCCATGGGCCGGTTGCCGCGCACCACCACCGCTTACTTCAGCACCACCTTGGTCCAGCGCGCCACCCAGGCCGCACCTTTCTCGGCGATGTCCTTGTCGGAAGGCGCGGCAAAGGTCGTCGGTTCGGGCGCATGTCGCATCACGTCATCGCGGGCCACGCCCGGCTCCACCGGGTACATCCACATCACGGTCTGCATCTGCTGCTGCACCGCAGGGGAACGCAGGAAGTCGATGAACTTGCGCGCTGCCTCGCGTTCCTGGCCGCCCTGCACCAGCGCCACGCCTTCCACCTGGCGGAACACGCCACCCGGCAGGGCCAGGCTGCCGGTGGGCGGCTCGGTGGGCTTGTCCTTGGCGTAGAAGAGCTCGGCGGCCGGGCTGGTGGAATAGCTCACCACCAGCGGGCGGCTGCCGCCGTTGCGGCTGAAGTCGGTGTAGTAGGCCTCGCTCCAGCCCTTGGCCACCTTCAGGCCATTGGCGCGCATCTTGGCCCACCAGTCGAAGGCAGCCTCTTCGCCCATCTGGCCGATGGTGGCCAACAGGAAGGCGTAGCCGGGGCTGCTGGTGGCCGGGTTCTGCACCACCAGCAGGTTGGCGTAGGCGGGCTCGGCCAGCGCCGCCAGTGTGGCCGGCAACTTCACCCCCTTGGAGGCAAACCAGGCCTTGTCATAGTTCAGCGTCACATAGCCATAGTCCACCGGCACCAGGCCGGCGGGCAGGCTCGCCTGCGACTTGCGCTGTGCTTGCGCGCCCACGTCGGCGTCGATGACCCCCGCAGCCAGTGCCTTGCCTGCCAGCGCGTTGTCGATGCCGAACACCACGTCCGCGATCGGGCTGGCCTTGGTGAGGATCAGCTTGTTGAGCATTTCGCCCGCGTCACCCGCCTTGGTGACCTTGAGCTGGATGCCGGTGTCGCGTTCGAACTGGGCCACCAGCGGCTTGGGCAAGGAGTAGGAGCTGTGCGCCAGCACGCGCAGTTCGACGGCAGAGGCGGACAGGGCGGCAGACACCGCGGCGGCAGCCACGGAAACACGCAGGGAAAAACGGAAATTCACTTCGGTAACTCGCTTTCGGCAAAAAAGTGGTCGAAGCACTGATTCACCGAAAGGGCTGCAATGCACAACCCCCAAGGCTTCTCACGCTTCCTACGCTGGTATGACCCAGATCAGGTTCATGGGGTAAATCTCAGCCCGACGCCTGCGCGCCGGACACCCCCGGTGAAGCCGTCATTTTAGCCCTCTGGCGATTTGCAATCGGCATCCTGCGCCGTACACTGGCACGGCTTCCACACCCCAGACACGCCATGAAACCTCGTCTTCCCCGGACTGCCAGCGCCACCGCCCTGTGCGCAGCACTGCTGGCCACGACACCGTTGGCCCAGGCCCAGAACGAACCGCTGCAGACCAAGCAGGCCACGGCCCTGCGCGACCAGCCCTCGGCCACGGGTGCCACGCTGGCCACCCTGCCCGCCGGCACCAGCGTCACGCGCACGACCCAGCGCACCGGCCCCTGGATGCAGGTACAGACTGCCACCGGCCAGACCGGCTGGGTGCACATGTTCGACGTGTCTGCTGGCGGTGCCGCGGCCCCTGCCAGCAATGGTCTCACCGGTGCCCTGCGGGGCTTGAGCGGCTTCCTGAACCGTGGCAGCAGTGCCGGCAGCACCACCACCGCCACCTCGACGATCGGCATCCGCGGCCTGAGCAAGGAAGACATCCAGAACGCCGCCCCCAACCTGGCCGCGGTGGACAAGCTGGAGCAGATGCGGGCCGACGAAGCCCAGGCACGCCGCTACGCCAGCGAGCGCCACCTGGCCGCCCAGACCGTGGCCCTGCTGCCCACGCCCAATCCCCCCGCCGCCCCAACCAGCCCGGGTGGCTCGTTCCAGAAGGAGGGCAAATGATGCGCACCCCCACTCGCCCCTTCGCCGCGCTGACTGCCGTGGCTACCCTCGCATTGGCCCTGGCCAGTGCCCCCGCACTCGCCCAGAACGACCCCGGCAAGATGCTCGGCGGCCTGCTGCAAGGCCTCATGAAAGGCGGGCAGCAGGGCAGCAACAGCCCCACCAAGTCGATCAACGTGACCGAAATCGCGTCCTTGGCCACCCAGGCACTGCAGGACGTGGACGAGCCCAAGGAAATCCAGATCGGCCGCCACCTGGCCGCCGTGCTGCTGGGCGCCAAGCCCCTGCACCCCAACGCCAACCTGCAACGCTACGTGAACCGGCTGGGGCGCTGGATCAGCCTGCAGACGCCGCGCCCGCACCTGCCCTGGACCTTCGGCGTGCTCGACGACGAGGGCTACAACGCCTTTGCCGCACCCGGCGGGTACATCTTCGTCACCAAGGGGCTGATCGACCGCATGGTCGACGAGGCGGACCTGGCCTCGGTGCTGGCGCATGAAATGGCCCACGTCGTGGGCAAGCACCACCTCAAGGCGATGCAGAAGTCGGCCCAGAGCGGCCTGCTGACCCAGGCCCTGGCCACCCAGGTGGGCGGCGGCGTGAGCGGTGCCCTGAAGGAGCAACTGCTGCAGATGGGGCGCGAGGTCTATTCCCGCGGTCTGGACCAGAGCGACGAGTTCGAGGCAGACCGCGTGGGCGTGGTCTACGCCACCGCTGCCGGCTACGACCCCTACGGGTTGCTGGCCGTGCTGCAGCAGCTGGCCGTCACCACCGGCGACAACCCGGCCTTCGCCCTGACCTTCAGCACCCACCCGGCCACCTCGGCGCGGCTGGACCAGCTGGAAACCGCCATGGGCCAGCGCCTGGACGCCTACACCGGCCAGGCCCGCATGCCACTGGCCGAGCGCCTGGCCAAGGCGGGGGCGCGATGAGCGGCACCTGGCTGTTTGATGCCATCGCCCGCATCGAGGCCGACTACGTCCGCAGTGCCGACACCCACCTCATCCCCTTGCCGCTGCCGGCCTTCGAGCGCGCAGGCATCGACCTGTACCTTAAGGACGAATCCACCCACCCCACCGGCAGCCTCAAGCACCGGCTGGCGCGCTCGCTGTTCCTCTACGCACTGTGCAACGGCTGGCTGCACGAGGGCTCTACCGTGGTTGAAGCGTCGAGCGGCTCCACGGCGGTGAGCGAAGCCTATTTCGCCCGCCTCATCGGGCTGCCCTTCGTGGCCGTCATGACGCGCTCCACCTCGCCCGAGAAGATTGCCCAGATTGCCTTCTACGGCGGCGAATGCCACCTGGTGGACAGCCCGGCCGAGGTGTACGAAGCGGCCCGCGCACTGGCCCAGGCCCGCAACGGCCACTACATGGACCAGTTCACCTACGCCGAGCGCGCCACCGACTGGCGCGGCAACAACAACATTGCCCAGAGCATGTTCAGCCAGATGGCACGCGAGCGCCACCCCATTCCCACCTGGGTGGTCATTGCGGCGGGCACGGGCGGCACCAGCGCCACCATCGGACGTTTCATCCGCTACCAGCGCCACGCCACGCGCGTGTGCGTGCCCGACCCCGAAGGCTCGGTGTTCTACGACTACCACCGCTTAAACGACGCCACCCTCACCAGCGCCGGTTCGCGCATCGAGGGCATTGGCCGCCCGCGCGTGGAGCCCAGCTTCATCCCCAGCCTGGTGGACCGCATGGTGCAGGTGGGCAATGCCGAGTCCATTGCCGCCATGCAGGCGCTGCACACCCTGCTGGGGCGGCGCGTGGGCCCGTCCACCGGCACCAACTTCGTCGCCATGCTGCAGCTGGCCTGCGAGATGCGTGCGCAAGGGCAGCGCGGCTCCATCCTGTCGCTGCTGTGCGACTCCGGCGAACGCTACCTGCCCACCTACTACAACCCGCAGTGGGTGGAGGCCCTGGCCGGGGACCTGAGGGCGGCGCGCCAGTCCATAGCCGACATGCTGGGGTGATTCCGGTTCCGCACAGTCGCTACATATTTGATAGCTGACCACGCTTGCAAACCGCGGGCCAGACCCCATTTTGACCCCCATGACTTCTGCCACCACCTCCACGCCTCCTGCCTCCGCCCCGCCCACCGCCCTGCGCGGCCTGCTGCCCTTCCTCACGCCCTACCGCTGGCACATCGCCTTCACCCTGGTGCTGCTGCTGGCCGCGGCCGGGGCCACGCTGGTGTTTCCCGCCGCGCTGAAGGACCTGATCGACCAGGGCCTGGCCAAGGGCCCCGGTGCCGACCTGCCCAGCCACTTCATGGCCCTGTTCGCCGTGGCGGTGGCGCTGGGTATCTTTTCCGCTGCGCGCTTCTTCATGGTCAGCTGGCTGGGCGAGCGGGTCTCGGCCGACCTGCGCAACGCCGTGTACCGCCACGTGATCGCCCAAAGCCCCGAATTCTTCGAGACCACCCAGACCGGCGAGGTGCTGTCGCGCCTGAGCGCCGACACCACCCTGGTGCAGACCGTGGTGGGCTCGTCCTTCTCCATGGGGCTGCGCAACGCCGTCATGGGCCTGGGTGCGCTGGCCATGCTGGTGTGGACCAACCCCGTGGTCATGGCCCAGGTGCTGGTGGGCCTGGTGCTGGTGGTGCTGCCGGCCATGGCCTTCGGGCGGCGCGTGCGCAAGCTCTCGCGCGCCAGCCAGGACCGCATTGCCGACTCCAGTGCCATTGCCGCCGAAGTGCTCAACGCCATTCCCGTGGTGCAAAGCTACAACGCGCAGGAACGCGAAGCCAGCCGCTTCGAGGCCTCCACGCTGGCGGCCTTTCGCACCGCCGTGGGCCGCAGCAAGGCACGCGCCGTGCTGGTGGCCTTCATCATCATCGCCACCAGCGCGGCGCTGCTGTGGGGCTTGTACCTGGGCACGCAGGCCGTTGCCAGCGGGCGCATCAGCGCCGGGCACCTGGGCCAGACGGTGCTGTACATCATCATCCTGGCCGGTGCCTTTGCCGTGCTGGGCGAGGTCTATGGCGACCTGCTGCGCGCCGCCGGGGCCACCGAGCGGCTCATGGAGCTGCTGGCGCAGCGCTCGCCCATCCAGTCGCCCGCGCAACCGCGCGCACTGCCGCCCACGCAGGGCGGCAGCAGCGTGGAGCTGACCGATGTGGGCTTCCACTACCCCTCGCGCCCGTCGCAGCCTGCGCTGGCGCAGCTGAACCTGCGGGTGGACAGCGGCCAGACCGTGGCCCTGGTGGGCCCCAGCGGTGCGGGCAAGAGCACCGTGTTCCAGCTGCTGCTGCGCTACTACGACGCCCAGAGTGGGCGCATTGCCCTGGACGGCGTGCCGGTGCAGGAACTGGCGCTGCACGACCTGCGCAGCCGCATCGGCATCGTGCCGCAGGACGCCGTCATCTTCTCGGCCGACGCCATGGAGAACATCCGCTACGGCCGCCCCGAGGCCAGTGACGAGGAAGTGGTAGCCGCCGCCCGCGCCGCCTTCGCCCACGACTTCATCACCGCCCTGCCCGAGGGCTACCGCACCTTCCTGGGCGAGCGCGGCGTGCGCCTGTCCGGCGGGCAGCGCCAGCGCATCTCCATCGCCCGCGCCATTTTGAAGAACCCGCCGCTGCTGCTGCTCGACGAAGCCACCAGCGCGCTCGACGCCGAAAGCGAGCGCGTGGTGCAGGCAGCACTGGAGTCCGCCATGCGCAACCGCACCACCCTGGTCATTGCCCACCGCCTGGCCACCGTGCAGCGCGCCGACCGCATCGTGGTGCTGGACCACGGCTGCGTGGTCGAGCAAGGCACCCACGCCGAACTGCTGGCGCGCGGTGGTGTGTACGCGGGGCTGGCAGCGCTGCAGTTCGGGGCCTGAGGCTTTTCCTGTCGCTATGGATTTGGTAGCTGACTACGCAATGGATACGAGGGCTAGGTGCCCATTTGGCAGAGATAATCGGCCGGAACAAGGAATGTGAACCGATGAAACGCTGGATGCATGCATTGGGACTGTTGGCATTGGTGGGCGGGCTGTGGGGCTGCGCGGGCTCAAGTGGTGTGGCGCGGGTGGACGGTGCACCGAATGCCAGCGAACGCCAGGAGCCGGATGTGTTTCCCGGTGGTTGGCGGGATTACTGCTGGGGCCTCGGTCAAACCCGGGAAAACTTTGCCAATGTGGCAATTGCCCAGTTTGATTACTCGCTCTATGTCAGTACCCAACGTAATTGGATGTCAGATGTACCTGATGGCACTGGCCCCTCTGCCACCATGTGCGGCCTCAACGTTTACCACCCTTTGAGCGTGCGCTGGAAGCTCAAGGATGGGCGCGAGTTCATGCTGGACAAGCTTGACCTTCGCCCCATCATGCGCGAGTACCTCAAAACCCACCGCATTGAGTTGCAATGGCAGCGAGAAGGACGCAAGCGTGAACGTGGCGACTATGAAGCAACGCTCGTGCATCAGGTCAAAGACGATTCCGTGTTGATTGAGTGGGTGGTCACGATCAACAACACGCCCTACAACCAACGGTTTGCCTCTTCCGGCGCAGCAAATCGATGGACTTTCTCAGACGAACGCTACCCCGTCACAACCCTCAAAGGCACTCCCACCAGCGGCATCGAGTTCGACAAACGCTGGGAGTTTTTCCGCAACGGCCAGTGGATCAAGGAGTAAGTTGGACAAGCAGCGCGCCGACCGCATCGTGGTGCTGGACCACGGCCGCGTGGTCGAACAAGGCACCCACGCCGAGCTGCTGGCGCGCGGTGGCGTGTACGCGGGGCTGGCAGCGCTGCAGTTCTGGGCCTGAGGCTTTTCCTTTCGCTATGGAATTGGTAGCTGACTACGCAATGGATACGCGGGCCAGGGGCCCATTTTGCAGGGATAATCGGCCGCAACATGGAGTGTGAACCGATGAAACGCTGGATGCATGCATTGGGACTGTTGGCACTGGTGGGCGGGCTGTGGGGCTGTGCGGGTACCAGCGGTGTCGCGCGGGTGGACGGTATGCCGAGCGCCAGCGAACGCCAGGAACCGGATGTGTTTCCCGGTGGTTGGCGGGACTACAGTTGGGGACTTGGCCAAACCCGTGAAAACTTCGTCAATGTGGCAATAGCCCAGTTTGACTATTCACCGTACGGCAGCACTCAACGCACCTGGAAATCAGACGTTCCGGATGGCACCGGTCCTTCAGCCACCATGCTCGGCCTCACCGCCTACTGGCCCTTGAGCGTGCACTGGAAGCTCAAGGATGGGCGCGAGTTCATGCTGGACAAGCTTGACCTCCGCCCCATCATGCGCGAGTACTTCAAAACCCACCGCATTGAGTTGCAGTGGCAGAAGGAGGGGCGGCACTTCGAGAATGCCAGCGATTACGAGCCGACTTTAATACACCAAGTCAAAGACGACACCGTCCTGATCGAGTGGGTAATTACTGCAAATACCACTCCCGTGAAAGAGCGTTTTCTCCCCAGTGGCGCGGCAACCCAATGGCACCTCACCAAAGAGCGCTACCTCGTCACAACCCTCAAAGGCACCCCCACCAGCGGCATCGAGTTCGATAAACGCTGGGAGTTTTTCCGCAACAGCCAGTGGATCAAGGAGTAAGTTGGACCAGCAGCGCGCCGACCGCATCGTGGTGCTGGACCACGGCCGCGTGGTCGAACAAGGCACCCACGCCGAGCTGCTGGCGCGCGGTGGCGTGTACGCGGGGCTGGCGGCGCTGCAGTTCGGGGCGTGAGGCTTTTCCTGTCGCTATGGAATTGGGAGCTGCTTACGCAATGGATACGCGGGCCAGGGGCCAATTTGGCAGGGATAATCGGCCGCAACAAGGAGTGTGAACCGATGGAACGCTGGATGCATGCATTGGGACTGTTGGCGCTGGTGGGCGGGCTGTGGGGCTGTGCGGGTACCAGCGGTGTCGCGCGGGTGGACGGTATGCCGAGCGCCAGCGAACGCCAGGAGCCAGACGTATTCCCGGGCGGACTGAACGGATACAACTGGGGCTACGGGCAAACCTTTGAGAATTTTGCCAATGTAGAAATCGCCCAATCTGAGTACTCCCCACAGAAAGATGTGCTCTGGTGGGGTCGCGACACCCCGTCTCTCGGCACCGGGGCCACCATGGGACTGTTGACCGCCTATTGGCCTCTGCATGTGCGCTGGAAACTCAAGGACGGGCGCGAGTTCATTCTGGAAAACATCGATCTGCGCCCCATCATGCGCGAGTACTTCCGTACCCACCGCATTGAGTTGCAGTGGCAACGAGAAAAGCGAGAGCGCATGTTTGGCGACTTTGACGCCGCGACCCTGATCCACCAGGTCAAGGACGACACGGTGCTGATCGAGTGGGTGGTCACCATCAACAAGACCCCGCCCGACCAACGGATTTTGCCCAACGGCAAGGCCGCAAGGTGGGAATTTGCAGACGAACGCTTTCCCGTCACCACGCTCAAGGGACAACCCACCAGCGGCATCGACTTCACCAACCAGCGGGTACTGCTCGGCAAGCAGCCATAGCTGCGGACACTGCGCACCACATTGAATTTCCTGCCCCAACTCCCTAAAATTGTCCAGCGCGAACAACGCGGCTTTTGGAGGGCTTATGGAAGTTTCACGGTCGAAAACCAACCAGCGCACCGAGGCACTGCAGGCGCAGCGCAAGACGGAGCAGCGTGACCAGGCAGCGCGCCAGCAGCAGCAGGCCGCCGACGAGGCCCGTGCCCGCGAGCGGGCCAAGGAAAACCGGCCTGTGGTGAACACGCAGGGCCACTCCACCGGCCGCCTGCTCAACGTGACGGCCTGAGCGCCCACACCCCACCCGAGACACGGCCATGGCCATGGCCACCATAGGCGGCACCAACAGCGCAACGCTGAGCCTGCAGCAGAGCCTGATGCAGAGCCGGGCCACGCAGGCACGGCGCGAGGCCGAGTCGGCCGAGGCCTTGGCGCGCCAGCGCCGCCTGGAAGCCGAGCGCGCCGCCGAGCAAGCCCAAAGCACCGCCACCGCCCCTGCCGACGCACCGCTCAAGCCCAAGGCACCTGCGCCGCGCCTGGATGCCGACGTGTACTCCTCGCCGCGTCTGGCCAGCCAGTCGCAGGTGGACCCACCCACGCAGGAGTTCCTGGTGCGCATGTACACCGCCGCCGCCGACAAGTTTGCCGCGGCGGGCAATCCGCTCAAGAGCAACCCGAACGCCGCCGCAGCCAAGAACGCGCTGGGCCAGACCACCGGACGCATCCTCAGCATCAGCGCCTGAGGTGCCTGAGGCGCCTCCCAATGGTTATGCGCCAAACGCATAACCACCAAAAAACTTGGCCTTGGACTTCCCCCTGCACCGCGCCTACAGTGCGGCCTTCTCTCAACACAAGGAGCATGCATGTCCTCTCCGGCTTCTACCCTGGCCGTACCCTCTTACCTCAACGCCGACAACCTGGGCCCTTGGGGTATCTACCTGCAGCAAGTTGACCGCGTCATTCCCTACCTGGGCTCGCTGAGCCGCTGGGCCGACACCCTCAAGCGCCCCAAGCGCGCCCTGATCGTGGACGTGCCGATCCACCTGGACAACGGTACCGTGGCCCACTTCGAGGGCTACCGCGTGCAGCACAACACCTCGCGCGGCCCCGGCAAGGGCGGCGTGCGCTTCCACCAGGACGTAACTCTTTCCGAAGTGATGGCCCTGTCGGCCTGGATGTCTATTAAGAACGCGGCCGTGAACGTGCCCTACGGCGGTGCCAAGGGTGGCATCCGTGTCGACCCGCGCACGCTGTCCATGGGTGAGCTGGAGCGCATTACCCGCCGCTACACCAGCGAAATCGGCATCATCATCGGCCCCACCAAGGACATTCCCGCCCCCGACGTGAACACCAACGCCCAGATCATGGCGTGGATGATGGACACCTATTCGATGAACGAAGGCGCCACCGCCACCGGCGTGGTAACCGGCAAGCCCGTGGACCTGGGTGGTTCGCTGGGCCGCCAGGAAGCCACCGGCCGCGGCGTGTTCACCGTGGGCTGCGAAGCGGCCCAGCGCATCGGCATGGACGTGAGTAAGGCCCGCGTGGCCGTGCAGGGCTTCGGCAACGTGGGCGGCATCGCTGGCAAGCTGTTTGCCGAAGCCGGTGCCCGCGTGGTGGCGGTGCAGGACCATGGCGGCACCATCTTCAACGGTGCGGGCTTCGATGTTCCCGCGCTGCTCAAGCACGTGGCCGCCCATGGCTCGGTGGCCGGTTTTGCCGGTGGCGAAGTGATTGCCAACGAGAACTTCTGGGACGTGGACTGCGAGATCCTGATCCCGGCAGCGCTGGAAGGCCAGCTCACCGCTGCTCGCGCCAACCGCGTGAAGGCCAAGCTGGTGATCGAAGGTGCCAACGGCCCGACCACCCCGGAAGCGGATGACATCCTGCAGGAGCGCGGCGTGCTGGTGCTGCCCGACGTGATTGCCAACGCCGGTGGCGTAACGGTGAGCTACTTCGAGTGGGTGCAGGACTTCTCCAGCTTCTTCTGGACCGAAGAGGAAATCAACAACCGCCTGGTGCGCATCATGAAGGAAGCGTTTGCCGCCATCTGGCAGGTGGGCCAGGACAAGAAGGTGAGCCTGCGCACGGCCACCTTCATCATGGCTTGTACCCGCATCCTGCACGCCCGCGAACTGCGCGGCCTGTACCCCTGATATTCCACCGGTGCGCAATCCGCGCCGACCGGAATTGCAGGTGCTGTGCCCACAAGGCCAGCACCTTTTTTTATGCCCTGCACCGCGCGCCACCACCCGTGGACGAGGGTGCTGCCCGTGGTGCTATTTGGCCAGCTCCTGAACCAGGATCGTCTCAAGCGCGCCGGACTTTTGCATTTCGGCCAGGACCTTGTTGAACTTCTCGAGCAGTGCCGCCTGGCTGGCGCTCTTGTTGAACGCCAGGTGGGCCATGTTGGAAGCCAGCAGCGTGGGCGCGGCCTCTATACCCTGGAGCTTTTGTGCCTTGACGATGGCCGCAGCGGCTTCGGCAATGACCAGCACCGCATCGAGCCGCCCCGCCGCAAGCTTCTGCAGGTTTTGTGCGTCACTGCCCGTTTCCTCGACGTTCACCTGCCCGGCTTTTCGCAAGGCATCAAAGTCGTCGCCATAGCTCCAGCCGCGTATGACGCCCACGCTCATTCCCCGCAGATCAGCGGCGGTCTTGAATTCGAACTTCTTCTTGCTCCCCATGTAGACCGCCATCTTTTCGGCCAGTATGGGAGCGCTGTAGTCGTATTTCTTGACGCGTTCGTCGTTCTTGTAGATTCCGCCGACACCCGCCGAACCCTCGTCGATCTCGGCGATGGCGCGTTTCCAGGGCCGTGCTTGCAGCTTCAGGGCCACACCCATCCGCGCGAAGGCTTCCCGCAGTACCGCCGGATAGACCCCTTCGGGCTTGCCGTCCTTGGCGTACATGAAGGGCGGGTTGCCCTCATCCACGCTGACCACCACGTCTGCGGCCCATACACCACCGGCGGCCAAGCCGATCGCGATTCCTGCCAAACACTGCCGAATTTTCTGCATCCGCATGGTCATCTCCTGCAAAGTTGGAACGAAACAAAGGCATGGATATGCATTTGCGCAGCCACAAGACTACGCCTGCATGCGGCTGATGTCCAGTGCAGCCAGGGCAGCAGCGTCCCTCCCTGAAACAAGTGGGCGTCAAGCCGCCTTGGCTTGGCGCTTGAAGCCGTAGAAAAAGCGCGATTCGGCCAACACGTAGACCACGGGAAAGGCTTCGAAGTACAGCAGCACGCGCAGCACTTCCCAGCTCTCCAACGTGGTGGCCGTGAAGCCTTGCACCATGCGCCAGATGATCCACACCAGGTAGCCCACCAGACCGACGTAGGCCACAGCGGCCCAGATGGCCGGTGCCAGCGAGGGCGAGCGGTTGAACTCGCGCTGGCCGCGCAGCACCTGCAGGGGGATGCTCACGAGACGGTAGACCGCCAGCAGCACGCACAAGGGGGCAAGGAAGAAGGAAATGACGGTGGGCATAATCGTTCGCCGGTTATCTGAAAGGCACTGCCTTGGCAGCGCCCCCGCAGTGTCTTCAAACCCCGCCCCGGCGTATTGAACGAATACGACATGCCCTGAAGCCAAAGCCTCCATGCCCGACGCCGCCCTGCCCCGCAGCCACTTGCACTTGCCACCCCTGGCACTGTCGTCGTGCGTGCACTCCACCATCGTGCGCGACACCCGGGGCACAGTGCTGGCGCCGGCGCAGCGGCTCAACTACTTTCCGGCCTCGCCCCTGTGCGGCATCTTCTGGCTGATGGAGGGCGAGGCCGTGGTGGTGCGCCGCGATGGCGTGGAGGTGAGCGAACCCTCGCCCCGCATCACCTTTGCCGGGCCCCACACCGTGCCCATGGTGAGCGCCAACCCCGGCCCCGTGCATGCCTTCCTGCTCGGTCTGTTGCCGCAGGCAGTGCAGGCCATGACCGGGCTGGACCTGGCCACCCTGGTGAACCGCACACTGCCGCTGGAGACCGTGCTGCAGGGACCGTGGCTGGCATGGGCCGAACAAGTGCTGCACGCGGCGGACGATGCCGAACGCATCGCCTTGGTGGAGGGCTTCCTGGCCCCGCGCTGGCAGGCCTGCAGCGAGGCCACGCTGAGCCGCCCCGAACGCTACCGCCACTGGGCCGAAGCCCTGGCACGCAAGGCCCACACCTCGGGCGTGGGGCAGAGCATCCGTCAGGCCGAGCGACGCTTCAAGCAGTGGGCCGGGCTGCCGCAACGCGAACTGCGCCGCCTGAGCCGGGCCGAAGACCTGTTCTTTGCCGCCCGTGCGCCCGACAGCGAGTCCGGCCCACGCGACTGGGCCATGCTGGCGCTGGACATGGGCTATTCGGACCAGTCGCATCTGTGCCGCGAGGTACGCCGGGTCTCCGGCATGAGCCCGCAGGAGCTGGACCATGCCATCACCCACGACGAGAGCTTCTGGCTCTACCGGCTCTGGGTCTGAGTCTTACGGCACCAGCACCCTACCCAGAAAGGCGCTGACCCGCACCTTGGCTGCTTCACGTGCCCCTGCATCGGGCCCGGTGTGCACGCCCTGCCCCGGATTGACGCCATTGGGCACGTCCTTGCGCAGGCGCACCTGGGTGATGTCGGGGTTGTCGAAGTCGTGGTAGGCACCGGGGTAGGTCACGATGTCCATGGCGGCGCCGTTGCGCTGCGCCGCTTGCGTCAGGGCCACGCAGGGCGCTGCCGGGGTCCAGTCGTCGGCCTCGCCAATGAGCAGCAGCACCGGGGCATAAGGGCGAAAGCGCTCGGCCTTTTTGGCCCGCGCGGTGCAGCCCGGGTAGAAGGCCACCGCCGCAGCAAAGCCCTGTGCCAGCTCCGCTGGCGGGTGAGTGATGGTGTCGAGCGTGACGCCCGCACCATGCGACCAGCCCAGCACCGCAATGCGCGCGCCGTCCGCGCCGGGCTGCTGGCGCAGCCAGGCCAGCGCTGCATAGGCGTCGCCCACGCGGTCGGCTTCCTTGAGGCTGCGCTCGGCGTACTTCTGGGTGCACAGCTCGCGCACGCCGCGGCTGGAAAAACTGTCGAGCATCAGCGCACCAATGCCCTGCGCGGCCAGCAGTTCGCCCCACATCTGGTGCCGTGCATTGAGGCTGCCGTCCTTGGCATAGGCGCCACCGCAGCCGTGCAGCATGACCACCGCCGCTCGGGCACCGCTGCCCTGTGGGGCGAACCAGTAGGCCTGCAAGGGTGCGGGCGACGAAGACCAGCCGCTGGGGTCTATGTGCACCGGCTTGCTGGTCTGTGCCGAGGCGGCCAGGGCCATGCAACACCCGAGCAGCCCAGCGATGAAGCGCTTCATGCCTGGGTCTCCTGCGCATGCCAAGCTTCCACCAGGGGCGCAAAGTCGGGCGGATTGCCGGGGTACTGCAGCGCCGCTGGGTCCAGTTGCACCCAGGGCTGCTTGCTGGCGGTCCAGATATGGGCCACGGGGCGCAGTGTTCGGGTGTCGTCCAGGGTACCGGGCTTGATGCTCAGCGGGGCACCGGGGAACGCCACCTGGTGGAACAGGCGCGTGCCGCAGACCGGGCAGAAGCGCCCCGTCATGGACTTTCCCGAGGGTGTGGTGCGGGTCCACTCCGCCAACGCAGGGCCGCTCAGTTGCACCTGCGGGTCCTTCACCCACAAGGCCATGCCAAAGGCACTGGCCGACTGGCGCTGGCATTCGGTGCAGTGGCAGGCAAACAGGGTGGCAATGGTGCCGTGCACCGTGTAACGCACACTGCCGCATTGGCACTGCCCATGAAGGGTTTGCATCGTGAAAGTCCTGGCGGTTGCTTGGGCCGCCGAGCTTACACGCACCACGCGCTGCCGCCGCGCGGTGTTACACGCTGCCTTCGTGCTCCACCACCAGTACACGGGCCACGCCGATCGGGTGGGCCACGTGCGCGGTACCCGCGCTGGCAAAGAAGATGTCGCCCGTGTTCAGCAGCGTGGTGTGTTCCTCGCCGTCAAGCCGGTAGTGCATCTCGACCTGACCATCCAGCACCGCAAAGACCTCCTCCCCTTCGTTGGTGTGCCACTGGTAGGCTTGGTCAGTCCAATGCAGGCGCGTGGTCACGCCGTTCATGTTGGCGATGGGTAGTGCGCCCCAGGCGCGTTCGGCGGTGAACTGCTTGCTGCGAATGATGTGCATGGGTAATCCTCGGTTTAGGGTTGGGCGCGGCGGATGACCAACGGGCCCACACCGCTGGCCCGCGCAAGGCTAGGGCGCCATATGCTGGGCCAGGGCTGCATCGACGGCACCGCCGTAGACGGCAAAGGTATCGGTCTGGTGGTGCCCGCAGAGAATGCCCGTCTGTTCGATGGCAGCCACGACCGACTGGTAGCGTTCGCTGGCCTCCATGCGCTCCACCGCCTGCGTGGACTCCCATACGGTCACGGTCACACACGCGGTGTCGGAGCGGGTGAAAAACACGGCGAGGCACCCCGATTGCGCGCGAAACATGGGCAGAGAGACGTCGTGTGCAAACCGCTCCAGTGCACTGGCCTGGCCGGGTGCCAGACCTACTTTCCAGATACGAAGAATCATGCGGTACTCCTGGCACGCAAGGGATGTATTCGTGGGGGATGAGCGGGGGGCAGCCCTGCCCCCGCTGCCGATCAGCGGGCCGCTACCAGACCCGACCGCCCCAGCCAGCGCACCAGCGCCGGGCCGTACATGATGAGCCCCAGCGCCGCACCGATGAGCGGCAAGGCACCGTACACCCACCCGGTGAGGTGCTCACCACCGAAGCCCGCACCCAGCAACAATGCCACGGCCGGGTTCACGAAGGAGTAGCTGCCCGCCAGCGCCGCGCTGGTGTTCTGCAGCAGCCACAGGTAGGCATTGAGCGTGATGAGCGTGCCGAACACCAGCAGGTAGATCCAGGCCACCCAGGCCGTGGCCGTGGCGTGGAACATGCCCTCCACCGGCTCGACAGCAGCTGCCAGCACCAGGCCCATGGCGCCACCGAGCAGCCACTGCGCCGCGGCGGCCATGGCCGGACGCGGCAGGTCGAGCTTGCGCGAGGCATAGGAGCCGATGCTCCAGCACAAGGGCGCGCCAAAGGCGGCCAACGCGCCGAGCCAGCTGGCGGAAAAGTCGCGCTCCATGGACAGCAGCGCCGCGCCGGCCACCCCCAGCCCCAGACCCACCCAGCTGGTGAGCGGCACGCGTTCTCCGCCGATGCGCGTCCACAGCGCCAGCCACATGGGCATGGTGGTCACCACCGTGGCCATGAGGCCCGAGCCGATACCGTGGCTCTGCGCCACCATCACCAGCGTCATGGCACCAAACACCATGAGCCCACCCACCACGGCGGCATTGCGCCACTGGCGTGCCGTGGGCAAAGCTTCACCGCGCGCCAACGCCCATACCAACATGACCAGCCCGGCCAGGGCGAAGCGGATACCGTTCATCCACAGCGGCGGCATGCTTTGCAACGCAATGCCGATGGCAAAGTAGGTAGTACCCCAGACGATGTAGACCAGCAGCAAGGCCGTGACGAGCAAGGCCAGAGGGGCTTTGCTCTTTGAATTTTGGAAATTTGTAGGCATACAAGCTGTCTTTCCGTAAAATTTATGGCGCCACCGCCATTTATCGAAATAATACCAAATCATGTCGACAAATCAAGAAAATATTCAGATAGACACAATTGATGCCGGAATTATTTCGGCCCTGAGTGCAGATGGCAGACGTTCTTACGCCGACATCGGCACCGAGGTGGGGCTGTCCACGGCGGCGGTACACGAGCGCGTGAAGAAGCTGGTGGAGCGTGGGGTGATACAGCGCTTTTCGGTACAGGTGGACCCCGAAGCGGTGGGCCTGAGCTTTACCGCCTTTGTGGCAATTCGCAACGACGGCGGCGCCCATTGCCGCGACATTGCGCCACGCCTGCGCACCATTGCGGCGGTGCAGGAGCTGCACAGCGTGGCCGGCGAATACGACTTCCTGGCCAAGGTGCGCACCCCGCGCGCCCGCGACCTTGAAGGCGTGCTGGCGCAGATCAAGGCCATTCCGGGCGTGGCCCGCACCACCAGTACCGTGGTGCTCAACACCGTGTTCGAAGGCCAGCCGCTCAAGCTGGGGACACCGGCGGAAGCGGCAGCCTGAGCAGGTGCTATCAAGTTCGTAGCTGCCCACGCAGACTTTGCGTGGGCCAGAGGCCAAAATGCCTCCGAATTTCCGCTTTCATGGGGCCCCAGCCCGGGCGACGGGCGCAGCGGCCCTTGCACCCCCTGCTGCGCCCAGCACCACCCGTGGTGGCCAAGCAGTGCCTGGCAACCGGGCTGCCGCGGGTCTTAGTGGGTGCGGAAATACTCGTCGTACTTTTCCTGCGCCTGGTCACCGAACAGGATGCGGCAGGCCTCCATCAGACCCTGGGCGTCTTGCAGGTCATCGCGGCGCACCACCAGCGAAATCTTGGAGCGACGGCGCAGGAAGTCTTCGAGCTTGGTGATCATTTCGCGCTGCGCCGCCTGGGTGATCTCGCAGCGGGTGTATTCGGCGTTCTCGATCAGCAGCTCGGCCTCGGCAGGGTCGTTGCGTATGCGTTCCAGCAACCCGAACGCATTGGCCCCGTAGCGACGCCAGAAGCGCACGCTCAAGGGCTCCGACGACGAGGGGTGGGTCATTGCATCCAGGTTCATGAGCCGCGCCTGGTGCAGGAACTCGTCCTTCACCGCATCGTGCGGCTCGCCGTACCACTTGCGGCCCAGGTAGGGAATGGCCACGCCCAGGCGTGCCACCGCGTCCACCACTTCGTCGCCCACATTGAGGCAGTCGGTGAGCTTGCCGCCGAAGATGCTCAGGTGCCGGTCCGCCTCGTTCACGTCGATGGCGTGCTTGCGCGAGAGCTTGACCCAGTCGGCCTTGCCGCCCTGCCCTTCGATGGCCAGCGGGCGCACGCCGCAGCGCTCGGCAATGATGTCGGCCGGGGTCAGTGGCCGCTCCAGCTGGAGCAACTGGTTGGCGTTGTCCAGCACAAAGGCCCGGTCAGCGTCCGTCACCTCGGTCAGCGGGCTGTCGACCTGGGTGTCGGTGGTGCCGATGCAGGTCTTGGGCCCCATGGGAATGACGAAGAACAGCCGCCCGTCGCTGGCGAAGAAGGTCAGCACCCTCTTGTGCGGGGTCACGCGGTCGACGATGAGGTGGATGCCCTTGGAAAACACGTGGTGGTGGGCCGTTCTCTGTCCCGAGAGCTGGTTGTGCTGGTCCACGTACGGGCCGCAGGCATTGACGAGCACCTTGGCGCGGATCGGGAACTGGCGCCCATCCAGCACGTCCTTCGCGTCCACCACCCACTGATCACCCTCGCGCCGCGCCTGGGTGGACTCGACGTAGTTGGCGGCAATGCCGCCGAAGTTCATGCTGGAGCGGATGAAGTTGAAGACGAAGCGCGCATCGTTGTCGTGCAGGTAGCAGTCCGAATACTCGAAACCGGCACTGACGTTGGTGGTATTGATGGTGGCTTCTTCGCGCGCGATGGTGGACCTGGTGAGGTAACGCGGTGGACGGGTGAAGAAACGACCCATGGCCCAGTAGAACAGCGTGCCCAGGAACACGAAGGCCACCGGCATGCGAAAGCCTTTCTGGATGCTGGTGAAGAAGCGGATTTCCTCCACCGTGCTCGGATAGTGGCGCATGAGGTGGTTGCGCGAACGGCACAGCTTGTTCACCAGCAGCAACTCCATGGTCTCCAGGTACTTGATGCCGCCCCAGGCCAGGTTGGACGAGTTGGAGCTGGTAAAGCCGGCAAAGTCACCGCGGTCGATCAGGGCGACCTTCACACCCTGGGCCGCGAGGGCCGCTGCGGCCACGGCGCCATTGATGCCGCCACCGAGCACCAGCACGTCAAACACGCCCTCGCTGAGCTTGGCCACATTGGTTTGTCGCAACTTCATGGTTTCGCACACCTTCCGAAATAAGTTCACACCCCGGGACGGGCGGGCACAGCATAACCCCAAGCGCGGTGCGAAGCACCCCTCGCGCCGGTGCGACGCCGGGCGCGTACAAGGCGGTAGGATGGTGCCTGGTTCGAAAATTTCCCCGCATGCGCAAACTGCCGTTCTTCTACCGTGACCGCGAAGTCGCCCGGATGCGACAACAACTGGAGCGCCACAGCTTTCCGCGCCTGCAGATGAGCCTGCTGGTGGGCATCACCGGTGCGGCGGGCTTTGTGGCCTCCTTCGTGCTGCTGCACGCGGGCCTGCTCACCATGTGGGTGCGCTACCTGGCGGCCTTTGGCGTGGCCTACCTCGCATTTCTGGCGCTGCTGTGGCTGTGGCTGCGCACCAAGGTGGACGACTACCTGGACCTGCCCGACTTGTCCGGGGGCAACTGGCCTTCGGGCGGCAGCGCCGACCTATCCAGCGTGGACGCCGTTGGAATCCACAGCGGCGGTGGCGGCGACTTTGCCGGTGGTGGTGCCAGCGCCAGCTTCGATGCACCTGCCCCGGCCGTTACGGACTCCGGCAGCGGCATCGGCGACGTGGTCGGTGACGCCGTGGGCTCGGTGGCCGACGCCGACGAACTGGCCATCCCACTGCTGGTGCTGGCCTTGGCGGTGGCTCTGGTGTTTTCGTCGCTCTACATGGTGTACACCGCCCCGGCCCTGCTGGCCGAAGTAGCCGTGGACGGCCTGTTTGCCGCCGGGCTGTACCGCAAGCTGCGCGGGCTGGAGCCCGACCACTGGCTGCAGACCGCCATCAAGCGCACCCTCCTTCCGTTTGCCCTGACCGCCGCACTGGTCAGCGGCGTGGGCTGGGGCCTGGAGCAAGCCGCCCCCGGCGCGCATACCCTGGGGCAGGCGCTGGCGCAGGTACGGTAGCAAACCGACCCTTGAGTCGCTACAAAATCGGTAGCTGCCTGCGCATTATCTGCGAGGGCCAGAGGCCATATTCATAGGAAAAGGGGGCTACTACCCCCGCTGTGCCTCCAGCTTGGCCTTCAGGAAGCCCCCCGTGCCGTAGCGCGTGACGCGGCTGTAGTACTGGTCGCTCAGGCGTTTGACCATGGCCGAGTAGGCGTCGATCAGGGTGGGCAGGATGCTGCAGTTGTCGTAATTCACGACCACGGCCACGCGCCCCTCCACGCCCTGCAGCAGTTGCTGCACATGCTGCTCGATGGTGGCGATGTCACCCTCCTCGTCCACCGCCAGGCCTTCGAAGTTGATGAACAGCATGCGGTGGTCCCGGTCCAGCTCAAAGCGCTCGGCCAGCGGGGTGGCCAGCAGGCGTTCGCGCAGGTTCAGCGGTTCTTCAGCGAACAGGGCTGCGTCCATGCTGCGCAGCTGTGGGCTGACCAGGGGGCGATATTCCATGTGCGCCAGCACATCGCGCTCCAGATCCACGCCCGGCGCCAGTTCAATCAACTCCAGCGCGCCTTCTTCCCCCTGCGCCACCAGCCGAAACACGCAGCGCTCGGTCACGTAGAGCACGCGCTGGCCACGGCGCAGCGCTTCGCGCCCGCTGAAGGTGCGATGCTCCACGGCCTGCACGAACTTGCGCGTGTGGCCCTCACGCACGATCTGCAAGCGCCCGTCGGCAAAGGCAAACGTGGTGTCTCCCGCCGTGAACGTGCCCACGAACACCAGGGTCTTGGCGTTCTGGCTGATGTTGATGAAGCCGCCGGCCCCGGCCAGGCGGGTGCCGAAATTGCTCACGTTGAGATTGCCATGCGCGTCGGCTTGCGCCAGCCCCAGCACCGCCAGGTCCAGGCCGCCGCCGTCGTAGAAGTCGAACTGGTTGGGCTGGTCGATGACGGCCTGGGTGTTCACCGCCGCGCCGAAGCTCATGCCGCTGGCCGGTATGCCGCCGATCACCCCGGGCTCGGCCGTCAGCGTCACCAGGTCGATGATCTTCTCTTCCGCGGCCACGGCAGCTACGCCTTCGGGCATGCCGATGCCGAGGTTCACCACGCTGTTGGGGCGCAGCTCCAGCGCGGCACGGCGGGCAATCACCTTGCGTTCGCACAACGGCATGGCGGCGATGGACTCCATGGGCACGCGGATTTCGCCGCTGTAGGCCGGGTTGTAGGGCTCGGCAAAGGTCTGCATGTGGTGGGCCGGGTCGTGCGCCACCACCACCGCATCCACCAGCACGCCCGGCACCTTGACGGCACGCGGGTGCAGAGTGCCACGCTCGGCGATGCGCTCCACCTGCGCGATGACGATGCCGCCCGAGTTCTTGGCCGCCATGGCAATGGCCAGGGCTTCGAGCGTGAGCGCCTCGCGCTCCATGCTGAGGTTGCCATCCGGGTCGGCCGTGGTGGCGCGGATGATGCCCACCGAAATCGGGAACGCCTTGTAGAAGAGATACGGCTTGCCATCGATCTCGATGCGGCGCACCAGGTCTTCGGTGGTCCTGGCGTTGACCTTGCCGCCGCCGTGCACCGGGTCGACAAAGGTGTCCAGCCCCACGTGGGTGAGCGTGCCGGGCTTGCCCGCGGCAATGTCGCGGAACAGGTGGGCGATGACACCCTGCGGCAGGTTGTAGGCCTCAATTTGATTTTCCACCGCGAGCTTCTGCAAGGCGGGTACGAGGCCCCAATGCCCGCCCACCACGCGCTTGACCATGCCTGCATGGCCCAGGTGGTTCAGGCCGCGGGTCTTGCCGTCGCCCTGCCCGGCGGCGTAGACGAGGGTCAGGTTGCGCGGCGAACCGACACCGGTCTCGGCCTCGCGTGCCAGAAAGGCCTTTTCCAGCGCCACGGCCACGCCTTCGGCAAAGCCGATGCCTACAAAGCCCCCGGTGGCGACCGTGTCGCCGTCGTGGATCAGGCGCACGGCCTCGTCGAAAGTGACCACCTTGTTGCGTTGCAGGCCCTGACCTGCGGTGCTGTTGAACTGGGTATGCATGTCGGTCTCCCGGTGCGCAGATGGCACCCGCGCCCAATCATGCGGCCCGGCGGCACGGGCTGCCATTGCGGCTAACCCGATGGACAGTGCAGCCGTCAGCCCCCTGCAAGCCCCAGACCGCGTGAGAGAATGGCCACCTTCCCCACCCGCAAAGACCTTCCATGGCACGACCGAGCGACTGGGCACCCAAGGTGCTTACCATCATCAAGAGCGGCAACTCCGCCGCCGCCATCGCGCAGATCAAGGTGGCCCCGAGCGTGAAGGATGTGAAGGCACTGCGCCTGCTGATGGCCAGCGCCAACATGATCGCCAAACACCCCGATATCGACCGCTGCACGCTCGACGCCATCGATAACCTCAGCGGCCCACGCCTGCACCGCTCGCCGCCGGGACGCTGACCGCCTTCCCCGCAGTTGTTGACCAACGCCCTGTTTTGGGGCGAATAGGGCCGCATTCCGTTGCATTCCAGCGGAATTTGGACATGCCACCCTAAAAAACCAGGCACCCAACAGGTCGAAAACCTAGGGTTAACCCTTAGATTACGCCCATGATGAATCCTCTTCAATGGGTTTGGGCCTCGGCACAGGCAGGGGCCACCCTGGTCGGTGCCAGTCCGGTCCCCATTCGCAGCCTGCACGCCGGCCACCGCGACGCGGTGCTGGCGCACTTGCTGACCCTGGACGCCTCGGACCGCTACCTGCGCTTTGGCTATGCCGCCTCCGACACGCAGATTGCCCGCTACGTCGACACCTTGGACTTCGAGCGTGATCGTTTCTTTGGTGTGTTCAGCCCGGACCTGCGCTTAATGGCCATGGCCCACCTGGCCATGCTGGAACCCGATACCCTGACCCAGGCCAAGCAGGCCGAATTCGGGGTCTCCGTGGAACTGGCGGCCCGTTCCAAAGGAATGGGGCGTGCGCTCTACACCCGCTGTGCCTTGAATGCACGCAACACCGGGATCGAGAGCCTGTACATCTTCGTCCTGCGCGAAAACACCGCCATGCTGCGCATCGCGCAGTCGGCCCATGCACAGATCACAGGCGATCATGGCGAGTTGGACTGCTGGGTACACCTACCACCCGGTACCGTGGAAACACGCGTATCCGAATACTGGGAAGAGCAGCGGGCCCAGGTGGACTACCAGCTCAAGTCCGTCATGCCCGCCGAAGCACCCAAGCCTGCGCGATCCAATGAAAGCGCAGACGCGTCCAGCATGGATACGGTGGCCTGAAGACGGCGGACCCGCCGCACGCCTTCGGCGCGTGGGGGCAGCTCAAGCCCTCAACAACCGGGCCCGCGCAGCCGCGTACTCGCGCTTGAGCTGGGCGATGTAGTCTCCCGCCGGCTGCACCTTGGCCACAGCGCCGATGCCCTGTCCGCAGCCCCAGATGTCCTTCCAGGCCTTGGTCGCACCGCCGCCGAAATTCATCTTGCTCGGGTCGCTCTCGGGCAGGTTCTCCGGGTCCAGGCCGGCGGCACGGATGCTCGGCGCCAGGTAGTTGCCGTGCACGCCCGTGAACAGGTTGCTGTAGACGATGTCGTCGCTGTTGCAGTCGACAATGGCCTGCTTGTAGGCCTCCGACGCGCGCGCTTCTTCGGTAGCGATGAATGGCGAGCCGATGTAGGCGAAGTCGGCGCCGCAGGCCTGCGCAGCCAGGATGGCGTCTCCCGTGGCAATGGAGCCCGACAGGGCCAGCGGGCCGTCGAACCACTGGCGGATTTCCTGCACCAAGGCAAACGGGTGCTTTACCCCGGCGTGGCCGCCCGCCCCCGTGGTCACGGCAATCAGGCCGTCAGCGCCCTTCTCGATGGCCTTCCTGGCGAACTTGTTGTTGATGACATCGTGCAGCACCACACCTCCGTAGGAGTGCGCCGCTGCGTTGATGTCCTCGCGCGCGCCCAGCGAAGTGATGATGATGGGCACCTTGTACTTCACGCACAGCGCCATGTCATGCTCAAGCCTGTCATTGCTCTTGTGCACGATCTGGTTGATGGCAAACGGGGCCGCTGGTGCATCCGGGTGGGCCGCGTTGTAGGCGGCCAGTGTCTCGGTGATTTCCTTCAGCCACTCCTCCAGCACTTCGGCCGGGCGGGCATTGAGCGCAGGCATGGAGCCCACGACACCGGCGATGCACTGGGCAATCACGAGCTTCGGATTGCTGACGATGAACAGCGGCGAGCCGATGACGGGAAACGGCAGCGCGTTCAGCGGTGCGGGCAGCTTGGACATGGTTTTGTCTCCTGATGTCGAATTGATAAGCAAATCTGGCCCTAGCCCATGCAGATGCTGCGTAGGCAGCTCTTGATTTTGTAGCGACGGCAGGGGCAATTCTTTCCAAAACAATCTGTGGCTAGGCGCGAAGTCGCAGACAGTACCGGGGTACGGCCAGACGAAGCAACAACGCCACGGATGGTTTTGGGAAGAATTAAAAAAGCGACCCGAAGGTCGCTTGGCACTTTAGAACAGGTCCAGCGGCAGGGCTGTCACGCTGGCAGCACCTTCGACGATGCTGTCGCGCAGTCCAGAGGCCTTGACCAGGATGTGGTCGGCATAGAAACGTGCCGTGGTGATCTTGGCTTGCATGAAGGCCACATCGTTGCCGGCAGCAATCTGCTCCTGGGCCACCAGCAGGGCGCGGGCCATCTGCCAACCGGCCATCAGGTTGCCCGCCAGCATCAGGTAGGGCACGCTGCCGGCGAACACGGCGTTGGGGCTGGCCTTGGTGTTGCCGGCGACGAAGTCCACCACAGCCAGGAAGGCTTCGCGGGCGGCTTGCAGGCGCTTGGCGACGGCCACGGCGTCGGCGCTACCGTTGGCGCGCAGGGCCTCTTCGGTGCCTTGCACCTGGGCCGCCAGGGCCTTGGCGGTGGCACCGCCGTCACGCGCGGTCTTGCGGCCGACGAGGTCGTTGGCTTGGATGGCGGTGGTGCCTTCGTAGATGGTCAGGATCTTGGCATCGCGGTAGTACTGGGCTGCGCCGGTTTCCTCGATGAAGCCCATGCCGCCGTGCACCTGCACGCCCAGGCTGGTAACTTCCAGGCTCATCTCGGTGCTGTAGCCCTTGACCAGCGGCACCATGAATTCGTAGAAGGTGGCGTTGTCCTTGCGCACCTGGGCGTCTGGGTGGTGATGGGCGGCATCGTAGGCACTGGCGGCCACGCTGGCCAAGGCACGGCAACCCTCGATGTAGGCACGCATGGTCATCAGCATGCGGCGCACGTCCGGGTGGTGGATGATGGCGGCGCTGTGCGGCAGCGATCCATCCACCGGGCGGCTCTGCACGCGCTCGCGCGAGAAGGTCACGGCCTTCTGGTAGGCACGCTCGGCAATCGCGATACCCTGCACGCCCACACCGTAGCGGGCCGCGTTCATCATGATGAACATGTATTCGAGACCACGGTTTTCCTCGCCCACCAGATAGCCGATGGCGCCGCCGTGGTCACCATACTGCAGCACGGCCGTGGGGCTGGCCTTGATGCCCATCTTGTGTTCGATGGAGACGCAGTGCACGTCGTTGCGCGCACCCAGGGAGCCGTCCTTGTTCACCATGAACTTCGGCACCACGAACAGGCTGATGCCCTTCACGCCTTCAGGCGCGCCCTGCACGCGGGCCAGCACCAGGTGGACGATGTTCTCGGCCATGTCGTGCTCACCCCAGGTGATGAAGATCTTGGTGCCGAACACCTTGTAGGTGCCGTCGGGCTGGGGCTCAGCGCGCGAACGCACCAGGGCCAGGTCCGACCCGGCCTGGGGTTCGGTCAGGTTCATGGTGCCGGTCCACTTGCCGGAAATCAGGTTTTCCAGGTAGATGGCCTTGAGCTCGTCGGAGCCGGCCGTCAGCAGGGCTTCGATGGCGCCGTCGGACAGCAGCGGGCACAGCGCAAAGCTCAGGTTGGCGCTGTTGGTCATCTCACCGCAGGCGGCGCCGATGGTCTTGGGCAGGCCCTGGCCACCGAAGTCGGTGGGGTGCTGCAGGCCTTGCCAGCCGCCTTCAGTGAAGGCCTTGAAGGCTTCCTTGAAACCGGGGGTGGCTGTGACCACGCCGTCCTTCCAGCTGCTGGGGTTCTTGTCGCCTTCCCAGTTCAGGGGCGCGATCACGTCCTGCGACAGCTTGGCCGCCTCTTCCAGCACGGCCTGCGCGGTCTCGAAACCGGCGTCTTCGAAGCCGGGAATCTGGGCGATCTGGTCGATGTTGGCCAGATGCTGGATGTTGAACAGCATGTCCTTGACGGGGGCGACGTAGCTCATGGAAGTCTCCGAATCGGGGGCAAAAAGGGAAAAAAGTGACAAAAAAAGGGCACCGCTCGCGATGCCCTGTAGTGCAAGCAGCGGCTTACAGCGCCTTCACGAGTTCGGGCACGGCCACGAACAGGTCGGCTTCCAGACCGTAGTCGGCCACCGAGAAGATCGGGGCTTCGGGGTCCTTGTTGATGGCCACGATGACCTTGGAGTCCTTCATGCCAGCCAAGTGCTGGATGGCACCGGAGATACCGCAAGCCACGTACAGCTGGGGCGCGACGATCTTGCCGGTCTGACCCACCTGCAGGTCGTTGGCAGCGTAGCCCGCGTCCACGGCAGCACGGCTGGCACCGATGGCAGCACCCAGCTTGTCGGCCAGGGGGGTCATGACTTCATCGAACTTCTCGCTCGAACCCAGGGCACGGCCACCGGAGACGATGATCTTGGCAGCGGTCAGCTCGGGGCGATCGCTCTTGGCCAGTTCGGAGCCCACATAGGCCACGCCAGCGTGGGCGGCAGCGGCACCGGCGGTTTCCACGGCAGCGCTGCCACCGGTGGCGGCAGCGGCGTCGAAGTTGGTGGCACGCACGGTGATGACCTTGGTGGCGTCAGTCGATTGCACGGTGGCAATGGCGTTGCCGGCGTAGATGGGGCGCTCGAAGGTGTCGGCGCTCACCACCTTGGTGATGTCGGACACCTGGGCCACGTCCAGCTTGGCAGCCACGCGGGGAGCGACGTTGCGACCGGCAGCGGTGGCTGGGAACAGGATGTGGCTGTAGTTGCCGGCAATGGCCAGCACCTGGGCGGCCACGTTTTCGGCCAGGCCCTGCTCCAGGGAAGCAGCGTCCGCGTGGATGACTTTGGCCACACCGGCGATCTGGGCAGCGGCAGCGGCGGCGGCGCCAGCGTTGGCACCGGCTACCAGCACGTGCACGTCACCACCGCACTGGGCGGCAGCGGTCACGGTGTTCAGGGTTGCGGGCTTGATCGAAGCGTTGTCGTGTTCGGCAATAACGAGAGCGGTCATGGTGTAAATCCTTTGCAGTGTGAAGTGCGTTGGCTTTTTGCTCCGGGAACCCGCAGAACCGGCTTGGCCGGGCTGCTGGGTTCGTCCCCTGGAGGGGAAGGCAAGCGCCAGCTTGACTCAGGGGTGTTAGATAACTTTCGCTTCGGTCTTGAGCTTGGCAACCAGGGTGGCCACGTCGGGCACCTTGATACCGGCGCTGCGCTTGGGCGGCTCGGAAACCTTGAGGGTCTTGATGCGGGGCGCCACGTCCACGCCGAGGTCTTCGGGCTTGACGGTATCCAGCGGCTTCTTCTTGGCCTTCATGATGTTGGGCAGGGTGACGTAGCGCGGCTCGTTCAGGCGCAGGTCGGTGGTCACCACGGCCGGCAGGGTCACGGACACAGTCTGCAGACCGCCGTCAACCTCGCGGGATACAGAAGCCTTGCCGTCAGCCACTTCCACCTTGTTGGCGAACGTGGCCTGGGGCAGGTCGGCCAGGGCGGCGAGCATTTGGCCGGTCTGGTTGCAGTCGTCGTCAATGGCTTGCTTGCCCAGGATGATCAGGCCGGGCTGTTCCTTGTCGACCAGGGCCTTGAGCAGCTTGGCCACGGCCAGGGGTTGCAGTTCAGCATCGGTTTCGACCAGGATGCCGCGGTCGGCGCCGATGGCCATGGCGGTACGCAGGGTTTCCTGGCACTGGGCCACACCGCAGGACACGGCGATCACCTCGGTAACCACGCCCTTTTCCTTCAGGCGCACAGCCTCTTCCACGGCGATTTCGTCAAACGGGTTCATGCTCATTTTGACGTTGGCAATATCCACACCGGTGTTGTCCGACTTGACGCGAACCTTCACGTTGTAGTCCACCACACGCTTGACGGCGACCAGGGCTTTCATGGCATCCACTCCAGTAGTTTTAAATGGGAATTACTTGACGTACACGTCAACTCTCGCATTCTATGCTGCAGTGCAGTGCGGACTCTAGCCCTGCGCACAAAAACAAAAACGAACGGTCGTGCTAATTTGTATTATAGACCGCCCGCCGCTGCGTGCAAGCAGAAATTTTCTCGGTACGCACCACTACCTACGCTCAGCGGCTGTGCACCACGCGCTGGGGGTAAGGGATCTCGATGCCGTGGGAGCGCAGGGCGAGCAAGACCGCAATGTTGACTTCCGAACGCAGGTTGCCCTGCCCGTTCTCGATGTCATTGATCCAGTAGACCAGGGTGAACTCCAGCCCATCTGCACCAAAGGCGGACAGCTGCGCCGAAGGAGCCGGATCGCGCAACACACGCGGCTGCGACAGTGCGGCCTGCACCAGGAGCGACTGGACCACGGCCACATCGGCGTCGTAGGCCACCGTCACTGCGGTACTCTGGTACACGGAAGGATCGGCCAGCGACAGGTTCTCGACCCGGCTGGTGATGAGCATTTCGTTCGGAACGATCGACTCGCGCCCGGCCGGGGAACGCACGATCGAGTAGCGGGCGTTGATGGCGGTAATCTGCCCTTCGAAGCCATCGACCTTGACGTTGTCGCCGATGCGCATGCTGCGCTCGGCCAGGATGACAAAGCCCGAGACGTAGTTGGCCGCCAGTTTCTGCAGACCCAGGCCTACACCCACCCCCAGCGCACCACCCAGCACCGACAGGGCGGTCAGGTCAATGCCGACCGCCGACAGCGCCAGCAGCAGCCCCACGAACATGAGGATGGCCCGCACCGCGTTACTTACCGCCTTGCGCAGCGACAGTTCTCCACCGGTGGCATTGCGCAACAGCCGCGACTCGATGGCCGAGGACACCCACAAGGCCAGCAGCAACACCAGGCCAGCCGTCAGCCCGCCTTCGAGCACATTGCGCAGGCTCAAGCGTGAATTGCCCACCTTCCAGGCGATCTGGTCCATCTCGCCCAGCAGCAACGGCAGCAAGCCCGTGACCCACAGCACCATTGCCAGCCACGCCATCCAGGAAATGCTTTGCTCCAGCAGCTTGACCCAGCGGGCGGCACCGAAGGCCACCTGCAGCACCTTGACGCCAACCCGGATCGCCACCAGGGAAAGCAGCACTGGAATGGCCACCGTAAACACCGCCAGATCAAGGTAACGGTCCAGCACCGTGCGCGCCAGGTAGCCCAGGCTGAGCAGCAGCAAGGGGAAGAGCACGCCGTCAATCAGCCGGTCACCGAACCAGACCGAGCGGCTGTCGGACACCGGGGCATTCGCCCCGCGCAGCGCCCGCACCAGCCACCACGCCAGCACGACACAGGCAGCAAGCACGGCCAGTTCGGCCAAGGCCGAAGGGTGGGCAAAGCTGTCCAGCCAGGCCGAGAGGTCGTCGATGGGCTTGGGGGCGGGAAGGCGGGAGGACATGGGCAAATGAAAAGGGCGACTGCAATCAGTCGCCCAGTGTACCCAGCGGCGTAACGGGAAGAACTCCCTGCGATCAGATGTCGGCCAGCACCCGGATATGCGCCTCGACGCTGCGCGCCAAGGCACTGAGGTCGTATCCTCCCTCCAGACAGGACACGATCCGGCCCTGTGCATAGCGCTGCGCCACTTCCTTGATCCGCTTGGTGATCCAGGCGAAGTCGGCCTCGGTCAGCCCCATCTGCCCCATGTCATCCTCGCGGTGCGCATCGAACCCGGCGCTGATGAAGACCATCTCCGGCTTGTAGGCTTCCAGGCGCGGCAACCAGTGCTGCTCAATCAACGCGCGCACCTGCTCGCCCTTGGTGTAGGCGGGAACGGGCATATTCACCAGGTTGCTGGCATTCGACAGCGAGCCGCCTTCCGGGTAGAACGGATGCTGGAAGAAGCTCACCATGAGGATGCGCTGATCACCGGCCACGATGTTCTCGGTGCCGTTGCCGTGGTGCACGTCGAAGTCGACGATGGCCACGCGCTTCAAACCATGCCGTTCCAGCGCATAGCGCGCCGCAATCGCCACGTTGTTGAAGAAGCAAAAGCCCATGGCCTTGTCCTTGCAGGCATGGTGGCCCGGCGGACGGATGGCGCAGAACGCATTGGCCAGGTCCCCCGCCATCACCGCATCGGTCGCGGCAATGGCAGCACCCGCCGAGCGCAGCGCCGCATCCCAGGTATGGACGTTGATGGAGGTGTCAGGGTCGATCTGCGCATGCGTGGGGCCACCGGCGTTGATTTCCTCGCGCAGTCCGTCGGTCAGGCCGCGGATGGAGGCAATGTACATGCGTCCGTGGGCCAACTCGATGTCGGCGATCGGCGCCGGGTCGGCTTCGCGGCGATCCAGCACGTCCAGCACACCGCTGACCAGCAGCCGGTCGTCAATGGCATCGAGCCGTTCGGGGCATTCGGGGTGACCCGCACCCATTTCATGTTTGCGGCAGTCTCGGTGGGTAAAGTATCCGGTCGTCGTCACGGGCGTCTCACACAATTTGTCGTTTTCGGGTAAGGTGGCACGCCATGAACACGTCCACCAAACTCGCTGCATTGCTGTCCCAGCTTAACACGGTCATTGCCGGCAAATCCTTACAGGTGCAGGACTGTGTGGCCTGCCTGCTGGCTGGCGGCCACCTGCTCATCGACGACGTTCCCGGCGTCGGCAAGACCACCCTGGCCCACGCCCTGGCCCGCACCTTCGGCCTGCAGTTCTCGCGCGTGCAGTTCACGGCCGACCTGATGCCCAGTGATCTGACCGGCGTGTCGATCTACGAGCGCGGCAAGGAAGCCTTTGTCTTCCACCCGGGGCCGCTGTTCGCCCAGGTGCTGCTGGCCGACGAGATCAACCGTGCCAGCCCCAAGACGCAGAGTGCGCTGCTCGAAGCCATGGAGGAAAAGCAGGTTACGGTGGAAGGCGAAACACGCCCCCTGCCCCAGCCCTTCTTCGTCATCGCCACCCAGAACCCGCTCGACCAGCTGGGTACCTACGCCCTGCCCGAGTCGCAGCTGGACCGCTTCCTGATGCGCATCTCGCTGGGCTACCCCGACCGGGCTTCCGAGCGCGAACTGCTGCGTGGTGGCGACCGCCGCGACCAGGTACTGGCGCTGCCGGCCCTGCTCGCGCCCCAGGAACTGGCGGCGCTGCAGGCCCAGGTACTGGCAGTGCACGCCGCCGACCCCTTGCTGGACTATGTGCAGGACCTGATCGCGGCCACACGCTCGGGGCGCTGGTTCGTACAGGGCCTGTCGCCGCGGGCCGGTCTGTCGGTGCTGCGCGCGGCCAAGGCCCAGGCACTGCTGCAGGGGCGCGACTACGTGGCCCCCGACGACGTGCAGGCCATCCTGCCGCAGACCATCGCCCACCGCCTGAACCCGGTCAGCGACAGCGGCCGCGGTGCCGTGGAGCAGGTCCAGGCCATGATCGAAGCAACCCCGCTACCCTGACGCCCCCCGACCATGGCTCCTGCGGATACCGCCATCGCCGCGCTCCCAACGGGCCGATTGAGCCGATGGAGCCCGGTTGCGCGCCTGCGTCAACGCCTGCAGCACTGGTTCGAGTCGCGCCTGACACGGCGCGACACCATGGAGCTGACCCAGCGCAATGTCTACATCCTGCCCACCGGCGCCGGGCTCATGCTGGCCACGACCCTGCTGGTGCTGCTGGTCGCAAGCATCAACTACCAGCTCAACCTGGGCTACCTGCTGACCTTCCTGCTGGCCGGCTGCGCCGTGGTCGGCATGCATGTGTGCCACGGTAACCTGCGTGGCATTGCCATGCATCTGCTGGCACCTTCCGCAACCTTTGCCGGGACCAGCACCGCGCTGGACATCCAGCTGAGCAGCAAACGCAAGGCACTGCGACCGGCCATCGGTGTCGCCGTGCTCGGCAGCGGCCACTGGAGCTGGACCGACGTTCCGGGTCAGGGCAGCTGCAAGGTGCAGGTCGGCTTTGCCCCACCCCAGCGAGGCATCCACCCGGTACCGACCCTGACGCTGGAAACACGCTTTCCCCTGGGCACCTTCCGGGTCTGGACCGTGTGGCGACCGGCCTCCACGCTGGTGGTCTACCCCCGCCCCGAGGCGCATCCGCCGCCCTTGCCTGCGTCCACCCCGGTGGGCAGTGGGCAAACCACTGCACCTCGTTCCCAGGCCACCGGCGAATTTGACGGCGTGCGGGCCTACCGGCGTGGCGACGCACTCAAGTTGGTGGTGTGGAAGAAAGCTGCCAAGAATGACGAGTTGGTGAGCCGGGACGCGGTCCACGCCCAGCGATCCGAACTGTGGCTGGATCTGCAGCACGCCGGCAGCGGCGACCTGGAGAACAAGCTCTCGCGGCTGTGCGCCTGGGTGCTGCTGGCCGAAAAGCGGGGGCTGGACTATGGCCTGCGCCTGGGTGCCCAGGAAATTGCGCCGGCGCAGGGTCCGGCCCAGCAGGCGCGCTGTCTGCAGGCACTGGCCCGCTACTGAAACGCACTGGCCATGGCTTTTCTTTCCGCCCCCGCGACCTTGCGCCAGCTGCCGCGCGACACGCGCGACACCTGGTTCCTGCTGGCCGTCATTGGCTGGACCATTGCCCCCCACTTCGAGCACCTGCCACTATGGTGCAGCGCCATGGCTGTGACCCTGCTGCTGTGGCGCGGCCGCATTGCCTGGCATGCCCACCCGCTGCCCTCACGCTGGTGGCTGCTGGCGCTGCTGGTCGTCGCCGTGGGCGCCACCTTGTTCAGCCACCGCACACTGCTCGGCCGCGACCCCGGGGTCACGCTCATCGTGGTGCTGCTGGCGCTCAAGACGCTGGAGATGCGGGCCAGGCGCGACGCTTTTGTCATCTTCTTCCTGTCCTTCTTCACGCTGCTGTCGAACTTCTTTTTCTCACAGAGCCTGCTCACCGCGGCGGCCATGCTGCTGTCGCTCCTGGGCCTCTTGACCGCCCTGGTCAACAGCCACCTGCCGGTCGGGCGTCCGCCGCTGTGGCAATCGGCCCGCACGGCCTTGTGGATGGCTCTGCTGGGCGCCCCGATCATGGCCCTGCTGTTCATGTTCTTCCCGCGCATCGCGCCCCTGTGGGGCATGCCCGGGGATGCCATGGCGGGGCGCAGCGGCCTGTCCGGCCAGATGAAGGTGGGCAGCGTCACCAGCCTGGCGCTCGACGGCAGCGTGGCCTTCCGGGTGGAGTTCCTGGACAAACGCCCGCCTCAGCGCGAACTCTACTTCCGCGGCCCAGTGCTCACGCAGTTCGATGGCCGCGAGTGGCGCGCCGGCACCGCCGACCCGTTCACGGCCCCCGCTCCTGCAGCACTGGCGGTCGAAGGCACGGCCTACCCTTACCGCGTGACACTGGAGGCGCACCAGCGGCCCTGGCTACTCACGCTGGACGCCACGCCAGAAGCCCCGAAACTGCCCGACGGACGCGCCCGCATGCAGAACGACCTGCAGTGGTTCTGGGACCGTCCGGTAACGGAGTTGCTGCGCTACGAGGCCACTGCCTATCCGGCCTTCCGCCATGGCCCCGCACGCGCCCATCCCGGTCTGCAGGAAGCCCGCAGCCTGCCCCCCGGATCCAACCCACGCACGCAGGCCCTGGCCCAGGAGCTGCGCCGCAGCCTGGGCGAGCGCACCGACACGCCGACCCTGATCGAGGCCGTGCTCACGCGGCTGCGCACCGGTGGCTACACCTACACGCTGGAGCCGGGTGAGTACGGTGAACACACGGCGGACGAGTTCTGGTTCGACCGCAAGCAGGGCTTTTGCGAACACATCGCGTCGAGCTTCGTCATCCTGATGCGCGCCCTGGGGGTACCCGCGCGCATCGTCACCGGCTACCAGGGTGGCGAAATCAATGGCCTGGACGGATTCTTCACCGTGCGCCAGAGCGACGCCCACGCCTGGGCCGAAGTCTGGGTGGCCAACCAGGGTTGGGTGCGGGTAGACCCCACCGGTGCCGTGGCACCCGGGCGAACCGGCAGCTTCCAGCCCCTGCGTGCACCCAGCGGAGCCCTCACCAACGTGGTGGTCACTGTCAGCCCGGCACTGGCGGCCCAGCTGCGCGCCCTGTGGGATGCCACCAACAACCGCTGGAACCAATGGGTACTGAACTACAGCCAGGCCAAGCAGCTCGACTTGCTGCGCAGCCTGGGCGTACAGACGCCGCGCTGGGAAGACCTGGTCTACGTGCTGGCGGGTCTGGTGTTTGCGGCCGGCGCCCTGGGTGCCCTGTGGAGTGCCTGGGAACGCAGCCGCCAGGACCCCTGGCTGCGGCTGCTGCACCAGGCCCAGCGGCGACTGCAAAAGCTGGGCCTGCCGGTGCACAGCGCCACGACTGCGCAGGCCATGGCGCGGTGGGTGAAGGAGCAAGCCTGGGGGCACGACGCGGCGGGTCAGGCCCTGGTGCATTGGCTGCAGGCTCTGGAGCAGCAGCGCTACGCACCCTCGCCAGCAGCGCAAAGCCTCGCTACACTGCGCAGCCAATGGCGCCACCTGGCGTGGCCCGCCCAGCGATGACGCACGGCGGCTTGTCTCCTGCCCCCGGGGCTGCGGCCCCGAACCTGAACCTGTTGTGAATCGCACCCTCCGCACCGTCGCTCTTGTTTTTATAGCTACCTGCGCAATAGGCGCATGGGCTGCACCCAAGAAATACCCCAACAAGAAACCCAGCGCCAGCCAGAAGGCCCAGGCCGTGCAGCAGCGCGTCGCGAAGGATCGGGCCACGCTGCTGGCGGCCATGCCGCTGTACGCCCAACGCGCCGATGCCCTGGCTGCCGCCCAGTCGATCGCACAGCGCCGGGACCTGAACCAGGCCTGGGTTGCCCACATCATTGGACAAGCCCGCTTCATGCCGTCCATTGCCCAAGCCGTGCTGCCGCCCAGCGGTCCTGGGGCTCGCAACTGGAACCTGTACCGGGAGCGCTTCGTCGAACCCAAACGCATCAATGCCGGGGTAGCGTTCTGGCAGAAGCACCGCGAAACCCTGGAGCGGGCCCAGGCGCAGACAGGGGTGCCGGCCGAAATCATCGTCGGCATCATCGGCATTGAGACCCTGTACGGCAAGAACGCCGGCGGCTACCGCGTGATCGACGCGCTGTGCACACTGGCCTTCGACTTTCCGGTCGCCCACCCCCGCGCCGCCCAGCGCACCACTTTTTTCCAGAGTGAGCTCGAAGCCTTCCTGGCACTGACTGCGCGCAACAACCTCGACCCGCTGAGCTTGCGCGGGAGCTACGCCGGCGCCATGGGCATGCCGCAGTTCATGCCATCGAGCTGGGAAAAATACGGTGTCGACTACGACGGCGATGGCAAGGTTGACCTCTACGGCAGCCCGGCCGACGTGATCGGTTCCGTGGCCAATTACTTCAAGGCCTTCCAGTGGCAACCGGGCATGCCCACGCACTATCCGCTGGAACTGGACCCGATTCGGGCCGACCTGGCCACACTCCTGCTGCCCGACATCAAACCCAGCTTCAGCCCCTTCGACATGGTGGCCCATGGCGTGCGGCTGGACGAGTCGGCACAGCGCCACCCCGGGGCGCTGGCCCTGCTGGAACTGCAGAACGGCAACGACGCCCCGCTGTACCTGGCCGGTACCGACAACTTCTACGCCATCACACGCTACAACTGGAGCAGCTACTACGCGCTCGCCGTCATCGAGCTCGGCCGCGCCGTCGCCAAAGCTATGCCAATGCCCACTGCCATGCAAAAATAAGCCATGACCGAACCCGCAGCCCTCCCCGATCGCACCGAACCGACCCTGGACAGCACCACGCGGGCCGACCAGTCGGATGAGTTGGCCACCACGACCATGCTGCGCGGCGCCATTGGCGCGGTCAACACCGACTACTACCTGAAGATCTTCACGCGCTTCGACGCCCAGGACCGGGCCGGCCCGAGCTGGAACACCGCTGCCGCCGTAGCCACCCTGAACTGGATGGTGTTCCGCAAGATGTGGAACGCTGCGCTGGCCTATGCCGGCATCGCCCTGACGGTGGCGCTGCTGGTTTTCGGCATTGGCAAGCTGGCATTCCATTACACGACGGAAGTGCAGTGGGCGCTGGCCGGCGTGTACGCGCTGTTGCTCGTGCTCATTCCCGGCCTGTGGGGCAATGCACTGCTGTTTCGCCAGATGCGCAGTGACATGGCGGGCGCCCTGTCAGCCAACCAGAGCATTGCCGACGCCGCAGCCATGCTGCTGTCGCGAGCGCCCACGCGCATGCGCCTGCTGGTGTTGGCGATGATCAATGTCGTGCTTGTTGGCTTGGTACTGGCACTGTACGCCTGGGCCCGGGACTTCCAGGGTCTGTCCGGCAGCAGCGCATTGACCGAGACCACGGCCATCGCCCCCCCTGCGGGCCCGGTGGCCAGCGGCAACCTGGCAGTAGGCAAGGCCATGGCAAACAACGCCCCAGCCGCCGCACCGGAAGCAGGTGCTGCTGCATCGGCCCCAGCGCGTGTGGCTTCGGCACCGGCAGCGCCCGCATCGGCAAGCCCTGTCGTACCTGTGGCCGCCCCCGCCCCCGCAGCCTCAGCACCGGCAGCCAAAGCGTCTGCTGCCGCCAGCGCGCCCAGCGCCGCTGCGTCGGCGCCTGCAGCAGCCGCATCGGCTGCAGCCCAGGGCACTGCCAAGGCGCAGCCACCCGCGCCGTCCCCCACCGCAGACAAGAAACCGGCCGAAGTGTCTGCGCCCAAAGCAGCGGCAGCCAAGCCCGCCACAGCAGCGCCGCAGCCCACGCCGAAGAAAGCCCCGGTCACCAGCAGTGCAGAAAAAGCCGAGGCCGCCAAGCTGGCACCGCAGGCCAGCGCCCGGGTGCCCCAGTCGGCTCCCCGCGCCGCGCCCAAAGCGACGTCGAGCGCCACTGCCGCTGAAAAAGCCCGACCAGCAGCCGCTCCCGATGCACCCGGTGTGCCCGCCGGGCAGTTCGGCATCAATGTCGGCGTTTTCGCCGACGACAACAATGCCCGCAATGCCTTCATCAAGCTCAGCGATGCCGGTTTTCCCGCTTACACGCAGGAGCTGCGCGGCAAACAGGGCAAGCTCACCCGCGTGCGCGTAGGCCCGTTCGACTCGTCGGCGGAAGCCGAGCGCAGCGCCGCGCGCATCCGCACCATGGGGCTCGATGCGCTGGTGTTCCAGCAAGGCGCAGCGTCACGCTAAGGGGTAGAGAACCGGCGACGCGCCGGCGGGCGCGTCAGACCGTTTCGCTGGCGAACTGGTCGTGCAGGGCGTCAGCCCAGACCGTCACCTCGTGTTCCTGTACGTGCAGCAATGCCAGGCCGGCGCTGCCGTGCAGCTGCCAGTCGCTGGTCTCGGGCACATGCTCGTACTGCGCCACCATGTGCTCCGTGACCAGCAGCATGGCCACGAGCTGGCGCACGGCCAGGGGAACACTCTCGTCCGTGAGTACCGAGAAATCGTGGTGCAGCCGCACTGCGAGGGCAATTTCAGGCGGCAGCAACCAGGTCTTGGCCACGATCGCGCCGACCACCGCGTGGTCGGTCTGGTGGGCGCCGTTTTCAACCTCGGTAAAGCTCTGCTCGGTGGCCGCCATGGCCGACTGCAACGTTGCTTCGTAGCCGCGCAGCCCCTTGATGAGTACCGGCAACGCGATGTGGCAGAACAGGCCACAGGTGTGGGCCACTTCGGGATCGATGTCGATCAGCTGGCGCGCCACATAGCCCATGGCGGTGGCGCGTCGTGCCGACGACAGCCAGAAGTGCTCCAGCAGCGGCGACTGCGTGGGAAAACTGCGCCGTACGACAAAGCCCGTGAGGATGGACACCGAATGCGCAACACCGAGCATGGCCACGGCATCGGCCACGGTGGATGCCGAGCGCGAACGGGCATAGAGCGGGCTGTTGGCCACCTTGATCAGCGCCGCGGCCATGGCGACGTCGGACGATGCCACCCGCACGATTTCACCGGGCTCGGGATCCATGCTGCGCAGCACGGCGCGCAGTTCCACCAATTGGCGCGGACAGGGTTCGATGATGATGTCCTTGAGCGGTCCGCGGCTGCGGGCCTGCTCCAGTTCACGGTGGACTTGGTCGACTTTCATGGCTGCTCCTGTCAGCACGCATTATGCGAAATCCCCCCTGCTGTGGAACAAGGCCCGGAACTATTTTTTCCACCGCATGACCCGGATCAAGCCCAATCGCACTCGCAGGTGAAATGGCGCAGGAACCTGGGCTGCTTGGTGATCTTCACCCCGCGGATGCTGGCCGCTTTCTGCTTCACCTCGGCAATCACCTCGGCGGCGTAGTCGAAGTGGCTCTGTGTATACATGCGCCGCGGAAAGGCCAGGCGCACCAGCTCCATGCTGTGGAAGGTCTCCACGCCGGAGTCCAGGCGCTTGCCGAACATGACCGAACCGATCTCGACCCCGCGGATGCCGCCTTCCAGGTACAGCGCATTGCACAGGGCCCAGGCCGGGTACTGCTCGACGGGCATATGGGGCAGCACGGTCTTGGCGTCGATGTAGACCGCATGGCCGCCGGTAGGCTTGACGAAACTCACACCCGCGACCTCCAGGCGCTCGCCCAGGTACTCGGCCGTGCGCAGGCGGTAGCGCAGGTAGTCCTCGTCCATGCCCTCCTCCAGCCCCACGGCCAGCGCTTCCAGGTCGCGACCCGCCATGCCGCCATAGGTGGGAAAACCTTCCATCATGATCAGGCCGTTGCGCACCGCGTCGAGCCACTCTTCGCTGCGCAACACGATGAAGCCGCCGATGTTGACCATGCCGTCTTTCTTGGCGCTCATGGTGGCGCCGTCGGCATACGAGAACATTTCCTGCACGATTTCCCTGATCGACTTGTTCTCGTAGCCCGGCTCGCGCATCTTGATGAACATGGCGTTCTCGGAGAAGCGGCACACGTCCATGATGAAGGGCTTGCCGTACTTCTTGAGCAGTGCAGCATAGGCTCGGATATTGGCCATGGAGACCGGCTGGCCACCACCGGTGTTGTTGGTCACGGTGATCATGCCGAAGGGGATGCGGTGGCCTTGCTCCCTGAGTACGGACTCCACACGCTCCAGATCGATATTGCCCTTGAACGGGTACACCAATGCGGGTTGCAGTCCCTCGGGAATCACCAGGTCCAGTGCCTCGACCCCGAGGTATTCGAGGTTGCCGCGCGTGGTGTCGAAGTGGCAGTTGTTGGGCACCAGGTCGCCGGCCTTGCACACGGCCGTGAACAGCACCTTTTCGGCCGCACGCCCCTGGTGGGTGGGCACGAAATACGGCATGCCGGTAATGTCCTGGATCACCTTTTCCAGGCGGTAGAAGCTGCGCGCGCCAGCGTAGCTCTCGTCGCCTTCCATGATGGCGCCCCATTGCCTGGACGACATGGCGCCGGTACCGGAGTCGGTCAACCAGTCGATCAGCACGTCTTCTGCGCGCAGCTTGAAGACATTGAGCTTGGCTTCCTCCAGCAGGCGCTCACGCTCGGCGCGTGTGGTCATGCGGATGGGTTCGATGCTCTTGATGCGGAAGGGTTCGATGAGGGTCTTGGGCATGGGGTATTCCTGCGGCGGGTTCTTGAAAGAGCGCGAAGGTAGCACCGCAAAAACAGGCATGGTGTCGGTTTAATCCAACAGCTGATCGGGCTTTGATGCGCATCAAACGCGAGCACGCACCGGCTGAAAGAACGCGCCCGGGGCCTGGGTTCGGGTGCTAGGCAATACCGCCACCGCACCCTACAATCCGGCCCCAGATCCAGGGCAAACCTGCCGTAAGGCAGGGACGCAAAGCCTCCGGTCCCAACCGCATTGCGGTGGATAGCGGGGTTGCCATTCTTCCAAGGGGAAGGGTGCTGCATGTGTGTGCCCATGGCTGGTCCATTTTCGGAGGCACCGCATGAAGCAAACCAAACCCTATGGCCGCGCGCACTGGACGGCGGATGAACGTGCCGCCATGGCGCAGGAAGCCGACATCGCACCGACACCGGAGCGGGAGCCGACGCCAGCGTCAGCCGCTACCACCCCCGACCTGTTCAGCCTCCATGCGACCGCGCTCGCACCCCGCCCCAGCGCCCTGCGCACGAACCGCTGGTGCGCTGGCTTGATCTACACAGGCCTGGGCATCGCGGCCCTGTGCGTCTTCGTCCTGGTGCGCGACAGCCTGCTGCTGGCGCAGATCCTGCAGCAGATGTCTTCTGAGGAGGCCGTGATGGTATGCAAGGAGGGCGCGATGCACTACGCCCGCAGCAACCCCCTGGACATGCTGCTGGGGCGTGGCCATTTCGTCTGCACCGAGTGGAGCATCCGGCGCAGCATGCTCTCGATTCCCCGCCCCTATTACTGATGTGGCAGCGGCAACGCCCCTAACACTTCAAGGTGCGCGGTGGTGCCAGTAGCGGCGCTGGCGGTCGCGCTCGCAGCCCATGGTGTCGGGTGCGGTGCTGACCCAGTGCATGGCACCGCAATGGGGGGAATCCGCCAACACGATGCCGCGCTCGACATAGCGCGCCGATACCGGCGCTGCCGGGTGACCGAAGCGGTTGCGGTAGCCCGCCTGCACCCAGGCAAAGCGCGGTTGCACGGCATCCAGCAAGGCCTCTGTGCTCGACGTCTTGCTGCCGTGGTGCGGCACCAGCAGCACATCGGCGTGCAGGTCGGCCCCGGAACGCTGCACCAGCGCGCGCTCCTGCTCCGCCTCGATGTCGCCTGCCAGCAAGGCGCTGTGGCTGCCGGCGCGGATGTGCAGCACGCAGCTCAGGGCATTGGGCTTGAGGCGGCCCTGCTGCACGTACTCTGCGGCGGTGGGGTGCAACACGGTGAACGCCACGCCATCCCATTCCCAGTGTTGCCCGGCTTCGCAGCGCTGGTGCGCACGCTGCGCCAGCAGCGGATGCGCAGGCTCCAGCGAACTCAGCAGTTGCATGCCCGGGACCATGTCCAGCAAGGCCTGCGCACCGCCCACGTGGTCGGTATCGCGGTGGCTCAGCACCAGCAAGTCGGGCTGCCACTGCAGGGTCTGCAGCAAGGGCACCATGACGCGGTGCCCGGCATCGGACTCCAGCCCGTAGCGTGGACCGGCATCGAACACCAGGGCGTGGTGGGCAGTGCGAACCAGCACCGCATTGCCCTGCCCCACATCGGCCGCCAGGAGCGAAAACGCGCCCGCCTCGGGTACCGCCGGGCGCCACAGCAGCAACGGCAGCACCAGCGGGAGGGCCTGCACGCGCATGCGCCAGGACCAGGGAAACACCGCCACCATGGCCCCCACACAGGCGAGCAGACCGATGCCGAGGGGTGGTCGCGGCCACCACCACACGGCCAGCGGCCACTGGGCCATGGGCTGCAGCACGGCATGCAGCGCCTGCGCCGCCAGGGCCGCGGCGTCCCAGGCCAGCGGGTGCAGCAGGCCCAGAAAGCTCAGTGGCGTGAGCACCAGGGTAACCCAAGGCACCGCCAGCAGATTGGCCAGCAGGCCCACCACCGACACCTGGCCAAACAGCACCACGGCCAGCGGCGCCAGGGCCAACCCGATCACCCACTGCTCCCGCAGCATGGAGCGAAAACGATCCATAGCCCTTGTGGAATTTGCTTTAGCAGCTCCTGAATCCGTAGCAAACAGGACACCCACGGCGACGAAGCTGAGCCAGAACCCGGCCTGCATCAGGGCCCAGGGGTCCCACAGCACCACCGCCAGGCAGGCGGCCAGCCACACCAGCGGCCAGGGCCAGCGCCCCCCGGTGCTGCGCACACCCGCCACCACCGCCAGCATGAGCACCGTGCGCTGGGCCGGCACACCCCAGCCCGCAAACAGCGCGTAGGCCCAGGCCAGGGCCACACCGCCCCACAGCGCCACCGTGGGTGCGGGCACCACCAGGCAGGCCTTGGATGAGCGCCGCCACAACCAGCCCAGCACCCGTGCGGCCAGCCACGCGAACAGGGTCACGTGCAGCCCGGAGATGCTGACCAGGTGGGCAATGCCAGTGGCGCGGTACACGTCCCAGTCGCTGCGCTCGATGGCGGCCTGGTCGCCCACCACCAGCGCGCTGATCAAGGCCGCAGCCGAACGCTCCGCTACCGCCGCCTGGATGCGCTCGCGCACCGCGAAACGGGCGCCATCGACCGACAGCCAGGGCGCTTCCTCCAGGCGAACAGGCGCCGGGTCGGCCACCCCGGCACGCACATAGGCACTGGCCTGCACGCCCTGCTCCCACAGGTAGAGCTCGTAGTCGAATCCGTGCGGGTTGACATTGCCATGGGGCGCCTTGACCCGCAGCCGCATCTGCCAGCGTTCACCGGGGCGCAGCGCCTGCGGCAGGCGCTGCAATTCCAGCCCACCGCCCGCGGTACCGCCCCAGCCGTGGTACCAACCCACATCCATCAGCGCCGGCAGGTCGACAGCCTCGCCCTGGGAACGCGCAGACTCCAGCTGCAAGCGAAAGCGCAATCCAGCGGCCTGGCTCTGGGGCATGCCGCTCACTACCCCCACGACATCGAAGTCGCGCCCTTCGAGCGCCGGTGGCAGGGCCGTGCTGGCAAAGCGGGCGGCGCGCCAGCCGGTGCTGGCAGCCCCCAGCAGCAGGCACGACAGGGCCAGCAACCCCAGGGCCACCCAAGGCCCCAGGCGCTCGGCGCTGCGGTGCCACCCGGCCAGCACCAGCCCGACACCGCCCAGCAGAAGCCAGCCCAGGTACAGCGACGCACTCCACAAGTCGGCTTGCTGCAACTGCAGTGCCACGCCCGCCAGCCAGGCCAGCGCCAGCACCGTCCCGCGCAGGGGACGCACAGATACGGTGGCTGGGGTGGAAGGCATGGGCCCATGCTAGCCCAAGGCGGTGGCGCGCGGCACCCCGCCATGTGCCAGCGGCTGCACTGCAGTTTGGAGTCGCTATAATTTCAGTAGCTGTCCACGCAATTGATATGCGGGCTGCAGCCTATTTTGACTCGACATCGCGACCACTGGGCTCGATGATGACCAGCGCAATGCCGCACACCAGCAACCCGGCCCCAGCCCAGAAGGCCGTGGTCGGCGTTTCCGAAAAAATCAGCCAGCCCAGTGTGGGGCTGAACAGCAGCAGGCTGAAGCTGCCCGCCTCCACGGCCGAAGCGTCACCCGCGCGGTAGGCGAAGAAGTAGCACAGGTAGATGCCGCTGGCGCTGAGCGCAACCACCGGCAGCAGCCACAGCATGTCCAGCGTGTTGGCCGGCAGCTGGAAGCCACTGAGCAATCCGAACGCCACCCAGCAGGCCACCTGGCTCCAGGTCAGCACGGCGATGGGGTGTTCCTGCCCGGTGTACTTCTTGAGCACCACGCCCAGCAGGGCTTCCATCAGTGCGCCGAACAGGGCCACCAGCGCGGCCATCTGGAACGCCGCAGCACCGGGCTGGAAGATGACCAGCACGCCGCCAAAGCCCACCAGCACGCCGAGCCAGCGCAACCAGTGCGGCTTTTCACCGAGCAGCAGCACACCCAGGGGCAGCATGAAGAGCGAGCCGGTCATGAGGTAGGCGCTGGCCTCGGCCAGCGGCAGGTGCGCCACCGCCCAGGCGGCGCACCAGGCCGACACCACGATGATGCAGGCACGCAGCAGGTGCAGTTGCGGCTGGCGGGTGCGCACCAGGCGCCCCCGGGTGGCCAGCGTCAGCGGTGCGAGCATGGCCAGCACCGAGCAGGCCTGAAGAAACAGCGTCTGCGCCGGCGTCGCGCCACCAGCCATGATGTGCTTGTTGCAGGCGTCCAGCACCGACCAGCAGGCCATAGCCAGCATCACCAGCAGCACCCCGCGCGTATTGCCCGACCAGCCTTGCCAGCGGCGGCGCGCCAGCGCGGCGAAACTCATCCCGACACTCAAGCGTCGTTGCGGCCGTTGCGCTTGAGCATGGAACGCACCTGGGTGGCCGGCACGCCGTAGGCAAAGGCGAACTCCATCACCGACTTGCCGGCGGCATCGAAGGCCTGCAGCAGGGCCGCGTCCTTGGCGCGCACACGCTCCACCTGCCCCAGCACCTCTTCCAGCGCCGCAGCCACTTCAGGTTCGGGCGTTCCGGCCAGGGCCAGGTAGTCGGTGCGGCCCAGGCCACTGGCCTGCACGGCATGGGAAAGCTCGCGCTGCAGGCGGCTTAGGGCATCGGGCTGCTTGCGCATCTGGCGACGGCGGTAGAGCTCGACCACGGCGCTGTACACGTGCTCTGGGGCCACCGGCTCCACCGCCTGCATCTGCAGGTCGTGGCGTGGTTTGGCACTGGCCATGGCCTGCAGGTAGCGGGTGGAGCGGGTGTGCACCGACAGGGCTTCCTTGAGTGCGGCCTTGTCAAAGGCATCGGGGTGGGCCTGCATCAGGTCCTGGAAGATGCCGCGCTTGAGCGGCAGGAATTCGGCGCCGAACAGCCCCGGGTACAGCGCAAACAGTTTTTCCAGCACCGGCATGGCCTGGGCCTGGCGCGCGTTGCGCGACTTCTTGGCCGGTGCGGCGGGAGCGGTGGCGGATTCGGGAGCGGTGGCGACTTCGGTACTCATGGGGCTCGTCAGACGAAAAGGGAAACTTTGGATTGTCGCATTTCAGGGCCACATGCCGCACAATGCCAGTTATCACGCCCCACAGGAAGATTGCATGCCCCCCACCAACACGGGACTCAACCGGGAAGTCATTCCCGCCCATACCCTAGTGTTCAGCACCGGAGACGCAGGCGATGCCGCCTACGTGATCGAGTCCGGCTCGGTCGAAGTGCTGGCTGGGCCGCCCACGGCCCTTCGCCGCGTGGCCACCCTGGAGGCGGGGGCCATGTTTGGCGAAGTCGCCCTGCTGGACCGGCAGAGCCGAACGGCCACGGTGCGCACCCTGGCCCCCACGACGCTGGTGCGCATCGACCGCGCCCACGTCGATGAGCTGCTGGCGCGCTCGGACCCCGTCATCCAGTACCTGCTGCGCCTTCTGCTTGAGCGCTACCGCAGCACCAGCGGCGCCCCCGGTGCCAGCGCCGCGGCGCTTCCATCCGAAGCCGCCCCCGGGGAAAGCGTGCACAGTGCTGCCGTGCGCACGCTCTCCTTGCTGCATGACCTGACCCAGGCGCTGGAATCAGACCAGCTCGCGCTGTACTACCAACCCTTGATCAACCTGCAAGACGGCCGGCGTGTAGGCTACGAGGCACTGATGCGCTGGCGCCACCCGACCCTCGGGCTGGTCAGTCCGGACGAATTCATCGGTCTGGCCGAGAAGACCGGCATCATCGCCCGCATCGGCCAGTGGGGCCTGCGCCGCGCGGCGCAGGACTGGCCCCGTCTGCGCGCCGCCCACCCGGACGATGCACCGCCGTTCGTGAGCGTCAACCTGTCAGCGCCGGAGCTGTGCACGCCGGGCATCGTGGAGCAGATCCACGCCTGCCTGCAGCAGTTCGACATGCCCATGTCGGCACTGCGCATCGAACTCACCGAAACCACGGTGGTGAACAACCTGCAGGCGGTCATCGACTCCATCGCCGCCTTGCGCGCACTCGGCTCCGGCGTGGCGCTGGACGACTTCGGTACCGGCTACGCCGGGCTGGAGTACCTGCAGAACATGCCGTTTTCGAGCATCAAGATCGACCGCGCCTTTGTCGAGCACATGCACACGTCGAGTCGCAGCTACTTCATCATCCAGTCCGCGCTGGAACTGTCGCGCAAGCTCGGCGTCAACACCGTGGCCGAGGGCATCGAGGACGCCCGCACCGCCGAAGCCCTGGCCGCCATGGGCTGCCACATCGGTCAGGGATACCATTTTGCAAGACCGATGCCGCTGGACGAGTTGGAGGCGCGGGGCATTCAGGAGCGCTAGTTCCGCGCCCTTGCAGGCGCGTCAACAGGTGCCGGTGTCATCCGAAGGAGAGTCGCGTGACAGTATTCAGGTGCTTACTACCGATCGCAGCAAGCTGTTGCATGGCCGCGGCACCGATGGCTGCCCATGCCGCCGATCTGACCTTGAAGCTCACCAGCTTCCCCAACGGCAACCACAAGTACTACCACCGCTTGCTCGAGGAATCCTTGAAGGCCGCGGGCCATACCGTCAGGATTCAGTCGCAAGGCAACCTGCCGCAGCCGCGCATCCTCGCCTATCTCGATGATGGTGACTTGACCTTGCACTGGATGCTGCAGACCAAGGAACGTGACGCGAAGTACGTGGTCGTGAACCACAAGCTTACGCAGGGCCTCATTGGCCAGCGCATCATGCTGGTGAGCAAGGACGATGAAGACGCCTATGCCAAGGTGAAGTCGCTGGAGGACTTCAGGGCCACCGGCAAGGTGGCGGGACTCGGGCAAGGCTGGTTCGATGTGGGGGTCTGGAACGAGAGCGGCCTGGGAGTCAGAGAGCAAGGCGGCGACTGGAGGAACCTCTACGCCATGTTGGCATCGAAGAACCGCGGCATCGACTACTTCCCGCGCGGTGCCATCGAGATCGTCGCCGAGGCCAAGGACAACCCCAACCTGGCGATCGAAAAGCATTTGATGCTGGTCTATCCGCGCGATTTCGTGTTCTACCTGTCCAAGGCCAATGCGGGGTTGAAGCCAGTGATCGAAGCCGCCCTGCGGCAAGCTGAGAAATCCGGCCTGCAGAAGAAGCTGATCGATGAAAGCTTTGGCCCGTCGATTGCGTCGCTGGGCCTGGACAAACGCACCAGGATCACCCTGAAGAACCCGAGCAACAACTGAGCCCACAGGGACCCCGATCGCTGCGCCGCCACAGGATGCGGATCAGACGCCAGCGATCATCCGGCGACAGACGACTCAAGCCGCCCAGGTGACGGTGCCGGTCCAAGCGGTACCCAACACCACCAGCCCAAAGGCAATGCGGTAGTAGGCAAAGCCCACGAAGCTGTGGGTGGAAATGAAGCGCAAGAGCCAGCGCACGCACAGCCAGGCGCTGATGAAGCTCACCACCAGCCCGACGGCGAACAGCGGCACATCGGCCAGGCTCAGCAGTGCACGCTCCTTGTACAAGCTGTACACCCCGGCCCCGATGAGCGTGGGAATGGCGAGGTAGAAGGAAAAGTCGGTGGCTGCCTTGCGCGACAGCCCGAGGAACATGCCGCCGATGATGGTAGCGCCGCTGCGGCTGGTACCCGGCACCATGGCCAGGCACTGCACCAGCCCCACCTTGAGCGCGTCCAGCGGTGTCATCTGGTCCACGTCGGTGATGCGGGCCAGGCCCGGGTTGCGCTTCTGCCGCGCTTCGGCCCACAGGATGATGAAACCGCCGAGGATGAAGGTACTGGCCACCACCGTGGGCGTGAACAGGTGCGCCTTGATGGCTTTGCCGAACAGCAGGCCCAGCACCACGGCAGGCACGAAGGCGATGAGCACATTGAGCGCGAAGGTCTGCGCCTGGCGCTCGGTGGGCAGGGCCACTAGGGTGTCGCGGATCTTCTGCCAGTAGACCAGGATGACGGCAAAGATGGCTCCGGTCTGGATGGCGATGTCGAATACCTTGGCCTTGTCGTCGTCAAAACCCAGCAATGCGCCGGCAAGGATCAGGTGCCCGGTACTGGAAATGGGCAAAAACTCCGTCAGGCCCTCGACCACGCCCATGATGGCGGCCTTGATCAACAACACAGCGTCCAAAACTCTCTCCCCGAAGAAAACAACATCAAAATCAGGCCACAGCCCGCACGGAAATTGCGCAAGCAGCTAGCAAAACAATAGCATCTGGATTCTACTCGTAACGCAGCGCCTGGATCGGCAGCAGCCGCGCAGCCCGGCGCGCCGGATAAAACCCGAAAAACACGCCCACCACACCCGAAAAGCCCACGGCCAGCGCCACGGCACCGGCACTGAGCGACACCTGCCAGCCGGCCAACTCGCCCACGCCCCAGGTGGCCACCGCCCCCAGCAGCACGCCGATGGCACCGCCTATCAGGCTCAGCGTCACCGCCTCGATGAGGAACTGCGCAAGGATGTCGATGCCGCGCGCCCCCACCGCCATTCGCAGGCCGATCTCGCGGGTGCGTTCCGTCACGCTCACCAGCATGATGTTCATGATGCCGATGCCGCCGATGATGAGGCTGATGCCCGCCACCGCCGCCAGCAGCAGGGTCATGACGCGGCTGCTCTCCTCCTGCGCCTGCAGGATTTCGGTGAGGTTGCGGATCTGGAACGGGTCTTCGCCCCCGGCGGGCACCTTGAAGCGCTGCCGCAGCAGCTCCTTCACGCTGTCTTCCACCGCCTTCATGTCCATGCCATCGCGCACCTTGACCGATATGGAGCCCACGCGCTTGAGGCGGCTGGTGGCGTCGCCGCCCCAGATACGGTTGCGCAGGGTGGAGAGCGGGATCATGATGGCGTCGTCCTGGTCCTGGCCCATGGAGTTCTGGCCCTTGGGCGCGAGCACGGCAATCACCTTCATGGGGATGTTGCGCACGCGGATGGTCTGGTCCACCGGGTCTTCGTCGCCGAACAGCTCGCGCGCCACAGTGGCGCCGATCCAGGCCACCTTGGCCGATCCGGCCAGCTCACCGTCCTCGAACATGCGACCGCTGGCAATGGGCCAGTCGCGCACTTCGAGGTAGTCATTGTTCACGCCGATGATGGTCGTGCCCCAGTTGGTGTTGCCAAACACCAGCTGACCGCTGGTGCGCGAGGTAGGCGCCACCGCCTGCACCTCGGGGATCTCCAGCTGGATGGCCTGGGCGTCTTCCTCGGTCAGGCGCTGGCGCGTCTGTGCGCCCAGCCGCACCCCGGCCTGCGACACCCCACCGGGCAGCACCAGCATGATGTTGGAGCCCAGGCCCTTCATCTGCTCCTGCACCCGTTGGGTGGCCCCATTGCCCACCGCCACCATGGTGATGACCGCCCCCACGCCGATGATGATGCCCAGCATGGTCAGCAGTGAGCGCAGCTTGTTGGCCAACAGGGCCCGCAAGGCGCTGCGCAGGGCGGCAAGGAAATTCACAGCGGCACCTCCGCCGACGCGCTCGGCCGCAGCGGCGTCTGGCGCACGTCTTCCACGATCTGCCCGTCACGGAACACCAGCCGGCGTTGCGCCCAGGCGGCGATGTCGGCCTCGTGGGTGACCATGACCACCGTCATTCCCTGCTCGTTCAGATCGGACAGCAAGCGCATGATCTCTTCACTGGTGTGCGTGTCCAGCGCACCCGTGGGCTCGTCGGCCAGGATGAGCGCCGGCTGGTTCACCAGCGCCCGCGCGATCGCCACGCGCTGCTGCTGCCCGCCCGACAGCTCCGACGGTGTGTGGTCACCTCGCGCGCCCAGACCGACGCGCTGCAGGGCCGCCTGGGCCTTCTGGCGGCGCTGTGCCGGCGCCACGCCGGCGTAGACCATGGGCAGCTCCACGTTTTCCAGCGCGCTGGTGCGCGGCAGCAGGTTGAACTGCTGGAACACGAAACCGATGCGCCGGTTGCGTATGCCTGCCAGCTGGTCCGGCGTCATGACCTCAACCTCTTCACCTGCCAGACGGTAGACACCGCTGCTGGGCTGGTCCAGACAGCCCAGGATGTTCATGAGCGTGGACTTGCCCGAACCCGACGCGCCCATGATGGCCACAAACTCTCCGGCCTCCACGGTCAGCGACACGCCACGCAGCGCGTGCACGGTCTGCGCCCCCATGACGTAAGTCTTGGTCAGGTCACAGGCTTCGATGAGTGCCATGGATCAGAATCCCATGCGCGGACCGGCAGCGGACTTGCTGGCACCGTTCCCAGGCGTGACCACCGCCGTCACCACTGTGGCACCCTCGGTCAGCACCGCGGCCTGTGGGCTGTCGGGCGGCACGATCAGTTCGGTGGCATTGCCATCGCTCACGCCCAGGCGCACGCTGTAGGCCTGAACCGCGCCGGAGGCATCCTGCAGGTAGATGCGGCCCCGGGTGCCCCCGCCCTGCCCCGCTTCACGCCAGCCACCGGTCGCCTTGTTCGGCGCGCTGGCGCCACCCTGAGGACGGCTGGCCGGCGCCGCCGGCTCCACCCCGGCAATGCGCACGCGCAAGGCCGCGTTGGGTACTTTCAGCACCTTGTCGCGCACGTCGGTCACCACCTTCACGTTGGCCGTCATGCCCGGCAGCAGCTTGCCCGCGTCGTTGGCAAAGCCCACCACCGCCACGTAGGTGACCACGTTCGCCACGTTGGTGGCGGCCTTGCGCACCTGCTTGATCTGGCCCTCAAAGGTCTGGCCCGGATAGGCGTCCACATTGAACGAGGCCTTTTGCCCCACCTTCAAGCGCCCCACGTCGCTTTCGTCGATGGCCGCTTCCACCTGCATGTCCGACAGGTTCTGGGCGATGATGAACAGTTCTGGCGCCTGCAGGCTCGCGGCCACGGTCTGGCCCTTTTCGATGGCGCGCTTGATGACGATACCGTTCACCGGTGAGGTGATGCGCGTGCGCGCCAGGTCCACCCGGGCCTGGGCCAGCGTGGCCTGGCGCTGCGCGACGTTGGCCTGGGCCGACTGCACCTGGGCCTGGGCCACGCCCACCTGCGCCTGCACCGACTTCAAGGCTTCGAGGCTGGTATTCACCAAGGCGCGCGCCTTGTCGGCTTCGCTCTGGGCAATGAACTGCTTCTCCACCAGACTCAGCTTGCGATCAAAATCGCGCCGGGCCTCGTCCAGGTCCACCTGGGCGCGCGACACCTGGGTCTTGGCGGCCAACAGGTTGGCCTGCGCCGTCAGCACCGCCGCATTGGCAGCGTCCACATCGGCCTGGGCCGAACGCACCCGGTACTCGAAGGTCTCGGGGTCGATCTGCGCGAGCAATTGCCCGGCCTTCACTTCGGAATTGAAGTCCACGTACAGGTCGCGGATCTGGCCGCTCACCTGCGAGCCCACGGTGACCAGCGCCACCGGATTGACGGCGCCACTGGCCGCCACCGTGGCCTGCAGGCTTCCGCGCTCGATCTTGGCCGTGCGGTACTGCACCGCCTCGGCGCCGCCCTTCCAGGCCCACCAGGCACCACCAGCGGCCAATACCAAGGCCAGCCCCGCACCCGCCCACCAATATGTCTTTTTCATGGGTCGATTGTAGGAACCGGCACCCTTTCCCTGATGTGCCACAGGTTGAGCACAGCGCTTGGGCGCAACCGGTCGCGGTTTAGGTCAGCCAGACTAAAGCGGCAATTGGCACGCGACAATTAATATACATGTGTGCACAATTGATGCATGACCAAACCTCGCCACCTCCGGCTCACCGACCTGCGCGGTATCAGCCAGCTTGCCGTGCAAGCCACCCTAGGCATAAACGACCTGGTGGAAGCCATGCACCACACCATCCTGGCGCTGCCCACGCCGCGGGCAAAGACACCCGCGCCCGAGCCGCACAACCGCGCGCACGCGGTCGTGTACCGCGTCTTGCAGAAGTCCAGCGCGGCGGTGTACGGCGCAGTGCGTGGCACCGCAAAGCTGGTGGGGGGCGGCCTGGACGCCGCACTGGCTGCCCTGCAACCCGAAATGGAGCACCTGCCCTCCACCCGGGAACGCGAAGCCATGCTGGCCATCGTCAACGGCGTGCTCGGCGACCACCTGACCACCACCGACAACCCGCTGTGCATTCCCATGGCGTTTCGCCACCAGGGGCAGGCACTGGCCCTGAACCGCGCGGCGCTGCGCCAAGCCTACCCCAAAGCGCGCAGTGAGCTGCTGGTGCTGCTGCATGGCCACTGCATGAATGACTTGCAATGGGCCAGCAACGACGCTGCCCCGGTGCACACCCTGGCCAAGCTGCCGCGCCACAGCACGGTCACCCTGCGCTACAACACCGGGCGCCACATCTCCCACAATGGCCGTGAATTGGCCGACCTGCTGGAGCAGCTGGTGCAGGCCTGGCCCGTGCCCGTGCAGCGCCTGCGCATCGTGGGCTTCAGCATGGGCGGGCTGCTCGCCCGCAGTGCCGTGCACTATGCGCAGGGGCACACCTGGCCGCAACAGCTGCACCAGCTCTTCTTCGTCGGCACCCCGCACCACGGCTCCATGGTGGAGCGCGCCGGCAACATGGTGGACCTGCTGCTCGATGCCAGCCCCTACTCCCGCGCCCTGTCGCGACTCGGCAAGATCCGCAGCGCGGGCACCACCGACCTGCGCCACGGCAACCTGCTCGACGAGGACTGGGCGCCGCATGACCGGTTTGCCGTACCCACCGACACCCGCACCCCCGTGCCGCTGCCCGTGGGCGTGGCCTGCTATGCCATTGCGGCGGTGGCACAGCCCGAGCCCGGTGCCTTGCGCAGCCAGTGGGTGGGCGACGGCCTGGTGCCCTTGTCCAGCGCCCTGGGCCAGCACCCCCAGAAAGAGTTTGACCTGGCACTTCCTCCCGAGCGCACGCGCACCTTCTTCAGCACCACCCACCTGGGGCTATTGCGCCAGCCCGAGGTGTTCTCGCAGATCAGTCGCTGGATCAGCGCATCGTCCGACACATTGCCCGATGCGTCGTCGCGCACCCCTGCCAAGGTCTGAACCATGTACCCCGGTGAACGATTCAACGCCATCAGCCATCTGGTAGGCGCCGCCCTGGCGGTCTCGGGCCTGTCCATCCTGATGACCTTGGCGGTGCAGCAGGGCAACGTGCTCAAGGGCATCAGCTTCGCCGTCTATGGCGGCACGCTGGTGCTGCTGTACGGTTTTTCCACCCTGTACCACGCCGTGCGTACACCCCACATCAAGGCCGTGCTGCAAAAGCTCGACCACCACGCCATCTACCTGCTCATCGCCGGCACCTACACCCCCATCGCGCTCATCACCCTGCAGGGTGCCTGGGGCTGGACCCTGTTCGGTCTGGTGTGGGCGCTGGCCATCACAGGCATGCTGCAGGAGCACTTTCTGGGTCGGCGCACCCGCAAGCTGTCGCTGGTGCTGTACGCGCTCATGGGCTGGCTGGTGGTGATCGCCTGGAAGCCACTGGCACTGGCCCTGCCCACGGCCGGTCTGGCCTGGCTGCTGGCCGGAGGCCTGGCCTACAGCGGCGGCATCTGGTTCTATGTGCAGAGCCACCGCGTGCGCCACGGCCATGGCATCTGGCACCTGTTCGTGCTGGCAGGCAGCCTGTGCCACTTCCTTTGCATGCTGCTGTACGTGGCCTGAAGGTCTCCGCCCGCGCCACGCAGCTGCATTTCGCGCCACGCCCTGTGCATTTCGTCGCACGGTGATGGCGCCAGAAGATGCCCGCAGGCACAGTGCCGTCCATCGACAGCCACTGAAAGCCTGCCATGCAAATGTCCCCCGTCATCGCCGTCCACCTCACCGCTGCCCTGGGTGCCGTGGTGCTGGGCCCCATTGCCCTGTATGCCCGCCTGGGGCCGGTGCTGCGCCCGCGCCTGCACCGCGCCATGGGGTACGCCTGGGTCACGCTCATGGTGCTCACCGCCGCGTCGGCACTGTTCATCCGTGACTACCAGTTGCCCAACATCGCCGGCTACACCCCCATCCACCTGCTGGTACCGCTCACGGCCTTCGGCCTGACCGCCTCCTTCATGGCACTGGCCCGCCGCGACTATGCCAAGCACCAGCGCTTCATGCAGCGCCTGTACCGCGATACCTGCCTCATTGCCGGGGCCTTCACCCTGCTGCCCAGCCGCTACCTGGGCCAGTTGGTCTGGGGCCAGTGGCTCGGTCTGATCTGAACTGAATCTTCAACCACCCAGGAGTTCCACCATGCAACCCTTCCCCATGCCCCTGAGCCCCGACCAGGAGAAGCTGGCCCGCCGCCGCGCCGCGGCCAAGATGGGCTGGTACACCCATGCCACCGTGTTCGTGCTCGTCAATCTGCTGTTACTGTTGAAATCGAGTGTTTCCGGTCACCACTGGGCCATCTATCCTGCCTTTGGCTGGGGCATCGGGCTGCTGGTGCATGGCTTCGTGGTATTTTTCGGCTCTGCTGGCGGCTTCGGTCTGCGCCAGTCCCTGCTGGAGCGCGAGCGCCAGCGCCTGCTCAACGACCGTTAGTGAAACCACCTTCCATGCGCCCCTGGCTGCCCAACCTGCACGGCTCTGCCCTCAGCCACCTGTTGCCCACGGTGGTGCTCAACACCGTCATTGCCCTGGGCATCACCGTCTTCGGGGAGGAATCGTTCCTGACCAATTGGGTGTACTCCCAGTGCATCGGACTGCTGATTGGCTCGTTCAATCACCTGGGCATCCGCTGGTTCATCCGCGACTGGGATTCGCAGTGGCGCCGGATCGCCCTGGTGGTGCCCGTGGGCTCCGTGCTGGGGTTCATCGCCGGTGTGGCGCTAGGCGACACGTTGCTGGGCCACCACAGCATGGAATACTGGACCCGCGACCCGCGCAAGGCCTGGGGCTTTTTGGTGCTGAGCCTGGTCTGCGGCATCGTCATCACCCACTTCTTCGCCAGCCGCGCGCAACTCGCCCGCGCTCGGGAAAGTGCCGAGATAGCCCGTCGCCAGGCCGCCGAGGCGCAGCTGCGGCTGCTGCAGTCGCAGCTGGAGCCGCACATGCTGTTCAACACGCTGGCCAACCTGCGGGTACTCATCGGACTGGATGCCGAACGGGCCCAGCACATGCTGGACCACCTGGTGAACTACCTGCGCGCCACGCTCGATGCCTCACGCGCCACCGAACACAGCCTGCAGCAGGAATTCGACCGCCTGCGCGACTACCTGGAGCTGATGGCCGTGCGCATGGGCGCGCGCCTGCGCTACCGTCTGGACCTGCCGGAGGATCTGGCCGCGCACCCGGTCCCACCACTGTTGTTGCAGGCCCTGGTGGAGAACGCCATCCAGCACGGGCTGGAGCCCAAGGTCGACGGCGGGGAAGTGCGGGTGAGCGCCCAGCGAACCGGCAATACCCTGGCGCTGGAAGTCTTGGACACCGGCATCGGCAGCCGCACCGACCTCAATGCGCCTGGCGCGAACCGGCGGGGCTTCGGCGTGGAGCAGGTACGCGAGCGCCTGGCAACCCGCTACGGCAACGCAGCCGCTATTGTTTTCGAAGCACCCCACGCAGGTGGTACGCGGGCCAACATCACAATTCCCCTACAAGCATGAGCACAGCCCTGATCGCGGAAGACGAACCCCTGCTGGCGGCCAGCCTGCAGGCCGAGCTGGCCCGCCTGTGGCCGGACCTGCGCATAGTCGCCTCGGTGGGCGACGGCGCCAGCGCCGTGGAGCAGGCCCTGGCGCTGCAGCCCGAGGTGCTGTTCTTCGACGTGCGCATGCCTGCACTCTCCGGCCTGGAAGCCGCCGCCGAACTGGCCGACCGCTGGGATACCGCGGCCCGCCCGTTCCCCGCACTGGTGTTCGTCACCGCCTACGACCAGTACGCCGTGGCAGCCTTCGAAGCCCAGGCGCTGGACTACGTGCTCAAGCCCGTGCAGACCGCGCGGCTGCGCAAGACGGTGGAGAAGCTGCAGGCCGCGCTGGCGCACCGCGCGCCGGCCAGCGCCGACTTTGATGCCACGCTGGCAAAACTGCGCAGCATGCTCGCCCCTGCAGCGGCGCCGCCGGTGGCCCGAAGCACCCTGCTGCAGGCCAGCGTGGGCAACCAGATCCACATGGTGCCGGTCGCCGAGGTGCTGTACTTCGAAGCTGCCGACAAGTACGTGCGTGTGCTCACCGCCGAGCGCGAGTACCTGCTGCGCACGCCGCTCAAGGACCTCATGGCCCAACTCGACCCGGAGCAGTTCTGGCAGGTGCACCGCGGCACCTTGGTGCGTGCCACCGCCATCGACCGCGTGGTGCGCGACGAAAGCGGCAAGCTGCGCCTGTACCTGCGCCAGCGGGCCGAAACCCTGGTCGTGAGCCGCCTTTACGCCCACTTGTTCAAGGCGCTGTAGCGGATACGATGCGGGCTTTGCGCACTGCCAGACAACGCCAGCCATGACCATCAGCTACACCACCGTGATCAATCGCCTGCCCGAAACCAAGCTGCGGCTGTACCCCACCAAGGTCATCAACATCATTGGCGGGCCCGGATGCGAGAAGTCGCTCGTCGCTGCCGCCATCAAGGTCTACCTGAACGTGCACGGCAAGACCGTCGAAGGCATACCCGACTTCGCCAAGACCCTGGTCTGGCAACAGAACTACGAAGTGCTCAAGAACCAGTACTTCATCGCCCAGCGCCAGTTCGAGATGCTGAGCCTGGTCGACGGGCAGGTGCAGTTCCTGCTCAACGAGTGCTCGCTGCCGCAGGTCATGTACTACAACGAAACCTACCCGGACAACATCTGCGACATCGCCAAGACGCGCGAGCAGATCCTGGAATGGCACGGCCAGTTCGACAACATCAACCTGCTGGTGGAGCGTAGCGACCGCAAGTACGTGCACACCGGCCGCTTCCAGGACGAGGAGCAAGCCCGCACGGTAGACCGCGGACTGCGCGCCCTGCTGGAGCGGGAAGGCTTGCCGTTCACCACCGTGACGCCCAGCGTGGACGCAGTCAACGCCTTGGCCCAGTCGCTCATTGCCTGATGCATTGCAAGCCCAATACGGGTCGCTGCGCCGCGGTGTGAAATAGTTCCGCACCGCAACGCCGGCTATTAGGGTAAATCCGGTCATCGGCCGGACCGGCGGGCGGATAGAGTCACGCACCCTTTTCTGTTCCCCAAAACTGCCATGACCCAGACACCATCCCGTCGTACGTCGTTGGCGTTGCTTGCTGCCCTTACCCTCTTGGGCTCTGCCTCTCTGACTGGCTGCAACAGCGCTCCCTCCACCATCAAGATCGGCGTTGCCCAGCCGCTTTCCGGCCCCCTTGCCGCCTTGGGCAAGGACATGCTCAACGGCGTCGAACTCGCCGTGGAAGAACTCAACAAGGAAGGCTTCCAGATCAAGGGCAAAATCGTCAAGCTCGAAGTCGTTGCCGTGGACGACCACGCTGACGCCAAGGCCGGCGTCGATGCCGCCAAGCAGCTCGTCGATGCGGGCGTATCGGTCGTCATCGGCCACCTGAACTCGGGCGTCAGCATCGCTGCTGCGCCCATCTATGCCGAAAAGAGCATTCCCCAGCTCGCCATCTCGACCAACCCCAAGTACACCGAACTGGGCCTGCCCACCACGCTGCGCCTGGTGGCCAACGACAAGCTGCAGGCCAAGGCCATCGGCAGCTTCTCGGCCTCGCAGTTCCCGGCCACGCGCTACGCCACCGTGGACGACGGCACGCCTTACGGCAAGGACCTGGCCGCTGGTGCCGCTTCCGAGCTGACCAAGGCCAAGAAAGAAATCGTTGCGCAGGGTACGTTTGACGAAAAGACCGTCAAGTTCGACGAGTTCGCTGCCAAGCTCAAGGAAGCCAAGGCCGAAGCGCTGATCTCCACGCTCAGTGACTTCCAGCTGGTCGCGCTGCTGGAAGCCCTGGGCAAGATCGACTACAACCGCATCACCGTGCTCGGCGCCGACACCGTCAAGACACCCGACATGCTCAAGGGTGCCGGACTGGCCTCTTCGTTGTACGTCACCTCACCGATCCTGGAGCCGCGTGAATTCCCGGCTGGCAAGGCCTTCCTGGACCGCTACCGCACCAAGTTCCAGACCGTCCCGGCCTACGCTGGCCACTACTCCTACGACGCCACCTTTGTGGTTGCGTCCGCCATCAAGCGCGCCGAAAGCGGCAAGCCCGAAGCGATCCTGCAGGCACTGCGCAAGATCGACGGCTATGCCCCGGTCACCGGCTCCATGAAGTGGGACGACAAGGGCGAGCAGCGCTACGGCGTCATCGGCGTGTACCAGGCCCGCGGCGGCAACTGGGAATCGCGCGTGCGCTCCGATTCCTGGTAATTGGCACGACCATTGCAAGGATCAACACTGCACCACACAAGGGTGCAGTTTCCTGCGTCAACGCCGACCCGCGTTGGTGCGTTTTACGCGAACCTTACAAACCAAAAAGGTGCCATCGAAAAAGCCGCTTCAATCCCCTAACTTTCATCCCCCAATTGGTAACTACCCTTACGTTTATCAACGGAAGAATCGGTTATCGTGTCATGTGTGAGCAACACAATTAGCGCTCATCTTTTTTATTGGAGTTTTCTATGCAATTGAAATTGAAAGTCACCGCAGTCGCTGCCCTGGCACTGACCACCGGCTTTGCCTTCTCGCAAGAAGTTGTGACCATCGGCCACGTGGGCCCCACCAGTGGTGCCATCGCCCACTTGGGCAAGGACAATGAAAACGGCGCCGTGCTGGCCATCGAAGAGCTGAACAAGAAGGGCGTGACCATCGGTGGCAAGAAGGTGACCTTCAAGCTGCAAGCCGAAGACGACGCTGCTGACCCCAAGCAAGGCACCGCTGTTGCCCAGAAGCTGGTTGACGCCAAAGTGCAAGGCGTTGTGGGCCACCTGAACTCCGGTACCACCATCCCCGCTTCGCGCATCTACAACGATGCCGGCATCCCCCAGATCTCTCCCTCCGCTACCAACCCCAAGTACACCCGCCAAGGCTTCAATACCGCCTTCCGCATGGTGGCTGACGACGCCATCCTCGGCGGCGTGATGGGCAAGTACGCTGTGAAGGAACTCAAGGGCAAGAACATCGCCGTGATCGACGACCGTACCGCTTACGGTCAAGGCGTGGCTGAAGAGTTCGCCAAGGCTGTGACCGCTTCCGGCGGCACCGTGGTGGCCAAGGAATTCACCACCGACAAGGCTACCGACTTCAACTCCATCCTGACCAACATCAAGGGCAAGAACGCTGACATCGTGTTCTTCGGTGGTATGGACGCCGTTGCCGGCCCCATGCTGCGCCAGATGAAGGCCCTGGGCATCAATGCCAAGTTCATGGGTGGCGACGGTATCTGCTCCATGGAGCTGGTGAAGCTGGCTGGCGACGCTGCTGGCGACAACAAGGTGTTCTGTGCTGAAGCCGGTGGTGTCGAAGGCGCCCAAAAGGCTGGCATGGACGCATTCAAGAAGAAGTTCAAGGAACGCTTCAAGACCGACGTGCAGGTGTACGCTCCCTACGTGTATGACGCTGTCAACGTGATGGTTGCCGCCATGGTCAAGGCCGGTTCGTCTGAACCCGCCAAGTACCTGCCTGCTCTGGCTGCCACCAAGGACTACAAGGGCGTGACCGGCGACATCTCCTTCGACAAGAAGGGTGACCTGACCGCTGGTACCTTGACTCTGCGCACCATCAAGGGCGGCAAGCTCGAAGAACTGGCTGTGATCAAGTAATCACCCGGTTCAGCCACTGGCGCAAGCCGGTGGCACCCAAAAAAAAAACGCACCCCACGGTGCGTTTTTTTATGCCCGCTCCATTCCCGCCTTCAGGGCACCCAGCGCGGGAAGTAGCCCAGCACATCCTGCACCACGCTGTCATGTGCCGGTATCACCTGCAGCTCCGGCTCGGTGCGCATGAGTTGCTGCACCTGCTCCAACGATTGCTGCGTGGCCGGCCCATCACCATCGACCAGCTTGCTTGCCAACCAGAATTTCGGCGCAGCCTGCTCCAGGGCCTCGCGCGTCCAGGCCACGTCGCCAATCAGGAAGTAGCGGCGTCCCGAATCCACGGTCACGAACAGGCCCACTGACCCGGGGGTATGCCCCGGCATGGGCACCAGCACCACGGCACCATCACCGAAAAAGTCCAGGCTGCGGGGATAGCCCCGGTAAGGCTTGTCCGTGAACACGAGAGGCTCCCAGGCAATGGACGAAGCACCCACCTGGCTCGGCCACGCGGTACCCACACCCGCGCGCGCCTGGGTGATGCGCTGCATCTCCTCCTGCGCCACCGCCACGCGCACGCCGGAGAAGTCCGGGATGCCGCTGGCATGGTCCCAGTGGCTGTGGCTCAGCACCACCCGCTCCAAGTTCGCGATGCCCGCCTTGTGCAGTTGGTCCACCGCCGGGCGGATGGGCTGTTCATAGCCGAACGCCAGCCGCGCCCACACGGGCATGTCCTGCCGGTGCTGGGCATCGATCCCGCGCCCCAGCCCGGTATCGAACAGCATGTAGCGTGACCCGTGCTTGACGAGAAATGCCGAGAAATTCGCCGCACGCGTGCGCAGCACACTGCCGCCCGGCACCAGGGTCGCCTCCACCGCCTGCGCCTGGCCGGTCTGCACAATTGACAGCCCTACCCTGGGCTCCTGAGCGCCCGCGCGCAGCACGACCCATGCTGCCATCACCACCAACCATCGTTTCACGTCCTGACTCCTTGTACAAAGCGGGGCACCAAGTCCCCATCCGGTTGAAATGCCAGCAGCGTAAACCTTGGTCTATGCTCCAATGTCAAGGCATTTGCGCAACTACCGCAAGGACGACCCATGAACATCGGCGAACTGGCCCAGGCGGCTGGGGTCACCACCGACACCGTGCGCTACTACGAGAAGCAGAAACTGCTGCCCCCGGCCCTGCGCCAGGACAACGGCTACCGCCGCTACACGCCGGCCCACCTGGGCCAGCTGCGCTTCGTGCGCAGCGCGCAGGGGCTGGGGTTTTCGCTGCGCGAGATCCGCGACATCCTGCCGGCCCTGAACGCAGGGCGCTTCAAGCGCGGCCAGATCGAAGAGCGGCTGCATGCCAAGCTGGCAGAAATCGACCAGCACCTGGCTCTGCTGAATCAGCGCCGCCAGGAACTGCTGGACACCTTTGCCCTGCTCAAGTGCAGCCCGGAGACACCGTTGGCCGCGGCGCAGGCCACGGCACCGGCGCACGCCGCAGCTCAGCCGCGCGGCCGCAAGCCTGCAGGCACCCAGCGGGCCAGGTAGGCGTTGATGGCGGCCTCGTTGCGCTGCCACTTCACGCCCAGCCACACCACGCCCAGCCCCAGCAGCGAGAGCGCAAACGGAAACAGCAGACTGTCCTGGAACACCCGGTGCGACAGGTAACCCAAGTAGCCCGCCACACCCAACGCACCGAACACCGTGAACACGCGCCGGCCAATGGCTGCGCCGAACAGCACCAGGAACACGTTGAGCACGGCGTACAGGGCCTTGCCGAGCTCGCTGTTCGAATCGCGCAGGCTCAGGGAACTCCAGAACATGATGGCACCAAAGAGGTAAAGCCAGAAGGCGAAGTCCTGGCGCCACGCCGCGTCCTTGCTCAGGCGCGTGCGTACATCCACCCACATGGCCATGGCACAGGTGCCCAGGCCGAACACCAGGGAGATGTCACGCATCAGCTGGTAGTCCCAGCCATCCACCTGCATCAGGCCGTTGGCCACATCCATGCTCATGTACCACAGCGTTACCGCCACCGGCATCACCATGAAGGGCAGCTTGTAGCGCCACAGCATGACCGCCGCCGCAGCCAGTGTGCCGAACTCCAGCATCATCCAGCGCCAGTCGATGAAGTAGTGGTAGTCCGCATAGTTGCGGCTTACCCCGGTGGGCCAGGCGCCTGCCAGGCTCTGCACGCACCACAGGACGAGCGGCACCAGCACCACGGCCAGCGTGGCCATCAGCCCCGCAGGCACCGGCAGGGCACGGGCCTTGAAATGGTCCGCCACCTTGAGGGCGCCCAAGGCATAGGCCAGGCTGATGAGCAGCACCGCCTTGAGGCCCATGGCCTGGTAGCCCAGCGTGATGAACAGCGTCATGGCACCGATGGCCACCATGCCGCCAAAGTAGTACAGCACGTTCACGAAACTGAAGCCCGGCCCGGCAGCCACCGGCTGCACCAGTGCCGCTTGCGTCGGCGCAACCGCTGCCGCAGTGGGAACAGGCCGCGCCAGCGGCGGTGCTTCTTCCCCATGGGCCCACAGGCGCCACAGCGCCTGGGCCTGCGCGTCGGTAATGACTTCGGCACGCGCGGCTTCCTTCAGATCCGTCTCGGTGATCGGGATGCTTTGCAGCGTGCTCGGACCGTAGTCCATCATCTGGGTGGGCTCGTAGTCGTGCTGGGTCATGGCCCCATGGTAGCGCCAGCCAGCGAAGCACGCCAATGCCACTACACTGCATGCGCCGGATCCATTTGCCCACCATCGCCCGTGAACAGCCCGTTGCCCCCGTCACGCCCCCGCGCCCGCCAGCAACCCGTAGGCACGGTGTTCCATCTGCTGAGCCTGTTGGTCGCCCTGCTGCTGCCGGTGCTGGCGCAGGCGCAGGCGCAAAGCCATACCATCGTGTACCCGGCACAGGACAAGGGCTACGAGTACCCCGTGCAGCTGCTGGACCTGGCGCTGCACAAGTCCGGCAGCAGCTTCACGCTCAAGCCCCACGACACACCCATGCTGCAGGGCCGCGCCCTCAAGCTGCTGGCCAAGGGGCAGGAGCTGCGCGTGGTCTGGAGCATGACCTCGACGGAGCGTGAGGCCGAGCTGCTGCCCATACGCATCCCCATCGACAAGGGCCTGCTGGGCTGGCGCGTGTTCCTGGTCCACGAGAGCCAGGCGCAGCGCTTTGCCCACGTGAACACCCTGCAGGACCTGGCAGCCTTCGAAGCCGGGCAAGGCCACGACTGGCCCGACACCGAGATCCTGCGCGCCAACGAGCTCCCGGTGCAGGCGGTGCCAGGTTTCCAGAACCTCTTTCCCATGCTCGAAAAGGGCCGGTTCGACTACTTTCCGCGCTCCATCCTCGAAGTGTGGGGCGAACAGCAGCAGCACGCCGACCGCCACCTGGTGGTGGAACCCCGGGTGGTACTGCACTACCCCACGGCCTACTACTACTTCGTGAACAAGGCCGACACCGCCTTGGCCCAGGCGCTGGAGCGCGGCCTGCGCGCCGCCCTGAAAGACGGCTCGTTCGATGCCCTCTTCAACAAGACCTACGGCGAGGCCATCCAGCGCGCGCGCCTGAACCAGCGTACCCGGCTGGAACTGCGCAACCCGCTGCTGCCGGCGCGCACGCCGCTGGACCAGAAGGAACTCTGGCTCAACCTGTAGCCGCCCACGCGCAGACAAACGGCGCGTTTCGCACTCCCAGCGGTGTTGGTTTTTGCGCGCTTTGTCACCACACTTGCGTCAGGTGCCCAGCCTGCACACAGCCATTGCATGAAGGCACTCCCGTCCACACGCACAGGGCCCCTTCGCCATGCAAGCTGTTTCATTCACACCCGGGCAAGCAGAAGCCCACCCGGACTTCGTAGCCGCACTGGTACAGGCCAGTGCCTCCTACTCCATCGTCGCCTCGCAAGACATTGTCGACGTGCGCGGCATCAAGCTGTGGGCCAAGGGCCTGCCCGTGTCCGCCACGCTGCAGCAGCGCCTGCTGGAGCGCAAGCTGCGCACCCCCATCGAGAGTTGCCTGGTGGCCGAAGACGGCGTCACCCCCTTCTACCTGCACCATGCGCTGGGCCAACTGCTGGCACAGGGCAGCGGCCTGTCGCGCGCGCTGCAACCCCACGCCCTGCTGCTGGACAAGCTCATCAAGCAGATTCCCCTGCACCCCGTGGCCCAGCTGCTGCTCACCACCGCCCTGGCCACCCGGCCCGGCGCCGTGGAGCACGCCGTGCAGGCCATGGCCCTGGCCGGTGCCATGGCGCAGAGCCAGACCACCCCCATGGACGTGCGCCTGGCCATGATGGGCGGGCTGCTGCACGACATTGGCGAAACCTATGTGCAGCCGCAATACCTGGACGGCGAACGCCCGCGCGACGTGGTGGGCCACAAACACCTCATGGTGCACCCGCGCATGGGCCAGCTGCTGCTTGAAGGCACCACCGACTACCCGGCCCTGCTGTGCCGCGCCATCGGCGAACACCACGAACGGCTCAACGGCTCGGGCTACCCGGCCCGCCTCTCGGGCGACGCCGTCTCGCCCCTGGGTGCACTGCTCTCGGCCGTGGAAACCGTGCTGGTGCAGCAGCACCACTCCGAGGCACCGCTGACCAGCGGCAGCTTTGCACTGCGCGTCATATCGGGCGAATACCCAGAGCGCTACAGCTCCATCGCCTTCAACATGGCCCGCGACGCGCGCGAAGCGCTGCCCGCCTCTACCACCATCCCCTCCGAGCGCCTGCGCGCCATCCACGGTGCGCTGATGCTGGCCGAACAGACCGCACTGGAGCTGAAGAACGCCCACCTGAGCGCCCCCGGTGCCGCCGTGGCCACCCTGGCCCAGCAGCGCACCGCCCGGCTGCGCATGGCCTGGAATTCGCTGGGCGTGTGGGACATTCGCCCCGAACTGCTCACCGACGCCGACCGCTTCGAGATGACCTGCGCCTGCAACGAGCTGGAGCAGCGCCTGTACGAGCTGGAACGCGAATGCATGCTGCTGGCCGAGCCGCTGGGCGCGGCCGAGCGCCAAAGCCTGGCACCACTGTGGGCTGGGCTGGACCTGCCGCCGGCCTGAAACCCCGCAACCATGCCGCTTTCAGCGGCTTTCTGCGGCAAACCGCCGTCTAAAATGGCGCGATGAATTCCCCTGCTTCCCCCAAGGCTGCGCCTGCAGCCGCTGCCGCTGCGTCCGAACCCGTCAAACCCAGCAACTTCCTGCGCCAGATCATCGAGAAAGACCTGGAACAGGGCACCTACGCCAGCCGCCGCTGGGCCGGCAGCCCCGGCGACGCCGCCCACCACGCTTTAGGGCAGCCCGACCCCGCCAAGATCCGCACCCGCTTTCCGCCTGAGCCCAACGGCTACCTGCACGTGGGCCACGCCAAAAGCATCTGCCTGAACTTTGGCCTGGCGCGTGACTATGGTGGCGTGTGCCACCTGCGCTTTGACGACACCAACCCCGAAAAGGAAGACATCGAGTACGTCAACAGCATCGTCGACGCCATCCGCTGGCTCGGCTTTGACTGGGCGCAGAAGGGCCAGGCGCCTGGCAGCGCCGCCCCCTACCAGGCCAGTGACTACTTCGGCTTCATGTACCGCGCGGCGGAGTACCTCATCGAAGCCGGGCACGCCTACGTGGACGAACAGAGCGCCGACGAAATGCGCGCCAACCGCGGCGACTTTTCCAAGCCGGGTGTGGACAGCCCGTTCAGAGCCCGCACCCCGGCCGAGAACCTGGCGCGTTTCCGCGAAATGCGCGACGGCAAGCACCCCGACGGCAGCATGGTGCTGCGCGCCAAGATCGACATGGCCAGCCCCAACATCAACCTGCGCGACCCGGCCATCTACCGCATCAAGCACGCGGAACACCACAACACCGGCAACCAGTGGTGCGTGTACCCCATGTACACCTTTGCCCACCCCATTGAAGACGCGCTGGAGCAGATTACCCACTCCATCTGCACGCTCGAATTTGAAGACCAGCGCCCGTTCTACGACTGGCTGCTGGACCGCATGTGCGAAGGCGGCCTGCTGGCCCAGCCGCACCCGCGCCAGTACGAATTTGCCCGCCTGAACCTCACCTACGTCATCACCAGCAAGCGCAAGCTCATGCAGCTGGTGAACGAAAAGACCGTGAGCGGCTGGGACGACCCGCGCATGCCCACCATCGTCGGCCTGCGCCGCCGTGGCTACACGCCAGAGAGCCTGCACCTGCTGCACGAACGCACCGGCACCAGCAAGGCCGGCGGCTGGATTGACTACAGCGTGCTGGAAGGCTGCCTGCGTGACGACCTGGAAAACAAGGCCCACCGCGGCATGGCCGTGCTGGACCCCGTGAAACTGGTGCTGACCAACTGGGACGAAACCCTGGGTGCCGGCCACCTGGAACCCTGCACCCTGCCCGCCCTGCCCCACGCCATTGAGGGCCAGCCCGAACCCGCCGCCCGCCAGTTCGTCATTGGCAAAGAGGTGTGGATCGAGCGCGACGACTTTGCCGAAGTACCGCCCAAGGGCTACAAGCGCCTCACCCCTGGCGCCAAGGTGCGCCTGAAGGGCGGCTACGTGGTGGAATGCACCGGCTGCGCCAAGGACGCACAAGGCAACGTGACTGAGGTGCACGCCACCGTGTTCCCCGAAACCAAGAGCGGCACGCCGGGTAGCGGCACCGTCAAGGCCGCAGGCGTCATCACCTGGGTGGCCGTGGCCGACGCGGTGCAAGCCGAAGTACGCCTGTACGACCGCCTGTTCAGCGACGCCCAGCCCGACGCCGGTGGCAAGAACTTCTTGGACGCCCTGAACCCCAACAGCCTGAAGGTCGTCACCGCCTACGTGGAACCCTCACTGGCCCAGGCCCAGCCCGACCAGAAATTCCAGTTTGAGCGCATTGGGTACTTTGTGGCGGACCGCAAGGACCACGTTGCGGGGGCCAAGCCGGTGTTTAATTTGGCGGTGGGGTTGAAGGATTCTTGGGGGAAATAGTCTTTCAGACTCAAACGAATCAACACAAATTTAAATACTAAACAACAGAAATCGGGAGTCAGCGTGAAATCAGTAGCAATGTTCAACAACAAGGGAGGGGTAGGAAAAACAACCCTTCTCTGTAATTTGGCAGCTTTCTTGTCTTTAGTAATGCACAAGAAAGTACTAATCGTTGATTGCGATCCCCAGTGCAATACAACTCAGCTTGTAATGGGCGAAGAGTTCGCTTCCACCTTCTATTGGGATGATCATACTGAGACTTCAACAACTATCTTCGATCTTTTGAAGCCAATTCAAGAAGGCGATTCTGCGATTTCCGCCGTCTTCCAACCCATCCAAGCAGCACGAAATCGTTTTGGAGTGGATTTGGTTGCGGGTCATCCCAGTCTTTCATTCTTGGAAGACAAATTGAGTGCTGCTTGGGGCGAGGTATCGGCCGGTCAAATTGGAGGCTATCGCAAGACAAATTGGGCGAGAGCTTTTTGCCAACAGTACTGCGCCGAGTATGACGTGGTGCTTTTTGATGTCGGTCCAAGCTTAGGCGCAATAAACCGCAGTGTTTTATTAGGTTGCGACCATTTCATTACTCCAATGGGTAGTGATATTTTCAGTATCTTAGGACTGCGCAATATTTCCAAATGGCTTCAGGAAGCCATCAGAACTTATGAGCATGGGCTTCCACGTTGCGAAGAGCTTGCCCCTGGTAGTCTTGACAAATACGGGATCCCTAAAATTCCGAGCATAAAAACTGGATTTATTGGGTACACGCTGAATCAGTATCTGACCAAATCCAAAGGTGGTGAGCGAATAGCAACTGACAGGTACGAAGACATTCTCAAGAAGGTTCCTGCTGAAATTGAGGATCTTCGCGAGAAGTTTGGTGGAGCACTTCCGGACGTAAAAACTGCAAAGCTTGGCGATGTCCCTCACATGTACAGTCTTATTCCATTAGCGCAGACTCGCGCATGCCCAATCATTACTCTTGCTTCAAAAGATGGCATCGTTGGTTCTCAATATCGCATGATTGAAAATTACGCAACCATACTTCAGAGTATCGCCAAGAACTTCAGTAAAAATATAAAACTGTGAGATGAAAATGATTGATTGGGGGGATGCATTAGTTAAGGAGTTGGCCGCTCGACGCTGTATTGTTTTTACTGGCGCCGGTGTTTCAGCGGGTTGCAAGTCGACAATTGGAGACAGAACCCCTCCAAAATGGGATGAACTACTCACCGAGTTGACAAAGAAAATTCGGAATCAAGACGATGTACGCACATTGAGTGAACAATTAATTGCTGAGAAGAAATTTCTAGATGCAGCCGAAGTAATTGTTTCTGCACTAAATCATGCGGATTATGTCGATGCAATGCGTCAAATATTCGATATTCCTCGCTATCAGCCATCGACATTGCATGATGCCATTTTGAAGATTGATCCCAAGGTTCTGATAACAACGAACTACGATACTGTATATGACAGATTCTGCCAGCAAGGCCAAGCAGCAGAAGGTTATAACGTATTTAAATATACTGACCATCACTTAGTTGGCCAATTGCGATCTCCTATTCGCTGCGTAATCAAAGCCCACGGTTGCATTACCGATCCTGAATCGATCGTACTTACGCGATCTAGTTATTTTTCTGCAAAGCAAAATAATCCGCATTTCTTCAAAACTCTTGACGCTCTATTTTTAACTAACACGATTATTTTCATTGGATACAGCCTGGGCGACCCAGATATACAGATAGCACTTGAAAACGCAAATATTTCCGCACCGTCATCTCACAAGCACTACTTTGTGACCGGCTCTGGAACCCCCCCTTCTCTCAAGAAAGCGGCCGAGCGCACATACAACTTGGAGTTCATTGAATACGAAAGCGGCAATTTCGAAGCCCTATCGGCATCAGTGGAGGCCCTTGCAGATCGAGTACTTTCATATCGCGATGAAAATCCAGATATTTAATCTAGCGAAGCCTAAGTACCATCTGCCATCTGCAACGCTTCTGGGTTGAAGTCTTGTAATCCAACATGCGGCACAGCCAGTAGAGGCAAATTCTCCCGCAGTCGCTACGCTTTTTATAGCTGCTTGCGCACATTCCACGAGGGCTGGGTGCCAATTTGGCACCCAAAAGCGCCCAAAGCCCGCCTCAGCAGCTTCACCCCTTCTGCGCCCCCGCCTTGCGCCGCACATGCAAGTGCACCTGGGCGGCATCGCCCTCCCCGCTTTTCACTTCCTTCACTTCCAGGTACGCAGCCTGCTGGCGGATCAGTTCGCCCAGTTTGGCTACGCCGTAGTTGCGGGGGTCGAATGACGGGTTGCTGCGGTTCAGCTGGCTGCCCAGAGCCGATAACGTGGTCCAGCCGTCTTCCCGCGCCGTGGCGTTCAGAGCGTTGAGCAGCATGGGCTTGAGCTTGGGCAGCTCGGCCACGGGCTCGGGCGCGGCCTTGGCCTCTTCTGCCGGGGTGCGCAGAATTTCGGTGTACACAAACTTGTCGCAGGCGGCCACGAAGGGCTCGGGGGTCTTGCGCTCGCCAAAGCCATACACCACCAGCCCCGCCTCGCGGATGCGGGTGGCCAGGCGGGTGAAGTCGCTGTCGCTGCTTACCAGACAGAAGCCGTCCACGCTGCCGCTGTGCAGCACGTCCATGGCGTCGATGATGAGGGCCGAGTCGGTGGCGTTCTTGCCCGTGGTGTAGCTGAACTGCTGTATGGGCTGGATGGCCAGCGCGTGCAGCACCTCTTTCCAGCTTTTGAGGTTGCTGCTGGTCCAGTCGCCATAGGCGCGCTTGATGGTGGCGGTGCCGTAGCGCGACACTTCAGCCAGCAAATCACGGATGACGCTGGCCTGCGCGTTGTCCGCGTCAATGAGCACGGCCAGCTTGTGGTTGGTATTGGTTGCCATGGTGTTCCTCCCTGTTTTGTGCAGCATGGTAACGCCGCCGCATTCGCTATGCTTTTCGTAGCTGCCTGCGCAATTTCCACGCGGGCCAGAAGCCAATTTGGCACATGAACACCGGCCTGCGTACACTGGCACCCATGCAAGCCCAAGCCATCCTCCACTTCTGGTTCACCGAACTCACCCCCCAGCAGCACTTCGTCAAAGACCCCGCGCTGGACGAAACCATACGCACCCGCTTCGGTGCCACGCTGGAAGCGGCGGCTAGGTGTGAGCTGTTTGGCTGGCGCACCACGCCCGAGGGGCGGCTGGCGGAGATCATTGTGCCGGACCAGTTCTCGCGCAACGCCTACCGCGACACGCCCCGCGCCTTTGCGCAAGACGCCTTGGCCCTGGTGCTGGCACAGGAGCTGGTGGCTTGTCGGGGGGACCGCAGCCTGCCGATGGAGCAACGCAAGTTCGCCTACATGCCCTACATGCACAGCGAGTCGGCGCTGGTGCACGCGCAGGCGGTGGCGCTGTTTGCACAGCCGGGCCTGGAAGGCAACCTCGACTACGAGCTGCGCCACCAGGCCATCATCACCCGCTTCGGCCGCTACCCGCACCGCAATGCCGTGCTGGGGCGCAGCTCCACAGCCGAAGAACTGGCCTTTCTGAGCGAGCCGGGCTCGTCGTTCTAGCTGGGGAAGGCGGCGCATTTCCCAAGGGTGCGCTGGGTGCTCGGCAGCACCAAAAAAAGTCCGCCGCCCCCGGGGTGGAATGACTAAACTGTATTGATCCCGACATTGCGGTTTCTGTTCAGGAGGCCCCATGAGAGTACGTGGCGTGCATCTTGCGCTGCTGCTGGCACCAACGCTGGTGCTGGCCCAGAGCAACCCATTGACCGGGTTTTTCCGGTCCATTACCGGCGCACTGGGCGGAACCACCAAGCCTGCGCCCCAAACCCCGACGGCCACCCTGGGCATACGGGGCATGGACGATGCCAGCGCAGCAGCCCCGGCCGCAGGCGCGGAAGCACCCGCAGCAGACATCCGTCTGCTGGAAAGCTGGGCAGTAGGCCGTACCGAGGCCGAGTCGGCCGCAGCACGGCGCGGCCTGAGCGCGCGGGTGGTGGAACTGGCCGGTGCACCCGCCTCCAAGCCAGCGCCTGCCCCAGCAGGCCCGGCTGCCCCGGCACCGGGGGGGCTGCCATGACGCGCCGCCCCACCCTGCCGCTGCGCGCTGCCCTGTGCGCGCTGGCCCTGCATGCAGCAGGTGCCATGGCCCAGACCACGATTGACTTGGGGGCCATATTCAACACCGGCAAGAACCTGGTGAAAAGCCAGACCGTGGGTGCCATGGGCACGGAAGACGAGGTGCGCGTGGGCAAGGACATCGTGGCTGCCATGCTGGTGACGTACCCGCTGGTGCCGGACGCGGCTTTCCAGCAGTACCTGAACCAGGTGGGGGTGTGGGTTGCGCTGCGCTCCACCCGGCCGGAGCTGCCCTGGCGTTTTGCGCTGGTGCAGTCGGACAGCATCAACGCCTTTGCGGCCCCGGGCGGCACCGTACTGGTGACGCAAGGCATGCTGAAGCTGGTGGTAAACGAGGCCGAGCTGGCCTGTGTGCTGGGGCATGAGATTGCCCACATCAGCCGACGCCACCACATCAGCGTGATGCAAAAGAGCCTGCTGCTGGAAGCCGGTGCCAGTGCGGTGCAGATCAAGTCGGACAACCGCAGATCCGGCGCCAGCCTGGTGCCCGACTCGCGCAGCTGGGCGCTGAGCGAGGGCAAGGAGCTGTTCACCCGGGGGCTGGACCGCAGCGCGGAACAGCAGGCCGATGAAGAGGGCGTGCTGCTGGCGGCACGTGCAGGCTACGACCCCGCGGCCTGCGTCAACTTCATGCAGCGCCTGGCCAGCCTCAAGGCCGATACCGGCCCCCTGGAAGCCCTGTACAAGACCCACCCACCCGCCAGCGACCGCGTGGCGGACGTGGACCAGACCTTGCGCAAGCTCACCGGTGCAGCCGCAGGCGAAGGGGCGCGGCCCGCCATGGCGCCCATGCCCGTGGCACACACTCCTCCCGCTGCACCTGTCGCCGAGACCAAGCCCCAGGCACCCCCAAACTAGGCAGAAACGGGCGGCACATTGGCGCGCCCCCAATTGCTACCAATTGAATAGCTGCCTACGCACATTCCATGCGGGCTGGATGCCGATTTGCATCAAAAACACTAGCGCACGTTCGTGGTGGCGGCTATGGCGGCGTTGATCTTGCGCATGACATCGGGCGATACGCGCTTGCTGCACATGACATAGCGGCGCTCGGTCTCGGGTGCGTCCTTGAACACCAGCACCTTGAAGTTCCGCGTGAACGCGGGGTCGACCGCGCTGTAGAACTCGATTTCCTCCTGCGCCAGCAGCACCACATCCGCCCGGTCGGCGGCAATCATCTTCAGCAGGTTGGTCGCTTCGCCCGTCACGCGCTGCAGGCGCTCGGGCGGGGCCTTGGCGAGCAGTGCGTCCAGGTACGGCCCGTAGGCAAAGCCCTGCTTGAGCAGGATGCGCATGTTCATGCCGGTCAAGGCCGTGGCGGCCGTTACCTGCGGTGGGACGTCGACACCGGCCCGGAACACGCCGCGCAGGGGAAGGTCCTTGTAGACCGGCTTGGAAAACTGGGCAAAGGCCGCGCGCTCGTCGTTCATGTACCAGCCGATCGCGCAGGCTGGCATGTCGTTGCGGGTGAGTTCCATGATCACGCGGTTGGCCGGCAGCATGACCTCGGTGTACGACAGCTCGGCCTTGGCCAGCAGCTTGCGGCCTATGTCCACCAGCAGGCCCCGGGGCTTGCCGTCTTCCCCGGTGTACTGGAAGGGAATCCGCTCCGTCCACAGGATGGTCAGGTCTGTGTCGGCGCTGCCGACCTGCGCCGCCACAGGCAGGGCCAGCAGGGCCAGGCACGTCAAGCCGGCAGACGCCAGGCCAGGTAATGAGAAGTCGATTCGTTTCACGCTTGTCTCCTACCGTTGGTGCGCGACAGTCTATCGCCAAGCAGAAGCACTCCGCGCTGCAGGGCGATTGGGGGCTGGCTCGCCTGCTGCAGTGCGCCGCCGAATGAGCAATCGGCCGTGGCGGCGCTACATATTTGCTAGCTTCCTGCGCAGCATCCAAGCGGGCCGGGTGCCAATTTCATTCACAATGCGGCCATGGCACGCCGCAAACACCACCACGTCTATGTGATTGAACTGGCGAAGGACGTGCTGCTGGAGCCGCGCTTTCGGCGCTGCAACCCCGGCTATGTGGAAGGCAAGCCCTGCGTGTATGTGGGCATGACCGGGCTGGACCCGGATGTGCGCTTCGACAAGCACAAGGCCGGCATCCAGGCCAACCGCTTCGTGCAGCAGTACGGCCTGCACCTGCTGCCCGACCTGTACGAGGCCTTCAACCCCATGGGCTACGAGGATGCGGTAGCCAAGGAAGTAGACGTGGGCATAGACCTGCGCTCAGCGGGTTTCGGCGTGTGGCAGGCGTAACGTAGGCGACACCCCCGCGCCGTGTCCTGGCGGTTTGCCCGATGCGCGCCGGGCACCACCGCCCTACACTGTTTGGGCGCGTCTGAAGCGTCGGCACCACCGACCGCAGGCGACGACGCTACAACAACGAGGAGAACGGTTTTGAAACTCAAGAAAATCTTGCTGGGCACCGTGGTGGTGCTGGGCGTGGCAGGTGTGGGCGGCTGGTTCAGCCTGGACAAGGAAACGCGTGGCCTGCTGGCCACCTTGCCCACCAACCCCGACGTGCTGTTCTGGTCGCAACCGCAACGCGACGCGGCCTTCCGTGCGCTGGACCGCCTGCCGATTCTGGCCAAGGCCAACGTGGTGCCGGCCAGCGGCACACCTTCGCCCCTGCCCACGGGCGCGCCGCTGAAGCTGCCCACCGACGTGGATGCCTACATGGCGGCCCAGCACAGCGCGGCGCTGCTGGTGGTGCACGACGGCAAGCTGCGCCTGGAGCGCTACGGCCTGGGCTTTGACGCCGCGGGCCGCTGGACCAGCTTCTCGGTGGCCAAGTCGTTCACCTCCACCCTGGTGGGTGCGGCGGTGAAGGACGGCTTCATCAAGAGCCTGGACGACAAGGTCAGTCTCTACATTCCCGACCTCAAGGGCTCGGCCTACGACGAGGTGAGCGTGCGCCAGCTGCTGACCATGACCTCGGGCGTGCAGTGGAACGAGGACTACAACGACCCCAACTCGGACGTGGCCCAGTTCAACAAGCACAAGCCCGAAGGCGGCATGGAAGCGCTGGTGAGCTACATGCGCAAGCTGCCGCGTGCGGCGCCCGCGGGCACCAAGTGGAACTACAGCACCGGCGAGACCAACCTGGTGGGCACGCTGGTGCAGCAGGCCACCAAGAAGCCGCTGGCCACCTACCTGGCCGAGAAGGTGTGGGGCCCGGCCGGCATGGAGCAGCAGGCCACCTGGCTGCTGAGCAAGACCGGGCAGGAAATTGGCGGTTGCTGCGTGCAGGCGGCGTCGCGCGACTACGCCCGCATGGGCCTGTTCATACTGGGCGGGGCCAAGGTAAACGGCCAGAGCATCGTGCCCGAGGGCTGGTGGGAAGAGGCCACCACCAAGCGCACCGAGATTGGCGTGCCGGGGCGCGGCTATGGCTACCAGTGGTGGACGCTGGACGACGGCACCTACATGGCCCGTGGCATCTTCGGCCAAGCCATCTTCCTCGACCCCAAGCGCAAGCTGGTGATCGTGTCCAACGCCAGCTGGACCGGTGGCGCGCGTGACGCCGCGGCCATGAAGGCGCGCGACGAGTTTCACCTGACAGTGCAGAAGGCCATCGACGCCGAAGGCGGCGCGCCCGCGCAGTAGCCGCAGCGCTTATTGGCCGCTGGGTGGGTAGGCCGTCAGCACCCGGCTGGCCACCATGTCCAACGCAGGCTTGGTGTTGCCCTGCTTGTCGCTCCACACCTTGGGCGTGAGCGCACCGGCCAGCGCTACGCTGTCTCCGTCGTCCAGGGCCAGCAGCGCCGCGCAGGCCTCGGGCGCGAAGGCGATCACGTTGACCACCACGGCTTCACCGTCACCCGCCGTGGCGCGCACCTTGGCCACGGCGAAGCGCGTGGCGTTCTTGCCCTCGCGCTGCTCGGCCACACCCACCAACCTGCCCGATACGAGGCCATCGATCACAGTAGTTCCTTGGTTCGTCGATTCAGGACGGCTGCAACAGATCGTCGCGGGCCTGCTGGTTGGCGCGGACGATTTCGGCGTCCACGTGCGCGTCGGGGCTCAGGGCCTGGATGCCCTTGCCCAGCGAGCCGCCTTCCTTGGTGATCTCGGCCTTGAGCGCGTCGAAGGGAATGCCCAGGTTGTTGCTGGCATGGGCCGCGGCCACGAACTGGCCGAAGTTCTTGAAGCCCGCTACGGCGTCGGGCATCTCGGCCGGGGTCTTGGCGATGAGCGGGGCCAAGCGGTCGGCCAGCTTGGGGTTGGCAGCCAGCTGGTCGGCCACGGTGTGGCGGCCCTTGGCGCTGACCTTTTCCGGTCGCTGCTTGTGCTTGCCCTGCTTGCGCTGTTTGACTTGGCTGACCGTCTTGGCCTGCTTGGCGTGCTTGGTTTTGGCAGCGGCCGTGCGGTGCTGTGGACTCTTGGCTGAACTGGCATGGCTGGCTGCGCTGGCCTTGGTATTGCCCGCAAAGCTGCCCATGGAAGCCCCCAGCAACAGGGCAGCCAGCACAGGAACGACGAGGCGAGAGGTGAGCATGGGTAGGTTCAAAAGAAATCGAAAGATGGGAAGTGTTGCGGCGGTCTGGCCATGGACAAGGCACGGTGCCAAAACCTGCCATTGTCCCGCACCTGCGCGTGGTGCACGGCCACCGCGCACGGCATTTCGAATTGCTATATTTTCAGTAGCTCATCACGCATATTTCATAAGGGCCAAGGGCCAATTGCGCTCAGGACTCCAACCCGACGGCACGCCAGGCGGCATCTGCAAACACCGTGGCCATGTCTTTTGGAGGCGTCTGCACCCGGCCCGACAGCCAGGCGCGGCCGTAGTTCTCTGCCGCGCCGATGAGCAAGGAGGCATAGGCCTCGCGCGGCAGGGCACGGATGCTGCCCTGGCGCACGCCGGTTTCCAACCACTGCAGCAGGCTTCCGTAGCGCTGCTTGTTGCGCTGGGCCAGCGCATCCTTGTACGGGCCATCGGCCACGCTGGCGCGGGCCTGCACCATGAAGCGCGCCAGCTCGGGCTGCTCGGTCATCCACGCCATGAAGGTGTGCACCAGCGCGTGCACGGCTTCCTGGGCGCTGCCTGCGCCTTCGATGCGGGGCTGGGCCTGCGCCATCTGGTCGTCCAGCGCAGCGAAGAACAGGGCTGCCACCAGACCGTCCTTGTTACCGAAGTGGTGGTAGATGGAGCCGATGCTGCTGTTTGCCCGCTCGCGGATGGTGTCGATGGTGGTGGCCGCGATGCCCGCTTCGTTGAAGCAGCGCAGCGCCACGTTCAGGATCAGACGCTTGTGCGCCTTGCGCGCGCCCGGCTCCACGCGCTCGAACAAATCGGGTTCCGTCGGTTCAACCATAGAGTGATTGTACTAAAACATTGTTCTAGAATCTTGTTCTGTTTTAACCACCACGGAGCAAGCACCGCATGAGCAACACCCTGAAAATCTGGCAACGCATGCAATCGCAACCCGGCGGGAAGTGGCTGTTTTCGCGCCTCGTGACCTTCAAGGCGCCGTATTTCCGCAGCATCCGCCCGCAGTTCGACGAGCTGGAGCCCAACCGCTGTCGCATCCACATCCCCAAGCGGCGTGCGGTGCAGAACCACCTGGGCACGGTGCATGCCATTGCCATGTGCAACATGGCCGAACTGGCGGGTGGAACCATGACCGAGGTGAGCGTGCCCGCCACGCACCGCTGGATACCCAAGGGCATGGAAGTCGCCTACCTCAAGAAGGCGGAAACCGACCTGGTGGCGGTGGCCAGCCCAGCGGCAGGCACGGACTGGACGCAGACGGGCGAGCACCAGGTGCACGTGGAGGTACGCGACACACGCGAGCAGCTGGTGTTCCGGGCGACCATCGCGATGTGGGTATCACCCAAGAAGCCACGGGCATAAGGGCAGCAACAAAAAGCCCAGCGCATGCTGGGCTTGATGGTGCAACGCGGCGCCAGCGCTGCGCCCCTTGCGCAGACACACACGCGCCGCAGGGCGTCAGGAGGTTTGCTTGAGGTCGTCCTGCGCCTGCTTGTTGGCCTTGTTCTCTTCGGTATCGGGGTTGGCCTTGGGGCTCAGGGTCTTGATGGCCTTGCCCAGCGAGCCGCCGTTGGCGGTCATTTCGGCCTTGAGCTTGTCGAACGAGATGCCCAGGTTCTGGCTCACGTGCATGGCGGCGGTGAATTGGCCCAAGTTCTTGAAGCCGGCTGCGGCCGTCTTCAGGTCGGCGGCGCTCATGCCCGAGAGTTTGCTCAGGCGGTCGGCCAGTTGCGGGCGGTCAGCCAGCTGGTCGGCAGCCGAACGCTTGCCCTGTTCCTTGTCAGCAGCAGACTTGTGCTGTTCGGCCTTGCCCTTGGCGTCGTCACCACCCTTGTGCTGCTCAGCCTTTTCTGCCTTCTCGCCCTTTTCGCCGCGTTCTGAGCCGCGATCGCTTCCACGGTCACCGCCGCGATCGCCACCACCACCGCCACCCCCACGGTCGCCACCACCGCCACCGGCATAGGTAGCCATGGACAGGCCCAGCAGCACAGCGGCCAGCGGGGCAATGATTCGGGAAGCTTTCATGGCGTATCTCCTTCTGGTTGAAGCCAGCCGCAGTTGTACTGCGTTGGCGCGCCGTGTTCAACGTACTTTGCCGTTCGTTGCAATTGACCGCGTACCTAGGGCTGGGACGGCACCGAATCCAACCATGCCAAGGCGGCTGCCTCGCTGGGAAAGATGCGCATGTTCAATCCTGCCGCAGCGTAGGCCTGGGTCAACTGCGGCCCCAGCAGGGTCCCTCCCTCGACATCGGGGGCAATCACGTACGCCATGCGCTGCGGCGCGATGCCCTCACCACTGAGCCGCTCCAGCATGCGCTGGAATTCCCGCATGGGTTCGGGCCCGAGCAGGACACTGCCGCGAAATACGCACAGGTGGTCAAACGGACCGTCCACGCACAGGCGGCGACACCAATCCACGATTTGCTGATCCAGATGACGTGCAAGTTCCACGTTGAACGGGCCTTGCGCAAAGCCCACCAGTCGCCTTCCCTCGCAGTGAAAGCTGGCCTGACCGTGCGGCGCAAACCGGCGCGGGTTGGACGGAGGCAGCGGCTCGTTGGACGAAGGGCGCATGACGGTCTCCATTCGGCTGAGGGGGACAAGGGGGCGCGATGCCAGTCTAGCACCGCAGACCACGCAAATCCCATGGCGTTTATGCCTTGCCAGCGGGTGTCCCCCCACCCCGGCGGCGCTGCCAGCGCTCCCAGTACTCCAGCGCAATGCGGTACGTGTTGACCTGTACCTGCACGGTGGTTTCCAGCGTGTGGCCGTAGCCACCGCCCATGGCAAACGCGCAGGGTATGCGGCGCTGCCAACACCAGTCGAACACGCGCCTGTCGCGCGCCATGAGGCCGTCGAACGTGAGCTTGAGCCGCCCCAGCCGGTCGCCTTCGTGGGGGTCGGCCCCCGCCAGGTACAGCACCAGAGCGGGGGCAAAGCGCCGCTCCAGTTCCGACAGCGCGTGCTCCAGCGTTTCCAGGTATTCGGCGTCGCCCGCGCCGTCCGGCAGGCCCAGGTCGAGCGTGCTGGCTTCCTTGCGGAACGGGAAGTTCTTCTCGCCGTGCAGCGACAGGGTGAACACGCTCGCATCGCCCTGGAAGATGCGCGCCGTTCCATTGCCCTGGTGCACGTCGAGGTCGATGATGGCAATGGGCAGCGGCGCCTGGCCACCCTGCTGCACGTGCGCGTACTGCAGCGTGCGGGCGGCCACGGCGAAGTCATTGAACACGCAAAAGCCTCCGCCCTTGTCGGCATAGGCGTGGTGGGTGCCGCCGGCAATGTTGGCCGCCAGGCCCTCCCGCTGCGCACTGCGTGCTGCCGAGAGGCTGGCACCCACCGAGCGCCGCGCCCGTTCGGCCATGGCCGGGCTCCAGGGAAAGCCGATTTCGCGGTACACGCTGGCCGCCAGCGTGCCGTGGTCTATGCCCTGCACGTACAGCGGCGTGTGCACGAGTTCCAGTTCGTGGTCTTGCGCCGGTTCGGCCTGGCCCAGCCGGACCTGCGGCATGTCGGCGAGCGCGTCGCGCAGCATGCGGTACTTCTCCATGGGAAAGCGATGCCCCGATGGCAGCGGCAACACGAACTGGGTGGCATAAAAAACCTGCATCGGCAGTTCCCGATGCTCAGGCAAGCGCACCGGCGACCAGGTAGCGTGCCTGGAACTCTTCCAGCGGCATGGGCTTGCCGTACAGGTAGCCCTGGAAGGCCGGGCAGCCGTGGGTAGCAAGAAAGTCGCGCTGGGCCTGGGTTTCCACGCCCTCGGCGATCAGGTCCAGCCCCAGGTTCTGGGCCAGCGCGATCACGGTGAGCACGATGGCGGCATCCTGGGCATCGGCCTGCACGTCGCGCAGGAAGGATTGGTCGATCTTGAGCTTGTCGATGGGCAGGCGGCGCACATACGACAGCGAGGAGTAGCCGGTGCCGAAGTCATCGAGCGCCAGGCGCAGGCCCATGGCGCGCAAGGCGAGCATCTTTTCGATGGTTTCCTCGTGGTCATCGATGAAGACACTTTCCGTGATTTCGAGTTCCAGCCGCTGCGGCGCGAGTGCGTGGCGTTGCAGCGTGGCACGCACCTGCTCCACAAAGTCGCTCTGGCGCAGCTGCTCCACGCTGACGTTGACGGCCAGCGTCCAGCGGGCGCTTGCCGGGTCGTTTGCCCAGCGCGCCAGCACCGAGCAGGCTGCGTCCAGTACCTGCTGGCCCAGCGCCGGAATCAGGCCCAGGTCTTCGGCCAGCGGAATGAATTCGCCGGGGGGAATGAAGCCAAGCTCCGGGTGCTGCCAGCGCGCCAGCGCCTCGGCGCCCAGCACCTTCGCGTCGAGGTCGAACTGCGGCTGCAGGTAGATGGCAATCTGGCGCGCAGCAACGGCGTTGCGCAGTTCGGTCTCCATGCGGGTGCGTGCGTCCACTGCGGCCTGCATGGTCGGGTCGTAGAACTGCACGCAGTTGCGCCCGGCGTCCTTGGCCCGGTACATGGCCATGTCCCCATGGCGAATGGCATTGGCCGCGTTGTCGGTTTCCGGCCCCACCAGCACGGCCCCGAGGCTGGCGGTACAGACGAAGTCCTTGCCGTTCACGGCAATCGGCTTGCGCATGGCCAGCAGCAGCTTGCTGGCCACGATGTTGGCCTTGGCCAGGGCAGCAGACTCCTGGTTGCCCAGGTCTTCCAGCAGCAGCACGAACTCGTCTCCGCCAAAGCGCGACGCGGTATCGGACTCGCGCAGCAAGGCTGTGAGGCGGCGTGCCACTTCCAGCAGCAGGGCATCGCCGGCCGCGTGGCCCTGGGTGTCGTTGACGCTCTTGAAATGGTCCAGGTCCATGAACAGCACGACGCTGTAGTCGCCATGGCGCTGGTAGCGCGCAATCGCGTGGGTCAGGCGGTCCTGGAACAGGCGGCGGTTGGGCAGCCCGGTCAGCAGGTCGTGGTTGGCCAGGTGGTCGAGGTTGCGCTCCGACTGCCTGACCCGCGCCACTTCCGCGCGCAGGGCTGTCAGCGCGGCGCGCATGTCGTTGGCAAACAGCGTGCTCACGGCCGTGAAGGCCAGCAGCATGAGCCCGATGTAGACCAGGTCGTTCCAGCCGATGGGCGGCATGATGAAGCTGTGCAGGCCGGACACGCTGAGGTAGATCATGGTGGCCACGGCCCCGATCATGGCCAGCAACAGCAGTTGCGCATTGCGCCGCGAAGTGAGCATGATCGCGACCAGCAGGATCGAGGGGTAGGCCAGCATGGCATCGTTGAACGGCCCCTGGAATTCGCGCATCGAGAACGTGGCCACGCCAAACACCACCCACACGGTGGCCACTGCCGCACGGTCACTGCGGCCGCTGCTGCGCTGCCGGTGGAAGTAGCCCACCACCACCAGGCCGGCCAGCACCACGGCGGCGGTGAGCGGGTCACCATCGAGGTAGTTGGCGACAGCGCCCAGACCGAGTGTCCAGGCGGTGATGGTGTTGATCTGCACGAAACGCTTTTCGAGCACGTCCCGGCCCGACGCGAGCAGCAGCGCAGGGCGGTTGCGGACGAGGGCATTGAGCAGATCTCGGGCTTTCATGGAGCCGCTGGCGCGAAGGCCGCTTGCGTGATGGTGACGGAGTCATTGTAGTCAGGCCTCTGCCGTGCGCCAAGCGCACAGCGCCATGGTGTTGCTATGAAGCTGATAGCTTCCTGCCCAATATCCACGCCGGGATAGCGCCCGTTTTGCCCCGAAACGGGGCCTCAGTCGCCTTGCGGGCACCCCGCCGGCAGCAGCGGCATGCCCTCCACCGGGGCGTGTTCACCCAGGAAGTCGAGAAAGGCGCGCACCGCCGGGGCCAGGCCACGGCGCGAGGGGTACACGGCGTGGTAGATGCCGCGCGGCGGGGCCCAGCCAGGCAGCACGTGCACCAGCCGGCCGTCCTCGATTTCACGGCGGCACATGTAGTCGGGCATGAAGCACATGCCCACACCGTGCACGGCGGCAAACTTGAGCGTGAGCAGGTCGTCGGCCACGTAACGCGGCTGGTGCTCCAGCGTGTAGCTGCCCCCTTCAGGTCCGAGCAGGCGCAGGGTGGCGCGGCCATCCACCGCGCCCATGGCCAGGGTGTCCATGTGCAACAGGTCCTGCGGCGCACTGGGGCGGCCCTGGCGCTCCAACTGTGCCGGGCTGGCCACCAGAAAGGCCTGGGATTCGCCGAGCTTCTTCACCACCAGGCTGCCGCTGTCGTCCAGCGAGGGGCGCACGCGCAGGGCCACGTCCACGCCTTCTTCCACCAGGTCCACCACCCGGTTGCTCACGCGCATGTCCACCTTCACCAGCGGGTAGCGCGCCAGGAACAGGCCCATGATGGGCCCCACGGTGCTCTGCGCCAGCGTCACCGGGCAGGCCACGCGGATGGTGCCGCGCGGCGCGCTGTGCACCTGCTCCACGGCCTGCGCCGCGGCTTCGGCGGCGTCGCGCACGGCCAGGCTGTGGCGCAGGTAGACCTCACCCACCTCGGTGAGCGAGAGCTTGCGGGTGGTGCGCTGCAGCAGGCGCACGCCCAGGCGCGCTTCGAGTTCGGCCACGCGCCGCGAGAGCGTGGACTTCGGCACCCCCAGGCTGCGCCCGGCGGCGGCAAAGCCCCCCTGCTCCACCACTTCGGCGAACAGCAGCATGTCGTTGGTGTCGTGCATTCGGCTTCTCCTGATGGGGCGTTATTGTTCCAAATTCAGAACAATGAAACGCATTTTCGCTTACTTATCAATCATTGGCTTGAATATGACAATTATCCCATCGACACCAACCGCCTTTGAAAGGATTTGTCATGAAACTCTTGCACATCGATTCGAGCATCCTGAACGCCAACTCGGTTTCGCGCCAGCTCACCGCCGACACCGTGGCCCAGTGGGTGAAGAGCCACCCCGACACCACCGTGGACTACCTGGACCTGGCCCTGGAGGCTCCCAGCCACCTGGACGGCGACTCGCTCGGTTTCCGCGCCCCGGCCGGCACCCAGCACACCGAAGCCCAGCTGCGCGAAAACGCCATTTCCGAAGCGCTGGTGAGCCAGTTCCTGGCCGCCGACGTGATCGTGGTGGGTGCACCGCTGTACAACTTCAGCATTCCCACCCAGCTCAAGGCCTGGATCGACCGCATTGCCCAGCCCGGCCGCACCTTTGCCTACACCGCCGAAGGACCCAAGGGCCTGGCCGGGGGCAAGACCGTGATCGTGGCCTCCACCCGCGGTGGCGTGTACTCCACCAGCGACTGGGGCCGTGCTGCCGAGCACCAGGAAAGCTACCTGCAGACCGTGTTTGGCTTCCTGGGCATCACCGACGTGCGCTTCGTGCGTGCCGAAGGCCTGGCCATGGGCGAAACGCACAAGGTAGCCGCCCTGCAGCAGGCCGCCAACGGCATCGCCCAGCTCGCTGCCTGAAGCCCTCCCGCCTGCACCCAGGCCAGCCCCCGGCCTGCGGGAGCTGGCCTTTTTCTCGTTGGGGCGTGCGCGCCTTGTGGGACGGTCGGAGCCACTTGTATGATCGCCGCATCACCCGCCACCGCCTGCCGCCCATGACCGACTCCACCTTTCCCACTTTCGTCATCGGCGTGGCCGGGGGCAGCGGCAGCGGCAAGTCCACCGTCACGCGCGAAGTGCTGGCCTCGGTCGGCGCCGAGCAGGCCGCGGTGCTGATGCAGGACGACTACTACCTGGACCAGCCCACGCTGTCGTTCGAGGAGCGCTGCAAGCTCAACTACGACCACCCCGACGCCTTTGACTGGCCGCTGCTCATGCAGCATGTGGCGGCCCTGCGTGCCGGGCAGGCGATCGAGATGCCGGTGTACGACTTCACGGTGCACCGCCGCTCAGAGAAGACCATCACCGTGCGGCCGGCGCCCATCATCGTCATCGAAGGCCTGTTTGCCCTGTTCGACCCCGAGCTGCGCAAGATGATGTCGCTCAAGGTGTTCGTGGACACGGCCGCCGACGTGCGCTTCATCCGCCGCCTGCAGCGTGACATGGCCGAACGCGCCCGCAGCGCCGACAGCGTAATCGAGCAGTACCTGAGCACCGTGCGTCCCATGCACAAGCAGTTCATCGAACCCACCAAACGCAGCGCCCACGTCATCCTGCCGCACGGCGCCAATGGACCGGCGGTGGACATGATCACCACCAAGGCGGTGTCCTTCATCCGCGCACTGCAGGCCACCCCAGCTTCACGCCCCGGGGCGTGACCGCTCAGGCTGCCATCCAATCGCGCTCGGCCTCCCGCACCAATGCGGACAGGACGTCATCGAAGTCTTCCGTGATGGCGGCGCCGATCTGTGCAGCGTCCGGGCCCGTCACACGGGCGGCGTAGACCAGCTCCAGCGGCTCACCCACACGTTCGACGATGCGGTGCTCCACGGAGACGCAAATGTCACCCATGGAGGTTTCGTCCGTGAAGGAAACGCCCTCTTGCACCTGTGTCAGACGAAAGGGCATGGGGTCCTGACCACTGGGGGTCATGGAAAACTCCGCGCCAGCAACGAACGGGCCCTTCAGTTCGGCATGGGCGGTACCGGGGTTCCAGGTGGACCAGCGGTTGACATCCGACCACAGGGCCCAGACGGCTTGGCGGCTGGCAGTGGTGGTGGTCTTGAATTCACGGAAAAACATGGCGACTCCTTGTGGTTGAAGTCGACAGTGTGCGCAGGGGCTCCTGACAACGTGGTGTCAGGAGTGCAGCCAGGCCTTAGCGAAATTCCCGAAGCCACTGGCACGCCTCGGAGCCCTGCAGTGCCAAGGCAAAACGCTGCTTGGCCTGCGACCTGGCACCGAGCCGGTGGTAGAAGCGGATGGCGCCTTCGTTCCAATGGGGCGTCTGCCATTGCAAGTTGGAGCACCCCTGCGCACGTGCGAAGCGGATCGCCTCCTCGACCAGCAACTGCCCCGCACCAAGCCCACGCACTGGCGCGCTCAGGTACAGGCAGTCCAGGTGGGCAAAGGGTTGCGCCGCCAGGGTGGCCCAGTCCAGCGTGACGCTGGCATAGCCCACCGCGTCCTCGCTGCCCGACTGCTGCAACCACCAGGCGTGCACCCGGCCACTGGCCAGTGCGGCCTGCAGTCGCTGCACATGCCCTTGCGCCACGAAGTCGCATCGCTCATAGGTAGCATGGGCTGCGCACAGGGGCGAAAGCAGTTCGGCGTGCTCAGGCTGCGCGCGGTGCACCTGCCACGCACCCTGGGGCTGCGGCATCAGCACGCGCACTCGATGGCCGGTGCGTCGGCGGGCATGGCGCCGGGTTCGCTGCCCGTCGCAACCGGCTGGCCGTCGCGCACCCAGAAGTCCAGACCACCGAGCATCTCCTTCACGGTGAAGCCCAGGCTGGCGAGCTTGTAGGCCCCCTTGGTGGAGCCGTTGCAGCCGATGCCGTCGCAATAGGTCACGTACACCTTGCTGCGGTCCAGCGCGGCCGTGCTTTGCGCCGTCATCAGCCGGTGCGGAAAGTTGATGGCGCCGGGCACATGGCCGCGGGCGTACAGCAGCTCGGAGCGGGTATCGATGACCACCAGAGCGTCTACCCCAGAGCGCAGGTCTTCGGCCACGTCCCAGGCGTCGGCGTGGAAGCTGAGCTTGTGGGCCATGAATTCGGCGGTCTGGGCCGGGTTGGCCGGGGCGTAGGCAAGAACCTGGGATACGGGCTGCGTCATGGGGAACTCCTTGTTGGACAGGACTCCACTGTAGAAATGATTGGTCTTATGATTAATACCAATATTTAAACATCTATAAGACCAATGGAATCCACCCAACCCAGCTTGTGGACCACGCTGTTCGAAGGTGCTCCCGGCGCAGGAGGCTTGCGCGAGCGCCTGTGTGCGGCGCTGCGCCAGGCCATGCGCAGCGGTAGCCTGGCGCCGGGCCAGCGCCTGCCCGCCAGCCGCGTGCTGGCACAGGACCTCGGGGTCTCGCGGGTGACGGTAGAAGCTGCCTACGCGCAGCTAGAGACGGAAGGCTATGTGCTGCGCCATACCGGGCGCGGCAGCTTCGTGGCCGAGCTGCAAGGCGGCCTGCAGGCCCCGCCCGCGTTCCCCAGCCCAACCGCCCGCACACCAGCCACCCCGCTCGCCTTGCTCTCGCAGCGCGGCCAGACGCTGGTGGACACCGGCGGCTGCCAGGAGCCACTGCAGCTGCAGGCCTTTGCTGCCGGCAGCCCCGACCTGCGCGCCTTCGACCACGCCCTGTGGCGCCAGCTCAGCGCGCGCCAGTGGCGCACCCAGCCGCAGGCCCTGATGCGCTATGGCGACCCGCAAGGCCGCCAGGACCTGCGCGAGGCGCTCACGGCCTACCTCACGCAGTCGCGCGCGGTGGCCTGCACGGCCCAGCAGGTGCTGGTGCTCACCAGTTCGCAGCAGGCGCTGCAGCTGCTGGCCACCACCCTGATCGACCCGGGCCAGCGCGTCTGGGTCGAAGACCCGGGCTACCGCGGTGCACGCACCGCCTTCGAGGCTGCAGGTGCCACGCTGGTGCCGCTGCCCGTGGACGCCGACGGTCTGGTGCCCGACTTCAGCCTGCCACCGCCCCGACTCATCTACCTCACGCCTTCGCACCAGTACCCCACGGGCCACACGCTGAGCCTGGCGCGGCGCCTGGCCCTGGTGGACTACGCACGCCGCCACGGCTGCTGGATCATCGAGGACGACTACGACAGCGAGTTCCTGTACGACGGCCGCGCCACGCCCAGCCTGCAGGGGCTGGATGGCGGTGAGCGCGTGATCTACGTGGGCACGTTTTCCAAGACGCTATTCCCGTCGCTTCGCCTGGCCTATGCCGTGCTGCCGCCGGCGCTGGTAGCACCGCTGGTAACGGCACGCAGCGTGATGGACGGCCACAGCGCCCAACTGCCCCAGGCGGTGACGGCCGAGTTCATGGCCCAGGGCCACTTTGCCGCCCACCTGCGCCACATGCGCCGCCTGTACCGCAGCCGGCGCGACCTGCTGCTGCAGGCGCTTGCAAAGCACTGCCCTTGGGCGCAACCCTTGCCCTGCAACGGTGGCCTGCAACTGGGTGTGCTGCTGCCTGCGGGCTGCGAGCAGCGATTGACCCGCGACGCCGCGGCACTGGGCGTGGCCACGCCGCAGCTGGGGCCCTTGTATGCCAAATCTTCGGCAGTGGATGGCTGGTTGCTGGGCTTTGCGGCTCTGGAGCCGGCTGAGATCGAGGCCGCGGCGGAGCGCCTGGGCCGGCTGCGCCCCTGACCGCCGACGCCGCTCACGCCGGCAGCGGTGCCGTGTGCCCAGCCGCTTCCATGCGGTCGCGGTAGTGGCACAACGCCAGTGTGGTCAGGCGCAGGTAGGCGTTGGCATTGGCATTGATGTGGTCTTCCATCCACAGGGCTCCCGAGGTGGTTTCCTGCAGCCAGATGCGGTCCTGTCCGAAACCGGGCACCAGCTGCTGGCGCGGCAGGTCCACCGTCAGCCGGTCGAACGTGCCCCACAGGTATTCGGGGGGGCGCGGACCGCGCCACGAAAACCCATTGGCAATGGCGTAGTGGTGGTTGTTGCCGAAGGTCAGATCCACCAGCTCGCGAGGCGTGTGTCCATGCGACTCGATCCAGCAGTGGTAGGCGCCACCCTGCCCGTTGCCGAAGGCGCGTTCCTCGTCCATGGCGATGACTTCGTGGCCGGCGTCAAACGCAGCATGGCCCGCCACCGGGCGGTACTCCCGGCCCGTGGCAATGCTGGCCACATTCGAGCCCAGCACGGCGTAGGCGTGGCACAGGGAATAGAAGTTGTGCGGGAAATGGGTGCGCATGGTCAGGCGCACCCCCGCTGCCACCGCGGCTTGCACGGTGGGGCTGGGCAGGGCATCGGCCATGGCCGGGGCGCTGAAGACGTCGACGCTCGAATCGGGGGCCATGCCTTGGTATCGGCATCGGCGCCCGCGACTGTAGCGCTGACCGCACGTCAGTCCGGGTGGCGCAGTGCCTCCATGCGGCGCTCGCGTGCCGCCAGGGCTTGTGCCCACTGCGCCTTGCTCTCGGGGTAGATCAAGGACTCTTCCAGCGCAATGTGGTCGTTCATCAGTTCCAGAAACACCTCGGCGTAGCCCAGCAGTTCCATCTCGTCGATCCAGCCATTGCCCGAGGCCAGGGCGCGCAGGCGCGGCGCCAGCTCGATCCAGTTTTCCTCGATCCAGCCGTGGTCCTGCTGCAGCGAGCGCACCGCGGCCGCGAGCTCGTCATTGCCACTGGCCAGCAGCGCGGGGAACACGGTGGCCTCCTCCTGCGCGTGGTGCTGGCGTGAGGTGCCGGAGAAGAACGCTTCCACGGCCTGGGCCTGCTGGCGCACGCTATCGTCAATGCCATGGTCCACCACATGGTGGGCGAGCCGCCCCAGTTGCACCAGGTGCTGCTGGATCTGGCGGTGGCACGCGTCCAGGGCGTCGAAAGGGGGTGGTGTGTCCAGCTTGGCCATGCGCTCCTCCAGAGTCGTGAAGGGCCCCATTGTTGCGTTGCAACAATTCCGCAATCTTGACCGAAATCAAAGTTCCGCCACATCGCGCAGCGGGCAGCGTGCAGGCACAATGGCCGCCATGGCGACACCCATACCCACCTTCGAGTCGGACCGGTTGGTCCTGCGCGCCTTCCGCCAGGACGACTTCGAGCCCATGGCCACGTTCTTTGCCGACCCAGTGTCGGCGTTCTACGGCGGGCCCTGCAACCGCGAGGAAGCCTGGCGCAAGTTCGCGGTCTACAGCGGACACTGGGCGCTGCGCGGCTACGGCCCGTGGGCACTGGAGGAAAAGGCTACCGGGCAGTTCGTGGGCCTCAGTGGCCTGTGGTATCCCGAAGGCTGGATCGAGCCCGAAATCACCTGGGCACTGGTGCCCGGACAGCACGGCAAGGGCTACGCCACCGAGGCAGCCCTGCGGGCACTGCGAGCGGGCTACGAGAACTTTGGTTGGACCACCGCCGTGAGCGTGGTGTCGATGGCCAACAAGGCCTCCCAGGCCGTGGCACTGCGCATGGGCGCCGTGCTGGAGCGCGAGGTGAGCTACCGCCACGGTGCCGCCTACCTCTACCGCCACCGCGCACCGGGCTGAGCCGCAGACCACCGCAGCGCAACAGACGCTACGTTTTCGGTAGCAGCCTACGCTTGTTCTTCGCGGGCTCTGGCCGGATTTGACCCTCCTCCACCAGCAACGGGCGCCACTGGCCCGGCGCCAGGCCGTCGAGCGTGTAGGGGCCGATGGCGGCACGCACCAGGCGCAGCGTGGGGAAACCCACCGCAGCCGTCATGCGGCGCACCTGGCGGTTGCGGCCTTCGCGGATGGCCAGCTCGATCCAGCGGGTGGGAATGGACTGGCGAAAGCGCACCGGCGGGATGCGCTCCCACAGCCCGGCAGGCTCGTCGATGTGGCGTGCCCGTGCCGGGCGAGTCGGGCCGTCGTTGAGCTGCACGCCGCGGCGCAGCGCCTCCAATGCCGCCTCGTCCGGTTCGCCTTCCACCTGCACCCAGTAGGTCTTTTCCATCTTGTGGCGCGGGTCGCTGATGCGGGCCTGCAGTGCGCCGTCGCTGGTGAGCAGCAGCAGGCCTTCACTGTCGGCGTCCAGGCGCCCGGCCACGTACACGCCGGGCAGGTCGATGTAGTCCTTCAGGCCCGCCCAGCGCCCCTCGGGCGTGAACTGGCTCAGCACCCCATAGGGCTTGTTGAAGGCGATCAAGCGGGGCGTGCCGGGTGGCGCAGCCATGGCGCTCAGGCCGGGTGGGCACACACGTAGTCCAGCGCCGCGCACACCACCGCCACCTGGGCGGCAATGCACTGCTCGGGCGTGGCACGCGGGCTGTCGGGGTAGACCTCGGTCGTCGTGGTGTAGCGCGCGTCGCTGATGCCCGCGCACAGGCCCAACTCCTTCATGGCGTAATGGATGACGCCATGTGCCACCAGGGGCGAACCGATGATGCCGCCGTGCGCATCCGCCGGAGCGATGTGGGTGACCTGCTCCACCGCGCGAATCAGCGCCTGCTGGAACTCGGGCTGCGGGTTGGCGCTGTCGTCCACGAGGTAGAAGCCGTCGGGAATGGTGGCGGGCTCGAACGGCTTGCCGTCGCGCGCGGCCACGGCCGGGCGGTATTCGGACTCGTCGCTGTCGGTGGTTTCGTGCAGGTCCACATGGACCGCAAACTGCCCGCGCAGCGGCGCCACCAGGGCCATGAGCGCTGCAGACTCCTGGGCCGGGCTGTTGGGTCGGAAGTTGCGGTTGGGGTCCAACGCATCGAAGTTCCAGCGCTGGATGCGTTCAAAAGCCCAGGGGCTCACGCAGGGAGCCACCAGCAGGTTCACCCGCCCCGCCCAGCGCTGGGCATGGGCTTGCGCGAACCGCAGCGCACCGTGCACGCCGCTGGTCTCGTAGCCATGCACGCCACCGGTGACCAGCACGCTGGGCAGTTCGGCCTTCCAATCACGGCTGCGCAACGCCACCAGGGGAAAGCGCTCGTCGCCGTAGACGACTTCGCCGTAGCGCTGCATGTCCCAGTCGTCGTGCAGGGCCTGCACCGCCGTGAGCACGTCATCGGCATAACTGCGCTGGCGCACCTGGCGTGCGCGCCACTGGGCGACTTCGGCAGCGCCCCAGCGTTGGCCCGGGGTGCCAATGGGGTAGAAGCGTTCGGAGGGAGTATTCATGGAATGGAAAACGGCCCCGATGAGGAGCCGTTGCTATGGTTTCAGGAGCTGCCTACGCAGCATTCTCTTGGACTACAGGCCAATTTGACACCCAATCAGGCCGTCACTTGTGCTGGTACACCACGGCGTCGAGCTTGAGCCCCTTGATCTTCTTGGCCGCTGCCTGGGCCTCGGCCTTCTTGGCATAGGGCCCCACACGCACGCGGGTGAGCGAGCCCTTGGTCTTGGACTCCACCGTGTCGAAGAATACCGGCAAGCCTGCGCCACGCAGGATGCCGACGGCGTTGGAGCCATTGGTGGGCACGGCAAACAGGCCGACGTTGATGTAGAAGCCAGGCGTGTTGGGCACGACGTTGGCTGGCGCGGGCTTGGCGGCCGGGGCCTCAGCCGCCGCCTTGGGCAGCGGGCTCGGTGGCGTGAGCTCGGTGGCCACCGGCGCGGCAGGCATGCTCACGGGGCTGGCCACAGCTACCGGTTCGGCGGGAGCGGGGGCCGGGGCACTGGCGGGAAGGCTGGGGGGAAGCGCCTGCGGTGCGATGGGCTGGGCCTTGTCAGCCAAAGCGGGTGGCGTGGGTACCGGCACGGAAGGCGGAGGATCGCTGAAGATGGCATTCCACACCGCACAGCCACCCAAGGCAGTGCTGGCAGACACCAGCACCATGGCGCGCGCTGCGCGCCGTACCGTGGCAAGCGGCCACTGGCGAAGAGACAAGGCATCGACCGGGCGGAAGGAATTCATGCTGCACAGAAGGGAGTTGTGGGGTCTGCCCGCGACTGTAACGCACTGTGTGCACGGCACCTACCGTGAACCCGCCAGCGCAGCACGGGCCGTTGTCTTGGCGCAACCGCCCCCTGCCTCTTCCAAGTCCTCCGTGCGTCGGCGCCAGGACGGGAAGTTGCAGGCAGTGCTGGCATGGGGGTGAGGCGGAGCAACAACGAAATGGGTGAGGTTGGATGGCATTCACACGCTGCGTCCCAATGCCTGGGCCTCCTCCAGCCATTGCGCCCGCTGCGGTGCATGGGAGTGGATGACTGGCCCCCACAGCCGCGTGCGTCGGGTGCGGATACCGCAGAAGTCCAGTGTGGTCTTGCGCATCTGGTGCACGGCAGGCATGCGGTAGATCCAGCGGTAGTACCACGGCGGTGTATCCAGCGGCACCAGCAGATCGGCCGTGCGCCCGCGCAACAAGGGGGTCGGAAACGAGGCCCCGGGCTGGAACTTGTAGGCGTAACCGGAAGTGAAGGCCCGATCCAGAAACCCCTTGAGCAGGGCCGGCACACTGCCCCACCACACCGGAAACACCCAGGCCATATGCTGTGCCCATTGCATGTCCTCCTGGGCCGCACGCAGGTCCGCCTCCAAAGGCTGGAGATGGGGGTTCGAGCCATGCAGCACCGGGTCGAACGCCAACTCACCCAGGCGCAGCATGCGCACCTGGTGCCCGGCGGCGCGGGCCCCATCGGCATAGGCCTGCGCCAGGGCGGCACTCAGGCTGGTGGACGACGGATGGCCCAGGACAACCAGAACGTTGCGGGCAGAAGCGGTAGAAGGCATGAACGGGAACTCCAGGCAATGAAAGCCCCGACCCTAAGTCTGCCCCTCGGGACAGAGTCAAGCACCGTCTTCGCAGTTCGCCAGCTCGTCGGCCAAAGCGTCCAGACTGCGCAGCAAGGCTTGCAGGCGCGCCACCTCCTGCTGCACCTGCTGGCGCTGACGCTGCACCTGTGCGGCCACTGCGCCCCAGTCCGGTTGCGTGCCGGCGCCGCGCAGCACACCCTGCACATCACCCAGGCGCATGCCCAGTGACTGGGCATGGCGGATGAGCGCGACCTGGCGGACGTGGCGCTCGTCGTACACCCGGTACACGCCCAAACGCGCCACCCGCCCGAGCAAACCCAGCGACTCGTACAGCCGAATGGCCTTGGCGCTGGCGCCGGTGCGACGCACCAGTGCACCGATGTACATGGGCTTTTGTGCCGCTGCACCTTCGGCAGGCGCACACAGCGCCGGATCCACGCCTGCACCGGACACCACCGCCGGTCCCTTGCGTGCCGTCATCGCAACCGCTCCACGCGCAAGCCACGCTGGCGCAGCTGCTGCACCAGACCATCACGCCCCAACAGGTGCATGGCGCCCACCACCACCAGCGTGTTGTCGGGTCCGGGCTGGCGCAGCATCGCCTGCACCAGTGTCAGCCAGGCCCGGTTGCGCGCCACGTTGATGCTCTGGTACAGCGCCGGGTAATCGCGGCGCAGCTCGTGCAGCCCGATGCGTTCGATCGTTGCCTCGTCGGCCTGGCGCCAGGCCTGCAGCAGCTCGTCCATCTGCGCCTGGAAGCGTGGCAGGTCGGCCAGCGTTTCCTGCAGGAACTCCAGCTCGGCCTTCGGTCCCAGGCGGTCGAACAGTGCTATCTGCGACTCGGCGCTTTCCAGCCCATCAGTCGCCTTGCCGGCAGCGGCCGCGCGTGCCATGAAATGCTGGTCCAAGCCCTGCGCAGGGTCCAGACCGACGCGCATGCTCTCGGCACTGATGATCATCAGCGCCACGAACCAGGGTTTGAACTGCTGCAGCGCGTAGGACTGCATGCCGCGCGATGCCGCGTAGGCCTCCAGCGCCTTCCAGGTGGCCGGCGGCAGCGCCTGCTGCAGCGACTTGCCGTCGCGGCGCGTGCCCACCTGCAGCATCAGCGGCGCGACCCGTGCCGGGTCCATGCCCTGCGGCGCCACCTCGAACACCAGCTTGCTGCTGTCGTCGAACGCAGCCTCCACCACCGGCGCCAGCGGGTAGTCGTCTTTCGTGAGCATGTGCATGGAGCCCAGCAGGTACACGCTGTTGTCGGCATCGCTGACCTTCCACAGCAAGGGCACGGGAGGCTGGGCCCAGGCCGCAAAGGCTGCCAAGCACCAGAGCAGAACATGCAGCACTACGCGAATCATGGAAGGCAGTGTAAACGCAGGCGTATTGCCATAAACCTAGAATGCTCGTCCATTGCCCGCCAACTTCCACGGCGGGAACCTGGAGACCTCTCATGCCCCAACACACCCTCACCTATTTCGACTTCCATGGCGGCCGCGGCGAGCCTGCACGCCTGGCCTTTGCCGTGGGCGGCATCGCCTTTGAAGACAAGCGCTTCTCGGGTGCCAACTTTGGCGAGATCCGCAAGACCACGCCCCTGGGCCAGGTGCCCACGTTGCATGTGGACGGCGTGCAGGTCACCCAGAGCGATGCCATCACCCGCTACGCCGGCAAGCTCGCGGGCCTGTACCCCACCGACGCCTACCAGGCCCTGCTGTGTGACGAGGTGCTGGGCGTGGTGGAAGACGCCAACAACGCCATCGGCCCCACCTACCGCATGACGGGCGACGCCCAGAAGGCTGCGCGCGAAGCCCTGGCCCAGGGTCCGCTGCCCATGTACCTGGGCTGGATGGAAAAGGCCCTGCTGGCCCGCGGTGGTCGCTACTTCGTGGAAGACCGCCTCACCGTGGCCGACCTCAAGGTGTTCGTGTTCGTGCGCGGGCTCAATTCCGGCCGCCTCGACCACATCCCCGCCGACCTGGTGCAGAGCGTGGCCCCGGCACTCAACGCCCACGCCCAGCGCGTGGCCGAAACCCCCGCCATTGCGGCCTACTACGCCAAGTTCGCCCAGTAAGGGGCTTGCCGTGGCCGTTTCCCATTTCTCGGTACCCTCCATGCGCACGCAGGAGGACGCTGACGCCGTGATGTTCGAGCTGCAGGACTTGCCCTGCATCCATGTGGCCGACGTCGACCTGGCAAAGCGCACGGCCTGGGCAGAGCACACGGCCTTCATCAGCCCCGAGGAAATTGCCACTGCGCTGGCCGAAGCCGGGCACCCCGCCACCGTGCTGGCGCAGTGACCCACCGACCGGCATCAAGGTGCCGGTGGGTTACCCTCACACCTTTTGCAAGGCCTCCCCATGAAAAAACTCTCCGTCACCATCCAGGTTGAAATGTCCGTTCCCGACGACTGGGAACTGCACACCACCTCGGAGGGAACCCAGGTCGTGAAGATGCCCGACGGCCAATTCCTGGACCTGGCCATCGAGCCGCTCTTTGCCAGCGACCCCGAAGACACCTGGACCAGCACCGACAGCGACGACGAACTCAACGACATCCTGGACATGGTGGAAAGTGAGGAAGTCACCTTCACCATGGTATCGCACTGATTCAGCCCTGACCCACCACGCCCAGTGCCTGCGCCACGCGGGCCGCAGCGTAGGCATCGTTGGCGGCATACACCAGCTGCGCGTCGGTCAGGCGTGCATTGGCCCAGTTGCTGGTGGCCGCCTTCTTCGATTTGATGAAGCGCTGCGCAAACAGCGCCGCCACCGCGCCCTTCACGCCCATGTCCTTGCGGTAGCCCTGCGCACGGAACACCGTGTTCAGGTCCAGCACCCCCACCGGCACTACGCCGAGCTTGCGCACGATGCGCTTGTGGTCGTCCCCCAGCCCGAAACCGGCCTTCACGATGCCCGGTGCCGCCAGCAGCTGCGCTGCCACGGCCACGCAGTCGGGCTCGATGAGCTGGAACACCCAGGCATGCTCCAGGGTGGACAACTGAAGCACGTGCGGCCCGTCGGACTGCTGCCCCACATGGAAGGTGGGTTTGCTTTCGGTATCGAAGCCCCACAGCGGCGCCTGCAGCAAGGCTTGCGCCGCAGCCTGCGCCTGCGCGCCGGTACTCACCAGCGTGATGGCACCCAGCGCCAAGCGTGGGAACTCGGGCAGCAAGGCGATGGCGTCCTTGTCGGGAACGGTCTTGGGTGTGGGACGTGTGTGCATGGCAGCGATCATCGCAGCTTGCGCCGCCTTGTTCCGCCCTGGGGCAGCACCAAGAAGCAGGTTGGCCCCTGCGCCGGCTTTTCAAAGCCACGCCGGACCACTACAGTTGCCCCATGCGCCCCCGTTTCCAGCCCCAACCACTGCTCCTCCTACGCGGCGCATGCATTGCGCTGCTGGCAGGCCTGGGGGCCCACGGGGTGTTCGCCGGGTGCTCGCGCCCCATCATCGTCCCCGCAGCCCCCACGGGTTTCAACGTCATCGTTGACGGCGACAAGGTCTCGGGGGTATTGCCGGATTGGCTCAATGCGCTGGGGCGGCGCATCGGCTGCAGCTTCGAGTTTCCGGCGGTGCCCCGGGCCCGCGCCGACCAGATGGTGCTGGACGCCGCCAGTGCCGACATCCTGCTTCCTGCATCGCAGAACAGCGAACGCGACGCCAAGGCCGTATTCGTGCACCTCTACAGCCCCATGCCGGTACTCGTCTCGCACGGCAGCAAAGCGGGGGAGGCGCCCAGGGACACCGTGGCGCTGAAGAAGTCGGGCTGGCGCGCCGCCATGGTGCGCCGCTACAGTTTCGGCGCCGAATACGACGCCCTGGCCCGCGATCTGGACGCCGAGGGCCGCATCGACGCGGTGAACGACCTGGCCACCATCGAGCGCATGCTGCGCGCCGGCCGGGTGGAATTCACCATCCTGCCTGCGACCCTGATGCATGCGGCGCTGCTCGACGGCAAGCCGATCGACAATGCGGCCGAGTTCCGGTACCAGGAACTCACGGGCCTGGTCGCCAGCCCCGCTGGCGCCTACCTTTCGGCCCGCGCACTTCCTGCCAAAGACCTGGAACTGCTGCGCACTGCCCTGTCGCAAGGGGCCCGCGACGGTTCGCTCAAGCGCGCGTTCGAAGCCTATTACCCGCCCAACGTCCTGCGCAACGACCGATTCCTGCGCTGAAATCCGGAATCGCTGCAGACCGGGCGAACGCCCAAGGTCGACAGCCTTGAAATACTTGCCCCCAGCCGCTGTGGAAGCCCTTGTGGATAAGCACGGGGACAAGCGCCAGAACCCGCACCAGCACTGGGTTTGCAGAGCGTGCCGCTTTTTTGGGCAGCCCAGAGCCCGAAAAAAATACTTTCCCCCACCGTCTGTGGAAGCCCCTGTGGATAAGCGCGGGGACAAGCGCCGAAACCCCCGCCGGGCTTGGCTTTTCAGGCCGTGCCGCTTTTTTAGGCACTGTCTGAATGCCCCGAAATCCACCCGGAAAAGTGTGCTAGCGCGCCGATAATCGCCCCATGCAAACCCTCTCCTCCCTGTTTCCGCTGGGCTGGCAGCACTACCTGTTCGGCGGGCTGCTCATCGGTGCCGGTACCGGCTTCCTGTACCTCATGACCGGGCGCATTGGCGGCATGAGCACGGTGTTCTCCAGCACCTGGTCCTACCTGTTCAAGACCCCCTTCTTCCAGCAGGCGCGCTTCACCGGCTCGCGCCAGTGGCGCCTGGTCTATGCCGCCGGGCTCATTGCCGGGGCATTGGTCTGGTTCAAGCTATATGGCGGCGGTGTACCCCTGCGTACCAGCGTGCCCACCTGGCAGCTGGTGGTTGGCGGCTTCTTCGTGGGCTACGGCGCACGGCTGGGCAACGGCTGCACCTCGGGCCACGGCATCTGCGGCCTGGGTTCGCTGCAACTGCCCTCGCTGGGCGCCGTGCTCACCTTCATGGGCACGGCCTTCCTCACGGCCAACCTGATGGGGGCGCTGGCATGAACACCGTGATGCAACACTTTGGCCGCTCGGTCTCCACGCTGATCGCCGGCATGCTGTTCGGCTTTGGGCTCTCCTACGCCACCATGGTCCGCCCCGAAGTCGTACTGAGCTTTCTGCGCTTCCAGGACTGGGGGTTGATGCTGGTCATGGGCGGCGCGGTGGTCGTGGTGATGCTGAGCTACCAACTGCTCCCGCGCCTCATGCGCACCCCGGTGCTCGACGACCATTTCCACACCCACCCCAGCGTCTGGAACCGCGACACCGCCGTGGGCGCGGCGCTGTTCGGCATTGGTTGGGGCCTGTGTGGCGTGTGCCCGGGCCCGGCCATTGCCGGCTTGGGCACCGGCAATGTCGATCTGCTGTGGGCCCTGGGCGGCATTGCCGCCGGTGCCCTGGCCCAGGGGCTGCGGGCCAAGGCCTGAGCCCTGCTTTCAGTCGCTACTGTTTTTCTAGCGGCCTGCGCAATCCCCACAAGGGCTGCAGGCCAATTTGACACCCACAAGGAGCCAGCATGAGCCTTCACCTGTTCCCCGCCGCCATCTACCAGCAGCGCCGCGCGCGCCTGCGCACGCTCTTGCGTGAGCGCTTCGACGCCCGTGGCCTGGTGCTGCTGCCGGGCCACTTCGAAGCGCCCATGAACTATGCCGACAACGCCTACCCGTTCCGGCAGGATTCGAGCTTCCTCTACTTCTTCGGCCTCAACCAACCGGGCCGCTTTGGCCTGCTGGACCTGGACGCGGGTGACGACACCCTGTACGGCGACGACCCGGACCTGCTGTCCATCGTCTGGACCGGGCCGCTGCCCGCGCTGGCCGAACTCGGCGCGCAGGTGGGCACCGCGCACACCGGCACCGTGGCCGCGCTGCTGGCGCGCCTGCAGCAGGCCAACAGCCAAGGCCGCAGCGTGCACTACCTGGCCCCCTACCGCGGCGACACCGTGCTGTGGCTGGCCCAGGCCCTGAACCAAAGCAACGCCCAGGTGCAGCAAGGTGCCTCCACCGCGCTGACCGATGCCGTAGTGGCACTGCGCGAGATCAAGGGCGACGAGGAAGTGGCCGAGATGGAAAGCGCGCTGGCGGTCACCGCCGACATGCACCACGCCGCCATGCGTGCCAGCCGCGCAGGCACTGTGGAGCGCGAGGTGGTGGGGCTCATGGAAGGCATCATGCGCCGCCACGACTGGCAGCTGGCCTACCCCAGCATCTTCTCGGCCCACGGTGAAGTGCTGCACAACCACGGCCACGACAACGTGCTGCGCGAAGGCGACCTCATCGTCAACGACACCGGTTGCAGCTCGGCCCTCGGTTACGCCAGCGACATCACCCGCACCATCCCCGTGGGTGGCAAGCTGGCCGGGCTGCAGCGCGACCTGTACAACGCCGTGCTCGCAGCCCAGCAGGCCGTCATTGCCGCTGTGAAGCCCGGCGTGCCGTTCGTGGACATGCACCGCCTGGCAGCGGGCATATTGGTGGACGGCCTGCGCGACGCGGGCGTGTTCCGGGGTGCCACCGAAGACGTAGTGCACAGCGGTGCTTATGCGGCTGTCTTCCAGTGCGGACTGGGCCACCAGATCGGCCTGGACGTGCACGACATGGAAGGCCTGGGCGAAGACCGCGTGGGCTACGGCCCAGGCTACAGCCGCAGCCCCCTGTTCGGCATGCGCTCGCTGCGCCTGGCCAAGCCGCTGCAGGCGGGCATGGTGGTGACGGTGGAGCCCGGCTACTACTTCATTCCGCACCAGCAGGCCCAGTGGCGCGCCCAGGGCCTGTTTACCGATTTCATCGACTACGACGCCTTGGCGCGCATCACCCAGGTGCGCGGCATCCGCATCGAAGACAATGTGCTCATCACCCCCACCGGCTCCCGCACCCTGGGCCCCCACATCGCCCGCACGGCCGACGAAGTCGAAGCCGTGATGGCCGCCTGAACCACCGCCATGCCCCACCATCCCTGCGGTCGCTATGCTTTTGCTAGCTGCCTACGCAATGATTTCGCGGGCCAGGGGCCAAAAATGCATGCAAAAGAACCCATGAACACAAGGACAGACGCATGACACGATGGATTCGCTGGGTGGGGTTGCTGGCGCTGGTGTGCGGGCTGTGGGGTTGTGCGGCCAGTGTGGGCTCGGTGCAGTCCGTGGCGCCCAGCGCCAATGCCAGTACGGCGGGCACCAGCCAAGTCAAGGCCGGGGTTGCGCCGATTCCCGGTGGATATTGGATGTACTCCTATGGCCCAGGCCAGACGTACGCAAACTGGGCGAATGTTGAACTCGCTCAGTATGACTATGCCTTATGGGCTGGTCGGCGTTGGCGCGACATGGGAGCTCAAGGACGGGCTTCTGCAAACAAGCTCGGATTGCAAGCCTACTACCCCCTGCACGTGCGCTGGAAGCTCAAGGACGGGCGTGAGTTCATTCTGGAAAACATCGACACCGCCGCCGTCATGCGCGAGTACTTCAAGACCCACCAACTGCAACTGCAGTGGCAGCGCGAACGACGGCCACGCGATGGACTGGGAGACTACGAGCCATTGTTGGCCCACGAAGTCAAGGACAACACCGTGATACTCAAGTGGGTGATCACCATCAACCGCACACCCGTGAACGAGCGGACAGGGCCCGACGGTAAGACCAAGCCGTGGGACACCTACGACGAAGAGCACATCGTTGCCGTCCTTCCGGGCAATCCCACCAGTGGCATTGATTTCACCAAACCCTAGAGCAGCAATAGCGACTCCTGGGCCTATTTCATTTTTTCTCCACCCACCATGCACTTCGCCTCCCTTGGCCTTTCCCCCGCGCTGGCCCACGCCTGCGCCGCACTGGGCCTGGCCCAGCCCACCCCCGTGCAAGCGGCGGCCATACCCGCAGCGCTGGCCGGGCGTGATGTACTGGCCAGTGCGCAGACCGGCTCGGGCAAGACCCTGGCCTTTGCGCTGCCGCTTCTGCACCGCCTGCACAGCGGCGCTGCGCCCAAGACCGCGCCGCGCGGCGTGCGTGCCCTGGTGCTGGTGCCCACGCGCGAGCTGGCGCAGCAGGTGAGCACGGTGCTAGCCCAGGTGGCGCAGAACGCGGGCCTCAGCGCCCGGGTGGTCACGGCGGTAGGCGGTGTTTCCATCAACCCCCAGATGCTGGCCTTGCGCGGTGGCTGCGACGTGCTGGTGGCCACGCCCGGCCGCCTGCTCGACCTGGCGAACCACAACGCCGTGCAGCTGCACACCGTGGGCGTGCTGGTGCTCGACGAAGCCGACCGCCTGCTCGACCTGGGCTTTGCCAAGGAACTGCAGGGCGTGCTGGACCTGCTCCCCACGCGGCGACAAACCCTGCTCTCCAGCGCCACCTTCCCGCCCGAAGTGCAGGCGCTCACCGAAAAACTGCTGCGCGACCCGGTGCGTGTGGAAGTGCAGGCGGAGCAAGCAGCCCCCGTGTCCATCGCCCAGCGCGCGATCCGCGTGGACACCAAGAGCCGCACCCAGCTGTTGCGCCACCTGATCCAGACCGAAAAGTGGGGCCGTGTGCTGGTGTTCGTGGCCACCAAGTACGCGGCCGAGCTGGTTTCTGAGAAGCTCTACAAGGCCGGCATCTACGCCACGGCCTTCCATGGCGACTTGAGCCAGGGCGCGCGCCAGGAGGTGCTGGCCGAGTTCAAGGACGAGCGCTGGGAAGTGGTGGTGACCACCGACCTGGCCGCGCGCGGCATCGACATACTGAAGCTGCCCGTGGTGGTGAACTACGACCTGCCGCGCTCGGCCACCGACTACACCCACCGCATCGGTCGCACCGGGCGCGCGGGCGAAGCGGGCTTGGCCGTGAGCTTTGTCACGGCCGGCGAATTGGCACACTGGAAGCTGATCGAAAAGCGCCAAGGCGTGACGCTGGCGCTGGAGGAAATGGCGGGTTTCACGCCCAGCGAAGTGGCTGTGCCCGTGGCCCCTGCCCCGGTAGGGCCGAACAACGGCGGCATCAAGGGCAAGCGCCCGAGCAAGAAGGACAAGCTGCGCGCCGCTGGCCTGCTGCCACCCCTGCAAAATTAGCCCCTGGCCCGCACGGAATGTGCGCATGCAGCTACTGAAACAATAGCAACTGCTGCGAGGCCGCAGGCATTCAGGTGCTGGCTTCGGCCTGACGCACGCGCGCCACGATGCGGTTCAGCCCCACCGGCGTCAGGCCCAGGTGGCGGGCCAGGTCCTTCTGCGGTATGCGCCGCTCCAGCGCGGGGTAGGCATCGCGGAAGGCCACATAGCGCTCCAAGGGCGCCAGGGTCAGCAGCTCGCGTTCGCGCTGCTCCTTGCGGGCGGCAAACACCATGGTCAGCGCATGCAGCGCCCGCGCCCAGGGCAGGTGCTGCGCAGCCAGGGCGCTCAGCACCCGGTAGTCCACCTGCTCCAGCACGCAGGGCTCCACGGCCGTCACCATGAAGCTGGTGCGGCCCTGCGGCTGCAGCGCGGCAATGCTGGCAAAGAAGCGCCCCTCTTCCGCGAAGGACTTGATCCATTCGTTGCCGTCGTCGCTGTAGTAGCACAGCTTGACCAGCCCGCTGCGCACGCCATAGGCGTAGGGGTGGTGCACGTCCTGCAGGAACACGCTACCACCGGCCTCCACCGTGCGCACCTGCAAGGCGGGCACCACGGCTTGCTGCCACTGCGGCAGCGGCCCGCCGGCGGCGCTTTCGAGCAAGGGGCGCAGCACATCGAACAAAGCGCTGGGGCGATTAACTGCGGTTAATGACGGCATGGCGACGGATTTCTACAGTGACTCCCATGAACACCAAACCATTACAGCACGGCGCGCTGCGAGTCGCCACACAGGGTGCGGCACAGCCGCGTTGGCTGGTCACCGGGGCCAGTGCGGGCATCGGCGAGGCGCTGGCGCTGCAGCTGGCACAGGCCGGGTACGCGGTGCTGGCGCTCGGGCGCGACGCACGGCGGCTGCAGGCCCTGCGCGAACGCAGCCCGCAGATCGACACCGTGGTCTGCGACCTGGCCGACGTGGCCGCACTGCCCGCGCTGGCAGCGCAGTGGGTGCAGCAGTACCCGGATCTGGGCGGCGTGGTGCACAACGCGGGCATCCAGGACAACCTGCGCCTGGACGACACCGGCTACGGCGCGCGCCAGATTTGCCAGGAGGTGGACATCAACCTGGTGGCCCCCATGGTGCTCACGCAGGCGCTGCTGCCCCACTTGCAGTCGCGCCAGGCCGCCTGGGTGGTGAACATCACCTCGGGCCTGGGCTTTGCGCCCAAGCGCACATCAGCCGTGTACAGCGCCACCAAGGCCGGGCTGCACCTGTTCAGCGAAGGGCTGCGGGTGCAGCTGCAAGGCAGCAGCGTGCGCGTGGTCGAAGCCGTGATGCCGCTGGTGGACACGGCCATGACCGCCGGGCGCGGCAGCGGAAAGATTTCGCCCGCCCAGGCCGCCAGCGAGGTGCTGGCCGGGCTGCGCCGGGGCCGCAACGTGGTGTGGGTGGGCAAGGCCCGCGCCGTGCCCTGGCTACAACGCTTCGCCCCGGCCCTGCTGGCGCGCGTCCTGCAGCGCGGCTGAATCCGAACCGATTTTCATCAACCCAAGGAGAAAAGCATGAAACCCCCGCGCATGGCCACGCTCACGCTGGCCCTGACCCTGCTGGCCTGGGCACCTGCCCAGGCCCAAACCCCTGGCGCCGCCCCGGGCAGCGCCTACCTGGCCGACGTGAACACCCGGCTGGTGACCTATGCCCTGCCAGCGCCGGCCCAGGCGCTGCGCGGCATGGCGCGGCTGCAGGTGCCGACCGACCTGTCCAGCCCCGCAGCCCAGGCCCAGGCCGAGCAGCGGCGCGTGCCCGCCGTGGTGATCGTGCATGGCACCGGCGGCATGGACGCCAAGGGCCCGATGTACGCGCAGGCCCTCAATGCCGCCGGCATTGCCACGCTGGAAGTGGACCTGTGGTCACCACGCAACCTGGCTGGGGGCTGGGACGGCCGCCCGCGCCATGTGAAGGAAACGCTGCCCGATGCCTTCGGCGCACTGGCCTACCTGGCACAGCACCCCCGCATCGATGCGCAGCGCATCGGCATCATGGGGTTCTCGTGGGGTGGCGTGGTCAGCATGCTCAGTGCCGACAAGGGCTATGCCCAGCAGTTCGCCCCCGAAGGCCAGCGCTTTGCAGCGCACATGCCCTACTACCCCATCTGCTTCGGCTACAACCGCGTGCCCGGCTACCCGTTCAAGGACCTCACGGGTGCGCCCATCTACATCCTGACCGGGGCTGACGACAAGTACGACAACGACGCCAGCATGTGCCAGCGGCTGGCGGAGCAGTTGCCCGAGGCGCTGCGCGCCCAGGTAAAGGTCAAGGTGTACCCGAATGCCGAGCATGGCTTCAACAACCTGGATGCACCGCGCACCTACCTCGACCCGTTCCACTACCAGGGCAAGGGCGGCCTGGGAGGATCCACGCCCAACGCGGCAGCCCGCGAGGACTCGGTACTGCAGACCGTCACCTTTTTTCGCCAGAACCTGCTGAACCCGCCAGGAGCACAACCATGAACTACGTTTTCTTCATCCTGCTGCGCGCCACCCCGGCCTGGCTGTCGCTGCCCCGCGCGCGCCGCCGCGCACTCGCCGACGAGCACCTGGGCCCGATCCTGCAACGGCTGGAGGGCCAGCTGCAGATGCGCTTCTTTGATGCCGAAGCATTCACCGCGCAGTGCAGTGACGTGGTGATGACGCAGACCGCGGACCCGCAGCACCACTACTTCTTCATGGAAGGCCTGCGCGATTCGCCACTCATCACGCAACCGTACTTTGACGTGGTGCACATCATTCCCGCCATCGAAGAGGGCTACAAGGCCTACGAGGAAGCCACAGGCGCCTAGGTGCGCCCAGGCGGGCGCTGCGTGTCAGCCGCCCGCTTCGTCGTCCAGCAAGGCAGCGGCCGCGTCGGCAGCGCGCGGGCGGGCGGTACGCGGGCGTTCGCTGCGCAGGGCCGGCTTGGCGCGCAGCTCCACATAGAAGCTATCGGCCCCACCCTGGGTGATGGCGGTGATGAGGGCGGGCAGCTCGCCCACCTCGGCCGGCTCGGCCAGGGCCTCGCTGGCACCGAAGCGGCAGTCGAAGGCCCACATGTCGAAGCCCTCGGGCGGGGTGCGGCGCAGTTCGCGCTGCTGGTATTTGCGGATGTCGTGGCGCGCGGCGTCCAGCAGGCGGTCGCGGTTCTTGCCTTCGATATTCAGTTGGTAGGTTTTTTTCACGGTATTCCTATTCAGGGCCGCGATTATCCGCCTTAGGTGGCAGGTAGAAGTTGAGCAGGCGGGTGGCTATGACGGTTTCCACCAGAAAGCAGCCCAGCGCCAGCAGAAAACTGACCACGCCGCACAGGAAGCCCCCCACGGCCAGCTTGCCGCTTTCGAACTCGGTGGTCTCGCCCACGAACAACACGATGATGGTGGCGCCGATGAGGAAAGCGCACAGCGTGAGCAGCGCAATGCCGCTGTTGGCCAGGCGGCCGCGCAGGCGCAACTGGCGCAGCTCGACACGGGCCCGCTCGACGTAGGCGGCGTCCTGCGTGGCCAGGGCTTTTTCCTCGACCACGCGGGCGCGGTCGATGATGCGGGCCAAGCGCCCGGCGATCACGCCGATCATGCCGGCCACGGCAGTGAGCAGGAACACGGGGGCCACGGCCAGCTGGATGCCGTGGGTGACGGTGGTGGTATCCAAGGCAAACATGGTCACAGCGGCGTGGCGTTGAGTTTGCCTGCCAGCAGGCCCGGGAGCTGTTCGGCGCGCAGCTTGAAGCCGCAGGCCTGGGCGTGCCCGCCGCCGCCCATGCTCGACGCCAGCGGAATGCAGTCAAAGGGCTTCTGGGAGCGCAGGCCGACCTTGATGACGCCCTGGTTGGCAGTCCACATCAGCGCGAAGGTGCCGCTGCGCTTGGACAGCATCTCACCCACCAAGCTGTGGAACACGCCGGGCGCATTGACCATCAGGCCCTTGTGCCCGTTGAACACGACCTCCTGCGCGTTCTCGGCAATGTCGGCCGCCAGCTTGGTGAACTTTTCGTCCATGGCCGCGCCACGGGCCATGTATTCGAGCAGGGCCACTTCGTCCATCTGCGCGATGGCGTTCCAGCGCGGGAAATCGAAGGCCTCCATGTCCAGCGCCGCCAGGAAGGCCGCACTGTGTTCGAGCTTCCAGTTCCAGAGGTCGCGGTCTTCCACATGGGCCACCAGGGCAGGTACCCGCAGCTCCGGCTGGAAGAACTCCCAGGCCAGGCGCGCGCCGGACTTGTGCATGTCGAAATGCAGTGCGCCGCAGCGGCAGGCAAAGCCGGCCAGGCTGTCGGCGGCGCTCTTGTGGTGGTCCAGCAGCACGAGCTTGGCGCAGCGCGCATCGATCTCGCGCAGCAGCATCGGGGCAAAGGAGAAATCGAGCACATACACGGCACGGCCGTCCAGCGCCGGCAGGTCCGCCACCGAGCGCACCTGGCCGTGGTCCAGCCCCAGGTATTCGCCCTTGCCGCAGAAGAAGCGCCAGGCCGCCAGCGCGGCGGCAAAGCCGTCAGGGCAGCCCTTGCCGTGGTAGAGGATGAGCGGATTCGCCTCGTCCGCGCGGGGGGCGAACAACAGCGAGGGAGGAAGCAGGGAATGGCCGGTACGTTGCATGCCCCGCACTGTAGCGCCAACGCAGCCACTTTTCCCCACCACGGCGGGGGGTGGCGCCATTTGGCTTACAGTTACGCCCACTATGCAAAACACTTCCCTCGCCCGTCGCACCTTCACCCTCGGCCTGATCGCTGCCGCTGCCGGCACGCTGGTGGCCTGCTCCAAGAACAACGATGCCCCCGCTGCCGCAGCACCGGCACAGCTGAGCCCGGCACAGATGTACGACAAGATCGCCGCAGGCGGCAAGGGCTTCACCGTGGGCGCCATGATGAGCGCCAACACCGTGTATGTGATGTTCGATCCCCAGTGCCCGCACTGCGGCCACCTGTGGGAAGCCGCCAAGCCGCTGCTTTCCAAGGTGAAGTTCGTATGGGTGCCGGTGGCCATCATCAACCCTAAGAGCTCGGCCCAGGGCGCAGCGCTGCTGGCCTCGGACAAGCCGCTGGAAGCCATGACTGCGCACGAAGCCTCCATCCTCGCCGGCACCGGTGGCATGACCGCCATGGGCTCGGTTCCGGCCGAGATCGAAGCGGCCGTGAAGGCCAACACCGCCATCTTCAATGAGCTGGGCCTGGAGTCGGTGCCTTTCGTGGCCGCCAAGAATGGCAGCACCGGTGCCGTGCAGGTGAAGAACGGCGCCATGGAAACGCCGGTGCTGAGCGCCTGGCTGGGTCTGTAAGCGCGTCTGCCGCCGTTTTGCCCTGCCACTGCGCAGGGCCTTGCCGCCGTGCGTACACTGCGCGGCGTTTTGCACCCTCGCCACGCCCATGACCACCCCCACCTTGCTGACCGCCATTTCCGAAACCGAAGACCTGCAGGTGGATGCCTACAGCAACGAGCCGCTGCTGACGGCGCTGGAAATGGGTGGCAGCAACTGGCCCAGCTCCTGCCGCAATGGCTCCTGCCGTACCTGCGTCGGCCAGCTCACCCAAGGCGAAGTGCGCTATGAAATGGACTGGCCCGGGCTGACGGCGGAGGAGAAAGCCGAGGGCTACATACTCCCCTGCGTAGCCTTTCCGTGCACGCCGGTGCGCGTGCGCCAGGGCTACACCGCCTGAGCACACACCGGGGGTGTGTGCACATTGTCACACTTGACACGAAAATCTTGCGCCCCATGGATTGACGGCCACGCCCCAGTCCAATAATCGCGCGGTGACTACCCTCGAAATCGCCCTTTGGTCCTGCATGGCCGGCGGCATGCTCACCGTGTGCATGGCTGCGCTGGTCGACGCCATTTCCAGCCGCAGCAGCGGTGCGTTCATGGGCCTGAGCTACCTGATCGCCCTCACACTGTACGCCGTGCTGCTGTGTGGTCTGCTGCCCCTGGCCTTGCCCGGCCTGCCGCCCACCCTGCTACGCACCCTGCAAGTCGCCCTGGGCCCGTTGTGCTGCACCATGGCACTGGTATTCACCGGCCGCTGGCTCAACGCCCGTGACGATGACCGCTGGATCTGCCCCCTGATGCACAGCGCCATTGCAATCTCCCTGCTGGCGACGTTGGGACTGGGCGTTGCAGCAATCTGGCTGCCCGCCGACCGACAGTCCGAATTGCTGCTGGTTTCGGCCGCCACGTGCTTTGCCACGGTGATCCTGACGGGCCTGTGCTCTTGGCGTGCCTATCGGCTGGGCGACCGGTTGGCGCTGGGCGTGTTGCCTACCGCCGTAGCCCTGAGCGTGTCGATCATCGGCTTGTACAGTGAAGCTGCCCAACCCGGCCTGCTTGCCCCTGCCGCGATCGGACTCACTGCGCTGTGCACCGTCGCCTACGTACTGATGGTGGCCGCCCTGTCCATCATCCGCACACGCGAGTCCAAGCGGCTGGAACGGCTGGCCGGGCTGCACCTGGGCACGGACCCCGCCACCGGACTGCCCACAGGCTCTGCGCTGGTTGCCAAAGTGGACGACAGTTTCTGGCGCAGCGCACGCGCTGGCATGGCCTGCAACGTGGTGTGCATGCACCTGCACAACCTGTACGAACTGGCGGATGTTGCCGGCCACGGTGTCGAAAACCAGATTGCACTGACCATGAGTGCGCGCATACGCCGCGCCGTGGGTTTTCGCTGCGTGGTGGGCCTGTATCACGCACGCTGCTTCATCGCCGTGATTCCGGTCTCCAGGGAATCGAGTCAGACCCAGATCCAGGCCTTCGTGCAGCGACTGCGTGTCCTGATCTCCAAGCCGGTACCCATTACCGGCCACCAACGGACCCAGCATTCGTTCCAGCCCGATTGGGGCATTGCCGTGGTGTCTGCCACAGCACACGACCACGACAGCGCAGCGGTCTTGCGCCAGGCCGAGCGCATGGCCATGCAGGACGGAGCGACGGCTCCCGCCCCCCTTTCCGAAGCCGCCACGGTCACCGCATAAAAAAAGGCGCCGCATGCGGCGCCCGATCTTTGCCACGCAGTGGCAGCTGGCTTCAGCGCACCACGAGCACTGGCACGGGAGACTCGGCCACCACCTTGGCTGCCACGCTACCCAACATCAGGCGCGCAATGCCGGTGCGGCCGTGCGAGCCGACCACGATCAGGTCGGCACCTTCGGCCTGGGCGGCCTGCACAATGCCCGCTGCGGCAGAGACATCTTCCACCAGCTTGACCTCCAGCTGAACCGCTGCGCCGCCTTCAGAACACAGCGAGGCGATGCGGCTGTGGGCCGTGGCCGCGTGCTCCTGGGCCGCCGACATGTAGGCCTGGAACCCCATGGGATTGACTTCACCCAGCCCCACGTAGGGATAGGGGTCGACCGCATACAGTGCGGTCAGCTTGGCGCCATGGGTGCGCGCCAATCCCACCGCTACGGATGCGGCATGGTCTGATGCGGCGGATCCGTCGGTGGCCAGCAAAATGTTCTTGAACATGCAATTGCTCCTGAAATTGGTTAGTGGACCGATAGTGCCCACATCCGTATCCTAACGCCTTGATTCAAGTCAAAGCCGCGGCATTCACGCCGCACCGCGCCCTTTCTGGCTCTGGTAGTACACCACCTTGCGTGCCCGCATCACATCACCCAACGGGCGGTGGGCTGCGAGGGCCTGCCAGGGATCGAACACGCCCGCCTCGGCCTCGGTGGCCAGTGCCGAAGCTGCGTCCAGCGTCTGGCGTGGCAGGGTAAGGCGCGCCACCGTCGTGTAGGGCGTGGGCCAGTCCACGCTGGCATCTTCGATCGGGGTCGTGGCCTCGTCCACGAAGGGTTGCAATTGCAGTTCCCAGTGCAGGTCCTGGGCCTGCAATCGGGCGGCGAACTCGCCACCCCAATCATCGCAGCCGCCCTTGACGGCGGCACCGTTCGAGGCCGCCGGAACCAGCCGCACGCGTACCGCATACGGCCCGCAGGCAATGGGAGCTGCGCTGTACATCGGGTTGGCAGCAAAGCCGCCAAAGGCCTTGCCGAAGGTGCGGGCCGTCTGCGCCACGCGGCGGATGGCACCGACGATGCCGTAGCGCCGGACCAGGAACTTCATCAGGCTGCCCCCACCGGCTGAAGCGGCCACCACGAAGTCCACGAACTCGTCGCTGCGGGGAAAGGCAAAGGCCTCGTGGTTGATGAGCGCGAAGTCCTGGCTCACGGCCGGACCATTGCCCAGCGCGCTGTCACCCTGAACACCCAGCACGCGCAAGGCAAAGCCGCGCACATCGGGCACCTTGTCGGACGCCTTGTCCATGCCACCGTTGGACAGGCGTACGCGAACGTCAAACTGGCCAGGAGCAGCGAAGAGCCCCTGAGCGGCAAAGGCTGGCAAACCACCCAGTACCTTGAGCGTTCCATGAGCAGCAGCGAGCTGCTTGCGGTGCAGGGCACGCCCCTGCCCGTAGCGCTTGGACTTGCGCGCCTGCAGCGCTGCAAACTGTTCGGCATAAGCCGCAAAGCGCTGCGCCTCGTCGGGTGCTATCACTTCCTTCCAGGCAGTCGATGGGATATGTGGGGACATGGGCGTGCTCCTTGGTTCGGGTCGGTGGCCTTGCATGACAAATCTGTAATCGGCCTGCAGGGTTTGCTGCCATTCTGCCAGCGCAGCATCGGTGCCATGGATCAACTGCACGAAAGGCACCCCATGCAACCCAAGTTTTGCGCCCTGCTGCTGGGCACGCTGGTGTCGGCGTCCTGCGCCATGGCACAGGATGCTGCCTGGAACAACTCCTACCAGCTGGAGGCGGCCCAGAAGTACATCGAAGCCATCAATGCGCTGGACTTCGCCAACGCCAGCGGCTCGGAGCAGGAGTTCAAGAGCCTGCGCCGCGCCTGGCTGCTCTACCAGAGCGGCAAGTACGACGACGCGGCGCGCGAATACCGGCAGGCAGCCGAGCGCTACCCGCGCTCGGTCGACGCCCGCCTGGGGCAGGCCCTGGCCCTGCTGGGAGCCAAGCGCTGGCGCGAGGCCGAGACCGTGGCCCGCGGAACGCTGGAGCTGGCGCCCAACAGTTACCTCGCACTGCTGCGTATGGTGCTCGCCCAGGAGGGCGCGCAGGACTGGGCCGCCATGGCCCGCAGTGCCAACCAACTGGTGCAGGCCTACAACTCGGATGCAACGGCCCACCTGTACTTGGCCCGCGCCTATGCCTGGCTGGGTCGCCGCACCGAGGCCATGGCGGCCTACACGGCGGTACTCGCGCGCAACCCGTCGCAAGCCGAAGCCAAGGCCTATGTCGGCGCCAAATCCTGAGGAGAGCAGCATGCGCACATCCCACTTGCACCACGACTTCCGCTCGTTCCTCGCCCCCATCGAATCGGAGCACGCCCACCTGCAGCACGCCTTGCGCATGGCGGGTACACCTTTGGGTCGCCGCGCTTCCCAGGGATCGCAGGGCAAGACTGTTGTCCTGCGGTCGATCGAGGACATCAAGCGCCATTTCGCCCACAACGAGCGACCCTACTTCTTCATCAGCGCCACCCACTTCAACACGCTGGAAATGCACCGATGGGTGAACCACTGGCACAACATCACACTCATCGACTGCATGGACGGTTCGGAGCCAGCCATCTTCAACCATGCAGACGACCACAGCCGCAGCTTTTCCGGCATCGAGGATGTGAACCACTACCTGCTCGACAGCGCCGAGGTGCAGCGCCACATCCGCCGCCTGGCACCTCCGCGTTCGGGTGCACAAGCCCTGTTCCTGTTCTTCGACGAAGCACTCGAAGCCAAGGCGCAACAGCTCGGGCTGTCGGTGGCCTTGCCACGCAATGCGCTGGTACGCCAGGTCGACAGCAAGGTGGTCACCACCCGCATCGGCAACGCGGCGGGCGTGGCCAGTGTGCCCAATGTGTTGGCCCATGTGGACTCGTATGCGGCACTGCGCGCCGCGGCCGATGGCGCCAACCTCGGCCCCCACCTCGTGGTGCAACTGCCCTACGGCGATTCCGGCAAGACCACCTTCTTCATTTCCGACGAACAGGACTACCTCCGGGTTGCGGCTGCCATCGAAGCCGAGCGCACCGTCAAGATCATGCGCAGGGTGCGCTGCGTCGGCACCGCCATCGAGGCCTGCGCCACCCGCTGGGGCACTTTCGTCGGCCCGCTGCTGAAGGAGCTGATCGGCCAGAGCGCGCTCACACCCTACGCGGGCGGCTGGTGCGGCAACGAGAACCACCAGGGCGCGTTCGACATGACCACGCGGCGCGCGGTCCAGCGCAAGACTCAGGCCATCGGCCAGGCCCTCTACGAGCGGGGCTACCGGGGCACGTTCGAGATCGACTACCTGATCGACCTCGACAGCGCCGAGGTCTATCTGGGAGAACTCAATCCGCGCCTGACAGGGGTGACGACACTGACCAACACTTCCGAATTCACCCACCAGCAGCTGCCCCTGTTGCTGTTCCACCTGCTGGAATACGACCCGCAGGTCGACCTGCGCATGGACGTGGACGCCTTCAATGAGGCGGTGCTGCGCGACGGTGCGCAGGGGATCAGCAGCCAACTGATCCTCAAGCACACGCGCGAATCGCTGGAGACCATCAAGGCCGCGCCACCCTCTGGCGTCTACAGGCTGGATGACCACGGTGCGCTGCAATTGCGCAAGACCTCCAGCCTGCGCAGTGATGCCTGCGCGCCGGACGAGGCTTTTGTGCTGCGCATCCTGCGCCCCCATGACCTGGCCTACCGTGGCGCCGACCTGGCCATTCTGTTTGCGAACGAGCCCCTGAGCGATGAGCAAGGTGTGCTGAGCCCGCGTGGTGTCACATGGACCACTGCACTCAACCAGGCCTTCGATCGCACGCCGCTGTCCGCCGGTGCTGCCGAGGACGTGCCTGACGCCTTTGCGAACATCAAGGGGAGCGCATCTTCGAGCACCACGCCATGAGCACCCGGGAGCGTACCGATGCCGGGCTGCGTGCACTGAAAGCACTCATCACTTCCCTGCTGGCGCTGGCACAGGAAGTCAGCCGCGGATATGCCTGGGTTGCCCTGCTACCCCAAGCCCGCTGGGGCGCGCTACTGGCAGCCTTGACCTGGCTCGACAATCCCGGCGCCGCATCGCAGGGCCTGGCCGGTGCCGTGGCCGCATGGTGCGGCGCCGGGGCGGCGGGTGCGCAGACGGAAGAACGCCCCATTGCGGTGTTCAACGGACTGCTGCTGGGCCTGCTGCTGGCGCACACGGGCTGGGCGTCCACAGCACACGGACTGCTGCTGGTCACGGCCGCAGCCTTGTTGGGGGCTGTCACCACACTGCTGGGTACCGCGTGGCTGCGCCGCAGCGGGCTGGGGCTCTACAGCGCCCCGTTTGCCGTGCTGGCGCTGGCCTGGGGCATCCTGCAGACCCAGACCATCCCAACGGATCCCATGGCCACCACATGCCCCGGCGACCCAACGGCCTGGCTGTCCTCGCTGGGGCCCAGTGTGGGGGCGCTGCTGTTCCTGCAGTCGGCCTGGGCAGGCTGGGCCATGCTGCTGGTCCTGACCCTGGCCTCGCCCTACTACCTGTGGCTGCTGCTTTGCGCCGTGGGCATCAGCACCGGGGTCGCCGTGGTGGCTGGCGGCACCACCGAAACGATCAGTTGCTCGATGCACGCCAACGCCCTTCTGACGATGCTGCTCGTCGGCGGGCTGATGGCGGCGCCGGGGCTCATCAGCTGGCTGTACGCCGCGGTGGCCGCGGCACTGGCCGCCATGCTGGCGTGGGCATTTGCCAGCGCCACGCACCTGCCTGGCTATTCACTGCCGTTCGTGCTCGCCAGCTGGATGGCGCTGGCGGCCATGCGCCGCCACCCCAAATTGCAACACCTGCTGCATCCCCTTCCCCAACTCCCGGAGCAAGCCGCTGCCCGACGTACCATGGCCGCCAGCCATGCCGCCTACCGCCGCGCGCCCTGTCTGGCGGTGCCCTTCAATGGAACCTGGACCGTTTCCCAGGATATCGATGGACCGCACACCCACGTCGGTGCGTTGCGCTACGCACTGGACTTCATCCGCGTCGTCGATGGCGCCAGCTTTCGCGGCCTGGGGGCGATACCGGCCGATTTCCATGCCTTTGGCGAAGCGGTATATGCCCCCGCCGCCGGCGAAGTCGTCCAGGCGATCGGGCACTGTGCCGACAATGCCATTGGCGAAGTGGATACCGTCAACCGCTGGGGAAACCATGTCGTCATCCGCATGGACAACGGCCTGTACGTATTGCTGGCCCATCTGCGCCAAGGCAGCCTGTACGTGGCCCCTGGCAGCTGGGTGCACCAGGGACAGATCATCGGCCACTGCGGCAATTCCGGCCGCTCACCCCAGCCCCATCTGCACCTGCACGTACAGACCGCTCCCTACCCCGGCAGTCCCACCACACGCTTTCACTTGACCAACCTCTGGCTCGATTCCGGTCAACCCCTTGCACACCACGCCTTGCGGGCGCTGCCGGTCAGCGGGCAGGCCGTTTGCGGGGCGTCGTTGCCGAGCATCTACCCCCTGGCATTGCTACCCGGCCGCGGGCTGCGGTTCCGGACCAGCGTGGATGGTCAGGGCAGCGTGGACTGGACTCTGCTGTGCTCCCTGACCCCTGAAGGGCGCTGGCAGCTGCGCAGCAGCGCAGGCGCAACCTGCATTGTGACGGTGCACGATGCCATGTTCTGCTGCTCGGAACGCAATGCCGCACCCGACATCCTGTTCGACGCATGGACCCTGGCCTGTGCCAACGTATCGACATCCGCGGACGTGCTGCATTGGGAGTTACGCAACCAGGAAGCGCGCCACAGCGTCCAAGGCACGCATCGCGCCCTGTCGTTTCTGGGCCTGCCAGCGATGACGGTGCTCCACAGCACGGGCCATCGGACGTGGGATGCGTCTAGAGCCAGCTGGATACAGACAGCGACCCACCGCGCTGCATGGGGCGCCCGAGACGTGCAGACCCAAGCGCACATCCCAGTGCGCCTGGGTGCAGCGAACGTCGAAGCGAGCTGGGGCACTCACCGCCTGACGCTGACCGCCGTTTCCCTGATTCAACACGGAGACGTCGGCATTTCCGGATGGGAAAAGGAGATCAACCTGGCAGGTTGAACGCGCTGCGGGTTGTGCCAACCCGCCGAAGGGTCAGCGCAACGGCAGCAGCAGTGCGAACTCCACGCCGCCATCGGTGGTCTCCCCCTTGAACACCAGGTCACCACCATGGGCCCGGGCAATTTCGCGCGACACGCTGAGCCCCAGCCCCACCCCCTCGATCGTGCGACCATGGGCAGCATCGGCGCGGTAGAAGCGCTCGAACAGACGCTTTCGCTCGTGGGAGGCAATGCCTCGGGAGGCATTGGCCACGCTCACCTCCAGACGCTGACCCCAGCGCGCGGTCTGCACCCGGATCCAGCCTTCCGGAAGGTTGTACTTGATGGCATTGCTGAGCAGGTTGTGCAGCACCTGTCGCAAGAGGGTCTCATCACCGCTGATGCGCAAGTCGGCTTGGACGCGGCCCTGAATGTCCAGCGCAGGAGCCAGCATGCGGGCGTCCTCGATCAGATCCGCCAGCATCTGGCCCATGTCGATGGGCTCCTGGCTGACACGCAAACGTCCGGCATCTGCCTGCGCCAGGAGCAGCAACTTGCGGGAAATGGCCCCCAAGCGCTGCACCTCGTCCAGGGTGCTGGTCAGCGCCGCTTGCAGAGCAGGGTTGTCCTGGGCCTGCACCAGTGCGCGCTCCAATTGCCCCTGGATGATGGCCAGCGGCGTCTTGAGTTCATGCGCGGCGTCGGCAGTAAAGCGGTTAGCCTGACCGAAGCTGCGCTCCAGCCGGGCCAGCATGCGATTGAAGACCTCGATCAGCTCGGTGAACTCCCGGTCCTGCCCTTGTACTGCGATGCGCTTGTCCAAACCCTCCGCGGTCACCCGCCGGGCCGCCTGCGTAATCGCATCCAAAGGAACGAGGGCCCGCCCAGCACCCCACCAGCTCACCAATCCGGCCAATCCCAGGGCCAACGGCAGCACCAGCAGGAATCCGTTGCGCGTGCCCCGCAAATCCTCGTCGATGGCACGCAGGTTGGCCGCTACCACGAAACGCTGCTGCGGCAGCGAAGCCACCGCCACACGCCAGTTCTGCCCCCCCGCGGAGACCGCAATCAGGGTCAACGCCGGCGCAGGTCGGCCTGGCAAGGGCACATCGAAAGCCAAACGCTCTCGCGCGACTGGCGTCGCCTGGGGCTCAGGCGGCATGCGTACCGAGGGCGGGGGGGACTTCTCGCGCTGCTCAGACTCGCTTTCCGTGGCCTGGCTCTCCTGCTGCGCCGGCACGGAAACGACCACTGGGGGCAGCTCCCTGTCCCGCGTCGTCGCCGCGGGCACGCGCGGACCGTCCCTCGGCGATGCCGACAAGGGTTCCCGCTGTGCGGGTGGAAAGGCTGGCTGCACCGCACCTGCGGGCGGAACGGGTGGTCGGGGAAAAGGGCCCTCGCGCACCGCCCCTGGGCCAGCTCTGACCCCAGCGTCATCCGCCCCCCCCACTCCACCCGGAGGACCCGCGCCGTCCGCGCGCCCAGGAGGCGCTGCGTAGGCGATCGCTCCGGGCAACCAGCGCCACCCCTCGACCGCCGGATCCGACGCCGAGGCAGTCGACAGGCGTTTGGTGACCGTCGCAAGCACATCAGCAGGCCATTGGGCCGACTGGTAGCGCATCGTTCCCAACGGGGATTCCGCCAGCACCGCCACATCGCTCGCGGACCGCAATCCAAGGGCAGAGGCGAGATCAGATTCCCGGCCGATCGCCGATGACTCAGCGCGATCCAGCAGCCCGACTTCCCTGCCGGCCAACGCCTTCATCTCGCTGTCCAACTGCCCGAGCTTGGCATTACGGATGAGCCACCAGCTGCCAGCCCCGAAGGCGACCAGGATGGTGGCACTGAGCAAAGCGCTCACCACCGCCAGGCGCAAGCGGAACGAGCGCATCAGGCTGTCTTCCTGAAGCGGTACCCCACACCGCGCACGCTATCAATCGGCGACTCCGTGCCGTCCGCCACGCCAATGGCGGAGAGCTTCTTGCGGATGCGCTGGATGCAGACATCGACCACATTGGTGCTGGGATCGAAGTCGTAGCCCCACACATGCTCCAGAATCTGGGTGCGGGTGAACACACGCCCTGGCGAGCGCATCAGGTACTCGATAAGGTTGAATTCACGTCCCGTCAGGTCCACGCTCTGCGCTTTCCAGGTCACCTCCCGGGTGATTCGGTCCAGCCGGAGGTCACCCACCGCCAGGATGTTCTGCCGCTCGCCACTCACCCTGCGCACCAGTGCCTGCACGCGCGCCACCAGTTCCTCCACATAGAAGGGTTTGGCCAGGTAGTCGTCGGCGCCGCTGTGCAATCCGTCGATGCGGTCTTCGAGTTCGTTGCGCGCCGTAAGAAGGATGACCGGAGTGGCGATGCCGCCACGCCGCATTCCCTTGAGGATAGACAAGCCGTCGCGCCCGGGCAGCATGATGTCCAGCACCACGGCATCGTAGGCGCCATGCATGGCGCGCTCGTAGCCCTCATTGCCGTTGTCGCAATGGTCCAGCAGCATGCCCTGCTCCTTGAAGCCGGCCATGACAAAGGCGGCGATCTTGGGCTCGTCTTCCACCAACAGGATATTCATAGGTCCTCGCTCAGGCTCCAGCATACGCGCGCCACGGCGCCCATGCCATTACAAAACTGTCATGCAGACCCAGGGTCAACGGTCATCCAGGGCAGCCACCATGGCGCCACCCCAAGGAGAAGACCATGCCCAACGACGTCACGCGATCTCGACGCCTCGCCACGGTGCTGCTTCCATGGCTGGCGCTGCAGCTAGTCGCCCCCGTGTCTCACGCCCATGATGCGGGCGATGCCCGCGCGCTTGACCCGCGGGCACTCCCCCTGGGCGACGGCAAAATCAGCCACGCGCCCCAGGCCGGCCATGTCTGGGCCTGTCGCACCCCCATGGGCGGCGGCGGTGCCCATGCCCAGGGGCCGTGGATTGCCGGGAGCACCTGGGACAGCACGCGCAAGGCCTTTGTCGCTGGCGACGTCGCCTGGACCCACGGCTGGCTGGACATTACCCTTTCCGGTGCGATGCGCAGCATCGGCACCAATGGCGTCCCCGCCAGCCATGGAACAGGAACCTTCCCTATAGCGCGCAGTGACCCGGCGTACCAGTGGGACCGCAACCCCAACACCATCACACCCATGGTGCGCAGCTACACCGTTGCCGCAATGCCTGCCCTAGCAGCCCAGGCCTCGTGTCTGCCCATGGGTGCCATTGGCGTCATGCTGGACGGCGTTGCCGTATTCAACGCACTGGATGGCGAGGGCCGTGATGCTGTCGCCCACGAGGTCCAGGACCGCTGCAACGGCCATCCCGAGCGCAGCGGCCAGTACCACTACCATGGGCCCAGTCCATGCATACCGGGAGCACAGGACAGGAGTCGCCTGCTCGGCTATGCACTGGACGGATTCGGCATCTACAGCATGTTCGACGAAAACGGACGTGAACTGACCAATGCCGACCTCGACGAATGCCATGGCCGCACCAGCAAGGTGCTGTGGGACGGTACCGAGGTCGTGATGTACCACTACGTGCTGACGCGGGAGTACCCGTACACGGTCGGATGCTTTCGGGGCACACCCAGCAACAGTGGCGCGGGAGGGCCAGCCAATGGCACGCCGACACCGCGTCCAGGCATGCCACCCGCAGGCTTCGGCCCGCGACGCATGCCCTGGTAAGGGCGCTGGCGCTTTCGCGCTCAGACTTTCGGTGCCGGCTTTTTCTTCACGCGGATCAGCTTCGCTTCTGCCAAGGCTTCCTTGCGCAGCTGGCGCTCGGCGTCGAGTTGCTGTCCTTCGGCGAGCCACTGTGCAAACTCACTCGGTGTTTCCAGCGTGATGCGCCCGAGGCTGTTGGCGCGGAAGTCCATGATCGCGATCTCGGCGGCCTTCTGCAGGTTGACCTTGCCACCGCTTTGCAGCGCACCGCGCTTGCGCCCCAGCGCGTCCAGCAACTGCTCGTCCGTCATGCTGGCGACGCCCTGCAGCTTGTAGCGTGCTTCCAGCAGGGGCGCGTAGCTCTGGCGCAGGTAGTCCAGCATTTCCAGCGCCACCTCTTCCTCATCGAAGGCATTGCGCCCCACGGCACCGCTGGCGGCCAGGTTGTAGCCGGTCTTGGCCACGATGATCTTTGGCCACAGCACGCCCGGTGTGTCGTACAGGTAGAAGTCGTCCGCGATGGTGATGCGCTGTTCCATCTTGGTGACACCGGCTTCGTCGCCGGTCTTGGCAGCACGTTTGCCCTTCAAAGTATTGATGAGCGTGGACTTGCCCACGTTGGGAATGCCGCAGATCAGCACCCGCATGGGCTTGGCCAGCCCGCGCCGGTTCGGCGCCAGTTCATGGCAAGCAGCGATCAGCGCCTTGGCCGGTGCGGTGTTGCTGGCATCGAGCGGAATGGCCCGCACGCCCTCCTGGGCGTTGTAGTGCGCTAGCCAAAGCGCTGTTCGTTCGGGGTCTGCCAGGTCCTGCTTGTTGAGCACCTTCAGCGCCGGCTTGCCCTTGGTCAGCTCGGCCAGCATGGGGTTGGCACTGGACCCCGGCAGGCGGGCGTCCAGCAGTTCGATGACTACATCGATGTCCTTGATGCGCTCGGCAATTGCCTTGCGCGTGAGGTGCATGTGCCCCGGAAACCACTGAATTGCCATGTCTGCCTTGCTTTCGATGCTCTGCTGCTTGTGTCCAGGCGAGATTGTGGGGCAGTTTCCACACACCTCCACGCTTAGACAGCCCCCTCTAGGAAAGCCGCAGGATTTAAGGTGCCTTCACTAGGCCGCATTCGGACAATCCGTTCCATCATCAACCGCACTCAGGAGTGACGACCATGTCCAACAAGAACCTCGCCGCTGTTACCAACGAACTGGTCCAGACCTACGGCAACACCGCCAAGAACGTGATCACCGCCTACCGCGTGGGCAACGAGCGCGCCATCAGCTACGTGGACCAGAGCTGGGCCGCTGCTGTCAAGAAGGCCGGCAAGCGCCTGAACGCCGACGTGCGCAACAACGCCCTGGCTGCCCAGAAGAAGGTCACTTCCTTCTACGCCCAAGGCGTGGTGCTGACTTCCGACAGCGCTGAAGTCGCCGTGAACAAGACCGTCGAACTGGCCGGCAAGGGCATCGAGCAAGTCGCCGCCAACGCCAGCCGCTTCGAAAAGGCTACCGGCCTGGACCTGGGCCCCGTGGCCGTGGCCGTGGTGCCCGCCGCCCAAGCCGCTACCAAGGTTGCTACCCAGATCGAAGTGCGCACCAGCGAGTTCGCCAGCAAGATCGCCGGTGGCAAGGCCAAGGTGAAGGTTGCTTCCGTCAAGCGCACTGTCGCCAAGAAGGTTGCTCCCGTGGCCAAGAAGGCCGCTCCGGTTGCCAAGAAGGCTGCCAAGGCTGCTGAAGCCGTTGCCGCTTAATTCACCCTCACGTGAATGACGAAGCCGCCCTCGGGCGGCTTTTTTCATGGTGCATCGAAACGCGGGGGCACGCGAATCAGACCACGAGTTTGTCGTGCGAAAGGTACTGCGCCAGGTAGCGATCGAAATCCATGGTGTCTGCGGCTTCGATGCGGGCCTGCTCGGCCACGGATTCGGCACTCTCGCGAACAAAGGCTTCCTGTTGGGCGGCGTCGAGCGGGCGGGACAGCAGTTCGGCATGGATAGCCCGGCTTTGGGCCCGCACAAAGCCCACGAAGGAGCCCGCATGCTGCTCCGTGATGGCCTGCAGTACCCGTGCTGAAGGCGTCTCTTCCGGGTGGTCCAGCAGCCGCTGTGCATGGGATACGGCCTGGCCATAGGCATCGGTGCCCAATGCAGCATCCATGGCCTGGGCAATCGGCACCATCTGCGCCACCAGTTCGCGCCCCCAGTCGGTCAGGGTAACCTTGCCGTCACCACGCTCCAATTGCAGACCCGGCTCGCGTCCGCGCTCGGCCACCAGGTGCTGGTTGCGCCCCAGGGCCATGATCTCTGCCGGCGTATCGTCGGCGCTGGGCGAGCGCAGGCAGTGCAGCAGGAACACGTCGAGGAACTGCATGGTGCGGGTGTTGATGCCCACGGTCTCGAATGGGTCCAGGTCCATGAGCCGCACCTCCACGTATTCGACACCGCGCTCGCGCAGCGCATGCAAGGGGCGCTCGCCACTGCGGATGACGCGCTTGGGTCGGATGGTGCCGTAGAACTCGTTCTCGATCTGCAGCAGATGCGTGTTGAGCTGGCGGTAGGTGCCGTCGGGGGAACGCATGCCGATGGCCTCGTAGGCGGCATAGGGCTGGGTCAGCGCCGCCTCTAACGTGCGGCCATAGCCTTCCAGATTGTTGTAGCTCACGGCCAGCGAGGCCTGGGCTTCGCTCTGGTAACCCAGCCGTCCCATGCGCAGCGAGGTGGCGTAGGGCAGGTACAACGTGTGTTCGCTCAGCGGTTGCAGGGCGTGGTTGCGCCCGGCCACGAAGGTGGAACACACGGCTGGGCTGGCACCGAACAGGTACATCAGCAGGAAGGCGTGGCGGCGGAAGTTGCGGATGAGGGCGAAGTACTCGGCGCTGCTCACGCCCGGTAGCGACCAGTTGTAGTGGATGCCCGAAATGGTTTGCATGCGCCGGCCGTAGCGGTAACCCAGGCCGCGGCGGTACACCGTCTTGGAACGCCCGACATTCGATGTACCGTACTGCCCCAAGGGAATGTCGTCGTCGGCAGGCAAGCCGCAGGGCATGCTCGACACCCACATCATTTCCTCGTCCAGGTTCTGCGCCACGAAGCGCGAGACGGCGTCGAGTTCATCGACACAGGATTGCGCATCCGCGTGCACGCCGGTGATGAGCTCCAGCTGCGATTCGCTGAAATCGGTGGTGATGTGCGGATGGGTCAGCGCCGAGCCCAGTGCCTTCGGGTGCGGAGTGAGTGCCACACGGCCCCCCGGCAAAGCGCGCAGGCTTTCCTTTTCCAGTCCCCGGCGCATGCCCTGCAGGCGCTGCGGATCGATGCCACCCAGGGCCTCCTGCAAACCAACCATGATGAGACCCTTTCAGACTCGTAACGGGGGGCGAACGGTAGCACAGAGCGCGAAGCCTTGCCATTCGCTTGATTAAGGACAAGACGGTATACATTGTGGCCATGACCGAAAATTCAATGGATCTCGCTGCCTTGGTGGTGCAGCGACCCGAGCAAGCCGCCCAACTGGTACTGCTGTTTCACGGTGAATTCACCGATGCCCAGGCCATGGTGCCCTGTGCGCAGGCCCTGGCTGCCGTATTCCCGCAGGCCTTGGTGGCCTGCATCCAGGCGCCCCACGCCGCGACAGGAAGCGATGCTCGCCAGTGGCTGGGGCCCGTACCTGCCGGTGACGAAGCCGCATGGCAGACCGAAGTGCAGCAGGCCTTGCCGCGCTTTCAGCGTGCCATCGCCTGGTGGCAGACCCAGACCGGCGTCGCTTCCGATGCCACCGCCCTGGTGGGCTTCGGCCAGGGTGCCACACTGGTGCTGGAAAGCACCCAGTGCGCTCCCGCCCCGGCCAGCCGCGTGGTGGCCATTGCCGGGCGCTTTGCCAACCTGCCCGAGGACGACCGCTACCGCGGCACCATCCACTTCCTGCATGGCAAGAACGACAGCACCGTGTCGTACCACCACACCATTGCCGGGGCCTACCGCGTGCGCGACCTGGGCCTGGACCTGACCGCCGAAGTGGTGCCGTTCATTGGCCATGAACTACACGCCGACTTCATCGAGGCCACGGTAGAGAAGCTCAGCCAGCACATCTCCAAGCACCTGTGGGATGACGCGCTGGCCGCACGACAAGACCCACCGACGCCCCACTAGAGCGGCCCCATCAAGCGAGGTCGCAGTGGTCCGGGGTCACGCGCTCCACTGCGGGTCATCCAGCCACTGCTGCAACCACGCAGGAAACACGTCGCCCGGCATGGGGCGTGCAATGCCGTAGCCCTGGGCGTAGTCGCACCCAAGACTGCGCAGCAACTCGGCAGCAGCCCGCGTCTCCACCCCTTCGCCCACTACCGAGAGGTCGAAGACCCGGGCCAAACCGATGACCCCTTCGACCATGGCACGGTCGTCGGCATCGACCTCCATGTCCCGCACAAAGCTCTGGTCGATCTTGAGCGTCTGCGCCGGAAGGTGCCGCAAATGCGACAAGGACGAATATCCGGTTCCAAAATCATCCAGCGCAAACGCTACGCCCAAGCCGGCGCAGGCCTGCAATGTTTGCACGACGGCATCCACCCCCTTGACGGCGCTGGTTTCCAGTACCTCCACTTCCAGGCAATGCGCTGGAACCTGCGGGTACTGCGACAGCACGTCGGCGAGGAACTCCGGGAAAGCGCCATGCTGCAACTGATGGGCACCGATGTTGACACTGATGCCAATGTCCATGCCCTCCTCCCGCCAACGCGCCAACTGCGCCAACGCGGTACCCACGACCCACTCCCCCAGTTCGATGGACACGGCATGGCTCTCGATCGCAGGCAGGAATGCACCGGGCAGCAACAAGCCGCGCTGCGGATGGTTCCATCGAATGAGCGCCTCGACCCCGACCACTGACCCGCCTTCCAGTCGGATCTTCGGCTGGTAGTGCAAGACCAGCTCGTTGTTCGCCAGTGCTTCGCGCAGGGCTGCAACCTGGTCGCGCAGGGATACCATGGCACTCTCGCGAGCCATGTCAAAGAAGCAGTAGCGACTTTTGCCCGCCTGCTTGGCCTGGTACATGGCTTGGTCCGCGTGACGCAGCAGCAGGTCCGGCTCCGTGCCATCCTGCGGATACGTCGCTATGCCGATGCTGGCGGAAACCTGGGCTGAACCCTGATCCAGCGGCACGGCCAGCGCCGCTGCTTCCAGCATGCGCTCGAGCACCGGCTCGCAGTCCTGGGGGCTGTGCAGGTCACCCAGGATGACTACGAATTCGTCACCCCCCATGCGGGCCAGGGTGTCGCCATCGCGCAGGATTGAATGCAGGCGCTGGGACAGGGTGATCAGGAGCTTGTCGCCGGCGTCGTGTCCCCAGCGGTCGTTGACCGCCTTGAATCCATCCAGATCGAGGAAGGCCACCGCGAGCAAGGTATCTGACCGCTTGCAATGCGCCATGGCCTGGTGCAGCCGGTCCGCCAGCAACACCCGGTTGGGCAGGCCGGTCAGGGCGTCATAGTGGGCAATGCGCTCGAGCACCTGGCGCTGCTCCAGCATCTGCGTGATGTCGGAAAACAGCGAGACGTAGTGCAGCACCTTGCCGTCCTTGTCATAGACCGCGGTGATGGTCTGCAACTCTGCAAACAGCTCCCCATTCTTGCGCCGGTTCCAGATCTCACCGAACCAGTAGCCACAGTCCTTCAGGCGCTGCCACATGTCCGCATGGATGGCGGCCGCGTTCGGCTGGTGGGCACTGAGAATGCCCGGCGACTGCCCCACGGCATCGCTGCGCGAAAAGCCGGTGATCTGCGTGAAGGCATCGTTGACCTCGATGATGGTGCCGTCGGGGTCGGTCACCATGATGGCCTCGCGCGCATGGCGGAACACACTGGCCGCCAGTTGCAAGCCGGTTTCAGAGGCCTTGCGGGCCGTGATGTCATGCACCACCGCCACGAAGAAGCGCGGCGTTCCATCGGGGTTGCGCACGATGACGGTAGCCAGCTTGCCCCACACCTGCGAACCGCTCTTGTGCAGGTAACGCTTCTCTGCGGTGTACTGCTCGATATCCCCTTCCACCAGCCCCCGGACGCCCTGCACATTGTCCTGCCGATCATCGGGATGGGTGATGCGCTGGAACGTGAACCCCGGTTGCAGCAGTTCATCAGCGCTGTAGCCCGTGAATTCGCAATAGGCCTGGTTGACCTGCTGGTAGGAGCCATCGACCGAGACCAGCGCAATACCCACCGCGGCGTTGTCGAACACCGCACGGAACAGCGCTTCGCTCTGTGCCAGGGCACTGTGCCCGCGCTCGATGTCTTCCTTGTAGCGGCGAAACAGGACGCGCGACCAGCGCGCAAACGCCAGCGAGACCAACGAGCCCAGTAGCAAGGCCACCACCAATGCGACTGCCAGCTGCTGCCAGCGCTGCACGGCATGCTCGGAATTCATCTCCAGCTCCCGCTGCAGCGCCTGCGCAAACTCGTCGTCCTCCATGGTGGCCACCAGGGTCCAGCCCCAAGGCTCGACGCGCCGCACCACCGCGGTCTTCTGCACTGCCGTACCGCTGCGTGTATCGGGCCAGGTGTAGTGGACCGCGCCACCGCCCTGCATGGCCTTGCGGTACAGGGCCTCCACCGCGGCACCGGCCCCAGGCGGCATCGCACTGTAGTGCTGCCCCTCCAGAGCGGGATCGGAGTTGGACAGCAGCGAGTGCCCATCGGGATCGATCAAGCCCACATAGCCCGTCTTGCCGAAGCGCATGCCGCGCAGCCGGGCGATCACCTCCTGCTTTTGCAGCTGCTCCCACTTGTAGGTGTAGTCCCCGGTACCGATCAGCCAGTCGTACGGTGCAAAGTAGCGCACATAGGCTAGCTTGTCGGCCATCTCCTTCGGGGTATCGGGCGCGTACCAGCGGTAACGGGAAAACCCCTGCCCCTCGGGCTGGCGCGCCGCATCGATGAGCCCGCGCATGATGTAGTGGCCCTTGTCATCCCGATTGTCGAGGTTGGTCGTTCCTTCGAGCTTCGGCGCTGTCGGCAGCAGGACAAACTGCCCCTGCATGCTGTCGATGAAGTAATAGCCCCGGCCTTCGTAGAAGCGCGCAGGCCGCAGGGCCTCGACGATCTGGCGTTTCACCTGCGCCGCGGGGAGCCGACCGGAATCGCGCCGATGGATCCCTTCGGCAATCTGCATCGCCAAGTCGACCTGCTCGCGCAGGCTTCGGCGCAGCCGGTCTTCGGTCAGGGTACGGGTGAACTCCAGGTAGCTGGCCGCGGAGTCGAGTTCGGCCGCCAGACGCCCCTCGGTCTGCGCCGAGACGGACCGCTGGATGCGCTGCAAGGAGCGCTCGTGCTCCTGGGCACTGTCCCAGGTGAAGAACAAGCCCAAGGACACGGTCAGCACGAAGGCGATGCCCAACATGCCCAGGAGGTTGACCTTGGGAATACTCTGTTCGTTTGCCTCGATGCGCAAATCGGAACTCCAACGACGTTTTCAGCGGTCACATGCCGCCGTTTTTCTGATTCAACCCTGCATGGTCGCTCTGACCAAGCTTAGTGTAGAACGCCAGGCTTGCGCAACCTTGACGCAGTCAAGGTCGGCGCAGGCGGCGGCGCAGCGGCGGACCCGCCTCAGCCCAGCATGCGCTGGGCCCGTTCGATCTCGAACTGGCTTTGCTCCATGCCGCCCTGCGGCACCATGTCGCCCTGGCGGTCCAGCACCTGCGCCAGCTGCGCGGCCAGGCGTTCGGGCGAATCGCTATCCACCCCGATCCAGGCACCTTGCGTGAGCGTGATGTGGGCCGCCTCGACGCTGCCGGCACCGGCACACAGGATGGTGCGTGTAGGTGCTTCCTCGCCCACCAGCACCAGCATGGCCGGCACCACGGCTTCGGGCTTGAGGGCGTCGAGCACCGCTTCCGTCATGATGTTCTCGGTCATGCGCGTGGCGGCGGTGGGTGCCAGCGCGTTGACGCGGATGTTGAACTTGGCGCCTTCCAGTGCCAGGGTCTGCATCAGGCCCACCTGCGCCAGCTTGGCGGCGCTGTAGTTGCTCTGGCCAAAGTTTCCGTACAGGCCGCTGCTGGACGTGGTCATGAGCACACGGCCGTACTGCTGCGCCTGCATGAGGGGCCACACGGCCTTGGTGCAATTCGCGGCGCCCATCAGGTGCACTTCCACCACCATGCGGAAGTCGGCCATGTCCATCTTGGCAAAGGTCTTGTCGCGCAGGATGCCGGCGTTGTTCACCAGGATGTCCACCCGGCCCCAGGCGTCCACGGCCTGCTGCACCATGGCCTGCACGGCCGCAAAGTCGGTCACCGAAGCCCCGTTGGCCAGGGCTTCACCACCGGCGGCGCGAATCTCGTCCACCACGGCCTGCGCGGCACTGACCGAGCCACCCGAGCCATCCACCGCACCTCCGAGGTCATTGACCAGCACCTTGGCGCCACGGCGGGCCAGGGCCAGCGCGTGCTGCTTGCCCAGGCCGCCGCCCGCGCCGGTAACGATGGCGACACGCCCTGTGAAATCGAGGTTCATTGCAAAGTCTCCTGAAAGCAAGTTCTGTTAGTCTTTTGAGACCTCCAACTCTAACGGAAGCAAACCGTGCTCCAGGAAACCAGCCCCCAGGAAAGTGTCCCGCGCGACTCGGCCACCGTCGTGCTGTTGCGCGACGGTCCCACGGGCCTGGAAGTGTTCCTGATGAAGCGCAGCGGCCTGTCCGACGCCTTTGGCGAAGCCTATGTGTTCCCCGGCGGCAAGCTCGATGAGGCCGACAGCGGTGCGCCCGCGCTGGCGGCCCTGGACCAATCCCCCACCCTGCTGGCCGAACGCCTGGGTGAACCGGGCCTGGGCACCGATGTCGCTGCCGGACTCTTTACCGCCGCGCTGCGCGAACTGTTCGAGGAAGCCGGCGTGCTGCTGTCCCGCGGAACCAGCCGCCCCCCCTCGAACAGCGCCACAGACTGGGAAGCCTGGTTGGCTACGGCCACCGGGCAGCTGTGCGCCAGTGCGGTGCACCCCTGGTCGCGCTGGATCACACCGCGCATGGCGGCCATGAGCAAGAAGCGCTTCGATACCCGCTTCTTCCTCGCGGTGGCCCCACAGGACCAGGACGCCAGCCACGACAACTTCGAAACCACGGCCAGCGTGTGGCTGACACCCAAGGAAGCCTTGCTGCGCATGGAGCGCGGCGAGATCTCCATGGCGCCACCGCAGATCATGAGCCTGGCCCATCTGGCCCGCTTCACCACCGTGGCGCAGGCCTTGGCCGACGCGCAGACCCGCACGCCCCCCTGCATCTGCCCCGAGAACTACAGTGACGAGGGCGAGGTGTTCCTGTGCTACCCCGGCGACCCGCGCCATTCGGTCAGCGCTCGGGCCCTGCCGGGCCCCACCCGGCTCTATGTGCGCAACCGCAGCTTCGTGCCCAAGGAAGGGGGCATCGCTGCGCTGTGGGAATGAACTTGACTGACCTGTCCACCGAACGCCCCCAGGGGGTGCCCGAGGTGTTCGAGTCGCCGCGCGACAGCGCGCTGTACCGGCGCGTGCCGCACCGCAGCGGTGTCGAGCTGTACCGGGCCGAAATCGTGCACCACGCCTTTGCACCGCACGCCCACGACGCGTTTGGCATCGGCGCGGTGGAATGGGGCATCGAACGCTTCCGCTACCAGGGCAGCGAGCACCTGGCTGGCCCCGGCTCGGTGGTGCTCATGGACGAGGACGAGTTGCACACCGGCCGCGCCGACACCCATGAGGGCTGGCGCTACCGCATGATCTACCTGCAAGGCGATGTGCTGGCCGAAGTGGGCGGCCGCCCTTTGGCCCGGTTTGCCCAGCCCACCGTGGACGACCCGGCGCAGGGCCGCCAGATCACCGCCCTGCTCGACGCCCTGTGGCACCAGGCCGACGACCCGCTGGCCTTCGACAGCCTGCTGGCCACGCTGGTGGATGCCGTGCTGGAACGCCACAGCAGCAGTGCCCCGGCCCGACCCGCGGGCGCGCTGGCGCCGGAGGTGTTGGCCCGGGTGCGGGACTACATCGAGGCCCACCTGGACGGGACCATCCGCCTCGACGACCTTGCCACCGTCGCCGGGCAGTCGCCGTTCCATTTCCTGCGCCGCTTCAAAGCCGCCACACGCCACACGCCGCAGGTGTTCGTGCAGGCGCGCCGCGGGGCGCGCGCCAAGGCGCTGCTGGCCCAGGGGCTACCACCGGCCGAGGTGGCGGCTGCCGTGGGCCTGGTGGACCAGCCCCACCTGAACCGCTTGCTGCGCAAGCAGTTCGGCATCACCCCGGGGCTGTACCAACGCCAACTGCGTGCTTGAACCGGGATAGTCCCACAGCGCAATCCTGTACAAGACCGGCGCACGGATAGCTGCCACACTGCACCTTTTGCATGACAGTGGGTAGCTAGCGATGGTGGGTGGAAATCTGTGGCGCGGGGTGGCGTATGCCCTGCTGGCGGGAATGATCTGGGGCATGGTCTTCGTGGCCCCGGTGCTGCTGCCCGAATACAGCCCGGCGTCGCTGGTGTTCGGCCGCTACCTGGCCTTTGCCCTGGTGGCGCTGGTGCTGGCCTGGAGCGACCGTGCGCGCCTGCGCCAGCTGACCCGCGCCGACTGGCTGCGCGCCCTGCAGCTCACGCTGGTGGGCAACTTCATCTACTACCTGTTTCTCGCCAGCGCCATCCAGACCAGCGGCGTGCCGCTGGCCAGCGTGCTCATCGGCACCCTGCCGGTGGTGATTGCCGTCACGGCCAACTGGCACCAGCGCTCCCTGCCCTGGCGGCAGTTGCTGCCCTCGCTCGCGCTCATGGCCTGCGGCATCGCGCTGGTCAACCTGGCCGAGTGGAAGCTGCTGAGTGCCGGTGCCGGCGCGGGCTACCTGCTGGGTGGTGCCCTGGCGCTGGTGGCCGTAGCCGCCTGGACCTGGTACCCCATCCACAACGCGGCCTGGCTGCAGGCCCACCCGCAGCACGCGCCCAGCACCTGGACCACGGCCCAGGGCGTGGCCACGCTGCCGCTGGCGGTGCTGGGCTGGGTGGGCATGGGCCTGTGGCAAGGCGCCAGCGGCGGCGACTGGGTCTACGGGCTGGGCCCGCGTCCCGGCTACTACCTGGGGCTGATGCTGGCCATCGGCCTGCTGGCCTCGTGGGTGGGCACCTGGGCCTGGAGCCGCGCCAGCACCCTGCTGCCCACGGCGCTGTCGGGCCAGCTCATCGTGTTCGAGACCGTGGCGGCCCTGTGCTACGGCTACCTGCACCGCGGCGAGGGGCCCGACGCCTCGGCCCTGCTGGGCATTGCGCTGCTGGTGGCGGGGGTGATGGTGGGTGTGCGCGCCTTCCATCGGCAGCATAAAAACCAGCCCTAGCCCGCACATCAACTGCGTAACCAGCTATCCATTTCATAGCGATAGTTTGCCCACCGGGGAAAAATTGGCACCATGCAGCTAGGCATGCTTCGGCGAGACTGGTAGCCCATTTCCCTGACCTACGCAACGCTGTCCCCATGAACCTGCCACCGCACATCCGCAGTGACTTCTTCACCGTCACCCTGAGCGTGGCCATTCTCGGCATCGGCTGGGGCGCCACCCTGCCGCTGACCTCCATCCTGCTCACGCAGCGCGGCCATGGCACCGACGCCATCGGGTGGATCTCGCTGGTCACCGCCTGCGGGGGCGTGGTCGGCACGCTGCTGACGCCCACGCTTGCCGCGCGCCTGGGGCGGCGCAGCACCATGCTGGCCTGCCTGGTGCTGGCGATCCTGAGCATTGCACCGCTGGACCATGTGGATGCCCTGCCGCTCTGGGCCGTGTCGCGGTTTGCGTTCGGCCTGTCCATGGCACCGTTCTTCGTGCTGGGCGAGTCGTGGATCAACGAGATTGCACCCGATGCGCTGCGCGGCCGCCTCGTGGCCATCTACACCACCACCTTTACCCTGTGCCAGGTGGTGGGCCCCTTGCTGGCCGACCGCCTGATCGGCCTGCAGGGCTATGCCTTCCTGGTGTGCGGGCTGGTCTTTGCGCTGGGCGCGCCGGGGCTGCTGCTGGGGCACAGCGCCGCGCATCCTGCTACCCACCTTGCCCCTTCGGATGGCAAGCAGGCAGGCGCAGGGTGGCTCGCCATTGCGCGCACTGCGCCCGCCATCCTGGTGGGCACCGCCTTCTTTGCTGCCTTCGACCACATTGCCCTGAGCTTCCTGCCCCTGTTTGCCATGGACCACGGCATGGGCCAATCGCGCGCGCTGGCGGCCGCTTCCATCGTGCTGGCGGGCGATGCCTGCCTGCAGTACCTGGCCGGGCATCTGGCCGACCGCTATGGCCGCGAGCGCGTGCACCGGGCCTGCGGCCTGCTGGTCTGCGCCATGCTGCCCCTGCTGCCGTGGATGGTTGCTGTACCTTGGGGGTGGGAAGTGTTCCTGTTTGTGCTGGGCGGCGCGGCGGGGGCCATCTACACCCTGTCCATGGTGGCCAGTGGCCAACTCTTCCACGGCGCAGCCTTGGTGCGCGCCGCCAGCCTCATATCGCTGATGTGGAACGTGGGTGCCAGCAGCGTGCCGCTGGGCACCGGCGTGGCCATGCAGTGGTGGGGCAGTGGCGCCATGGTGTGGCTGCTGTGGGGCGTGGCCGTGCTGTTCGTGGCGTCCACCCTGGTGCGGGCGCAAGCTCGCCCCTGAATCGCAGCCCGGCAGTCGCTACACAATCGATAGCGGCTTACGCACATTCCATGCGGGCTGGAGGCCAATTTGGCACCAAAATTCGGCCGAGGCGACCTAACAGGCCTGGGGAATGCGCCTTTCCATCCAGTCCGCCACATCGGACGGCCGCACCAGCGTGCGCACATCGTCGAAGGCGTCCTGCGCCTGCGGGTAGTGGCGGCGCAGGTAGTTGAGCCACTGCTTCAGGCGCCCGGCCTGCTGCTTCTGCTCCAGCCGCGTGCTGGCCACGCCCCAGAAGGCGTGCATCAGCGGGCCCAGTGCTTCCCAGCTCCAGTCCGGCCCCGGCTGCCCCAGGTTGCCCGGCGCACTGCCCAGCTCGGCCAGGATGCAGCGCGCCAGCGCCGGGCGCGCCACCATGCCCCGGCCCAGCATGAGCGTGGTGGTACCGCTCTGCGCCAGCGCGGCGCGGGCGTCTTCCACGCTCCAGATCTCGCCATTCACCGTGACCGGCACCTTTACCGCCGCACGGATGTCGTCCACGCGCGGCCAGTAGGCCGGCGGCTTGTAGCCCTGCACCTTGGTGCGGGCGTGTACCACCAGTTCGGAAGCGCCCCCAGCTTCCAGGGCCTGCGCACAGGTCACGGCCCAGTCGTCATCCAGAAAGCCCAGGCGCATCTTGGCCGTGACGGGCACGTGCGCAGGCACCGCCGCGCGTACCGCAGCCACGATGCGGTGCAGCAGCTCGGGGTCCTGCAACAGCGCAGCGCCGCCGCCATGGCGGTTCACCACCTTGGCCGGGCAGCCGAAGTTCAGGTCAATGCCCGGCGAGCCCATTTCCGCCAGTCGGGCGGCGTTCTCGGCCAGGCACTGCGGGTCGCTGCCCAGCAGCTGCGCCCACACCGGCACCCCGGCCAGCGTGCGGGCGCCATGCGCCAGCTCGGGCACGGTGCGTAAGAGCGCCCGCTCGGGCAAGAGCGTGTCGGTGATGCGGATGAACTCGGACACGCAGCGCTCCACCCCGCCCACCCGGGTCAGGATGTCGCGCAGCACAAAGTCCAGGAGCCCCTCCATGGGGGCAAGGTAGATACGAACGGGCACGGGGGAAAGTAGGAAATGGGGGCGGATGCCGCACCCGTATTGTCCCGCAGGTCTCAGCCGGCGGTGTGGGCCACCTCGGCGGCCAAGCGCTGCAGGTTCTGCTCGTTGGCTGGCTCCACGATGTGGCGCACCGCCTGGGCCACGGCGGGGTCGTCAAACACCTGCGTCCACTGCACCCGCGTGCCCTGCCCTTCCGCGTGCAGCTCCACCGTCAGCACAAAGTGCGGTGCATTCACGTGGCGGATGACCACGCGCGCATTCGGCACCACCTCGACGAACTGCGACTCGTTGGGGTAGTCCTTGCCGTCCGGCCCGTGCATGGTGAAGCGCCAGGCACCGCCGGGGCGGAACTCGCACACGGCAAAGGTATTGCGGAAACCCGCCGGCCCCCACCAACGCGCCAGGCGCTCGGGTGCGGCGAAGGCGGCAAACACCTTGGAAGGTGCCGCAGCGAGGAATGCGTGGTGTGCAAAGACATGCATGGCAAGTGGCCTGGGCGTCACGGCGCGAGGACTTCGTTCCAATCCTGCAGTTCGTAGCGTGACACGACGCCATGCTCCACAAACGGATCACCCTGAACAAACTCCTGGGCCGCCGCCCGGTCGGTAAACACGCCCAAGGCTCCCACGGGTGGCACGCCATACGGGCCAGCCATGAGCAACACGCCACGCCGATGGAACTCTTCGAGTCGGGCACGATGCGCCGCGAAATGCTCCATGGCCTTGGGCATGGCTTCGGGCGCGGTTTCGTAGAACATCAGTACCTTCATCGTTTGCCTCCGGAAAAAAAGCTAGACAGATAACCCGGCCTCAAGGAGCCACCTCAGCCCCGGCCTCAACCAACAGATGCCGCAGCAGGGACCGATGGCAACGGGACTCATCGGCGCAATAGCAGCCCATGGAAAAATGGCTGCTGCGAGACAACGCAGCCAGCAGGGCCAGGGTATGGGCGGGCTCGGGCGCTTTCATCTCGCGCCGGTAGGCTTTTTCGAAGGCGGCCCATTGGGCATCGGTCTGTGCTTGCTGCCCCAGCTTCATGGTCTCCACACTCGGCGCGAGGTTGGGGTACCACACGTCATACCAGTTGCCCGAGGAAAATTCGCTTTTGGGCACACCCCGCGGCGGGCGGCGAACGGTACCGATGCGCAGCCCCTCCTGGGGCGCACGCGCACTGCCGAGGCGAACGATGCGGATGGCCATGCCATGCCCTCCTGTGCGAGCCTGTTTCCGGTCACGCGCCAGCAGTGGCGCGCTCCTGCGCTTCAATGAAGGCTTTGCGGAAGGCCAGCGGCTCGGCAATGCCATGCAGCGGTGCCTGGGCCGTGCCTGCGCCCGAGATGACCAGGGTGCCAAAGTCGAACACGCGCCCCAGCAGGCTCTGGTCCACCTGCACGCTTTCCACCTTGTTGATGTTGATCTCTACCGTGCTGCGGCGGATGAAGCCCACTTTCACGATCACGCGCTTGGTGGTGATGGCCAGCTCCGTGGTCTTGTAGCGGATGTAGGCCTGCAGCAGGAAGAACAGGCCGATGACCACCGGCAGCAGCAGGATGCCCAGCGCAATGAGGTGCCACAGCGACCACTTGCTGATGTGGCCAATGTGAACGATCTTTTCGTCCTGGATGAGTGCGCCTTCTACATAGCTGGTCATGGTGTTCCTGATGTTCGGGGGTCAGCAAAGGCCGCAGTATGCACCGACCAGGCCGACTACCACGGCCACCAGTAACACCACCCAAAGCCAGGCCAGGCTTTTCGCACTTCGTTGGCGCAGATCTTGAGCAGCGCCTTGGTCTCGGCATCCCGCGGTCGGCATTCGCGCCGAATGAGCAGCAGCACCCGCCCCAACTCCCCCAACAGTTCGGACGACGTGGTCCACACGCCCTGCAATACCGCGTCCAGCTGCGCAGCCTGTTCGGGAAAGCCCACCGCCTTCAACCGATGGGCCAGGCGTTCAAACGGTTCCGAGCTGGCGCTCTGCATGCAGGGCTTTCAGTCGATTGCGCGGTTGTAGGCGTAAAACACTTCGTCGCGCACCCAGCCCAGCGACTCGTACAGCGACTGGGCGCGCAGGTTGGTCTTGGCGGTGGTCAGGTCCATGCGCGCCTTGCCGTCCGCGCGGGCGCGGGCTTCGGCGGCCTGCATCAGCGCGCGCCCGGCACCGGTCTTGCGCGCACTCGGCGTCACAAACAGGTCGTACAGCACATAGATGGGTTTCGCCTCTACCGAACAGAAGCTCGGGTACAACTGGCAAAAGCCCACCAGCGCACCCGCATCGTCCTGCGCCACCAGCAGCACCGACTCCTGCCTAGCAAAGCGCTCGGTGATGAACTGCAGCGCCAGCGCCGCATCGGGCGCCTGTTCGTAGAACTGGCGGTACTGGTCAAACAGGTTGGCGACGGCCGGCAGGTCGTCGGCCGTGGCGGGGCGAATGGAAACGGTCATGGTGGCAAGCCCTTCGTGGAGGACCCGCATTGGAACACGGTGCGGGGCCCATGGCGGGCCCATGGCGGGCCAATGCTCAAGGTTTGTTCTGCACCAGGTCCCACAGGTTGCCGTACAGGTCGGCAAACACCGCCACGGTGCCGTAGGGCTGCTCCACCGGCTCGTGCACGATGCGCACGCCCGCCTGCCGGTAGCGGGCCACATCGCGCAGGCAGTCGTCGGTGTAGAGGAAAAAGCCCACGCGCCCACCAGTCTGGTCGCCTGCACGCGCGGCCTGCGCAGCCGTGGACGCCCGCGCCAGCAACAGCCGGGCACCGTAGCTGCCTGCAGGCCCCACCACCACCCAACGCTTGTCCTGCGCGGGTTGGTAGCTGTCTTCCAGCAGGGCGAAGCCCAGCTTGCCCACGAAGAAGTCTATCGCTTCGTCGTACTCACGCACCACCAGGGTAACGAGGCCAATGGACTGGCTCACGACGCGCAGCCCAGGGGTTTGAACACGCGCTCGGTAGAGGCCGGGTACTTGGCCAGCTTGGAGGCCGGTCGGCGCGGCCGTGCCACCAGTTCACCACCGCAGTTGGGGCAGGTGCCTTGGAGACGGGTGTCGGCACAGGCGGCGCAGAAGGTGCATTCGAAGGAGCAGATGCGCGCGTCCAGGGAGTCCGGCGGCAGGTCCTTGTTGCAGCATTCGCAGTTGGGGCGCAGGGTGAGCATGGTGAACTCAGACCGCTGCGGCACGAGAACGCCGACGCACCGGCACCGCGGGTGAGGCCGCTTCCAGCCGCTCGGCAATCCAGACCTTGATGATGGACTGGCGAGTCACCCCCAGCTTGCTGGCCTCGCGGTCCAGTGAATCGACCATCCACGTCGGGAAGTCCACATTCACGCGCTTTTGCTCCTGCAAGGCGCGCTTGGCCTTGGACAAGTCCAAGGCCGCAGTCAGATCCACATCGTCTTCAAACTGCTGGTCAAATTTCTTAGCTTTCATACAGGGCCACCTCTTCAGTACGGGAACGACGAACGGAAATGATGCGAATGCTGGTGTTTCGATAGGTGATGACCGCAGACCAGTGCTTGCCGTTCAACAAGCCGATGATCAGGTACCGGGGCTCGTCACTCGTCTTGGCGGGAATCTCCAGCAGCATAGGGTCATCCCACAGCCCTTGCGCCTCGACGAAGTCAATGCCGTGCTTATCGCGGTTGGACGCGCTCTTGGTTTCGTCGAATTCAAAAGCCTGCATGGTATAAAAAATATACCTTAATTGAAGCAATCCAACAACATCAAAAAAACCCGGCGGGTTGCGTACAGGATAGGAAACAAACGTGAAGATGCCCGGACCATCAACAATTGCGGCGAAGCAGCCTCCTGCTTTTGTGGGTCCGCGTCAATTGAGGGGTTAGCCGCCTGGTTGGCCATAACGCACCTTCAAACGGTTGTGCCTGTGGCGAAAGACCAGCCGATAGACGGGAAGCAGGAGCGCCGTGAACAACGGCACTCTGCCTTCAACCGAAACGGTGTCGGTGACGACGCACCCCTTGGCTGTGGCGGTAGTTGTGCGCTCATGCTGCCAGAGCCTATTGGCCCAGGAATGAGACCGCTCAAGGAAACCACTACCGGGAGAGATGTGCTCAAGACGCATCGAATGCACATCAACTGGCAGAAAGCCGAGAAAAAGGACGACGCTCCGAAACAGAACCTTCCCTGTGGCCCAGCGCTCAAGGGAGCAGTGTTGCCACTCGGAGGGACTGGTCATTCGAACAAGCGGCAACAACTCAGCATTGACCGCCGACATGGACATGCGGGCCCAGAACTCACTTGGTGCAATGCTCAGCTCGCTGGAGACGGTGAACGTGTGCATTTCGAAGTGAATGGGCGGCTAACGTCAAAGCTGCCCGGCACGCAGCAAGCGCCGCGAAGCGGCAATCTGCTGCTGCGTGTCCGCGCCGAGCGAAATGTTAAATTGCATTTGCAGCCCACCCTTTAAGCCCTTCGCTAAAACGAAGGTAGGAAAACGGGCTCTCTCGCAGTTGGCGTGCCAGTTCAGGACTGGCGAACAGGTACTCACCGCTGAGACCCAACAACCTGCAACCATCAAGATTCACATCGTTGATTTGGTCGGGGCGAAACTGCTGTCCAACGACAAGGCGCTCGTGAGTCCGAAATTCCTGACCAGTGCGTCGATGCCAAATGATCGCTGGCACAAACTTCACACGCTCCAACTGAAATCCTCGTAGGTGGTCTGCAAGTCGGTTCTCAACCAAAACGTAACCAGGTCCAACCATAAGCGGTGCGATTGGACCATCTTCAATAAGCTGAAAGCGACCGTCGGCCAACTCATACAAGCCGACTGCGGATTCACTGCAAGAAATGTGGAAAGGCAGCGCCATACTTTGCAATTTAACGTTGGCGCTGTCCGGCACGCAGCACGCGCCGCGCAGCGGCAATCTGATGCTGCGTCGTGCCCGCGACGAGCAACCAGTTAGCCCGCATCGCGGCTATTGACGCTTTGCTTTGTGCCATTTGCTGACCTTGCATTGCCCTGTCATTTCCTCTCTATTCCAAGAATTGGTGTCAATGCGGATTGCTCGAAATTCGAGTGAATCTTTGCCATTCCCGGCAGTGAACATGAAACGGATGATCGCAACAACACCTTCCGGGTAAAGATATTGCATTCCTTCTTCGAGGTTCCCAATTAGGTCATTCGAGGCCGGAACCAAGCGGATGCCCGACGGAAATTGCCTGATGCCGAAGCAGACTAGTTTGGCTGGCTCCCTAAACATAGCCGGGTCACTTGGGACGTATTCAGCAGTTGCCTGTCCAGAAATAACTGAGGCGGCAACGGCGAAGATGAATGCTTTAAGGTGATTGGCGTTCTTCATTTGACTCGCAACGAATGACGGATTGAGACGAGGGCTAACCTAATGTAGACGGCAAAACCCGGTGGATACATCCGGGACGCGCCGATACATCTTTTGGAAAAAAAGCTGGAAACCCGCTTGAACATTGGGCCAGCGGCCTACATGCTGTACCAATACACAGGTATAAATTTTTCATGAAGCCCGGCTCTCCCTTGTTGCAGTCAACCCGCCTTCTGGACCAGGTGCGTGAGCGGGTTCGTTATTTGCACTATAGCCTCAAAACCGAAAGGGCCTAACCGCATGCAGCACCACGGCAGGCCCCATGACAGGCGACCGAACTTCGGCGAGAGTTGCTATAAGAAAAGAAGCTAATAGCGCAGTGAATATGCGGGCCATAGCCACATTCCGCTTGCAGACCAGCCAACCTTAAGCATTAGCACAAACCACTCACGGAGTAGTGGCTGCCGCGGTTGATGGAAACAGTGTTATCCCGGCTGGGCAGGCTCCGTCGCCTGCGCCCGCTATTCCACCGGAGAATGCGCAAACAGGCTGTCCCTGCGCGTTGTACAGGTAGTTGAAGTGGTCGCAGCAAGGGGACTCGATGAACCACAGCGGTTCACCGCGCCACAGGTATTTCGACATGCCTGGCGTGGACTGTGAACTGGGCTTGGCCTCGAACAGCGCAATGCGCTGGCGAATGGATTCATGGCTCAGCACAATGGCATCGTCAGCCGCCAAGGCAAGGGCCGGGAGCGCAAACAGGGCCAGTACAGCGTGTTTTTTCATGGGTGAAACATGGGGAGCATTGTGCCCGCCCTGAGATGCAGCGCTGCCCCATCCAAACGCAGCAGGGCAAGGCACTACACCGCCCTGCCCCACTCCGCTCAGTGCCGGATCAGGTGGTCAAACGCGCTCAGCGCGGCCGTGGCACCCGCCCCTGCGGCAATGACAATCTGCTTGTAGGGCACAGTCGTGCAGTCGCCCGCCGCAAACACGCCGGGCAGGTTGGTGTGGCCCTTGGCATCGATGATGATTTCGCCGAACTTGCTCAACTCCACCGTGCCGCGCAGGAACTCTGTGTTGGGCACCAGGCCAATCTGCACGAACACGCCCGCCAAAGGCACCAGGGTCTCGACACCGGTTTCGCGGTTCTTGTACTTGATGCCGTTCACCTTGCCCTCGGCCCCGGTAATCTCGGTGGTCTGGGCGTTGGTGTGCACGGTCACATTGGGCAGGCTGTGCAGCTTCTTCACCAGCACGGCGTCGGCCTTCAGCTCGGGCATGAACTCGAACACGGTCACGTGCTTGACGATGCCGGCCAGGTCGATGGCGGCTTCCACGCCGCTGTTGCCGCCGCCGATCACCGCCACATCCTTGCCCTTGAACAGGGGGCCGTCGCAGTGCGGGCAGTAGGCCACGCCCTTGTTCTTGTACTCGGCTTCACCCGGCACGTTCACGTTGCGCCAGCGTGCTCCGGTGCTCAGGATGACGGTCTTGGCCTTGAGGCTGCCGCCGTTGGCCATGACCACTTCGGTCAGCCCACCGGGGGCCGCGGCAGGAATGAGCTTGTCGGCGCGCTGCAGGTTCATGATGTCCACGCCGTACGAACGGGCATGGGCTTCCAGGTCGGCCGCGAGCTTGGGGCCGGTGGTTTCCTGGATGGAGATGTAGTTTTCGATGCCCAGCGTGTCGTTCACCTGGCCGCCAAAGCGCTCGGCGGCCACACCCACGCGGATGCCCTTGCGGGCGGCGTACACGGCGGCTGCGGCGCCAGCGGGGCCACCACCGACGATGAGCACGTCGTACGCCTCCTTGGCGTTCATCTTGGCGGCTTCACGAGCGTCGCTGTTGGTGTCGAGCTTGGCCACGATCTCGGCCACTTCCATGCGGCCTGAGCCGAACACCTGGCCGTTCAAAAAGACCATGGGCACGGCCATGATCTGGCGCTTTTCCACTTCGTCCTGGAAGGCACCGCCTTCGATGACGGTGGTCTTGATCTTGGGATTGAGGATGGCCATGAGCGAGAGCGCCTGCACCACATCCGGACAGTTGTGGCAGGTGAGGCTCATGTAGACCTCGAAGTTGAAGTCACCGTCCAGACTCTTGATCTGGTCCATGACGTCCTGCTCTTCCTTCGGCGGGTGGCCGCCGGTCCACAGCAGGGCCAGCACCAGCGAGGTGAATTCGTGGCCCAGGGGCAATCCGGCAAAGCGCAGGCTGTTGGTAGCGCCCACGCGCTGCAGGCTGAAGGAAGGCTTGCGGGCGTCATTGCCGTCGAAGCGCACACTGATCTTGTCGGCGCGCAGGCTCTGGATGGTTTCGAGCAGCGAGCGCATGTCGCGGCTGGTTTCGCTGTCGTCCAGGGAGGCCACCATTTCGAAGGGCAGCGTCACGCGCTCCAGGTAGGCGGCGAGTTGGGCTTTGAGGGTGTCGTCGAGCATGGTGTTCTCCAATCAGTTGCTATCTTTTGAATAGCTGGTTGCGCAATGTCTACGCGGGCTAGAGGCTAAAAATACACAAATTTTGTGTACAAAAAAGCCGGACGGCAAGGCGCATACGCACCTTGACGCTGTCCGGCTTGTAGGCACCCCTTGCGGGGCACCGGGCCGAGGCTGAATCTGGATTAGATCTTGCCGACCAGATCCAGGGAGGGAGCCAAGGTCTTGGCGCCTTCCTTCCACTTGGCGGGGCACACCTGGCCGGGGTTGGCGGCGGTGTACTGGGCAGCCTTGAGCTTGCGCAGGGTCTCGGACACGTCGCGGGCGATTTCGTTGGAGTGGATTTCCAGGGTCTTGATCACGCCGTCGGGGTTGATGACGAAGGTGCCGCGCAGGGCCAGGCCTTCTTCTTCAATGTGCACGCCAAAGGCGCGGGTCAGAGCGTGGGTGGGGTCGCCTACCAGCGGGAACTTGGCCTTGCCCACGGCGGGGGAAGTCTCATGCCACACCTTGTGCGAGAAGTGGGTGTCGGTGGTGACGATGTACACCTCGGCACCAGCGGCCTGGAAGGCAGCGTAATTGTCGGCCGCGTCTTCGATTTCGGTGGGGCAGTTGAAGGTGAAGGCAGCCGGCATGAAGATCAGCACGGACCACTTGCCCTTGAGGGAAGCTTCGGTCAGGTCGATGAACTCGCCCTTGCCGCCACGGTTGACGAAGGCGGTGGTCTTGAACGGTTGAACTTGGGTGTTGATCAGGGACATGGTGTTTTCCTCTTGGTTACGTTCTACAGGGAACGGGGTGAATCTTATGCCTTCTATGGCCTGTCGTGCTTTGATTGATCCAATCAATAGGATTGGGATTTCCTATGGCGTTCTCAGCCGCCCTTTTGGAAAAGGCTATGGTGCATGCGGCGCAACGACCACCACACCCCACCGGCCACGAAGGGGATGGCAATGGCAGCGGTCATTTCCGGGGCCACGGGCCAGCCCACGTGCTCGGCCCCCTTGGCCAGATAGGTCACCAGGCCGACGATGTAGTAGCTGATGGCCGCCACCGACAGGCCTTCCACGGTGGACTGCAGCTTGAGCTGCGTGTCCTGACGTGTGATCTGCGCGGCCAGCAGCGCCTGGCTGCTTTGCTGCTGCTCGATCTCGACCCGTGTGCGCAGCAGGTTGCTGATACGCGATACCCGCTGCGAGAGCGCGTCCTGGCGGCGCGCAGCCCAGGCGCAGGTGCTGCGTGCGGGGGTCAGGCGGCGGTCCATGAATTCGCCGATGGTCTGCATGCCGGCCAGGCGCGACTCGCCGATGTCCTGAATGCGCTTGTCCACCAGTTCGAAATAGGCCGCGCTGGCCGAAAAGCGCGAGTGCGTGGCGGCGTGCTGGCTCTCCACCTGCCCGGCCAGGCGGGTCAGGCGGTCCAGCAGCTCGGGCTCGCTCTCGCGCGTGGCGGAGCGGATGGATTCGGCCAGTTCGGCCAGTTCACGCTCGGCGCTGCCCAGCACGGTGGACGCGGCACGCGCCGCCGGCAGGCCCAGCAGTGCGGCCATGCGGTAAGTCTCGATTTCCAGCAGGTTCTGCACCAGGCGGCCCAGGCGGCGTGGCGTCATGCCGCCAGCCAGCAGCAGCATGCGCGAGTAGCCATCGGCGTGCAGCGCAAAGTCGGTGTAGACCTCGCCATAGCCGTCGGCCACGGTGGAGGCCACCAGCGTCTCCTCGTGCAGGATGTTCTGCAGCACGCTGTCGGTGCTGAAGCCCTTGATGGGCAGCACCCACAGGTGCATGGCTGCCAGGCACTTGCCCGGCAGCTGCGCCAGAAAGTGCTGCGGCACGGTGGAGGTGGCCACTTCGGGCACACGCTCGCCGGTCTCCGTGCCCTTGAGCGGACGCGTGAAGGTCCAGGTCACGAACTCGGTGTGCAGTTCCCAACGCAGGCGGTACAGGCCGAAGTCGAGGCGCGCGTGGGTAGAGCCGGCATCGGGCTGGGCCAGGTGGTGGTCGCGCGCCAGGGCCGCAATGTGGGCGCGGCTGGCTTCGCGCTCGGCGGCCGAGCAGACCATGACGACCTGCGAAATGGCCAGGTTCGATTCCAGCGCTTCAGGGGGACGGGCATGCACTTCGTTGTGCAAGGCCATGCGTTCGGGGTGGAGGGTCAGCGGAGTAGTCATATTCTTTTCAGCGGAGGGGCGGAGTAGCCGCAAGCACCTCTTCCATCACGGTCTGGCCTTCAGCCACGCGCAGCGCACCGGCCAGGCGCAGCGGGCGCATGCCGTCCGCCACGCCCTGGCGGCGCAGGGCTTCGAGCGTGGCGTTCTTGCCCACCAGTTCCTTGAATTCTTCCGACACGGTGAGCAGCTCGTACAGGCCCATGCGGCCCATGTAGCCGGTCATGCGGCACTCGACACAGCCCACGGCCTTGTAGGGCTTGTAGCCACCGTTGATCTGCCAGGGCTTGACCATGTCGCTCAGGGCCTCGCGGCTGGCGTCGGGGTCGGGCGCACGGCAGTGCTTGCACAGGGTGCGCACCAGGCGCTGGGCCAGCACGCCCAACAGCGTGGCGTTGATGAGGTAGGCAGGCACACCCAGCTCCACGAGACGGATCACGGCCGAGGGCGCGTCGTTGGTGTGCAGGGTGCTGAACACCAGATGCCCGGTGAGCGCAGCCTGCACCGCCATCTCGGCGGTTTCCAGGTCGCGGATCTCGCCCACCATGATGATGTCCGGGTCCTGGCGCATGAGGGCACGCAAGCCCTGGGCAAAGCCGAAGTCCAGCGCGGGCTGGGCCTGGGTCTGGTTGAACGAGGGCTCGATCATTTCGATCGGGTCTTCCACCGTGCTCACGTTCACCTCTTCGGTGGCCACGCGCTTGAGGGTGGAGTAGAGCGTGGTGGTCTTGCCCGAACCGGTGGGGCCGGTGACCAGAATGATGCCGTGCGGGCGCTTTACCAGCTCTTCCCAGCGCGCCGCGTCGTGGGCCGAGAAGCCCAGGGCGTCCAGGTCTTTCACCGCCGCTTCGGGGTCGAAGATACGCATGACCATCTTCTCGCCAAAGGCGGTGGGCAAGGTGGAAATGCGCATTTCCACTTCGTCGCCGCGCAGGTCGCGGGTCTTGATGCGGCCGTCCTGCGGGCGGCGCTTCTCGATCACGTCCATGCGGCCCAGCAGCTTGATGCGCGCCGTCATGGCGTTCATTACGCCCAGCGGCATCTGGTACACCGGGTGCAGCACGCCGTCGATGCGAAAGCGGATGACGCCCTGCTCGCGCCGGGGTTCCAGGTGGATGTCGCTGGCGCGCTGGTCGAAGGCGTATTGCCACAGCCAGTCCACCACCTGCACCACACCCTGGTCGTTGGCGTCGAGCTGCTTGTTGGTCTTGCCCAGCTCCACCAGCTGCTCGAAGCTGGCACCGCTGGTGGCGCCACCGCCCTTGCCCGCCGCGCGCACCGACTTGGCCAGGGCATAGAACTCGGCCGTGTAGCGCGTGATGTCCTGCGGGTTGGCCAGCACGCGGCGCACGCTGCGCCGGCTCTGGCGCTCCACCTCGCCCACCCAGTCGTCCACGAAGGGCTCGGCCGTGGCGACCACGATTTCCGAGGGGCTGACCTGCACCGGCAGCACCTTGTGGCGCTCGGCGTAGTTGGCGGCCATGGCCTCCATCACGCGGCCCACGTCCACCTTGAGCGGGTCGATGCGCAGGTAGTTCAGGCCGCAGCGCTGCGCCAGCCACTGCGTGAGCAGCTCCACATCGAGCGTCTTGCCGTCCGCCGCGCGCTTGAGCGATACGCTGCCCAGGCGCATGAGCGGATGCTGTGCGCTTTCGGCGGAAGCACAGCGGGCCGTGACACGGGCGGCCTCTTCACTGGATACCACGCGGTCGTGCTCCAGCCACTGCAGCAACACACGCCAGTTCAGCGGCCCCAGGTGGACGGGTTTCTTGTGCATGGTCAGGCTTCCACGGGTTTGAAGACGCGCACCCACTTGTCCGCCGGCAGACCCCAGTGTTCCTGGATGTAGGCTGCGCGCTCCAGCAGCACGGCACGTTTGGGCCGTGAAGGCGTGCGCTGGGCCATGACCACGGTATTGCCCTCGCGCGTGGCCTTGAAGGCCCACAGGGCGTCAGCACCGAAAGCCTCGCGCATCTTGGCCACGCTGGCGTCGAAGCTGGAGCTGCGGCCAAACAGGTTCACCGTCATGCAGCCCTCTTCCGTGAGCATGGCGCGGCAGTCGGCGTAAAACTCGGCGCTGTCGAGCACGGGGGCCGCGGCTTCCTCGTCGTACAGATCCACCTGCAGGGCATCCACCACGCCCAGCCATTCGGGTTTGCGGATTTCCTGCGCCGCATCGGCCAGCACCACGCGCATGCGGCTGTTGTCGGCCGGCAGCTTGAACCAGCCGCGACAGGCGTGCAGCACCTGCGGGTTCCACTCGATGGCGGTGGTCTTCATGCGCACTTCCTTGTGGCAGAACTTGGTGAGCGACCCCGCGCCCAGACCGAGCTGCACCGCCTGGCGCTTGGGTGCGGTGGTGGGGTCCATGAACAGCAGCCAGACCATCATGCGCTGGATGTACTCGTGCACCAGCACCGTGGGCGCATCGATGAGCATGGAGCCCTGGATCCACTCGCTGCCCAGATGCAGATGGCGGATCGGCCCCTCCTCGGAGAAGTTCACTTCGGGGTAATCGGGCTGGTTTCTCTTCGCCATGACGCACGGCCCGGATGCCCCCTTGTCGGTTGCACCCAAGGCTTGTAAGGGTAAAGACAGGAACTTTAGCACCTGCACGGTGCCATTTGGCTCCGGCCAGTGGGCAAATTAGCGCGGCTTGCTGCGCGGTTTGAGCATGGAAAAGCGGGCATCGGGCGACTGCAGGGCGGCGCGCAGCTCGGCAATGGCATGGGTATGCAGCTGGGACACCCGCGATTCGCTCAGACCCAGCTCGGTGCCCACCTCGTGCATGCGCAGCCCCATGCCGTAGTACAGGTGCAGCACCTTCTGGGCCTGCGGCTCCAGCGCCGCCAGGGCTTGCGCCAGCCCCTGGCGGAACGCCGAACGCTCCAGCACCACCAGGGGATCTTCGTTACGCCTTGCGCACTCGCCCAGATAGTCCGGCGAGTCGGCTTCGTGTTCGAGGTCCTCCAGCACGAGCAGCTTGTAGCCCTGAGCCTGCTGCAGCAGGCGCTGGTAGTCGGCCAGCGGCATCTCCAGTTCGGTGGCCACTTCGCCTTCGCGGGGCAGGCGCCCGAGGCGGTGCCCCAAGCGCTGGATCGCCTGCTCCACCAGGCGCATATGGGCGCGCAGGGTGCGCGATGCCGGGTCCATGGCACGCAACCCATCGAGCATGGCCCCGCGCGCACGCTGCGCCACATAGTTCTCGAAGTGCTCGCCGTTGGTGGCGCGCGTCCAGCGCACCATGGCTTCCATGAGTCCGACGAAGCCGTCCTGCTCCAGGTCTTCGCGCTCGACGCTGGCGGGCAGCCTGCGCACCAGGCTGGCCGCCGTGGCGCGCACCCGCGGAGCCTGGTCTTCGACCAGGCGCTTCAGGCGGGTGCGGGACGCATTCTTGGGCATGGCAATCCTTGGGCTTCGCGAGCCATGTTACGCGATGCCCAAGGACTGCGTACCAAAAAGTAGCGCGCAGGCTCGCCGGTACTTTCGCTTCTTTCACGGCTATCGCCTCATGGCATCACAAACGTCGCTGAGGCGGCGGCGCCGGATTCTGAAATGGGGTGCGCAATCCGACGGTCGTCTTCCGCCGCAGCCTCAGTTCCATCCGATGACGTCGTAGCCCTTGTCCTTGAGGCAGCGCTGCACATAGTGCCGGTAGGTGCCGCTGGGTTTTTCGTGGAAGGCGCCGGCCACCGCGCCGGCCGACCCACCCACGGCGGCGCCTACGGCTCCATGCTCTACCGCGCGTTCAACGCCCTTGCCGCGCACCAGGGCGCCCACCGCCCCTGCCACGCCCCCGATGGCGGCACCCTTCTCGGCACCATGGAGCACCGCGTTGTCCTTCTCGTCCGGTGTCAGACCGGCGTTGCGGGCCTGGCCCATGCAGACATCCGCATCCTGGTTGGCGCGCTCCTGACCCACGGCGTTGAGCTTGGCATTGGGGTAGAAGACGGGACGGGCCGATGGACTGGATGGACCGGTGCTGGCACAGCCACCCAAGAGGCTGGCCGTGAGCAGGGCGGAACACAGGATGCGGGTGGAGGTGCTGGTCATGCTTGCGATTGTCGTTGTTGCCACCACTCCAACGGTCTGCATGCGCCCGAAGACGACAAGCGCTTGGTTGCAGACTGTAAAGTGATGCCTTCGACGACCGCTCCCGCCATGACGCTGGCCCATCTGGAAAGTACTGCCACCTGCCCCAGACGCCGGCCCTGCTCGCCTTTTCGATTGCGCAGCCACAACTGCCGGCCGTGTTCTTTGCCATCGGCATGGGCAAGCTGCTCAAGTACGACTTTGTCTGCTGGCTGGCTTCGCGCTTTCCCGACCACATGGCGCCGGGACTGCTTTCGCTGCTGCACCACCATTGGCACAGCCGGCGATCAGGCCGCCCTGGAATCCAGTAGCGCAAGCAACCGCGGCAAGGCCGCACAGGCATTGTCGGCATTGGTTTGCGCCACCGCTTCCAGCGGCAGGCCACGCAATGCGGCCATGCACTGCGCGATGCGCCCCAACTCGCCGGGCTCATTGCGCCCCTGGGGCTGACCCAACGCGCGCTGCTGCGCGTCGACGTAGAGCCAGTGCGGCGGAATGTCCGGCGCATCGGTCTCCAGCACCCAGGCATCGTTGGGCAGGGTGCTTGCCAGGCGACGCAGCTGCAGTGCGCGCTCAAAAGTCAGCGCGCCACCAAATCCGAGCTTGAGGCCCAGGTCGATACAACGCTGGGCCTGCGCATCGCTGCCATTGAAGGCATGGGCAATGCCGCGCCATCCCCCTTTCGGGCGCACCTGGCGCAGGTACTTGAGCACGCGGTCGACGCTGCGGCGCACGTGCACGAAGATGGGCAGGTCCAACGCGCGGGCCAGTTCCAACTGCTGCAGAAACACCTGTTCCTGCCACACCCGCATGGCATCGGTGCACAGCGTCGGCTCAAAAAAATCGAGGCCGATCTCGCCCACGGCCACCAGACGCGGATCATCGCGGTGCTGCTCCAGTTGTTTGCGCAGGGCCAGCAGGTCGTCGGGCGTGGCGCGCGGCACGTACAAGGGGTGGATGCCCAGCGCATAGCTGTCCCCGCAGGCATGGGCCAGCACGCGCACGGCTTCCCAGTTGCTGCGCTCCACCGCAGGGAGGACGCAGTGCACCACACCGGACTCACGGGCACGGGTGCGCACGGCCTGCACGTCGCCCGAGAACTCAGGCGCGTCGAGGTGGCAATGGGTGTCTATCCAGCGCATGCGGCGATGGTAGCGCCAGCCGCAGCGCGCGGTTGCGCAGTCAACCGCTGGTCTTCTTGCGCTGGATGATCAGGTTCTTCTTGCGATCGGCCGCATAGGCGAAGGTGACGGCGCCATTGCGCACCACGCCCATGACCAGCATGTTCTTCGAGATCGCATCCTTGTCGTCGCGGGAGAACGGCTGGTCGTGGGTGGTGACGACGCCGTAGTACACGCGCTTGAGGTTTTCCAGTGCGAACTTGACGTTGGGGCCACTGAGGTCGCCGTTGCGGATGGACAGCAGCGCGAAGGACAGCAGGTACACCGTATCGTAGGCCTGGGCCGCGGCCATGGGCACCGCAATGCGGTCGGTGGCATAGCGGCGCGCATAGGCACTCAGGAACGCGACACGGCGCTCGTTGCTGGGCTCGCCGATGAAGGTCTGGGCCATGAGCGAGCCCTCGGCCGCCTCCTTGGCCCCGTTGATGTAGGCGGGGAAGGACAGCGGCCACGCACCCACCTGCGGCACGTTCCACTTGAGCGCCTGGCGTGCCTTGGCAATGACGGCGGCTTCCGCACCCACGGTGTAGCTGAACACCACATTGGCCCCGGCTTCCTGCGCTGCCTTCACTTCGTCGCGCAGGTCCTTCACGCCGATGTCGAAACGCCCGATGTAGACGGGCTTGATCTCATACCCGGCCAGTGCCTTGATCACGTCGTTCATGCCGGCTTCGCCGTAGCCGGTCTTGTCGGCAAGGATGGCCACCTTGGTCCATCCCCGTGACACGATGTCCTCCACGACAAAGGGGGCCTGCAGGGCATCCCGCGGCGAGGTGCGGAAGATGTAGCTTTCGGGCGCGGGGAACTTCGCGGTGATGGGGGTGCCGGTAGCGCATGGAACGATGAGCGGGACGTGCGCGTTCTGGAACAGGTCCAGTGACTTCATGGCAACACCCGTGTTGCAGAACCCAATGGTGGCTACCACGCCTTCCTGCATCAGCTCCTGCGTGCGCTGTAGGCCAACGTCGGGGTTGGCGGTATCGTCCTTGATCACCAACTCGATGCGCCGACCCAAATAGCCACCGGCCGCATTGATCTCGTCCACGGCCAACTGGGCGCCGTTGAGCATGGGGATGCCGAAGTCGGACGATGGGCCGGAAAACGGCCCGATGAAACCAATGCGTACCGGCTTGGGCGCCTGCGCACACAGCGCCGTCGCCACCAGGAGGCTTGCGCCCAGCACGAAACTCTGCCGCGCCAAGCGGCTCCACGACGTTGCCTTCATAGTTTGCTCCTCGGGTCGAATCGGGGCGCAAGCTTAGGGGCGGACGTCACCGCGCTGCTACTGGTAAACCCTAGAAACGTCCCCCGTTGTCAGCCAGCCGAAAGCCTCGATACTTGGGGCATTCACCCTTTCCGCTGGAGTACCACCGTGTTCAATAGCCTCACCCTCAAGCAGCGGGTATTGCTGCAGCTGCTGCTCAATGTCTCGCTGCAGGTCGTGATCGTCACCGGTGTGCTGATGGACTGGGACAAACTCACCCTGATACTGGCCAGCGTGGGCCTGGGAGTCTTCATGCTGTGGCTGTACCTGGACAGCGCGCGCGCCAGTGCGCAGTTCGTAACCGAACTGATCGACGGCGCGCAACGCATGGCACAGGGCGACCTGACGCGCGATGTGAAGACCGATTTCGGCAATCCCACCCTGCGCGAGGGCCTGGGCGCCATGCAGGCGCTGCAAAGCAAGGTGCGCGGCATGCTCGGCACCCTGAACGACGGCGCCTGGCAGGTGAGCAATGCGTCCAGCGAAATCGCGGCCGGTAACCAGGACCTGAGCACCCGCACCGAGCGCAGCAGCGCGGAGCTTCAGCAGGCATCGAGTTCCATGCGCAACCTCACCGACGCAGCCAACCAAAGCGCCCAGGCCATGCAGTCGGCCACCGGCCTGAGCGAAAGCACACGCGCCCTGGTGCACAGCAGCGGTTCAGTCGTCAACGAGGCGGTGAGCACCATGGGGGAGGTACGCACGTCCTCGCACCGCATCAGCGAAATCATCAGCGTGATCGACGGCATCGCGTTCCAGACCAACATCCTGGCGCTCAACGCCGCAGTGGAAGCGGCCCGTGCAGGCGAACAGGGGCGTGGATTTGCCGTGGTGGCATCCGAAGTCCGCTCGCTGGCCGGACGCTCGGCCGAAGCCGCCAAGGAAATCAAGAGCCTGATCACCGCTTCGGTGGAACAGGTGGAAAAAGGCGCTGCCCTGGTCAATGAAGCGGGCAGCAAGATGCAGGAGGTGGTGAGCAGCATCGACGATGTGACCCGCCTCATTTCCCAGGCCAGCAGCATGTCGGCGCAGCAGAGCGACGGCCTGCACACTATTGCGGAAACCCTGGACCACCTGGACAGCGCCATGCAGCAGAACGCCGCACTGGTCGAAGAGGAGACCGCGGCAGCCTCCAGCCTGAGTACCCAGGCCTCGCTGCTGCACCAGCTGGTGGAGGAATTCAAGCTGCCGCCGGGCATGGCCGGCGCAGGGGCACCAGCGCCGACCCACCGCGCCAAGGCCTCACCGAAGCCCACCGTGACTGCAGCGCGCCCGGCACCGGTGGCAAAACGCCCAGTGCCGGCCAAACCCGCATCCGCCCTGCCCAAGCCGGCTGCGAAAACCGCTAGCGTGCAGGACGACGCCTGGGAGACGTTCTAAACCAGCCTAGGCAGAGGTATCGAGGCGCCCGCCGTCCAGGCGGATCTGGCGGCTGCAGCGGACCGCCAGGCTGGCATCATGGGTGACCAGCACAAAGGCCGTGCCCACGGCGTCGGACAACTCCAGCATCTGCGCAAACACGGCGTCGGCGGTGCTGCGGTCCAGGTTGCCGGTGGGCTCGTCGGCCAGCACGCAGTCCGGCCGGGTCACCAGCGCCCGGGCAATCGCCACGCGCTGGCGCTCGCCGCCCGAGAGCTCGCCGGGGCGGTGGTGCAGGCGGTGCTGCAGTCCGACCTTCGCTAGCATTTCAGTAGCTACCTGCGCAGATTCTTCGCGGGCTACACGCCGAATCGTCAATGGCATGGCGACGTTTTCGAGTGCGCTGAATTCGGGCAACAGGTGGTGGAACTGGTAGACGAAGCCCAGGTGCCTGTTGCGCAGGGTTCCCTGCCCTGCCGCGCTCAGGCTGGCCAGCGGCTGGCCCATGAGCGACACCTCACCCTGCGTGGGAGCATCCAGGCCACCGAGCAGGTGCAGCAGCGTGCTCTTGCCCGAACCCGAGGCGCCCACGATGGCCAGGGTCTCGCCGCGGTGCACGGTCAGGTCCACACCCTGCAGCACGGTCACGTCCAGCGTGCCGTCGTGGAAGCGCTTGGTCAGGCCGCGGGCTTGCAGCACCACTTCGGTCGATGGTGGCCGCACCGGGCGGGCACCGAGCGACGCCACCTCGCGGTAGTGGGCTGCGCCCAAGGCGGCCGAAACGGGGGTTGCGGTGCTGTCACTCATAGCGCAGGGCCTGTGCAGGGTTGACGCGGCTGGCACGCCAGCTCGGATACAGCGTGGCGGCAAAGGCCAGCACGAGGGAAATGATGCCTATGGGCACGATGTCGGCGGCCTGCGGGTCGCTGGGCATCTTGGAGATCAGGTAGATGTCCTTGGGCAGGAAGCTCGCCCCCAGCGCGTGTTCGATGGCCGGCACGATGACATCGATGTTGCAGGCCACGCCCAGGCCCAGGAGCAGCCCGGCCAGCGTGCCGATGACGCCCACCATGGCCCCCTGCACCACGAAGATGCCCATGATGGAGCCTGGGCTGGCACCCAGGGTACGCAGGATGGCAATGTCGGCATGCTTGTCGGTCACCGTCATCACCAGCGTGCTCACGAGGTTGAAGGCCGCCACCGCCACGATCAGGGTGAGGATGATGAACATCATGCGCTTTTCCACCTGCACGGCCGCAAACCAGGTGCGGTTCTGCCGCGTCCAGTCGCGCACCAGGTAGGCATCGCCCAGTTCCTGCTGCAGCACGGCGGCCAGTTCGCGCGCCTGGTGCAGGTCGCGCAACTGCAGGCGCAGGCCCGCAGGGCCTTCGAGGCGGAAGATGCGCGCCGCGTCTTCCCAGTGGATCATGGCCATGGACGAGTCGTATTCGTAATGGCCGGAGTCAAAGATGCCGCGTACCGTCATCTGCTTGATGCGCGGCACCACCCCAGCGGGAGTCACCTGCCCGCCCGGGGCGATCAGCGTGACGCTGTCACCGGGAAACACCGCCAGCGAACGCGCCAGCTCGGAACCCAGCACGATGCCGAATTCGCCACTGTGGAGCTGCTCCACCACCGCTGCGTTCTGGCTGCGGGTGAAGGTGGACACCTGGCCTTCCTGGGCCGGGTCAATGCCCCGCACCAGGATGCCTTTCATACCCTCACCCCTCGCCAACAATCCCTGGGCTGCTATGAAAGGTGCAGCACCGGTGACTTCCGGGTGGGCGCGCACCTTCTGCGTGAGCGCTGCCACGTCGGGCAGCGCCTGGCCGTCGGCGGCGTAGATCTCGATGTGCGACACCACGCTGAGCATGCGGTCGCGCACCTCCTTCTGGAAGCCGTTCATGACGGACAGCACGATGATGAGCGCCGCCACCCCGAGCGCAATGCCCAGCATGGACACGCCCGAGATGAAGGAAATGAAGCCGTTGCGGCGGCTGGCGCGCCCGGCGCGGGTGTAGCGCCAGCCGACCAGAAGTTCAAAGGGAATCTGTTTCACCCCGCCATTGTGGCATTGAGGCGCGCATCAAGAAGCGAGATGAAGCACGGAAACTAGCCACCGAAAATTGCAAGATACTCTGGTGCTGTCGATCATGCTGATCGATTCCACTACCGGGGACCCCGTAGCGGCACCCTATGCATTCCAAGCACCAGACATGTCCAAATATCTTTTTGCCCTCGGTCTCGTATTTGCGCTCTTTACCCCTGCGGGTGCCCAAACCAAGCAAGAACTGGCGTTTGAGCTTGCAAAGACAGCCATTGACGGACAATTCAAATACCTGAAACCTCTTTTGGACGGTAGCTTGGATAACCTCAAGCGCCAATCCCGGGATAGCGGAAAGCTAGATCGCGTGATGGAAATCTGGATTGATGAAATGAAAGGCTCCATGAATCCGGAAAGCTTTACCCAAATCCTTTCGAGGCTATGGGCTGAAGAACTCACGCAGCAGGAACTCCAGCAAGCATTGGAATTTATGCGATCTCCTGCCTACAAGAAGCTAGCTGAACTGTCGGAATCCATAGGGCAACCAAAGACTATTGCTCCCATCGTCAAGGAAGCGTGCAACCGGACGCGGGTGCGGGCGCAAAGTATCGGACTGTCAACCCGAGACCTTGACGTCATTTGCAAGCAGATGGCGCCCTGATTGCCCGTTATGTTCGGTGTCTCCATGCATCTGTTGATTCCCCATGCAGCCCCGCCCGGACCGGCCTGCCGCCAGACCATGGGCAGCTTGCAGCTCCCCCACTTGCAGGCGATGCTGCCACAGCTGAGCCCTGCCTGGAGCCTGAGTACCGACGAGGACCGGCTGACCCCGGCCTCGGAACTGGCCCATGCCAAGGCCTTGGGCTTGCCCGTGGTCGATGGCTTGGTGCCCTGGGCGGCACGGGCCGCCCGTGAAGCGGGACTGGCCGCTGACACAGGCTATGCGCTGCTGACTCCCTGCCACTGGGACATCCATACCCAGGCCGTGTTCATGGCCGACCCGGCCGAACTGCAGCTCAGCGAGGAAGAGTCGCGCACCCTGCTGGCAGCCATGCGCCCCTACTTCGAGGAAGACGGCCTGCAGCTGCACTGGCTGCGTGCGGACACCTGGCTGGTGGCGGGCGAAGTCTTGCGCGACCTGCCCACCGCCTCGCTGGCGCGTGTGTGCAACGCCACCGTGGACGACTGGATTCCACGCCAGGACCAAGCCCGTCTGCTGCGCCGCTTGCAGAATGAGATGCAGATGCTGCTGTATACCCACCCTGTGAACGACGCACGCGAAGCCCGCCGCGCCCCTACCGTGAATGCCTTCTGGCTCAGCGGCACCGGCACACTGGACACGGGCTGGACGCCACCCGCGGACGGCCCGGTGGTCGCCCACGATCTGGCGTCAGCCGCCCTGCGCGACGACGCGTCCGCCTGGACCACCGCCTTGCAGGCCTTCGATGCTGGCCCCGTGCAACGCGCCCTGGAGGCTGCACGCCAGGGCCAACCCGTGCAATTGACCCTGGCCAGCCTGGGCCACGCCCACAGCTTCCACACAGCCCCGCTCTCGCTCTGGACCCGCCTGCGCCGCCGTTTCTCACCCCTGAACGCCACCGCCCTCCTGCAAACCCTATGAAATTCGAAACACGCAAAGTGCCGCCGCGCAGCCAATGGGCCCTGGAGCAGGCCGGGGTGCACCCGCTCTTGGCCCAGCTCTATGCCGCGCGTGGCGTGCACAGTGCCACCGAACTGGACCCGGCCCTGAGCCATCTACTGCCGCCCGACAGCATGAAGGGCACGCTGGATGCCGCCGTGCTGCTGGCCGACGCCATGGCAGCCAACAAAAAGCTGTGCATCGTGGCCGACTACGACTGCGACGGCGCCACGGCCTGCGCCGTGGCCGTGCGCGGCCTGCGCCTGCTCGGCGCAAAGCGGGTGGACTACCTGGTACCCGACCGCGTGGTGGACGGCTATGGCCTCACCCCCCCGATTGCCCAACGCGTGAAGGACATCGGTGCAGACGTGCTCATCACCGTGGACAACGGCATTGCCAGCGTGGCCGGTGTGGCGCACGCCAAGGCATTGGGATTGCAGGTGCTGGTCACCGACCACCACTTGCCCGCCACCGGCGAGCAGCCGCAGGCTGACGTGATCGTCAACCCCAACCAGGCCGGGTGCGGCTTCGAGAGCAAGTCCATCGCCGGCGTGGGCGTGATGTTCTACGTGCTGATGGCCCTGCGCTCCGAGCTGCGCAAGCGCGGTGTGTTCGATGCGGGCAATCAGCCCAAGCTCGACACCCTGCTGCCGCTGGTGGCGCTCGGCACCGTGGCTGATGTGGTGCGGCTGGACGCCAACAACCGCCGCCTCGTGGCCCAAGGGCTCAAGCGCGTGCGGGCACTGGCCATGCCGCCGGGCATGGCGCGCCTGTTTGCGGCTGCGAGCCGCAAGCCCGAAGTTGCCACCACCTTCGATTTCGGCTTTGCGCTGGGCCCGCGCATCAACGCCGCCGGGCGCCTGGCCGACATGACGGTGGGCATTGAGTGTCTGCTGACCGACGACGAGGGCCGCGCCCAGGAGCTGGCGCAGGCGCTGGACGCCATGAACCGCCAGCGCCGCGAGATCGAAGGCGACATGCGCGAGCAGGCGCTGGACATTGCCGAGAGCCTGTTCGACGAAGGCGACGAGCCACCGCCAGCCATCTGCGTGTTCGACCCCGACTTTCACGAAGGCGTGGTGGGCATCGTGGCCAGCCGCATCAAGGACAAGCTGCACCGCCCCACCTTCGTGTTCGCCCCCAGCAGCGCGCCGGGCAAGGAGCACGAGCTCAAGGGCTCGGGGCGCTCCATTCCCGGCTTTCACCTGCGCGATGCGCTTGACCTGGTGGCCAAGCGCTACCCGCACGCCATTCTCAAGTTCGGCGGCCACGCCATGGCGGCTGGCTGCACCGTGGCCGAGGAATTCTTCGACGAGTTCGAGCAGGGCCTGAACGAAGTGGCCCAGGAATGGCTGGACGAAGCCACCCTGCAGCGCCGCCTGGAAACCGACGGCCCGCTGCCCGCCCAGTACCGGCGCGTGGACCTGGTGGACACGCTGCACAAGGAGGTGTGGGGCCAGGGCTTTGCGCCGCCCACCTTCAGCGAGGTGGTGGAAGTGGTGTCGCAGCGGCTGGTGGGCGAAAAGCATCTGCAGCTCAAGCTCAAGCACCAGGGCGAACCCATCGACGGCATCTGGTTCAACCACACCGAGCCGCTGCCGGCCAAGGCCCACATTGCCTTCCGGCTCGACGCCGATGAGTGGAACGGCCAGCGGCGGCTGAAATTCTTTGTTGACGCCCTGCAGACGGAGTAGTACTGTTTTAGGCACCTAGCCCGCGTGGAATGTGCGCAGACCGCTAGTTTTTCCATAGCAACGATGAATACCCCAAAACCACTCACGATCCTCACCGGTGCCTCGCGCGGCATGGGATTGGCCATGGCCCGCGAACTGCTGGTGCGTGGCGGCACCCTGCTGTGCATATCGCGCCAGACTTCGCCCGAACTCGACATGCTGGCCAAGGCCCATGGCACCGAGCTCATCCAGTGGAAACACGATCTGGCCCAGCCGGAGGCCGTCGCTGCGGCGCTGCAGGCCTGGCTCGATTGGCAGGACGGCAGCGGCTTCTCCAGCGCCACACTGATCAACAACGCCGGCGTGATCCCGCCCCTGGTGCCGCTGGAGCGCGCCCGCGCCAGCGACACCGCCCAGGCCTTGCGCGTCGGTCTGGAAGCGCCCATGGTGCTGACCAGTGCCTTTCTGGCGGCCACCGCGAACTGGCACGCAACACGCCGCGTACTGAACATTTCCTCGGGGCTGGGGCGCCGGGCCATGGCTTCGCAGGCTGCCTACTGCGCCGCCAAGGCCGGGATGGACCATTTCACCCGCTGTCTGGCGCTGGACCAGGCCCACAGCGCCAATCCGGCCCGTGTGTGTTCACTGGCACCGGGTGTCATCGACACCGACATGCAGGTGCAGTTGCGCAGTACCGACCCTGCAGGCTTTCCCGACCAGGCCAGTTTTGCCCACCTGCACGCCAACGGCCAGCTCAGCAGCCCGACCCAGGCCGCCCAGCGGGTGCTGGCTTACCTGGAGCGCAAGGACTTCGGCAACGAACCCGTGGCCGACATCCGCGACCACTGAAACCACTGACCGCCATGGGCATCCGCATCATTCCCCCGGACAGTGGCGAAACCCCCGCACCGGTGCACGCGCCCGCCACAACCCACCCCAGCCTGGCGCCGGTCCGGCTGGAAGCCCCATTGCTGGACAAGATTGCGGCAAAGGTGCCCGTGTTTGCCGGCATGCCCCGTCCGGTGCTCGAAGAACTGCTGGCCAGTGCCCGCCGCGTGCACCTGGCCCCCTGGGACAACCTGTTCGAGCAAGGCCAGGCGGGGCAGGACTTCTTTGTGCTGCTGGCAGGCGAGGTATCGGTAACGCGGTTGCATGCAGGCCAGCGCGTGCAACTGGCGCGGCTGGGGCCCGGCGAGTGCGTGGGCGAGATGGCACTGGTGCGGCATGAAAACCGCAGTGCATCGGTGACCGCCATCAAGGAAACGGTGGCCTTGCAGCTGGAGCAGCAGGCCATCGATGCCAACAGCGAGGCTGCCCACCACATCTACCGCAATATCGCGCGCATTCTGGCAGCGCGCCTGTCGGAATCCAGCACCACATTGACGCTGCTGGCATCGCAGCAACGCGAGGGCCACTGAACCCGCCTCCGTGCCCAGGGGTTCAGTCAGGCACCAGCACCCGTATTTGCAGCAGGCGGACTTCCGCCACCTCGGCACTGCGGCTGCTGTAGGCACCGTCGGCCTGCATGGCCGGCCGTGGTCCGGAACGGGCCAGGGTGACCCATTGACCCAGGGGGGCCAGGACGACCGTCTGCACCTTGCTGGAACGCGGCTGGGGCAGAACGCCGTCGACCAGGCCCCTGCCGCTCTCGGCCACCTGCAGCGCCACGTCCACGCGCGCCGGCTTGTTGCCGCCGGGCCAGCGCACTTCGCACTCCATGGTGCGCAGATCCTGTGTCCACTGCAGGGACTGGCCCACACCATCGACACTGCCCGGGCCGTTGCCGCGCACGGCGGTGTGGGTCCAAGCCCAGGCCTGGGCCTGTGCAAATTCGAAGCGGGCTTTCTCGCCATTGGCCACGCTGAGCTTCTGCCACTCTTCATCGGCCACTGCCCTGGTTCCCCATTGCTGGCTGGTGGAGCTTTCGGTGGACTCGGTGCCAACGCGCAGCTCCACGGTCAGCATGCGGTTGGGCAGCGCCGACGGGGTCTTCTTGGGGGTGGGCGCCGACTGAGCCCCGGCAAGCGTGCACAGGGCCACCAGCAGCCAGGGTGCAACGCTGCGCAGAAGGGTCGGGAGCATGGGTGCGGCCATGCCGCATTGTCAGCGGCAGGCCGTTCCTGCGCAAACCGGTAATGGAGCGGTTTTCCGGACAGTTGGTGCCTTTGCAGATGCCCGATGGCCGCACGTCAAGTGTCCAACAGGTACGCAACACTACGCATCGCCTGCGTGATGAGTTCATGCAAAATTGACGTTTCGCCCTTTCCCGCCCTATTTGGAACAACAGGAGTTAATCATGTCCCGTGAAGTCGTTGTCGTCAGCGCCGTGCGCACTGCCATTGGTACCTTTGGCGGAAGCCTCAAGGACACCCCCCCCACCGAACTGGGTACCATCGTCGTCAAGGAATCGCTGGCACGCGCCAACACCGAAGGCAAGGACGTAGGCCACGTGGTGTTCGGCCATGTGGTGAACACCGAGCCCAAGGACATGTACCTGAGCCGCGTGGCCGCCATCAACGGTGGCTGCGCCGAGGGCACGCCCGCCTTCAACGTGAACCGCCTGTGTGGCTCGGGCCTGCAGGCCATCATCTCGGCCAGCCAGAGCATCCTGCTGGGTGACGCCGATGTGGCCATCGGCGGTGGTGCCGAGAACATGAGCCGCGCCCCCTTCGCGTCCCTGAACATGCGCTGGGGTGCCCGCATGGGTGACACCAAGATGGTGGACATGATGATCGGCGCGCTGCACGACCCCTTCCACACCATCCACATGGGTGTGACAGCCGAGAACATTGCCGCCAAGTGGGGCATCAGCCGCGAAGAGCAGGACAAGCTGGCCGTGGAGAGCCAGAACCGCGCCCAGCGCGCCACGGAAGCGGGCTACTTCAAGGACCAGATCGTGCCCGTGATGCTCAAGAGCAAGAAGGGCGACGTGGCCTACACCACCGACGAACACTTCCGTGCCAACGCCACCCTGGAGGACATGGCCAAGCTCAAGCCCGTGTTCATCAAGGAAAACGGTACCGTGACGGCCGGTAACGCCTCCGGCATCAACGACGCTGCTGCTGCCGTGGTGATGATGGAAGCCAAGACCGCCGAAGCCCGTGGCTTGAAGCCCCTGGCCCGTCTGGTGGCCTACGCCCACGCCGGTGTGGACCCCAAGTACATGGGTATCGGCCCTGTGCCCGCGACCCAGCTGGCCCTGAAGAAGGCTGGCCTGACCGTGAACGACCTGGACGTGATCGAAGCCAATGAAGCCTTCGCCGCCCAAGCCTGCGCCGTGACCAAGGACCTGGGCCTGGATCCGGCCAAGGTCAACCCCAACGGCTCCGGCATTTCGCTCGGTCACCCCATCGGTGCCACCGGCGCAGTCATCACCGTGAAAGCCCTGCACGAGCTGCAGCGCATCCAGGGGCGCTACGCGCTGGTGACCATGTGCATCGGCGGCGGCCAGGGTATTGCCGCCATCTTCGAGCGCATCTGATCCCACCCCGTGCGTGTTTTTGGCATTGCCGGCTCGTCCGGCATGGGCAAGACCACCCTGCTGGAGAAACTGATCCCCGTGCTCACGGCACGGGGCTTGGTGGTGTCGCTCATCAAGCACAGCCACAAGGCGATCGAGATCGACCGCCCTGGCAAGGATTCCTACCGCCTGCGTGAAGCCGGCTGCCAGGAAGTGCTGCTGCTGGGCCTGGAGCGCTGGGCGCTGATGCACGAATTGCGCGGCGCCGAAGAGCCCGACCTTGACTATTTGATCGACCGCATCCAGAACTGCGATCTGGTGCTGGTCGAAGGGTTCAAGGGCGGGGAATTTCCCAAGCTGGAGATCTGGCGTGCCAGCGAAGGACGCGCACCCTTGCATCCCGTGTGGCCGGGAATCATCGGCTTTGCCTGTGATGCGCCGGTACCTGGCGGCGATGCGCTGACCCAGATTGCGCTCGACCAGGTCGAAGCGATTGCCGACTTCGTTCAGAAAAGGGCGGTCTTGCGCTAGGCCATCGCCCGCCGAACCCCTGCCCACAAGCCGCCCGTGCCCTCGCACCGGCGGCTTGTTTTCTTCCAGCTCTTCCCATTCTTGACCCGTATTAAGGACTCCCGCGCACCTAAACCCTACCCTTGCGAGGCCCATTTTTTAGGAGTTCAACACATGAATCAGGTCAAAAGCAGCGGATTCACTAAGCAAATGGCCCGCAATATGTTTTATGGAGGAACCGTTTTCTTCATATTGGTGTTTGCGGGTCTGATTTTTGATACCGAGAAGAAGATTCCCCAGCGTTCCAACGCGCAGGAAATCACACCGGCCGTGGTACGCGGCAAGCACATCTGGGAAACGCGCAACTGCATCGGCTGCCACACCCTGCTGGGCGAAGGCGCCTACTTTGCCCCCGAGCTGGGCAATGTGTACAAGCGCCGTGGCCCGGACTTCATCAAGGCCTGGATGGCCTCGCAACCCTCGGGCACCCCGGGCCGTCGCCAGATGCCGCAGTTCAACCTCACGGAAGAGCAGCTCAATGACCTGGTCGAATTCCTGAAATGGACCGGCAACATCAACACTGAAAAGTGGCCACCGAACATCGAAGGCTGATCGTTGAGGCAACCTGAACGAGAAGGAAACGCAAAATGCAAGCACTAACCCTCAAATACCAATCCCAGTCGGTGGCGAAGTACTACTTCATAGCCGCACTGGCGCTGTTTACCGGCCAGATCGTCTTTGGCCTGACGCTCGGTCTGCAGTACATCATCGGTGACTTCGGCACCCCCTTCGTGTACTTCAACCAGGCCCGCATGGTCCACACCAACCTGCTGATCGTGTGGCTGCTGTTCGGCTTCATGGGCGCAGCCTACTACCTGATTCCCGAAGAAGCGGAAACCGAGCTGTACAGCCCCAAGCTGGCCCTGGCCCTGTTCTGGATCTTCCTGGTGGCCGGCGCGCTGACCATCGTGGGCTACCTGACCGTGCCCTACGCCAAGCTCGCTGAGCTGACCGGCAACGACCTGCTGATGACCATGGGACGCGAATTCCTGGAGCAACCCCTGCCCACCAAAGTGGGTATCGTGGTGGTGGCCCTGGCCTTCCTGTTCAACATCACCATGACCGTGCTCAAGGGCCGCAAGACCAGCATCGCCCTGGTGCTGCTGCTGGGCCTGTGGGGCTTGGCCGTGATGTTCCTGTTCAGCTTCGTCAACCCCTCCAACCTGGTGCGCGACAAGATGTACTGGTGGTTCGTGGTGCACCTGTGGGTGGAAGGTACCTGGGAACTGATCCTGGGCTCGCTGCTGGCCTTCGTGCTGGTCAAGACCACCGGTGTGGACCGTGAAGTGATCGACAAGTGGTTGTACGTGATCATCGCCCTGGCGCTGGTTACCGGCATCCTGGGTACCGGCCACCATTTCTACTTCATCGGAACCCCCGAGTACTGGAAGTGGATCGGCTCGATCTTCTCCGCCATGGAACCCATCCCCTTCTTCGCCATGACCATGTTTGCCTTCAACATGGTGCAGCGTCGCCGCCGTGAACACCCCAACCAGGCCGCCATGCTGTGGGCCGTGGGCTGCTCCGTCATGGGCTTCCTCGGTGCCGGTCTGTGGGGCTTCATCCACACCCTGAGCGCTGTGAACTACTACACCCACGGTACGCAAGTCACCGCCGCCCACGGTCACCTGGCCTTCTATGGTGCCTACGTGATGGTGGTGCTGGCCCTGATCAGTTATGCCATGCCCATGCTGCGTGGCCGTGAGGCCAACAACCGCCGTGCCCAGAACATCGAGATGTGGGGCTTCTGGCTCATGACCCTGTCCATGGGCGTGATGGTGCTGGCCCTGACCGGCGCCGGCATCCTGCAGGTCTGGCTGCAACGCATCCCGACCGAAAACGCCATGTCCTTCATGGCCACCCAGGACCAGCTGAACTTCTTCTACTGGATCCGTCTGGGTGGTGGTGTTGGCTTCCTGGCTGGCTTGGTGGCCCACCTGTGGAGCTTCTTCGCCGGCCCCGGTGCCGACGAACAGGCCGCCTGATACGCACCCACGCCATCGACCAACCCGTACCGCAACCCGAAAGAGCCCCATGACCGAGCCCGCTGTTCCCTTCTACGCGCCGCAAGGCGACGAGTGCATGCTGTTCGAACATGCCTGGAAGCAGCAGCTGCCTCTGCTCATCAAGGGCCCGACAGGTTGCGGCAAAACGCGGTTTGTCGAGCACATGGCCGCGCGCCTGGGGCGTCCACTGATCACGGTGTCCTGCCATGACGATCTGAGCGCCTCCGACCTGGTCGGGCGCTTCCTGATCGGCGATGGCAGCACTGTCTGGTCGGACGGTCCCCTGGCCCGCGCCGTGCGCAGCGGCGCCATCTGTTATCTGGACGAGGTGGTGGAAGCCCGCAAGGACACCACCGTCGTTCTCCATCCATTGGCTGATGACCGGCGCGTTCTACCGATAGAGCGCACCGGTGAAGAGCTCGTGGCCCCAGCAGAATTCATGCTGGTCATTTCCTACAACCCCGGTTACCAGAACCTGCTCAAGGGCCTCAAGCCCAGCACCCGCCAGCGCTTTGTCGCGCTGAGCATGGGCTACCCGCAGCCTGAAGTGGAAACCGGCATCGTGCAACGCGAGACCGGTGTCAGTGCCGCCCATGCACAGCAGCTGGTACAGCTGGCCCAGGCCTTGCGCAAGCTCACCGAGTACGACCTGGAGGAAACGGTCAGCACGCGCTTGCTGGTGTCGGCGGGCCGCCTGGTCGCATCCGGGGTTCCGCTGGCTGGCGCCTGCCGCGCCGCCATCATCGACGCACTGACCGACGACGCCCCCACGGCCATGGCCCTGGCCGAAGTGGTACGCGCCCTGGTGGGCGATGCGCCCTGAACACATGGCACTGGCCAAGCCAATCGCCTTGGCCAGCTCGCAGTCCTCGGCAGCGGCTGACGGCGCGACGCTGCAGTTCTGGCGCCGCTGCACACAGACCGGCTTCTTCCTGCTGTTCCTGCTGGCCCCGGCACTGAATCTGCTGCGCTTTGACCTCAACGAAACCCAGCTCTGGTTCCTGGGCATGCGCTGGAGCCTGGGCATCGATGAATTCATGGCGGGCCGCATGACCGGGGCCGAGGTGAGTCTGGCCATCACGCTGCGCGCCATTGTTCCCGTGGTGCTGCTGATCGGCACCTTTTTGACCATCGCCTACCGATGGGGGCGCCTGTATTGCGGCTGGCTGTGCCCGCACTTTTCGGTGGTGGAAAGCCTCAACCGCCTGATGCACAAGGCCAGCGGCAAGTTCAGCCTGTGGGACAGCAGCCCGACCGCGCGCGCTGGCGTACAGTCCAGCTCGCACTACTGGCCGGTGTTTGCCCTGGCGTGCGTGCTGATGGGCTTTGCATGGGCCATCACCTTGCTGACCTACCTGTTGCCGCCGGCAGAGGTGTGGGGCAACCTGGTCGACGGCTCCCTGACCGCCAACCAGACCCGCTTTCTGGTCGCCGCAACGACCATCTTCACACTGGAATTCACGCTGGCACGGCACCTTTTCTGTCGGTTCGGCTGCGCCGTGGGTTACTTCCAAAGCGTGGCCTGGATGGCCAATCCGCGCGCCATGGTGGTCGCGTTCTCGCGCGACCGGGCCCGTGAATGCAAGCAATGCGACCTGCCGCGTGGCTCGGCCTGTGACAGCGCCTGCCCGATGCGCCTGAACCCGCGCAACATCAAGCGCATGATGTTCTCCTGCGTGCAGTGCGGTCAGTGCATCAGCGCCTGCGACCAATCGCAGTCTACCCAGGGTCGCACCCGCACCCTCGAATGGAAAGTGGGGCTCGATGCCCTGCGCGAGACCCTGCACCAGCGCCGGCATGACGCCGGGGAGCAGCACTGATGGAAGAAATCTTCGGTCGCTGGTGGCACAACGCCATTACCCGTCTGGCCAACCACCGCCATCCCGAAGCGGAGGTTCGACTGGAAGAGGTACAGAAGTCCATCGGCATTCTGTTTCGAGCTGCCGGTGGTTCACATGCCCTGCGCATGGCAGCTGCAACAGAACAAGTCCGCGGCGGCTACCGCAATATGCTGCAGCGCATTGCAGGCAGTGGCAGGCGCGCCGACACGGCCCAGTTGGAGCCCGATGTGCTGGCCCTGCCAGCCACCCTGGCCGTATTTGCGCAGCGTGAGCTCAACCACGACCTGTACCTGTGGCTGTCGCTGCACGCCGCCTGCTTCGTGCCCAGCGGACATTGGCTGCATGACAATGTGGAGGCCACCCGTACAGCCCTGGCTCTGTTTCCCGGTTTCTCGCCGCGCTACCAGCGCTTGTGCCAGGCCCAGATGGCGCTGCGCGGCCATCCCGGTAGGCTGTATGGTGCTCAGCAACATGCGGAAACGCGGGTACAGGCAGCACTGCAAGGTCAAGATGTGGACGAAGACGTCGACCCCGCAGCGGTGGCACCGGTATGGATCTGGGTCAGTGCCCGTGCCACACAGCCATTGCATGCTTCCCCCGCTGCCAACGAAGCAGATTCCAGCGAACGTCAGAACCAGGTGGAAGACGGCAAGCGTCGCCGTACCCGGCAGGTGAAGGAGGACGACCGCTCCAACCCCTTCGTGCTGCCGTTCCGCGCCGAGTCCCTGATGACCTGGAGCGAGCTCATCAAGGTCAACCGCGCCACCGATGACGACGAGGACGGCAATGCACTCACTGCCGCCAACGACATGGACACCTTGGCGGTGGCACCGGACGGTGCCACGCTGGCCGCTCGCGTCAAATTCGACCTCGACCTGCCCAGCGCCAGCGTGGACGATCGACCTCTGGGGCCGGGACTGCGGCTACCCGAATGGGATTACAGGCTCGGCAAACTGCTGCCCGACTACTGTGCGGCGCAGACCGTCACCAACGACACCGCAGTCGCGTTCACACCCAACCCCGCCCTGCGGAACACGTCACGGCAGTTGCGACGGCGCCTGGAAGTGCTGCGCGATGTTCCACGCCCGCTGCACGGCCAGGAGAGCGGCGACGCCATCGACCTCGATGCCTGGGTTCGTTACGCCACCGACGAAGTCGCCCACCGTGGACCGCGCACCGACACGCCTGCGGTCTACACGCGCCAGGCCCGCAGCGAGCGCAGCCTGGCCACGCTGCTGCTGGCGGACCTGTCGCTATCGACCGATGCCTATGCCGCCAATGACCAACGCGTCATCGACGTGATCCGCGACGCCCTGTTCGTGTTTGGCGAGGGTCTGCAGGCAACCGGTGACGCCTTTGCCATGTGGGGCTTCAGCTCGGTACGCCGCCACCATGTCCGGCTGAACCACCTCAAGCGCTTTGATGACGCCTGGAACGCCCAGGCGCGCAATCGGGTCGGTGCCATCAAGCCCGGCTATTACACCCGCATGGGGGCCGCGATCCGATTCGCCACGCGTGAACTGCAGGAGCGCCCGGAACGGCGCAAGCTGCTCATGCTGCTAACCGATGGCAAGCCCAACGACCTGGACCACTACGAAGGCCGCCACGGCATCGAAGACACCCGGCAGGCGATCCATGAAGCCCATGGCATGGGCCTGACCCCGTTCTGCGTCACCATCGATGAATCCGGTCACGATTACCTGCCCTACCTGTTCGGGCGCCAGGGCTACGCTCTGGTGCATCGACCCGCCGATCTGGTCACGCGCCTGACCCAGGCATGGGCCACGCTGGCACATTAGCCGATGGCGAATGACGCCGCACCGTACAATCTTTCCACTGCAGCACCCTGAACCTGCCCACCGCATGCACAACAAGGCTGACACCCCCCATTTCGACATGCCCCGGTACCTGTCGGTACTGCCACTGTTCAGCGACCTCGATGCAACCGAGCGCCAGCGTCTGGCCATGGGCTGCGTACAGAAGCGTTTGACCAAAGGCGATCTGGTGTTTCGCCAGGGAGAGATCTGCGACGCCTTCTACATGGTGGTGACCGGTCAGGTGAAGCTTTTCATCACGTCGCCCGCTGGGCAGGAAAAGGTGATCGAACTCATTGGTCCGGGCAACAGCTTCGGCGAGGCCCTCATGTTCCTGGAGCGCCCCTTCATCGTCAGCGCCCAGGCCTTGGCGGACTCGCTGCTGATTCGCGTCAGCCGGCAGGCCGTGATGCAGGAAATTGAACGAGACCCCCGCTTTTGCACACGGCTACTGGCCGGCATGGCGCGCCGCCTGCACGGTCTCGTCACCGATGTCGAAGGCTACTCGCTGCACAGCGGCATGCAGCGCCTGATTGGCTTCCTGCTGCGCGACATCCCGGAGGACATGGAGAACACCAAGGGTGTGTTCACCGTCGCCCTGCCAGTCAGCAAGGCAACGCTTGCGTCGCGCCTATCGCTGACCCCCGAGTATTTCTCTCGCGTGCTCCACGAACTGGAAGCCGAAGGCCTGATCGAAATCGACAAGCGCAACGTGCGCATTCTGGACATTCCGCGCCTGGCGCGCTACGGCTCGCACTAAGTCAACTGATCGATAGAAATTCGGCTTAGCCCGCATATTCATTGCGTAGCGCGCTACCTATTTCATAGCTACTGACGCCTGCACTCGACCCACGGCGAGTTAGTCGCGGGAGACTCCTGAATAGGTTTGCGGACATCCAGATGCACCAGTGTCGGAGGGGGGTGTTGCCCGTGTTCGGCGCGCAGCTCCAGCACCACCGAATGGCCGTCCTGTCCCAAGGCCGCACGTACCACGGTCGACGGCAGACTGGTTCGCAGGGGATGCAGGTAACCAGGAGCGAACTGGCCTTCGCGGTACTGGAAGTCGTGCACCATTCCCAGCCCGATTTCCGGTGCACTGGGGTTGTAGCTGACCTCCCAGAGTTCGGGCATGTCGGCAAACAAGACCAGGAAACTGTTGCGCGCGGGAGCGACCAGGATTGCACACGCTGCAGAACTCAAGCGACCGGTACGGTCCCTGATGATTTGGCGCCGCAATTCGCGTCCACCGCCATCCTGAAACACCAGCTCCGCAGGCGTGACTGTGGCGAGCACCGTGACGGCCGGGAACTCACCACGCGACTGGGCCGTCGCACTGAACGCGCCCTGCTCAGCGGCACATGCACTGGGCGGGCACGCCACCACAGCAGCACAAAAGAAAGCGGCCGCCTGCATGAGCAGGGGCCGCAGGACACCGGGGGGCAGACGGCGCTTCGATGGAGGCATCGTGCGCTGTCCCCGCTCCCGTTGAGCGTCGCTTACTTGGCCGCCTTCACGTCGCCGTCCGCGCCAATGCCGATGGTGTAACCGAGCGACACGTGGTGGAAGCGGCCGGAGGCGTTGTCGGCGTGGATAGCGACGCCAAACGGAACGACCTTGCCTTCGCCTGGGTTCTTGCGGGTGAAGGTCACGGTGTAGGTCTCACCGGACTTCGCACCTTCTGCCTTGGCTCCCAGGCTACCACCGTCCATCTTGCGTTCGGTGGTCACGGTGCCGTCGGCCACCTTGGCACCCTTGCCACTGGCCCATTGCATCAGCTGGTAGGAACCTTCCTTGGTGTACTTGGTCTTCTTGTCGTCGGCACCCGGCATGGTGCGGGCGTCGTTGTGACAGCTGGCCCAGCAACCGACCTGCGAAGCCAAGGGCACCTTGTCGTCGGGGAACAGCATGGTGGCCTTGACTTCATTGACCTTGTCTCCCTTGTTGGCGCCGCCGGTGGGGGCCTTGAAGGTCAGGCGAATGTAGAGGTTGCTGGCGTCATAGGCTGCCTGCACCGTCACCGGGTAGTTCATGGTCTTGGGCGCACCTGCGGGCTCCAATTCCTTGTCTGCCAGACGCTTGAAGTTGAAGTTCAGGCCACCTTTTTCCTCATGGCACCCGACACAGGTTTCGCCCTTCTTGAGGCCAGCGGTACCGCTGTGGTCAGACTTCTTGCCCACCCACTCCATCGCTGCGGTGCCGGGATGAAACACCGTGATGTCGCGTTTGGGAGCCTTGCTCCAGTCGGGAGCCGCCCAAGCCGAGCCAGCGGCAGCGCCCATCAGGAGCCCAAGCGTCACCATGGAAAGTGCAGTTTTTTTCATTTCACAAGGTCCTTTCTTCGTTTGCTAACAGGTGTGTCTGCTGACGCGCACCCACTCATAAATCGTCTTCTGACTCTTCCTTCATGCCTTTGGGCTTGTTGTGCGCAATACCCTTGTGGCAATCGATGCAGGTCTGCTTTTCATCCTGCGCGATCTTGTGCATCTTGGCAGCACGGGTCTTTTGCTTTTCGACATCCATGCCATCAAAGCTGTGACAGTTGCGGCACTCACGCGAGTCGACCGACTTCATGCGGGCCCATTCGTGCTCTGCCAGACGCAGGCGGTTGGCTTCGAACTTTTCCTTGGTGTCGATGCTGCCGACAATCTTGCCCCAGACCTCGCCGCTGGCCTGGATCTTGCGGATCATCTTGTGGGTCCAGTCCTTGGGCACGTGGCAGTCCGAACACACGGCGCGCACCCCGGTACGGTTGCTGTAGTGGATGGTCTTCTTGTATTCCTGGTACACGTTGTCGCGCATCTCGTGGCACGAAACACAGAACTCCAGCGTGTTGGTCGCTTCCATGCCGGTGTTGAATCCACCCCAGAACAGGATGCCCGAAACGAACCCTATCGACAGCAAGGCCAGCAGCGAATACTTTGCGCTGGGCTTGCGCAGCACTGCCCACCACCCTGCAATTTTTGAAGCCATTTCCAACTCTCCAGTTCTCAACAATGAAACCCTATGGCCACAAATAGTAAGGGGGCATAAGCCCCCTTCTCCTTGCATCAGATCAAGTTTTGATCAATAGATGTCGTGCTGTGTGTTGTACACATTGAACTTGCCGGTCGGGGTGATCATCTTGGGATCGGTGATCACTTTCTTGACCTTCAGAGTCGCATCGTCGTACACCACGATGGCCGACTGGTCGGTCTTGCCACCCCACAGGGAAATCCACACTTCCTTGCCGTCAGCCGAGTACTCGGGATGCACCGCACGCTTGGTGGCCTTGGTGGCGGGCAGACCGGAATCCTTGGCCACGTTCAGGATGGCCTTGGGCTTGGACAGGTCGGCCATGTCCCACACCGCCACGGATTCGGCGAGATCCTTGTCGGAGTTCTGGGGCGAGTCGGCCCAGAAATGCTTGGACACCGGATGGGTCTTCACGAACAGGTTACCCGGCACGTGTTTCATTTCCTGAACCACTTTCCAGTTGTACTGCTTGTACTGTGCGTACTTCGGATCGTCGGAAGGTGTCGAGATCAAGGTCACCACGTCGGCGCCCAGGTGACCGGTGGCCCAGACAGGACCGTACTTGGGGTGCACGAAGTTGGCGCCGCGACCCGGATGGGGGATCTTGGCCACATCGACCAGGGCCGCCAGTTTGCCGGTCTTCAGGTCCACCGCAGCGATCTTGTTGGATGCATTGGCAGCCACCAGGAAGTAGCGCTTGGAGGCGTCAAAGCCACCGTCATGCAGGAACTTGGCGGAACCAATGGTCGTGGTCTTCAGGTTCTCGATGTCGGAGTAGTCCACCAGCAGGATCTGCCCGGTCTCCTTGATGTTGACCACCCATTCCGGCTTGATCTCGGACGACACGATGGACGCCACACGCGGCTCGGGATGGTATTCACCGTCCACGGTCATGCCGCGGGTGCTGACCACCTTGCGGGGCTTGAGGGTGTCACCGTCCATGATGACGTATTGGGGCGGCCAGTAGGAACCGGCAATCGCGTACTTGTCGTCGTAACCGGCGAACTTGGAGGTGTCGACCGAGCGGGCATCGAAGCCAATCTTGACTTCAGCCACCACCGAGGGACGTTCCATCCACAGGTCGATCAGGCTCAGGCGACCATCGCGGCCAATCACGTACACGTAGCGGCCCGACTTGGACAGACGGGAGATGTGCACGGCGTAGCCGGTCTTCACGATGGAGCGGATTTCCTTGGTGTCGCCATCGATCAGCGCCACTTCACCGGTGTCACGCAGGGTGACCGAGAACATGTTCTTCAGGTTGAAGTTGTTCATCTGCTTGGTAGGACGCTTGTCCACCGGCACGATGACCTTCCAGGAGTCCAAGGTGTCCTTGAGGCTGTACTCCGGCGGCACGTCGGGGGTGTTCTGGATGTACTTGGCCATCAGCGAGATCTCATCCTTGGTCAGGATGTCGTCGAAGTTCACCATGCCACCGTCGGTGCCGTAGCCAATGATCTTTTCCAGACGGGACTGACCCAGGGCCAAGGTACCACCTTCAGTCTTCTTGCCATCCTTGTCGACCTTGGCCCAATGGGGTTCCAGGTTCTTGCCGGTAGCACCTTTGCGCAGCACGCCGTGGCAGCCGGCGCAGCGCTCAAAGTAGATCTTCTTGGCCGCTTCCTTTTCCGAAGCCGACAACGTGGGGGCCGCATTTTGTGCGAATGCCGAGGCAGCAAGGCCGGTCAGCAGCACGGCAGCGGCTACGCTGGAAAGACGTGGAACATTCATTTGTATTACTCCGTAGTACCTCACAACCATTCAGACGTCGATCAACGCCACGCCCGGCGAGGTTGTGAACGTCATCACTCCGGGCCCTAGGATTCTTCGGTGTCGCAAGGGGTCACGTCCTTAACCTAGGTTAACTGAATCACGCTTTGGCAGCAGAGCACCCGACAGCCCCAGGACATGACTTGCATCAAGTTTCCAGATGCATCCCCCCTTTAGAATGGTGGCTTCGTTCGTTTCTGCCTGCCCCACCCCTCCATGACCCTTCGATTCAGCAAGCTCGGTTGCAGCAAGGGTGGCAGACGGCTGTTCCGCGACATCGACTGCGAGGTTCCTGCGGGCCGTTGGCTCTACGTCAAGGGGCCCAACGGCGTGGGCAAGACCAGCCTGCTGCGCATGGTGTGCGGACTATCCAGTCTGGACCAGGGTGACATCGCGTGGCATGGAGCGTCCATTCGCGGCCTACCCGAAACCTACCGCCGAGACATTCGCTTTCTGGGGCACCTGAATGCATTGCAAGACGCCATGACCGTGGCCGAGAACCTGCGCTTCGGTTGTGCCCTTCATGGGGTGGCGCTGGAGCAGGAGGCTTGCCGCGCCGTATTGGCACGGTTCGGATTGCGTGGTCGCGAACAGCAGATTGCCCGCCACCTTTCGCAGGGACAGCGTCGTCGGGTCGCCCTCGCGCGCCTGACCCTCAGCCCCGGACGGCTTTGGATTCTGGACGAACCCTATGTGGCCATGGACGATGCGGGCATCGGTTTGCTGGCAGACATGATCGCCAACCATCTCGACGGTGGCGGAACAGCAGTCATCACCAGCCACCAGCAGGTCGCCATACCAGGCCACCCGCCGCTGCTGCTGGAGTTGGGGGCGTGAGCACCATGGGCGTCCGCTTGTCCATACTGGGTGTCCTGGGCGCCGTCTTGCGCCGAGAACTGTCCCTGGCCGTGCGCCAGAAGGGCGAGGTTCTCACGCCCATCGTGTTTTTCGTGGTCGTCGCCAGCCTGTTTCCCTTGGGCGTGGGGCCGGAATCCAACCTGTTGCTACAGATGGCACCGGGCGTAGTGTGGGTCAGCGCGCTGTTGGCAACCATGCTGTCCTTGCCCCGCATGTTTGCCACCGATTACCTGGATGGTTCGCTGGAGCAACTGATGCTGTCCCCCACCCCGCTGGCCTTGCTGGCCGCAGCCAAGGCGCTGTCCCATTTCCTGATGTCGGGACTGCCGCTGGTGCTGGTGGCTCCGGTGCTGGGCCTACAGTTCGGCATGGATACTGCCAGCCTGGGCACCTTGGTGCTGACGCTGCTGCTGGGAACGCCCACGCTGAGCCTCATCGGCAGCATTGGGGCCGCACTGACATTGGGCGTGCGCGGCTCGGGGGTTTTGCTGTCCTTGCTGATCCTGCCGCTGTACATTCCGGTGTTGATTTTTGGCGCTGGCGCCGTAGGCGCGCAATCGTCCGGCAGTGTCAACGCCCATTATTCGCTGCTGGCGGCCCTCCTGGTGCTGGCCGGTTTTTTCTCGCCCCTGGCCACTGCGGCCGCTCTGAAAATCTCGCTTGAATGAACCTCCGCGATATCCACTGGTTCAAATACGCCTCACCGCAGCCCTTTTACGTCCTCGCTGGTCGGATGTGGCCATGGTTCGCCATCCTGGCAACCGTGCTGACGGCCATCGGTTTATGGATCGGCCTGTTCGTTGCCCCCACCGATGCGCAGCAAGGAGAGGGGTACCGCATCATTTTTGTCCATGTACCGGCCTCACAAATGTCCATGTTCATCTACGTGGTCATGGCTTTCTGGTCAGCGATCGGCCTGGCGTTCAACACCCGCCTGTCGGGCATGATGACGGCAGCCCTGGCCCCGACCGGGGCCCTGTTTGCATTCCTCTCCCTGCTGACTGGCGCCTTGTGGGGCAAGCCGATGTGGGGTGCATGGTGGGTCTGGGACGCGCGCCTGACCTCGGAATTGATTCTGCTGTTCCTCTACCTGGGTTTTCTGGCCCTGCAGGCCAGCATCGATGACCCGCGCCGAGCCGACAAGGCTGGTGCCGTGCTGGCCCTGGTCGGCGTGATCAACGTGCCGATCATCTATTTTTCCGTCACCTGGTGGAATACCTTGCACCAAGGTGCTTCAGTCTCCATGACGCGCGCGCCCAGCATGGCAACCACCATGTTGTGGGGCATGCTGATCATGGTGGTGGCGTGCTGGATGTACACCATCGCCATCGCCTTGTACCGCGTGCGCAGCATCATTTTGGAGCGTGAACGTCACGCCGAATGGGTAAAACATGCAGTGGAATAGCATTCAGGAATTCCTGCACATGGGCGGATACGCCCTGTACGTGTGGGGCAGTTTTGGCGCCACCGCCGCCGTGGTCGCCATGGAAGTTCTCCAGGCACGCGCCCATCGCAAGAGTGTGATCAAAAGCCTAGCCATGGAACTGGAACACGAGGACAACACGCCATGAAACCCCGCCACAAACGCGCCGCCATCATTGCCGGTGGTTTGGCTGCCCTCAGCTTGGCAGCCTACTTTGTGCTCAATGCCTTCGAGAGCAATCTGGTCTTCTTCTATACACCCACCCAGGTTTCCAATGGGGAAGCTCCGCAAGGACGCACGTTCCGTATTGGAGGCATGGTGAAAGAGGGTTCGGTGGTGCGCGACAACCTGACGGTTCGCTTTGTCGTGACCGACACGGCCAAGGAAATGGAAGTGCGCTACACCGGCATCCTGCCCGACCTGTTCCGCGAAGGCAAAGGCGTGGTGGCACAGGGAAAAATCGGTGAGGACAAGGTGTTTACCGCCACCGAGGTGTTGGCCAAACACGATGAGAACTACATGCCACCGGAAGCCCAGCATGCCGTAGACCAGGCCCAGAAGGCCGCCAAATCGCTGAAATGACGACCCGCGGCGCCCCGGCGCCGCGCGAGGACCACCATGATTCCTGAACTCGGGCACTACGCCCTCATCCTTTCTGTTTTCGTCGCTGCCCCGCTCGGCCTGCTGGGTATTTGGGGACCCGCCAGCGGGCGCTACGCCTGGATGGCTTTTGCCCGACCGGCAGCCCAAGCGCTTTGGGCGCTCACGGTCGTGGCATTTGCGTGCCTGACCTACGCGTTCTACTTCAACGACTTTTCAGTCAGCTATGTAGCACAGCATTCCAACTCACAGTTGCCCGGCATCTACCGTATTGCGGGCGTTTGGGGCGGGCATGAAGGCTCGCTGCTGCTGTGGCACCTCATGCTCACGAGCTGGATGCTCGCTGTGTCGTTGTTTTCGCGCCAGTTGCCCGACGAAATGGTGGCGCGCGTTCTGGGCGTGCTGGGTCTTGTCGCCGTGGGATTCCTCGCCTTCATGCTGATCACCTCCAGCCCCTTCGTGCGGCTGGACCAGGTGCCTGCAGATGGTCGCGACCTGAATCCGCTGCTGCAGGACCCGGGTTTGGTATTCCACCCCCCGCTGCTGTACATGGGCTACGTGGGCATGGCCATCCCGTTTGCTTTTTCCATTGCGGCGCTGCTCAATGGCCGGCTCGACGCCGCTTGGGCGCGCTGGTCGCGCCCCTGGGGAACGGTGGCCTGGATTTTCCTGACCATGGGCATCGCGCTGGGCTCGTGGTGGGCCTACTACGAACTGGGCTGGGGTGGCTGGTGGTTTTGGGACCCTGTGGAAAACGCATCCTTCCTTCCGTGGCTGGTCAGCACCGCCCTGATCCACTCGCTGGCAGTCACAGAGAAACGTGGCCTGTTCCGGAACTGGACCATCGTGCTGGCGATCAGCGCGTTTTCGCTGAGCCTGCTCGGCACCTTCCTGGTCCGCTCCGGGGTGTTGACTTCAGTACACGCGTTTGCATCGGACCCCAAGCGTGGCATCTTCATTCTGGTGTTCCTTGCCGTCGTGGTCGGCAGCTCGCTCACGCTGTTTGCGGCACGTGCCAGCAAGGTAGCCTCCGTCGGTAGCTTCCAGCCGCTGTCGCGCGAAACATTGCTGCTGCTGAACAACCTGCTGCTGGGCACGGCCGCAGCTGCCGTGCTGCTGGGCACGCTGTACCCGCTGATCGTCGATGCGCTGAATCTCGGCAAGCTGTCGGTCGGCCCCCCCTATTTCAATGCCGTGATTGTGCCGCTCATGGCGCCGGTCATGCTGCTGATGGTGGTGGGTACCTATGCACGCTGGAAGGGAGACAGCCTGGAGGCCATTGCCCGCAAGCTGGGCCCCATCGCAGCGCTGTCGGTCGTACTGGGGTGCATCGCGCCCCTGGTGGCAGGCCATTGGTCTGCGCTGGTGGCAATGGGCCTCACGTTGGCGTTCTGGATCATCCTGTCGTCACTCTGGGATGTGGTACGCCAGATCCGCAGCACGTCCCAATGGCGCTCGACACCTTGGTCGTTCTGGGGCATGCACATCGCCCATATCGGCATTGCCGTCACCGCCATCGGCATCACCATGGTGAAAGGTTATGAGACCGAACGCGACGTGCGCATGGCTCTGGGCGACACCGTGGCAGTGGGAGGCTACACCTTCAAGCTGACCGGTATTCGCAAGGAGCAGGGCCCGAATTACGTCGCGGACCGGGGCGAAGTGCAATTGCTGCAGGGTGACCGTCTGCTGCGCACGCTGCACCCCGAGAAGCGCGCCTATGCATCATCGAGCATGCCCATGACCGAGGCCGCCATTGACACTGGCTGGACCCGCGACGTTTACGTCTCACTGGGCGAGCAGCTGGAACAAGCACCCAATGAAGCCTGGGCTGTGCGGGTGTACCACAAGCCCTACGTGACTTGGATCTGGGGTGGTTGCTTGCTCATGGCCTTCGGAGGACTGCTCGCCGCCGCCGACAAGCGCTACCGCCGCAAGAAATCGCTTGCGGCACGCGCACTTTGAAGGAGGTCGCTCCATGAAGAAAACACTGATTCCCCTTGCAATCTTCATTGTCCTGGTCATCTTCCTGGCCATCGGACTGACGCGCGACCCTCGTGAAGTGCCCTCGCCGCTGATCAACAAGCCCGCACCTGTGTTCAGCCTGAAGCAGCTGCATGAACCCCAAAAGATTTTTGATTCGAAGTCCATGCTGGGTCAGGTCTGGCTGCTCAACACCTGGGCGTCCTGGTGCGTCGCATGCCGCGAAGAGCATCCCATCCTCATGGAGTACGCCAAGGCCAAGACGGTCGCATTGGTCGGACTGGACTACAAGGACAAACCGGAAGAGGGCCTCAAGTGGCTTGCACGCCACGGCAACCCGTACGACCTGTCCATCAGCGACCTCGACGGCCGCGTGGGCATCGACTTTGGCGTGTACGGTGTGCCCGAAACCTTCCTGATCGACAAGCAAGGCATCATCCGCTACAAGCAGATCGGTCCCGTGACCCCCGATGCGCTGCGTGACAAGATCATTCCGCTGATCCTGGAGTTGCAGAAATGATCCGCAGCCTTGGACTATGGCTGATCGGCGCCCTGCTGGCCTGCGGTGCTGTGCAAGCCAACACGGCCATAGACCTGGCCGAAGACCCGGTGGTGGAGCAGCGCCTGATTGGCATTTCTGAAGAGTTGCGCTGCCTGGTGTGCCAGAACGAATCGCTGGCGGGCTCCCGTGCCGACCTGGCCAATGACCTGCGCCGCGAAATTCGCACCCTGATCAAGGATGGACGCACTGACGCCGAGATCATGGATTTCATGGTCAGCCGATATGGCGACTTCGTGCGCTACCGCCCCCCCGTCAAACCGTTGACTTGGGCACTGTGGTTCGGCCCTGCTACCCTGCTGCTGCTGGCCGGATGGGGCCTGTGGCGCATGGTGCGCAACCACCGCCGCAACGTCATTGTCAGCCCCCCCCTGACTCCCGAGCAGCAGGCCCGCGCACAAGCCCTGCTGAACGACAACAAAGACCCGTCATGACCACTTTTTACCTTCTGGCCCTGCTGCTTACCGCGCTGGTCACCGCCTGGGTCTTGCGCCCCCTGTTGCGCACCGCCCCACGTACCGCGGTTTCTAGCGTGCAGCTCAATGCCTCGATCTACCGCGACCAGCTCGAAGTGCTGGAACGTGACTTTACCGAAGGCCGCATCGACGCCGCCGAACTGGAGACTGCACGCAACGAGCTGCAATTGCGCCTGCTGGAAGACACCGCAGATACCGCCGCGCCGGCCGCGGCGCCCAGCTTGGCCTCCAAGCGCACGGCTTGGGTCGTAGCACTGCTCTTGCCGCTGGGTGGCGCCGCTGGTTACGCCTGGCTCGGACACCCTGCTTCGGTCGACCCGCAAGCCGCACAGGTGGCGGGGCGTGCCCAGATCGAGAAAATGGTAGCCAACCTGGCGGAGAAGCAACGTGCCAACCCCGGCAACCTGCAGGGCTGGGCCATGCTGGGCCGATCGTACAAGGTGCTGGGCCGCCTGGACGAAGCGGTACAGGCCTACGCCAAGGCGGGCAGCTTCGTCGAAGGCAATGCTGACCTGCTGGTGGAGTACGCCGATGTGCTGGCACTGAGCCGAGAGAGCAATCTGCAGGGACAACCCACCGAGTTGCTGCGCAAGGCTCTGGCGCTGGACCCCAAACACCCCATGGCTTTGTTGATGATGGGCGTATCCGCTTACCAACGCGAAAACTATCGCGAGGCCATCGCCCTGTGGGAGCGACTGCTGGCCGAACTGGAGCCGGGCTCTGAAGACGCTCAGCAGGTGGAAAGCAATATCAGCCAGGCACGCGAGCGCTTGGGGAAACCAGCGAAGAAACAGCCCTGATCAGTCCAAGTAACCTGGGCAGCGATTGGCAACAGGCCAATCATGCCTGCAGTCAGAAGAGATCGACATCCATGTCGTCGGTCTTTTCCTGCACCGCGCCGGATTGGACCAGATCCTCATAATTGACGACCTGATTTCGGCCATGGGATTTGGCATGGTAGACCGCCTTGTCTGCCCGCCCGAATGCCGCACCAGGTGTGTCGTGCGGGTGCAAGCCAGAAAACCCGATACTGACGGTAATGGTACCGACCTGTGGAAACACGTAGTGCTCGACGTTGTGCCGCAGACGTTCCAACGCATGTGCAGCATCCTGGAGCTCGCGGCAGCGCATGAGGATGACAAACTCTTCGCCACCAAACCGATACAACTGGTCATGAAAGCGGAAACTGTTGCGCATGATGCGGGCCACCAGCAACAGGACCTCGTCTCCAATCAGGTGCCCAAAGCTATCGTTGACCCGCTTGAAATGGTCGATATCCAGCACTGCCAACCAGTAGTCGCCTGCGCCCTCGCTACTGCGTCGCTCGGCGTCACTGCTGTCAGTCGTCCCTTGGTCAGCCGTGGCCTTGAAGAACGCGCCGTCAAAGGTCTTTCGATTCAGGAGCTCAGTGAGCGCATCTTTCTCACCATAGTCCAGCAAGCCCAGCACATTTTGGTAGGTCACGATGAGTGCGGCCACCAGCCTTTCCAGTTCCGGAGGCAGGGGACCGTGCGCCTTTAGCTCCAGCAACCCCCAGGGTCCCTGCTCCCCAACCACGAGAAACACCTGGGCCTGATCCTCAACGGAATACGCGCAAACACCCTGACCGGCGAATACCTGCGCATGCAGCGCCCTCGTCGACAACTTCGGAAGCAGCGACCAGTCCTGCCAGATAGGGTCACAATCGACCGCATCAGATCCCGAGCGCATGTGGGCACGCACCAGGCATCGGCGATCCTCCCCCTCTCCAACGATACGCAGGAGGCTGACCTCCTGGACCTGGTCCTGCGTCGTCTGAAGGACCAGACGAACGAAGGCGGCATCCAGTGCGTCTCGATCACGCACACCACTTAACGCAGCGATGCCTTGCACAAATACGTCCATTGGGGCAGTGTACCCTTGGAAGGCACGAATTGGCACGTTCCAGCCGGGACATTGGGGCAAACCCGATATCTGTGAATTTGTTGCCTTTCATCAAATGTCGCCAGCGGCAAAACACCTAAGCTTGTCCGGATTGGCACCCTGGCCTAGCTTCATTCATTCATGCCGCTCAAACCGATTTCCTCCGATGAACCGCGCCCCCCCCATTGGCAACGGCCAGCAGCGGCACCAGTGGCCCCCACCCCCGCTAACCGCGCCCGCTGGTCGCCGAAGCGATTCCTTGAGGCCCCCCATCGTCTGGGGTTCAGCGCTGCGGCCTTGGTGCTGGGTCTTTCCGGACTCTGGTGGGCTCTGGTGCTCTGCATGCGGTTCACCGGCAGCCAGCCGCCCCTGACATTGCCCGAGCCCTTGGCCCATGCGCTGCTGATGACCTGGGGGTTCATGCCACTGTTCATTGTCGGTTTCCTATTTACCGCCGGCCCCCGCTGGTTGCAGGCAGCGGAGGTGTCTGCCGCGCAACTGGCACCGTCCGTCTCGTTATACGTTGGCGGTGTGTTGCTCATCATGCTCGGTTTTCATGCTGCACGCTGGCTCTCGGTGCTTGGTGGGCTGGCACTGACCCTTGCGTGGGCGTCGCTATGTTGGCGCTACAGCCGCTTGTGGCGGGCTGGCCGATCCGATGACAAGACCCATGCAAGCGTGATCCTCTGCGCCAGTTGGAGCGGCCTGGCTGGCCTGGTATTGACACTGGTTGGACTAGCGTTTGCCGATGACAACGTGCTGCGCAGTGGCATATACATCGGCCTGTGGTGCTTCATTGCGACAGTCTTTGCGGCGGTTTCACATCGCATGATCCCGTTCTTCACCGCCAGTGCATTGCCCGCACTCGATGCCTGGCGGCCGCTATGGCTGCTATGGTGTCTGGTCGGCGCCCTGTGGTGGCTGGCACTGGGCCAGGTGCTGGATCTTTGGTTCTGGCCCCTACCAGCGGTGTGGCGGACTCTGCAGGCAGCGCTGGAAGCCTTCTCCGCAAGCATCTTCCTGTGGTTGGCCGTACGCTGGGGGTTGGTTCAAAGCCTCAAGATCCGCCTCCTCGCCATGCTGCATGGCGGGTTTCTGTGGCTCGGTATCGGGCTCGCGCTCCAAGCCATGCACCACATCTGGATGGCAGTGACTGGCGAGTCATCACCGCTGGGCTTGGCGCCATTGCACGCACTGACCATGGGATACCTCGGGGCCACCCTGTTTGCGATGGCGACCCGTGTGGCTGCGGGGCACAGTGGTCGAAGCCTGGTTGCCGACAATTACGCATGGGCGCTCTATGTACTGGTGCAGTTGGCCATCATCATCCGACTATGGGCAGCACTCCCTTGGAGTCCCAACAGCATGCTGCTGATCGCCATTGCCCTCTGGGTTGCAGCAACCTGCGGCTGGGCATTGCGCTATGTGCGCTGGTTTGGCCTGCCACGCCAAGACGGTCGTCCTGGCTAGAAGGAGCCTGCCATGGAGTACGCCCAAGTCCGCGCCTTGCATATCATGTGTGCTGGTATCAGTGTGGCACTGTTTACCCTGCGCTGGGGTCTGTCGCTGCACGGCATTCGCTGGCGTCAGTGGCGCTGGCTACGTGTTGCGCCACATGTCAATGATGCCGTCCTCCTGGGCGCTGCCATCGCACTGGCCACCTGGAGTGAGCAATACCCCTGGCAGCAGGCCTGGCTAGGCTCCAAGGTGATGCTCTTGATGCTGTACATATTTCTGGGCAAACTGGCCTTGCGCGACGCTCAAGGCCACCGCGCCCGCTGGATCTGGGGAGGCAGCGCCTTGACTACTGTCTTTTCCATCATCACCATCGCCAGAACACGCTGGCCCACTGGACTCCTCTAACCCGTTCTTCACCGTCCCGCCCTTCAACTCTACATCATGACCACCACTGAACACACCCCCGTTGCACTGGAATTGCCCGCCCAAGCCATCAGCGAAGAAGTGCTGCTGGAAAAATATGCCAAGGCCGACGAAAAGTCGGTACTGGACGTCAACCGGCGCGTCGCCAGTGCGCTGGCCGCCATGGAAGCACCCGAGCAGCGCGAACACTGGGATGCACGCTTCCTTGAAGCGCTGCAGGGCGGGTTCCTGCCGGCTGGCCGCATCCAATCTGCCGCGGGCACCGACCTGGCGGCCACCTTGATCAACTGCTTTGTGCAGCCCGTCGGGGATTCGATTGCCAGCGAAGACGACGCCCATCCCGGCATCTACACCGCCCTTACGCAGGCCGCGGAAACCATGCGCCGCGGCGGCGGCGTGGGCTACGACTTCTCGCGCATCCGGCCGCGCGGATCGTGGGTTGGCAGCACCCAGAGCAGTGCATCCGGTCCTGTGAGCTACATGCGCGTATTCGATCGCTCCTGCGAAACGGTGGAGTCGGCCGGCGCCCGCCGAGGCGCCCAGATGGGCGTGCTGCGCTGCGACCACCCCGATATCGAGGAGTTCATCCACGCCAAGGACAGTGGCGACCTGCGCAATTTCAACATTTCCGTCGGGGTGACTGATGCCTTCATGCAAGCGGTGCAGGACAACGGTATGGTGGAACTGGTGCACAAGGCCCGTCCCAGCCAAGCCCAGCTGGACGCAGGTGCTTATCCGCGCGAGGACCACGGGGACTGGGTCTACCGCAAGGTACCGGCGTCTGAGCTGTGGGATCAGATCATGCGCTCCACCTACGACCATGCCGAACCCGGCGTTCTGTTCCTGGACCACATGAACAAGGACAACAACCTGTCCTACTGCGAAACCATCGCCGCCACCAACCCCTGCGCCGAACAGCCCCTCCCCCCTTATGGCTGCTGCTGCCTGGGCTCGGTGGATCTGACCCGTTTTGTACGCGACCCGTTCGGCCCGGGCGTGCACTTCGACGAGGAAGGTTTTGCTGCCCTGTGTCGGGTAGCAGTGCGCATGCTCGACAACGTGCTCGATGCCACTGTGTGGCCCTTGCCGCAGCAGCAGGAAGAAGCGCGCAGCAAGCGCCGCATCGGCCTGGGCTTCACTGGCCTGGGCGACACCCTGGTCATGCTGGGCCTTCCCTACAACACGCAGCAGGCCCGTGACTTCGCCTCCCACATCTCGCGCCTGATGCGCGACACTGCCTATGCGGCGTCCAGCGACCTGGCCGCCGAGCGTGGTGCCTTCCCGCTCTTCAATGCCGACTTGTACCTCTCGGGCTCCAACTTCGCTTCGCGCCTGCCCAATGGGCTCAAGGAGCGCATCCGGGCCCAAGGCCTGCGCAACTCGCACTTGCTGTCCATTGCACCCACAGGCACCATCAGCCTGGCCTTTGCCGACAATGCCTCCAACGGCATCGAGCCGCCCTTCAGTTGGACCTACAACCGCAAGAAGCGCATGCCCGACGGCAGCTTCAAGGAGTACGCGGTGGAGGACCACGCTTGGCGCTTGTTCCGCCACTTGCATGGCCCTGATGCCCCACTGACACCGGCCTTCATCACCGCACTGGAGATGAGCGCACAGGACCACGCCAGCATGGTTGCAGCGGTCGCGCCCTACATTGACACTGCGATCAGCAAGACCGTCAACGTGCCAGCCGACTACCCTTACTCCGACTTCCAGGGCCTGTACATGCAGGCCTGGAAGTCCGGCCTGAAAGGACTGGCGACCTACCGCCCCAATTCCGTGCTGGGTTCGGTGCTGAGCGTGGCACCGCAGACGACCGCGGCGCCACTGCAGATCTCCGATGCCAACCAACGCTTGGCGCTGGACAAGCTGCCTGCACCGGTGCTTTCGTCGCTACAGTGGCCCAGCCGTCCCGAACTGCCCGCCGGAAACTCGGCTTGGACTTTCATGGTGCACCACCGCTTCGGCGACTTCGCCCTGTTCGTGGGTGAACTGGCCGCCGAGGGCGCTAGCCCCAAACCCTTCGAGGTCTGGGTCAATGGCACGGACGAACCGCGCGGCCTGGGTGCACTGGCCAAAACCCTGTCGATGGACATGCGCACCAACGATCCAGCCTGGCTGCGCCTCAAGCTGGATGCCATGTCCACCGTGGCCGAGGAACACGCCTTTGAGATGCCATTCCCTCCCCATGGGCACCAGCGCCTGTTTCCGGGGGTAGTGGCCGCCACGGCGGCGGTGATCCGCTGGCGCTGCGAGCAGCTCAATGCCTTCGAAGGTGCCCAAGACCCGCAGAAAACCCCGGTGCTGAACGCGATGTTCAGCCGCAGCGAGCCGCAGACCGGCCCCTCGGGGACCTTGGCCTGGTCGGTGGACATTGACAACCCGGCTACCGATGAAGCCTTCACGGTGACCCTGAAAGAGGTGACCCTTCCCAATGCGGACGGCACCCTGGTGACCCGCCCCTGCGCCATCGGCTTCTCGGGCAACTACCCCAAGGCCTACGATGGCTTGGCCCGCGTGCTGTCACTGGACATGCGTGTCATCGACCCGGCCTGGATCGGCATGAAGCTGCGCAAGCTGCTGAACTACGCCGAGCCACTGGGACACTTCATGGCCTTCGTACCCGGCCTGCCGCATGGCGAACGCCGCCAGCAGACCTGGCCCTCTACCGTTGCCTACATGGCGCGTCTCATCATCCACCGCTACGCCATGCTCGGCGTGCTCAATGAGGAAGGCTACCCACTGCGCGACATGGGGGTACTGGATACTCCCCAAGACGCCCAGACCACCCACACCATGGCGGGCAAGAACTGCCCTGAGTGCGGCAATCCCACCGTGATTCACAAGGATGGATGCGACTTCTGCACCGCCTGCGGCTATGTGGGACAGTGCGGCTAACGGTAGCCCACGTGGGTCGCTTTCATTTTGATAGCGACTCACCCAATTGAATCAAGGGGCAGGGGCAAATTCGGTAGGTACTATCACGCGGGGACCACGATAGTGGGGCTGACTGCCACGCGATTGCGTCCGGCCGTCTTTGCTTGGTACAGGCGCTCATCGGCACAAGCCAGCACCGCGTCTGCGCTGTCACCGGTCTGCCATTGGGCCACGCCAGCAGAGAAGCTGCACTGGAAGCGCTTTTCCCCTGCCTCATGCACGATGCAGGCAAAGTCTTCACGGATGGCATTGAGCAACTGGGCCACCTGCACTTCCGTGCTGTCGGGCAACATGAGTACAAATTCCTCACCGCCATAGCGGCCCACCACGTCCGTGGTGCGCAGGCGCTGCTTGACCAACCAGGCCATGCTGCGAATGACCTGGTCGCCCGCGGGGTGACCATAGCTGTCATTGACGCGCTTGAAATGGTCGATATCAACCATGGCCACGCAAAAGCCAGCACCACCGCGAACGGCCGAAGCAGCCAAGCCATCGAGCCGCTGCTTGCAGGTAGTGTGGTTCAGGAGCCCCGTCAGGCTGTCACACACCATGTGCTTGCGCAAGGCCCGGTAACGTTCAATCTTGCTCTTGATCACCGCATTGAGAATCACCGGATTGAACGGCTTGGTCAGGAAGTGGTCACCGCCCAGGCGCAACGCGTCGACTTGCAAGGCGATATCACTGTCTCCAGAAAGGTAGACCACCGGCGTGGACAAGAACTCGGGGTGCTGTCGCAGTACCCGGGTTACCTCCACACCATTGCAGCCGGGCATGTGCATGTCCATCAGTACCAAGTCGGGAGTCACGCGCTGCAGTGCGTCCAGCACCTGACGTGGATCGTGGATCACTGTAGCCTGCATGCTGGCCTCGGACAGGGTGCGCTGGATCATCGCCGCCGCGGTGCGCGAGTCTTCCACCACCAATACCCGGTAGGGATCTTCATCGCGCACTTCGCTCACCCGCATGATGCGGTCGATCAGCACCGAATGGGCCGTTCCGGCCACAAAGCAATAGTCACAGCCGGCCGCGAGGACCGATTTCTGGCTGTCGAAATCGGGGGGGACCTCGCAGGCGATAAGGCAGCTGGCAGCGAGGTGGCCGCGCAACATGCGCACGGTCTGCGCCACCTCCGACGGGCTGCGCCCACGGTGATCGACCAGGACCGTGGTGGCCTCGTGTTGGCCCACCAGCTGCTGCGCGAGCGCCTGCACCATGGTCGGAATGTTGAAATAGCGCAACTGGCGAATCAGCTCGGACCAGTGCTCGGCTTGGTCTGTCACCAAACCAATGCCGCGCTGGGCCTGCAACTGCTGCAGCACATCCTGGCCCGCGGCCGCACTGCGGCGCTCGCCGAACTCCAGTGTGTTTCCCTCGATGAATGCAGCCACCCGCGCTTCAAACTGCGACAGGCGCCGCCCCAGAGCCGACACCACCTCCGGGCCTGGCGGACTGGTGCTCCAAGCCTCGAAATAGGTCAGGACGTTTTGTTCCAGTGCATGTGCCTCCTGGTGCAATCCGGCCAGGCTGCGTGAAGAGAGAAACTCGGTGAACGCCGAGACGGCCACCGCAAATTCGACAAACCGCTCAAACGCAGGCGCCGCCGCAAATGCTTTCCACGGGTCCAGCAGCGCCCGGCAACGCAAGGTCAACTCGTCAGCATTCACAGCCATGGATGGGATACCCGTTTGAGGAAAGTACACGAACTGCCTTAAGGTCAGACAGCGCACAAGGCGCTAGTATGACGCAGTCCCCCTTCACTTCCATCCGCCGTGTCACACTCCTTCCCCGGTTTCAATTCCCCCGCAGTCGGCTTCGAAGATCCCCAGGCAATGCTCAGCGCCTGCCATGATCGCGTGCAGCGCAGCCTTGACCTCCTTGGGCGCTTGGTAGAGCACGTTGATCTCCACGGGCACGACGCATCCAGTCGCAGCGCCGCCGCGGACGTCCTGCGCTATTTCACGCTGGCCGCCCCGCTTCACCATCAGGACGAAGAACTTCACCTGTTTCCCTTGTTGCTGGCGCATGGCTCTGCGGCGCTGGTGGCACAGGTGGAGCGACTGCAACACGACCATGCCCAGATGGAGTCCTTGTGGCGAGGCATCGAACCGGCGTTGCGTGCGTGGTCCAGCGGTGTCACGACGCCATTGACATCGCCCCAGCGAGACGCCATTCAGGTCTTTCGGGCTCTCTACCCACCGCACATCGCACTGGAAGAGTCCAGCGTCTTCCCGCAGGCCTTCGCACTACTGGGGCCGCAGGCCAGTTCCGACGCTGGTCGCGAAATGCAGTCGCGCCGAGGCGTCGGGCACAATGCGGGGCTGGACAAGGACAGGGTATGACGCAAGCGACGATGAACGACTCCATGCAGTGGAGCGATGACTACCTATTGAACAATTCCACGATGGACGACACCCACCGTGAATTCGTGGACCTGCTCAACGCAGTACTGGCCGCGCCGGAACACGAACTGCTTCGACACTGGGAGGCTCTGGTAGACCACACCCAGGAGCACTTCGACCGCGAAGACCGCTGGATGCTGCGTACCGGCTTCACGGCTGACAACTGCCACGCCAGCCAGCACGCCATCATCCTGAAGATCATGCGCGAGGGCACCCAGCGTGGCCGCTCTGGCGAGTTACATGTCCCGCGCCAGATGGCGCGTGAGTTGACAGTTTGGTTTCCGCAACACGCCCAGGCCATGGACGCTGCACTGGCCATGCATTTGCACGAACTGGGTTTCGACCCGGCCACGGGTTCGATTGCGCGCCCGCAAGCGTTGCCGATGCAGGCCATCGAAGGCTGCGGTGGTGCAACATGCACCGACTCGGAGCACAAATGACCCGATTCGGGCGCACCGCCAGCAGTATCTGACGACGCAGCGTTGATGTGCGACATCGGGCCGAGTGCCCCTGATGGGCGTACAGTTTTACACCCGCGTAAACCCTGTGAAATGTGGCACGCTGCTTGCAGTACATTCGTTCGTATCACGCACCGTTGCGTGTTGGTCGGCGCATACTGTGCCGAACTTTCCTTTATCTCATTGGAGCTGAAAACTATGAAACTGAACGCTGTCAAAGCCATTGCAGTTGCAGTCGCCGCCTTCGGCACACTGGCCGCTGCGCCTGCCCATGCCGGCAAGACACTCGATGCCATCAAGGCGCGCGGTCAAGTGATCTGCGGGGTGCACACCGGTCTGGCAGGCTTCAGCGCTGCTGACTCCAATGGCAAGTGGACTGGCATTGACGTCGACGTCTGCCGCGCGGTGGCTGCCGCGACGCTGGGCGACGCAGAAAAGGTGAAGTATGTCCCGCTGGTGGCCCAGGCCCGTTTCACGGCCCTGCAATCCGGTGAAGTGGATGTGCTTTCGCGCAATACCACCTTCACCCTGACCCGCGACGCTTCGCTGGGCCTGAGCCAGACCGCCGTGGTGTACTACGACGGCCAGGGTTTCATGGTCCCGGTCAAGAGCAAGATCAAGAGCGCCAAGCAGCTCAAGGGCCAGACCGTGTGCGTGCAGTCGGGCACCACAACGGAAAAGAACCTGACCGACTTCTCCAAAGCCAACAACCTGGGCATCAAACCCGTGGTGTTCGAAAAGCTTGACGCCGTGGAAGGTGCTTACTTCTCCGGTCGCTGCGTGGCCTACACCACCGACGCCTCGGGTCTGGCATCGGTCCGCAACAAGTCGGCCAAGAATCCCGCAGACCACCTGATCCTGCCTGAACTGATCTCGAAGGAACCGCTCGGACCATTGGTACGCCGTGGCGACGATGAATGGGCGGCCATCGTGAAATGGACCGTATACGGTCTGCTCGAAGCCGAGGAGGCTGGCATTACCCAGGCCAATGTGGACGACCTCAAGGTGAACACCAAGGATCCCGCGATTGGCCGCATGCTCGGAACCACCGAAGACACTGGCAAGCTGCTCGGTCTGGACAAGGAATGGTTGGCCCGCGCCGTCAAGGCCACCGGCAATTACGGCGAGATCTTTGAACGCAACGTCGGCCCCAAATCGGCACTGCAGCTGCCTCGCGGCCTGAACAACCTGTGGACCAAAGGCGGCATCCAGTACGCCCCACCAATCCGCTGATGCGCTCTGCGGCCTTCGGAATTGCGGAGGCCGCGACAAGGCAGTTGCAGTACCCACCACTGCACTGCCTTTTTTGTTTGATGCTTAGCTTTCGTTCCAAGGGTTCCCATGGCTGAACCATCCCTCCCTCCCAAGAAGAAGTGGTCCTGGCGTAGTCAGGCCTTCCGTGCGCTGGTGTACCAGGTTGTGGCAGTAGCAGTCATCGTGCTGACCGTGCTCTATCTGGCCAACAACACGGCCACCAACATGCGCGCCCGCGGCATCCAGAGCGGCTTCGACTTCCTCAACAGTGCTGCGGGCTTCGATATCGGCGAAAGCCTGTTTGCGTTTGACTCCGGCGAATCCTACTGGCGTGCCTATCTGGTCGGCATGGTCAACACCCTGCGCGTTGCCATCGTCGGTATCATCCTGACGACGCTGCTGGGCACCCTGATTGGTGTCGGACGCTTCTCCCGCAATGCACTGGTCCGGGGACTCTGTGTCGCCTACGTCGAGTTCTTCCGCAACATACCGGTGCTGCTCCAGTTGCTGATGTGGTACCTGTTCTTCACCGAGGTTCTTCCGGCCGCCAACGAGCCCATATCCTTCGGCCCTTTCTTCCTCAGCAAGATGGGGCTCAACTTCCCCATGCCGGTTCCCGGCAATGAGCACTTCATCACATTGGCCGGTGCAGCCGTTGGGATTGCAGGTGCCTATGGATACCGCGTCTGGGCGTTACGGTCTTTCGAAGCCACCGGTGTGGCACGCAGCATGTTCTGGGGCCCCGCAGGTATTGCGCTAGGCGGTACGCTGGCTGGCTGGGTGCTGGCAGGATCCCCAACGGCTTGGAACCTGCCCGTCATGGGTGAATTCGCCATCGAACATGGTGGTGCGCTCACTCCTGAATTTTTGTCGCTGCTCTTGGGTTTGGTGATCTACACGGCTGCCTTTGTGGCGGAGGTCGTGCGCGCAGGGATCCAGTCAGTGTCCCTCGGACAATCCGAGGCAGCCAGTGCACTGGGCCTGAGCCGAGGCCAAACGATGCGCCTGGTGATGTTGCCGCAGGCCCTGCGCGTCATCATTCCCCCGATGACCAACCAGTACCTGAACCTGACCAAGAATTCGTCCTTGGCGGTGGCCATTGGCTACCCGGATGTGGTCTCGATCGCGAACACCGCCATCAACCAGACCGGCCGCGCCGTGGAATGTATCGCCATCATCATGCTGGTGTACCTGACTACCTCGCTTTCCACGTCCTTCCTGATGAACTGGTACAACGCCCGCGCTGCCATCAAGGAACGTTGAGACACACCATGACCGCACAAGTATTTCAACCGATTGCAGCCCGCCCGGCACCGAACCGGACCACGGGCTGGCTGGCGTGGATGCGCAGCAACCTTTTCAGTGACTGGAGGACGACCTTCGGTACCGTTGCCGTCGTGGCCGCACTGCTCTACCTGCTCCCGCATTTCCTGCGTTGGGCTGTCCTTGACGCCGTCACCATTGCCAGTCCCGATGCTTGTCACGCTGCCCACGGTGCCTGCTGGGGCGTGGTCAAGGAGAAGTTCCGTTTCATCCTTTTCGGGCGCTATCCATTCGAGGAGCATTGGCGGGCCTTGATTGCCACTGCAGTGCTGCTGACGCTGATCATTGCCAGTTGCGTGCGCATGTTCTGGAAACCCTGGCTGGCGGGCCTGTGGTTGCTGGTACTGGCCTTCTACTTCACCATTATGTACGGTGGCGTGTTTGGTTTGCGCAAGGTAGAGACTGACCTCTGGAGCGGCTTGCCACTGACCATCCTGCTGGCGTCCTTGTCCATGATCATGGCCTTCCCCATTGCGCTGTGCATCGCGCTGGGCCGGCGCTCAGGCATGCCCGCCATTCGCAGCCTGTGCACGGTGTACGTCGAACTCATCCGCGGTGTGCCACTGATTTCGGTGCTGTTCATGGCGTCCTTCATGTTTCCGCTGCTCATGCCTTCGGGATTCAATATCGACGTCCTGATCCGGGTACTGGCAGGCATCACCCTCTTTGCCGCAGCCTATATGGCCGAGGTAATTCGCGGTGGCCTGCAGGCCATTCCAAAAGGCCAGCTCGAAGCTGCGGCGACGCTGGGCCTGAGCTACTGGCAGACGCAGCGCAAGATCGTGCTGCCCCAAGCCCTGGCCATGGTGGTACCAGGCATCATGAACAACTTCATTTCCACCTTCAAGGACACCTCGCTGGTGGCCATCGTGAGCCTGTACGAGCTGACCGGTGCGATGGGTATGGCCATGAATGCCGAAGCAGACTGGCGCCCGTTCCGGTTGGAGGGCTACCTGTTCATCGCCGTCATCTATTTCATCTTTTGCTACTCGATGTCGCGCTACAGCAAGTGGATTGAAGCGCAGGTCAACAAGAGCAAGCAACGCTAAAGGATTTCCCGATGTCTGAATCGATCATCAGCTTCAACAAGGTCAACAAGTGGTACGGCAACAGTTTCCACGTATTGCGCGATATTGACCTGACCGTCACCAAAGGGGAGCGCATCGTCGTGTGTGGCCCCTCAGGATCTGGCAAATCGACCATGATCCGATGCATCAACCGCCTGGAAGAGCACCAGCAGGGGCAATTGGTGGTTGACGGCGTGGAACTCACGGATGACATCAAGGCCATCGACGACGTGCGCAAGAAAGTCGGAATGGTGTTCCAGCAGTTCAATCTGTTCCCGCACCTCACGGTACTCGAAAACCTCACGCTCTCACCGATGTGGGTTGGCAAGATGCCAAAACGGGATGCCGAGGAAAAGGCCATGGAGCAGCTCAAGCGGGTGCGCATTGCCGAACAGGCACACAAGTACCCGCTACAACTGTCGGGTGGACAGCAGCAACGCGTTGCCATCGCTCGCGCACTGTGCCTGAAGCCGAAGATCATGCTGTTCGATGAACCAACCTCGGCCCTCGACCCGGAGATGATCAAGGAGGTGTTGGACGTGATGATCGAGATGGCATCGCAGGGCATCACCATGATCTGCGTGACGCACGAAATGGGGTTTGCCAAGGCTGTGGCCGACCGCGTGATCTTCATGGATCAGGGTCAGATCGTGGAGCAGAACACGCCGCACGAGTTCTTCAACCACCCGCAAAGCGAGCGCAGCAAAGACTTCCTGTCCAAGATCCTGGGACACTAAGTGGGGCCTCTACCCCGGGAGCTAAATGGCGCGAGGACGCCGACTCAAGGTTTAGCCGCCTTGGCTACCGCCCCCGCTGCCTGTGGCTGGATGCGCTCGGCAGTCCAACGCAACAGGTCCAGCCACATCTGGCGCACCTCACCTTGCTGAGGCAGCTGACCCGCGCTGGGGAGTTCAATGGTCACCACCGGCACGCCCTTGTGCACGCCGCCATAGTTGCCGAGTGAACCAGGGTAAATGCCAACCTGATCCAGGTAGAGGCGCCCCAGGCGAGTCGGCGGAACCGTGGGTCCGTCAAAATCCAACACACCGAAGGGCGCGTGAACGCTTACGATCAGATGCGGCTTGAATTGTGCGATCTGATCGACCACATACCGCGACTCCGGCTCGGACAAGGCGGTCTTTCCTGGCCAGCGCCTCGGATCCCGTCGCGTACGTATCTCCCAGTACTCCTTTGCGTCCCTGGACCAATTGGGCGTAGGAAAATTCCGGTTCAAGTCCACCCCATGCGCATTGACCCGCTTTGATGGATGGGCAAAAAGACCATCCGGATTGAGCGATGGTACAAACCGCCAATGGACCGGCTGCGGCATGTCGGCCACACCTTGGCGGGCCAACGCAATCCAGTGGTACACCAGCGACACGGACGACATTTCATCGCCATGGATACCCCCCAGCACGAGCACCCGGACAGACGCATTGGGCGCCGCCACTTCAGTGCCCCAAAGGGTACGCCCCTGAACCGAACGCACCTTGAGATCGGACAGCGCCGCCGCCTCGCATAGCTCCACCCCTGCGCCAGGGATACGGGAAACGTAGTCGCGGCATATCCTGGCTTCGGCTGCCCACCCAGCTACAAAACTTGCAGCAAACAACACACCTACAACGGCTTTCTTGAACATCACTGGATTGTAGGTAATCCCCCGTCCCCTGCGGTCTTTGACCTTCATGTACATTCAGCGCATGGTCACGCAATGCACCACTTTGTCGGCAAGCCCGCCCTTGTCCAGCCAGTCGTTCCGCGCGGCGCTCGGCATGTTCGCCACCGGCGTCACCATCGTTACGGCTCGTCGGGTGGATGGAGGCTTGGTGGGATTGACGGCAAACTCGTTCAATTCGGTCTCCCTGTCCCCCGCACTGGTGTTGTGGAGTCTGGCGCGTTCAGCCGGCTCGTTCGAGGCCTTCCGAAACGGGGAACACTACGCCATCAACATTCTCGGGGCAGACCAGCAGGACCTGGCGCGCCGTTTCTCCGAAAAGATCCCGGACCGATTCGACGGCGTACCTTGGCAGCCGGGGCTGGGTGGCGCACCCTTGATAGGTGGGGCGATTGCACATTTCGAATGTTCCAACCGCAGTCAATATGCCGAAGGGGACCACATGATCTTTGTGGGAGAGGTCGAGCGGTGCGACCACCTACCCGGCGCATCACCGCTCCTGTTTCATGGGGGCAAGTTCTATGCTGAACACCCTCTGTAGGTTGCAAAAGGTATCCAACCGGTCACCGTTTCCGGTCAACTTTCGGACATGACGCTGCGATATGCCCCGCAGCCCACCAGCAATTGCTGATCCAGCGGAAGGATATAGGAAGCCTTTGCGCGCACATCGCGGGTGACCGGATTGACGATCGTGTACTCGACCCATCCGCCACCTTGCTCTGCCCGCTCCCATGCGTCGTCCAGCAATCCTTGGGCATCCAGGCCTTGCGCTTCGAAGAGCGATGTTCCGACCTTTTGAAGGTCGGCCCCCATGACACGATATACACCCTGCCGGTCAAAAACGAAAACGTACAGGTCCCGGTCGACAAACCCGCCCGCTTTGTCGTGCAAGATCGGAAATGCAGCGTCGAATCCGACACGTTTGATGAGCTCATGCGCCTTGCGGGTCAAATGCATCGCTTCATCAGTGGTACCCTGACGAAGCTTGATGTGGGTGACAGCTTCTTCCAACTGCTTGGAGCGCTGCATGAGGCGATTGCTGCGATGGGAGGTGCGGTCCACCAAACCCGAATTCTCAATCGTCACCTTGTCCAAATCGCCAACCGCCTGCACCACTTCGGCCAGGGCGATGCTTTGCTTGGCACTGCCCTCCGCCATGGTGTCGATGTTCTGGGCAATCTCGCTAACGCCTGTTACCAGACTGGTCATCAACTGATTGACGGCCTGAATTTCCGTCACGGTAGTTCCCACGCGGCTGGTTGACTCCGCAATCAGCGCACGCACCTCCGCGGCCGCACTCTGACTTCTGCGGGCAAGGCTGCGCACCTCGGCAGCCACCACGGCAAAGCCTTTGCCCTGTTCACCGGCGCGCGCAGCCTCCACGGCAGCGTTGAGTGCCAATAAATTGGTCTGGAACGCAATCCCGTCAATCGTGCCAATGATCTCGTTCATCCGCTTGGAAGTTGCCTGCAGCGCCACCATTCCGCCAACGGTCTGCTCCATCAAGCCACTGGCATGGCGTGCCTCGTCATGGAGGTTGCGGGTCATGAGGCTGACTTCCTGCGCAGCCTCGGAATTGCGTGAAACGGTGTCACTGACCTCGCCGACATTGGCAGTGGCCTCTTCCAGACTGGCAGCCTGGGATTGCGTGCGCTGTGACAGGGAGTGGCCATCCTCCACCAACTGCGAACCGACATGCGTCACCATGCTCGACGCACTGCGGACATCGGCCACCAAGGTAGACAACACATCCAGCATGCGTTCAAACTCGCGACCGATCAGAGCCAATTCGTCCGAACCCGGAGTTTCCACTTTCGTGGCCAAGTTGCCTCGGGTTCCTTCCTTCAGTGCCGCGTGCAGCACCTTTATCCCCTGCAGCGTCGCCACCATGAAGCCCAACCCCAGATACAGCGCCACACATGCCATCACCAGCGAGATGAGCAAGCCCGCCATGTGCTCGGCCAGGAAGAAGATATAGGCCAACCCCAGCAATGGCAGCAGCGCCAAGGCCATAAGTATGAAGAGCTTGATGCGCATGGGCATCCGCTGCATCAACGCTACACTGGGCTGCAGCCAGCGACCAACTGAATGTGTTTGTGCCATGGTATTCGTGAAATGGGTTTCAGAAATATACTGCCAGTTCCAGCTTTCCAGAGCCTGATAAACCTGCTCATCCGCGCACTATTCAATTCCGTCCCATCACGCGCGCCAGTTCGGTCCGCAGAGCCTCAAGCTCGATAGGCTTGGCGACAAAGCCGTCCGCACCCGCCTTGCGAAACCGTGTGCGCTCTTCCGGTTCCGTGTGGGCAGTAGCCATGATCACCGGCATATGGCCGCCTTGCGTCGCTTCGCGGACACGCAATTCCTTCAAAGCCTCCATGCCGTCCATCACAGGCATCATGACATCCATCAGAACAACATCGAACTTGAGCTTCCCCATTGCCATGAGCGCTTTCTCGCCATCACCGACAACCACGCCGGTATGTCCCAAGCTCTGCAGCATCCCCACTGCAAGCCGTTGATTGATGGTGTTGTCCTCGACCACCAGCACTTTCAGTCCTGCATTCGTTGTACTCGTCACTCGTCGTTCCTTCCTGTCGATGTGGGTGAGCACGAACATTCTGCCTCATCGGCGCCAAAAGCCCAACATTGGTGCAGCACCTGGTGCTGCCGTAACTTTTTCATGTTCCATGTCGGCAGATGCAACTGCGCATCGATCGTTCCAGTTTCCCCTTTTGGGTCAGGCAATGACACAGCAGGCATCAACGACAATCTTGGCATGACCCATCGCAAAACTGATCTTGATGCCCTGGCTGTTGGCCTGCTGCTAGCCTGCCTGGCATTCTGGGGCTTCCAACAGGTACTGGCCAAGGCAACACTGACCGAGATGGCCCCGGTATTCCAGGCCACCTTGCGCCTTGAGGGGGCAGCCGTATTGCTCCTGCTCTGGTGCCGATGGCGTGGCATCGCGCTTCTCTCCCCTGATGGAAGCACTCGCGCCGGCCTACTGGCGGGGGTTCTGTTTGCGCTCGAATTCATGTTTCTGTTTCTGGGTCTGCAATACACCAGCGCGGCACGCTTGACGTTGCTGCTGTACACATCTCCACTGTGGGTCGCCCTTCTGCTGCCGCTGCGTGTGCCAGCGGAGCGACTGGGGCGCATGCAATGGCTGGGCTTGGGCTGCGCCTTTGTGGGCGTGGCCTGGGTACTGCATCAACCCACCGAATCTGCCTACCCGCAGCAATGGCTCGGCGACGCCATGGGGCTGCTGGCAGGTCTACTCTGGGGTTTGACCACCGTGGTGATACGAGCGTCTGGCCTGACGCGCATAGCACCGGAAAAATTGTTGATGTACCAACTGGGTGTCAGTGCCTTGCTCTTGCCATGCATCTCACTGGCCATGGGGGAATCCTGGAATCTGCAACTCAGCGCATTTGCCTGGGCATCGGTGCTGGTCCAAGCAAGCGTAGGGGCCTTCCTGAGCTATCTGGTGTGGATGTGGATCCTTGGAAAATACCCTGCGACCAAAGTCAGCGCCTTTACCTTTCTCACACCCGTGTTCAGCCTGATTGCCGGAGTGTGGTGGCTGGGCGAATCCGTGAGCTTGCCTCTGCTGGGCGCACTCACAGTGGTGATGGCCGGCATTGCGATGGTGAACCGACGAACACCTGAAAAGCTACTAGTTCAATAGCTTACTGCGCTTACCCAGCGAGGGCTAGCGAACGTTTCGCATCAGATGTCGCTCTGCAGCCCAGTATCCACGCTGTTGCGCATGGCGGTTTGTGCCACCGCGTTGAGCGCCCCTTCCACCACCGCCCGTGAGGACACCAGACGCAACTGCCCCGCCTGTGCCAGCCGGTCGCGTGAGCGGCGGGTCATCGACTGGGTCGCTCCAAACCCATTGGTGAACAGGAACAAGGTGCCATGGGGGCTGGACCAGGTCAACTGAGTGCGCGTCCACTGCCCTTCAACATAGAGTTCGATCCAGGCACCAAGCGCCAGGTTGTCCAGCGCATCCGGACCGATGGGCATAGGTTCCGTGAGGGAGCCCGAGGGCACCGCAGCAGGAGCCAATTCGGCTGTGTCGGCTCCACCTTCGCCCAGATCGACAAAGTTCGAGGCCTGGGCTTCTTGGGGAGCAATCCACGGTTCGCTCTCCTCGCTGGCGTGACGTCCGACTCCGGCCTGCGCATGGGTGAGCACCGACTCTTGCACCGTCGCGGAGGATGGCTTTGCCGCCCCCTTGAACGCGCGCTGATGCAGCCCCATCAACGTTTCGAAAAACGCGCTGGTCTTCACCGATGGGTAGTCAATGGAGTCCAAGCCGGTTCGCAGGGTCGCCAACAGCATCGGCACCAGCTTGGTCAGCTTGGCCACATTGTTCTTGGTCAACTCAGGATGAACACTCCACAGCAGTGCCGAAATCAGGGCTTCGTACTTGGAGGCAGCCTTGGACCCAGCCCCCTGGGTAATGCGCGCATGGGCCACCACCTGTGCCCATGGACCGCAGAGAAAGTCAACCACCACGGCTGGCACCGCCCCCGCATCGGGGTGCTTTTCGACCTTGGCCGCGATCTTCTCTGCAAGCAGATTCCGTGCCTCGGCGTTCTGCAGTATCGCGACCACCTTGGACTGCGCCTCTTCCTGCTTACGCAACGCCTGTGTCCAGGCCGCCTGGAGTTTTTCCAGCACCCGCTGGAATGGCTCGGCGTCATCGATGTGCATGCGCGACAGCGGGTCGACCTGGGCATGGACTTCATCAATGAACTGTGTCAACCCCTGCGCCTGGGGATCGGAATAGGCCAGGCTGCGCTGTGTTACCTGCAACAGCAATTCGCGCGCCGGATGCTGCTTGTCGGAGAAGAAGCGCGGATCCACCAGAGCCAGACGCAGCAATGCGGGTTCGAGCGAACGCACCAAGGCCTGCACCGGCGCCAACAGCCGGGGGTCGCGAGCCAGGTTTTCCACCATCAGTTGGACAACTTCCAGACTCAGCGCCTGCGCCATACCCTTGGCATTTCGGCGCATGGCCAGGCGTACCCCCTCGATACTGCTGTTGGACGCATCCTCCGGGGTCGGTTCGCCCTGGCGTTGCTGCAATCGCTGCACCACCCGGTCTACCTGCCGCATTTCACTCAAGGCCTCGAACGCTGCCGGAACCGTGGAGGCGAAATCAGACACGGGGGCCGCCGGCTCTGAATTGCCCGCTTCGAATTCACGCGCAAATCGCTGCGCGAATGACTCCATGCGGCTCAATGGCGCGCTTGCCAGGTTGTCCAGCTCGCCGGACAGCAAGCGCCGCAAGGTATCGAGATTGAGCAATGCCTCGGGGCGATGCGCTGTACCTCCCGCACCTTCGACCACCGGAGGCTGTGCTTCAACCGGCGCGACAAAACCGCTCTGCCCTTGCAGGCGCGCCCCTGGCAGTACCCGCGCTCCCATTTGTGGAGCCTGGGCTGCCATGGCCTGGGCCGCTGCCAGCTCCGACTCGGCCTGTGGTGCGTTGAACGAATTCGGTGCCACGGCCTTGGCCTGGACCGGAACCACACCGCCCGAAGGCAGGACCATATAGCCCGCCGCAACTACACCCTGGGCCCTGAGCTTGTCCGCATACATCGCATAGTACGAACGCAGTTCATGACCGAGCGCCGCACTCATAATCCCGAACCACTCCTGCCGCGCAGCAGGCGGGACAGCCAGCTGGTCCAACACCGCCTTGAGGGCCAGCAGATAGCTTTGCGGACGCAGGGGGTTGCCTTCCTGACGCACCGCCGCCAAACCCAGGGCACTGCATACCAAGGTATTGAGCTCTGTCAGATTGGCGTCGGCCACCAGCAGCGTAGTCTGCTGGGCACGGGCCAGCGCCACGCTCTCCTGTACCTGGTTCTCGTCCATCAGCTCGAGCTGGTCCAGACTCAATGTCTCCAGGGACTGGGGCGCGTGCTTGCGCTCCTTCTCGGGCTGGGTGATAGCCATGCGCAGCGCCGGACCAAACGCCGCACGCATCTCGGCATCCTTCGACTTCAGCAGCTTTCCTGACACGATGAACGCGTCGCGCTCGTACACGTTGCGCGCCTTGAGTTCGCGGTCATACAGTTGGCGCGAACAGGCGGCGATCAAGGCCGCCATGATCGCCGGAGCGCCCGCCACCGCATCTTCCACGATGGCATTGAACTTGGTGTTGTCCTTACCTGGGGTGGATGCGTTGGCTTTCATGGGCGCCATCGTACCGATTTTTGGTGCGGCTGATTACTTCAATGCCTTGTAGCGCATGCGCTTTGGAGCTGCGCCTTCCTCACCCAGGCGTTTCTTCTTGTCTGCTTCGTACTCCTGGTAGTTGCCGTCGAAGAAGACCCACTGGCTGTCGCCTTCGCACGCGAGGATGTGGGTGGCAATACGGTCGAGGAACCAGCGGTCATGGCTGATGACCATGACGGAGCCAGCGAATTCGAGCAGTGCGTCTTCCAACGCACGCAGGGTTTCCACGTCCAGGTCGTTTGACGGTTCGTCGAGCAACAGCACGTTGCCGCCTGCGATCAGGGTCTTGGCCAGGTGCAGCCGTCCGCGCTCCCCCCCGGAGAGCATGCCGACCTTCTTCTGCTGGTCGCCCCCGTTGAAGTTGAAACGGCCGCAGTAGGCACGGCTGGCCATGGTGAATTTGCCGATGTTGATCATGTCCAGTCCACCGGACACGTCTTCCCAGACCGTCTTGTTGTCGGACAGGTCATCGCGGGTCTGGTCCACGAAGGCCATCTTCACGGTCTGGCCGATCACCACTTCGCCGCTGTCCGGTTTTTCCTTGCCGGCAATCATCTTGAACAGCGTCGACTTACCGGCACCGTTGGGGCCGATGATGCCGACGATGGCACCTGCCGGTACGCTGAACGACAGGTTGTCGATCAGCACGCGATCGCCAAAGGACTTGGTCACGTTGCGGAACTCGATGACCTGGCTGCCCAGACGGTCGGCCACAGGAATGAAAATTTCCTGCGTCTCGTTGCGCCTCTGGTATTCGTAGTCGCTCAGTTCCTCGAAGCGGGCAATACGGGCCTTGCTCTTGGCTTGGCGACCCTTGGCGTTCTGGCGCACCCATTCCAGTTCCTTCTTCAGGGCCTTGGCGCGGGCTTCCTCACCTTTCTGCTCTGCTTCCAGACGTGACTGCTTGGTGTCCAGCCAGGTGCTGTAGTTGCCCTTGTAAGGGATGCCATGACCGCGGTCCAGTTCCAGAATCCACTCGGCAGCGTTGTCCAGGAAGTAGCGATCGTGGGTGATGGCAACCACGGTGCCGGGGAAGCGCTGCAGGAACTGCTCGAGCCAGTCCACCGATTCGGCGTCCAGGTGGTTGGTGGGCTCGTCGAGCAACAGCATGTCGGGCTTGGACAGCAGCAAGCGGCACAGCGCCACACGGCGCTTTTCACCGCCGGACAGCTTGCCGATCACCGCTTCCCACGGGGGCAGGCGCAATGCGTCTGCCGCAATCTCCAGCAGGTGGTCACCACCGTCACCGGCGGCGGCAATGATGGCTTCGAGTTCGGCCTGTTCGGCTGCCAAGGCATCGAAATCGGCATTTTCGTCGGCATAGGCAGCGTAGACCTCTTCCAGACGGGCCTGCGCAGCCTTCACCTCACCCATGCCACCTTCGACGGCTTCGCGCACGGTCTCGTTGGGGTCGAGCTGGGGTTCCTGCGGCAGGTAACCGATCTTCAACCCGGCCATGGGGATGGCTTCACCCTCGAATTCCTTGTCCACACCGGCCATGATCTTGAGCAGGGTGGATTTGCCCGAACCGTTCAGGCCCAGCACGCCGATCTTGGCGCCAGGGAAGAACGACAGGGAAATGTCCTTGAGGATGTGGCGCTTCGGCGGCACGATCTTGCCGAGGCGGTTCATGGAGAAAACGTATTGGGCCATTGTGTGATGCAGGGTCGGTTGGACGTAAAACCCGCATTATCCCAGCAGCCCGGGACCGGGACCGCTCAATCGGGCGTTTCGCCGTCGGATTGGTTGGATATGGCGGCCTGCGCCACGGCGTCCAGCGCCTGATCCAGCACCTTCCCATCCGACACCAGGCGAATCAGCGACTGGGCCTGCAAGCGCTCCATGGTGCGCCGCGACATGCTGTGCGCCAGGCCGTTGCCCGAAATGAACATGAACAAGGTGCGGTGGGGGCTGGCCCAGGTCAACTGGGCACGGACCCATTCGCCATCCATGGCCAGATCCACCCAGGCACCGGTGTGCAGGGTCTGGGCAGTCCACTGCTGCGGCTCAGGCAAGGCATCGGCGGGAAGCTCCATTCCGTCGGACACCGAGTGCTGCTCGTCCACATAGCCGGAATCCTGCGCCTCAGCTTCGGACATCCAGTAGTCGGACATGTCCAGAATGCTTTCGCTGCCACCGAAGTCGCTCGCTGGCACCGTGTCCGGCCCTTGCGCGCCGTCTTCGGACATCACCTCAGCGGCAGCCGGTTTTCCATTGGGCTCGGCGCTGGCCCGCGGCACATCGAATGCCTGCTCATGGAACGGTATCAATTCATCGAAAAACGCCGCGATGCGGTCACTCGGGTAATCGATCATGGTCAGGCCCTGGCGCATCTTGACCAGCATGGCCGGCACCAGTTGCACCAGACGCGAGCGGTTGCGCCGTGCTGCCTTCACCCGCACGCTCCATATCAGGTCATCCACCAGGGAGTGGAAGCCATCGGCGTCTTCCGTGCCCGCCACACAGCGCAGCTGCGACTCTGCCACCACCTGTGCCCACGGGCCGCGCAGGAAGCTGATGACCAGCTCAGGCACCGACTTGTTCTCCACTTTCTCCATGAACTCCTGCGCCAGCCGTTGGGCCAACAGGTGACGCTGCTCCGCATGCAGCAGCGCACGCGCAGCCTCTTCGGCGCGCTGACGCTGCTCCTGTTCGTCACGCGCCCAGCCCGCCTCCAGACGGCGCAGCACGCGGTCAAACGCTGCGGCATCACCATCGCCGCCGGTCAGCACGCTGTTGGCGTTGTCAAAGGTCTTCATGAAGCGCGCAAATCCCGGCTGGTCCACCGAGGAGTAGGCCAAGCTGCGGTGCGTGATGCGGTCTAGGTACTGCCGTGCCGGGTGGTTGCGCTCGCTGAAGAATCGGGCGTCACTGCGCACCAGCTTCTGCACTACGGGTTCGAGCGCGCGCAAAGACGTACGCACCGGCGCCAGCAGGCGGTAGTCCTGCTCCAGGTTGTCGATCATCAAGCGCACCACCTCCTCACCCAATTGGGCGCCCAACCGTTTGGCCGGCGACTTCTCGGTCGGTTCGGCAATGGTGCGGTCAGAAACACCTGCGTCGGCGCTCTCCAGCTGAGAAGGAGCCTGATGGGCCTTTTCCGCCAGGCGCCGCATCATGTGCTCCATGAGCTTGAGGTCCTCCAGCGCGCTGTAAGCAGCAGGAAGCGTATGGCTAAATTCGGTGTCGCGGTTCGCGACCGGACTGGGCTCGCTCAACTCGCCGCTGAGCAGGCGTCGCAGCTTGTCCAAGGTGAGCATGGTGCGCGCCATGACCGGTGTACTGTTGCCGCGCCCTCCTCCATCGAGCCCACTGACCGTTGCTCCGGGAGGTGTGGCCGGTTCAATGCCCGCGGTACGCAGCCAATCCACCAGTTCCTTGTAGAGCTGACGCAGGCTCAGACCGAGCAAACCCGCCGACTGCGTCATGATGGCGTTGCGCCCCAGCGGGTCATCCACCAGCTGGGTCAGTGTCTCACGCAGGGCGTAGACGAAGCATTCGGGGCGCAGGGGGTTGAGCTGGGGCTGCACGGTCTGCCAGCCCATGAGCCCGCCCACATAGGCGTGCACCGGTGCCAACACGTCACCCACCGCCATCTGCACTTCCTGTTGGGTCAGCGCGATCTCGATATTGGAGTCGATCTGGTCTTCTTCGAGCAACTGGAAATCGTCGAAGCGCACCGCCGGCTGGGCCAGGCCCGGCAACGTGGCGCCTGCAAAGAAGGCACGGCGCAGCGCAGCGGCAAACACGCCATGGGCTTCCTGGGCGTTGGCACACAGCGTCTCCACTGCAGCACGCCCTTCCTTGCTGATCTGCCCATAGGCCACCTTGGAATGCTTTCCCAGCAGCGCCGCCTGCAAACCCGCCATCACATCGTCGAGAAGAGCATCGCTCTGTTCGAGCACGGTTTCCAGGCACACCTGCACCGTGGGGCGCAGCCCCCCGAGATCCTGCGCGACACCCAGGCGCCGCAAAGCGTACTTCTTCAGCATGGGGCCATTGTCAACAACGGGACCGATTTGTACACCCCCACCAGTAGGCTTTACGTATTGTTACCGCCAACCCGATTACAATAGCGCCTGCAGCAGGCCTTCAGTCGCCTGTATTGCCGGCACCATGCCGCGGGTTGCACCACGCAATGCACCCACCCTGAAATCGAACCGTCCAGCGCTGAACCGGCACACCCTGTACCGGATGGGACCGGTTCACAAAGCGCCCGCAAGCGCAATTGATCCCCATGAATTTTGATGAATTGAACCTGGCCCCTGCCATCCTGAAGGCTGTGCGCGAAGAAGGTTACGAAACCCCGACCGCGATCCAGGCCCAGGCCATTCCGCTGGTACTGCAAGGCCATGACCTGCTGGGCGGCGCCCAGACCGGCACCGGCAAGACGGCCGCGTTCACCCTGCCCATGCTGCACCGCCTCTCGCACGCCCGCAGCGCCCAGAACAAGTTCGGTGGCACCGGCATCCGTGCCCTGGTGCTGACCCCCACCCGTGAACTCGCCGCCCAGGTCGAAGAGTCGGTGCGCACCTACGGCAAGTACCTGCAACTCACTAGCGCCGTGGTGTTCGGCGGCGTGGGCATGAACCCACAGATCGACCGCATGAAGAAGGGCGTGGACATTCTGGTGGCCACCCCGGGCCGTTTGCTGGACCTGAGCCAGCAGGGCATGCTGGACCTCTCCACCGTGCAGATCCTGGTGCTCGACGAAGCCGACCGCATGCTCGACATGGGCTTCATCCACGACGTGAAGAAGGTACTGGCCCTGGTGCCGAAGGAAAAGCAGAGCCTGCTGTTCTCGGCCACCTTCAGCGACGAGATCCGCGAGCTGGCCAACGGCCTGCTCAAGAACCCGCAAAGCGTGCAGGTCACGCCGCGCAACACCACCGTGCAGCGCATCACCCAGGTGATCCACCCCGTGGGCCGCGGCAAGAAGAAGGCCCTGCTGGCCCACATCATCAACGAAAACAACTGGAGCCAGGTGCTGGTGTTCACGCGCACCAAGTTCGGCGCCAACAACGTGGCCGAGTACCTGGAAAAGAACGGCATCACGGCCATGGCCTTGCACGGCAACAAGAGCCAGGCCGCCCGCACCCAGGCGCTTTCCGGCTTCAAGAGCGGTGAGGTGCGCGCCCTGGTGGCTACCGACATCGCAGCCCGCGGCATCGACATTGACGACCTGCCACACGTGGTGAACTACGAGATCCCGAACATCAGCGAAGACTACGTGCACCGCATCGGCCGCACCGGCCGCGCCGGGGCCGACGGCACGGCCGTCAACTTCGTCTGCCTCGACGAGGAAGGCTTCATGCAGGACATCGAGCGCTTCACCAAGCAGAAGATCGAAGTCAAGGTGATCGACGGCTTCGGTCCCGAGCCCGATGAGAAGGCCGAACCCATTGCCATGGGCCGCCAGACCATCTGGGGTGGCGCCGGCAAGCCGCCGAGCCGCGACGTCATGCAGGCCGCTGCCAAGGCAGCCCGCTCCGAGATGATGCAGCGCATCCGCGACAACAAGGCCAAGACCGGCGGTGGCGGACGCAACGGTGGTGGCCAGCGCAAGGCCGATCGCCCAGCCGGCCCAGCGGAAGACGGCGTAGTGCAACTGCACGATGGCCCCCGCAATGGCAACGGCGGCGGCCAGGGCCGTCGCAACCCGAACCAGGGCAACAACCGCCCGCGCCAGGAGCGTGGTGAGCGTGGCGAGCCTTCGCTGGCCCGCGACGACCTGCACCTGGGCTCGGGCTTTGGCCTGAACCGCAACAAGCCACGCCCCCAGGGCGGTGGCCAGCCTGACCCGATGCGCACCAGCGTCGATATGATGTCTGACCGGGGCGGCCGCCGCGGTGGTGGTGGCGGCTTTGGTGGCGGACAACGCCGTGGTGGTGGTGACTTTGCAGGAGGTGGTGGCTATGGCAACGGAAAGCCGGGTGGCGCTGGTCGCGGGGGCAACCGGCCTCGTGGGCCGGGAGGTTCTCGCAATCCTGCTGGCCGATGAGCGCTACTGCCGGGTCCACGCACTGACCCGGCGGCCGCTGGACTTCAGCCACCCCAAGCTCGAAGCGCATGTGGTGGATTTCGCACGGCTACCCAAGCTGCCGCTGGTGGACGAAGTCTTCATCGCGCTCGGCACCACCATCAAGGTGGCGGGTAGCCAGGAAGCCTTTCGCGCCGTGGACTACGACGCGGTTGTGGCTGTAGCCCGCGCAGGCATTGCGTCAAAAGCTACGAAATTGGGAGCAGTGAGCGCCTTGGGCGCGCACCCCAAATCGAGCGTGTTCTACAGCCGTGTCAAAGGCGAGGCCGAATTGGCGCTGGAACTATGCGGCTACCCCAGCCTGGTGCTGGCCCGGCCCGCCATGCTGGCTGGCGATCGCGAAGCGCTGGGGCAACCCGGTCGCAGCGGCGAGCGCATCGGGCTGGCACTGACCCGTGCACTGCGCCCACTGATCCCCTCCAATTACCAGAGCATCGACGCACGCGATGTGGCTGCTGCGCTGGTCAAAGCCGTGCAGAAAGCGCGTCCGGGGGTGTGGCGGCTGGAATCCGGCGAAATGCAGGGCGCCGCACCGCGCCGCTGAGTCCGCACCAGGTACCGCTCAGGCACGTACGAACAGGGTCACCAGCGGCTCGTTGCCGACCTGTCGACTCCAATGGCCGTGCACCGTGGCGTCGAACGTTGCACCCTCAGGCAGGGTGTCGGCACTGAAGAAGTGCTGCCCCGGGCCGAAGATGCGCGAACTTCCGTCCTGCAGGCCGATCTCCATCTGGCCGCCCAAAATGAAACACCACTGCGGCGCGCCCGTGCAATGGAACTGGCTGCGAAAGCCCACCGGGCTGGTGCGCAGCTGGTAGCCACCGGACGGAAACACCTGGGACAGCATGGACTGCGGCGTGCCCTGGTCCAGGGCAATGGACTCCTCGCGGAAGCGGGCTCGGCCATCGGTGTCGGTGAACAGAACGGTCTGGGTGAAGGTAGTCATAAGGGCTCAGGCAAAAGCCCGATTATTCCGGAACCCGGTCCGCGCTCGGACCGAGTTTTTCCATCGCCTCATCCAGCAGTGCGTGCAAGGCGACCACGGTGTCCGCACCCAGCAGACGATTGAGGTCGGTCTGCGCCACGCGCCAGCGTTGCTGCGCCTCGCGCCGCTTTTCACGCCCCGCTTCGGTGGCCTCGATCAGGCGGCTGCGCGCGTCCGGCCCGGGGAGCACCGCCAGCCAGCCCGCCTGCACCAAGGGCTGCAGGTTGCGCGACAGGGTGGACGTATTGAGCTTCATGTGCGCCGCCAGATCGACCGCCCGCACCGGCCCGAGCTTGACCACATGGGACAGCAACGAATACTGGGTGCCGCGCAGGCCGGTCTTGCCCACTTCGTCGTCGTAGTGCTGGGCCACGCGGCGCATGAGCTGGCGCAGCTTGAGGTTGGTACACCCCTGGGGTTGCACGGTCTTTGGTTCGATCTTGGACATGCGGCATTATGATTGCATCTAAAATTGTTGCATATACATCTTTCAAAGGAAGTGCTGCATGACAACCGATGTGCTGAACCAGTGGATGACCCAGGAAACCGACGTGCGCTCCGTGCTCGATGCCGGTGCCGGCCCCGGCGTGGCGCGACCGGAGCAGGTAAAGGGCCTCAATGGGCTGCAGTTGATGCAGGCCATGTTGCGCGGTGAGGTGCCCTACGCCGCCATTGCCAGGACGCTGGACTTCATGCTGCTGGAAGTGGATGAAGGCCGGGCCGTGTTCCAGGGCACACCGGGCGCGGCCCACCTGAACCCCATGGGCGGGATCCACGGCGGCTGGTACGCCACCCTGCTCGATTCGGCACTGGGCTGCGCCGTGCACACGAGGATGCCAGCAGGACGCGGCTACACCACGGCCGAGCTGAGCGTGAACATCGTCAAGGCCATCAACCCGGCCAAGACGCCGCGCGTGCGGGCCATTGGCCAGGTGATCCACTGCGGCCGCCAACTGGCCACGGCCGATGCTCGGCTGGTGGGGCCGGACGGCACGCTGTACGCGCACGCCACCACCACCTGCCTGGTGTTCGAACTGCCGAGTTAGGACTTGTGGCTGGTGGCAAATTCGAGTGCCGCCTGCAACAAGGCCCGCAGCACGGGCTGCACCTGCGCTGCCACCTCGGGCAGGTAGCCAAACGGCATGGTCTCCTGCATGTAGCTGCATTGGGTCATTTCCAGCTGCACCGCATGCACCTTGTGGGCGGGCTGGCCATAGTGGCGCGTGATGTGACCGCCCTTGAAGCGGCCATTGAGCACGGCGGTATAGCCGGGGGCGGCCTGCGCAATGGCCAGCAGGCGCTGCGCCAGGCCCGGGTCGCAACTGGCACCATCGGCCGTGCCCAGGTTCAGGTCGGGCAGCTTGCCTTCAAAAAAGCGGGGAACGACCGAGCGGATGGAGTGCGCGTCCCACAGCACGGCCATGCCGTGCTCGGCGAGGATGCGGGCCAGCTCGGACGCCAGCTGCTCGTGGTAAGGCCGCCAGATGGCCTCGCGCCGCGCCGCAATCTCGGCCTCGCCGGGCTCCTGTCCGGCCAAGTACAGCGGGGTGTCGGCGAAGGTATCGACCGGGCACAGGCCGGTGACGCTCTGGCCAGGGTAGAGGCTGGCCCCGTCCGGCGGGCGGTTCAGGTCGATCACGTAGCGTGAATGCGTGGCCTGCAGGATGGACGCCCCCATGTCCTTGGCAAAGGCGTAGAGCAAGGGCAGGTGCCAGTCGGTGTCGTGCACCTCGCGGCCCTCGGGCGTGAGGCGCTGGGCGATCGATGCCGGTACATGGGTGCCCACGTGGGGCATGGAAATCAGCAGCGGGGCTGTGCCCTGGTGAAAGACGAAGGGCGGCTCGGTGGTGTCAAACAAAGGGCTCATGTCGTCTCCAGCAACTGCGCGCGGGCCGCTACAAATTCCGTAGCTGCCTGCGCAATGAATTCCGGGGCCAGGGTGTTATTTCGCTCCAAACCACTGGACCAAACGCGGCGGATGGCCGAGGTGCGGTGGCTGGCGAACACATGGGCAGACAGCATCTCCGGGGCGCTCAAGCCCGCCAGCGCCAGGTGTTGTGCATCCAGCTCCACCCAATCGGCCTGCTGGCCCACGGCCAGCCCGGCCACGGCACGGCCGCTGGCCTGCGCGCCACCGGCCACGGCCTGGAGCGTCATGGCGGTGGCGACCTGTGCATGCGTGGCAGAAGCCAGCACGTTGCGGCTGCGCCCTTGCAGGCGCTGGCCGTATTCGAGCATCAACAGCTCTTCGGCCGCGTTGACCGTGGCGTGGCTGTCCGAGCCAAGGCCCCAGGCCCCGCCGTGCGAGAGCCAGCGCGGCATGTCGAAAATGCCGTCGCCCAGGTTGGCTTCGGTGCTGGGGCAGATGCCGGCCACGGCACCACTCTGCGCTGCGCGCTGGTACTCCGAGCACGACATGTGGGTGGCATGCACCAGGCACCAACGTTGATCGACTGGCGCATGGTCCAGCAGCCATTCCACCGGGCGCTGCCCGCTCCAGGCCAGGCAAGCATCGACCTCGCCGGTCTGCTCGGCAATGTGGATGTGCACCGGGGCCGTGGGGTCGATGGCATGGAGCCCCGCCAGCACCTCGCGCAGGGCATCAGGCGGCACGGCGCGCAGGGAATGCGGGGCCAGGCCCAGGCGGGCACCTTGTGCATCGCACAGAGGTTTCAGGCGCTCCAGCAGGCGTAGCATGTTGTCGGTGCTGCGAATGAAGCGGCGCTGCCCTTCCACGGGCGCTGCGCCACCGAAGCCGCTGGTCTGGTACAGCACCGGCAGCAGGGTCTGGCCAATGCCGGTCTTCTTGGCTGCGCGCAACAGGCACTGCGCCAGCGTGGCGTCGTCGGCATAGGGCGTACCGTCTTCCGCATGGTGCACGTAGTGGAATTCGCACACGCTGGTGTAGCCGGCTTGCAGCATCTCGGTGTAGAGCCAGGTCGCAATGGCCTCCAACTGATCTGGGGTGATGCGGTTGGCAAAGCGGTACATGAGCGTGCGCCAGCTCCAGAAGCTGTCCTGGGCTTCAGCGCGGTATTCGGTAAGGCCGGCGAAGGCGCGTTGGAAGGCGTGGGAGTGGAGGTTGGGCAAACCGGGAATGACGGGGCCGAGGGCCTGGGGTGTGGCACGGTCGGGTGTGCAGTCGGCCTGCACCTGTGTCAGATGCCCGGCACCGTCCCATTGCAGCCGTACATTGCGGGCCCAGCCGGTAGGCAACAAGGCATCGTGGGCGAACAGCGCGTGGTTCATGGATTCGATTCTTCAGATGGTCGGAAACACCTTGCCCTGGCGGACCACGGTGTGCACAGGGGCATTGCCAAACCAGTAGGCCAGCTCGGCGGCCTCGCGCACCGTCCAGAGCACGAAGTTGGCCGGTCGCCCCACGGCCAGCGCGCCATGCGTGCCCTGCAGGCCCAGTGCCGTTGCTGCGTGGCGGGTGATGCCGGCCAAGGCTTCGGGAACGGTCAAGCGGAACAGGGTGCAGGCCATGTTGGCCATGAGCAACAAGCTCAGTGCCGGCGAAGTGCCCGGGTTGTGGTCGGTACTCACCGCCATGGGAATGCCCGCCGCACGCAGCGCGGCAATCGGCGGCAAATTCGTGTCCCGCAAGGTGTAGTAGGCCCCGGGCAACAGCACCGCCACGGTGCCTGAGTCCTTCATCGCGGCAATGCCTTCAGCACTCAAATGCTCGATGTGGTCACAGGACAGAGCCCCAAACCGTGCCGCCAATTCCGAGCCGCCCAAGTCAGACAGTTGCTCGGCATGCAGCTTCACCGGCAGACCCAGCGCCTTGGCAGCTTGAAAAACCTGCTCGGTCTCTGCCAACGAGAAACCGATGCGTTCGCAGAACACGTCCACGGCGTCGACCAGCCCCTCGGCCGCCAGAGCCGGCAGCATCTCCTTGCAGACCAGATCGATGTAATCCTGGCTGCGGCCCGCATATTCGGGGGGCAAGGCATGGGCACCGAGGAAGGTGGTGCGTACGGTCACGCCGAAGGCCTCGCCCAGGCGACGCGCCACGCGCAGCTGCTTGCGCTCGTGCTCCAACGCGAGGCCGTAGCCGGACTTGATCTCGATGGCGCACACCCCTTCCGCCAGCAATGCCTGCAGCCGCGGTGCGGCCAGGGCAAACAGGGTGTCTTCATCCGCCTCGCGTGTAGCGCGCACGCTGGAGACGATGCCGCCACCGCCCTTGGCCACTTCCTCGTAGCTGGCACCGGCCAGGCGCATGGCGAATTCGTTGGCACGCTGGCCACCATAGACCAGGTGGGTGTGGCAGTCGACTAGGCCCGGGCCCACGAGTGAATCGCCACCGTCGTGCTGCGCAAACGTGCGGTAGGCGGCAGGCAGGTCGGCGGCGGGGCCAATCCAGCGGATGAGGCCCTGCACCACCACCAGCGCCACTTCGCCATCGATGGGACTGCCATCGTCCAAGGCACCCGGCAGCAGGCGCAGCTGGCGCCACACGCCGTCGGCGCTGGGTGCATTCGCTACCAAATTCATAGCTGATTGCGCAGTTTTTACGCGGGCTGGAGGGCTTTTTTGCATGGAATCAACTCCGAACCGGGGTGATACGTACCGACAGCAGGCGGGCTTGCGGCTGGCGCGCGCTGCAGGCCCAGGCCGTCGGCGCGTTCGCCCACCATACGCCCTGACCGGCGGGTACGTCTAGCAGGGTGTTCCCGTCATTCAGGGACCAATCGCCATCCAGGGCCAGCAGCACGCCTGCCGTGGCTGGGGCGAGCGTCGCCCGGCCAGTGTGCAGCTGCACATCCGAGCGCGCCACGCCGCGGCGGGTCATGACGTTGAAGTCGGTGGACTCCCCGCCCAGCAAGGTGCAGTCCACGGCCACATCGCCGGCAAAGGCGAAGGGCTGACCGGGAACGTCGAGCCGATGGTCGAAGTGCCCGGGGGCGTGCAACCGAACACCATCGCCATCGAGCAGCAGGATGGTCCGGTCGATGCCCGTAAACACCGAGAACGGCCCCGGCTGCGCGATGGTCGCGATGCTGACGCGCCAGTCAAACGCCTCCATACCCGTGCCGGGCGGCTGGCACACGACTTCGCGCGTACTGCCACCGCCGTTTTTCCACGGCGTGCGCGGGAGATCGGCGATGGCGAAGCGGTGCAAGGTCACTTCAAGCTCACTTGATCATCGGCAGCTTCAGACCCTGCTTCTTCGCGGTCTCAATCGCCAGCTCGTACCCTGCGTCGGCGTGGCGCATCACACCCGAGCCGCAGTCGTTGACCAGCACGCGCGCCAGGCGGTCGCGTGCGGCATCGGTACCGTCGGCCACGATGACCATGCCCGAGTGCTGCGAATAGCCCATACCCACGCCACCACCGTGGTGCAGGCTCACCCAGCTTGCGCCACCGGCGGTGTTGAGCAGGGCGTTGAGCAGCGGCCAGTCGCTCACTGCGTCGGTGCCGTCCTTCATGGATTCGGTTTCGCGGTTCGGGCTGGCCACCGAGCCGGTGTCCAGGTGGTCGCGGCCGATGACGATGGGGGCTTTGAGCTCGCCGTTTTTCACCATCTCGTTGAAGGCCAGGCCCGCGCGGTGGCGCTCGCCCAGGCCCAGCCAGCAGATACGGGCGGGCAGGCCCTGAAAGCTGATGCGCTCGCGGGCCATGTCCAGCCAGCGGTGGGTGTGCTTGTTGTCGGGAAACAGTTCCTTGATCTTGGCATCGGTTTTGTAAATGTCCTCGGGGTCACCGGAAAGCGCCACCCAGCGGAACGGGCCCTTGCCCTCGCAAAACAGCGGACGGATGTAGGCCGGTACGAAACCGGGGAAGTCGAACGCGTTGTGCACGCCCTGGTCGAAGGCCACCTGGCGGATGTTGTTGCCGTAGTCCACCGTGGGAATGCCCATGGCCTGGAAGTCGAGCATGGCTTGCACGTGCACGGCGCAGCTCTTGGCGGCCTCCGCGGTGAGCGTGGCGTGCTGGGCCGGGTCGTTCTGGGCGGCCTTCCACTGCGCCACGCTCCAGCCCCTGGGCAGGTAGCCGTGGATCAGGTCGTGCGCCGAGGTCTGGTCGGTCACGAGGTCGGGCTTGATGCCCCCCGCCTGGGCGCGCTTCACCAGTGCGGGCAGCACTTCGGCCGCGTTGCCCAGCAACGCGATGGAGACCGCTTCCTTCTTGGCGGTGTGTTCCTGGATGAGCGCCAGCGCGTGGTCGATGTCGCGGGCCTGCTTGTCGACGTAGCGGGTGCGCAGGCGAAAGTCGATGGAGCTTTGCTGACACTCGATGTTGAGCGACACCGCACCCGCCAGCGTGGCCGCCAGCGGCTGTGCGCCGCCCATACCGCCCAGGCCTGCGGTCAGAATCCACCGGCCCGACAGGTCGTTGTTGTAGTGCTGGCGGCCGGCCTCGACGAAGGTCTCGAAGGTGCCCTGCACGATGCCCTGGCTGCCGATGTAGATCCAGCTGCCGGCCGTCATCTGCCCGTACATGAACAGGCCCTTGCGGTCGAGCGCATTGAAGTGCTCCCAATTGGCCCACTTGGGCACGAGGTTGGAGTTGGCCAGCAGCACACGCGGCGCGTTGGCATGCGTCTTGAACACGCCCACGGGCTTGCCCGATTGCACCAACAGGGTCTCGTCCTCGTTCAGCGCTTTCAGGCTGGCCAGGATCTGGTCGAAGCAGGCCCAGTCGCGCGCGGCGCGGCCGATGCCGCCGTACACCACCAGCGCCTGCGGGTTCTCGGCCACTTCGGGGTCGAGGTTGTTCTGGATCATGCGGTAGGCGGCCTCGGCGATCCAGTTCTTGCAGTGCAGCTCCGAACCGCGGGGGGCGCGGATGACACGGGTGGGGTCGATGCGAGGGTCGGTGTTCGTGGTCATGGTTGTCTCCTCAGGTGTTCGATGCGGGTTCAGGCGATGGAAGGCAGGTTCACGCTCTTGACAGCGGCCACCAGGGCACCGCTTTCCACCATGGCAATGGCAGCCGCCATGTCGGGCTGCATGTGGCGGTCGTCGCTCAGGTGCGGCACCTGGGCGCGCAGCAAGGCGGCTACCTGCTGCAGCGGCGCGCTGGTGGTCAGCGGCGCGTGGAAGTCGCAGCCCTGGGCCGCGCACAGCCATTCGATGGCGATCACGGCCATGGCATTAGCGGCCATGGGGGCCAGGCGGCGCGCACCGTGGGCGGCCATGGACACATGGTCTTCCTGGTTGGCCGAGGTGGGAATGGAGTCCACGCTGGCGGGGAAGGCGCGCTGCTTGTTCTCAGAAACTAACGCAGCAGCTGTCACCTGCGGGATCATGAAGCCGGAGTTCAGGCCGGGCTTCGGCGTCAGGAAGGCGGGCAGGCCCGACAGTGCAGGGTCCACCAACATGGCAATGCGACGCTCGGACAGCGAACCGATCTCGCAGATGGCCATGGCGATCATGTCGGCCGCAAAGGCAACGGGCTCGGCGTGGAAGTTGCCACCGGAGAGCGAATCGTCGGGTGCGCCGTTCTGGCCCGGGAAGATCAGCGGGTTGTCCGACACGCCATTGGCCTCGGTTTCCAGCAGCGAAGCGGCGTGGTTCAGCACGTCCAGGCATGCACCCATGACCTGGGGCTGGCAGCGCAGGCAGTACGGGTCCTGCACGCGCTCGTCGCCTTCCCTGTGCGAGGCGCGGATCGCGCTGCCGGCCAGCAGTTCGCGCAGCGCGTCGGCCGCGGCGATCTGGCCCTTGTGCTTGCGCAAGGTGTGGATTCGGCGGTCGAATGGTGCGTCGGTGCCCTTGGCCGCATCGGTAGACAAGGCACCGGTCAGCAGCGCCGACTGGTACAGGCGCTCGGCCTCGAACAGCCCGGCCAGTGCGTTCGCAGTGGAGAACTGGGTACCGTTGAGCAGGGCCAGGCCTTCCTTGGGGCCCAGCACCACGGGGGCCAGGCCCACGCTGGCCAGCGCTTCCACGGCGTTCTTGCGCCCGGTGGGGGTGTCTGCTTCGCCCACACCGATCATCACGGCCGTCATGTGCGACAAGGGAGCCAGGTCACCCGAGGCGCCCACCGAACCCTGCGAAGGCACCACTGGGATGATGCCCTTGGCCAGCATGGCTTCCAGCAAGGCGAGCGTGGCGGGCCGAATGCCCGAAGCGCCCTGCGCCAGGCTGGCGAGCTTCAGGGCCATCATCAGGCGCACCACCGGCACCGGCGAGGCTTCGCCCATACCGGCACAGTGCGACAGCACGATGTTGCGCTGCAGGGTTTCCAGGTCTTCGGCCGGAATTCGCACGCTGGCCAACTTGCCGAAGCCCGTGTTGATGCCGTACACCGGATCGCCCTTGGCCACGATGCGCTCCACGGCAGCGGCACTGGCCGCCACCCCGGGCAGACAAGAGGGGTCCAGGCGGGGTGTAGCACCGCGGTAGACGTCGCGCCATTGCGCCAACGTCACTTGTCCGGGCAGCAGGGTAATGGATGCAGTCATTTGTATGCTCCTGTATATACAAGTTGTATGGTAACGAAAAGTTCGGCTTTGTGGAACTGTTTTTTTAGCTGGCCAGCGCGTTGCCGTCTGTGCGGAATCGGCTGCCCAAGCGGTAGCGGGTGCCAGGGTGCCAGCAGCGCACCAGGGTGATGGGGACGTCGCGCTGCCAGGTGCGCCGGGTCAGCAGCAGGCACGGTTGCATCGGATCCATGTCGAGCAGCCGCGCCTGCTCGGCGTTGGGCATGACGGCATCCACCACATGTTCCATCTGGTCGAACAGCACGGTGCGCACCAGAAAGTCGGACGGCTGCTCCTGCGCGAAGTCCTGCTGCGCATAGCTCGGCACCAGGACCGGATTGACGTAGCGGTCTTCCAGCTGCATGGGCACGCCGTCTTCCTTGTGCACGCACACACTGTGGAACACCGAGGCTCCTGTGGCCAGCCCCAAAGCGGCGGCGATTTCCAGCGAGGCTGAAATGCGCTCCACGGTGATCACCTCGCAGCTGTAGTCGTGCCCACGCGAGCGGATGTCCTGTGCCAGGCTGGCGATCTGCAGCAGGTTGGATTGGGGCTTGTCGTCGGCCACAAAACTGCCCAGGCCCGCTACACGCCGGATACGCCCCTGCTCCATCAGCTCGCGCAAGGCCCGGTTCACGGTCATGCGCGACATGCCGAACTGCTTGACCAGTTCGTTCTCGGACGGCAGCTTGTCGCCAGCCCTCCAGGTTCCGTCCTGGATGCGCGCGGCAATGAAATCCTTGATTTGCTGGTACAGCGCGAGTCCTTGGGAAGACTCGACAGGCTGCGACGAAGGGGTGCTGCGGGGTTTGGGCATGGAGTGCGGATTATTCCGCAAAATCTCTATCCTGTATAGACAGGTCAATAATCCCCGCGTGTGGCAAGAAACTTCGGAGCCAAGGACAATGCGCCCATGCGATTTCTACACACCATGCTGCGGGTGGGTGACCTGCAGCGCTCGATTGACTTCTACACCCAGGTGCTGGGCATGCAGCTGCTGCGCACCTCCGAGAACCCCGAATACAAGTACTCCCTCGCCTTTCTGGGGTTCGAGGGCGGCAACCCCGGACAGGCCGAGATCGAGCTGACCTACAACTGGGGCGTGGACCGCTACGAGTTGGGCACCGCCTACGGCCACATCGCGCTGGGCGTTCCGGACGCCTACGCGGCGGTGGAAAAAATCAAGGCCGCGGGTGGCAACGTCACGCGCGAAGCCGGACCGGTCAAGGGCGGCACCACCGTCATCGCCTTTGTGACCGACCCCGACGGCTACAAGATCGAACTGATCCAGCGTGCCGACACCGGTGCCGGTGCCGGACTACGCTGAAGCACTGCCCACAGACCATGAACCGCCGCCACTTTCTCGTCACCACCCTCGCCGCAGGAACCACCATGACCCATGCTTCGCCGTCTGGCGCCGTGCAATCCATCCCGCAAGCCCTGCAGTGGCTGGAGCAACTCGGCCAAGCCGGCTCTGTCACTACCACCGGCGCCTGGCCACTGGTGGCGATCCTGGAGCACATGGCACAGAGCGTGGAAATGAGCCTGGACGGATTTCCGGCGCCGAAAAGCGCGCTGTTCCAGTCCACCGTGGGGGCGGCAGCCTTTGCCGTGTTCCAGTGGCGTGGGCGCATGTCGCATGGCTTGGCCGAGCCGATTCCGGGAGCGCCTGCGCTGACCCTGCAAGGCGACTGGAAACCGGCCGCCCAGCGCCTGCGCGCGGCGCTGTTGCGCTTTGATGCCCATACCGGCGCACTCAAGCCCCACTTCGCCTATGGCGCCTTGAGCAAATCGGATTTCGCGCAGGCCCATGTGCTACATATCGCCAACCACCAGGACGAAATCGTCGTGCGCTAGTCGCTACGCTTTTCGTAGCTGCTTACGCAGTAAATACGAGGGCTTGAGGCTGATTTAAGCCTTTCTCAGGGCCTGCGTCTGTGCCGCCAGGGCAGTGATGCGGGCCCAGTCCCCCGCCTCCATGGCGTCCTGCGGCACCAGCCAGGAGCCGCCCACGCACACCACATTGGGCAGGGCCAGCAACTCGGCCGCGTTGGCTTGCGTGACGCCACCCGTGGGGCAGAAGCGCACGTCAAAGAACGGGCCGGACCAGGCCTTGAGCATGGCCGGGCCACCAGCCTGCATGGCAGGGAAGAACTTGAGCTCGGTGTAGCCGTCTTCCTGCGCCATCATGATCTCGCTGCCCGTTGCCACACCGGGCAACAAGGCCAGCCCCACGTCCTTGCACGCCCGCCCCACGGTAGAGGTGTAGCCCGGGCTGACCGAGAAGCGAGCGCCCGCCTTGGCTGCGGCTGCCGCATCAGCGGCGCTGCGCACCGTACCGGCACCGACCACGGCCTCCGGCACTTCAGCGGCAATGCGCTCCATGCAGGCCAGAGCCTGCGGCGTGCGCAGGGTGATTTCCAGCATGCGTACGCCACCAGCCACCAGGGCACGGGCCATGGGCACGGCATGGGCCACGTCCTGCAACACGATAACGGGAATGACGGGGGCGTCCTGCATGACCTGCAAGGCGGTGAGGGAGGTAGATGTGCTCATGGTCTTTTTCGGATGTCTTCTGTTGATCGTGCCATCACAGCCAGGTGCAGGCGCCCTGCTCGGCCGCCAGTGCATTGCGGCGCATGCCGGCAAACAGGCCACGGCCCAGGCCTTGGCCGTTGGCGGTGCGCAGCTCCTGGGGCATGGTGGCCAGCGGCCGTGCCGCCCATTCGCCCGCATCCACCAGTACCTCCAGTGTGCCGGCCGTGGCGTCCAGTCGAATCCGATCCCCGTCACGCACTTTGGCCAGGGGGCCGCCTGCGGCCGCCTCGGGGGATACGTGGATGGCCGCCGGCACCTTGCCCGAGGCGCCGCTCATGCGTCCGTCGGTCACCAGGGCCACCTGGAAACCCTTGCCCTGCAGCACGGCTAGCGGCGGCGTGAGCTTGTGCAGTTCGGGCATGCCGTTGGCCTGCGGCCCCTGCCAGCGCACCACGCACACCACGTCGCGCTCCAGCTCGCCGGCCTTGAAGGCTTGCTGCAAGGCGTCCTGCGAATCGAACACGCGCGCCGGTGCCTCGACGACATGGCGCTCCACCGGCACGGCGGACACCTTGATGACACTGCGGCCCAGCTTGCCAGTCAGCAGCTTGAGCCCGCCCGTGGCGCTGAACGGATTGGATGCCGGGCGCACCACGGTCTCGTCGCCGCTGGTGTCGGCCACGGTCCAGTGCAGGGACCGACCATCGTCCGCCACGGTGGGCACACCGGTGAATTCGCGCAGGCCACCCGGTCGCACCGTCAGCACATCGCCATGCATGAAGCCCGCATTCAACAGTTCATGGATGATGAAGCCGGGGCCACCCGCGGCCTGGAACTGGTTCACATCCGCCGTACCGTTGGGGTACACACGGGCCAGCAAGGGCACCACGTCGGACAGTTCAGCAAAGTCGTCCCAGTCGATCAGAATGCCAGCAGCGCGCGCCACCGCCACCCAGTGGATCAGGTGGTTGGTCGAACCACCCGTGGCCAGCAGCGCCACCATGGCGTTGACGATGCAGCGCTCGTCGACCACGCGGCCAATCGGCGCTGGGCGCGCCAGCACGGTGCGCACCGCTTCGCGCGTGAGCGCCTCTCGCGGCAGCGCGTGGGGGTGGATGAAGGCGCTGCCCGGCACATGCAGGCCCATGGCCTCGAGCAGCATCTGGTTGCTGTTGGCGGTGCCGTAGAAGGTGCAGGTGCCTTCGCCATGGTAGGCCGCCGATTCGGCCTGCAGCAGCGCCTCACGCCCTACCAGACCCTGGGCCGCCTGTTCGCGCACCTTGGCCTTGTCGGTGTTCGACAGACCCGACGACATGGGCCCGGCGGGGACGAATACCGTCGGCAAGTGGCCGAACTGCAGTGCACCAATGAGCAGGCCCGGCACGATCTTGTCGCACACACCCAACATCAGGGCGCAGTCGAACACGTCGTGGCTCAAGCCCACCGCGGTACCCATGGCGATCACATCGCGGCTGAACAGGCTCAGCTCCATGCCCGGCGTGCCCTGGGTCACGCCATCACACATGGCCGGCACACCACCGGCGACCTGCGCCGTGGCACCGCAACGGCTCGCTTCGTCCTTGATGATGGCCGGGTAGGACTGGTAGGGCGCATGGGCCGACAGCATGTCGTTGTAGGCCGTGATGATGCCGATGTGCAAGGGGCGCTGCGCCACCACGCCAATGGCGTCCAGACCCGACACCTTGCGCTTTTCAGCCTCGGGCATGGCGGCAAAGGCGTGGGCCACGTTGGCACAACCCAGGCGTTGGCTGCCGGGGGGGCGTTGGGCCAGGGCATCGACGCCAGCCAGATACTCGGCGCGGGTGGCCGCGCTGCGTGAACGGATGCGTGCTGTGACCGCAGCCACCACGGGGTGCAGGGGAGCATTGGAAGACGGGTTACCGGAGGACAAGCTCATGAATTCAGCCTTGTAACAAAATTACATGTTTTGATGGTAACCAGTTTCATGGGCGCTGGGAATACTACGCAGTTACCAAATGGGTACCAAAACGATCCGGCCCATCGACTGCCTATACTGGAGTCCATGAGTACCGACATTGCCTCCCTGCGAAAGAGTTACGAGCGCGCTGAACTCAGCGAAGACGCCTCGCATGCCGACCCGCTGCGCCAGTTCGAACAGTGGTTCAACGAAGCGGTGGCGGGCGAAGTGCCGGAGCCCAACGCCATGACCCTGGCCACCGTGGACAGCCGCTTGCGCCCCTCGACCCGCGTGGTGCTCATCAAGGGCTTCGACGAGCGCGGCATCACCTGGTTTACCAACTATGACAGCCGCAAAGGCCAGACCCTGGCGGGCAATCCCTTCGCTGCGCTGCAGTTTCATTGGGTGGAGTTGGAGCGCGTGGTGCGCATCGAGGGCCGGGTCGAGAAGGTCAGCGACGAGGAAAGTGACGCCTACTTCCACAGCCGCCCGCTGGACTCGCGCATCGGGGCCTGGGCCTCACCGCAGAGTCAGGTGATTTCAAGCCGCAACGTGCTGGTGACCAATGCCGCCAAGTACGGTGCCAAATTCATGCTGCAGCCGCCGCGTCCACCGCATTGGGGCGGCTACCGCCTGGTGCCCGACCAATGGGAGTTCTGGCAGGGGCGCAAGAGCCGGCTGCATGACCGGCTGCGCTACCGGCAGGAAGATGCACCCGATGGTACCGGCCTGCGCTGGGTGCGCGAGCGGCTGGCGCCCTGAGTTTGAGCGCTGCAGGAAAAAGAAAGGGCGCCTTGAGCGCCCTTGTTCTTACTTGCCAGCCGCGGCTTTCGCGTCCTCGTCCATCTTGCGCTGGAAGAAGGATTTGAACCAGAAGCCCATGAAGATCACGAATACGATCACCCCCAGGCTCATCAGTCCATAGTCGGTGGAGAAAAGGTCCAGCATTGCTTTCATGAGAAACGTCCTTGCGTCAATACTTCGATAGGGCCGCGCCGACAAAGCAACGGCTGTCGGCAGTTTAAATCCTCACATATCGTAAGGACATCCACAGATTCCTCAAGTGTTGACGCAGATCAAAGATCACGCCCGCAGCCGCCGCTGCACAGGTCATTTGACCGGAACGGCATCTGTTATCCGGTAATACAGCCCATAGGGGTCGTCTTCCAGCACCGCAAACTGGCCTTCCACGACCACGGCCTCCATGCTGTATTTCACCGGGGTCTTGGTCTTGACTTCGACCATGCTCTCTGGGCCTCCGGGAACGCAGAACGAACAGGTCAACGGCACGGAACTCAGCAGGAAGTGCTTCTGGTTCTCCCCCGGCTGCAAGGGCATCATGAATCCCTGAACACGTTGGGTCTTCTTGTTCAAGGCCTGGACGCCGCTCGGGAATACCGGCAGCAGCCGGTTGTTGACGTTCTTGGTCTTGATGGCTGTCAGGAAGTTCCATGACAGGACATCAGGGCGCTCCTGCAATGGCTTGAACGGGCTGTTGGGACTGTGCACACCCGCACCGCTGCCCGCGGGCGCAGCGCCAATAGGGCTGCCCAGCTGGGCCCCAGCAGGCAATACACAACACGCGATCAGAACACTGGCAAGAATCTTTTTCATGGCATGCAACCCCACCGCATCACCGCGTCCGCAACACAACGCTGGCATGGTCATTGATGCCAATGACGTTGAAGAACGCAGCCACAAGACGGGACAAATCCTGAAACTGCACATGGCAACCCTGTGCTTCCAGGTTCGCCACCCAATTCAGGATAGCACCGGCAGCCGCGAAATCAACACGGATCAGGTAGCTGCACGACACCACCAACTGGTGGGCGCCCTGGCTGCGATCGCGTAACTCCGACAACGCCTGATCCGCATCGCCCAAGAGCTCGCCCACCAGTTCGACGACGTTCGAAGTCTCCGGTGTCAGCAGGCCAAACACCGAGGCACGCGCGCCATCGAGTTCACCCATCATGCTTTCCTGTGCCTGGGTGTCAGCAGCCACCGCCATTTCGTGCACACACTCGCACAGCGGCGGCTCCCACGAAGGAGGCGATAGTTCATAGACCATGCAGAAATCCAGCGCGACCTGCTCGAATTCATCCAACAGCGACAGCACGCGCAGGGCATTCAGGCGCAAGCGCCACCACTCGCGGTCAGTACGCACATCCGCGCCGGGTGTGCGCGCCTTGAGCACGCGCATCCACTGGGGGGTACCGGTGAACTCGAACTGCAGGGGCTTGGCGGCCCAACGCTGCAGCAGGTCGGCAAACGGCTTGGCAGCCTCATCCGCGATCGCCTGCACCCCTTCCCAATGCACATGCACCACGCCAGAAGTCCGCTCCACCAGCCGCTCCAGCGCCTGCAGCGAGGCAAGCTCCAATTGCGCCGGGCAAGTCCATTCGTCCGGGTGCTGCTCCACTGGCGATGCCTGCGAATGGGCCCGTTTGTCCCGCACCATCGTCGGCATGCAATACCACTCGGGCGGACTGGTGCCGAAACGCTCGGCATACTGCAGCGCAAACTGATCGAACGCATCCTTGGCCCCGGTGGCTCGGTGCAGGTCAAAGATTGCCCCCGCATACAGCTGCACCGACTCGGGCTTGCCTTCCGGCGCATTGAACCCCTGCTCCAGCAACACCAGCGCTCCAGCCGGGTCCCCTTCGGCGTAACGGATCGATGCCTCCTGCAGGTCCGGATCACCCAGCGTGACGCCCATTTCGATTGAAATGAGCTTCGAATTGGAAAAACCGCTGATTCCGCTGTCAAGCAAGGACGACTGCGACGGCACAAAACCCACCACCACCGGGTCGGTGCTGGCAGCCTTGCCCGCAGCCGTCAACGCTGCCGGCTGGGTCGGTGGCGCTGTAGCGAACTCGAAACCGTCGAGCAGATCGACGCCAGGCGGCGGATCGTCAGCCCCCATGCGCACCGACGAGATGACCGGCTTGGGCTGGGGTTTGGGTGCACTGAGCGGAGCCGGTCGCGACAGCGGGGCGGGCACCCCCAATTCCTCGGACTTTCGCGCCCACCAGTTGCGCGACATCTGGGCTTCGATGTCGTTGATTTTCTGCACCGTGTTGTGGCGGTCCTTTTCCTGGTAGCCGCCACTGCTCTGGAACACTTGGGCCCGCCCGGCAACATAGCTGCTGGTGACGATGCCGTTGGAACGGATCTTGCGCAAATAGTCGAACTCGCGACGACGGATGATGTCGTCACGACGCTTTTGCTCGACGCGGGCTTTCAGTGCCTCCTGGGTGGTGTCTGCGCCTCGGTCCTGTCGCGACTCCTGCTCGTCAGACGCAGCTTTCTCGTCTTTGCGGATCAGACTGGCTACCTTGGACAGCAGCCCTACGCTGTTCTCTTTCACGGCCATGGCGCAGTCTAACCCGTTGCCATGGTTTTGGGTGATCTTTGCATGCGAGCGCGGCTCGGGGTCTTGCCGGTGTGGCGCCGGTGCTACTTGCGCAGCCGCGCCAGCGTCTGGCGGAATTTGGCAACCTTAGGCGCCGCCACGGCCAGGCAGTAGCCTTGCGCCGGGTTCTTGGTGAAGAAATCCTGGTGGTACTCCTCGGCGCGCTGGTAGCGGTCCAATGGCGCTATTTCGGTCACCACCGGTCGATCCCAGAGCCCCTGCTCGCGCTGCGCATCCAGCCATGCCTGGGCACGGTCCGCCTGCGCTTGCTGCGTCCAGTAGATGCCACTGCGGTATTGCGTCCCTACATCGTGGCCCTGTCGATTCAGGGTCGTGGGATCGTGGATCAGGAAAAACACCTCCAGCAATTCCTCCAACTGCACCTGGGCACTGTCATAGCGCAGGTGCACCACTTCGCAATAACCGGTGCGCCCAGTGCACACGGCCTCGTAGTCGACCTTGTCGGTGTGTCCGTTGCAATACCCCACTTCCAGCGCAATCACGCCCCGCACCTCGCGAAATACCGCCTCGGTGCACCAGAAACAGCCCCCACCCAGCGCCAGCACCTGCTCCATACATACTCCTCGTAGCACCCGCGCAGTCAGCGCGGATTTGACAAGCCAGACTTTGCGCCATAAACTAATAACCAATTGGTCAGTAACTTATGCCCACACGCTTCTGCCCCCTTTCCTCTGTCCCTGGTGTCCGGCGCGAACGCCGCAAGGAGGCGCGTCCGGGCGAACTGCTGGCCGCAGCCTTGCAGCTGTTTGTGGAAAAGGGCTTTGCCGCCACCCGTGCCGAAGAGGTGGCCCGGCTGGCCGGGGTATCCAAGGGCACCCTCTTCCTGTACTTTGCCAGCAAGGAAGACCTGTTCAAGGCGGTGGTGCGGGAAAACCTTTCAGGCCAGTTTCCGGAATGGAACGCCCGCTTTGAAGCCTATGAGGGCAGTACGCCCGACCTTGTCCGTCTGTTCCTGTTTCAGTGGTGGGAAACGGTTGGCAACAGCCCCATATCCGGAATCATCAAACTGATGACGAGCGAAGCCAGCAACTTTCCTGAACTTGCTGCATTTTACGAGCAGGAAGTCATAGAGCCCGGCAGACGCCTGATCGAACGCATCCTGCAGCGCGGTATCACCAACGGTGAGTTCGCGCCCCTCGATCTGCGCTATGGGGTATACACCCTGCTGGCACCCATGCTGTTCCTGGCCACCTGGAAGCACTCCTTCGGGGCCTGCACCCAGTTTGCCGACACCATCGATCCGCAGGAGTACCTGCGCGTGCAATCCGAAATCATTCTGCGCGGCTTGGCGGCCGCCCCCAACACCTGAGCAAGTCATGAAACCCTGGATGAAATGGGCGGCTGCGACCGCCACCGTCGTGCTGCTGGGCGCGGTCACTGTCCGACTGTTGAGCGCACGCAATGCCAAAGAGGAGGCCCTGCAGGCGCAGCAGGCGCTCCTGAAAACCGCGGTCGTGCTCCAGGTCAATGCTGCGGACGTGACGCCTGTGCAGCAACTGGAGCTCCCGGTCAGCATCGCCATCACCGGCTCACTGAAGGCCGTCGACTCCGCCGTCGTCAAGGCGCGCATTGCGGGCGAGTTGCGCGATCTGGTGGTGCGCGAGGGTGACACCGTCAAGGCCGGCCAGGTGCTGGCGCGCATTGAGCCTACCGAATACCAGGCCCGCCTGAAGCAGGCCCAGGAGCAGGCCGAGTCCGCCAAGGGTCAGCTCGACATTGCCAAGCGCAACTTTGAGAACAACCGCTCCCTGGTAGACCAGGGCTTCATTTCCAAGACCGCGCTGGACACCTCGGCCGCCTCGCTGGCCAGTGCCCAGGCCACCTACCAGGCCGCACAGGCGGGGGCCGATGTGGCGCGCAAGACTCTGGACGATGCCGTGCTGCGTGCCCCGATATCGGGTCAGGTGTCGCAGCGCCTGGCCCAACCCGGCGAACGCGTCGGCGTGGATGCCCGCATCATCGAAATCGTCAACGGTTCCCGACTGGAACTCGAGACCGCCCTGAGCCCGGCCGAATCGCTGCTGGTGCGCCCGGGCCAGGTAGCACGACTGCGCCTGGAAGGCAGCAATCAGGACATCCGGGCCCGTGTGGTGCGCATCAACCCCAGCGCCAACACCAGTACCCGCACCGTCACTGCCTACCTGAGCATCGACAGCACAGGCAACCTGCGTCAGGGCCTGTTCGCCCAAGGGCAGCTGGCCACCGGTGCAACCACCAAGGCACTGGCCGTGCCACTCGCCAGTGTGCGTACCGACAAACCCCAACCCTACGTACAGGTACTGCAGGACGGCAAGGTGCAGCATGTACCGGTCACGGTGACGCTGCGCAGCGAATGGCAGGGCCAGCCCTATGCCGCAGTGGAAGGCGTCGCCCAGGACACCCCGGTGCTCGCGGGCACGCTGGGTGCCGTACGCGCCGGTACTGCCGCTACGGTGGCCAAGGCAGGTAACTGAGCATGTGGTTCACGCGCGTCAGTCTCAAGAACCCGGTATTCGCCACCATGGTGATGCTCGCCCTGGTGGTGCTGGGCCTGTTTTCCCTGCAACGCCTCAAGGTCGATCAGTTCCCGAACATCGACTTTCCCGTCGTCGTTGTGGTCACCGATTACCCCGGTGCCTCGCCAGAGATCGTGGAGAGCGAAGTCTCCAAGAAGGTCGAGGAAGGCGTCAACTCGATTGCCGGCATCAACGCCCTGACCTCGCGCAACTACGAAGGCCAGAGCGTGGTGGTGATCGAATTCGGCCTGCACATCGACGGCCGCAAGGCCGCCGACGACGTACGTGAGAAGGTGGCTTCGGTCAAGCCGCTGCTGCGCAGCGAGGTCAAGGAGCCGCGCGTGCTGCGCTTCGACCCGTCGGCCAGGGCCGTCTGGTCAGTAGCCCTCATTCCGGACACCAAGGCCGGTGCACCCAGCGCCGTGGAGTTGACCAATTGGGCCGAGCAGACCTTCAAGAAGCGTCTGGAGAACGTGCGCGGCGTGGGCTCTGTGACCGTGGTGGGTGGCACCAAGCGAGAGATCAACCTCTACCTCAACCCGCGCGCAATGGAAGCACTGGGCGTGACGCCCGAGCAGGTCGTGAACGCCGTTCGCTCGGAGAACCAGGACGTGCCTGTGGGCACCATCCGCTCACGGGAACAGGAACGCGTGATCCAGATCGATGCCCGCATGGAGCGCCCGGAGGATTTCGGCCGCATCATCGTCGCGCGCAAGAACGGGGTCCCGATTCGGCTCGACCAGGTCGCGCGGGTGAACGACGGCGCCCAGGAGGAGGAAAGCCTGGCGCTGTACAACGGCCAACGCACCCTGCTGCTCACGGTGCAGAAATCGCAGGACGCCAATACCATCGCCGTCGTCGACGGCCTGAAGCAGACCCTGGAGGAACTGCAGAAGATCGCGCCCCAGGGCGTGAAGCTCGAACCCATCTTCGATGGCTCGCGCCAGATCCGGGTCTCGGTGGAGAACGTACGCCGCACGCTCATCGAAGGTGCCGTGCTCACGGTGCTGATCGTGTTCCTGTTCCTCAACTCCTGGCGCTCGACGGTCATCACCGGGCTGACACTGCCCATCGCCCTGATCAGCACCTTCCTGTTCATGGACATGTTCGGTTTTACCGTCAACATGATCACGCTCATGGCCTTGTCGCTGTGCGTGGGCCTGCTCATCGACGACGCCATCGTAGTGCGGGAAAACATCGTGCGCCATGTCCAGATGGGCAAGAACGCGTATGACGCGTCGATGGACGGCACCCAGGAGATTGGCCTGGCCGTGCTGGCCACCACACTTTCCATCGTGGCCGTGTTCCTGCCGATCGGCTTCATGGGCGGCATCATCGGCAAGTTCTTCCACGAGTTCGGTGTCACCATCGTCGCGGCGGTGCTGATCTCCATGTTCGTGAGCTTCACGCTCGACCCCATGCTGTCCTCGGTGTGGCACGACCCCTCGATCGAGGAGCACATGCGCCACGGCCCGCCGGTCACGCTCTACGACAAGACCATCGGGCGCGTCACCGGCGCCTTCGACCACGCCACCGAGCTGCTGGCCGACTTCTACCAAAGCATCCTGCGCTGGGCACTGCAGCACAAGCTGGCCAGCACCGTCGCCGCCGCTCTCATTTTCGTAGCTAGCGTCGCCCTCGTTCCGCTGCTTGGGACCGAATTCGTACCCAAGAGTGACTTCTCCGAAACCACGGTCAACTTCTACACCCCGGTCGGTTCCTCACTGGAAGTCACCGAGGCCCGCGCACGCGACGTGGAGAACGTGATCCGTTCCTTCCCCGAAGTGCGCTACACGCTGACCACCATCAACACCGGCAATGCCCAGGGCAAGATGTACGCCAGCATCTACATCCGCCTGATCGACCGCAAGGACCGCAAGCTCAGCGTCGACGAGATGTCGGTGGTGTTGCGCCAGAAGCTGCGCGAGGTGCCGGGCGTCACCATCACCCACGTCGGCCTGCTCGATTCAGTGGGCGGCCAGAAGCAGATCCTGTTCTCCCTCCTGGGACCGGACGTTGGCGAGCTCGAACGCCTGAACCAGCTGGTGATGGACAAGGTGCGCCCGATTCCCGGCCTGGTGGACCTGGATTCCAGCGTCAAGCCCAACAAGCCCACCCTGGAAGTGCAGATCAACCGCGACGCCGCCTCCGACCTCGGTTTCAACGTGTCGCAACTGGGCAGTTCGCTGCGCACCCTGGTGGCAGGGCAAACCGTGGGCAACTGGCGCGCACCGGACGACCAGACCTACGACGTGAACGTGCGCCTGGCACCCGATGCGCGCGCCCGCCCAGCGGAGCTGGCCTCGCTGCCCTTCGCTTCCGGCACCCTGCCCGATGGCAGTGCCCGGATCGTGCGCCTGGGCCAGGTCGCCCGCGTGGTCGAGTCCACCGGTCCGAACCAGATCAACCGCCGCGACCTCACCCGCGAAGTGGCCCTGTCGGCCAACGTATCGGGCCGCTCGGCCGGGGAAGTGTCGAACGACATCAAGCGCGCCATGGAAAGCATCCAGCTGCCCCCTGGGTACAGCTACAAGTTCAGCGGCTCGACCAAGGACATGGCCGAGTCCTTCGCCTACGCGGTGTCGGCCCTGGTCATGGCGATCGTCTTCATCTACATGATCCTGGCCAGCCAGTTCAAGAGCTTCCTGCAACCGCTGGCGCTCATGACCTCGCTGCCGCTCACGCTCATCGGCGTGGTGCTTGCGCTCATGATGTTCAACTCCACCATGTCCATGTTCTCCATCATCGGCATCGTGATGCTCATGGGTCTGGTGACCAAGAACGCCATCCTGTTGGTGGACTTCGCCATCCGCGCCCGCGAAGACGGCATGGAGCGCACCGAAGCGCTGCTGATGGCGGCCAAGGTGCGGCTGCGCCCCATCCTCATGACCACCCTGGCCATGGTGTTCGGCATGGTACCGCTGGCCTTTGCCCTCACCGAAGGTTCGGAAATGCGCGCCCCCATGGGGCAGGCGGTCATCGGCGGCGTCATCACGTCCTCGGTACTGACCCTGGTGGTGGTGCCGGTGGTGTATTGCTACATGGACGACCTGGGGGCGTGGATGCGCCGTCTGTTCGGGGCAAAGACCCCCAAACAGTAGAATCGGGGATATTCTGCTAACATACCCCACGGAGTATCAAAAATGGACATGGCCGAGATTCAAAAAGCACGCTTCAACATGGTCGAACAGCAGGTTCGCCCCTGGAATGTTTCCGATGAAGCCCTGCTGGCATTGCTGCTGAGCGTTCCGCGCGACGCCTTCGTGCCCGCTGGCAACGAAGGCATGGCCTTTGCCGACATTGAGCTGCCCACCGCCTGCGGTGAGCGCATGCTGGCACCCAAGGTCCAGGCCAAGCTGGTGCAGGAACTGCGCCTGCAGAAGACCGACCGCGTGCTCGAAATCGGCACCGGCACCGGCTACATGACCGCCCTGCTGGCCAACCTGGCCGAGCGCGTGGTGTCGCTGGAACAGCACGCTGAGCTGGTGACCCAAGCCCAGAACAACCTGGCCAAGGTCGGTATCCGCAATGCCCAGGTGCGCCAGGGCGACGGCGCCAAGGGCGCTGCGGTGGACGGTCCGTATGACGCCATCGTGCTGGCCGGCTCGGTGGCCGAAGTTCCGCAGGCCTTGCTGGACCAACTGCAAACCGGTGGCCGACTGGTCGCCATCGTCGGTGACGAGCCCATCATGCGCTGCGAGCTCTATACCCGCACCGGTACCAGCACCTTCACCAAAGCCACGCCGTGGGACTGCAATGCCCCCCGGCTCCATCACTTTCCCACCCCCTCGCGCTTCAGTTTCTGAAGCCCCCACTGAACATGATTGACCAGATCCGCCCCACTGACCTGCCGCAATGGATGGCTGCCAACGCCGCCCACGGACCCGCCGTGGTGCTCGATGTACGCGAGCCCCACGAATTGCAGATGGCCAGCATCAAGGCGGATGGGTTTGAACTGGTGTGCATTCCGATGGGGGTGATTCCGCCGCGCCTGAACGAACTGGACCCGGACCGCCCGGTGGCCTGCCTGTGCCACCACGGTGGCCGCAGCCAGCAAGTGGCCCATTTCCTGGCCAGCCGCGGATTTGCCCACGTCGCCAATATCGCAGGCGGCATCAATGCCTGGTCGGCCGAGGTCGACCCGAGCGTGCCGCGCTATTGATTGCGTGCCCACCAGCCCCACCTCTTTCCGATTCTGAAAGCAGAAGTCACCATGTTCACCACCCCCTCCTTCCGCCTGCTCCCGCTGACCCTGGCCCTGGGCCTGGCCGCCTCGGCCCACGCGCAGTCCCTGAGCGAGCTGTACAAGGCCGCCCGCAGCTACGACGCCACCTACCAGTCCGCCAGATCCCAGTTCGATGCCACGCTGGCCAAGGCAGAACAGGCCAAGGCCGCGTTGCTGCCCACCGTGGGCTTGAGCGCCAGCACCAACCAGTACAACACCGAGGCCAAGGAACCCACCGCCAAGACCTACGACTGGAACGACCAGAAGTGGAGCGTGTCGGCTTCCCAACCCCTGTACCGCCCGGCCAACGCCGCCAGCTATGACCAGGGCATGCAGCAGGTGAAGCTCGCCAACGCCCAGTTGCAGGCAGCCGAACAGGACCTGATGGTGCGTGTGGGCCAGGCCTACTTCGACGCCCTGGCCGCGCGCGACAGCCTGGCACTGGTGGGCAAGCAGAAGGAAGCGGTATCTGAGCAGCTGGCCTCGGCCAAGCGCAACTTCGAGGTCGGCACCGCCACCATCACCGACACCCGCGAGGCCCAGGCACGCTACGACCTGGTCTTGGCCCAGGAAATTGCTGCCGAGAACGACCTGCGCGTCAAGACCCTGGCGCTGCAGCAGTTGGTGGGCTCCAGCACCGCCGCACCCGTGTCCCTACGCGACGACGCTAGCCTGCCCACGAGCGGCAGCGACAGCGCCGAGCAATGGGTCGGCAAGGCACTGAACGGCCACCCTGCCCTGCAGCAACTGCAGGTGGCACTGGATGTGGCCAAGCTGGAAACCAAGAAGGCTGAAGCTGGCCACCTGCCCACGCTCGACCTCGTGGGGGCCTACCAGTACAGCGCCTCGCAAGGCACCTTGTCGTCCACTACGGGCAAAGCCACCAACATCAGCTCCAACACCGCCACCGTGGGCCTGAGCTTCACGCTTCCGCTGTACGCCGGCAATGCCATCACCAACCGCGTGCGTGAAACTGCTGCGCTGCAAGCCAAGGCCGACACCGATCTGGAGGCCAGCAAGCGCACCATCTCGCAAGGCGTGCGCACCGCCTATTTCGGCGTGCAATCCGGCCTGGCCCAGGTCAAGGCACTGGAAGCCGCGGAAGCCTCCAGCCAGAGCGCGCTGGACGCCAACAAGCTCGGCTACCAGGTGGGTGTGCGCATCAACATCGACGTTCTGAACTCCCAGAGCCAGCTCTATGACACCAAGACCAAGCTGGCCAAGGCGCGCTACGACGTACTGCTGGGCGGCCTGAAGCTGCGCCAGGCAGCGGGCGTACTGCAGACCGACGACCTCGACAGCGTGTCGAAGCTGCTGGCACAGTAAGCGCACCGGGTTACCGCCTCGGCGAGGGCTGCATCGCCGCTCAGGGTTTCTTAAGACAGCGCAGGTATTTTCGCGCTCCATGTCTTTTGCACACCCTGAACCGAAAACAGCCAATGCCATGGCGCAGGTATTTCTGGGCCATGCCGGACATGTCCCTCTGGCGCTGATCATCCTCGAAGCATTGCAGGCACAGCCGGGCTACTTCGCGGGCATGGACGCCTACTTGCTGCTGGCAGCCGGTGTCAGCCAGGCCTGGTTTGCCCACCGCTTCCGGGCGTCCCCCCGCACGGGCCGGGTGCTGTCCAATTTCGTCGGCCCCGCCCTGTACTCCCTCGGTGAATTTGCCGCCGAGGGCACGAACTTCCTTGCCCAATGGCACCACCTGGCCTATTGGGGCTTTGCCCTGGCGTTTGCCCTGGTGCAAGGCGCCCAGCTCGGCTGGCGGCATGCCAAGGTCGCAGCGACGGTGGGCGAAAGCGTGGTTCGGGCCTCCATTCCCCTGGTCACTTACGCCCTGTTTGAGGCCCATGCGGACGGGAAAGCCCTCTCCTTCAGCGTGTTCTGGGCCGACATGACCCACCAGTACCTGAGCATCGTCCTGTTGCTGCTGGGCACCCTGATGGGGTTTCTGGAGGTGAATCTGCAACGCGCGCAAGCTGCCGTGCGCGCCCTGACCGACCAACTGCATGTGTATTCGAGCTGGGCGCTGGGCCACAACGTGCTCGAACGTGCACTCGAAGACGTTCGCACCCTTTCACTCAAGCGGATGCACCGTGCCCTGCTGTTTGTCGATATTCGTGGTTTTACCGCGTGGAGCGAACAGCGCACGCCGGAAGAAGTGGTACAGATGCTCAACCGTTTCTATGCAGAGTCGGAAGGCGCCTTGGGCACGACACCCATCAAGCTCAAGTACACCGCCGATGAAATATTGGCCGTGTTCGAGCACACGGAACAGGCGCTCGCAGCCGCCCAGGCCTTGCTGACCCAACTGCACACCACACTGGAGCCGCTGAACCTGAGTGCAGGAGCCGGGCTGCATTACGGCCCGGTGGTCGAAGGGGTGTTGGGCGGTTCCCAGTCGAAGGCCTACGACGTCATCGGCGATACGGTGAATACGGCCCAACGCCTGTGTGATGCTGCCCAAAGCTGGGAGCTGCTGCTGTCCGAGGCAGCCGTTGCATCCGGCACATGCAAGCCCACCACCTGGCGCAGCATCCAGGTCAAGGGAAAGGCCCATGCTTTGTCGGTCGCCAGCCTCCGACTGCCCTCTTGATTGCATGAACAGGGCGGTTGATCCGTCTGGAGACAGCCCTGGAAACGGCGACAGGAAATGAGGGGGCCAGGTTCGAACGAACGGAGCGGCAATAATCACCGGCCTTGCCACGCGGCCGACGGCGCCAGCAAACCGCGATTCAATTCAAGCCCGGCCTCTCTGAAAGGAATACCCCCATGGCAGTTTCCGTATTCGACCTGTTCAAGATCGGCATTGGCCCCAGCAGCTCACACACTGTGGGCCCCATGCGGGCCGCGCGGTTGTTTGCGCTGCGTCTGGAGTCCGAGGGGGTGCTGGACAAAACGGCCACCGTGCGCTGCTGGCTGCATGGCTCGCTCGGGGCCACAGGCAAGGGCCACGGCAGCGACACCGCCGTGCTGCTGGGGCTGATGGGGCACGAGCCCGATACGGTCGAGGTGGACCACATTGCCGCCTACCTGGCCGACGTGCGTACCCACAAGCGCCTCACCTTGCCCGGTGGCCACACCATTGCCTTCAACGAAAAAGACGACCTGCTGTTCATGCGCGCAGCCCTGCCCTTCCATGCCAACGGCATGCGGCTGCAAGCCTTCGATGCGGCGGGTACGGCGCTGTGCGAGCGCACCTACTACTCGGTGGGTGGCGGCTTCATCGTCAGCGATGAGGTGGCGGCCGACGGCGCGCGCCAGAAGGTGATTGCCCCCGACGCCACGGTACTGCCCATGCCCTTTACCACGGGCGAGCAGTTGCTGGCGCAGTGCCGGGCGCGGCGCCTGACCATCGCCCAGGTGATGCGCCGCAACGAACAACATTGGCGCAGCGACGCCGAGATCGACGCCGGGCTGGAGCGCATCTGGCAGGTGATGCAGGCCTGCGTGCAGCGCGGTTGTGCCACCGAAGGTGTGCTGCCCGGTGGCTTCAAGGTCAAGCGCCGTGCCAAGGCGCTGCGCGATGCGCTCACATCCAAACCCGAAGAAGCACTGCGCGACCCGTTGCAGGTGCTGGACTGGGTCAACCTCTACGCCCTGGCGGTGAACGAGGAGAACGCCGCTGGCGGACGTGTGGTCACCGCCCCCACGAACGGCGCGGCCGGCATCATCCCGGCCGTGTTGCACTACTACACGCGTTTCGTGCCGCAGGCCTCCAGCCAGGGCGTGCACGACTTCCTGCTCACGGCGGCGGCCATCGGCATCCTGTACAAGGAAAACGCCAGCATCAGCGGCGCCGAGGTAGGCTGCCAGGGCGAGGTGGGCGTGGCCTGCTCCATGGCCGCCGGTGCCCTGTGCGCGGTGCTGGGTGGTACGCCCGAGCAGGTGGAGAACGCCGCCGAGATCGGCATGGAACACCACCTGGGCCTGACCTGCGACCCGGTGGGCGGGCTGGTGCAGATACCGTGCATCGAACGCAATGCCATTGCCTCGGTGAAGGCCATCAACGCCGCACGCATGGCCCTGCGCGGCGACGGCAGCCACTTCGTGAGCCTGGACAAGGTCATCAAGACCATGCGCGACACCGGCGCCGACATGAAGACCAAGTACAAGGAAACGGCCCGCGGCGGGCTGGCCGTGAACATTGTGGAGTGCTGACCGTCCCAACCGACGACAAGGTCCACCAACCCTTGCTACGGGCCCCGCACTGAGGTGCTGACCCGATCAGGAAAGGGGCTTACGCTGGTGCCACTCATTGCCCGATGCGCGGCACGAACGGGCGAGAGCGATCGGCCTCGCGGCGACCGCTGGGCAGCGAGGCCAGGCCCGATGGCCTGGCACGGCCATCGCCGACACGGAAAAACGCAACGCTTTCCTGCAGTTGCTCGGCTTGCCCACTGAGCTCCTCGCTCGTCGCTGCCAACTGCTCCGAGGCACTGGCGTTCTGTTGTGTGGCCTTGGAGAGTTGCCCCATGGCCCCACCAATCTGCACCACGCTTTCGCTTTGCTCGGCACTGGCCGCAGCAATCTCCTGCACCAGCTCGCTGGTCTTCTGGATGCTGGGCACGATCTCGTCGAGCAGCTTGCCCGCACGCTCCGCCGTGGTCACCGAGTTGCCCGCCAGTTCGCCAATTTCCTTGGCCGCTTCCTGGCTGCGCTCGGCCAGCTTGCGCACCTCCGCCGCCACCACCGCAAAGCCCTTGCCATGCTCTCCCGCCCTCGCCGCCTCGATGGCCGCATTGAGCGCCAGCAGGTTGGTCTGGTAGGCAATGTCGTCGACGATGCCGATCTTGGCGGCGATCTGTTTCATGGCCCCCACCGTCTGGTTCACCGCTGCACCGCCTTCCACTGCTTCCTTGCTGGTCTTGGTGGCCATGCCATCGGTGACCTTGGCGTTGTCGCTGTTCTGGCTGATCGAGGCACTCATGGTGTCGATCTGGGCCGTGGTTTCCTCCACGCTGGCGGCCTGCTCGCTGGCAGCCTGGCTCAGGCTCTGTGCCGTGGCCGAGACTTGCCCTGCGGCATTCGTCACGGCGTCGGCCGCCGCACGCACTTCGGCGAGCACGCGGGCCAGGTTCTCGGCCGTCGCGTTCGCACTGTCCTTGACCTTGCCGAACAGGCCCTGGTAGTCGCGTTCGATACGCTGAGACAGATCCCCCGTGGCGAAGGCCTCAAGCAGGCGGGCGATGTCGTTGAGACCCCGCTCACTGTTGTCCATCACCTGGTTCATGCCTTCGGCAAGGGTAGCGAAGAATCCGGTCTTGCCAGCCTGATCCAGGCGTATGGCGAACTCGCCCTCGGAAGCGGCCTTCACCAGCGCTGCCACCTCGTTTTCGGCCTTCACCTCGGCCGTTCGGTCGAACCACTCGACCACCGTACCCAGGCGTTCTCCTTGGGCACTCAGAATCGGGCTGGCGTTGAGGCCGAAGTACAGGCTACCCACCTGGATCTGGGTGCGGTAACTGGTCTTGAGTGCGGCCAGCAAGCCTCGCTGGTGGGCCGGATTGCGGTGGAACACGTCAATGTTCTGCCCGATCAGGCGGTTCGCATCGAACCGGGGCAACACCTTGCGCAATTCGCTTTCATTGCGTCGCATCATGTCCTGCACCGTATCGTTCATGAACACGATGTTGAGGTTGGCATCGGCAATCATCACGTTGGTGCTGGCCTTGTTCAGCGCCTGCACCACGCGCAGGTTCTCAACCGCTGCCTGGGCCGCAGCCCGCAGACCCTGCTGTACCTTTTCCACCGCTTCGCAGATGCGGGCCTTCTGGCCCGGCATGCGCTCCAGCGTCACGTCGAAGCGTCCGTCGGCATAGCCGCCCACCACGTCGACGACCCGCTGGGTCACTTCGATGTGCGACTGCACCAGTTCGTTGACGTACTGCGCCATGGTGGCGAAGCCCCCCGGAAGGTTGGAGGCCGCCATGCGGTAATCCAGCATGCCAGCGGCATGCTGGCGCGCCATTTCCTCCTGGGCCTGCTGGAAACGCCCCAGCACCGCATGGACATCGCGCAGGGACAACAACACCTTGGAGACCTCGTCGCGCGAACTGGGCGGCTGCGGCGGGTTGCTCAGGTCACCATGGGCCAGTTCATCCAGGTGCTGTTCCAGGGCTGCCAGGTCCTTGCGGGTGTGGACATAGAAGCTCATGAACAGGTAGGCTGCCACCACCAGAAGCACCACGATCAGGGCCAACACGGCCTGCAGCTTGCCCTGCAGGGTCGCAATGCGCTGAAGCAGCAAACCGTCCAGGGCCGGCCAGCCCTTGGCGGCAAAGTCGTCGACTCGCTTCACGGCAGCCTGCCCCTGGGCAAAGTATTGCACCGCAGTCAGCCCTTCCTTCACCAGCAGCGCATCGCTGTCTTTGGCCATCTCAATGAAGGACTGGACGTCCTTGAACATGGCCATGTCAAGACTGGACTCCGTCGCGGGGGTCGCGGCGAGCGATTTCTTCAGGTTTTCGCTCGCATCATCCAGTTCCTTGGCGGCACCATGGGCCCAGACGGCATAGCGCTTGACGTCTTTCAGGTCGAGGGTCTTCTTGGCAGACTGGTGCTGCGCCAGTGCATAGGTGCCCCAGCCCCACAACTGGCCCAGGTCTTCCTTCAGCTGTGGCAGGAGCGCAAGGGTGGAGAACAGGTAGTAGGAATCGAGGTCCGGATCCAGCACCAGGGTCGATTCGTCACCGAGATGCCCGGTCAACTCCACCAGGGCGGCCGATACGGGGCCAAACACCGTCTTGCCATCGGCATCGACACCTTTGGGAACCGCCCGTGCCTTGGCCCAGGCCTGCTTCAGTGTATTCAGGTGTGTCTGTACATCCAAGGGATCACCGGAGGTAGCGACAAACCTGTCGAAGCGCTCCAGCTGTGCATCCACGTCCTTGGAAGCCGCGTCGAACTCGGCAGTGGCGTCAAAACCACCCAGATTGGCCCGCGTGGCATTACGCACACGCACCACTGCAGAAAGCAGCGGACCGATCTCCCGGTAGGCGTCAACCCCCAAGCGCTCCTTCTGCGCCGTCGCAATCTGGGCTGTCTGGTTGCTGACGAACGAATAGCCGAGTACCAGAATGGGCACCAGGAAAACCAGCGTGATCAGGAGCGCCTTGGCGGGAAATCGAATGCTCCCCATCAACCGCACACCTGGGCCCCAAATGCCCGCAGTGGTCCCAGAAGTTCCAACAGCTGTCGCCATGGTTTCAGTCTCCAAGTTCTCATTTATTGCGTCCGGCTGCCGCCCTGGCAAGCCGCAGCGGCAGGCCGTTTGAAACCTGCCGGCGAGGCAGTATGACAGCAACCGCCACTTTTTGCATCGCCCGTTTCCCCGGGGCCATCCAAGCTTGCGCAAGCACGGCACACGCCGGCGGATCATTGCCGCTACGATGGTGGCATGCCGTGGATCATCACCAAATACCTGATCACCGCCGCCGTGGTGGTGGCGGTGTCCGAACTCGCCAAACGCAGCGACAAGCTCGGGGCCCTGATGGCGGCGCTTCCGCTCGTGACCTTCCTGACCCTGGTGTGGCTCTATGTCGAAGGCCAACCGCAGGAGAAGATTGCCAACCACGCCTGGTACACCTTCTGGTACGTGGTGCCCACGTTGCCGATGTTCCTGGCCTTTCCCTGGCTGCTGCCACGCCTGGGCTTCTGGCCCACGCTGCTGGCCAGCGCCGCGCTCACCAGCCTGTGTTTCGCCGCCTTCGCCTACTGCCTGCGCCGCTGGGGCGTGGAGCTGATGTAGGCCGGCCAGTTCGCTCCTTCCAGTTGCTACTGAATCAGTAGCGCATTACGCACATTCCACCCGGGCTGCAGCCCATTTCACTGGAACTTCCGGACAGGAAGCCTGTCACCCAGGCGTCCCGGTGCGGGTTTGTTGGCATGGGCAGGGGCGCCCGACACCCCTAGTATTTGTCCACCAATCAAAACGCCAGCACGAGGTTTGCCCATGCCCACCTTCTCCACCCTGCGCATCGATGCCGACGCTACCAATCCGCGCGTTGCCCGCCTGCTGCTGAACCGCCCCGAGCGGCTCAACGCGATCACCGACGACACGCCACGCGAGATCCGCGCTGCCGTGGACTGGGCCAATGCGCAGAGCGACATCCACGTCATCGTGGTGGAAGGCGCAGGCAAGGGCTTTTGCGGCGGCTACGACCTGGCCGGCTCGGCTGAGTCGCACATCGAACACCCGTGCCAGCAGGAGAAGACACCCTGGGATCCGATGGTCGACTACGCCACCATGAAGCGCAACACCGAAGACTTCATGAGCCTGTGGAAAAGTCCCAAACCCACCATTGCCAAGGTGCATGGCGCGGCCGTGGCCGGGGGCAGCGACATTGCCCTGTGCTGCGACCTGATGGTGATGGCCGAGGATGCACGCATCGGCTACATGCCCACGCGCGTGTGGGGCTGCCCCACCACCGCCATGTGGACCTACCGTCTGGGCCCCACGCGCGCCAAGCAGCTCATGTTCACGGGTGATGTGATCAGCGGCAGCAAGGCCGCCGAGTGGGGCCTGGCCAATGCAGCAGTGCCGCTAGACCAGTTGGAAGCCGAAACCATGCGTCTGGCCAGCCGCATTGCGGGTGTGCCCAGCGGCCACCTGGCCATGCACAAGATGGTGGTCAACCAGGTGATGCTCAGCATGGGCCTGGAGCAGACCCAGATGATGGCCACGGTGTTCGACGGCATCACGCGCCACAACCCCGAGGGCCTGTGGTTCCGTCGCTATGCGCAGACCCATGGGTTCAAGGCCGCGGTGCAGTGGCGTGACGGCGGAGAGCCGATTCCCGAAGGTGACGAGGCCCGCGCCAGAATTGCCGAGCTGGAACGGCAGATGCAGCAGCCGCCCCCGGGCTGACGTCGCGCAGGCCGATTTCAGGGGGAGGCCACGCACACCAGCGCAGCGTTGTGGAACCGGGGAGCGTCCAGGTCCTCTATGCTGTCGATTTCCCCCAACGAGAGGGCTCCGAACAGGTGTGGGACACCGCCATCGCGACGCAAGCCCGCCAACTCCGTGTCGGCATCGCCCCCGAAGTGCATCCTGCGCCCAGCGCAGTAGAACGTCATCAGGCCACGTTGCGCGGCGTTGGCCTGGCGCAGGCCCTGACCCAAGGTGCTTAACAGTTCATGCACGCACTCGCTGTCCTGCAGGTGGGGAGCCCGCAGCAGCCGCAGGGCTGCATGGGGCGCGATCTCGCCCACACAGAACAGGGACTGGTCCTCACCCAATCCCACCGGAATGCGCACCAGCACATCGACCACGGTGATCACCCCGAATGGGAAATGCACGGCATAGTCGTAGAAATTCTCACGGGTCAGTGCCACCCTATATTCCCGGGCAACGACTTCCTGATAGACCTCGAACGCAGGGCGCCCATCAATCTGGAGTATCCGGTTGCCCTGAGCGGCCGTCGCACGCATCAACGCTTGGGACACCGGATAGGCGTGCCGTACCGCCGTGACCACTTGCGCTCCCAGGTTGATGGCCAGCACACCATGGCCCAGCAGTCGCTCGGCATCAAACAGACAGGGCATGTCGGTGAAGGTTTCACTGCCAGCATTGACACCGACATAGTGCGCAGGGGTATCGAGCCCCAGATGCAGTCCGTCCAGGACGGTACCTATGTCAGGAATCATGGCATCGAAGACGAAGAACACGGTGGGCCGGTGCACACCGCGCTGCACGACATCTGCAGTCCAGGCACGCAGTTGCTCCCTGCCCGCCTCGTCCAGAGGGGCTTGCAGCACATGCGACGGGCAGGTATCGAAACACACCAGCCACGCCCCCTGCGATCGGAAACCGTCCTCGACCACCAACGCCGGGAAGATGGCACCCATGAGTGGAATGGCGCGTGTGCGACACACCTCCTGCAGCCACGGTACGGCAACTTGTTCCTGCTCCGGCAGCAGCACCAGCAGGCCCAGGTCGGGATACCGTGCCTGCCAGGCCTGCACGGTCGCATCGACCTGCCCAGGTTCCAGCGCAACGTACTGTTGGTCCACAATCATGCTCTCTCTCCAACGTGAGGCACCACTGTACCGCAGCCGGCCTTGCATGATTGGCATGGGTAGCCATCACGCTGCGCCCTCCAAGGACACCTGCCTATTGGGGAGTGACGTGGGGGGCCTGCAAAGGCAGCCACAGGCTGAATCGCGCGCCCTGGCCCGGCTGGGTCGTCAGGGTGATCTCGCCTCCCAGGGCCCCAGTAACGAGCCCATGCACGATGTACAAGCCCAGCCCCGAGCCTCCTTGCCCGAAGCGGGTGGAGAAGTAGGGGTCGAATGCCCGCTGTGCCACGTCGGATGGCATGCCGACGCCGTCATCCGACACCTCCAGCAGCACCCCCGGGAAATCCCTGTCCTGCGGCCGGGCACAGACATGCAGCTGCAGGGAGGTTCGGTCTCCGAGGCCATGCACGGCTGCATTCTGGAACAGGTTGCTCAGTACCTGCTCCACGGCCCCGGGGTAACTGTCCAGCTCCAGCGATACCGGCACGTCCAGCGCCCAACCCAGCGGCAGGCGCTTGAGGCTGGGGAGCATGACCTGGTGGGTGTCCTGCACCACCTGTGCCAAGCGGAATGTGCGCCGTTGCATGCTGGATTGGTCCACCGATACGCGCTTGAAGGTTGCCACCAACTCTGCAGCACGCTGGCTGCCGCGGTCGATCAGAGCACTCATCTGGCCGGCCTCGTTCAGGAAGTCTTCCAACTGGCTGCGGCGCAATTGCCCTGCGGCGTTCGCCCCTTGTACCGCCAACGCACGCTCCAGCAAGGCGGAGGCCGCGACCCGCACATTTCCAAGCGGGGTATTGAGCTCATGGGCCACCCCCGCCACGAGACTACCCAAGGCGGCGAGCTTTTCACTTTGGACCAGTTGCTTCTGTGCGCGCTTGAGTTGCTCCACGTTGTGTTCCAGCTCCAGGGTGCGCTCCAGTACACGCTGTTCCAGCTCGGCGTTGAGGGCTGCCAGCGCGCTGCGGGCCCGGTCGCGCTCCTGGGTCTGGCGGTTCAGGGTAACCGACAGCAACACCACACCGATCAGGGTATAGGGCGACGAGGCCAGGTAACGGATGTGCTCAGGCGCCATGTCAAAGGCCTGCAGCAGGAACATGGACAAGGGGTATCCCAGCAAGGCCGCCGCCAGTGTGGTATGCCCTACACCAGCGAAGCGCCGACCGGTGTTCCACACCATCCAGGCCAGATAGGCAAACAATGCCAGCGCCAGCCAGTCGCCGAACGAACGCAGGCCCGCGCCCCAGGCGGCTACGGTGAGAACAGGAAGCGACACCCACAGAAACAGGAACAGGTGCAAGGGTGGGCGGCGCGAGTACTCGCAATAGGCCACGAGCCCCGCCACCATGGAGGCCAGGCTGGCATACCCCACCACAATCTGGATCGCCAAAGACACCGAGACGGCGCTTGGACGCCCGATGTTGGGCGTGACCAGTATCGGGGTGCCGATGTTGATCACGGCAGCGCACAGCATGCTCAGTGCCAGCCAGTCCAGCGCCCACTCCTTGCGCACATGCACCTGGCGCCACAGCAACCAGGCCACGGCGGCCTCCAGCACGCCGTTCGCCTGTGCGAACGACTCAGCGGCATTGGAGTGGAAAAGGGTCAGGTCCATGCACCACCTTGTGGGGGAAGGAGCACGGTATCACGAAGCCTCACCCATCGCCAGCCCCACATACCCGCACTGGGTTGCGGCAGGTGCCGCAAGAGTGATCAGTGCAGCGCCATCGCGTCCATGGACAGCATGCCGTAGAGAATTTCGCGGCTCAGGTAATCCAGCGAGGGGGCACTGCCCTCCTGGCCCCAGCCCGCAGCGCCCAAGGTGAAGAACAGCGGCAGGAAATGATCTTCTGTGGGGTGCGCGCGGTGGGCATGCGGGGCCAACTCACGGTAGTTCAGCAGGGCGGTCGCGTCGCCCCGCCGCACCGCCGCCTCCACCCAGCGACTGAACTCCACCGCATAGGGCGCAGCCTGGCTGCCGTCGAAAGCTCCGAACTCACCCAGGTTGTGCGTCATGGCGCCACTGCCCATGACCAGGATGCCTTCACTGCGCAGACTCTGCAGTGCCTGCCCCATGGCGAACACCTCTTTCGGGCCAAAGCCCATGGGCAGCGCCACCTGCACCACGGGAATGTCCGCTTGCGGGTACAGGTGCATCAGGGGCACCCAGGTGCCATGGTCGAAAGGACGCTGGGGGTCGGGCTGAGCTGGCATGCCGGCCTGGGCCAGCAAGTCCTGCACGCGCTGTGCTACGGCGGGTTGACCCAGCGCCGGATACTGCAGCGCATACAGCGGACGAGGAAAGCCGCCAAAGTCGTGCCAAGTGGTCGGAGTGGGGCTGGTCATGACCGCGGGGCCACGCGCCATCCAATGGGGTGACATGACCACGATGGCGCGCGGCGCGGGGGCCTGGGCGGCCGCCCACTGGGCCAGGGCCGGGCCGGTCTCACCGGGCTCCAGCGCAAACAGCGGCGCACCGTGCGACACGAACAGGGTAGGCATCAGGGAAGCAGTGGTCATGGCAGGCTCCAGCGCCGCAGCGCGTTGCAATGCTTTGAACTGTAGACGCCACCCCGTCAATCAAGGTGCAAAAATTTTCACCGCAGCATTGCGCCGCATGCGGCTTCAGCCCACCAGACCGACGGACTTGATGTGCGCCCATACCGCACGCCCCGGTACCAGACCCAGAGCATCGACCGCGCGGCAGGTGACGCGGGCCAGCAGCAAGGCACCGTCTGCGCCCTGTCCGCCGCGCTCCAACTGCAGCTGCACCAAGGCCTGCGAGGGGTGGGCACCGGGCGCGATGGCACGCACCATGCAGGGCATGGCGTTCTGGATCGAGCTGTCCTGCAGCGGCGCCAACGACAGGCTCACGTCGCGCGCCAGCACGCGCACGCGCACGCGCTGGCCCAAGGCCAGCCCCGTGTCACGCAGCCACAGCGTGGCACCGGCGCACTGCACGGCGGCCAGGTGCCATCGGGTATCGCACTGCTGCACCTGCCCCAGCAGCAGGGCCCCGGCGTCCTCGCCCAGCACCACGGGGGCGTCTACCTGCGCCAATACCTCGGCGACCGGGCCGCAGGCGCGCACACGCCCGGCCTCCATGACCACCAGGGTATCGGCCAGCCGCGCCACTTCGTCAGCCGCGTGGGTCACGTACAGCATGGGAATGTGCAGTGCGTCGCGCAGCCGCTCCAGCCAAGGCAGCAGTTCCTGGCGGCGCGCGCCGTCCAGCGCCGACAAGGGCTCATCCAACAGCAGCACCTGTGGTTCGCTGGCCAGTGCGCGGGCAATCGCCACGCGCTGGCGCTCGCCGCCGGAAAGGCCCGAGACGCCCCTATCGAGCAGGCGGCCAATGCCCAGCAGTGCAATGACCTCTTCCACGGACGTCGGCAGCGCGGCCCCGCGCCAATGCGCGGCACCGAAGAGAATGTTCTCGCGCACCGACAGGTGGGCGAACAGGCTGGCCTCCTGGAACACATAGCCCAGCGCGCGCTGGTGTACCGGTACGAAAACGCCCTGGGCGTCGTCCTGCCAGGTCGTACCACCCAACTGCACCAATGCGTTGCGCGCGCGCTCGAGCCCCGCTACGCAACGCAGCAGGCTGGTCTTGCCGCACCCCGAAGGGCCGTACAGCACCGCAATGCCTTGCGCAGGGAGGTGCAGGTCGACGTCGAGCGCAAAGTTGCCACGCTGCCACTGCAGCAGGATGCGCTGGGCCGCTCCGCTCATGTGAGCAACCCGCGGCGGCGGCCATTGGCAGCGTGCAGCAACCACAGCACCAGCAGTGCAAACACCACCATGCCCAAGGACAAGGCATGGGCCTGCCCATATTCGAGCGCTTCGACATGGCCGTAAATCTGAGTCGACACCACCTGGGTCTGCCCCGGAATATTGCCTCCGAGCATGAGCACCACGCCGAACTCGCCCACCGTGTGCGCAAAGGTGAGCACGGCGGCACTCACGTAGCCGGGGCGTGCCATCGGCAGCGCCACGCGCCAGAAGGCCTGCCAGGGACTGGCGCGCAGGGTGGCAGCCACTTCCATCGGGCGCTGCCCCATGGATTCAAACGCATGCTGCAGCGGCTGCACGGCAAAGGGCAACGAGTAAATGAGCGAGCCCAACAGCAAGCCGCCAAAACTGAAGGGCAGCAGGTCCAGGCCGAGCGACTGCATGGCCTGCCCGACCCAGCCCTGCGGCCCCAGGCTGACCAGCAAGTAGAAGCCCAGCACCGTCGGCGGCAGCACCAGCGGCAAGGCCACGACGGCAGCCACCAAGGCGCGGGCGCGCGACGTGGTGTGCGCCAGCCACCAGGCCACGGGCGTGGCCAGCACCAGCAGCAGCACGGTTGTGGCCGTGGCCAGTTCGGCACTCAGCACGATGGCCGACCAGTCCTGGGCAGACAGTGTCACGCTCATGGTCTTGCCGGTTCCTCGAAGCCATAACTGCGCAGCACCTGGCGCGCCGCATCGCTGCGCAGGAACGCCAGGAACGCTTTGGCGGCGTCATTGTCCCGCCCACGCTGCAGCAACACGGCATCCTGCAGGAGGGGGGTGTGCAAGCTACTGGGCACCAACCAGACCGAACCACCCAGCGGTTGCTGGTTGCGCAGGACCTGCGAGGCCGCCACGAAGCCCAGTTCGGCATTGCCGCTGGCCACGAACTGCCAGGCCTGGGCCACGCTTTCACCCTGCACCCAACGCGGCTGCAGGCGCGCACGCAGGCCCAGCTTGTCCATCACCTCCACGGCCGCCGCGCCGTAGGGTGCGGTTTGCGGGTTGGCCAGCGCCAGATGCCTGAAATTTCCCTGGCTCAGCACCTGGCCCTGGGCATCGACCAGTCCCGGCGTCGCACTCCACAGCACCAGCCGCCCTATGGCATAGGTCAGGCGTGTACCCGCCACGGCCTGGCCGCCGGCTTCCAGGCGCTTGGGCGCTTCGTCGTCGGCCGACACCAACACATCGAAGGGTGCCCCGTTGACGATCTGCGCCTGCAGCTTGCCGGTGGCGCCCACGGCCACCACCAGTGTGTGGCCGGTGGCGCGGCCGAACTCGGCCTGCAGTTGCTGCATGGGCGCTGACATGTTGGCGGCCACGGCCACACGGGCTTCGCCCGCCCAGGCATAACCTGCGGCCAGAAGCAGCCAGCCCACCATCCATGCCACCCACCGGGCGGCCAGGGAAACGATCGATGTCATGGAGCCGAGTATAGGTAGTCACCCGCTGTACATTGCGCGCCAAATGTGCCGATACTTCTCCACTGGAGCGCATTTATTCTGGAGACGAGACCATGCTGACCCGCGTAAAGATCGGAACCCGCCTCTATGCAGGCTTTGGATTGCTGGTGGTGCTGTCCATCGCCGTGATCGGCATTGGCTGGTTTGGCCTGAACGTGGCCATGAAAGGCCTGGACGGCATCACCGGCAAGCTCATTCCGATCAACATCATCACGGCCAAGGCCAAGTACGGCATCCTGGAAAGCAAGATCGCCCACAACGGCATGGTGGCGGCGATGGGCAAGCCCGAGGTCATCAAGGCGCTCAAGGCGGAATGGGACGCACAGCAGAAGCTGCTCGATGGTGCTGGGGACAATTTCGCCAATGCGCCCATCACCGAAGAGCAGAAGAAGAACCTGGCGGCGTTTCGCGGCTACCTGCAGGAATACCGCGCCGCGGTAAACCCCGTGGTGGAGAAGCTGCTGGCCAATCAGTACGCAACCAATGCCGAGGCCTGGGAGGCCATGCAGGCCTCGGAAAAGGGTTTCAAGCCCATGTACGACATGCTGGCAGGCATCGACGCAGCGCTGCAAAAGGGCGGCACGGAGGTGTTTGGCAAGATCAACGGCGCCATGACTGCCATCACCACTGCGCTACTGGTCATCGGCGCACTGAGCGTCACGACCGCCGTGCTGCTGGGCTGGCGCATGGCGCACTCCATCGTGCAGCCGGTGCATGGCGTGGCCGAGTTTGCCGAGCACATGGCCGGTGGTGACCTGACCAAGCGCCCCCCATTGGCCCAAGGCAACGACGAACTGGCCCACATGACGCAGGTGCTGGAGCGCATGCAGAACTCGCTGGTGGGCGTGATCAGCAAGGTGCGCGAGGCGGCCGACGGCATCCAGCTGGCCGCCTCCGAAGTGGCAACCGGCAACCACGACCTCTCGGCCCGCACCGAGCAAACTGCCAGCAACCTCGAAGAAACCGCGTCGAGCATGGAGGAAATGTCGGGCGCGATCAAGCAGTCGGCCGACTCCGCGCGCGTGGCCACCCAACTGGCCTCCGAGGCCGAACGCAGTGCCCAGCAGGGCGGCGAAGTGGTGGGTCAGGTGGTGAGCACCATGGCCGAGATCAACCACGCCTCGCGCAAGATCAACGACATCATCGGCGTCATCGACGGCATTGCCTTCCAGACCAACATCCTGGCGCTGAACGCCGCGGTGGAAGCGGCCCGTGCGGGCGAGCAGGGCCGCGGCTTTGCCGTGGTGGCCAGCGAAGTGCGCTCGCTGGCCCAGCGCAGTGCCGAGGCCGCCAAGGAAATCAAGGGCCTGATCAGCGACAGCGTTTCGAAGGTGGAACATGGCTCCAGCCTGGTGGGCCAGGCCGGCAGCACCATGGAGGAAATCGTGGCCAATGTGGTGAAGGTGCGCGAGATCATCGGCGAGATGTCGGTAGCCGCCACCGAGCAGGCCGACGGCGTGCAGCAGATCAACTCCGCCATTGCCAACCTGGACCAGATGACGCAGCAGAACGCTGCCCTGGTGGAACAGGGTGCCGCCGCCGCATCGAGCATGAGCGAGCAAGCCACCGAGCTGGCCCAGGTGGTCAGCACCTTCAAGCTCGCCGCCGGTGCGGGCGGTGGCAACACCTTGCTGCTGCAGTAACTGGCCTAGCGCCGGGCCGCGTCCGCGCGGCTGCGCCCGGCGGCGGTAAGCCCGGCACCGCGCACCTCGATGCGTATCTCGTCACACACCTGACCGGCCGCATCCACAAGCTGCACCCGGTGGCGCCCCGGCCACGGTAGCCAAGCCAACGTGGTGCCCTGCCCTACGGCCTTGCCGTCGATGCGCCAGCGGGTAGCGGACCCTTGCGCCGTGAAGTTCAGGCGCTGGCGCTGCGGCGGTATGTCCGGGTCCAACGCCACGATGGTGCCCGGGGCCGGAGCCGTGATGCGCGCCGCCACGCCCCCGTCCTGGGTGCATTTTTGGCCTCCAGCCCCCATGGAAATTGCGCCAGAAGCTCCTGTTTTAATAGCAAAACGAGGCTGCTCGGTGCCCGCCAGGAACCACTCGCTGCGCGCAGCCTCCACCGGCGCGCCCGTGCCCGGCGCCGCGAACTGCACCTGCTGCTGCACCAGCCCGGCCGGTGCGGCCGGGGCCTTGCTGGGCGTACTGCGGTGCAGGTAACCCATGACGGCGGCCCACACCGGGGCCGCGCCGCTAGTACCGCTCACGTCCCACATGGGTGCGCCGCTGGCATTGCCCACCCACACACCCACGGTGTAGCGTTGCGACCAGCCCACGGCCCAGTTGTCGCGCATGTCCTTGCTGGTGCCGGTCTTCACGGCGGTCCAAAAGCGCGTGGCCAGCACGCTGTCGGTGCCGAAGGTGCGGGCGCGGGCGTTGGTGTCGGACAGCATGTCGCCCACCACGAAGGCGGCGCGGGCGTCGAGCGCGCTGTGGAATGACGGTGCGGCACCAGCCTGCAGCCGCGTGGCACTGGCGCGCCCGCCGTTGGCCAGCGCCCGGTAGGCGTTGGTGAGCGCCAGCAGCGACACCTCGGCGCTGCCCAGGGCCAGGCTGTAGCCGTAGTAGTCGCCGCTCTCCTTCAGCGGAAGCCCCAGGCGCACCAGCTGCTTGTGGAAGGCGTCGGGCGACACCATGACCAGGGTGCGCACGGCCGGCACGTTGAGCGAGGCCCCCAGCGCCGTGCGGGCCGACACCCAGCCCTTGAACTGGCGGTCGTAGTTCTGCGGGATGTACAGGCCCCCGGGCGTGGGTATCTGCGTCCCCGAGTCTTCGAGCAGCGAGGCCGCCGTGATGCGCCGCTCGGCAATGGCCTGGGCATAGAGAAAGGGCTTGAGCGTGGAGCCGGGCTGGCGCAAAGCGGTCACAAAGTCGAGCTCGGCCGCGTCGCTGAGCAGGCCCGAGGACCCGACCCAGGCCAGCACCTCGCCGCTGGCGTTGTCCAGCACCAGCACGGCGCCGTCTTCCACATGGCGGCCGGATAGTTCGCGCAAGTGCTGCTGCAAGGTGCCTTGGGCAAAGCGCTGCAGGGGCGCCAGCAGCGTGCTGCGCACCGCCAGCGTGCGCGCGCCGGGTAGCAACTGGCGCGCCACGTGCGGTGCCACGCCTTCGCTGGCGTCGAACGCGCGGCGCTGCAGCGCCGCCAGGGTGAACACCTCCAGCGCGCTGCAATCTGCGCCACTGGCCTGCAGGCTCTGCAGTACGGCACAGGCACGCTTGGCCACCTGCGCCGGCGGCGCATTGGGTGCGCGCACCAGGGCGGCAGCCACCGCGGCCTCGCTCGCGTCCAGGCCATGCGCGGCCTTGCCGAACAGCGTGCGGCTCAGTGCATCCAGCCCCACCAGCTCGCCCTTGAAGGGCACGAGGTTCAGGTAGGCCTCCAGTATCTGGTCCTTGCGCCAGCTGCGCTCCAGCGCCGTGGCCGACACCGCCTGCCCGAGCTTCTGCACCGCGCTGCGCCCACCCCGGGCGCGCGCCAGGTCCTCTTCGAGCAAACCCGCCAGCTGCATGGTGATGGTGGAGGCACCGCGCGTGCGGGTGTTCCACAGGTTGGCCCAGGCGGCCGCGCCCACGGCCTGCCAGTCGACCCCGCTGTGCTCGTAGAAGCGCCGGTCTTCGCTGAGCACCAGCGCCGTGCGCAGTGCGGGCGACACGTCGGCCAGCGCCACCCACTGCCCCCGGCGCACGGTGGCATCCACCCGCAGCCGGTGCAGCAACTCGCCACGGCGGTCCAGCAGCAGCCGGTCGGACGGCTGGTACGCCGCCTTTACCTGCTCAAAAGTGGCTGCAGCCCGCACAGGAATTGCGCAGGCAGCTATCAAAATAGAAGCAATCACAAGGCGTACCGCAGGTAGCTGCGGCCGTGGTCGTGGCCCGCGCCTGCCTTCAGGCGCCACCATGGGCGAACTTCTTCCAGTTCTGGTTTTCCACCAGCGTGGAGTGGTAGACCTTGAGCCGCGAACACCCGGGCAGGGACTTCAGCGTCTGCTTCACATGCTGGGCCACCGTTCGCGGCAGCCACGGGCTCAGGATGATGCGGTCCACCGTGCTGCGCGGCATGGCAATGCGGTGCACGGGCGGGCCGGCCTGTGGGCTGGCGTGGAACAGGCGGAATTCGCTCTCGTCCTGGAACGCGTGGCGCTTGAGGTAGGGCAGCTCGTCCAGCGTCGGGGCGGCCGCCTGCAGCTCGTTGAGCGTCCTGTACTGCACCGCCTGCGCGCGCAGCCCGGGTGCCTGTGCCACGGCGGCCAGGAACTGCTCGCGCCGGAATTGGATGCAGACACCACCGGAGCCATGCGAGAACACGCGCCAGTGGTGGTAGGTCTCGGCCCCGTCGGCCAGGCAAAGCGCATACACCGACCGCACCCCTGCGCGGCGGGCGTATTCCTCGATGTAGAAGGAGTCGTTGCGGTCGTCCCAGCTGGCGGGATTCAGCAGGGCCAGCTGCTCCGTGTGCAGGAACTCAATGACGTACGGCAGCTCGGTATAGCGGCGCAGAAAGCTTTCCATCGGACCATCCCCCCTAAACATTCCCTGTCGGCAGCCGACAGGGCTACCGTTTCCAGTAAAAACAGGCTGCAGCCCTCACAGGAATTGCGCAGGAAGCTACCAAATTGGTAGCAACTGTAAAGCGCTTGCGAACTGGCCAGCGGGCTATTGTGCCGTCTCGTGCGCCGCGAATTCGCCACTGGCAGCCAGCAGCTGCGCCACGAAGTCCAGAAACACCTGCACCTTGCGCGGCAGGTGGCGCTGCTGTGCCACCACACCGTAGATGCGCAGCGGCGCCGGGCGGTGCCCTGGCAGCAGCTCAACCAGCGCGCCACTGGCCAGCAGGTCGTGCACCACAAAGCGCGGCGTGAGCGTGACGCCCTGCCCGGCCAGCAGCGCGTCGCGCAGCACCACGCTGTTGTTCACCCGCAGGCGGCCCTGCACCTGCACGGGGGCGCCACCGCGCGTGCCACGCAGCGGCCACAGGCCGGGGCTGTCGGTCTGGGTGTAGATGAGGCAGGCGTGCTGCAGCAGGTCTTCGGGCGAGGCCAGGGACGGTGCGCTGGCCAGGTAGCCGGGCGCGGCCACCAGCACGCGCTGCACGGCACCCAGCGGCCGCGCCACCAGGCTGGAGTCGGGCAAGGCGGTGGCGATGCGGATGGCGCAGTCCATGCCCTCGGCCACCAGGTCGACGTAGCGGTCGTTCAGGTCCAGGTCGAGCGTGAGCTGCGGGTGCGCCTGCAGGAAGGCGGGCACCTGCCGGGCCAGCCACATCAGCGCAAACGAGGTAGGCACCGCCACGCGCAACCGCCCCGCCGCGCTGGCACCGCTGCCCCGGGCGTCGTCCAGCGCGCTGTGCAGGTCTTCCTGCAGGCGCACGGCGGCGCCGTAGAAGCGCTGCCCCGCTTCGGTGACCTGCAGGCTGCGCGTGGTGCGCTGCAGCAGCTGCACCCCCACATCGGCTTCCAGCTGGGCCACCAGCTTGCTCACAGCCCCGCCCGTGAGCCCCAGATGGCGCGCCGCGGCGGTGAACGACCGCTGCTCGACCACGCGGCAAAACGCCTGCAAGGCGGGCCAGTTGGGGGGACGGTCATTGTTTCCCATATGGAATGAATCTTATGCCATGAAGTGCCTATACGCGAACGATTTGCATCAATAGACTTCCCACCATCTGCTTCCCCTGCATTCTCTGGAGAGTTCCCATGACCTGGATCGTTGACCACATCAAAGGCCTGATGCTGCTGGCCGGCGCGCTGACCAGCACCATGCTGCTGGCCGCCATCGCCCCCCACCTGGCCCTGCAAGCCACCTTCGGCGACACGGTGCAGGGCCCGCTGGCAGAACTGGTGGTGCGCAGCTGGGGCGCACTGGTGGCCCTGGTAGGCGCCATGCTGGTCTACGGCGCCTACCACCCGGCCCAGCGCGCGCTGGTGCTGGTGGTGGCGGGCGTCAGCAAGCTGGTGTTCGTGGGCCTGGTGCTGGCGCAGGGCAGCCGCTACCTCGGCAGCGCAGGGCCGGCAATCGCAATGGATGCTCTATTCGTGCTTGTGTTTGCGAACTACCTCTGGGCGGTACGCCACAGCCGCCCACTCGCCATCGTTTGAGCAATCCGACCATCCTGGCTGCAACGGGCTCGTCGACGGCAAGGCCAGACTTCCATTGATACCCTGCCCGATACCCGTCATACTGCGCTGACGAATGGGGGCCTGCAACGGCACGGTCCGCACTAACGGCGAAGCCACTGGAGAAGCCGCATGAGGAAGACTACTGCCTGGCTGGCAATTTTCGCGCTCTCGACAACGGTCATGGCGAAAGACCTGACGCTTGTCGCGCAGGAGTATCCGCCGTTCAACTGGAGCGAGGGCGGTGAGCTCAAGGGCGGCATGGTCGAAGTGATGAAGCGGGTGTGCGAGCGGCTCAAGTACCAATGCACGTTCAGCAGCGTGCCGCTGGCACGCGGCATCATGATGCTTCAGGACGGTTCGGCTGACGGCATGCTGAGCTTGATACCCAATGCCGAACGGTCCGCCTATGCCCATTTCTCGCCCACGGTCGTTGTGTCCAAGGTCTCCTACTTTGGAGCCAGGGACAAGTTCCCCAAGGTCCACGCATTGAAGGACCTGGATGGATGGACGGTGGGTGGCGTCCGCGCCTCATCGAGCCTGAACATTGCCAAGGAGCATCAGAAAGAGGCAACGCACATGACCCTCATTGACGAGAACAACAATGAGACGCTGGTCAAGAAGCTGCAGGCTGGCCGTTATGGCGAGAAAGGCGCCATCATTGGTGGCGACGCGGTATTGGCCCATGAAGCCGCAAAGATCAAGCTGGACCTCGACGTGGTCCTGGAAGGCGTTCCTCAAAACTTCGTGAACGCATTTTCGAAAAAAAGTGTCGATACGCAGACCATGGCACAGATCACCAAAGCCATTGTCGAGATGAAGAAAAGCGGTGAGATCAAGACGATCCTGAGTAGCTTCGGCTTGAAGGGCGACTGAGCGGTAGACGGGCCTTGGTGAAGCAAGCATGCTTGCCCAAACGCAGCGGAGCCGATCAGTCACTTAGTGCAGCAGCCCCTGCACCCTGCCAGATCAACAGTTTGACTTGTGTGCGGTCGGCATCGTCCGCAGGCAATGCCACTACAGCTTCACGCCAATGCGCAGCAAGGCGGTGCGCAGTTCGCGGCTGGCGGGTACGGAAACGTCTACCGCTGCAATGGCGGCAGCGAACGGGGAGCCTGCGCGGATGTTGCCGGGCAGCAGCTTCTTGATGGGGTTGTTCGCCCCGGGGTACTTGCCCTGCGCCGGGCACATGCGCACGTAGCAGTTGTGCTGGTCCAGCAGACCCTTGGCCACCAGCTCGGCCAGCTGCGCCGCGCTCACGTAGGTGGAGCGCCGCACGTCCTTGCGCCCGGGCTCGGGCACGTCGCGCACCAGCTCGAACTTGCCCAACGATTCGCGCTGCGTGTCGGTAAATGGATGCAGCACAAAGGTCTGCCGAACCCCGGTCTTCTTGGACACCAGCACGTGCTCGACGGCAACATCAGTCAACAGCATTTTGTTCTTGGGAGGGGTTAGGACACAGCGGGCCGATTGGTGGCAGCCAACGGGGTGGCTGGGGGTGGGGACTGTAACCGAACAGCGTAATACGCGGTATGGGTAAGTGACCACATGGGGCGTTTTACAGGCATCCGGCTCAGCGTCAGCTAGGGGCGGCGGATTCAACCGGTCGATGCAACACACTAACCACCGCATAGGCGGAAGGAGTGTTGCAGATGAAGCGGCGACCCAGGATCTACTACACGGATAGCCAGAAAGCGCTGATGTGGGAGC